>CAKSIJ010000008.1 GCA_934462715.1 uncultured Clostridia bacterium
CAACCGCCGTTAATTCCGGACTGTTATCCATCACTTTAAGAAACTCTTTTGTGTTGCGTACATCATTCTCTATTTTGCCATGAAGCTTGTTAACGATATTTGAGAATTGCTTGTCCGCCGAATAAAGCACATCGCCTTTACTGTCAATTTTGAAAATAGCTTTATCGCCCTCTGAAATTTCAATGCTGTCATCTGCAAGTTTCACCTCCTGTTCTAATTGATTTTCAAGTTTGCCGTACATCTGTTGTAAAAATTTTTTCTCATTCATTTTTTTCATCCTTTCATTTTTATAAATACAAAAAAAGACGATAATCTCTATTTAGAAACTATCGTCTTAATTTATCCATATTAAGTTGTGTTGTGGTTCAAAACCATTATGTTATACATTGCATCTGTTTTGTACATTAGCGTTTTTTGAATTGATTTTATATTTGATTTTTACGGTGTCCCCGGTTCAAGTCCGGTCAAACGGGTGGGTGCATCTACTGTTTTTTAGTCAAATCGAATTTTTCAAAAATGCTCAAAAACCGCATAAGAATGCGGTCAAAACAGATTGCATCTATTTTGACCGCTTTTTCTGGGTGCAGGGGCCGGATTTGAACCAACGACCTCCGGGTTATGAGCCCGACGAGCTACCAGACTGCTCTACCCTGCGATATATTTAATTTTTAGAACTATATAATTATATCACGTAAAACGCAAAAAGTCAAGAGTTTTTGCAAAAATTCTTTAAAAAATTTAAATTAATAAATATCACACTACTAATATACTCAATTTTATAAAAAATATGCTCTGAAAAAGAAATAACTGCCTGCCGTTTATAACGGCAGGCACAAAATTATTTACGGCATATAATGTTCGGTTATACTCCACACCTCATCGCCGTCAAGTTCAAAGAAAAACGGCATACCGGGTTTTGACTCCTCATAGGTGTTAACATACTTTGTGAAAGTATCAAGACTGTTTGTCATAACGAACATATCGCTGTCCTTATCGGTAAACTCTCTGTTCCAATCTATAAAGGTATAGAGAGTATCGTCCGTGAGAATATATTCTGCAGTTGTTTCATCGGGATTATAGATGTAATATCCGTTCGGGAAATCGCTGTCCTCGGAGAGGTTTAACTCGTCTATTCTTTCGGAATCCGTACATTGAATAAATTCCGCCAAGTCAAGAGTCACTTTGTTTCCGTCGATTTTTCTTATATATGCGCAAACGCTGCTGTCCTCGGCAGTAATATCCTCAGAGCCGCTTACAAGCAGCTTATCGTCCGATTTCTCAAAGGTCAGCTTTTCATTATAGACATATATCTCAGGCGTGCTGTCGGTCTGATAGTATGTGATATATGCATTATCACCGCAAATGAGAATATCGCTCGAAATCGTCCACGGGCTGGAATATCCTATTACATAGTTCCATTCCTCATCCCCTACATATGCCTTTTGAAGCTCTATAAACTCCTTTTGCATATCCTCGGTCATCATCTCATATCGGGGCTTGCCGTCACGTGTTTTAAGACCGTCCGCCCAGGTAAGTGCCTTTTTCAGCATTTCCTGATAATCCGCATTATCTCCGACGGTAAACTCGATTCCGCTTGTTGCCCGCATTTCCTCGTCAATCAGCTTTATCAATTCATACGGAATATAAGTTTTACTGTCAATCAAAAGGGGAGAATTCTGTAATTTGTATTTCTGCATGACATTTTTTTCGGGATCCTTGATTTTAATCACATTGCTGTCGATTGCAAAATAAACCTCTCCGGAAACGTCCTTATCCAAAACCTCATTTTTATATTGGTTTTTAACAATAAGAGTTCTGTCATCATTCCATGTGATTTCCGAAGCCTTTGAGGTACTGTTTAAAAATTCACGCAAGGGAACATATGCTTCCCCGTTTTTAACAAACGGTTCATCCGTAAGGCTGATTTTTTCTCCGTTGGCAAATACAGAAACCGCATTTGAGGATTCGGGCAGACTGTATGCCGCACTGCTTGCAAAAACGGTGCATGACATCATTAAAACTGCCGTTCCCGTCAATGCCGCCGCAATGATTCTTTTTGTGTTTTTCATTTTTCAACATCTCCTTTTTTAATAATTTTTCAGCATTTGTAAAAATAAGAAAAATAATGCATTTTCTAATTCTAATCTACACTAATTTCGGCTGTTTGTCAAGTGGTTTTACTAAAATTTTATTTAAATATTTTTCATTGACACAGAATATCAAATATGGTATAATTTGCATTATGGAAGTCTGCCGTTTCACTGTTGATTTTAACTCCTTTGTAAACGGTTGGACGGTTGCCTTATCATCCCGCTTGAGCGGAATGGAGGCGAATGTATAGCTCTTGACGGGAAATTTTCTCGAAAGGGGGAGATACATATTACTTTATCTGAAATTGCTGCTATTTGTACTATCTTAGGATTTGTATTCGCAATCATTAAAGAAGTGATAGCGCACATAAAGAAAAAGTGAGCCGTCTGCTGCAACAGATAGGCTCACTAAGAGTTGAGATTATTAATCTCATTTTTAGTTAACTGTATTTCTTGTGGCAACCGTTTCGGCTTCCACATTTTTATTATACCATACTTAAAGGAAAAGTCAAGTGGTTTTACTAAAATTTTTTGATATTTTCATTAGCTTTGACAATAAAAAAAGTGAGCCGTCTGCTGCAACAGATAGGCTCACTGTGCTGAGGTATAACCTCACAAAAGTGATTTCATTTGTATCGTGGCAACCGTTCCGGCTTCCACATTTTTATTATACCACACTTAAAGAAAAAGTCAATAGTTTTAAAATAAAAATTTGTATAAAATTCCGCCGTATTATATGTACATCAAAACCTCATGCTTTTTGCCGTCATCAAACACGGGAATAACATTTTTATCAATTGCCTTACCGTCAACAACAACCGCTTTTTCGTTTCCTCTTTTGATTTCAATGCTGTAAACCGCATTTCTGAAAGCACGGGTAATTTTTACATTATCCCAGCCGTCCGGGAGTCTGGGGTCGATCAAAAGACCGTCAAAATCGGCGCGCACGCCTATCAGATATTCAACGATACCTCTGAACATCCAGCTGCTTGTCCCGGTAATCCAGTGCATGGGAGCTTCGCCCTTTCTGGTTTCGTTTTCCGGTCCGAAATACATATTGCAGAGCGCATACGGTTCAACGCCCGAATCGCTGTTTTTGGGATTTGTTGCAAGCATCATCTTGATAGTCTTGTATGCATTATCGCCCCTGTTTGCAACGCAGTCGGCAACAATCTTAAACGCAACGCCATGATTATACACCGAGCCGTTTTCATAAAAGCCCTTTCCGAAATAGGATATTCTTCCCACATGAGGGTCGGGAGTTGTGTAGCACGGCTTTTGCTGAACGTAGCCGAAATCACATGAAAGCTCATCTTCAACCAGATCCATAAGCTTTTGGTCATCGTCTGCGATGTGTGCAAGTACCGCCCACGTCTGCGGATTTAAGAACAGTCTGCCTGTCGGAGTGTCATACGAGCCGACGCGTTCGTGCCAGTCATTTATACCGTAAATAAAGTGATCCTCATTCCAGCCGTATTTATGAATATTTTCGGTCATAACATCACGCTTTTCGGTATACTTCTTAATCAAATTGTCCTTTCCGAGCCACGATAAAAGCTCGTTAAAGTCGTTAGTCGACTTGATTGCGGCAATTGACAGCCAAACGCTCTCTCCTATCATCTGCAAACCTGCGCCGTCAAAGGAATCGTTCCAGTCGCCGCCGCCCCAAAGGCACAGACCGTGTTCGCCGACCTCACGATACAAGAACTCAATCGCCCTTATGCAGTGTTCAAACAGCGTTTCAACAACCTCGCTTTCAAAATATCCCACCTTTTCATCAAGTATAGATTTATCGGCGGTTTCCTTTATATAAGCGGTAACTGTCTGCAAGAGCCATGTTGCGCCGTCACGGTAATTTCTTCTGTCAATCGGCACCCATGAGCGCAGAGTGTTTCCGTCCTCTTTCTGATACTGTGCGCAATCGAGAATTTTACTTCTGCAAATCTGAGGGTCAAGCTGTACAAAGCCGGAAATATCCTGCATAATGTCACGGAAGCCTTTATTGTACACACGTCCCCAGGTTTTACCCAAATCCATTTGTCGCTTGAGCCAGATATTAACCAGGCGGTTTATTTCCTCATCGGGAGTATCAATATATATTTTATCATCATATTTGCTTGTCTGCTCCGCAAGTATTCTCAGTTCCTCATTGAAGCTTTCTTCGGATAAAACAGCCTTTGAATTAGTTTCCGCCTCCTCGATTGACTTTTCAACGCCGGCGGTATAATATATAGTTTTTTCCTCACCCGGGGCAAGTTTTATTTTTGACTGCAAAATTGCCTGTGTATCGGCATCGAATGAGTTATCCGTGCAGGAAAGCTTGTCGTTCTTTATTCCGTCCGGCTCCAAGATATTGCCGTATGTACCTATAAATCTTCTTTTTGCGGTTTCGTATGCAGCCACGTTGCCGCTTGTTGCAAAGTGTACAACATGATATTCTGTCGGATTGTCATATGCCTTGTGGCGGAAATACACGCCGTTAAGCTTTTTGTCAAAATCTCCGTATGTGCAGGAAAGATGCTCCCCTATTCTTGCGTCAATCTCGGCAAATGCGTATAAATCAAACTCTTTTGCTTCCGCCGAAGTATTCTTCAAAACAACTCTCCAACATTCCCTCTTTCCCTTATGAGGCACAATAATTGTAAATTCGCAGCGTATTCCCTTGTATTCGGAAATAACCGTAGAATATCCGATACCGACAATTGTCTTAAAGGTATCAAATTCTGCATTTTTATAGTTTCTGTTCAGCGCAGTTATTTCACCGTCCGCTTTAATGTACAGCAATCTGCTGTCGGTGTCCTTTACAATGTCACGCTGAAAATTGTTTTCTGCGGACATTCTGCCCTTTCCGCAGCCAAACTGATTGATAATTGCTATGTATTCCTCATTCCACAGATAATTCATCCACGGTCTTTTTGGAAACATACCGCATATTTCATATTCCTTCCTTTCGTCAATAAATGCCATTGATTTTCCTCCGTCCTGCCGCTTCCTGCGGCTTAAATTTCACGTCATAAAATAAATCATAATAAGTATATCATGATTGCGGAAATAAATCAAGCTGTTTCTGCCGATTTTTTAGTTAATGAACAAGCGGACAGATAAATCCTTCCGATTCGGTATAAGTCTTTTTTTGAATAACTGCTCTGATTGTGTCGTTTTCAAAGCGCAAAAACGCAAAAAAAGAACTGCCCTTACGGGCAGCTCTTATTAAGCTTTATAATCAAAGATTATTTAGCAAGGAATACGATAACGTCTGTAGCAACGCCGTCAACAACCTTAGCGAAAGCGAAGTTTACACTTGCTCTGTTAACCTTTTCGCCGTCAAGGTCGAGATCCCAAGGAATGATATCCTTGTCGTCTGCGAGGCAGCTGTCTGAGAACGATGTCTTAACTATTGAAGAAGTTGAACCCAATGCGAGTCTGTTCTTCTTAGAGTTAGCATAGTTGTACTCATAAACTGCTGTGTCAGATGTCATATCGATGTCATATACACCACCTGCTACACCCTTACCAAGGCTGAGGTTTGTGATAAGACCTGACTGGCTCTTACCATCGTAATCATATGTTCCGCTTGTGATCTTAGCAACTGTGAAGCCCTTGTCGCCGTTCTTGTCAACGATAGGTCCGAATACCAACTGGATAGGATCATCTTCACCTGCTTTGTCCGAGTTATCCCATGTCTTGCTCCAGTTAGAAGAAGCGTCTGTTGACGGGTTAGCTATAGCACCGCCAAGTGTAGGAAGCGTCTTAGCGTCGCCTGCAACGATTGCCTTTTTTGTAAGTTCGTCCTGTTCGGGAACTCCGCCTGCAAAGCTGAAGATCTTAGTAAACTTGTCGATTTCGTTGTTAGAATCGAGTGTGAATACGATAACATCACCTGTCTGGAGCTTAGAAACTTCACCCTCATCATATACATCATTGTTACCAATCAATGTAACCTGCTTCGAGTTGTCAGCGCCCTCAGCTGTGTTGTACCAGTAAGCCGGGATTGTAACAACATCTTCATGTGTTACTTCGCTCTGTGTTGAACCTGTAGAATCAGCAACAACAGCAAATCTTGTGTTTTCATTGTAAGCAGCCTTACCCTTTGTAACAAGTACCAACTGGTGATAACCGTCGTTCTTATCGAAACCGAAAGCTGTGTAGTTTGTGCTGTTAACCAATGAACCCTTAGAAGCTATTGACAAATCTGAATAATCATCATAGCCGTTAGCGCAGTAGTTGATAGAATCAATTACCTTTGTTGCATCGTTAACCTTTACAGAACCGATTGCACCTGTTGAAGCTTTGTAATCAGCAGTTGCTTCTACACCTGTAAGGAATTCGAGTGATGTTACACGACCTGTTGAAGAAGAAATCTTGTACTTAACAACTCTGTCTTCAACAGCATTCTTTGTTGTACCTGTGTAAATTCTTCCCTTTGCAGCAGTTTCAGCAGCACTGCCATCTGTTGTTTTTCCGTCTATGATAGTCTTACCCTTTTTACCATCGAAGTAAACTATCTTCTTTTCGCCGTCAGCTGTGAACATAACGATCTTGTAGTTTTCTTCTGAATCACTGTAAGTGAACTTATCAATGATACCGTACTTAGCAGCAGATGTATTCTTTTCAGTCTTGAAGATTCTGTTGAAGTAATCAAGGTAAACTGTGTATTCATCGCTCATTGAAAGCTTAGCTTCTTCTGTAGCATAATCCTCAATGAACTTGTAGCTTGTTCCGCCGATGTTTACAGTTTCGTTTGACTTTGAAGTACCGTTGTACTTACCTGTCTGAACGTTTCTTGAAACGTAGATATCATAGTGATCAGCGTCTTTGAAGTTAGCCTTTGCGTCCTTGTTTGCATCCTTAACATTGTAAGAAATTGAAAGAACGTCATCAACCTTAACTTCGTTAAGAGCGATCTTTTCGCCGTTGTAGTAAATGTTGTAAACGAGGTCATCGTTGTTTTCTGTGTCAAGATCTACAGAAGCAACTCCGGCAGGAATTGTGTTTGAGAATCTGATCTTTGTCTTGTCTACAGAATCAACCTGAGCTGTTAAATAGCTGTTTACATAGATAGCGTCATAGTAACCGTCTGTCTTGTAAGTATCAACCAATTCAACATCGCCTACAGTTGCGTCGATAACATACTTCTGAATGTACTCTCTCATTGTAGCGTCTGCTGTGTTAGCGTCTGCAATCAATGAACCGTTTACATAAAGCTTAACTGCAAGCTCTTTGCTGCTGTTAGCCTGGAGGTTGTACTTTGTTGATTTTGAAGCTGAATCGCTTGCAAAGATGTACAAGTAGTTTTCACTGCGCTTGTCAAAGCCCTTTGTTTCATATTCGTCATCATCAACGAGTGATGTGTCGAACTTGAATGTCTTGTTCTTGCCCGAAGCCTGGAAGCTGATGAAGCTCTTATCATCATATTCGTCAACCAAGATGATTGCCGATGCATATGTGCCTTCGTAATCAGCAGCGTCAGTGTCGCCAACCTTTACGGTTACGATTCTGGCAGGATCGTCAACAACGTCAGCATAGTCTGAAAGGTTCTTTTGTGCTTTGAATGCTTCAAGACCCAAATCGTCGTTGTCATACTTTTCTGATTTAGCAATACCAAAGTTAACTTCGTCTGTCTTAAGACCTGCTGAAGGTGACTTTGATGTAGCTGTTACATAACCTTCAACATAGTAAGCGTTGAACTGTGTTGTAAGAAGTGACTTATACTTGTTGCCGTCTTCACCGTTCATCTTTTCGATCTTCGGACGGATAGCACCTGAATCTGTGTAAGTTACACCCTTTTTTTCAACAACAGGAGCTGTCAATGCGTTGTAAACCAACTGAGCAACCTGTGCTCTTGTAACGTTGTCATCAGCATTAGCCTTAACGCCTGATGTTACACCCTCTGAATTAGCGATTGAGATAAATCCGTTAGGATATCCGCCCAAGAATTCAGCGTATTCGTTGTAACCCATAGCGCTTACGAGCATTTTAACCATCTGAGCATATGTAACGTTTGCATCAGGAGCAAATGTACCGTCGCCCATACCGTTAATGTAGCCTGCCTGTACGCCTGCGTTGATGAAGCCTGTAGCCCATTCGTGCTTTGCTTCAACGTCTGTGAACTTTGTTGAACCCTTCATTGATTCAGCTGAATCGATCTGGTTCAGAGCTGCAACCATAACTTTTGTTGCTTCTGCTCTTGTAATGAGGTTATCCGGAAGGAAAGTTCCGTCTTCGTAACCGTTGATAACCTTCAATGCAACCAATGTATTTACAGCAGTTGCATATGATGCTGTATCTGCTACGTCTTTCAATGTCAGCTTAGCGGCAAAAGAAGCCGGTACTACGCTGCCTGCAAGAGCTAAAGCACTTACAGCTGAAATAGCCTTTTTGAGATTTGTTTTCATACTCTCAAATCCTCCTTATAAATATTCTGAAAGGGATTCTCCTGGAGGCCGGCACACACCCTTTCTTGCGAACCGCCTACTAAATGATCGTTAAGGATAACACGTGTCCTTAACTCTGCATTGATTATAACACAACTTAATGCAATAAGTCAATGCAATTTCAACAGATGTAACATAACTGTAAAATTGCTGACAAAGAACAATATCCCTGTAACAATCACATTATAACAGTAATATTTTGAAAATATTTTTGTATTAAATGTGAAATATTACGGGCTGTTCCGTTATAATTATACAGATTCATCCATTATCGCTTATTTTACTATTTTTAATCTTCGTTGTCAATATTATTTAAGTAAATTCGTAAAATTTTGGCTTATTTTATTTTATTTTTGATATTTATTTGTGAATTTGTCGTCCCTTTTGTAGATAATGCATAACAAAACCGAAAAAATCCCGCCGTATTTTTCTTATACGTCGGGATTTCTTCTTGTTTACTGTTTATTCGTCCAGATTTATATATTCGTCGTCTTCGGTATAGTAATCGTCGTCCGTTCCGTAATCCTCACTGCCGGCGGTGCTTTGCGGAGCTTTTGTCGCTTCGCTGTCCGCTTTCGGCGTTTCGGTATTCTTCGGCTTCGGGGTTATTATAATATCATCTTTTTTGTCGGTTGACTTGTCCGCAGCGGAGGAATTGCCTTTATTTGTCTTATCGGTCTTTCCGCCGCTCTTGTTTTCATACTCGTCATAGTTGGTGAATTCCTCACCGTCCTCCTCCGACGTACTTTGATTTTTTGAGCCGGATTTATTTGAGGAAGTACCCGCTGTCGGCTCGCTTGTCGGCTTTTCGCTTTCAGTGTTCTTCTTATCCGATGAGGAAAGCACCTTTTTCGTGCCTTTAAGGTCGCTCAGACTTATTACATTGGTAAGATTATCAACCTGATAGTCAAATTCGGTTTCAATCAAGGTTTTTGTTTCGCTGAAATCGCAGATAAAATACCAAGCTTTCAGCCTTTTTGATTCTCCCGGCAGACTGAATGAATGAATATTTTCACTCTTTAAATCCTTTAAGTATTTTGAATACTTGACAGCGTCACCCACCGAAAAATTCGTTTTCATGTTCTTTTTGAGCTTTGAGTAAATGCTCGGCACCTTTGTGATAAGTCCGATATTCACTTTCTGCTCTACTGCGGCTTTTATAAATTCCTGCTGTCTTTCAACTCTGCTGATGTCGCTGCCGTCCTTTGTACCGTTGTTGCTCTTTCTGTATCTCAAAAACTGCTGTACCTGATTTCCCGAAAGCTTCTGCAAGCCCGGCTTTAGGTGAATATGCAGATCCTGTGTCGGATCGTCATAGTTCATTCCCCGCCCCTTGCCCTCTATGTCCGGAACGTCAAACTCGATAGGGCCGACAAGGTTTGCAAGCTCGTCGATTGCGTCAAAGTTCATCTCCAAATAATAATGAATCGGAACTCCCGTCAGCGATTCCACGGCACGGATACTTCCCATCGGTCCGATAAGCTTGCCGTCATTGTCATGCATTGCGTGAACCTCGTTTATTTTTCTCGTTACTTTTCTGTCCTGTACCTTGATCTGCGTATCTCTCGGTATCGACAAAAGCTTTGCTCCCGGATTTTTTAAATCGTAGGAAACAAGCATCATCGCATCTGTCCGCAAGCCCTCCTTGTCCACTCCGAGAAGCAGAACGTTCAGCTTGCCTTTTTCCATGTCCACCGGTATGAGCGCGCCCTCCGCATCACCGCCCGATAAGCTTCTTCCCATAAGGAACATAAATGCGGCAACTGCTAAAAGTACTATTATAAGTATTGCCTTCAGCGGCGTATGCTTCTTTTTCTTCTTATTATTTCTGCCTTTTTTCTTTGTATTCGGCTTTCCGCTTTTTCTCACAGCCGCCCCATTTCCCGAATGAGTTCCGCCGTTTTTAAGTATCTCCGGAACGTCTATATCTTCATAATTATATTGCTGTTTCTTTCTTGTCGATTCCCCGGAGGTGTTTCTTCCTCTTGCTCTTCTCATTTAAAGCTCCTTTCCGCCCTTTTCAGCGAATGAGTATTTTTTAACAGTATTGGTTTTCACAAATAATGCGGCTGCGGAAAGTTACTGTCCGCAGCCGCCCGTAGTGTTTTATTTTTAATTGTTCGGAACGGGTCTTTGGAAACCGCCGCCCGTCTGTGCCGGAGTTTTGGTCGGCGCAGGTGTGCTTGCTGCCGGCTGTGTCGGCTTTGGTGTACTCTGTGACGGCTTCTGCGATACCGGAGGCGGTGTGTGAACATTTGATAATCCGCTGTTTCCTCCGCCGTTTACAAATCCGTCCTTTGATGAGCTTCCGAATGACGGCTTCGGATTTTGGGTCTGCGCCGGAGCTTCGGTTTTTTCCGGCTCCTTGCTGCTTTCAGCCACCTTGCTTTCGGTCGGCTTGGTTGATTCCTTGCCGTCCGCCTTTGCTGTTGCCGAAGCTTTCGGCTTTTCGCTCGCTTTTTTGGTTGCTTTCGGAGTTGCCGACTGTGTATTCTTCGGTTTTTCCGTAGCCGCCGCACTTGCTGACGGCGATGGTGACACAGACGGCTGTTCGCTCGTCTTAATCTCCGATACCTTTGACGGATCTGCCGTCTTTCCGTATACCGCTCCCTTGATAGGCTTGTCAATCGTCGTGTACGATGTATCATAGCCGAACACCGTTTCAATAAGCTCCTTTGTCGCTTTCATGTCCGCAAGCCAGTATGAAGCTTCGTATTCGCTTCCGCTGTAATCTCCCGGCAAGCTGTATGCGGTGAGATTTTCAAGCTTTAAATTCATAAGCGGGCTCGCATATTTCGCAATATCCGAAACCGTGAAATTCGATTTTATGTTCTTTGAAAGAGTTTTGTATAAATCGGTAAGCTTGCCGATTATTCCGGCATTCAGCTTCTGGCTCGCAAGCTCCTTTATAAAGTCCTGCTGAACTTTTACTCTCTTTATATCCCCCTCGGGATAGCTTCTGAAACGGACAAGCTGTTCCGCCTTGTCGCCGTCCAAAAGCTGATACCCTTGTTTTAAGTGAATGTATAAATCCTGGGTCGGATCTTCGTAATTCATGTTCTGCGGAACGTTATAGTATACCCCTCCGAGTGCGTCTATCGTTTCTCTGAACGCTTTAAAGCTGAATTCAACATAATAGTTAATCGGGATTCCCGTCAGTCTTGTTACCGCTTCAATCGAGCCCTCCGGACCTGCGATTTTTCCGCTTTTCTTTGAAATTGCATGAGCCGCATTGATTTTCTGGTATCTCGAGCCTATATACATTCTTGTATCTCTCGGAATGGACAGCATATCGACAGTGCCATCGTCTGTGTCAAACGACGCAACTATCATCGTATCGGTTCTCAAGCCCTCGTTGTCAACTCCCAGTACAAGTACGTTAACCTTTCCCGTAACCTCGTCAACCGGTTCGATGTATTCCTCCGAAACATCATTTCCGCTGCCGCCGAAAAATCCGCCGAAGCTGAATGCCAGCACCGAACCTACCAATATAACTGCAAGCGATACCGCAAAAATTACGGCATATTTCTTTGAAAATATTTTCTTTCTTTTTTTAACCTTGATTTCGGGTGTATTATTACTTTCCGCTTCCGGCGAAGCTGTCGGTTCCTCTGCGGTTATTGCGGCTTCCTGCGTATTTTCGGTGCTTTCCTGCGAGCTTTTCGGCTGATATATTTTTATATCCGCCTCCGGCTCGTCTGCCGCGATACCGTCCGAAACGCTTTCTTCGGGAACGGCTTCGTTAGTTTTTTCAGCCGCAATGTCCGTTCCGCCGTTATCTGCCGTATCGGATATATCCCCGTTTAAAATATCTCCTGCACTCTCATTAATATCAATATCGCCGATATTTTCCGGGGTGTCCGCCGGATTCTCCGTCTGAACGTCATAATTTTCATCACCGAAATATTTTTTTCTTAACTCTTTGTCCTCTTCTTCGTTTACTCTATATAAAGAACCCTCGTCAGAGCTGCGGTATGCAGCTTCGGAAAATCTGTTTTTCTTCTTGCCTATTCCCGATACGGGTCCGCTTCCTTTTCTCGCTCTTTTCACTTATTACTCCCTTCTTTCTTTTAAATTCCCTATTTTCATTCTTCCGCTGTACAACAGTGTAACGCTCCGTGCGGAAAAGATATTTTTCTTTTTTTGATTTTTTTCCTCAAAATAACTCTTTTTTCTGCATTACGTCTGATATTATAACACTATATATCCCATTCTGTCAACATTTTGAAAGAAACTTTAACAATTAGCATAAAAGACCGTATAAATTCATGCCGTTTATTACATTCGTTTGACGATAAACCGTCACCGCTCCGCACATCTGCCCTGGTATGTATTTCTTCTGACCATTTCCTTGTCTATTTCGTTAAGCACGCAAAATTTTTTCAGACTCCACAGCGGAGCAATCAGCGAATCCCGTCCGCCGTCACCGGTAAGTCTTTGGATTATTATATCCTCCGGTATGATTTCCAGTGCGTCAACGATTATGTCTACATACTCCTCACGCATAAGAGTTTTAAATTCTCCTCTTGCATACATATCCGCAAGCGGCGTACCCTTTAAAACGTGAAGCAGATGGAGCTTGATCGTATGCGGTTTAAGCTCTGCGGTTTTTCTCACGCTTTCGAGCATCATTTCCCTTGTTTCTCCGGGTAGTCCCATTATGAGATGTACGCACACGTTAATCCCAAGCTCTTTAAGACGGTTGTAGCCCTCCAGAAATTCCGCATAGGTATGACAACGGTTTATTCTTTCTCCCGTTTCGTCAAAAACGCTTTGCAATCCAAGCTCTACAACAAGATATGTTCTTTCGGACAGCTCTTTAAGATATTCGACAACATCGCCTGCAAGTGCGTCCGCTCTTGTCGCTATGCTTAAACCCACAACATCGGGAAGCGCAAGCACCGGTTCAAATTTTTTTCTCAGCTCATCTGCCGGCGCATATGTATTAGTATGTGCCTGAAAATAAGGTATATACTTCGCCTTGTGCCACTTTTTAAGCATTTTTTGCTTTACTTCTTCAAACTGTTCAACTATATTATCCTCGGGATTTCCGGCAAAATCGCCGCTTCCGGAGGAGGAGCAGTAAATACAGCCTCCGACTCCCTTGCTTCCGTCTATGTTCGGGCAGGTAAATCCGCCGTTAAGGCTGACCTTGAACACCTTGCACCCGAACATACTCTGCAAATGATAATTCCATGTATGGTACCTTTTATTATCAAGAGAATATTTGAATTTCATTACTGCTCAACTACCTTAACGCTTTTGACAATTCCGTAAGAGGTTACATAACCGTTGTTTAAAGTGAGATTTTCGCCGACAATCAGCTTTTTGCCGGAGATAGTGTAAAAATTATCGTCCGTTTCTGTACCGCTCACTCTCATGGTTAAAAGAGCGTCATAGGTTTCTACAAGCTCCACCGTTGTGTACTCGCCGTTATTAAGGCGCACAAGCTCCTCGGCAGGGCTTACCTTTACATCTGTTATTTCTCCCAGTTCCTTTTTCGTGTCCGGTTCAACCCAGCCTGTCAGCTCTCTGTTGATTGCGTCAACCGATGGCTGTCTGATCTGCTTGATTTTTACCGTATACTCAATCGTTTTATCCGATGTCAGACGGCTTTCGGCTTTATCGAATTTTACAAATGCTGAAAGTGCAAGCACCGCTATAACAACCACTATCAGCAAATCCAAAATGTTGACCTTGCCGAAAATTTTTCCTTTGGAATCTATTATTTTTTTCATCCGCTTATGTCCTTTCCTTATTATTCCGGTTTTTCCACGGCTATAACATAGCCCGCTCCGGTGAAGTCCTTAGTTGCCACACTCAGATATTTTCCTATATATATGTCGGTATCTGTGGTAAGCTCCATATCAAGCTCCGCATTGTATCTTTCCGGCACATCTACCTTTACAACACTTCCGTCTACCGTCGATACATTGTATTCGGTTGATTTCTTTATTCTTACATCATTCAAAACCCCGAACTGCTTGTTCTGTATTCTGTCAAAAACGGTTTTTCCCGGAATTATTGAATCGCAGAAATCCTTTTCAACGTTTTTCAGCTCCAGTGTTATCTCATACGTTCTCGTCGGCGACGACTTTGTTATATTTTTTTTCAGAAAAACATAAGCTCCGCTCACCGCTGCCACCGCAAATACTATTATCAGTATATCTACTATATTCAATACTCCGAAAAGCTTGCCCTTTTCATCTATCATTTTCATATTTTTATTCATTCCTTTCATTTTTCATTTATTTCAGATTATCATATATTTCTTCAAGCTTTGTCGACATTGCTTCCACAGAAAATATCTCTCTTGACCTTTTCATTCCCTCTATTCCCATTTTGTGGCGCAGCTCTTTGCTGTCTGCAAGCTCTAAAACAGCCTCGGCAAACGCTTCTTTGTTATAGTTCGGGACTATAAACCCGCTTTTTTTGTTATCTATTACCTCGCTCGGTCCTCCCGACGCCGTTGCGATTGCCGGAACTCCTATGCTCATTCCCTCTATCAGTGATATGCTCAGAGCCTCTCTTTCGGAGGTTATTGTGTTTATATCAAGCATATTCATCTCGGCGGTAATATCGGGCTTGTATCCCGTAAAAACAACCTTATCCTCAATTGCAAGCTCTCTGCAATACTCCCGAAGCTCCGATTCAAGGCTTCCTCCGCCTACTATCACAAAGCGCACATCATCTCTCGCCCCGCAAATCAGACTTGCCGAATCAAGAAACAGTCTGTGATTTTTTACAGGCTCAAGCCGTGCTACTATTCCGACAGTAACGGCATTTTCGGGAATCCCGTATTTTTGCCTTACTCTGATTTTATCCTCCGCCGTATATTTTCTCAGCGGATATACTCCGTTATATACAAGCCTTAACTTTCTTTTGCTTATACCGTCCTTTCGGAGGTTTTCGCACACTGCGTTCGATACTCCTATGACTATGTTGCTCAGAGTGTTGTTAACCGCCCCGTATATCAGCCTTTTCACTCCGGTTTTCGGGTCTTCCAGACAATGCCTTGTGCTTACCACCGATATGCCGCACTCTTTCGCCGCTATCCTTGCGGAAAGGCTTGCGTGAGTATGCACTATATCCGGTTTTTCACGCTTGAATCTGTCCCTCAGCTCCTTTATTCCTCCCTTGGAAAAGGACTCGTCCGCTATCTGCGGTACTTCAACCACTCTCATTCCCAGAGTAATCAGCTTCGGAGAAAGCTCCGACTTTTCGGGCAGAAATGCCGTGCAGTCATATTTGACCGAATCGTATGCCCTTGCAAAATTCATAAGCCATACCCCTGCGCCGCCTACGTTTGTGTCGGTCAGCACATGAATTATTTTTTTCACTGTTTTTTTTCAATCCTTTCAGCTGTTCCGTAATATACGAATACTTCCGTTAGTTTTCACCTTAATTCCATGCAATTCTCTTTTTGCGACAAAGCCACTCCGCTTTGGAGAATTGCAAGATATATCCAGAAAATCAAAACCATTCGGTAATTATACCACAAATTCTCCGCAATGCCTTGAAAAAGATAACCGATCAAAGCTCCGCCTATTGCAAGAGCGACATTTTTATTTACCGAATTATTATCCTTAAGCGAAGCAATTTGTTTGAATGACATAAATATTATTGCAACGAACACAACAAGTCCGAGAATTCCCATTTCAACCACAAGCTGAATATAGAAATTATGCGAATGGAGAGCAAAGCCCGCTCCGTTCAGGGCATAATTCTGATAGATTCTTTCAAACGCACCCGAACCGAGTCCGATTCCGCCGAGCCAGTAATCCTTTGCTATTCTCAGAGAGGCAATCCAGACCGAAACTCTGTAGGCGGTGGACGAATCCTTCATATTTCCGATACTTGTTATACGCGACATTATACTTTCGGGAAGTACAAACGGAAGAATCAAAAGCATGACAATGCATACGGTTGCCCATCTTCTGTCCTTCATAATCATGAAGAAGCCTATTGCAAGCACCACTGCCACCCATGCGGCTCTTGACCAGGTATATACAATACATATAAGCATTGCGGCAGCCGAAACAAAAAATACGATTTTTGAAAAAACATTTTTTGCGCTGACAAGCATTGCAACCGCAACGGGCATGAGAAGAACAAGATACTGACCGAGTACGTTTGGATTATCAAACGTTCCGTACACTCTTACTCCTATATCCTCGAACATATTTGAATCCACCCAACTGAGCATAGACTGACTTTCGCCGAAAAAGTTCTGATAAATCCCGACCAGCGCAACAGCAAAGCCGGATAAAACAAACACGGTTACGAGATTATACCATTCATTTTTGGTTTTTAAGGTATTTACAATTATAAAGAATGAAAAAGCAAATGCGGCATAGAGAATAAATATTTCTATGCTTTTAACTCTGTTAAAGCTTGCAAGCGAGGAAATTGCCGCAAGTGCAATAAATGCTGTAATAAGAAAACTCATGGGAGTAACGGTATAAACCTTTATTCTTCCGCAGATTATTCCTATGAAAAATGAAACCGCCGTAAGTATTATCAGACCGGCACATGCCATAGTCGGCAGAATCGGTGCAAAAAACACAGTCATGTACACGCCCATAAGAGTATAGCGCAAAATCAGCAAAACCACCGCTGCCGCTATAACCGAAAGACAGATTATCGCCGGTGAAAGAATACCTGCCGATATGCCTGTCGCAAAAAATATCACAGCGAATACCTTTATTCCCTTAATATCATGCAGCTCCATTCCGTCATCGGGAATTTTATAGCTGTTAAAAGCTGAGCCGATAAATTTCAGCAGTGATGAACCGGCATAAAGCTGAGTTATATTTGCGGGAATAACAAGCATTATTACCGAAGCTACAGCCAAAGCGGCAATTGTTATTACTTTCATTGCCGAAAAATTTCTCACCGCCAATATTCCGATAACCGAACCGACAGTAAAAAAAGTGCAGAGTATGCCGTATTGCCTTACCGGGATTCTGAATATATTATTAATCAAATCCATAACGGCGCTGTTTTCATCTCTCTCTTTTATTCCGGCAGATAGTTTTTTACTCAGCGCAAACAGCAGCCTTACAGGTAATGTTACCGCCTTAAACACCGCACTTTCCCGCCAAAAAGAGCCGCACAGAAATTTATTTGTGAAAGCATTGCAAATAACGCTGCCCGATGATGATTTTTTGAAAAATCCACAAACGGACGCTATTATTTTTTCAAGAAAGCTGTTATCATAAATTTTGAGAATTTTTTTAAACAGCGTAATTATAAAGTTAATTATGATACTGTCATTCATTTTTATATGTTCCTCCGCTTTTCACAGCAATTTGCAGCTCCCGTTTACCGGAGCCTTGTATTTTATTTTTTCTTAATAATCAATTTCACTTCATCTGTTTTCATAACGATTAAGCAAACGGCATATACAACCGCACCGATTACGGCACAGGCGGCGCATATTATCAGATTGCCGGTAAGACTTCCGCTCAATGCCGTGCTTAACGCTCTGTAAACAGCCGCAACAACCGCAGACATAATAAGTGCGGATATTAATGTTTTCAATATGCTTACTATATCGCTTTTTTCAAATATTCTGCCGTACATAACTCTTGTGCATACAAAATTCAATATTGCATTTACGGTCGAGCCGCCGGCAGTCGCAAGAGCAAGACCGTTGATTCCCAATTTGGGGGACAAGGTGTAAGCAAGCGCTATATTTACCGCCATGCTTACAAGCGCATTTATCATAGGCGTTTTGGAATTTCTTCTCGAGAAAAACGCCTTTGACATAATCTCGTTAACCGAAAATCCGATCATGCCCACAGAGTAACAGGCAAGCGCAGCACTCGTCTGCATGGTATCCTGTGCGGTAAATTTCCCGTGCTCGTAAATAACCGAAATAATCGGCTTCGACAAAATGATAAATCCTGCCATCAGCGGCAGTATCACTATGGCTATCGCTTTGAGAGAACTTACAAGAAGCTTTGACGCTTCCTCTCCGTTATCCGACGCATTGCTTTTTGAAAGCTTCGGAAATATCAGATTTGTAACAACAAATGAAAATACTCCGACCATAACGGTGTAAAGTCTGTTTGCATATTCAAGCATTGTTACTCCGCCGGCAAAGCCTGAGGCTATTCTTGTGTTTACAATGGAATAAAGCGGCTGAACCCATGTGCTTATAAGAAGCGGTCCGGCGAGCATAATCGCCGCCTTTATATTTTCGTCTTTAAGCTTTAAAGACGGCTTGAAGCGGTATCCTGTTTTTTTCAGCGCCGGCAGCTGTATTATAACCTGCAGGCTCCATGCTATAAGCATTGTAACCGCCAGTCCGTGTACTCCAAATTTCTTTCCGAACAGCGGAAAGTATGCGATAACCGCCAGATTTGAAACAAGGCTCATCAGCGCCGGTATATTAAATTCTCCGAAAGACTGCAATATTCCGACAAACGAAAATGCCGTTCCCGTAAATATAATCATCGGAAACATTATCTTTGTCAGCTCGCTTGCAAGAGCCTTTGTCTGTTCGTTAAACTCGGGCGCAAGTATTCCTATCAGACCGTCCGAAAAAATCAGTCCGAACACAGTAATAATCAGCGTGATCATTAATACCATGCCTATGAACTTATTCGCAAAGTCAAAGGCTTTCTTTTTATTCTCCTTATCCAGGATTCCGTTGAAAACAGGTATAAACGATGCGGTTATTACTCCTCCGATTACTATATCGAAAAGCATGGTCGGCAGCTTTGTTGCCGTCATGTAAGCTTCTCCTATGTATCCGGTAGAAAAATATGCGGCGATAAGCATATCGCGCACCATACCGCACACCTTTGCAAGCAGCGTAGCCACAGTCATAAAGCCGGCAGTTCTGAGCATTTTATTTGTATCTGTCATAAATTTTTATCCATTCCTTTTAAAGAATATTTCCTCGGGTAATTTCAATATTTTTCTCTGTTATCGGTACTTCAGCTTCTCAGCAAGTCTATCGCCGCTTTTGCGTTTTCTTCGGCTTTCTCTTTCATCACTGCGCACGCTTCGGTTAAATCATTCTTTATTTTTCCGGAATTCTTTATACAAAGCTCACCCAAATCCTCAAGCTCCGCACTGTAAACCCTGTCTGCGTCAACGCATATGCCCTTGTCGAGATACTCGACAACCCCCTTGACCTTAGGATCATATATCAAGCCTACGAACGGAACATTTGAAACCGCCGAATATATTAAGCTGTGCAATCTCATTCCTATCATCAGCTCCGCTCCGGAGATAAATTTCATCAGCTCCGGCAGAGTGCAGTCATTTTCAAGTATAACCGCTTTTTTTACCATACCCTTTACAATTCTAAGGGTTATATCATAATCCTTTTCCTTTTGAAACGGGATAAATACGGGCAGCATATTATATCTTGCGCTGAGATAATCGCACGCTGTCATTATTGTTTTTTCCAGCTCCTCCGGACTTTGATCCCTTACCGATATACAAAAATATTTTTGATTTTCGGAGATATTGTTTTTTTTCAGCAAACCGGAAATATCACAGTCTTTGTCATATTCCAGACCGAATACCGAATCTGCACAGAGCCTTATGTCAGGCTTGTCCACACCAATTTTTTTAAGACATTCAAGCGCCATTTTGTCACGCAGCGTAATAAGGTTTACATTGTTCAGTATTTTTGCGGTTTTTTCGGTATTTTCATAGCTTAAAGGTCCTATTCCGTTAGCGTAAAGCATTACCTTTTTCCCGAAAAGCCGTGCGATACGAATTACCGTCAGATAATAAAGCAAAGACTTTGTGCTCGTCTTGTCCTGTATAAGCGTTCCGCCGCCGGCTATAAGCATTTTGCAGGTCAGAATCGCCTTTAAAAGAGAAAACGGATTATCTCTTTTTACCGCTTTGACATTATAAATCTGTGAGGTTTCCTTAGGATTTTTCGACAAAACGGTTATTTTCAAACTGCCGTCAAGCTTTCTCAACTGCTGAAGCATTGATAAAAGCAATGCGTCGTCACCGCTGTTTTTAAAGCCGTAATATCCGAGAATCAATATATCGCTCAAGCTTTTTCACCTCTTTATACTATCTCTGATTAACTATGATTTCTTTCGCAAAGGACGCATCTATAACGTGAAAAGATATACAAGCAGGTTGCCTTTTTTAGAGGTGACGGCGTATGTTTATACTCCTAACCTCAAAAACCGGTAAGATTCGCAGTATATTTTTAACGTTATTTTTTATGCTTTTTCAGGCAGGCTTTATATGCCTTTTCGGTATCGTCGGCCATTCTTTTTACCGAATATCTTTCTTTTATGAGATTTCTTCCGTATTGAGAGATTCTTTTAACGTCATCGTCCCACATACCGAAAAATTCGCCTATTTCCTGAGTAAGACGTTCCTCGGTGGATTTTTCACACCCTCTGCAGCAGAAGTTTGTATCTATACCGATTTGAAGCTTGTCCTCGTCAAACAAGCCGATATATCCCTCGTTTCCGGCAATGATAACAGGCTTTGCCTCCGCCATGGCTTCAAGTGCGGATCTTGAAACGCCGACAAACAATTTTGCCGGAGATATCAAGCTTGCAATATCAACCCTTGCGCCGGCAAGCTTTATTGCGTTTCTTCCGAGCTTTTTGTTAACGTTTTCGGCAAGCTCATTAACTCTGTCAAAGTCATTTCCGCCGCCCACGATAAGAAGATTAAGATTTTCGATTATTTTATCAAGTGCTTCAACCGCATCTATGAGAAGCTTTGCGACAAGGCTTCTGTCCTCGTCCATACGGCTTATATAAACTATATTGTTTCCGTCCTTATCAAGGTCAAACTCTCTGCAAACCTCCGAGCTGTCAAGCTTATCCGAGAACTTTTCGGTATCTATGCCGTTTATGGTGACAAAAATATCCTCTTCCTTTGTTTTGTAGTTATCCATAAGATATTTTTTTATGTCCTCGCTTACGGCAACAGTTTTTTCTCCCCAGTCGGTCAGATACTTCAGTCCGTGACCGGTTTCAAACACCCAGTGTGCGGTGGTGACAAACGGAAATTTCATTTTCTTGTGAAGCCGTCCGAGCAAAAATGACGGTATACGGGCATGGGAATGTACAAGCTCAATATTTTTGTCTTTAATTATTTGGCGCAGACCCTTATATGACTTTATCATATCCCCCGGCTTTTTCGAATGTAGAGGAAGAGTATAATGCTTTATTCCTGCGTCCTCTAATTCCTTAACATATACGCCGCCGTTTGATACGACTGTAATTTTATATCCCCTTTTGGCAAGCTCCTTTGAAAGCTCCACAACATGAGTTTCGGCACCGCCTATATCCAACTGCATCAGTGCCATTAACAAATTGCACTTCATTCCACCAGCCGCCTTTCGTTTTTTATTCAGCATAAAATAATTTATAATATGTAAAACAATAATAATCTTCTGTTATCAGTCAATATACAGAATCTATTATATACTATTTTCTCTAAATTAGCAACACTTAAATCCAATATTTATTAAAAATTAATATTTATCTCCAATTTGTAATAAAAACCGATTTATTATTATTGACAGCATACAAAAAATCAAAACAAAAACCTCTTAAACCGATGTTTAAGAGGCAATGTTTAAAATTGTATAAGCAAATCTGTAAGCCGGGTTCTGTATTTGATGATTATCTGTCTGTGACCCGATATTACTATCGGGTTCAAGCCATCGGTTGTGAAATGCCGAGCAGGCTTAATTCCACTGTCGATGTTGCTCCGGGTGGGGTTTACACGGGAATTCAGTTACCATCTTCCCTGTGAGCTCTTACCTCACATTTCCACAATCACCGAAAAATCGGTATTTATTTTCTGTTGCACTGTCCTTGGAGTCGCCTCCACCGGGTGTTACCCGGCACCCTGCTCTGCGGAGCCCGGACTTTCCTCACGCACCGTAGTGCCCGCAATCATCTGACTTACTTATAACTTTAAATATTATCTAAGTACTTAACAACTTACCATCCTATAATAACATTTTTTTCTTGTTTTGTCAAGTATAACATATCGGCAGCCCACGGTTTTTGAATGAGTAAACAAAATGTTAACAAAAAATAATATCACAGATATGAATTTTATGAGATAATAAAATAAAAACGGTGATCGGCAGCCCGGATTTTATTTAAAGCCCTGCGACGCAGCGGAAACCAAATCTCCGCCCGTCCTTATCACGCTCCATTCCCCGATCAGCCGTCCGAGCGAAAAGGAAGCGTTTGCCGGAGATGTGGACGGCAGAACCGCCGCTTTATCCGAATATCCGCAATCCGCATATTTTTTAAAATATCTCCATGCGGTTTTGCCGTTGACGAAAATCCTTTTAATCGGTGCATTATTCAGAATAACCGCCAGATCATTGGGTATGACATTTCTTATTGTACTATCCGCACTTCCGCTGATTTCGCATGAAGCAATCACGTCCCAGAGGGCAATTTTATTCTGTCTTAAAAACTCCTTTTTCTCATCAATTGTATGAGGTACGGTGCAACCGAAAATACTTGCGGTAACTTTCCAGAAACGATTTTGCGCATGACCGTAAAAAAATCCCGTTTCCCTCGATTTCACCGACGGAAAGCTGCCGAGTATCAGAATCTCGGAATCATTGCAAAAGAAAGGCGGTATAGGGTGTACTGTTATCATTTTAACCTCCGTAACGCCGCCATACGGCGGCTCAAATCTCAACGCGAAAAAGATGCGCAGCGTATTTTTTGCGCTAATCCGCCGTGCTGCGGCATAAATCCAAACGCGAAAAAGACGCAAGCAGATTGCCTTTTTGAGAGGTGACGGCGTATGTTTATACTCCTAACCTCGAAAAGAGGTAAGATGCGCAGCGTATTTTTTGCGTTGATTATTTTATCGAATTGATCCCTTTAAACATCATATTTGCCGTTATTTCCGCCATTTCCTGAGGTGTTTCTTTCATTCCTCCGTTAAGCCATTCCTGAAATATTCCGATAAATCCCGAAACCGCAAAATGGTAAAAATATTTAAGCTCCGTTGTCTTGCCGACATTCATTTCATAATACATACTCGACAGACATTTTTCCTTTACAATGTTTTTAAGCCGGTCAACAAACAGAGCGCTGCCGTTTTTTCCTATCAGTGCCATAACTATATCCGATTCTGCGGCTATATGCTCGAATATATCGGCAAGAACAGAGGTTAAGGTTTTCTTTGATCCGTCCACCTCATATTCGTCAAACACCTTGTAAAATTCCTCAAACATTTCGTTTTGTATGCTTTCGACCATATCGTATATATCTTTATAATGAAGATAAAACGTACCTCTGTTAATATCAACCAATTCGGACAATTCTCTGACCGTGATGTTTTTTATCGGCTTTTCATTCATAAGCTGTGCCAATCCGTCACGCAGCAGCTTTTTTGTTTTTCTTACTCTGCGGTCCTCTGTTTTTTCCATAATTGCCTATACTCCTTTTGCAAAACAAGTCTTTAAATGTTTGGTTTTGTTAACCCATTCGCATTTTACTACAGTTTTCTTTTATCCGACTGTGTTTATGTTATTATTATTATAATCTATTAATGAACATTTGTCAATAGGAATTATGGAATAAAAAAGCACAGAACCGCAAAAATACAGTTCCGTGCTTCAGTCTGATATTTCCGATAATCAGCTGTTAGGCTTCGGTTTGAAAATTATCGCCGCCAAAAGTCCGAATATCAGTGCTGCCGTAATTCCTGCCGCACCGGCAGTCATACCTCCGGCGAATATGCCGATAATTCCGTCCTCCTCAACCGCTTTTTTGACTCCCTTTGCAAGAGTACAGCCAAAACCGCTTAAAGGTATGGTCGCCCCTGCACCGGCGAAATTGATAAGCTTCTGATACCATCCGAAAATTTGCAGAATTACCCCGGCAACAACATATGAAACAAGGATTCTCGCCGGCGTCATCTTGGTTTTATCTATCAGTATCTGTCCGATAACGCATATCAGTCCGCCCACAATAAAAGCTTTTACAAAAATCATTTTATGACCATTCCTTTCCTGTACGGCATAAAACCGGGTTATGCCTGATTTTTAAAATTGTTTGATATTTCAACAACATGAGAAATTGACGGAATTGAGCTTCCCTGCTGCACTGTCATAGTATTCATCAGCGCACCTGTCGCCGCAACAAGTATTCTCGACAATTTGTTTTCCTTTAACATTCTGTAAACATATCCGCACAGTACCGAAGCGCAGCAGCCGCAGCCGCTTCCTCCGGCATGAACGTCCTGAGCAATAATGTCGAATATCATTTTACCTGCGTCCTTGTGAACGCTGTAAATGTCATATCCCTTGCGGTTCAGAATATCACAGAGTATGTCCGAGCCTATTATCCCCAGATCTCCGGTCATTATCATATCATAATCATCGGGCTTGGTGTCTGTATCCTTGAAATGCGCAATCAGTGTATCGGCTGCCGCCGGTGCCATTGCCGCACCCATATTATTAACGTCCTTTATTCCCATATCAACTATTTTCCCCGGTGTTACCGACGTTATATAAGGTCCGTCCCCGTCCGAGGAAATAATGCAGCTGCCCGAGCCCGTTACCGTCCATTGTGATGTCGGCGTTCTCTGACCTCCGTATTCAAGAGGAAAGCGGAACTGCTTTTCCGCAGTGCAGAAGTGGCTTGACGTTACGCAAAGCGTGCGTTTTCCGTATCCTCCGCCAACCGTCATGGCAGCAAGAGAGAGCGACTCCGTCATGGTCGAGCAGGCGCCGTAAAGTCCGAAAAACGGAATGTCAAAATCCTTTAGAGCATAATTTGCGCCTATACATTGATTTATAAGATCACCTGCGAACAAATAATCTATATCCTCTTTTTTCAGATCCGCTTTTCTGATAGCAAGCTCCGCCGTATTCTTTATCAGCTTGCTCTCGGTTTTTTCCCACGATTTTTCTCCCCACCTGTCATCCTCCAGGATATAGTCAAAGAAATGCGCCAGCGGTCCCTCTCCCTCTTTTTTGCCGACTATCGACGCAGTCTCCGCTATCGAGGGAGGATTTTTAAATGCTATTGTCTGTTTTCCGACTTTGTTGTTCATCTTTATCCTCCATTAATTATACGCTTACTTCAGGATATAATTTTTCAATAATTCTCTGATTTATTGTTTTTTCAACCGAATTTTTTTCATAACACATATACTTATAAAGCAGCTCTGCCATATCCTCTTTTGTTAAAGGCTCGTTCGGTCTTAAATAATTGTCCTTATCCGTGATTATTTCCGCCGTGCAAAGACGTTCAATGCTTTTCACGGCATAATCCGGAATTTGTGCCGAATCTTCAAACGCAGGAGCTTCGCGGATTTCGGATTTTAAACCCATTGCACGGTCGAGCATACATAAAAACTCCGCTCTTGTAACAATGTCGTCCAATCTCAGATCAGCTTCACCGGCATACTGTTCACCGTATATTATTCCGGACTTGCAGGCATAATATACCTCATCATCATAATTTCCCGAAAAAATACCGTCTGCGGAAAATGCGCCTGCCGGCAGTGCGGCGTCTTGCCGCGCCGTTCTTGATATATGTGCAATACAGCCTGCTGCGGCTGAACGTGTAACAGCCGACTGCGGATAAAAATAATAATTTATTCCTATTTTGTCACCCTTTAATATATCGGCTTCAGCGAGCTTTTGCGCCGCATATTCCGATTTGCTTCCCATCATGTCACTGTAACCGAATACGGAAAGCTTATTTTCGGCTGACGTATTTTTTATTTTTATACTGCACTTTGAAACGTTTGAAGTATATTTTCCGTTCGAAACCTTATAGTAAAACGTGTCTTTTCCGATGAAATTTTTGTGTGGAATATAGACAAAGGTCATATTAGCACCGTCGGCTTCAATAGTACCGTGCTTCGGGTAAAATGATATTTCAACCGTGCATATATTATCGCCGCTGAAATTGAAGCTGCTTTTTACCGGCTGATTTTTTTCTCCCTCAATATCTATAGGATATGTTTTTATTTCCTCGCCGTCAGCCGCCGCCATTTCTTCAAATACGTCCGTAAAGCCTTTATCCTCCGCAAAAGCCTGCGTATTGCAAAGCATAAAGGCAGAAATAAATATAATAATATTTTTCATATACATAATTCCTTTCCCGTAATATTTATCCCTTAAAAATTGTAAATGAAAATTTTACAATCATAATAAAAGAATGATCATGTTTAGCTTTTCTGTTTTTGCAATGCATATACTGTAATATAATTACCTTAAATAGAAAAAATGAGCCGTCTGTCCAAAAGAAAACAGACGGCTCAAAAAAACTTGTTTTCATATTTATTTTTCTTCTTTTTTGTTTGACGTTATCTTGTTCAAAAGCATTGTCAGAAGCACAATAACCCCGATAACAATGAAAATACCCAACATTCCCTCTCCCATATAAACAAGGTTTTTAACAAAATTGTATGGTTGAAAATTCATAATATTCCTCCGTTCCGGCAATATTTCTTACTTTATTTTTGTTTTCCTCATACGGCAAAATCAATTTTAATGCAGGAAAAAGTTCAGTATCAGACCGCCGGCTATAACAGAAGCAATCTGACCGGAAACGTTTACTCCGATTGAATGCATAAGCAGGAAGTTCTGCGGATCCTCTTTAAGACCCATTTTATGCACCACTCTGCCCGACATCGGGAATGCCGAGATACCGGCAGCGCCTATCATCGGATTTATTTTTTTCTTGAGGAATAAATTAATAATCTTTGCAAACAGCACTCCTCCGGCGGTATCGAATACAAAAGCCACAAGTCCCAATCCGAGGATTATCAGCGTTTCTGGCTGCAAAAACTTTTCAGCCTGCATCTGGCTTGCAACCGTGATTCCCAAAAGAATCGTAACGAGATTTGCAAGAACTTTTTGCGCCGTTTCGGAAAGACTGTCAAGCACGCCACATTCTCTGATAAGGTTGCCGAACATCAAAAATCCGATCAGGGCTACCGAATCCGGAGCTATAATTCCGGCAATAACCGTAATTATTATCGGGAACAGTATTTTTGTTGTTTTTGATACCGACGCCGGCTTGTATTCCATTTTTATAAGCCGTTCCTTTTTGGTTGTCAGAAGCCTTATTACCGGCGGCTGAATAATCGGAACAAGCGCCATATACGAGTATGCCGCAACCATTATTGCGCCGACATACTTCGAATGAAGCTGATTTGCCACAAATATCGAGGTCGGACCGTCGGCTGCGCCTATAATGGCGATGGAAGCCGCGTCCTTTATGTCAAAGAACATTGACGCCATACACAGTGTGAAAAATATTCCCAATTGTGAAGCCGCGCCGAATATCATAAGCTTTGGGTTTGAAAGAAGCGGACCGAAATCTATCATCGCTCCGATTCCTATAAACAGTATGAGAGGGAGCAGCTCATTCGCAATTCCCGCATTGTAGAGAATTTCAAGCGCACCGTGTTCTCCTATCGCACCGGAAAACGGTATATTTACAAGTATCGCTCCGAAGCCCATAGGGAGAAGCAGCGTAGGCTCCATTTCTTTTTTTATCGCCAGATAAATAAGTATACCGCCTACTGCCCACATAATTACGCACTGCGGCGTAATTGCCGAAAGATTGTTCAAAACAGATTCCATTATAACAATTCCTTTCATTGCCGTTCGGCACAAAACACTAAATCAAAATACTCAATATCCAATCAGTTCAAAATCTGCTCTTTTGTTATTATATCGGTACAAGCAGTCATTAATTCAGACATTTCTCCGCTTTCAAATTCTATCGAATAGCTGTAGCAGCTTCCGTTTGACTTTTCAATGCTGAAGCAAGCATAACAGCTGTCATCATCGGAGAAGAATTGTACCATACTGTTTCCGATAAGCTTTTCGTTTATGGGAGCGGTTACATCCTTATCAATGTTCATAAAATCTCCCTCTGCCTTTTGTACAACCGACTTTTTGCCGTCCAGATCGGTATAAGTAATCACGCAGTTTACTCCGTCCGGGGTATTTACCGCTTCATAGCTTACCGGTGTATATATTTCTCCGTTGGAAAGCTTTGCGGGCTTGAAGCCGGCACGGCTTTCAAGTACGTCCTCATTTGCGCATGACACTCTTTCGGTATTCGTATCCGGCTCGGATCCTGCATCTTCAAAAATGCTTTTCGGTTCGGTAACGCCCGTATCCTCTCCGTTTGCCGGGTTTATTTTGAAAAATTCCATTGTATCTTCGTTAAACGCAAGCGACATTGACGGCGCATATCCGAGCTGATAATAATACATATTATCTGCATTCAGATAAAGTATGATATTGTTCTCAAAAAGATAGAAGTCATACATAGAAATCTGTTCAAAATCACTTTCGGTGATATTGAGTATATCCTCTTTTTCAAGCATACGGTTATCCTCAAGGTCATAGTTGCAAGAGGAAACCGAAACGCCCTGTATATCGTCCGCTTCGGACAGAACCGTTTGCTCAAACAGAGATATACGGTTAAAGAAATCATAGGTAACATCATAACCTGAGTACACGAAAACAGGCTCAAATTCTATGTTCTGTTCTTCGCAGTATTGGCGTTTTTCCAATGCGTATTCCTTATAGTTCCCGGAAAGCTTCAACAAATCCTCCGATTTTACCTTTACATAAAGGTTCAGCGATGATATTGCGTCGTCATTTTCGGGATTTTCAAATTCCGGATAAGTATAAGCCATCGAAACAAGAGTTGTTCCGTCATCTGCTTTTATTTCGTCCGTGATTTTTTTCGTAACCGACTTATGGTCATACTGAGGTGTTGTGATTGTTACAGATCTTGTTTCTCCGTCCCATTCAACTTCTGCATTGAAGTTTTCCGACACTGCTCTCAGCGGTACATATGTTTTATCGTTTATTATCTTTGCCGGAGCAGCCAGCTCGATTTCCTCTCCGTTTGCGGTCATAGTTGCGGAATCTATTGTAACTGTCATTGTATTTGCGCCCTTATATGCGTTTACCGCTCTTTTTCTTTCAACCCATTGAACCTCCGCGCCCAGAGCCTCAAAAACGTCCCTCATCGGAACAAGCGTACTGTCATTTTCTATAACCGGCTCGCTCTCCGATTGAAACGGCACTCCGTCAATGGTGACATTTATCTGCGCATATACCGCACCCGATACCGTAAAAACGCTTGCTCCCGCCGCAAGCAATGCAATAATGTTTTTCTTCATAAAAAAATCCTCCGTTCCGCTGCCCGGGGCAGCATTAAAAATGTTATTTAAAACACAATATTATATTCTAATTATATTGTATACATAAAAAAAAGTCAAGAATATTTATTTCTAAAAATATCCAACTATTCAATATATGTAAATTAAAGCGCAAATATTCATTATTTTTCACGCGCATTTATGTATACCTCTTTTCCGCTCTCTTCAATAATTCCCCAAACCGGGGTTAAAAGAATACTTTCATGATATGTTTTTGATTCAAGAGAAGCAAAACCGAGACATATATCGCTTATTACCGTCTTCGAGCTGTTATCCCTTTGGTTCATATACTCGATAAGCGCACCGGACGGGCTTTTCAGCTCCAGCAAATCGTCATCCGATTCTTTTTCGTTATACCAGTTGCCCGAAATCCTTTTTAAGCCGCTGCCGTCAAAATCGAATCTCATGCCTGCGCCGAAAACCTCAAGTCCGTTTATTCTCTTTTTAAAGCTGACAGAGGCTCCCTTGTTGTTTTTGTTGGTTATCCCCTTAAGGTTCGACGTCTGCGCACCCATCGCCGATAAGCATTGCAATGCGGTTTTTTCGTAATCGTCCGAATTTTCCGCAAAACCGCACAAGGCTCCGGAAGCCGATCTCTCCGCTTCAAAATAGTCGCCGTCAAAGGTTATTTTGCCTATATCCGAAGAAAATATGTTCTCCGATTCGGCTTTTGAATTTTCTCCGATAATCTTTTTTGCAAATTCAGTATAATCGTCTATTATATTTTTGGCATAAACAGGCTTTATGCTTTTACTCTTTGCGGCTTTTGTTATTATTTTTTTATCAACGGAAATATTATGCTTACTTAAAATTTCTATAGCCGTATCGGCAATTGTTTCTTCAATCTTCTTTGAATGAAGCTTATCCGCCGTTATGTATGCAAGCAAAAGTGCATCTATTATAATAAAAAACACAATAAGAATTGATTTTGCCTTATTCCATTTCATATCTTGAAGCTCCTTTACTTTTTTTATTTTGCCGAATTTGCGCCGTCGTCCGCAATGACGTTATCAACTTTAACCACCCAGTCGGCGTTGATGCTTTCTCCAAAGCCGTTATCCTTGTAGCCGAAATACATTTTATCGATGTTTATCTCATTCATAAATTCCGAATACTTTGAAATAACATCGTCAAGCGCAGTGAAAAACTCGGGCAAAGGCTCATATGTACCTGTTTCTTCGTATTTTCTTATAAGCTGCTTATAGCTTATAAGCATTCCGTCCCGGACAACCGCTCTTACTCCCGATGAAATATTGTCGGTCTGCACCTTTACCGGGATTCCGGATACTATATAATCAAACAGATATGTTGTGTTATCCGAAGCGTCAATATCCGATATTCTTATATTACTGTCATTTCCTACCGCTTCATTGATTTGCGACGCTATCGAGGAAATATTTAAAATATTCGTGTAATCTCCTCCGGTTGAGGATATTTCCATACCGCCATCGGTAGCCTGGTAGTCAAGATATCCGTTTTTATCAATTTTCAGAATTGCGTTGTTCTCAACAAATACAACAGTTCCGCCTGCCTCTGTATACCTGTTCATGGTGCTTGAATTGATATTGAACACCTTTAAAATATTTTTTAAAACCGATTCGTTTAACTGCTCTCCATCATAAATCGGGTTGACAGAGCCAATCACGGGGAATTCGGGCGGTGTTGAATATATAAGAATCAGCGGATTCAGCGTTGTTTTCTGCGCCCCGAACGGTTTGTCAAATTTCAGATCGAAGGAATAATTGATTGCCGAATCGATCTGTCCGCCGTGCTTTTTCTCATATTCTCCGAGCAGCTCTATGAGCTTTTCATCTCTTTTTGTAACATTTATTTTGTAGCATATGTATTTGTTTCTGTCTGACAGATATATCTCGGTACGGGGTGAAAACGAAATCACTGCGTCGGAAAAACTGATGTCTTCATCGCGAAAGACATTGTTTTGAGCCCCCAGAAGCTTTGAAAGCAGCTCCGGAGAATACTCCGTCGGGAAATCAATATACACCGAATCGGAGGACATCGCCGAATAAAGCTCCTCATTTTTTACCTGCAAAACGCTCTCCGATTCCGACATAAACGCGCTTTTAAGCAGCTCATACGCTCTGTCCGCAATCCCCTCAAACTCGCTTTCGGCCGAATTTAACGAGGTTCTCGTTGTCTGATCTCCGGTATTAATTACAATTTTTTCGGGATAAAACACCTGTGACTTTAAACTTCCGCTGTCGGTGAAATAGTTTTTTATATTCGTGTAGATACTTGAAATCCGAAATTTTCCTATATTTGAAAAGAAATTATAGCCTGTCGGCCATAATTTCTTCTCTATGAGTATTCTGCTTCCGAGAACACAATCCATTACTACAAGAAATGCAAGAGCGATAGTTTTTATACGTTCTTTTCTCATAATAATCCTCCAAATTCGCCGCCGTCAGACGGCACAAATCTCTTGCGTGAAAGGACGGTTTTCACAGCGTCCCTTTGTACAAAACAACAATCGCAGACAAATGCGTCTGAATTACCGCATAAGCGGAGTACATCTGTCTGCGAAAAAATTACCAGAGAAAGTTTCTTATGGTAACAGTAACGTTTTTAAGCTTGTCAACGGTACTTTTTTTGATTTTGTTAATGTCGATTCTTACCGCCTGAGAACCTCTCGAATTTTCCGCAGTTACCAAGAATATATTGGAATCATCCGGCAAATCGACAACAACGCTGTAAAGTCCGCTTGCTCCCATGCAAGTTTCGTTTTTGATAATATAACAGTTTCCGGTTGACGGGTTATATTTATAAACCTTTATTCTTGTACCCTGTTCCCCGACCGCCGATATGGTATATGTTCTGTCGGAGGTTGAAGCGGAATGAGATTCCGGGCGTTTTATATAAATTATATTTGTTGCATTTCCCCGTTCCGACAGGGATATTGTATTTCCGAATGCAGCATATCCCACACAGGGCAGTGCGAATGTCAAAGCTGATGCTGCAAGCAAAGCAGATATAAGCTTCTTTAACATTTTAATCAATCCTTTCCGTGCCGCTCACCGGCACAAGCTTTCCTAACCTGAAGAGCCTTTATGTATTCATATTGGTATTATTTACTTATTGTTATTATATTATACCACATTATTGTTACAAAGCTGTTACTATTGGTTTAAATACACTTAACATTATAATGATAAATTTTACAGTCCCGATTTAATGCGTTATCTCAGTTATTTTTGTGCATTAATCGGTTTGATTTCCCTTTACCGGCAAAGTAATCAGCACCTCAGTGCCCTTTCCGACATCGGAATTTATAGTGATTTCACCGCCGAGATTATCCGCCAGCTGCTTGGAAATCGCAAGTCCGAGTCCGGTTCCTCCGGTATCGCGGCTTCTCGCCTTATCCACTCTGTAAAAACGCTCAAACAAACGAGGTATATTTTCCTTTGGGATTCCGATACCGTTATCGGTCACCTTGATAAATGCGTCGTTTATCATAATTCCCGATACTATATCTATCTTTCCGCCCTCCGGCGTATACTTTATCGCATTCGATACGATATTGATAACAAGCTGTTCTATCTTATCCCTGTCCGAATAAAATTTCGGTACGGCGGAAATACTCTTGCAGGTAATTGTCTGATTTTTCTTTTTTGCGGTTATATACATTTTCTCAGCAACGCCCTCTAAAAGCAGCTGCAAATCAATAAAGTCCGGTTCCTTGTTTTCGGTCTGAGCCTCGTCAAGCCTTGACAGCGTAAGCAGATCCTTGACAATTCGGGTCATTCTGTCGGCTTCCTTTATGATAACGCTCAAAAACCTTCCCGACAGCTCCTTATCGTCAACAGAGTTGTCGAGCAGAGTTTCTGCGTATGATTTAACCGTTGTAAGAGGCGTACGCAGCTCATGCGAAACGTTCGACACAAATTCACGTCTTGAAAGCTCAAGCTTCTCCTGGCTGGTTATATCTCGCATAACCACAAGCACGCCGCTGATTTTGCTGTCTGTTTCTATCGGAGCGAAAATAAGCTTTAAATATCTGCCGTTATACTCCGTTTGTCTTTCGGGAGTGCTCTCGTTTTTGATATATATCAAATCTCCGAACGTAATATCCGCTCCGATTTTTCTGAAAAATTCGTCAAACGAAAGGTTCTCCAGATCCTCTTTCTTTATCATATGCTCCGCTTCGGGATTTATATGTATAAGCTTTTTATTGAGGTCAAAGGCAAGTATGCCGTCTGTCATGTTTTGCAGAATTGTTTCAACCTTTGTTTTTTCCTCGTTAACCACAGAAATCGTCTTGTTCAGCTCCTGCGCCATATACCCGAACGTGTTGGACAGATTTCCTATCTCATCGTCCTCCTTTGACGGCTCATAGCTGTCAAATTCACCTGCGGCAAGCTTCTTGGCTCGCTTTGTAAGGTTTGTAATAGGCACGGTAATCGTTTTGCTGAGCAAAAAGCCTATTACAACAGATACCAGTACCGCAATCAGCAGTGCCTGAACCACAATAACAAGAACGTTATTGGTTATTCCGTTAAGCTCTTCCTTTGTATCCTTTATATAAATTATGTAGTTTACTCCATCATCAACCGTTAACGGAACGGCATAATCCATATAATTTTTATCGGAATTGACTATATCTCCCGTCTTTCCCGACATTGCCATTATTATGTTGTCGGTTTTATCGAGTCCGGTACTTAAATTATCGTCAGAGCTTTTCAGCACGCTGCCGTTTTTTCCGTCCAGAATACAATAAAATCTGTAGGTATCAAGACCCAGCGGGCCCACATAAGAGCTTACCGTCATTGAAATACTGTCAAGCGGATTTTCCTCCTTTGCAAGCTGTTCGAGCTGATATACAAATTCCTCCGTAAAAACACGGTTCATCATAACGGAAAATTCTTCGTTATAAAAATTAACGATATTGACAAGCATAAAAGAACCAATTACCGTAATAATCGACACCGTGAGCAGGACAAATATAAGAACAATTTTAAATTGTATGCTTTTTAATACCCTTTTCATGATTTATTAAAATAGTAGCCCACGCCTCTTTTGGTGATTATATATCTCGGCATACCCGGATCGTCCTCTATCTTCTCGCGCAGACGTCTGACTGTTACGTCAACGGTTCTGACATCGCCATAATACTCATATCCCCAAACGTTTTCCAAAAGGCTTTCGCGTGTGAAAATCTTTTCCGGCTGAGTTGCAAGAAATTTCAAAAGCTCAAATTCTCTTAAAGTTATGTCAAGAACCTTGTCCCTTTTCTTAACCTCGTAGCGTTCCATATTTATCACGAGATCACCCGATAAAATCACATTGCCCGACTCGGTTACTCCGCTTCCGGCCTTGTCGATTGACGTTCTTCTTAAATTTGCCTTGACTCTTGCGGTAAGCTCTCTTACCGAAAATGGCTTTGTCATGTAATCGTCCGCTCCCAGCTCGAGTCCGAGCACCTTGTCAACCTCCTCCTCTCTTGCCGTCAGCATGATTATCGGCACAGAGGATTTTTCACGAATCTTTCTGCATACTTCAAAGCCGTCCATTTTCGGAAGCATTACGTCAAGAAGTATCAGATCGGGATTTTTTGCAAGCGCAAGCTCCAGTCCGGCTGCGCCGTCGAACGCTTCAAGAACCGAATAACCCTCCTTTGAAAGATTGAACTTCAATATTTCAACAATAGGCTGTTCATCATCTATAACAAGTACAGTTCTTTGTTCCATTATTTTTTATTACTCTCCTTTCGGATTATATTTAATCGTGTAATTTTAAACCGTCCGTTTCACAATTAAAATACACCGTTTTCTTCCTACAATACATTGTATCAGAATTTTGCTTATTCTTCAAGTATTTTCATGAATATGTAATATAAATATCATCTGGAGGTAATTGCAATATTTAAATTCATATCCCGTGAAGAAAAATACACCCGGCAAAATCATCTCAGCAAATACGAATATTTAGAGTAAAGAGCCAAACCCTCGGCTATTTCGCTTCCGGAAAAACGTGAGGTCAGATATGCTTTCAGCTCGCTCTTTTCCTCCGGTGTAAGTCCGCCTGCCATAAGCCCCGAGACATATCCCATGTCAACACGCGAAACAAGCGCCATTCCCCTTGAAAAATCAGATGACGGAATATTATCCTTTACATAATCGTACTGACTGCCGTACTGAGAGCGTTTTTTCTTCGGCTTTTCGGTATTTGAATTGCCTGTGCCTTTTCCGGATGACGTTGTTTTGTTTGAACCGCTGTTATTGACAGCAGCTGAATTATCGCTCTTTTTTCCGTCCGGTTTTTCATCTTTATTTGAGGCAATGTTATTGCCGGAGCCGTCCTGTTCCTTTCCTCTGTCGGTTTTGCCGTTCTCCGCATTGTATTCCGATACGGTTTTCGAGCCGTCAGCGTTCTTTACCATATCGTCAAGCTGACTTTGGCTCAGATACGGTTCTATTGCCTTTTTTATATCCTCGTCACGGATAATTTCATCAACTGCCTTAATAATTTCCTTTGATTTCGGCTTAATCACAAAATTAAACGTTGCAAATATACCTGCCGCTCCCAGAACAATAATTCCTGCAAGAGAAGCTGCGATAATTTTTATTATTTTAGCGGCTTTTTTATTTTTCAATATAATCACCTCTGCTGTAAAAAATCGTTAAACAGGCTGTATCAGCCGGCAGGCCAGCCGAACTGTCTGCCGCCGGTCAGATGAAAATGCAGATGTCCCACGGTCTGTCCGCCGTCAACGCCGCAATTGTTTATCACTCTGTAGCCGTTTTCGGCAAAGCCGAGCTTCTTTGCTATCTTTCCGACAGCCTCCATAGCCTTTGCGGCATATATGCTGTTCTCCGAATTAATCTCGTTCGCCGATTTGATATGAACCTTAGGTATTATCACAACGTGATAGGGCGCCTGCGGCGCAATATCGTTGAACGCATAAACATATTCGTCCTCATAAACCTTTTCCGACGGGATTTCACCCTTCATTATTTTGCAGAATAAACAATCCTCCATAATTATAACCATTCCTTTCCGTTATGCCTTTATCGGCTGTTTTTTTTATTTGCTTTTTAAACCGAAATACTTACAGTATTCTTTTATTTCACAGTTCTCGCAATCGGGCTTTCGCGCATTGCAGCGCACCCTTCCGTGATGCACAAGCTGATGGCACAGCTTTAACTGTCTTTGCGGCGGTATAAGCTTTTTCAAGTCATATTCAATCTTTACCGGATCCTCGCTGTTTACAAGTCCTATTCTGTTTGACAGCCTTATGCAATGAGTATCAACCACAACCGCCGGCTGCTTGTATACATCTCCCAAAACAAGGTTTGCCGTTTTTCTTCCCGTCCCGGGGAGAGTGAGCAAGTCCTCCATTGTATCGGGTACTTTGCCGTCATATACGTCAATAAGCCTTTGACAGCAGGCAATTATGTTTTTCGCCTTGTTTCTGTAAAATCCGGCAGAGCGTATATCGTTTTCAAGCTCCACGCGGTCTGCCCTTGCAAAATCCTCCGCACAGCGGTACTTTTTAAACAGGCTGTCGGTTACTATATTAACCCTCGCGTCGGTACATTGTGCGGATAACTGAGTGGCTATCAGCATTTCAAGAGGATTGCTGTAATTAAGAGTACATTTTACGTCCGGATAAATTTTATCGAATATATCCACAACCCTATTTGCCCTTTCGGATTTTTTCATGACAACCCCTCCGTTCCGATTCTGCCTTTATACTTGTCCGCTATAATATAATATATCAGAAATTCCTCAAAATTGCAATGTTTTTTATAAAAAATTCATTTTTATAGGTAAAGATTTTTAATTTTCAATATTTTTATCCTTTTTGCAAACCGTTTTCAATTAATTACTATATGATTAGTGAGAACCTCAAAAAAACACAATTTAAAGGGAACATCGCTTTGATTCGGTGTTCCCTTGATTTTTACTGATTTTCTCTTTCTCCGTTATAGTTCTCTCTGCCTGCGTCAAAATGCTGAAGTCTGCTTCTTCTGCTTCTTCTCCGTCTTACCTGTATTCTTTTTGCTCTGATTCTCAAAATTATAAATACCGCAAGAACAATTAAAAATACGGGATTCAAAACTATTTTTATTATCAGATGAATAGCCGCTATTATATAATCCTTATCCACGGAATTTGTTGCTACAAGCTTTGCCGTTCCTATGCTTTCTCCCCTGTATTTGTAATTGACCTCGCCGAGAACATCGCCCTTTGCGATAGGTGCGGATATTTTCTTATCGTTATAGCTGATAACGGTTTCTATCTCGTCCTTATTATAGTCAACGGGGAGAATGTAGTTTACATTATTATCCACCGTCAGCGCAACTCTTACTCCGTCCTTTGCCTCATAAACGCTCGAATCGGAAACAATATCTCCTGCCGAAGCAATATCTATATGCTTGAAATTTTCAAAGCCGTATTCAAGCAGACCCTTTGAATCAACAAAGGAATATGCGCCGTTTGCAACCGTTGTTGTGTTTGCGCAGTTCATCACCACCGAAATCAGCTCTGTGTCTCCGTTTACCGCCGCAGACACAAGACACGAGCCTGCCTCATCGGTATATCCCGTTTTTATTCCTATTGCTTTATCATAGTAATAGTTTGCATATCTTCTTCGGCTGATAAGATGATTCGTGCTTGACAAATAGCGTATTTCCTTATACTTGTTTGTCGGCTCAATGGTATACATATCGGTTTTTACTATTTCACGGAATTTATCGATTCTCATCGCATACTGAGCAATTTTAAACAAATCCATTGCCGTAGTGTAGTGATCCGCTTCGTGGAAGCCATGGGGATTTGCAAAATGAGAGCCTGTTGCTCCGAGCTCCGCCGCCTTTTGATTCATCATGCCGACAAAAGCGTCAAGACTTCCTGCCGTATGCACCGCCAGGACGTTTGCCGCATCATTTGCCGAATAAACCAACATTCCGTAAAGCAGCTGTTCAACGGTAAGCTCCTCACCGACAAGTATTCCCATATGAGAGTGTTTATTGGTTATCGGCGCTATCGCCTCCTGAGATGCGGTAACAACGTCCGACAGCTGATCGTTTTCCAATACCAGTATGGCGGTCAGTATTTTTGTCGTGCTTGCAGGATACACTCTCGTATCGGCATTTTTTGAAAAGAGTATTTTCCCCGACTGCATATCCGCCAGTACCGCCGACTGCGCATGAGGGGCAGGCTGCGAAAGGTCGATTTCGGGCGTTGCCTGCGGATTTGCGTTTTCATTGCCCCCGGGCTGCTGAGTTTCCTGTGTGGGAGTCTGCGCCGGTGCTGTGTCTGTACTCTCCGGTACGGCAGAAGCTGTCGGCGTGCTTGCAGGTGTTTCTGCCGTCGGTTCTGCCAATGCAGGTATATATGTATTCAATGCAATAAATGCCGAAATTATTGCACTCAGTATTCTTTTTTTCATTTTTTCCTCCGATTCGGTTATAATTAACGCTTGATTTAACTTGATTAAATGTGTGCATAAACGCACAAAAACAATATAAAGCCGATAATAGAATAATGAAATTACAATCAAAAAAATCAATACATTTTACGATTAACGGTAAAAAACCGTTCTGTCAGTTTTTAATACTTATTCTATTATACATAAGTTTTTGAAATTTTGCAATAAAAAATTGAAAAAAGTATGGAAATATTCATAATTTTTTGATATAATAGTAGCAATGAGCTTATTCTGAAGAAAGGAATGGTTGTTGTAATGAAAATACTTGTTGTAGATGACGAAAAACTGTTAGTTAAAGGAATCAAATATAATCTGGAGCATGAGGGCTACCAGGTTCTTACGGCATTTGACGGAGAAGAAGCCGTACGTCTTGCGCATGACCCGAGCGTTGATTTGATTCTTTTGGATATAATGCTGCCCAAAATGGATGGTCTTACCGTTTGCCGAAACATCAGGGGCTTTTCAAATGTGCCGATAATAATGCTTTCGGCAAAAAGCGAGGATATAGATAAAATTCTTGGTCTTGAATACGGTGCGGACGATTACGTTACAAAGCCCTTTAACATAAGAGAGGTAACATCAAGAATCAAAGCGATATTAAGGAGAGTAACTCCGAGAGAAAAGGCGAACGAAACCGGGGATATGCTTGTTTCGGGAGATATTACGCTCGATTATAATTTCAGACGTGTTTTAATCGGTGATAGGCGCATCGAGCTTACCAGCAAGGAGTTTGACCTGCTCGAACTGTTTGTTAAAAATCCCGGAAAGGTTTATACAAGAGAAAATCTTTTGGACATCGCATGGGGCTTTGATTATCCCGGAGATGTCAGAACCGTTGACGTTCACATCAGACGGCTCAGAGAGAAAATCGAAAATAATCCGGCAGAACCGGATTATATAAAGACAAAATGGGGTGTTGGATATTATTACAAAAAAGATTAAAAAGTTTTTCTATTCAATGCGCTGGTCGATGATGGCGACATACATTGTCGTGATAGTCACAACTTTGATTTTGATGAGCATATACATTATCGGCGTGCTTGACGAAAACCTTTATGAAAACGAACAGATAAAGCTGTTTACCAAAGCAAATATGATTTCCGATACCGTATCGGAATACATACCTGTTGAAAACACGGTAGCAATCGAGGATTCAATAAATCAGCTTCTGATGGGAACGGGGATAAGAGGAATTGTCGTAAATCCGTCATATAAGGTTATATCCGATTCAAACAACGAGCTTGCCGGAAAGGTTTTAATGCGCGACATTATAAAATCCGCCTCGGAGGGCGAACAGGCGCATACCGTACTCAAAGACGATAACCTTGGCATAAACATGATGACGGTTGCCGTTCCGGTTAAGCAAAAGGGCGGCAGCAACATTACCGCCGTTATTTATCTTGTCGGCTCACTGTCGGACATTGACAAAACCGTAGGCAACGTAAAAATGAATCTTTTCCTTTTCTCCGGACTTATTTCGGTGCTTATTGCATTTTTAAGCTATGGAATGTCATATATCGTCACCTCTCCGGTTGATGAATTTATCGAAGCGGCAAGAGAAATATCAAAGGGCAACTTTGACAAAAGGGTAAAGGTCAAGGGACACGATGAATTTGCGCAGCTTGCCATGACCATGAATTACATGACCTCGGAGCTTGGAAATCTTGAGGATAACAGAAAAAAATTTATTTCTGACGCATCTCACGAGCTGAAAACTCCACTTGCCACAATAAAACTGATATGCGACAGCATCGTAACGACAAAGGATCCCGACCCCGAAATGCTCAAAGACTTTCTCGGTGATCTGAGCGAGGAGGTTGACAGACTTTCCAGAATCGTCGAAAGACTTTTGAAGCTTACAAAGCTTGATTCGGGCAAAAATGTTCCAAGACTTGTGCAGACCGACATTTGTATGCTTGTAAACACGGTGGTAAAAAAGCTTACTCCCAATGCAAACGCAAAGGAAATTGTGCTTTATACCGACTACAAAATAGAAAATCCGCCCGCTCTCATGCTCGATTACGACAGAATCTGGGAGGCGGTTTACAACATCTGCGACAATGCCATAAAATACACCGGCGAGGGCGGATTTGTTAAGCTCGGTCTTTCAAAGGAGGGCAAAAACATAGTAATACAGATAGAGGACAACGGTCCCGGAATACCGATTGAGGAGCAAGAGCACGTTTTTGACAGGTTCTACCGTCTTGACGATTCCAGAGCGAGAGAAACCGGCGGAACGGGACTCGGACTTGCTATAGCGAAAGAAGCGGTGCTTCTGCACGGCGGAACAATAAAGCTTTCAAGTGAGCCGGGAATGGGATGTGTATTTTCGGTTTATCTTCCGATGAACATAGAAAACGAAAGCCCCAATTAATTATATCAGCATAATATATTGCTTGGTTTTGCACTTATTTGTTAAAAATGCGTATTTTAAGTGTGAAAAATATAAACAAAATGTAAACAATAACTAATTTTAATAGTTTTGTAATATCTATGCTGTATAATTGTTTGGTAATTGTTAAGCTCGGCTTTGCGATTGCCTTGCATAATTGCCGAATATGGAGGTTACTGCGTATGACACGAAAAAGACTCGTTATCAGTTTTATATCCGCCGCTGTAATAATTATATCCACAATTTTTATTATAAATTTTGAACGTGCTGATAATAACAATGAAACAAAAAACATAGATTTATATTTTTTCAACGATACCTACACATCAATCGTATCGGAGGAAAGAAAAATCACTCCGTCTGCGGAGATACCGCCCGAAAGAGCCGTTTTAAACGCACTCTTTGACGGTCCGACAGACAGCAAGCTGAAGCCGATATTTGAAAAAAATACCGCACTTCTTTCAATGAAAAAAAATCACAGAGAACTTACACTTGATTTTTCCGACACCTTTAAAACAGAGGATTCGTCAAAATGCTTTCTTGCGACCTATGCAGTTGTAAAATCAATGTGCCAGATTTCGGGAATCGAGAGAGTTCTGGTTACGGTAAACGGAGAAAAAATAAGCGATTCCGAGGGCAACGAAATAGGCTTTTTATCGGACAAGGATATAGACCTTGTAAGCGACACCGTAACAAAGGATTCAAAGAACATCACGCTGTATTTTCCCGATAAAAGCTCTGATAAGCTTCTTTCGGAGCAAAGAAAAATAAAAATCAGCGATACGGTTCCGATTGAGCAGTACGTTGTAAACGAGCTTATAAAGGGTCCTCAGTCGGACAAATCGAGGAGCCTTCTCTCAGCCGACACCGAGCTGATTTCGGCGCAAACAACCGACAATACCTGCTTTGTTAACTTCAAATCCGGATTTACAGAAAAAAATTCGGGCGATTCGGTTAATGAAAAGCTGATAATCTATTCTATCGTTGATTCATTATGCGAGCTGAAGGACATAAATTACGTTCAGTTTCTGGTTGACGGCAAAAAAACCGATAAATTCGGCTCAATAGATATTTCGGGATTTTTTGTTGCGGATAAAAAAATAATTGCAGGTTAAAACAAAATTTTCTTACTAAACAACAGTCACGGAGGAATGAAAAAATGATTAAAAGCATTGCGGAAAAAATAGTATCGGGAAAACCGGTAAAGGCTGTTTTTTTCGGCGACAGTATAACTGAGGGATTTTTTAACACCTCAACGCCCGACCCTGAATCGGTTTATCACAAAAAGCTCTCGGATAAAATTAAAAAGTTTTTCCCCGATTCAAAATTTGAGGTAATCAATGCCGGTATCGGCGGAAATTCATCTCCGGACGGGCTTAATCGAATGGAAAAGGACGTTTTGGCTCATTCTCCCGACCTTGTAAGCGTATGCTTCGGTCTGAACGATTCAAACGGTACGTTGGAAACATACATACAGACTCTTACGGAAATATTTAAAAAGCTTCGTGCAGCCGATATTCAAATAATGTTTATGACCCCTAATATGCTGAACACGGCTGTATCGGAGGATACGGCGGATTCTTTAAAAGAATATGCCGCAAAAACAGCAGATTATCAGAACAGCGGAAAAATGGACGGATTTATGGCTTCCGCAGTTAAGCTTTGCGGCGAATACTCGATTCCCGTGTGCGACTGCTACTCAAAATGGAAACAGCTCCGCTCACTCGGAGTTGATACGAACAAGCTGCTTTCAAACAGGATAAATCACCCGATCGCTCAAATGCACGAATTGTTTGCGGACTCGCTGTTTGAAACAATATTTTGGAACTGATTCATTGCAAAAAACGGATTGAAGCACTTAAGCTCCAATCCGTTTATTTATTTACCTGTAAATAACAACCGTATTAAGCTCCGCCGATTTCCATATCATTGCGGCACTGTCGCCCGCCTTAACATCTTCAAATGCGGCAGGCTTTACCTTTGAGTTTTCGCATACATAGTACGCTGCGCCGTTTTTAATTACCGGTCTTGAATAGTTATTGCTGTTGAAAACAAATATACTGCCTGTTTTCCTTGTTATTCCGGTATATGCAAGGGTCATGTCGGTAGACGGTATGGTTCCCCAATACCACCCTCTCGGCGAGGTTGCGTAGTATTCCTGACCCGGTACATATTTAAATATCAGCTTAAATTCCTTTATATATCCCTCGGAATCAACGTCATATGCGATTATATCACCCGGCTTAAGGTCGGTAATCAATGTGTTTTCATTTCTGAACCAATACGCTGCTGTCGAATCGCATTTCATATTCAGGTCGGTTGCCCTTGTGGTTATAAGCTGTGAGCCTTGATACATTTCTATTTCAGTGCACACATTGTCCTTTTCATCAACGGCGGTTCTCACGTCGGTAACAACGCTGCACGGCAGATCGTATCCTCTTTGTATGTTTCCTATTACAAGAAGCTTTACTTTAAATTCCTCGTCAACATCATAGATTCTGCTTTCGTAATAATCGTCCCACCTTAACGAGCCCTGCGAAACCGTCTGATACGAATCCATATCGAGGCTGTTTCCGAAAAGATTAAGGATTTTTGTGTCTGCCGTTATACGGTACTTGGAATTCATCAGTCCGGAATAATAGTACGCCGTTTCGTCCTTGACGGCAGAATCATAGAAGCATGAAAACTCCGTATTGCGCTCCGGCAGGTCGCAGCTTAAAGAATTTCGGGCAAATTTAAGCTCCTTAATTTCTCCGTCCTCATTCATTTTATAACGCACCGCCGTACCGTATCTTGTGATTTTTGACGGATTATTTTTATCGGCTATCTTAGATTGCGAGAGTATCTCATCAATCACAGCCGAAAGTCCCTTATAGTTTGATTTTGAATATTTTATTTTCGTTTTGTCCGAAAAATATACGTTAATACCGTTTTGCGCGATAAATTTACCCTTACCGTTTTCAAAGGTGAACATTTTAAAGTATACCGTTTCGTCCTCCTCGTCATAGCCTGCTTTAATCAGATACGCATAATCCTCGGACGTAAGTGCCTTTATATACGCTGCGGTATAATTAAAATCAAAATAAATCACAAGGCTGTCCGACACAAAATATTTGCTTAAGTCTATATCCTCAGAGGTATCGTATCTGTCACGTCCGACAACTATTTCATTTTTTCGGACTGTTTTCAGCCGACCCCTCACAGGCTCAATATCCGATACCGTTATGATTGTATATGCGTCGGTGCTTTTCGGACTGCTTACGCTCAGAATGTCATTTTCCCTTACATCTTCAACGGTAATTTCCTTTCCGCTTTTCATAAGAATTACATTATCATTCTCATCATCAAGCTTTAGAACTTCTTTTCCGAGCTTGTCATAAATAATTCCGTTTGAAGCGGAAACCGTATCAACAACATAATTCACATAGCAATCAACCTTTATGACATCGGGCAAGGCTGAATTATTATTGTAAATTAACGTAACCGTTCCGTTTTTTATATCAAATATATCCTCAGGTGCGGATTTGAGCATTGTGTAGAACTGACCGTTATAGATTACAGCGGCGGACGGATTTAATTTTTGCGTGTTTTCCTTTTTGTAATCCTCCGATTTTAAATAGCTTAATCTGTCCTTGCTGTGTTCTCCGCTTAACTGTGACGCTTTTATTTTTATTTCTTTAGTTTTATAAGGAGCAATATATATGATGTTTCCGTTATTATCATCATCCGGAAATTCCGCATAGCATACAATATTTATACCGAGCAAATCCTTGCAGTTACCGCCGTAAACAAGCGTTTTATCACCTGTTTTTATCTGATTTCTGTCAAGAGTAAGCGGTTTGTTTTCATCTGCACAGCCGAATCCCGTTTCGCTGACAATGCCTATTATTTTTTCCGCAGAAAATGTGTCTTTAAGAAAACTTCCCGATTTTTCCGCAGTAAACACAGCTCCGCTGCTTCCCTTTATTTTCAGCCTGTCCGCTGTAAGGGCATTTAACAAAAGTCTTGAAGCGTTATACCGGTCGATAGAATTATCAGAAAAATTAACGCCTTTGGTCAGACCTGTTGAATCGGCTAATCTGTATATTTCACCCTTATTATCCGAAACTGCATAGCCTAAAATTTTTATCAAAGCTTTTTGCATTTCTTCGGGATTAACAGGCGCTTCGGCTTGCATATCCGCATTTTCGGTATATCCGTCCTTTTTCGCCTGTGAGATGTATTTTTCAAATTCAATGCTTTCCGCTTGATTTTCCGATTTTCCCGGTTCGATACCTATAATTTTATACAAAGCATAATAAAATTCGCCTACCGTGAAAGGACTGCTTCCTCTGAACGTGGAATCCGAATATCCGTTTACGATACCAAAGCCGTTAACCACACCGCAGGCTTCGGCAAATCCACTGTCAATATCGGTGAAAGTCTTTATTTTATCGGTTAACCGTGCGTCCTCCGAATAGATAACCTCCGGATTATCCCAACCCATCTGCGCACAGCAGACAGATGTATTATCGCTGAAAATGCCGTACAGGCTGCCACTTACCTCCGAATCCCTTACCCTCAGAATTTCCGAGGAATTGATTTTGAAAGAAATTTCATTTCCTTTGACAAAAGCCGAATAATCGTAATACTTTCCGCTTAGAGCCTTATAATCAGTCTCAGCAATAGTTTTTTCTCTGCCGTTTTTGTTCAGTCTGATATAGGCCTTTTTGCCGTCTGTTCCGAGATAATATCCGTTTTTTTCTCCGTCCGAGCAGATTATAATACCTGTTTCTCCGTCCGCAAAGGAATCTGCACAGATACGTGCCGTAAAGCTGTTATCCGAAACACCGTCCGCTTCGATATATGCTTCCGACCTTTCTTTTGAACTCTGTATCAGCTTTGTTCCGCCGCCCAGGCTGTCGGGAGCTGTGACCTTGAAATTATCAAACTCAGCTTTCGAGTTCCAGCAGCCTATTCCAATTTGACCGGCAGGAAATGTCAGATTCTTTTGTTCGTTTACTGTTTCATTATTAAGATATATTGTAACATTTCCGTTTTTGGAAATCATCTTAACATGATAATTTTTATCTTTTTCAATATGTCCGTTTCCCGGATATTCCTTATCTCCTATTATGATGTTAGAGCCGTCAGCCTTGATTTCTCCCACGCAGACCTCGTATAGCGACGTACAGCCGAAAAAGAGCATAAGCTTTGTATCCTCCGAAATCGGAGTGAAATCAAATTCCATGGTGAAGTCGGAAAAATATTGAGGAAGAAGCGTCCTTGCGGCAGCTCCGGGGGAAAGCTCGCTTTGTATGTATTTTCCTCCCGATACCGTCCACAAGCCGTATACGGTTTCAAAATCTCCCGAATTTTTTGAAAAATTGTAATCCGCATACACCTCCTCCGGTCTTTCCCCAATGCTCCATTCTCCGCCGTTGGTTTTCGGTATAACGGCATTTTCGCCGGAAAAATATATCATGCCGTCATTTTCGGCATGAGCCGTTTTGGGGGCGGTTATCCCTTGAATAAAGAGCGTTTGTATAATCAATAAACATGATAACAGTTTTTTCATTTTAATCTCCATTCCGCCGCCTTACGGCGGCACAAATCTCAACGCAAAAAATATGCAAGCAGGTTGCCTTTCTCGATTTTTAAATATCATACCAAAACCATTATAGCACATTTTAACTTCAAAGGCAATAAATGCAACAGTTAAGAAATATATTTTTATTAATTGTAATATCTTTTGTTAAGCAGCAGTTCAAAAATCAAAAGGTTATATTTTTCTTTTTCAGAGCACAGCTTCATCACAAGCCGTTCCTGCATCCTTGCGGTATACACAACCGAACGTGCCGACAGGTTTTTATTATGTTTGATAAAAAATGTATTCACTTTTTTTACAATGCCGATGATTTCCGAGTAAACAAATATTTTTACGCCGTGCAATATTAATCTGATTTTATACATAATTTCTCCCGATTCCGGATAAAAGTCTTATTTAGTATTATTATTTCATTTTTTTGGAAATTTATACTATTGCTATATTCTTAAAATTTTAATATTTTTTTCATTTGTAAAGCCGTCAAAGACCCCAAAAAGAACGCATACCGCTTTTTTGGACGGTATGCGTTCTTTCTTAATGGATATGTGACTGTTACATTATTAAATCTGTTTTGAACCAACGGACACCGCTTCCGGATTATCCTTTGGCTAGCAATAAAATTTGCACGCTTTTTAATTTGAATACCGAAAAAAACAGCTTCCTCCCTTCATAATTTTCTAAATTAAAAAAGGTGCGTTTCATAGCAATAGAAAACGCACCCGAAAAAGAGCAAGCTCCTATTGCTGCGAAACAACTTTAATAAATCGGCAATACTCACGTAACCATTTATACAAGCGGAACTTGTTCTTTTTACCAAGACAAACTTGTATAAATGGAAAATAGGGTATAATACCCCCGTATGATAAAAAATCTTATTGATTTTATTAAAGTTATTTCGCATGACTATTATATCACACTTTCCTTATATTTACAATACCTTTTATAAATAATTTTTAAATTGCTGATAAAATAATAGAAAAAGCTTGAATTATAACACGAAATATGGTATAATATACCCGTCGGATATAAATCCGATGTTAAAGGTAAGATCTGAAACAGTCTAAAAAGCCGGGCGGTTATGCCACATCCTATTTCCGTACTTTAAGTCGGGGCAGGAGGTGGTCATTATGGATACTGATTACATAATATCATTTATGATAATTTTATTACTTTTAGTAATGTCTATAAATAAAAAATAACCCCAGCCTATGTCAAAAGAATGGGATTATTTTTTAATCTAATCTTTGCGGCATAACCGTTTAAGGTCTTGCCTTTTTCTATTTTTATTATATATCGGAAAATTTGATTTGTCAATAGTTTTTATTAAAAAAGCTTGAATTATAGCACGAAATATGGTATAATATGCACGTCGGATAAAATCCGATATTTAAGGTAAGATCTGAAACAGTGTAAAAAAACTGGGCGGTTATGCCATCATCTCCATTGAAAGGAGGTGATCGCTTATGGAATATACTTACATAATGATGTATTTAATTACTCTTATTGTATTAATTATAACCATAAAAAAATAACGCCCACTCGCTAAAATGATGCGTTATTTTCATAATACACATTTGGCATAACCGTTTAAGATCTTGCCTTTTTCTATTTTTATTATATATCGGAAAATTTGATTTGTCAATAGTTTTTATTAAAAAAGTAAACATATTGCAGTTCCTGCAAAAATTTTGTCCAATTCAAAGCTATTTATTATGTTTGTTCACAATTTATTAACTTATTCAAAAACCGTGGACGTTAATCGGAGATATATTGCAAAAAGACAAAATCAGTGATATAATAAAAAAAGATAGTACAAACAAATAAAACGATAGAAACAAAAAGATTAATATTTCGTGAGTTTACGGAAAATGAATATACTGATAGTTGAAGATGACAGTGTGTTAAATAACGGCATTGCTTTATCGCTTGCCAATCATGAGATTTTGCAGGCATTTTCGATAAAGGAAGCGGAAAGTAAATTTAATTCCGATATTGAGCTTATAATTCTCGGCATAAACTTACCGGACGGCAGCGGTATAGACTTCTGCAAAAACATAAGGGCATACAGTGGCGCGCCTATTATAATGCTTACCGCCAACGATATGGAAATTAAACTGCTTGAAGAAGAAATCGGTAAATTCACCAATCGGTAAAAAATTGATTTTTGACAAATGCCGCGAGATAATAAATAATATATAAATGCGGATAAGTCTTTGACTTATCCGCATTTATACATCTCTGCTGTGACTATATATTGATTCTTACATACATATATAACAATACTCACAAATAAAACCACACAATTTCAGCACATGGGAGAATCAAAACCACAATAATTTTCAAAAATCATTTTTATATATTATAGTTATTCATCATCCGCAGCTTCGACCGTTTCAACTACGTTTTCCTCTTGTGATTCATCGCCTTTGGTTCTCTTATTTCCGCATTTAGGGCAGAAGCAAGCCTCTTTTGACATCATACTGCCGCATACGGGGCAAACAACAGAATCGTTAAGCTCCGCAATTTTAGCCTTTAAATCATTTATTTCCTCGTAAAGACTTTTTACCAGTCTGCATTTATCGGATAAATCTTCGTCAAGCTCCCTGCCGTTTTTATATTCTGTATAAATTCTTTCTCCCATCTCGGCAAGAATATCCTTGATTTTATCCTCTGTTTCGGAAACAGTATATTTTAATTTTGTCTGATCTATTGTGTTCTTTGTTTTTTTAACTGCGGTTTTTGAAAATTTTTCAGCGTTGTTTATTAATTTTTCCGCACCTTGTTTTAATTGATTTATAATATCGCTCATCAATATCACCCTTTCGCTGTTTGGCTTTTTTTATTTAGTATATCACTTTTTTTGTACGCTGTCTATATTAATTGATGAACTTTTTATAAATATTTAAAATAATGCTTTTATTCCACGCATATAAAATCTTTTATCGCTTCAAATTTCTTTTTTCCTATGCCGTTTACCCTCATTATATCCTCGATAACTTCAAAATCACCGTTTTGTCTGCGGTAATTTATGATGCGTTCGGCTGTTTTTTCACCGATTCCATCAAGCTTTTCAAGCTCCTCAACAGAATCGGTGTTAATATTAATAATCTTATTTTCAGGCTCCGCAGAGGCTTCCGCAGTCACCGCATCGTCATTTTCCTGCCCGAGAGAGGTTTTCTGCACGAAAAAGCTTCTGTATTGAGTTTCTCTATACTGAATAATAAATCCGACTCCGACCGATACTATAATCACAATTACAAATAATATTATTTTCTTAACGTTATATTTTTTCATTCTGAAAGCTCTCCGATCATAAATGAATTTATCTTATGTAGTGTAAATATACGTTTTAAAAAATCTTAATTAATAATAAAACCATCTTACAAATTCAATACGCTTTGCAAGAATTGCTGAGTTCTCGGATTCTGAGGATTTTTAAATATTTCCTCCGGCTTTCCCTGTTCTGCGATTACTCCGTCATACATAAACATAACTCTGTCCGCAACCTCACGGGCAAATCCCATTTCATGAGTTACTACAACCATAGTCATGCCCTCGTTTGCAAGCTCCTTCATAACGTCCAGAACCTCGCCGACCATTTCGGGGTCGAGAGCTGAAGTAGGCTCGTCAAAAAGCATAACGTCGGGATTCATTGCCAACGCTCTTACAATTGCCACTCTCTGCTTCTGACCTCCCGAAAGCTGTGACGGGTACGAATCCGCCTTTTCTTCAAGACCTACTCTTTTCAAAAGCTCCAAAGCCTTTTTATTTGCTTCCTCTTTTGTCATTTTTTTAAGCTTTACCGGCGCAAGAGTAATGTTTTCGATAATCGACAGGTGAGGGAACAGATTAAAGTGCTGAAACACCATTCCTATCTTCTGTCTTATGACATTAATATCGTTTTTTTTGTCGGTTATTTCCTTACCCTCAAAAAACACCTTGCCTGCGGTCGGCTGCTCCATTAAGTTAAGGCAGCGGAGAAACGTACTTTTTCCCGAGCCTGACGGCCCTATTATTACAACCTTTTCTCCCTTTTCAATTGTTTCGTCTATTCCTCTCAATACCTTGATTTCATTCTTTTCGCCGAAATCCTTTTTAAGTCCTTTAACGCTTATCACTTTTACGCAGCCTCCTCTCCATTAATGATAACAGCTTTGTCAGTATTATAACTATAAGCAAATAAACCAGTGCCACAAGCAAAATCGGGTTTATCTGGTCATAGGTTGTGTTTTTTATCTGGTTTGCCGCTTTTGTAAGATCCTGTACGGCAACGTAACCGGCAACCGATGTTTCCTTTAAAAGAGCTATCATTTCGTTTCCTATTGCAGGAAGTACATTTTTAAAAGCCTGCGGCAGAATTATTTCTTTCATGGTCTGCATTTTGTTAAGGCCGAGAGAACGTCCCGCTTCCATTTGTCCGTTATCAATAGCCATAATACCCGATCTGATGACCTCTGCAACATACGCTCCCGAATTTATACCGAACGTTATAACCGCAACCCACGTTCCGTCCTTTGCAGACACAAAAATGATGAAAAACGATATAAGCAGCTGAACAACAACCGGAGTTCCTCTTATCACCGTCAGATATATATTACACAAAAAGTCAAGAGGTTTAAGTTTTCTGTTTCCTGCAGCAAAAACCTTAATTATAGCTATAATAGTTCCGATTATGACTCCTATAGCAAGCGCTCCGACCGTAATAATTATTGTTTTTTCAAGACCGCCTATCAACGTTTTGTAACGATCCGCAACAATAAAGGTCTGATAAAGCCTTTCAAGCCATTTATTTAACCATTCCATACACACTGTTTCCTTTCAAAACGCTTATTTTTCTTTTTAAAAAGCAAAAAGCGTAAAATAGTAAGAAAGGACGAACAGATTATTCTGTATCGTCCTTGATACTTAAATTAATATTATATTTAAGCTTACTCTGCGTCAATCTTTAAATCATATTTTTCAAAAATCTTTGCAAGTGAACCGTCTGCTTTCAATTCCTTGAGAGCTTCATTAATTTTTGATGTAAGCTCATCGTTTCCGAGCTGGAGAGCGATTGCATATGATTCGTCTGTCAAAGCTTCGTCAAGAACAACGGTTGCGCCGTTCTGTTCAGCCGACAATGCCTTTGCAACAGCGTTATCTATAACCAAAGCGTCAACCTTACCTGTGGTAAGAGCTGAAATGCCCTCTGCGCCTGTCTTGAATGACTGAACGGTGTAGTTGTTATCCAAAAGATACTGTTCTCCCGTTGTTCCCTCCTGGCAGGAAATTGTCTTTCCTTCGAGGTCGTCCTTGCCTTTTATTGCGCTGTCTGCGGTAACTACGATAGACTGTGAAGCAACAAAGTAGTTATCAGAAAAATTCATGCTCTTTTTTCTTTCTTCGCTTGCTGTTATACCTGCAACCGCAACATCGTACTTTCCTGTTGAAACACCTGCCAAAGCAGCGTCAAAGTCAAGGTTTGTGATTTCAAGCTCATATCCGAGCTTTTCTGCAACAGCCTTTGCCATATCAACGTCAGCCCCTACAATCTGGTCGCCTTCGAGATATTCAAACGGCGGAAATTCCGCATTTGTTGCCATTGTCAGAGTCTTTTTGTCAGATGATGCCGGTGTAGCCGATGCGTTGGTATTTTCATCGGTTGTCTTTGTGCCGCCGCAGCCTGTCATTGTTGCAGCCATAGCTATTGCTGCTGCGAGTGATAATAATTTTACTGTCTTTTTCATATATATCCTCCATTCCGCCGCCTTTCGGCAGCAACGGATTTCCTTAAAACCTTTTTTCCGGAAGTCCGAATAATACGTTTAATTAATTTACTCTTGCTATTTTAAACCTTTTTATTTCTTTTGTCAATACAAATTTTATTTTTTATGCAATATTTATACAAAATTATTTATATTTATAAACATTTTATGCGTAAATTTTGATTTTCTTTATTTTTTTATGAATAAAATCCATACTGAGGATAATAATATCTATATAAGATCAATTAAAAAACCGTATTAACGGAGTATGCCGCTATCAGCGGGCGAAACAGAGAATAACGTGAAAATGAACCGTTTGTACATTTTCATGCTGCGATTTGTGCCGCCTACGGCGGCGGAATGGAGGAAAATAATGAAAAACATAAAATATTTAATAATTTCAGTGTTCATTTTTCTTTTGCTGACTGCGTGCGGCAATAACAACACGGGAACAAATACCGCTTCTCCCTCACCTGCAACAAATCAGACGGACAATGCCGGAAATAATGCAATGAACGATGTGGGCGACGCCGTTAAAGACGTCGGCAACGGTGCGGCTAACGGCGTTAAAGATGTCAGCGAGGGCGTAAAGGACGTCGGTGACGGCGTTGCGGACGGTATTGATAAGGTTACCGGAAACGAGAATAAATAATTCTATTTATCAAATTTATTAAAAAACTCTGCCTGATCTAACGCAGAGTTTTTTCTTTTATTCTCATCGTGAAAAAGATGCAAGCAAGTTGCCTTTTTGGTAGGTGACGGCGTATTTTTATACTCCTAACCTCGAAAAGAGGTAAGATGCGCAGCATATTTTTCGCATTATCCTCCATTCCGCCGCCGTGCGGCGGCACAAATCCAAACGCGAAAAAGATGCAAGCAGGTTGCCTTTTTGAGAGGTGACGGCGTATGTGTTTATACTCCTAACCTCGAAAAGAGGTAAGATGCGCAGCATATTTTTCGCATTATTGTTCCATTAGCTTTTTTATTCTTATATCATTGCCTTTAAAGCAGAATATACGGAAATTTTCATAAATTCTTGACGTAAGTCTTACGGTGTAACGCTGTGAAAATTCGGCAATATCGAGATTGGTGTTAATAATCATTCTTTTTCCGTTAATAAGTCTGTCGTTTACTAAATCAAACAAAAATGATATTCCGTTTTTATTTATGTTTTCAGTACCCAAATCATCTATTACCAGAAGCTCACAATTATAAAGCTCGTCTATCTTTTCTTTTAATCCGTAATCATTAAATTTGTAGTCGTCATAAAGTGTAAAAATACTTGTAGCTCTTGCATATTTTACCGTTTTTCCTTTATTTAACACGTTTCTCGCAATTATTGAGGACAAAAAGGTTTTTCCCAATCCCGTATTTCCGTAAAAATACAGATTATATTTTTCGTTTTCAAAATCGGCGCAAAAATTCTTTGAACATTCAAGAGCCTCCGAAACGATTTCTCTGGGCGAACCTCCGCTATTCTGTTCATCGCTGTAATAAGACAAATTAAACTTAGAGAAATCATCGGTTTCAAGCATATTTCCCATTTGTGATTTTTCAATCAGCTTTTTCTTTATTTTTTCTTCAAAGCAGGTACACCTGACACCGTTTTCCGAAAATCCGGTATCGCTGCATTTTTCACATTCGTAAACCGGTTTATTGTAATCGGGATTTATTTTAAAAGCCTTTATCAGCTCTTTTCTTTTTGCGTTGAGCTTTTCAAGCTCTTTTTCAAACGCTTGCTTTAATTTTGCCGCATTCTCCTTGTCGGCAAGAATTTTTCTCATGCTGTTTAAACCAAGCTCGTTAATTTTCCTGTCGGTATCCTCCAGCTCCGGACATTCCTTATATGCCTTTTCGGTTTCTTTTTGCTTTTTTTCCAAAGCTATGCCCTGCTTCAAGTCATATTCTCTGAGTATCTCATTTATAATATCCGATTTATTCATAAGCGTTTATCCTTTCCGACGATAAATTTTTATTGTTTCAGCAATGCGGCAGTCTGATTTTTCTTTTCGATGATTTCATCGAATCTGCTGATGTATTCATAAGGGTCTTTAAAATTAAAAATTCTTTCGATTCTGTCACCCTTTACGATTTTGGTTGCCGCACCTCCGCCCAACGCAATAATCGTCTGCGCCTCCTCCATGATGTTTATGTTATAAAAAGACATGTTGTTTATTCCGGCATAGCCGACATTTTCAAGATTTCCCGACATATTTTTCTGCCGGTACATATAGTAAGGCTCTCTGTCTGTCTTTTTCATTGCCTGTGCCGCATAGTCAAGCATTTCGTTCATTTCTCTGCTCTTTGTAAGCTCAATCTCTGAAAAGCGCAGTGCCGCCGCTTTTTTTATACACATGGAATGTACGGTAATATTCTCCGGATTCATTTTTATAACTTCGTCTAAGCTGTATTTGAACATTTCGGGTGTTTCGTCCGGCAATCCTGCAATCAAATCCATATTTATATTGTCAAAACCGCATTTTCTCGCCGTTTCAAAAGCATCTCTTATCATCTGCGGGGAATGTTTTCTTCCAATTTTTTTCAGTGTGGAATCATTCATCGTCTGCGGATTTATGCTTATTCTGTTTACTCCGTATTTTTTTGCACAGACAAGCTTTTCCTCCGTTATGGTATCCGGTCTGCCGGCTTCCAGAGTAAATTCTTTAAGCCTTCCGTCTGTTATATTTTCTTTTAACGCTTTAAATATAACGGCAAGCTGATCTGCACTCAGAGTAGTGGGTGTTCCTCCGCCGATGTATATATTTTCAGCATAAAGCGAACATTCTTTTAAAATTTCTGCCGTTTTTTCAATTTCCTTAACAAGAAGTCTTGTAAATTCATCTGTATATTTTCCGCTTTTCCTTATATCTGTTGAAACAAACGAGCAATAAAGACATCTTGTAGGGCAAAACGGTATCCCTATATATATGCTGACAGAATTCTTCCCTATTTCGCTCAATATCCGTCTTTCGTTTTTCGCTACCTTTATTGCAAGCTCGGCTTTTTCTTTTGTAACCTCATATAGAGTCATTAAAATTTCTTTTATTTCATCATACGAATATCCCGATTCAAAATACTGCCGTACAACCTTTGCCGGGCGTATTCCGGACATAACTCCCCACGGCAGACTCACGTTTCTTATCTGCTTCGCCGCTCTGCAAAAGGATTTTGTAACCGAACACAGATAATTCTTCTTAACCGCTTTCGGATCGTTTCTGTTTCCCGTAAAGGAAAAATAACAATCCTCAAAATATGTTTTTCCTCTATACATTATTTCCGTATATGCATTTATAACATTTTCTTTGTCTTCAAGATTGGTTAAAATAATTACGTCCTCGTTTTTCTCAAAAAACAGGTTCATAAATATTTCCATATCGTATGTACAGGAAAATCCGTTTTGTACCAAATCCATGCTTAAACCTTTCAAAAATGACTGCTTCACAGCCGACTGCCATAATATTTAAAATAATATTTTATCAGCCCGAAACATACATATTGTACCTTTTTTCATAATATATTTTCGTATCGTTTCCGTGTCCCGGGTGAACTATTATATCATCATCGAGAGTATATATCTTTTCTCTTATTGACCTTTCAAGCTCCTTTTTATCTCCGCCGGGAAAATCGCATCTTCCGACGCTTCTCAAAAACAGTGTATCGCCAGAAAACAAATCGTTTTCTGCAAGATAGCATACTCCTCCCTTTGTATGCCCGGGGGTTGTAATCACTTTCATTGAAATATTGCCGAATTTTATTTCATCTCCGTCGGATATTATAACGTCGGCAGGCTCTGCTTTTATATAGTCCGAAAAAAGCTTTGAAAGATTTGTTGCCGGATTCTGTATTCCGAGATTACATTCAAAGCTTGCGCAGACTTCCGCTCCGGTCAGCTTTTTAAGCTTCTCCATTCCCTCGATATGATCGTAATGACAGTGAGTGAGAAGTATATATTTTAATTTTATCCCAAGACTTTTTATCTTTTCAAAAATCACGCCGCCGTCCGTTCCCGGATCAATAGCCGCTCCCTGTTTTGTTTCATCATAAACAAGATAGCAGTTTTCATCATTATCAAAGCTTACGATTCTCTCGATATTCATATATTTCAATTCCTTTCCGTTACAAATCTGTGGATTTTGTCACAAGCTTGCGGCGCAGCAGGCTTTATTCCTCATAGAGCCTTACCGGAAGAAGCATATATATATAATTATTGTTCTCGGTCGGTTTTATGAAGCAAGCGCCTTTTGGGTTTGATAATTCGAGCTTTATTTTTTCGTCCTCGCAGTTTCTCAGCGCCTCCAAAAGGTATCTGTGATTAAAGCCGATTTCTATATCGTTGCCTATCTTTTCAACCGAAACGGTATCGTTTATTTTTCCCTTTGAGGTTGCGCAGGTTATATCCAGAATATCGTCCGTTATTGTAATCTTTAAGGGTATCTTTTCGTTGCTCTGCAATTTATCGTCATTTACAATAAGCGCCGCCCTTTCTATACTGTCGGCAAGCTCCCTTGTATTTACCGTAACGGCTATGTTGTTGGGAGTATTGAATATCGGCTTATAGTTAACATAATCTCCCTCCAAAAGACGTGACACAACCTTGTAATTCTCAAAGCAGAATTTAACAAATCTCTGAGAAGCAACTATTTCAACAGGGTTTTCATCATCTTCCAACACCTTCAGCATTTCGCGCAGAGTGAAGCCCGGGATAACTATTTTTATATCGTTAAGCGATGAACTTACGGTTTCCTCGGTCTTTGCGATTCTGAAGCCGTCCGTTGCAACAACCGTTAATACTCCGGTATTAATTTCAAACAGAGAGCCTGTCAATATCGGCTTTCTGCCCTCGTTCACCGATATGGCAAATACCGTTTTTCTTATCATTTTTTTGAGCGTTTCCTGAGGAAGTGATAATTTGTAGTTTTCTTCAACCTCCGGTATTGCCGGATAATCGTCGGCATTAAGACCCTGAATGTTAAATTCACTGCTTCCGCATTTTAAATTCATCATTTCATTATCTGGATTTACCGAAATATGTACGTCATCGTCCGGGAAACGTCTTATTATTTCTCCGAACATTCTTGAGCTTATCGCAATATCTCCCGGTTCTATTACTTTACAGTCGGATTTATATTCAATACATATATCAAGATTGTTTCCGGTTACTATAATATCTCCGCTGTCAAATGCTTCTATCTTGATACATTCGAGTATAGGCATGACTGATTTTGCGGATACGGCTTTTTGTACCGTATTGATTATGTTTATTAATTTAGATTTTTCAAATATTAATTTCATAGGTTATCCCCGTCCTTTTCTCAAAGAGATAAAATTATCAGCTCAAAAAATGAGCGTATATGTACGTACGTATATATATAATATATAGTAGTATTAGTAGTAGTAGCGTGGATTTGATGGAAAAGTGCCGTATCGCTTTTATTTTCCTTGTTTTTTTGTCAACAAATGTATGTGGAAAAACTGTTGATAACTTTTCCTTTTCCACGTCCCAAATATCGTATAAAAGTTATCAACGGTTATTCAGCCGATATTCACACAAAGGTGTTAATAATTTTAAGGGTTCAGATCCTTTGTTATAAAATCAATTTCAGACTTTAAGTCATTATCGGTCTGTATATTTTTCATTATTCTGTCAACAGCGTGCATTACCGAGGTTCTGTCCCTGTTTCCGAATACCTTTGCAATAGTTACAAAATTCATATCTGTGAGTTTTTTGCAGAGATACATCGCAACGTGTCTGGGAGTAACAAGCTCCTTAACCCTTGACGGTCCCTTTACCTCCTCGGGCTTTACCCTGTAAAATTCGCATACGTGCTCTATAATTCCCTGCGGGGTTATTTTTATCTCGTCCGGTATGATTGAAGCAAGTGCAAATTCAGCAAGGTCTATATCTATTTCCTTGTGTGATATTCCGGCATAGGCAATCATTTTTGAAAGTGCGCCCTCAAGCTCTCTGACATTTGAATTGATTCTTTCCGCTATGTACTCGTATACCTCGCTTTTTAAGTTTATATTGAGGCTTTCGGCTTTTTTTCTTAAAATTGCAACTCTTGTTTCGTAATCCGGTAATACTACGTCTATGGCAAGTCCCCATTCAAAGCGTGTTCTGAGTCTTTCTTCGAGAGTTATAAGATCCTTGGGCTTGCGGTCGCTTGTCAGAACGATTTGCTTGTTTTTCATATGGAGATCGTTAAAGGTATGGAAAAATTCCTCCTGTGTTCCGTCCCTGCCCTCTATAAACTGAACGTCGTCGACAAGCAGCATATCCACATCACGGTAACGCTGTCTGAAAACCTCCATCTTTTTTTCTTTAAGGCAGTTAACCATATCGTTTGTAAACTGCTCGCTGGTAACGTACAAAACGCACATATTGGGATTGCGCTTCAATACCTCGTTTCCTATAGCCTGCATAAGGTGAGTTTTCCCAAGACCGCTTTTACCGTAGAGAAAAAGAGGGTTATTGTTCTGCGCCGGGAAATTAACTACGTTTTCAGCCGCCGCAAAAGCGTATGAGTTGGAATTTCCTACGACAAAATTCTCAAACGTGTATCTCGGATTCAGATTTGCGGAATTAAGATTTATGCGTTCTTCCTTTTCGCCAACCTCTGTATGAGTATGAACGGGTTGGTTTTTTTCCGGTTGCTTTTCAGGCTGTTTGAGATTTTTTCCATCGGAAATTATGACCTTAACCGTAACAGGCTCAGCCGTAACCCTTGCAATGGCGGATTCGATTATCCTTTTGTATCTTATTTCTATCATATTTTTACGCGTCGGCAGTGCCACGCCTATTGTAAATACAGAATCTTCGTATGAAACAGCGAAAGCGTCTTTTAAATATGTATTGTAAACCACTTCGGAATTAATGTCCGAAAGGATATAGCTTTGAGCGTGCTTCCATACATCATTTATATCCATTATTTGTATTTCCTCCCTGTGTTGTAAGGTAAAATTACATCATTCTTATATTATACCATATTTTTAAAAAAATTTCAATTGTAATAGTGTTTAAAAAAATAATTACAGCTTTATGAAAAAATAATAGGATTACCGAGTTTTTCAATAAGCTCATGTGCGGAGAACAGCTTTGAACGCAAAAAATCTCTTGTCCAGTGAGTGTCTGAACCTATGCTTACCGTTATTCCGCTTTCGCTTACAAGTTTCTGCTTTTCCCTGTTTGTGATAAAGTCATAATAATATGTATAATTTCCCGAGGTGTTAAGCTCCCAGAAAAGGTTGTTTTTTTTCATAAAATCAAATATGTCAAGCCCATACCTTTTTTGAAGAGAAAATATATCGGTGTGGGCAAGTCCTTTGGGAATTGTGAAAAGCGCACACCACTGCTCAAACTCATATAAATCCATTCCTTTCGGGGTGTCAAGACTTTCAAACAGGCAGTAGTCGAGCTTGTTTGCGTCGCCGATGATGAGATCGTCGGGATACGGTCTTGTCCCGATTTCAAGTCCGCATTTAATATTGATTTTTCCTTTATATGCTTGTTTTAAAGCATTAATCTCCGATATGTATTCTCTCAGCCGTCCTCTTACCGAAAACTGGTGATCGCTGATTCCTATAACCGATATTGAATTGGCTATTGCGTTGTTAATTATTTCGGCGCAGGTATTGCTTCCGTCATAGCTGTATAGAGTGTGGTTGTGCAAATCTGTAATTTTCATCATATTTCTCCGTTAAAATATCAATATTATTATTATTTTATCACATATTTAAAAAAAATACAATTAGTATATTGAAATTTTTTCGAGATTGGTATATAATTAACATATAGTTGTGACATACAATAAAAAATATGTCATAATATGGAATTATAGTTGGCAAAGAGTTGTGCTTGGCACGGAAAGGAATGGTAAAACAATGAAAATTTTAGTTACCGGCGGAGCCGGATATATAGGAAGTCATACCTGTATTCAGCTTTTAAATTCCGGATATGAAATTGCAGTTTTGGATAATCTTTGCAATTCATGCGAAAAAAGTCTTGACGTTGTGAAAAAGATAACGGGAAAAGATTTTGATTTCTACAATGTGGATTTATTGGACTATGATAAGGTCAATAAAATTTTTGACGAGAATAAATTTGACGCGGTAATTCATTTTGCCGGACTTAAGGCTGTCGGAGAATCAACGCAGATTCCTATCAGATATTATCATAACAATATAACGGGTACTTTAAATCTTGTTGACATTATGGAAAAGCATGATGTGTTCAATCTTGTATTCTCATCGTCCGCAACCGTTTACGGTATGCCGAAAACAGTGCCGATCAAGGAGGATTTCCCGCTTTCGACAACCAACCCATACGGCTCTACAAAGCTTATGATAGAGAATATTTTGCAGGACGTTTATAAGGCGAACAATAAATGGTCTGTTACGCTTTTAAGATACTTTAATCCTATCGGTGCGGATAAGGGCGGAGATATGGGCGAAGATCCTAAGGGAATACCCAACAATCTTCTTCCCTACATTGCACAGGTTGCGGTAGGCAGACTTGAAAAGGTTCATGTATACGGAAATGACTACAACACACCGGACGGAACGGGTGTAAGAGATTATATTCATGTAGTTGACCTTGCGATAGGACACGTTAAGGCAATAGAAAAGAAAACAAATTGCTCCGGAGTTCATATCTATAATCTCGGAACGGGAAACGGTTATTCGGTGCTTGACGTATTGCACGCATTTGAAAAGGCTTGCGGCAAGAAGCTTCCGTATCAGATCGACCCAAGACGTCCGGGTGATATAGCGGAGTGTTATGCCGATGCTACAAAGGCTAAAAACGAGCTTGACTGGGTTGCCGAAAGAGGAATAGACGAAATGTGCGAGGACAGCTGGAGATGGCAGAGCAAGCACCCCAACGGCTTTAACGAATAATCGGGCGTCGGCTTGATTTGTATATGAGAATACGGCTGTTTTCGGACAGCCGTATTTTTTAAAGGCTTATTATAAGACCTGCGGCGGTACAAAGAATAAGAAATATTACCGATAATGCGCCTGCTATGTTTTTGTTCTTTATACACCAGACGGAAAAGCTTGCGCTTCTCACTATACATATAAGAGTGACCAATATAATGAAAAGATTAATCATTTGTGTCCCTTTCTTTAATTGCTTATTTTACTTGCCTTATTGCTTTTGATTATAAGTCCTGTTTTTCTTATCTCAAAATTTACCTTTACGTCAAATTCGGAATCCTTGTATTTTTCATTCCATCTGTAATTATCGAAATTATCGTAAGTAAAAAAGAATTTTTTTGCGAAAACTCCGAACCCTACTATATCCGAATCAAATTCATCGGTTGTTTTTCTTAAAAATTTGATTATCGACTGCTGTATATAATGAGATGTTTCTTCTTCAAATTCATTTATATTTTTTTCAACATGGAAGTCATTCGGAACAGAGGTAAAATCTCCCTCAAGCGTCAAAATGATTTCTATTTTGGGATTTTCGCTGTCCGGATTAATTCTGTAAATCGGCATTTGCTGCTGTTCTATATTTACCGTTATCGGCGTTTCGGGTGATGAGGAGGAATAAATAACCGCATAACCGCCTTTGTAGTTCCCTGTGACTAAGTTGTAAAGCTCACATTCTATGTTTGAAAGCTCGCCTATCATTTTGTCTTTTTTGAAAACTGCGGCGCCTATAGCTTCGCTTGGGTTAGCCTTTTCTATATCCAATTCTCCTGCTATATATTCTTTCATATTAAATTCAAACCCCTCCTTATTTACGGGTATTTCCTTTCTTTTTATTTGATTTTCCTTGTTCTGTGATTCTTCCTGCGCTTCACCTCCGCCGATTTCTGAACCTTGCCCCGAGGATTCTTCAACCTTATTTGTTTCGGCTTTTCCAACCATGGGAAGCAGACTCTGGCGTATATCGGATTTCATGTTGGAGTACAGATTTTTTGCGTCATTCTTGGGAAAGTATGATGCTTTCGGATTTTCAAATATCAATTCGTAATATTTAACCGGATTGATTTCAATTACCGGATTAAGCGATTCCAGATATTCCTTTGCAGAACCGTTTGAAATGCATACATAAACATTCGGTCTTATATCGCTGCTTCTGCCTATATAATCAATAAGCGGAGTTATACTGTTTTTTGCTATTTCATCTGAAATTACAATGATTTTAGTGTGTGAAAGGGTAAAGGTTTTGCTTATTACATGATTTCCAAGGTTTATGGCTGTATACATTGACGGTGCGTCAACGTTTACTATGCTTACCGTATTCTTTCCGCTTCCACCCTCCTCGCTTGCTCCTCCGCTTATATGCGAGGGTCTTGCAAATTGAATGGTATAGTTATATATTCCGTCGTCCGAACCCCTGTCAATGCCGATAGATACGATATATGCGTAGTCATTGGGTTCCTTATAATCATAACATGATGATAATAAAGGGACAGTAAAAATAATTATAAACAAAGCTGCGGTTATTCTTTTCATTTGATCACTTCAGCCTTTCAATATAGTATTTATTTTGATTTATAATCCGGTTTCTTATTATTTATTATATGCTCTTTTATTCTTACTGACAGCGCAATTATACCCGGCAAAAATATGCAAAGCGGAATTGTGGCTATGGATATTATATTTCCCGTGTTTGAAAGCTGCACGGTGGAGGACGGCAGATATGAGAGTGAGATTATTATTATTGTGAAAGGAAATATCAACTCCTTGTAGTATTTCAAATCAAATATTTCTTTCCATATATAGCAGATAACAAACAGATAAAGCGAGGCGTAAAGCATTATGGCGATGGACCACACAAATTCAAAGAACGCTTCAAACCTTTGAAAAAAGTCGCCTATTTTTATAAGTCTTGAGATCTGATATATCGGCATCATAAAATCCTCCGAAGCCGGATATGTTAAAACCAGGTTGTAGATAAATACTATAAGAAATGATACAACCGAGCTGACAGTCAATGCTTTTATGCTTACTGATTTAACCTCGCTGTAGTTTCTGAAAAAGGGTATTAAAATAAAAAGTATAATGGTATCCGAAAATATTCCGAGCGAGCTTAAACCCGTGATAAATATATTATATGTCCCCTTTCCAAAAATAGGAAATATATTTGTTATATCGTAATCGGGTATTAAAAGCAGCAGAAGAAAAATGAAAACCGCTCCTGCTGCCGGAATAAATAAAGAACAGATTCTTGCAATTGAATATAGTCCCATATATGCACCGCAGGCTATCGCCATTCCGAGTGAAATCATCAGCAGCTTCATGGGAGTGTGTGGCAGAAGCACGGTTTTTATCGATTCCGGCAGTGCGCGTATTGTAACGGCAATATTGAAAATCAGAATAAAGCAAAGAAGTATGCCTATTATTTTTTTTAATACCTTGCCCCCTGCAAGCTCCGCTGCGTCCAGTATATTTATTGTGCTTGTTTTTTTATATAAAAACAGAGTCACGGAGAATACAATCGCAAAAATGAGGGACACATAAATACACTGTATCCATGCTGCGTTACCCGAATTGTTTACCATATATCTCGGATAAGTGAAAAACATTTTTGTTGTAATTATATTTACCAGTATATAAAATAATTCATTTTTTTGAATAATAGTTTTATCATTCATATATAATACACCGTCCAATTGATTATATGATATATTATAACCAAAATTTTGAAATTTAACCCTTTTTAGTTTTTTCTTTTAAACTTCCACTTCCTGCTTATTTTTGGCTCTTGTTTTTCTTTTAACGGAGAAAGATAATCCGGTCGGTTTTCGTTTTTCCAGACTGGGTTAACAAATATCGAATTGTTCATGTCATTATTTTTTCCGCCTGTTAACGGAGCAAGAAAAGGAACACCGAAGCTGTATTGACTTCCCAGGAACACTGCGTATATAAATATACCGATTGCAACCCCGTAAAAACCGAAAAGGGACGCAAAAAGTATAAATATAAGCCTTAATATTCTGTAGCTCCAGCCTAATGAGTAGTCCGGAGTAGCAAAAGAGCCTATACCGGTAATGGCAATGATTATAATCATTAAAGGACTGACGATTTTAGCGCTGACCGCCGCCTGACCCAGTATAAGACCGCCGACTATGCCTAATGTAGATCCTATTGTTCCGGGCATTCTTATTCCTGCTTCGCGTATAAGTTCAAATGAAAAATCCATTATAAGCATTTCAATTACACTCGGAAACGGTACATTTTCTCTTGCGGCGCTTATTGCGTATGCGAGAAATGTCGGTATCATTTCCTGGTGGTACAGTGTTATTGCAAGATACATCGCCGGTAAAAGCATAGTTATCAGCATTGCTGCAAGTCTGATTCCTCTTGTCATGTTGGAATAAGGATATCGCATATATGCATCGGAAGCTGCGTGCATTAACTCAAAAGCGTTTGTTGGAAATATAAGCGCTTTCGGGCTTCCGTTCAAAATCAATGCAACTCTGCCCTCTGATAACATTCTTGCTGTTCTGTCCGGACGCTCTGTTGCCAAAATTCTCGGTGTTATACAGTGTGTTTTTTCTTCAATCAGCATTGCCACTTCCTCTATGGCTATTACATAGTCGGTTGTAATGCTGTCGATTCTTCTCCGAACTTCATTAATGAGCTCGGGATTTGCAATATTGTCAATGTACATTAAGACTCCGCGTGTTTTGCTTATTTTGCCTATTTTTGTACCCTCGCATATCAAATGCTCTGTTTTGAGTATCTTTCTTATCAGCGCAGAGTTTGTACGAAGCATTTCCGAAAATGCCTCCTGAGGTCCGTAGAGAGATTGCTCGGTTTCAGGTTTTTCGATTCCCCTGTGTTCCCATTCTCTCACATCAAAAGAATAACACACGTCATGTCCGTCTATAAATAAAGCACAATTGCCAAAATTTATATCGTCGAGTATGTCCTCATATTTTTTCAAGACCGCAGTTTGGTTATGGACAAGCACCTTTTTAAGTACCTTTGTACCCTCTATATTATCGGAAAACTGTGGAATTTCAAGCAACGGGTTTATTATAGAAAGATTTATAAGGTTTGATGACACCATACCGTCATAAAATACCAAAAATGCTTTTGTATTTTTAAATATTTCAATTTTTTTTATTACAACGTCATTGTTATCCGGAACAGAAAACTGTTTTTCTATAAACTCCAAGTTTTTATCGTAGCTTGAAGAAACATAAAGCACCTCGCTCGGGTGTTCGTTTCTGACATCATATTTTATTTTGTGATTTTTTTCTTTGAGAATAAAGTTATCATCTGTTGCCGGTGTATTAAAGATAAACATATTTTTAATTTTATTTTTAATATTCATATTTTTCTCCAATTTTTCTGCATATTAAAATTTGTTATACAGTTTTAATATTGGCAATTTTTTATAATAATATACGTGTTTCACGTGAAACATAGATATTTGTTAAAAATATTTATTTCAAATTGTTAAATATATATAAATATTAAAAATGTTTCATGTGAAACATTTACTTTTTTAAAAATTGTGGTATAATAGTAATTGTACATAAACAGTGTAAATAAAAATCAGATACTATAGATAATTGCAAATGTGAATTTTGCAATCATTTAATCGGATACTGCGAAAGGAGGGATTGTATGGGAAAAGTAATTGCTATAATTAATCAAAAAGGCGGAGTCGGAAAAACTACTACGGCTGTAAATCTTTCGGCTTGTCTTGCGTACAAGGGTAAAAATGTTCTTTTAATTGATTCGGACGCACAGGGAAACGCTACAAGCGGTCTTGGAATTAACAGAAACGATATAGAATTATCTGTTTATGATTGTTTGGTTGACGATTCGGTAACTCAAAAAGCAATTTTGAGGACAAAATATAAGAATTTGTCTGTTCTTCCTGCCGCACAGGAGTTGTCAGCTGCTGAAATTGAGCTTGGATACGAAGAAAAAAGAGAATTTTTTGTAAAAAAGGCTATATCTCATGTAAAAGATTTATATGATTACATAATTATAGATTCACCGCCGGCTCTAGGATTGCTGACAATCAATATAATGACTGCAAGCAATACGGTTTTAATACCGATTCAATGCGAATATTATGCGTTGGAGGGTCTGGCACAGCTGATAACCACAATAAAGAACATAAAAAAATCACTGAATAAAGCTTTGGATATTGAGGGAATACTTGCAACTATGTATGACAAGAGAACAAATTTATCCGAACAGGTTTATAATGAGGTTAATAACCATTTTCCGGATAAAACTTATAAAACGGTTATACCGAGAAATGTTCGTCTTTCGGAAGCACCCAGCTTCGGAGAGCCTATTATTAAGTATGATATAACGTCGGTCGGCGCTGAAGCATATTTTTCTTTGGCAAGAGAAATTATAGAAAGAAACAAATAATAAATATCGTACATATATAATAGGAAAAAACTTTGTTATTGAAAATTCAAATATTGACCGAAAATTTTAAATAGACTGCCGTCCGGCGGCAGAATGGAGGTAAATATGGTAAAAAAGGGTCTTGGAAAGGGATTGGGATCACTTTTTGAAGATGACAACGAAATAATTGATGAAAATGCCATTAAGGAAATAAAAATATCTCAGATTGAGCCTAACAAAAATCAGCCGAGAAAAAGGTTTGATAAGGAAAAGCTTGTTGCACTGTCCGAGTCAATTAAAGAAAACGGTCTTATTCAGCCTATTATTGTTACCAAATCAGATGATGACAGATACACAATAGTAGCCGGAGAAAGACGATGGAGAGCAGCAAAGCTCGCAGGATTGACCGCTGTTCCGTCAATTGTAAAAGAATATACAGAGAAAACGGTTGCTGAGGTAGCATTGATAGAAAATCTTCAGAGAGAGGATCTGAATCCGATAGAAGAAGCTTTGGGATATAAGGAATTATCCGAGAAGTATTTTTTGAAGCAGGAGGAAATAAGCAAAATTGTCGGTAAAAGCCGAAGTGCGATCGCAAACGCCATGCGTTTGCTTTCTCTTGAAGATGAGATACAAAGCAAAATTATCAGCGGAGATATTTCGGAGGGTCACGCCCGTGCAGCATTATCGCTTGACGGCTTTGAATTAAGAAATTTTCTTGTTTCTCAAATCATTGAAAACGGACTGAACGTAAGACAAGCAGAGGTTCTTGCAAAGCAGCTTCAAAAAGGAACAAAGGAAAAGAAAAAAAGAGAGCCTGATGTTTATGATATTGAACTGGAGCGTATACAAAATAAGCTTTCATCAAATCTTGGAACAAAGGTAACTATTTCTCACGGACAGAAAAAAGGAAAAATAGAAATAGAGTACTATGGAAACGAGGATCTTGACAGAATACTTAATTTAATACAAAAATAAATTTTTAACAAAATGAAGTTAAAAATCGGAGCTCAAAATTGAACTGTAAGCATAGTTTTATACATAAACAATGAAATGATATTAAAAGAACATAAAATCTCTTAAAAGTAAATTTTGGGCTTTATAAATGCATATGAAAGGCGGTGAGAAAATATGACGGAAAAAAAAGACAATAAATCTTTATTTCTGTATACTGCATTGATTTTCATTGCTGCTATAGTTATAGTGGTGATTTCATTTTTCAGTCAGATAAACTTAGAGAAAAAGCATAATGAGTATATAGGAGATCAAGCGGCAAATTCCATAACCGAAAAGACGGCGCAGCTGAGTGAGGAAAATATGGTTTTGCTTGAAACCACAAAAAATCTGAATCAGCAAAATTCACAGCTGACGGAGGAAAAAAATGAATTAGCCGGCAAAAATACAGCTCTTGAAGAAAGTAACAGGAGCAGTGAGCAATTGTATAAGATATTTAATCTTATCAATAAAAAAGACTTGGATACCGCAAAGCAGCAGCTTGAAGAGGTTGACGCTTCGGACTTTAGCGGTGAAAAGCTTGTTTTTTACAATTATTTAAAGGATAAATTAAATGAAAATTAAAAATTAGTAAGAACTAACGAGGAGGATAAGTTTGAGTAAAATTGCCCATCTCATCATTTTTTTGTTTGGGGTAGCGAAGCGGCTGAATGGGAGTGAATGACAATTCGGTGAATTGTCAGAGCCATTCAGTGACCTAACCGCAGTGAGAAGTACCATTGTACAGCACCGCTCGCTGCAAAATGGCAATCTGAACAATTTTCTTTCAAACTTAGTTATGTGCCTTACGGCACGGAAAGGAATGGAAATAATTATGTTAGACATCAAAATTTTAAGAAACGAACCGGACAGAATCAGACAGGCATTAAAGAACAGAAACAATGACCTTGATATTACACCTGCAATCGAGCTGGATTTAAAGAGAAGATCATTGCTTGCGGACGCAGAGCAGAAAAAGGCAAAGCAAAATGAAATAACAAAGCAGATTCCGGCAATGAAGAAAGAGGGAAAAAACACAGACTCTATATTTGCGGAAATGAGACTTCTTTCGGACGAAATAAAGGAAGATGACGCTGAAATTTCACAAATAGATGAAGAATTAAGAAATTTCATGCTTAAAATACCAAATATTCCGAATGACAGAGTACCTGTAGGCAAGGATGACAGCGAAAATGTAGAAATCAGACGTTATTCAGAACCGAGAAAATTTGATTTTGAGCCTAAGGCCCACTGGGATTTGGGCGTAGATCTTGACATTCTGGATTTTGACAGAGGCGCTAAAATTGCCGGATCAAGATTTACGGTTTACAAGGGCTTGGGATCAAGACTTGAAAGATCTATTATTCAGTTTTTCCTGAATACCCACACAGAGGAATCGGGATATACCGAAATATTCCCGCCGTATATGGTAAACAGAGCGTCGATGACAGGAACGGGTCAATTGCCTAAATTTGAAGAGGACGCATTTAAGGTTGCAAATAACGGATATTTTCTGATTCCGACAGCGGAGGTTCCGGTTACCAATCTGCACAGAGATGAAATACTCGATTTTTCAAAGCTTCCTATTAAATACTGTGCATATTCTGCTTGTTTCAGAGCAGAGGCAGGCTCGGCAGGACGTGATACAAGAGGTTTGATCCGTCAGCACCAGTTCAATAAAGTAGAGCTTGTTAAGTTTGCAGACCCTGAAAAGAGTTATGAGGAGCTTGAGAGCCTTACAAATGACGCTGAAAAGCTTTTGCAGAAGCTGGGACTGCCGTACAGAGTTGTATGCCTGTCAACAGGTGACCTCGGATTCTCGTCCGCACAAACCTATGATATAGAGGTATGGATGCCGAGCTACAACAGATATGTTGAAATATCCTCATGCTCAAACTTTGAGGATTATCAGGCAAGACGTGCAAATATCAGATTTAAGAAGGACGCAAAATCAAAAGCACAGTTTGTACATACTCTGAACGGCTCGGGACTTGCGGTAGGCAGAACGGTAGCCGCAATCATGGAAAACTACCAGAACGAGGACGGAACTATTACAATTCCGGAAGTGCTTTTACCTTATATGGGAACCGATAAAATCGAAAAAAGAAAATAAACGTATAAATGTTTTGTACAATTTGATTTGCACATTAACGAAAAAGAACATTTGATGATAAAATAAACCACTATATGATTAATAAAATAATTGATATGTGGGGATATTATGTTAACTATGAATAATTTTATTCACGATGTCAATAACTAGTTATCCACACCGTATTTGCGTTATTTATCAGCATTTCAAGGGGTTTATCCACTTTGTTCACACCCTTATTCATCAAAGTGTGGATAAGTGCAAATGTCGATTTAAGGGCATTTTTGGCGAATTGGGTTAGTTTACATATTATTTTGTGAAAAATCCTGTCAATAAGTCCCACTTATCCACATCAGCGTGTGGATAAGTGGGATAACTCTTAAAAATAGTGCGTATTAAAGCCATTTTTTTGAAATTAGTCTGTACAAAAATAGCGTCACAGGTGTGAATAACTTTTTTGTATAAAAACACAATAAAAATTAAAGCGAGCTGATAAATCAATAATGATAACTCCGAGATTAAGGGAAATAATCAATTTAATAAAAAGCGATTCGATTGCCGATATAGGAACCGACCATGCATACATACCGATAGAGCTCGCCCGAAAGGGTCTGATAAAAAAAGCGGTTGCCACGGATAAAAATAAGGGTCCGATAGAAATTGCCGAAGCGAACGTACATAAATATCATTTGGAAAATATTATTGAGCTGAGAATCGGCTCGGGTCTTGCTCCCGTAAAAACGGGAGAAGCAAAGGAAATTATTATTGCCGGAATGGGCGGAAAGCTGATTGCGGATATTATAGAAAAAGACATTGAAAAGGCGAAAGTCTCCGAATTGATTTTGCAGCCTATGAACGGTCAGTATGAGCTGAGAAAAAAGCTTATTGAGCTTGGATTTTCGATAGAAAAGGAAACGCTTGCCGCAGAGAGCTTCAAGGTTTATAATATAATGAGAGCCGCTGCCGGAGAGCGGTTGCCTGCGGAAAAAGAAATCTATTATCATTTGCCGAAAGAGCTTTTTTCACATCACTTATTCCGTATGCTCCTTGAAAAAAAGGAGAGAGAATTTAACAAGATTATAAACGGTCAGAAAAATTCGGCAAGTGCTGACTGTGAAATTCTCGGTTATTATAAGGAGCTGTTATCGGAATTGAATAAAATTAAAAGCAATTATATAAAATGATTTTTATATACAAAGAAAGGAATGGTTATGAATATGAAAATAAAAGACGGCTTTTTGCTGCGTGAGGTTGCCGGAAACTATGTGGTTATCGCAGTTGGCGAGGACGCAGTGAATTTTAACAGCATAATAACTGTAAACGAAATCGGAGCTTATATCTGGAATAAAATCAATGAGGGAAAAAATGAAGAAGCTATTGCCGACGATATTATCGGTGAGTACAGTATAGACCGCAATACCGCATTAAAGGATATTGGAGAGTTTGCAAACCAATTGAGGGAAGCGGGAATTATTGAAGAATAATATCATCTAAACGTACGTTTTTGAAAGGAAACGGAGATCGACATGGAATATAAAGGTATAGTTTTTTTTGATTATGACGGAACACTGACAGATGAAAATGAAAAGATATTCACTCCTACCGAAAAGACGAAAAAATCAATAGACGCTTTAAACGAAAACGGTTATCTGACGGTGCTTGCAACGGGCCGGGCATTATGCTATGTACCCGAATCCGGCTTGGATTTTGGCGGATATGTTACATCTAACGGAGCGTATGCAGAGATAAAGGGCAAGGAAATATTTCAAAGCTATATTCCGAAAGACGAGCTGGAAGCGCTTATAAGGACTTTTGATGAAGCGGATATTTGCTATTCGCTTGAAAATCAGCTGAAATGCTATGCAAAGGGACTTAAAGAACCGTTGTTCCGGAATATGCTGGAGCATTTCAAACTGCCGGTAAAGGCTTTTGAGGGGCTTGATAAAAATAATATTCCCAAAGCTTCAAAAATTAATACCGTTTACAGAAATATTGAGCAGCATTATGAGCTGAAAAAGAAATTTGAGGGAAAATATAAGTTCGATTTGCACAGAGAATATTTGTCATCGGATGTTCAGCCTGTGGGGGTAAACAAGTCGGTCGGAGCAAGAGCGATTACGGAGTACTTAAAAATGCCGCGGGAAAATATATATACATTCGGTGACGGCACAAACGATTATGATATTTTTTGTTTTGCCGGTCATGCGATAGCTATGGAAAAGCACAACGTTATACTTGATGGAGTATGCGAATATGTAACCTCATCGGTTAAAAACGAGGGTATTTTCAACGGCTTAAATGAATACGGGTTAATTTAGGGTGTACCGATACCTGCAATAAGCCGCAAGGTTTGAAATATTTATTTTGAGCCGTACGATGCTATTTATTTTTGAATTTAACAAATGTAAATACGCTCACATCGAAAACCTTTGCCAAAGCGGAGTAATTTTTGATGCTCGGAGTTCTTTTAAAGGTTTCCCAATTGGCTATTGACGAGCGTGAAACACCGAGAAAATTTGCGAGAGCCTGCTGTGTATAGCCGTGTTTTTTTCGCAGTTCTTTTATTTTTTTCCCCGTATCAGGGCGAATGGTTTTCTGGATTTCTCTTATCGGGCAATAATATCTGCGTTTTAATTTAATTTGACTTTTATTCATTTGTATAACACCGGTTTCTGCATGTATTATTGATTGGTATAATAAAATTTGTATTTTTCAATATTCTATCACTTTTTGACATAAAAGTAAAGTATTATTACATTTTTTGGAAAAATGACGGTTTTAAATATTCTTGAAATACAAAATTTGAGGGTTTTAACAAAGTGAGAGGTAAAAACAAAGCCTGAGCTTAATTGCCCGGCATATTTTTCACAGCAGTTTTTTCTGTATTCCGACGGCGTGCTTCCGACGGCTTTTTTGAAAATATCGGTAAAATATGATTGTGATGAAAAACCACATTCCGCAGAAATATCCGCAAGCTTCATATCGCTTATTTCAAGCAGCTTTTCTGCGTGTTCTATACGTTTTTCCGTTACATATTTGCGTGGAGTAAGCCCAACCTCTTTCTCAAACAAACCGTGAAAATATATAGGAGAAAGATGTACATACTTTGAAATAACCTTTAACGATATTTCCGTACAATAATTGTTATCAATAAAATTAATTGCTTTTTTTACCGCCTCTGAGTATGCATAATGATTGCATTTTTCTTTGGATAATCTGTTGTTCAGCATATAAATTTCATATATCAAAGAATGTATTTTGAACTCCAATGCCGGATTGACGGCTTTTAAAATACGTGACTCATCAAAAATATCATTTATGCAATGCAGTATTTTTTTACTCTGTTTGCCTGTTGTGCAAAATCCTTTAAAATTGTTTACCGTATCTATAAAATCGGGTTCAGAAATGTCAAGCCACACATAAAAAGCCTTAAACGGTAAAATACTGTGCCTTATGTCACCCGGCTTTGCAATCAAAAGCGAACCGTTTTCTATACTGTTGCATTTTCCGTTAATAAAGGCTGTTCCGCCGTCAACGGGATAATATTCGATTTCATAATTTTGAACCGTTCTGTCCTTTGTTTCCCTGATACCTCCGAACGTTACCTTACTGTCAAAAAAACCACAGCTTATAAGCTTAAAATTCACGGCAATTACCTCTTTTTATAAATACAATAATATTTTGATAATGAATACTGATAATCATACGTCTTTTTATTAAAAAAAGTAATATAATGATATATATATTGTGTCACGGAAAAGCGTCAAAGTAAATATCCGATAAATATTTTGATAAAAAATGTATTGATTTGATGTAAAAAACATACGAGAGCCGTACTCATGCGGTTTTCGGTAAAATAATTTCGGCAACGCTGTGTTAAATGCCTGTTGATACAGGAAGCATTAACTGTAATTTTGTTATGTCTTGCAAAAATTATTTTACTGAAAACTCTTTGGACTCTGAGCTTTGAAATAATCAAAGAACGCAAATCGCATGGAGTTCGTCTCTCGTATGTCTGAACAGCAATGTAGTTATCCGTGTGTAACGGCAGTCTGAGCAATAATTTTATGCCTGTTTGCGAAATTTAAGCTGAAGCTTGCCCCATACAGCGAAAACAGCAACACACATAAGATCAAGAACGATGATTTTTGCTGCGGTGTATAACTGCAAAAATACAAAAGCAATATACAGCAGTAATGAAATTATCGTTATGATTCTCGCTATTTTGCCGAAAACGGAGATCTCAGCCGGGTCGAGAGGTTTTGTAAGAGCGGCAATCGGTGAAAGGATCAGAAGTATTATAGCCGATGCAGCTGCCAAAACCGAAAAGATTATCATATTATACGGGATAAAACGTATTGAGCATAAAACCGCCGGACACATAACGCAAGATGAGAGATAACAGCGGAGGGAAGTGCTGAAATGAAATCCTCCGCAATACTTTCTCAAAATTTTATATATAATCCAGAACATTATACATTCCCATACCATTCTCATAACAATACCTATTGCAAGCATTGTTACATCTGTTATCAGAATGTTCAATATCATTGTGAGCATATATAAATATTCATCATAGCAGTCATCTCTTATACAACCGTTCAATTTGGCATAGTCTAATATTTTTTTTGAAATATTATTCATACCTGATTAGAATTTTCTGTAATTCTTTAAAGATGCCGGCGGTGTCGGCTGACCGTTGATGCTCGAAGCGGTCGAATTTGTGTGAATTACGAGCAATGCTGTTAAAATTGCGGGCAATGAGCTCATAGCAAAGCATACACACTTATTAAAAGCTTTCTTTAACATATTATCATCTCCTTTATTTAGCATTATATATTACTTGAACGGTTTTGTAAAGGGGTTTTGCTCCAGTGGTTGCTATTTCGACCGAGTGGTAATCAACGGTCGGTTTGTATGGAGATGGTTGTGGTAAACAATTTTTCTTTTGAACTGTATGACCAGTTAAGCGAAGCGTTGTATTTTTTTATGGCACGCCGTATACTGTTCATGCCGATTCCGTGGGATTCTTTGTCCGATTTTCGCGTCAGCAGCTTGCCGTCCAGAACAAACGGCTCTGCGTCCGAGGTGTTTTCTATCTTGATTATAATAAAATTATTATTTACCGTATTTATATTTAAAATAATTCTCTTTGTTTCGGAGCGGCAGCAGCTTTCTATTGCATTGTTGATAAGATTCGAGAAAATAGACACAATATCCAGATCGTTGAATATCTGCATATTCGCGCATATGGGGTTTATGATAAACTCAATATCAAGCTTATTACATTCCGACATTTTTTTCGTGAGCAAAACGTTAAGCATGGGGTTATCGGTATATTTTACATAAAAGTCGTTTTTCTCCTCGTTGAGTATTGAATTTATATAGCGATGAGCCTTTTCGTCATCTTTTGAGATAAGCCCCGATAATATGCTGATATGCTCTTTAAAGTCATGGCGGAAGATAGTAATCTTTTCGTATTTGTCTTTCATCAGAGAGTATTCCTCCATCATGCTGTTAAGCTTTAGAGAATCCTCTTTGAGCTCCGTGTTTTCGATATCCATTTCAATCATTTTCTTGTTTGTCTGCAAGGAGAGCAGGTTTATAATTATAATGAAAAAGCATATACCCGAAAATATAACGGAGTTTATGTTTGTTCTTGTCAGAAGTATGATGATTAAAAGTGAAAGAAGCGGAATTGATACAAGATAGTATGAGGGAGCACCATAGCTCTTTTTGCTTTTATAGGAAAGCTTTTCGCTTATCAGAATCCCGGTTGTGTATAAAAGCTTGCTTGACAGCGTAAGGAAAAGCGACTGATAGCCGTTCATTGACGATATGCTTGACGCGGCTATATTTATTTGAGGCAAAAATGCGATAATCCATTCGGAAAGAGTGGAGAGCATAACCAGAATAACGCTCTGGAAAGCGGCATTTTTTGGATTTATGCGGTAACAGAGTATAAAGCTCAGAAAATTCACAAGAGCTACCACGGCAATGTTCAGCATTACGTTTCCGAACATACAAATAACAAAGTGGACAGCATACAAGATACCGATTATTGCTCTGCCTTTTATTTTATCGGTTTTGCGCGGAAACAATACGTCGGCATAATCTATAAATAATATGTATTCCAGGAATATTCCCAATATTAAACCAAAATCCACTCTAATCATTTTATTTCAGCCATCCAATTATTAAATTTATCTTCAAAAGCTTTGTATTTGCGCCTTGACGGATATATTTCATATTTGTTGTTTTGAGATTTTGATACTATAAGATTGTCACTATATGAAATAATGTAATAAAAATTAACATAATAGCCGCGGCTGACCTCGCAGAAATAGTCTGCCTCCTTTAGCTGAGAGTCTATGCTTTTCAGCCTGTCGGAGGTAACCAGCTCACCGTGACGGGTTATAACGTGCAGATTTTTGTTTTCCATATAAATGTAGACTATATTCTCGGCGGGAACCTGCACCAATTCTCTGTTAACATGAATACTGATTCGTAAGGTCAGCATATCTATTTTCTTCGCCGCACAGATAAGGGCTTTGCGGAATCTTTGTTCGTTAAGCGGCTTTACCCAGTATCTGTAGGCAGTCTGATTCATGGCTTCATCAAGATAACCCCAGTAATTCGTTACAAAAAAGAACATACATCTTTCATTTAAAGCTCTGACCTTTTCAGCAAGGCTTATGCCGTCAAGCCCCTCCATTTTTATATCAAGAATCATAATGTCATATTCTTTCTGAGATAGCAGAAGCTCATTTGAAACGGAATATTTGTCTATTTCATGTTCGATTTTTTCTTCGGTTAAAATTTTATCGGCAAGAGCGCTTTCCTGTTCTAAAGCAATTTCATTATCATCGCATACAGCGATTCTTAATTTTACCATAGGTTTCAGTCCTTTGTTTTTGGGTTTGTGCAAATTTTGCTAACATCTGAAAATGCATAATATTTATTTTACAACAAGACCTTTTAATTGTCAATATAATTATTACAAAATTATGAATTTTTATCTATTTTTTTGGAGAATCTTTACCACTCGGGTGTGTTTTTATACCGCTTAGGTGAAAAAAGTTGACACGCGTAATGATTTATGGTAGAATCACTGATAAAGTTCGGTGTAGGATTATCAACAACTTCCGAACGATAAAAAGCATAAAGATTTATATATATAAAAAGCCGTATGTTTTGTTGCCGAAAACAGAACATACGGCTTTTTTTACGGATTTGCGATTTGTATTCTTCAGTTAAATTTCTTTGTTTTCTCATGCCTGTGTTTTTGGGAATATTGACGATATAAATGCCGGGCTGTGAGTATGTGCGATATTTTTTTAACAATTTTAAAAAAATTTACAATATATACTTGAAAAAAATTGCAAATTGGTATAAAATAATTATAATGGTATGAATTGCGGAAAATTCGGGTCAATGTTTTGGTTTTCTGTTTTGTTTGTGCCGGGTATAATTTCAAATTTACTGAAGAGGTGTATACTATGTTAAACAAAAAGAGTGTAGAAGATATTCAGGTTACAGGCAAGAGAGTGCTTGTACGATGTGATTTCAACGTTCCGCTTGACGAGAACAGACACATCACTGATGAAACAAGAATTGACGGCGCACTGCCGACAATCAAGTATTTGATCGATAACGGCGCAAAGGTTATTCTTTGCTCACATATGGGTAAGCCCAAGGGCGAGCCGAAGCCGGAGCTTTCTTTGGCGCCTGTTGCCAAGAGCCTTTCGGAAAAACTCGGTAAAGAGGTTATTTTTGCAGCTGACGCAAACGTTGTAGGCGAAAATGCAAAGAAAGCCGTTGCCGAAATGAAGGACGGAGATGTTGTTCTTCTTGAAAACACAAGATACAGAGCAGAAGAAACAAAGAACGTTGACGAATTTTCAAAAGAGCTTGCTTCACTTGCAGACGTATTTGTAAACGACGCTTTCGGTACGGCTCACAGAGCACACTGCTCAAATGTCGGCGTAACAAAGTATCTCGACACAGCTGTTGCAGGCTATCTTATTCAAAAAGAAATCGAATTTTTGGGCAATGCGGTAAACAATCCCGAAAGACCTTTCGTTGCAATACTCGGCGGCTCAAAGGTTTCGTCAAAGATTTCGGTTATCAACAATCTTTTGGAAAAGGTTGATACTCTTATCATCGGCGGCGGTATGGCTTATACCTTCATGAAGGCTCTCGGCGAAGAAGTCGGAGATTCACTGCTTGAAGCTGATTACCTCGACTATGCAAAGGAAATGATGGAAAAGGCTGAGAAGAAGGGTGTTAAGCTCCTTATCCCGGTTGATACCGTTGTTGCAAAGGAATTTTCAAATGACGCAGAACACAAGACTGTCGGAAGAGGCGGAATCGAAGCCGGCTGGCAGGGTCTTGATATAGGAGAAAAGACAATCGCTCTTTACAAGGACGCAATCAAGGACGCTAAAACCGTTGTTTGGAACGGACCTATGGGCGTATTTGAAATGCCTAACTTTGCAAAGGGTACAAATGATATAGCTCAGGCACTTTCAGAAATCAACGCTACAACAATCATCGGCGGCGGCGACAGCGTTGCGGCTGTAAACCAGGCAGGTCTTGGCGACAAGATGACCCACATCTCAACAGGTGGTGGAGCTTCTCTTGAATTCCTTGAGGGCAAAGAGCTTCCGGGTATCGCTGCTCTTAACGACAGATAATTTTTAAGGAGTGCATTACAGATGAAAAGAATTTTATTTCAGGGCGATTCTATAACGGACGTTGGTCGTTCGTATGACAATAACAGCGACATGGGTCACGGTTATCCGACCTTGACAGCTGCACGTCTGGGCTATGAGGAAGCCGGAGAAGTTGAATTTTTTAACAGGGGTATAAGCGGCAACAGAATCGTTGATGTTTATGCAAGAATCAAGAGCGATATTATAAACCTGAAGCCGGACGTTATGAGTATTCTTATCGGTGTCAATGACGTATGGCATGAGTTTGCAATACAAAACGGTGTTGACGCCGAGAAATATTATAAAATTTATTCAATGCTTATTGAAGAAATAAAGGCAGAGCTTCCCGATATTAAGATATTGATTCTCGAGCCGTTTGTTGAGAAGCATACGGCAACCGAGGAAAAGTATGACGCTTTCAGACATGAGGTTGAAAAGAGAGCCGAAAAGGCAAAGCTGGTTGCGGAAAAATACAATCTCAAATTTGTTCCCTTGCAGGACAAGTTTGACGAAGCTTTAAATAAGGCTCCGGTCGGATTCTGGACTGCGGACGGAGTTCACCCGACAACCGCAGGTCATCAGATCATATCGAACGAATGGATCAAGGCTTACAAAAGCTTATAATATTTAAAATTAAAAATCAGTGCAATTGCATGACTAAAACCGTAAAAGGAGATAATACAAATGGGTAAATATATAATAGCCGGAAATTGGAAGATGAACAAGCTTCCGTCGGAAACATATGATTTTGTTAAGGAAATCGAAAACGCTACAAAGGGTGCAAGCTGTGAGGTTGTTTGCTGCACACCTTTTGTAAATCTTACAGAAGCTGTAAGAGCGGCTAAAGGCACTCATGTAAAAATCGGTGCTGAAAATCTTCACTTTGAGGACAGCGGAGCATTTACCGGCGAAGTAAGTGCAGATATGCTCAAAGACATCGGTGTTGACTACGTTATAATCGGTCATTCGGAAAGACGTCAGTATTTTGCGGAAACCGATGAAACCGTCAACAAAAAGACCGTAAAGGCTCTTGCAAAGGGACTTATCCCGATTGTATGCGTAGGCGAATCGCTTGAACAAAGAGAAGCCGGAATAACAATGGATATAATCGCAATTCAGATTAAAAAGGCATTTGCCGGAATTTCTGCGGCAGACGCTAAAAAGGTTGTTATCGCATACGAGCCTATCTGGGCAATCGGAACGGGAAAGACGGCAACAGCTGACCAGGCAGAGGAAGTATGCAAGGGCATCAGAGATATTATCGGACAGCTTTACTGCCCGAACTGTGCAAAGGAATTTACTATCCAGTACGGCGGCAGCATGAACGCTTCAAATGCGGCAGAGCTTCTTGCAAAGCCCGACATTGACGGCGGTCTTATCGGAGGTGCTTCATTATCCGCAGAAAAATTTGCTCCTATCGTTGAAGCAGCTAAATAATTTCATAATATAGGTAATAGATATTAGGTAATCGCATTGCGGTTACCTAATATGTTATGAGTGCAATTTATGCCGCCGTACGGCGGCGGAATGGAGGAACTATTATGGCAAAAAGTCCAATAGCTTTAATTATATTAGATGGCTACGGCATAAACAGTACGGTTGAGGGAAATGCAATCAAGGCTGCAAAGCAACCGCATCTTGACGAATACTTTGCCGACTACCCGAACACGATTTTGTATGCCAGCGGTATGAGCGTAGGTCTGCCGGACGGTCAGATGGGAAATTCAGAGGTAGGACACACAAACATCGGCGCAGGCAGAGTTGTGTACCAGGAGCTTACAAGAATCACAAAGTCGATTCAGGACGGCGAAATTTATCACAACGAGGCTCTTTTGGGAGCTGTTAAAAACTGCAAGGATAATAATTCCGCTCTGCATTTTGCCGGCTTGCTTTCAAACGGCGGAGTACATTCGCACATCGAGCATTTATTCGGCCTGATTGAATTTGCGAAAAAGAACGGTGTGGATAAAATATATATTCACTGCATAATGGACGGAAGAGATGTATCTCCGACATCGGGTTCGGGTTTTGTTACTCAGCTTCAAGATAAGCTCAAGGAAATCGGCGCAGGTAAAATAGCGACAATAAGCGGACGTTACTATGCAATGGACAGAGATAATAACTGGAACAGAGTAGTAAAGGCATATGACGCTATTGTAAAAGGAGAGGGACATAAGGTTGAAAATCCGGTTGAAGCAATCGAGGAATCCTATAGAACAAAGGATGAAAACGGCGCGCTTTTAACCGATGAGTTTATAGTGCCGATGGTAGTTTGCGAAAACGGTGTGCCTGTGGGAAAAATACAGCCGAACGATTCTGTTGTATTCTTCAATTTCAGACCGGACAGAGCAAGAGAAATAACAAGAACTCTTGTTGACCCGGAATTTAAAGGCTTTGAAAGAACCTTAATTCCGCTTTATTATGTATGCATGACTCAGTATGACGCAAGTATGCCGAATGTACACGTTGCGTTCAAACCGCAGGTTCTTAAGAATACTTTCGGAGAATACATTTCAAAGAAAGGCTTAAAGCAATTGAGAATTGCCGAAACCGAAAAGTATGCTCATGTAACCTTCTTCTTTAACGGCGGAGTTGAAGACGTGTATGAGGGTGAGGACAGAAAGCTGATTCCGTCACCGAAGGTTGCAACCTATGACATGAAGCCCGAAATGAGCGCATTTGAGGTTGCCGACGCTTGTGTTGAGCTTATCAACGAGGATAAATATGACTGCATTATTTTGAATTTTGCAAACTGCGACATGGTCGGACACACAGGTGTGTTTGACGCTGCGGTTAAAGCCGTTGAAGCGGTTGATACCTGCCTCGGCAAGGTTGTTGACGCAATAATGGCAAAAAACGGCAAGGTGCTTATAACAGCCGACCACGGAAATGCGGATTGTATGTTTGATCCCGAAACAAAGGCTGTGTTTACGGCACATACGACAAATCCCGTTCCGCTGATTCTTATCGGCGCGGGCAACGTTAAGCTGAAAAGCGGCAGACTTTGTGATCTTACCCCGACAATGCTTGACCTTATGGGTCTTGACAAGCCGGCAGAAATGACGGGCGAGAGCCTTATTGTAAAATAAACAAAATTTACGGGGCGAAGCATTTTTGTGATTCGCCCCGAATTTTATTAACAGACAGAATAGGAGATTAAAACCGTGAAAAAATATGACGGTATACTATTATGCTCCGATTTAGACGGAACATTAAGCAATTCTGACGGAAAAATATCGAATGAAAACCTTGAAGCTATTGATTATTTTTGCAAAAACGGCGGACATTTCACACTATGCACAGGAAGAAACCCCGAGTTTGCAAAAAAGCTGACAGAAGCAGGTCTTAATATAAACGCTCCGCTTACCGCGCTGAACGGAGCTATGATATACAGCTTTGAAAAAGAAGAAATTCTATATGAAAATCCTATTGACAAAAGTCAATTGTTTGATGTACCGGCATTTGTTGAAGCTAATAAAAGCTACATAAACATTGCATTTTTTCATTCCTTTGAATCATACAACGATTTTTCCGAAATAGGAGATAAGAAGCTTTATAAGATGGTTTTTGTGTCCGATTCTCCCGAAAGCTCCGCAATGCTCAGAAAAAATCTTGAAAAAGCGAGCAACGGCAAGCATTTTATAACCAACAGCTGGAATACCGGTCTTGAAATATTGGATAAAAAAAGCACAAAAGGCGAATGTATAAAACTGATAAGACGGCTTGTACCCTTTGAGGTAACAAAAACTGTGTGCGTTGGCGATTATGAGAATGATATAAGTATGCTGAAAGAAGCCGATTTGTCATATGCAGTGGGCAATGCGCTTCCGTGCGTCAAAGAATCCGCCGACAAAATAACCGTCACGAACAACGAAAGCGCATTGGCAAGAATAATATCTGAACTTCATGCCTAAGTTATTTCATCTTAAACAGCAAAACACCGCCGAGCATGAGAAGCAGACCCACATATTTGTTCCATGAAAAAATGATTTTTTCACTTCCCATAAGTCCGAATGCGTCAATAAGAGCCGCAACAAGAAGCTGCGCTATGAGTATAATCGAAATGGCAACCGTCGGGCCGAGCTTGCCTACGCCGAGCATTACGGTGACGGTTATAATCAGCCCGAGAACTCCGCCCAGAAGATACAGTTTGTCGGTTTGACCGATAAGGCGGAAATCACCCTTGCCGACAATCCAGACAGCCGCAATCGAAAGCAAAAATGCCGTTCCCTGCACAAATGCGTTTGCTTCATACAATCCTATTTTATCCCCCAGACGTGTGTTCATTACTCCCTGAATACTCATTGCAGCACCGGCAATGACGCTAAAAAGAAATCCCAAAAAAATCAACTCCTATTCATATATAGTATGCCCGTCAGATGAAAGTTGATACATACAAAAGGACTGGAATATAACAAACGCAAAGTATAACGTGTTCATACTTTGTACAGAGCTTAAATATGCCCGTGTATACAATTATGCGTAAGCGCAAACAATAAATACCGTACAGTATTAAGACGTTTCCAAAAAAACTCACGCAAAGCTTTTTCGGTCTTGAATTTTGTAACATTTAAGAAACAATTTTAAATGATTTATGTCAATAATAACTATCTGAAAGATTAATATTTTGTTAAAAATAACTGCTGTTAAATAAAAGTATTGCAAAATACTGGAATTTGTAATATAATATATGTTGGGTATGTGCGAAAGAACAAAACTTATGACCCGCCCGGAGGGATTCAAATGCGCAGAAACAGAAAACGCAGCTTTGAATTGCCGCATCATAAGCCGGCAGTCAAACAGAAAAAGGTTAAAAAACAAAGCAAAGGTATACTAAAAAGCATAGTGTACGCTGTTTGCGTGTGCATATTTGTTGCGCTTATTGCCTGTATTGGAATAGGTGCCGGTATGTATGCCGCGATTGTTAACGAAATAAACGAGATGAATGTTCAGGAGCTTGCTCTGACGCGCTCATCTATTGTATATTATACCGATGAAAACGGAAATTCGCAGGAGGCAGCTACGCTTTTTAATGCCGGTAACTGTATATGGGTTGATTCCGATGAAATACCGAAGGTCATGAAGGACGCAATAGTTTCGATTGAGGACGAGCGTTTTTATGAGCATAGCGGCATTGATATCAAAAGAACAGCCGGGGCAACGATAGGCTATATCAGAGAAAAGCTCGGAATGGGTACCGCAAAATACGGCGGAAGCACGATAACGCAGCAGGTAATAAAAAACATAACGCAGGAAAAGGACAGAAACGTAACCAGAAAGGTTAAGGAAATGATGAGAGCCGTTGCGATTGAAAAACAGCTTTCAAAGGACGAGATACTCACAATGTATCTGAACGTAATTTATCTTGCGAACAATTGCTACGGCGTGGAGGCTGCGTCCAATGCATATTTTGATAAGCCGGCGGCAAAGCTTACGCTGAATGAGGCGGCATTGATTGCCGGAATAACGCAGAAACCGTCATACTATGACCCTGTCAAAAATCCGGAAAACGCAACGAAAAAGAGAAATACCGTTTTAAAAAAGATGTATGAGCTGGGCAAAATAACAAAGGAGGAATACGACGAAGCAACCGCTTCGGAGCTTGGACTCAAGGGCTCTCATGAGAAGATAAAGAGTAAAATCTATTCGTATTTTGTGGATACGGTAGTAAATGAAGTAATAAAGGATTTGCAGACGGAGAAAGGTTATTCCGAAGCGTTTGCAACTCAGCAGGTTTTCGGCGGCGGACTGAAAATATACACAACAATGGATAAAAATATCCAGGACGCTGTGGAATCTGTTTTTGAAAGCTCCTCCAATTTCACGGGAGCCGCCGCAAAGGCGCAGGCTTCCATGATAATAATCGATCCGTCAAACGGTGAAATTAAGGGTATTGCCGGAGGAAAGGGCAAAAAGACGGACGCAAGAGGTCTTAACAGAGCAACGCAGTCGACAAGACAGCCGGGATCTTCTTTAAAACCGCTGTCGGTATATGCTCCGGCTATAGAGAAAAGAATTGTAACCCCGACTACCTCGGTGGTGGACGAAAAAATAAAAATCAAGAACTGGGAGCCGCAGAATGCATATTCGGGCTTCAAGGGTCAGATGACAGTGAAAAAAGCCGTTGAAATATCGGCGAACATTCCGGCGATAAAGATTCTGCAAAAGGTCGGAATAGGCACAAGCTATGAATATGTTACGAAAAAATTCGGTTTAACAACCGTTGTGGACGCCGATAAGGATTTAAGCCCTCTTGCGCTTGGCGGTCTTACAAAGGGCGTTACCGCCAAAGAAATGGCGGCCGCTTACGCTGTATTTGCAAACGAGGGCAAGTATAACGAACCGCATACCTACACCAAGGTCCTTGACAGCGCAAACAGAGTTTTATTGGAAAAAAGCGGAAAAAATGAGGAAGTAATAAGCGCAAGCACGGCATATACAATGTCGGAAATGCTCTACGGAGTTGTTAACGGAAGCTCCGGAACAGGTAAGGTTGCAAAGCTTGCAAACGGCATATCAACCTACGGTAAAACCGGAACGACCAACGAAAATCATGATAAATGGTTTGTCGGATATACTCCGTATTATGTCGGAGCGGTATGGTTCGGATTCGATCAGCCGAAATCCATTACAAATGCGGGAATCAGCAGCAGTATATCTGCAAGACTGTGGAAAAAGGTAATGGATAAGGTTCATGAGGGCCTGGCGGCCGGGAAGATTGAAGCCGGAGACGATTTGATAGAGGTATTCGTGTGCGAACGCACGGGTCAGCTTGCAGGCGAAAACTGTAACGGTGTTATGGAATATTTCAAGCGGGGACAGGAGCCGCAGACCTTCTGTAACGGAGATCACAGTCAGACGGGTATGTTTGATGACGGCGGCGGTGAAAACGGCTTTGACGAGGACGGAACACCGCTCGGAGATACAGACAGCGTTCCTGTACAGACTGAGCCCCCGCAAAGCACAGGCAACAGAACAATCGATTCTTTGCAGCCGGGAGATTATCTCCCAAGCCAAGGCTCGGCAGAGTGAAAAATGTGATTCATTAATAAACTGTTTAATTGAGGATACAGATAAAAAACAGGTAATTGCAAAACCGTAACGGCTTTGCAATTACCTGGCGGAATTTTATATTGAAAGGATGTGAGGCATAAATGGAAAACGGTAATTGTAATACGGACAGCGCAGTACCTGTCGGGCGAAGTACGGCAGCCGTATACGGCGGACCCGGTTCCGTTTATGCTTTGCTGCTTATTTTTTAATGCCCGAAAGGTCCTGCAAACCGTGAAAATGTGTAAATTTCGGTATAATAGCCGAATAAAAGAGATAACCTTTGTACATACAAGAGTTATTGCACTGTCAGATTTGCGTTGAAAGGGACTGATTAAATGGAAAAGAAAGAAGAATTGGAAGCTGTCATTTTGCAGCTTTTAAGCAAAAAAAAGTATCACAGTCTTAAGGATTTGCTTTGCGAGCTTGAGCCTGCGGATATTGGTATAATGTTTGAGGAAATGCCGTCGGAAAGTCTGCCGCTTTTGTTCAGACTTCTTGCAAAGGAAATGGCAGCTGAGGTGTTTGTCGAGCTGAGCTCGGACACGCAGGAGCTGCTGATTGCGGGCTTCAGCGATGTGGAGCTGAAAGAAGTGCTTGATGAGCTTTACATGGACGATACGGTAGATATTATCGAGGAAATGCCGGCAAACGTTGTTAAGCGAATTTTAAGGCATACCGATCCCGAGAAAAGAGAAAGTATCAACGAAATATTAAAATATCCGAAATACAGTGCCGGAAGCATTATGACAACCGAGTTTGTTGATTTAAAAAAGAACATGACGGTTGCCGACGCTTTTACTCACATCAGAAGAACCGGCGTGGATAAGGAAACAATCTATACCTGTTATGTCACCGATGAGAACAGAATCCTTTTGGGGCTTGTTTCGGTCAAGGATCTTTTGCTTTCCGAGGAAACAAAGAATCTTGATGAAATAATGGAAACAAACATTATTTATGTTAATACCCAGGAGGATCAGGAATCGGCGGCTCAGAACTTTGAAAAATACGATTTTCTTGCGCTTCCTGTTGTTGACAATGAAAACAGACTTGTCGGAATTATCACCGTCGATGACGCTATTGATGTCATTCAGGAGGAGGCAACCGAGGATATTGAAAAAATGGCGGCTATCATGCCGACAGATAAGCCGTATATGAAAACCGGCGTTTTTGAAACCTATAAAAAGAGAATTTTATGGCTTTTGCTGCTTATGATTTCTGCAACCTTTACCGGAAAGATAATAAGCTCCTTTGAGGACGCATTATCTGCGTGCGTTGTTCTTACGGCATTTATACCTATGCTGATGGACACAGGCGGAAATTCCGGAGGTCAGGCTTCGGTTACGATTATAAGAAGTATGTCGCTCGGCGATGTGGAAATGAAGGATATATTCAAGGTGCTGTGGAAAGAATTAAGAGTGTCGCTGCTATGCGGACTGACTCTCGGTGCGGCGAATTTTGTAAAGATGATGCTTGTCGACAGAAACGCCATACTTTCAAGCGGTCAGAGTCTTGTATCGGTAGCACTGGTGGTATGCCTTACATTGGTCGTAACGGTCATTATAGCAAAGCTTATAGGCTGTTCGCTGCCTATGCTTGCAAAAAAAATCGGTTTTGACCCTGCCGTTATGGCAAGCCCGTTTATCACTACGATTGTTGACGCAGTATCACTTATCATATTCTTTAAAATTGCGGTTATGATACTTCACATAGGGTGATTATAAGATAGGCAAAATAGAGTTTAATTCAAGCCTAAACAGCATAAAAATAAATTATTCGGGTTGAATCCGAACCGCGGGAAACGGCGGAGGAATGGAGATTAGAATGAGTACAGCTAACAAAATAACTATTTTCAGAATAATACTGGTTCCGGTGTTTATGTGCCTTTTGCTGATTGACAGCACAGCGTGCAAAATGTGGGCGCTGGCAGTGTTTATATTGGCGTCCGTTTCCGACTGGGCGGACGGCTACATAGCAAGACACTGCAATCAGGTAACAAACTTCGGCAAGTTCATGGATCCCATTGCAGATAAGCTTCTGACTATGGCGGCATATCTGGCATTGCTTGAAACGGGAAGAATTACATGGGTCGGCTCGGCGGCAATCATGCTCATTTTCCTGCGTGAAATGATGGTTTCGGGACTGAGAATGATAGCCGGTACAAACGGAAATGTCATAGCTGCAAGTATGTTCGGGAAGATTAAGACGGTGGCGCAGATGGTAACGATTATTGCGGCGATTGTCATGACAAATGATAAGTGGTTTATCCAGGAGCCGGCAATACTTGTAACGAATATTATTGTATGGATTTCGGTAGTGTTTACCCTGCTTTCGGGAATAGATTATTTGTGGAAGAACAAAGAAGTGTTTAAAGGATAAATTATACGGCAGTGAAAAGAATAGTTGGTTTGGTTCGCAAGGCGATTGAAGATTATGATATGATTAACGAGGGAGATCGCATGGCTGTCGGAGTGTCGGGCGGAAAGGACAGTCTTGTGCTTTTGGGCGCATTGGCGCTGCTAAGCAGATATTATCCGAAAAAATTCACCGTTGTCGGTTTGACTCTCGATATGGGGTATGACAGCGATTATTCGGAGATAAAAAAGTATTGCGAGAGCTTCGGCACGGAATATTATGTAAAGAAAACAAATATAAAAGAGGTTGTTTTTGATTACAGAAACGAATCAAATCCCTGCTCTCTGTGCGCAAAATTAAGAAGAGGAGCTTTGGAGGGCTTTGCCTCAGAACAGCATTGCACCAAAATAGCGTTGGGACATCATAATGACGATGTCCTGGAAACATTTATGCTCAGTCTTTTATATGAGGGAAGAATCAATTGCTTTTCACCTTATATGAAATTGGATAAGAGCGGAATATATCAGATAAGACCTTTGATTTATGTGCGCGAGGGGGATATAAAGGGAGCGGTAAGACGCTTAAATGTACTGGTGCAGAAAAGCTCCTGCCCCGTTGACGGAGAAACAAAGCGCAGGGAAATCAAAGACTTGATAGCGTATATGAACAAAACGGTTAATCCGGGAATGAAGAAAAGACTTTTTACGGCAATACGAAACAGCGGAATAGACGGCTGGAAATCATTACATAAAGACAATTAATAATTATACGGATTTTTTAAAGGCGGTGTGTTATACATCGCCTTTTACAGTCTTTGCCGATATAATCTTATTGGATAATTAATGATAATTTTGAAATAAATGTGAAATATTTATCAGCAAATTGACAATAATTGTAAAAATATATTGAAATCTAAGGTAATTTGTGGTATTATATTTATGCCAAATAAGTTTCATACGGTAGTTGTTAAGGGTATTTTTATTTTAAAATACACTTTTCTTTGTTATACACAATCATTTTGTGAGTTTGAAAGAAATGTGAATTCCGTCAAGATGATTGTGTAAAGGTGTCTCCTTTTCAAATACTTGAGACTTGTTTGGCGACAATCGGAGTTTGCGTTTTTTGTGCGCCGGCTTCGGTTGGCGCATTTTTTATCGTGAACATAATGTACTTTAGCTTGCACAACATCTGTAATTACCAATATAAGAAAATCTTGAATGCTAATAAAAATCTAAAATTTAACGGAACGGTTGTTTTTAAGCTTTACTGTGTTAACAGTTAAAAAATGTGCAATATAAAAGACAAGCATAACATTTTTGCGTGTTATGCTTGTTTTTTATATAAATTTGTAATTTGGCTTTAAAGCTATCTCATAACTCTGATTCCCTTAATGTGCAGAGCTTCGGGGAATTGGAATGTTACCGACATTTTTGTGCCGAGCAGGGTATAATCGAGGTAAGCGGTTTTGGTTGTCCCGTTTGTTCCCCGAACTGTTGCTTTTGTAGCCTCAACGCCGTTAAGCGAGGTTGATATAGTCAGCTGCGCAAGCTCCGAGGCGTCTGAGGTATAGTCGGCGCACAGAAGATATTTGCCCGGTTTATCCAAATCTATATCGATTGTATCTTTGTTGTTAACTGCACCGTACTCATAAACCGTGCTAAGCTCATCAATTTTATCTTTGAGCGAAAGAATAAGCTTTCCGCCGCTTTCGACAAAGCGTTCGAGAGAGTGAGTATTAACTATATAATTGAGCAGGTTAACAGCATTTCTTTGCAGCTGACCTCTTGTAAGAGTTCCGTCTTTGAGAGCTTCTTCTATATTGCTGTTAAGGTTCAGTGAATCTCCGCTTAACATATAAACATCGTTCTGCGATTCGGCAAGCTCATAAAGATTTTTCTTTTCCCGGCTGTCATTCTGACCGAGTTTTGGCCACCAGTCGGTCATGACAAAGCCCGTATAGCCCCAGTTGTCGCGAAGAACGGTAGTTGTAAGCTCATAATTTACCGATGACCAATGACCGTTAACGGGATTATATGAGGTCATAATTGATTTTGCTCCGCCGTCTTTAACTGCTATTTCAAAGCCTTTCAGATATATCTCTCTCAAAGCCCTTTCCGAAACAACCGCGTCAACCTGAGAACGGCAGTATTCCTGCGAATTTACCGCAAAGTGCTTTATGGTTGCGGAATTGCCGTAAACCGCCGCACCTTTTACAAGAGAAGCGCATATTTTACCTGTGAGGAACGGATCCTCCGACATATATTCAAAATTTCTGCCGTTCAAGGGATAGCGGTGAATGTTCATTCCGGGACCCAACAGTGAATCGAACTTGTTAATGCAAAGCTCCACGCTGAGGTTTTCATAAAGCTTTTGAGCGCTTTCTGTGTCCCACGTGCAGGCAATCAGAGTGCCGTTGGGCATACTTGTTGCGGCATCGCCGTTGTCCATGCGTATACCGGACGGACCGTCGCACAGAGCGATGACAGGAATACCGAAATCCGCAAGCGATTTTGTTATTCCTCCGAATACACCTGTGTTTCCGGGACGTGCTTTCGGAGAACTCATTCCCTCTCCGACAATGATACAGCGTAAATCGGTATCGTCCAGCTGGGCAACAAATTCCTCCGTTGTGTTCTTTCCGTTTTTGACGTCAATCAGCTTGATTCCTTTGTCGCCGGTATATTTGATTTCTTTGGGGAGTTTTTCTCTGATTCGCTGCTTGTAATCAACCGTTCGGGTTGAAACGCTTCTGTATGACGGAGTATATCCGCCGTCCGATTCTGACGGATACATTATTTCAAAAAGACGTTCGGGCGCCATTGCCTCACAAAGCTTTTGTGTTACTTTGAGCGTATTTACGTCATATGTAAATACCTTTTCTGCACAGCGGACGCATTTGCCGATATAAAGCTTATACTTTCCGGCTTCGAGAACATAACAGGACTTGTTGCCTGTGATTCCGCTGTCATCATATGCCGCCATATCCGAAACATTTATTTTTAACTTGATTTCTTCGCTTTCTCCGGGATTAAGAATATGCGTTTTTGCAAAAGCGCATAACTCACGGCTGCTTTTGCCGAGCTTGCCCTGCGGAGCTTCAAAGTATGCCTGCACAACCTCGCGCCCGGCACGGCTGCCCTTGTTTGTTACCGTAACCTTTGCGGTAATGGTACCGTTACATTCCGAAACGTTGCCGGTATTTATGTCAAATTCGGTGTAGGAAAGTCCGAATCCGAAAGGATACATAACTCTGTCCTTTGCAAAGGTTTCAAAATATCTGTAGCCGACATATATATCCTCCTGATATATGTTGAAAAGCTTGCCGCCGAAGGAGTTGTATGCCGGATAGTCCGAAATATGATATGCGATTGTGTCGGAAAGTCTGCCCGAGGGGTTTACATCGCCCGAAAGCACGTCGGCAACGGCGTTTCCGCCCTCCTGACCGCCCTGCCATACGTATAGAACGGATTTTATATTGTATTTGTCAACCCAGTTCATGTCGATTATGTTTCCGACGTTCAGCACAGCAACGGTATTCTCAAAATGACGGGATACAACGTCAAATAAAGCTTCTTCTTCGTCTGTGAGATACCAGCTGCCTTTTTCTTCAGAATTATCCCTGTCCTCACCTGCTGTTCTGCCAATTACGATTACCGCAGTATCGGATTTTTTGCGTGCCTCCGAAACAATATCCTCAGACGGAACCATTTCTTTCTGACACCACGGCTCTGTAGCCCAGCCGTGGCCGATGTCAAACGGATTTTCCTTTATCCATTCTTTGTAGACATCAAGCAGATCGGTATTTACGTTTATTTTGTTATTATTGAGCATACCGTCAATAATGTTGACGGTATATGCGGTATGAACCAGTCCGCCCGAGCCTGTTCCGCTTTTATAGTAATCAATTTGAGTTCTGCCGAAAACCGATACGCATTTATCGGGAGTCAGCGGAAGAACGCTGTTTTCATTTTTTAGAAGAACACAGCCGTCGGCGGCAACGGATCTTGAAATTTCCGCTAAAGGCGCATACGGTTTTTCCTCGAGATTTTTCCGGTTAATCATGATTATTCCTCCATATATTTTTTATACAGTTAAATTATATCACAACAGTATTGCTGTTTGCAAGGCTTTTTATCAAATTAAAAGAAAATGTTTACAAACTCCCGAATTTGTGATAATATATATTATATTAAATTAAAAGTAACGGAAAAATTTTAACGTGAAAAATATGCGGAGCAGCTTTTTGCGTTTGGATTTGTGCCGCCGCAGGGCGGAGGAATGGAGGATTAATATGCCGTTTATCGATTCAAAAATAACATTGCCGTTAACGGCGGAGCAAAAGGAAAGAATAAAAACAGAGCTCGGAAAGGCCGTATCGGCTTTAAACAAGAGCGAAACATATCTGATGGTGGGAATATCCGATAATTATGACCTTTGGATGGGCGGAAAAAAGCTTGAAAAGGGAGTTTACACAGAGGTAAGCCTGTTCGGAAACGCACCGTCGGAGGCTTATGACAGAATGACGGGTATCATCTGCGATATTTTCAAAAAAGAACTTGACATTCCGGGTAACTCGGTGTATGTAACGTATCACCCTGTCAGCGATTGGGGCTGGAACGGAAGTAATTTTTAACGGAACGAGAGGATATGCATATGAAAACGGCTGTAATAACCGGCGGAACGGGCGGTATCGGCGAGGCTTGCGTTAAATTGTTTTCAAAAAAAGGATACCGTGTGTTTTTTATCTACCGTTCACGGGAGGAAAAAGCAAAGCAGCTTGAAAAAGAAACCGGAGCTGTTGGAGTGAAAGCCGACATTTCGGATTATGACAGTACAATCGAAGCGATAGACAATATAACAAAGCAGTGCTTTGAAATTGACGTTCTTATCAACAATGCCGGAATATCGCAGCAAAGGCTTTTCATTGACATCACGCCGGAGGAATGGAAAAAAATGACAGACATTGATCTGAACGGCGTGTATAATGTGACCTTGCCCGTTGTAAAAAAGATGATTGTAAAAAAAAGGGGAGCAATTGTAAACATATCGTCAATCTGGGGACAATGCGGCGCTTCGTGCGAGGTTGCGTATTCCGCCGCAAAGTCCGGGGTAATCGGCTTTACGAAAGCGCTTGCAAAGGAACTGGGCTTGTCGGGAATAAGGGTAAATTGCGTTGCGCCCGGAATGATAGACACTCCGATGAACGGCGTTTTTTCGGAGGAAGATATTTCGCAAATCTGTTCGGAAATTCCGTTGGGTCGCATGGGAACGGCGGCGGAATGTGCGGAACTTATATATTTTCTTTCGTCCGATGACTCGTCCTATATTACCGGACAGACAATCGGAATCAACGGCGGCTGGGAAATGTAAATTTCGGCATATGGCGTATAAAGAAATAAACTTGGGGTATACTGATACCGTGACAGCTTTAACATGAAAAATACATTTTTTGTGTTGGATTTTTGTGCTGCCGTACGGCGGCGGAATGGAGATTGAAATGGTTAACAGTGACACAATTGAGCTTTTGCGCGAATGTAACGCAGGAATAAAAATGGGCGTAGCCACAATAGACAATGTTTTTGACAAAACGGAGAATGAGGAGCTTAAAAGAATACTCAACGAAAGCAAGCAGAAGCATGAAAAGCTCGGAAATGAAACGCACGAGCTTCTCAATTCCTATGAGGACAGCGGAAAAGAGCCGAATCCTATGGCAAAGGGAATGTCATGGATAAAGACAAACGTCATGCTGTCGATGAATCGGGGCGACAAAACCGTTTCGGATCTGATTACCGACGGTTGTAACATGGGAGTCAAGTCCCTGAACAAGTATTTGAACAAATATGAAGCTGCGGAGGAAAAGGCTAAAAATATTGCAAAACGTCTTATCACACTTGAAGAGGAGCTTGCCGAGGAGATAAGCTGTTTTTTGTAATAATTCAAATGCTGAATTATAACACAAAAGAGTATACAGAGTTCAAACTGTATACTCTTTTGCTTTTTGCGCATAATGCCCGGCATTTAGGAGAATTGACTCTCTTGCCGCAAAATCAACAATTCCTACCGCCTTTGCCGGGATGCCCATAATAAGAGAATTATCCGGGAAGGTCTTGTTTTGAGTAACAACGGCGCCTGCGCCTACTACGCAGTTTTTGCCGATTTTTGCGCCGTCAAGAATTGTTGAGTTCATGCCGATAAGCGAGCAATCGCCGATTTCACATCCGTGAACCACTGCATTATGACCTACCGTGACATTTTCTCCTATAATCACAGGCTTGTTTTTATCAACGTGCAGCGTGCAGTTATCCTGAATATTTGTATTTTTCCCGATTATTATTTTATCCTCATCAGCTCTGATTACCGCTCCGAACCATATCGAACAGCTGTTATCAATTTCGGCGTCGCCGATAATAAATGCGTTTTCCGCAATAAAAACGTCATTGCCTATGTGAGGAATTTTATTTTTGTATGCTTTTATCATTTTAAACCTCTGTTTCGTCACATTATGCCCAATGGAAAATTATGCTTTGATTATAACACTTTTTATGGCATTTTTCAATAAGCGCGGTATATTTTTTTAAAATTTTTCATATATTTATAATACTATAAATTTCACAACTAAAATTAAAAATACCTGCCCGTCAGGGCGGAAGGGAGTTTTGTATGGGTTACGATTATACCATGCTTGCCGGAGATTGCAATGCTCTGGCAAGACGTTATAAATTCTGCGATTTGTTTTCGATAGGCGAAAGTGTAATGGAGAAGAAATTATACTGTATTAAGGCGGGGAACGGTCAAAAAAAGCTGTTTGTAAACGGAGCACACCACGGCTTGGAATATCTGACCGCAGCCTTTATAATAAGATTTTTGAATGAATATTGCAGTACATATGTATCTTCGGAGCGTTTTTTCGGGTATGATACCGAAAAGCTGTTTTCAAAAGTGACGCTGTTTGCCGTGCCTATGGTGAATCCGGATGGAGTGGATATTGCCGTGAACGGAATCGACATCACAAATCCTTATCACAGACAGCTGATAAGCAAGGTGGGAATACACAGCTTCAATAAGGTGTGGCAGGCGAACGCAAACGGAGTTGACATAAATCATAATTACAATGCCGGCTGGAGAGCGGTCAAGGCATATCCGGCTCCGTCCGGCTTCGGAGGAGAAGCACCCGAAAGCGAGCCCGAAACAAAGGCAATCGTAGATTTGGTTTGCAGAGAAAAATTCGATATGCTTATTGCATTTCATTCGCAGGGCGGAGAGATATACTATGATTTTGACGGCTCTGTTCCCGAAAGGTCTTATGCGGCAGCGCAAAGAATGGCAGCCGAAAGCGGCTACTCGCTTGAAAGGCCTACCGGCACCGCAGCGTTCGGAGGCTGCAAGGATTGGTTTATCAGAGAATTTTCAAAATCAGGTTTTACCGTGGAAATGGGCAAGGGAACAAATCCGCTTCCGCTTGAAGCTCTTGACGGCATTTATGAAGAAAATGCAAGAATTATTCTCAGCGCAATGGAGGAATTGATAAAAAACTAATAAAAAATGAAAAAAACAGTTGACAATTCAGCGGTTATGTAATAAAATTAATACATCAATTATAACGTGAAAAATATGAAGCTGGTCTTTTTACGTTGAGATTTGTGTTGCCGCACAGCGGCAGAACAGAGGTTAATAACGGCTTTGCCGTTAAAATATCACGAAATACAGAAAGGAAAAATCAAATGGAAGATAATATAATTATGCTTGAGGACGAAAACGGAAATCAAATAGAATTTGCCGTAATTGACGTTTTTGAACTCAACAACGAAACTTATTTTGCATTGCTGGAGGTTGTCGACGAGGGCGAAGAAACAGACGAGGTTCTTATCATGAAGGTTGATGAAACCGATGAAGAAAATCCCGAGCTTATCACTGTTGACGATGAACAAGAGCTTGAAGCAGCTTTTGCGGAATTTTTAAGACGTGATGAAGAAGCCGGAGAATAATAATCCCCTTTTTCTGAAATAATAACAATATCAAAGATGAAAAAATAATTTATTTTTACAGAAACTATTGAAATTATCTTTGAAATGTGTTATTATATTATTACAAAAGAAAAAAGCCCTGTGACTCGCGTGTCGGATCATTTTTTTACCAACACTTCTTATAAGGGATGTACACTCTTTGTGCGGCGTATACGCCTCCTTTCCTTCGGGACTGCCAGTGGACATATAATGTACAAAGGTTACGACCCACCTGCTTTGCAGGTAAGAAATATGATCTATGATACGGTTTTTATGGGGTTTCTTTTTTTTCGCAAAAGATATGCGGCGCATCTTGCACTTTTTCAGAGCTTGAAGTACACAAAGTACGACTGCGCTCTGAAAAAGCACAACCTGCTTGCATCTCTTTTGCGAAAAAAACCGGTCGCCGAGGGTATATTGGAATTTTTCGGAGCATGAAGTACACAAAGTATGACTGCGCTCTGAAAAAGCACAACCTGCCTGCATCTCTTTTGCGAAAAAAACCGGTCGCCGAGGGTATATTGGAATTTTTCGGAGCATGAAGTACACAAAGTATGACTGCGCTCTGAAAAAGCACAACCTGCTTGCATCTCTTTTGCAAAAAAATTTTGCTGCCGCAGGTATGTTGGAGTTTTGTATAGCTTGAAGAACACAAAGTGAGTGCGGTTCTTAAAGGCTTCATAAATTGACAGATTTTATTCAATAATAAATTTTAAATTATTTTATTTTCAAACAAAACCTAAAGAATTGACAGATATATTATAACAATATTTCAATATGATTAAAAAGCTTGCAATTCAGAATAAAAAATGATATAATAATCTGTAAAATAGATGATAAAGATAAAACGAAAGAATAAGGCTTTTACCGGGAGGTGCAGCGGAATGGAGCTTAATGACGTTTTGCAAAACAATGGTGATGGCAAGCTCAGAATAATACAGGAGCTTGTACCGGGCAAGCAGATTACGCTTGCGCACATAATAGCCGGACCGGACGAGGTTATATACCGCAAGCTCGGGCTGAATCCGGACATTGATTATCAAAGATCGGCAATCGGAATACTGACGGTAAGTCCGGCGGAAACGGCGGTCATTGCGGCGGATATTGCACTGAAAACATCAGGTGTGGAGCTTGGATTTGTCGATCGTTTCAGCGGAACGCTTATTGTCACAGGAGCGGTGTCGGACGTGCAGGCGGCAATTGAAGCCGTGGTTATATATATACGTGATACGCTCGGATTTTCGGTTTGCGAGGTTACACGTACGTAATGAAAAAAATAATTCTTATAGGACGGAGCGAAAGCGGAAAAACAACGCTTACTCAGGCTTTGAGGGGCGAGAAAATACATTACAGCAAAACGCAGTATGCTAATCATTTCGACGTGATAATAGACACTCCGGGCGAATATATACAGACAAAAAATCTCGGAGCGGCGCTTGCGATGTATACCTTTGAAGCGCAGGTTGTCGGTTTGCTGATAAGCGCAAGGGAAGCGTATTCGCTGTTCAGTCCGTGTATTACGCCGCTTGCCAACCGTGACGTGATAGGAATTGTAACGCAGATTAATTCGCCCGGTGCCGATGTGAAGCAGGCAGAGAGATGGCTCAGACTTGCCGGCTGTGAAAAAATATTTTTTGTCGATTCTGTGACGGGAGAAGGAGTTTGGAAAATTTTTGATTATCTGAGAGAAGAAAATGACAGAATGCCTTGGGAAATTCAGGAAGGAGATGTCGGATATGGAACTGAATGAAACCATGAAAATCAACCTTGAACACGATAAGGAAAAGGAAGTAAGGGAGATAATGAGTGAGGTATATACTGCGCTTTCGATAAAGGGGTATGACCCGATCAGCCAGATTGTCGGGTACATTCTGTCGGGAGATCCGACTTATATTACAAGCTATAACGGAGCGAGAAACAAAATAGTCAAGGTTGAGAGAGATGAGCTTTTGGAGGAGCTTGTAAAGTCATATATAAAAACCATTTAATGCCGGTATGGGTACGGCAAATGAAACGGAGGCTGTAAATGATTGATTTTCATTCGCATATTCTGCCGGGAATAGATGACGGCGCACCGTCCGTTGAGGTAAGCTTAAATATGCTGAGTGAGAGCTATAATCAGGGGGTACGCACGATAATCGCTACTCCGCACTGCTACATAAACAACGAATCGCAGTTTGAAAAGTATAATGCGGCACGGTTAAAAAGCTTGAAAATTCTGCTTGACGGGATAAAGAATAAGCCGGGGAATTACCCGGAGATTAAGCTTGGGTGCGAGCTTAGGGTAATGGAGGAGGTCGCAAATCCGCAAGTCCTAAAGCCGCTGTGCATTGAGAACACGAATTATATTCTTGTCGAAATGCCTTACAAAAAGTGGAGCATGAATCACTATGATTTTTTGTATGCGCTGCTGCTTCAGGGGATGCGGCCGGTTATGGCTCATATAGAAAGATTCAAGGAGCATAAAAATGAATTCGGCAACCTGTTTTCGCTTGATTTGCTGTATCAGGTAAATGCCGACGCATTTATCAGCGGAGCAATGAAAAGATTTATGCCATATCTTTTTGAACACGGAGCGGCACAGGTAATCGGGAGCGATATGCATAATATGACGTCGAGGAAATCTCATATGCAGGATGCACACAAGGCGGTTACTGCCGGCTACGGGCAGGAACGATGGGACTATATGCAGCATAATGCAGAGCTGATTCTGGAAAACAAACAGGTTATTCCGACGGCATTTCCGAAAATGGGCTTTCTGGAAATGCTTAAACTGTAGAAAAGTATGCACATATATTATGCCGTTTGTTACGGCAAGAAAAAACGGCAGATTTGCCGGGACGTGAAGGGAAATATCTATGATTACAAGTAAACAGAGAGCATATCTGAGAAAGCTTGCAAATACAACAGAGCCTATTTTTCAGATAGGAAAATCCGGAATAACGGAGGAGCTTATAAATCAGCTGTCGCTTGCGCTTGAAGCGAGGGAGCTCATAAAAATACATATTCTGGAAACAGCAATGCTTGATACAAAAATATGCTGCAACGAGCTGGCAAGAATACTTGAAGCCGAGCCGATACAGGCAATCGGTTCAAAGGCTGTCATTTACAAAAAAGCGGAAAAGCCGAAAAACAGAAAGATAGAACTGCCCCGATGAAAGAAAAAAGATGAATTAAAAAAATGATTGTTAAAAATGCTTTTGTTACGGCGGTTTTGTCTTTTTCGGGCACAGCCGCTTGATTTTTTTGCCGGAGGTTGGGAGTATACGCATACGCCGCAGCCTCTCAAAAAGGCAGTCTGACTGCATTTTTTCACGTTTGAATTTGTGCCGCCTTACGGCAGCGGATTGGAGGATAAATATGTCTAAAATAGGAATAATGGGGGGAACCTTTAACCCGATTCATAACGGACATCTGGCGATTGCGGAAAAGGCTGTGCGGCAGCTGGGGCTTGATATGGTGTTTTTCGTTACAAGCGGAAATCCTCCGCACAAAAAAGGAAAAAAGATACTTGACGCAAGGATACGGCATAAAATGGTTTGCATGGCGATAAAGAATTATTCAAAATTCGAGCCGTGTGATTTTGAGGTAAACCGTGAAGAATATTCATATACGGCAGATACATTGCAGTATTTCAGAAAAAAATACAAAAAATCCGAGCTGTATCTGATAATAGGCGCTGATTCGCTGCATGATCTGCCGGCATGGAACAGACCGAGGAGAATATGCGAACTGTGTACGCTTGCCGTATATGACAGAACCGGATATAATACCGATGAGGATATTGAGAATATCAAGAGGGAGTATTATTGTAAAATTGAGAGGATTGAAGCCGGTATTATAGATATTTCATCATCACAGATAAGAAGCATGATTGAAAAAAGAAAAGACGTTACCGGTTTAATGCCCAGAAGTGTACTGGAGTTTATTAACAGAAATAATATCTATGCCTCCGACGCAGGAACGCTGGAAAGCAAAATCAGGCGCAGACTCAAGCCGGAGCGTTTTACGCATAGTGTAAATGTTGCGAAAAAGGCTGTGGAGCTGGCTGAAAAGTACGGAGTTGATACGAGAAAAGCATATATCGCCGGAATGGTTCATGACTGTGCAAAAAATATTCCTCATGAAAAGGCAAGACAAAAATGCATCGATTACGACGTTGAGCTTGATGAGGGCGAAATAAGCAATCCGGGACTTATTCATGCAAAGCTCGGAGAAAGAATTGCACACATCGAATTCGGAATCGGGGATAAAGAGATTTTATCGGCGATAAAGTGGCACACCTTGGGACATCCCGATATGACGAAGCTTGAAAAAATAATATATGTTGCCGATATGATTGAGGACGGAAGAACTTTCCCGGGGGTTAAAGAGCTGAGAAAAATAGCAGAAAAAGATCTTGACGAAGCGGTTGAAGCCTGTACGGCGGCAACCGTAAGACACAACGAAAAGTACGGAAAAGAAATACATCCTATGGCATACAAGGTTCTGGAATGGTACGGAAACAAGAAAAAAGCGAAGACCGAACAGGAAGAACAGCAGTAACAAACAAAAAGAGCAATTAGTTAAATATTTACAAATTATATACAAAAAAATATTGATATAATAAAAACTTTGTGGTACAATAATCTTATCGTGCAGAATACTGAAGAAGCCTGCAATTGATTTTTTATTATTTAATAAGAAAGGCTATGATTTATACTATGTTGAAAAAAATATTGATTTTTATACTTGCGCTTACAATGCTTTCGGGCTGCGGAAAAAAGAAAGAAACAAACACCGAAAATCCGTCAGCTTCGCCCGAAGCTTCTCAGACGGCAAGCTCAGACGCCAACGGGCAGGACGGAAAAAAGGACGATCAAACGCCAAAGCCGCTTGAAACCGCAGATATTAAAACAGGAAAAACAGATCCGAAAAGAACTCCGTCAATTCCGGAAACTCCCGATCCGTCAAAGGTTGTAAAGGATTCGGGAAAATCGGCAGGCTCGGGAGTGAGAGCCGATGAGGTAACGGATGAGGATATAAAAGCGACAAGCTCCGATAATGCCGTAAAGCTTGCGATGAAATATATGAAACAGAATAATATATACATACCGCAAAAGGTTGAGCTTGACCGTGAGGAGGACGACAGCTATATTATACATGCATATGAAGTGATGAAAGATTCTGACGGTGAACATACCGCCTCAGTCGGTTGGTTCAAGGTCAGCAAATCGACCTCGGAGGTAACTAAAATCGATGAAGACATTAAAGTGGGACAGCCGCCGGAAGCATATAAGCAATAATTAATACGGAATAGAAAGCATTGATTCAAAAATCGGTGCTTTTTTGTTGCCTAAATACCGTGAACATAAGAAAAGAGAAAAGCATATTATAAATTGAAGGGGGTGAAATAATGAATTTTAATGATGAAAACAGAAATCAAAGGTGTGAAAGAATGAAAATTACAAGAAATGATATATCCAATCAGTCGGGAGGAAAAAGCTGCTGTTGCAGGGGAGAGGTCGGAGCAACGGGAGCAACCGGACCGACAGGTCCGGAAGGACCTATGGGGCCTATGGGTCTGAGAGGACCGGTGGGTGAAACGGGAGCAACCGGAGCAACGGGTCCTGCCGGAGGTCCGACCGGAGCAACAGGAGCAACCGGTCCGATTGGCTTAACAGGTGCAACCGGAGCAACGGGAGCAACCGGTCCGATTGGCTTAACAGGTGCAACCGGAGCAACGGGAGCAACCGGTCCGATCGGCTTAACAGGCGAAACGGGAGCAACAGGAGCAACCGGTCCGATTGGCTTAACAGGAGCAACCGGAGCAACGGGAGCAACCGGTCCGATTGGCTTAACAGGTGAAACGGGAGCAACGGGAGCAACCGGTCCGATTGGCTTAACAGGCGAAACGGGAGCAACGGGAGCAACCGGTCCAATCGGCTTAACAGGCGAAACGGGAGCAACAGGAGCAACCGGTCCAATCGGCTTAACAGGCGAAACGGGAGCAACAGGAGCAACCGGTCCGATTGGCTTAACAGGAGCAACCGGAGCGACCGGTCCAATCGGCTTAACAGGTGAAACGGGAGCAACAGGAGCGACCGGTCCAATCGGCTTAACAGGTGCAACCGGAGCAACAGGAGCAACCGGTCCTTCGGGAACATCTGTTAATTCTGTATTTCTTCAAACACCGGGCTCAATTACAAACAACGATTGGGTCGGCATGGGAGGAACAAACGTCGGTTTGCTCAACAGCTCTGTGGTCATTCCTCAGAACGCCGTTCTTTCGGGAATTGCGCTTAATATAAAAACAAATACACTTACAACAGACCAGAGCGTTACCGCAACGGTATTCAGGAAAACCTGTACCGGTGAAATCGTTTCAACCGGCTTGTCGGCAACCGTAACCGGCCCAAATCCGAGCAATTGCAGTATACTGCAAAGCGGTTCTGCCGATCTTTCGGCTTTGGATTTAATCGGTGTAAGAATTAATACAATACCTACAACTCTCGAACTTGCCGAGGGTGTAGCTGTAACCTTACAGTATACGGTATAAGAAGCGAAAAAGGGGCTGCCGCCGAGCAGCCCCGATTCCGAATCATGCTATAAAAGCGGAATGGAGATTAATATGAAAAGATTAAGATTTCATTTGTTGGGGCTGGCGCATTTGGAAACCACACGCGAAAATTCCTCATGCGCATATACGCAGAAAATCATAAAGCTCGCTAAGATGCTGAAATCAAAGGGGCATACCGTATATTTTTACGGAGTTGACGGCTCACAGGTACAGTGTGATGAATTTATTCCGGTATCGGGCAAAGACATTTTGAACAAAGTATATGGTGAATATGACAGGAAAAAAAGCTTTTTTAAATTCGATCCGTCGGACGAAGCGCATAGGATATTCAACGAAAATGCAATCCGTGAAATAAACTCAAGAAAGCAGCCCGGGGATATTTTGCTCTGCACCATGGGGAATTTTCATAAACCGATTGCGGACGGAACAGGCATGATAACGGTAGAGCCGGGTATAGGCTATACCGGAGTATTTTCGGGACACCGGGTGTTTGAATCGTATGCATGGATGCACCATGTTTACGGACTGATGAACATTCAGGACGGCTGTTGGTATGACGCAGTGATTCCGAATTATTTTGAAATCAAGGATTTTCCTTATAGGGAGAAAAAAGAGGACTATCTGCTGTATTTCGGAAGAATAATCGCGAGAAAAGGAGTTCAGCTTGCAAGCGACATAGCAAAGGCAACCGGAAACAAGCTGTATGTTGTGGGACAGGGAAGTCTTGACAATCCGAACGAGGGCTTATACCTTTCGGGTGAAAAACACATAATATATAAGCCTGCGGTAGGCTTTGATGAAAGAGCGGAGCTGATGGGAAAGGCAAAGGCGGTTTTGATGCCTACATATTATCTTGAACCGTTCGGGGGTGTAAACGTTGAAGCACAGCTTATGGGAACACCTGTTATAACCACCGATTGGGGAGCGTTTCCCGAAACGGTTCTGCACGGCATGACCGGGTACAGGTGCAGAAGCTTTGAGGAATTTTGCTGGGCGGTTAAAAATATTGATAAAATCAAGCCCGAAAAGTGCCGCGAATGGGCGGTAAAGAATTATTCGTGCGAACGCATAGCGAATATGTATGAAGAGTATTTTGCAAGAATCGACAGGCTTTATAACGGCGGCTGGTATTCGGAGAACAACAAAAGAAAAGAGCTTGACTGGCTTTCGAAATACTATCCTCAAGATTAGTAAAGACTTATTTTTGACATATGAAATAAAACAGGCTTTTGAAAACCGTGCGTTTTTCAAGCCTGTTTTTATATCGGAAAAAGCAAGCATATAACAACTCCTGCGGCAACGCAGACAATATCTCCGAAAACTGCCGCCGGGATTATTCTTGCAGTATGCTTTACACGTGTATTTTTAAAGTAGACCATAAGAGTATAAAATGTTGTTTCGCATGAACCCATTATAATTGAAGCAAGCAAGCCGGGATAGGAATCCGCACCGCAGGAATCCAGTATGCCGGATAAAACCCCAAGCGAGCCGCCGCCGGAAAAGGGGCGAACAAGTATAAGCGGAAGAACCTCCGGGGGGATATTCATGCGCACTGTGACGGGAGATAACAACTGAGCGATAAATCCCATAAGTCCCGACGCTTTCAGCATGGAAACGCCGGCTGTCATTGCAAGAATCACAGGGAATATGCCCGCAACAGTTTTCATTCCATTCAAAGCGCCGTCGCTGAATTCCGAATACACCGAAACCCTGTTTTTTAAACCGGTAAAAAGTATCGCCAATATAATACAAGGAAGAATATATTTCATATAAAGCCTCCGTATTCAGGTATAATATTTCTTTTCTTTTCCTTTTTGCAAAATATGAGGATAAGCTTCATTGCACATAGCGAGCAAATTACGCTTATTGCCGAAACGGCGAGTACGGACGGGATAATTATATCCGCTTTCTGAGAGCCTGCCGCGGCTCTCATGGCAATAACGGTAGTCGGCACAAGCTGAATACTCGATGTGTTCAGCACGGTAAAAAGGCTCATTTCATCGCTCGGATATTCGGGGTGGGGATTAAGCTTATCAAGCTCGTTCATTGCGGAAATTCCTGCCGGAGTGGCGGCATTTCCGACTCCGAGCATATTCGCACTCATATTTGCGGTGATGTATTGCATTGCGGCGGAGGATTGATCAAGCTTCGGGAAAATAAGCCTTGTAACGGGGCTTATCAGTCTTGAAAGCGCACCGATTGCGCCGCTTTTTTCGGCAACCTTCAAAAGACCGCTCCAAAAGCACATAATCCCGGCAAAGGACAGAACAATTTCAACCGAGGACGCCGCACCGGACAGACAGGCATTTACCGTTTCGTCAACGGTACCTGCAAAAAATGAGTAAATGATAGAAGCGGCAGCCATTATCGGAAAAATACAGTTCATGAAAAAGTCCTCCGTAATAAAAAGTACAGGCAGCTTAAAACACCCTGCCTGTACTATTTATATGAATAATTATTGTTTTTATGACTAAATCAAAACCCATGAGGAAAACCATCGCAAATATTTATCAACCATTGCGCTGTTTACGCTCATACCGGAAAGAACCGGGTAGAACATTAAAAACATACCGATTACCGCCGCCGCATAGACGATTGCGGCATATTTTGTTTTCTCGCTGCGTTTGTACAGCTCCGATATTGAATAGCCTATGCACAGCACCAAAAACGGAACGCAGGGGAAGTAGTGATAAATAAACACAACCCTGTCAACGAAAATCCACGGAATAAGCTGTGCAAAATATCCGGTTACAAGAAATATTGCATTTGAATCTTTGTATTTTACGGCTTTGTAAATCGTGTATATCACCGCCGGGATTCCGGTCCACCATACAAGCGGATTTCCGAAAGCGCTGATTCCCTCCTTAATCGTATCCGTTACTTTTCCGGAATAGTACCAGATAGGCCGTTTCATTATTATCCACTCATACCACTTTGAGGAATACGGATGCGTGGAATCGAGAACAGTTTTTGAATGGTATACATACATATCGGTTTGATTTTTTAAAATTACTTTTAACCCTCCGCCGTCACATTTTACATATGGTATATAGGACAGCAGATAGATTATAATCGGTATAACTATAAAAGCGGCTATACAAAATGCAAGCGTATAGGTCAGATTTTTTGTGAAGCTTTCGAGTATTTCGGAGCTTTTTTCGGACTCCGGATTCTCTTTTGCAAAGAGATATTCTTTGTATCTTTTATGCATTGTCATGAAAAACAATACGCAAAGTCCTGCGCCGGCGTATATTCCCGTCCACTTTGAAGCTGTTCCCAGACCGAAGCAAATACCGCTGAAAAGCAGAGGGACAAATGTTTTTTTCAGCGGAACGTCATAAAAGCTCAGACTGTAATATTCATACATGAAGAAGTACATAAGTATTACGAAAAAGGTTATATATACGTCTATGGTTGCTATTCTTGTCTGAACAAAGTGCATGAAATCGAACGCAAAGGCAATTGTAACCACTGCGGAGAGCCATGTTTTTTTGAACAGCCGTTTTGAAAATACATAAAAGAACGGAAGCATTAAGATTCCAAAAAACGTACCGGCTATTCTCCATCCGAACGGATTCATTCCGAATATCTTGATTCCCAAAGCTATGAAAATTTTCCCTAAAGGCGGATGAGTCCATTCGTAGACCTTTATACCGTTGAGAAATTCATATGCCGTTCTTGCGTGGTAAATTTCGTCAAAATATGTGCCGTTGAGATTTGTTGCCCTTTCGGGAATCAGAGAGGATTCGTCAAACAGTTCCTCTGCCGTACCGCCGGACGGAATTATAGGATTTTTATCGGGATCGAAAAATGCCGCTTCTCGCAAAAATGTTTCCTTTTCGGCGGATATTGTGATATGCTGAGCTTTCGGAAGATTTTCCGTATCTTCAAAAGACCATGCGAAAACCTTACATTCCGACAGCTCCTTTGTTTCGGCAAGCGTGTAATCGCTGCCGTAAAAATTGATTGTAAGCTTATTGTCCTTATCTATCGGAACGTTGCCGTTAAAAAGACAAAGTTCCGAAAAAGTATATTCCTTGTCAAAGGATAAGCTTATTTGATTTCCGGGTTCAAGCAAATATTGGGTTTGCGGTGCTTGTCTGTCGCCGAGTGAATAGATAGCAACAGCGGAATATACTGCGGTGATTGCTATAATCAAAGCAAGGTCAGTTGCTGAAAGCTTTTTTTTGCTTTTTTCATTTCTTTTTTTCCAACCGTTTATTTTTGGCATAAGAGCCGTTGAATCGGACGTTTTTAAAAGCATGACAAATATATATATCAAAATAAGCAGGTTAACCGCCGAAGCTATGTTAACAAATGCGCTTTTATAATATAGCGAAGAATTTTTCTCATATACAAAGTAAATCCACGATATATTTATCGTTTGAGAAAGAGTCAGCAGAATAAAAGATATAAAGCTTTTTCTGCTTTGACTGCGGCAGCACGCAAGCAGCATGAGTGCAATTGTGCAGAAAGCATACCTCTCGTGCATTTTTACCGTCAGCATATATACCGCAAAGCCGAGAAAGGCAGATGACGAAAAGACTTTTGTTTTGTCATCACCGTTAAAATAAATAAATGCCGACATAACGCATACGATCGGTATAAAGATGTAACCGAGTATTGTTATCGACAGGTTCAGCTCATGCCAGTTAAGCCCGAGAAATCCCCAGATATTGAAAGCGTTAACGGTTGTGTAGGAATAAGAGCCGAGGGTGTCGGCATATTGGCTGAAGGCCTCCTTTATTCCGAACGGAGCTACGGCGCCGAAAAACACCAAGGCGGCAGCCGCAAGCCCGGATATTATTTTTACCCATGCTGTTTTTACATTGTCCGAGCTTTTTATATAGTCAAACGAAACAAACAGAAATACAGGCGTAAAGATTATTGCCTGCGGCTTAAAGAGTATTGCCAAAGCAAACGCAATGCAGGAGGGAAATACCTTTTGATCTGCCGCAAAAATCAGCGCAAGCGCAAGCGGCAAAAGATAAACCGAATCCACCTGACCCCATACAGCCGAGTCGATAATTGCGGCAGGATTAAAAAGATACATTATTCCGAGCAGCTGCGCTTTTTCAAAGGGGGTGTACTTTTTGGCTTCGTTATATACGATTGTGCCCATGGCAATGTCGCACAGGACGGCAGGCGCTTTGATTATTACATTCGTCTGACCGGCAGTGTAGGGATAAAGGCTTTTCGCCCAACCGACGAGTCTTAAAATATACATATATCCCGGAGGATAGTCCGTGAAAGCGTCACTTGAATAAAATGCGGCAAATCCGTCTTTATACAGCATATCCGCCCATGCGGAAAAACAGGACATATCGGTTTTATGCCCCGGATTGACATATGCGAGATAAAGGCGCAGAACAAGCGCTGCTGCGGCAAAAAACGGAAAAAGCTTCAATTTCGGCTTTAAGTATTCCCTGTCTATGGCGTAGTTATATAAAAAAACGCATATCAAAGCATATAATGCGGTAAAAACACTTGAAAAAAGCATATTGTTTCGCTCCTCTTTTGTTATGTCTGTTGTATAAAATATATTATAACAGATTTTACATAAAATAACAATACCGCATACTCAAAAAATATTATGGAATAAAAATATTCTTTATAATATAAAAATACTGTATTATAACCCTGCAATTCTACAAATAATATACGTATAATTTAATTCGGGTTCGGTTTATTTTTGCCTAAAAGAAAAATATTTTTGCAATACAGTTGATTTTTTTGGGATAATCTGCTATAATTGGAACGTAAATAACGTGAAAAATAAGCAGTGTAATTTTTTTACATTAAGATTTGTGCCGCCGTACGGCGGCGGAATGGAGATTAAAATGCACATTATAATAGTGGGCTGCGGCAAGGTAGGACAAAAGCTTGCGGAGCGGCTCAGCTGCGAAAAGGAACATGATATTACGGTTATAGACACAAGGTGCAATCTGATTCAGGATCTTGTTGACCGTTACGATATAATGGGAGTTGAGGGCAGCGGAACGAATATAGACACTTTGAAAGAAGCCGGAATAGACGAGGCAGATATTCTGATTGCCGTTACCGGTTCTGACGAAATCAATCTTTTAACCTGTCTGATTGCGAAGAAATCGGGTAACTGCCAGACGATTGCGCGCGTCAGAAAACCGGAATACAGCAAGGCTCTGAGCCTGTTTAAAGAGGATCTGGGACTTGCGATGATAATCAATCCGGAGCAGACGGCGGCGCATGAAATTGCAAGGATTTTGCGTTTCCCATCAGCAATTCAGATAGACACCTTTGCAAAGGGTCGGATTGAAATACTGAAATTCAAGCTCGGCTGTGATTCGGTGCTTGACGGAATGAAGATTGCCGACATTAACAGAAGGCTTGACAGCGACATACTTGTATGCGGAGTTGAAAGAGGAGAAGAAGCATTCATTCCGAATGGTGATTTTATCCTAAAGGGCGGCGATATGATAAGTATTGTTGCCGCATATAAGGACGAGGTGCAGTTTTTCAAGAAAATAGGAGTAAAGGTAAACGGAGTTAAGGATACAGTGATAGTCGGGGGCGGAGCAACGGCATATTATCTTGCCTCTCAGCTGATTCAGAACGGAATAAAGGTAAAAATAATAGAACAGAATCCCGAACGGTGCGACAAATTGTGCGAGCTTCTGCCGAAAGCGGTTATAGTAAACGGTGACGGGACGGATAACCGTCTTATGTTGGAGGAGGGAGTGGAGCATACCGAGTCGTTCGTTTCGATGACAAACATAGATGAAGAAAACATACTTCTTTCGCTGTTTGTCAAGAGCATTAACGATAATGCAAAGGTTGTCACGAAGATAAACCGTATCGCATATGACGCAGTTATCAACGGACTGAATCTCGACACGACAATTTATCCGAAAAACATCACTGCCGAATACATTGTGCGTTTTGTACGCGCAAAGAACAATTCAATCGGAAGCAATATCGAAACAATGCATGTGATACTCGACGGAAAAGCCGAAGCTATGGAGTTCAGAATAAAGGAAAGCGCGCCCGTGCTTAACGTACCGCTTGAAAGTATGCGGCTTAAAAAGAATGTTCTTCTTGCCTGCATAAACAGAAACGGAAAGGTTTTCATTCCGCGAGGAAAGGATGTTATCATGCCGGGAGATTCGGTTATTGTCGTAACCACAAATACCGGATTTAACGACATAAGAGATATACTTGAAAAATAATAATAACTATTGAATTTTTTAGTCAGAAAGGCTATGAAACAAAATGAACTACAAAATGATTGCGCATACTCTCGGCTGGGTTTTGAACTGTGAAGCCGTATGTATGCTCCTGCCGCTTATATGCTCGGCAATATACGGTGAAAAATGCATGATTGTTTTTGCAATATGCATTGTGATTTGTCTTGCTGTCGGAGTGGCTCTGAGCACATTCCCCGTGAAAAATAAATCTATGTATGCAAAGGAGGGATTTGTCACCGTTGCATTGAGCTGGATTGTGATGAGTATTTTCGGCGCACTGCCGTTTGTAATATCGGGTGCGATTCCAAATTTTACCTACGCATTGTTTGAAACGGTTTCGGGATTTACCACAACCGGAGCCTCGATTTTAAAAGATGTTGAAATACTTCCGAAAGGCTTGCTTTTCTGGAGAAGCTTTACGCACTGGATAGGCGGAATGGGAGTGCTTGTGTTTCTGGTTGCTATTCTTCCGCTGTCGGGAGGAAATAATTTCTATCTGATAAAAGCGGAAAGCCCGGGGCCGTCTGTGAGCAAGCTTGTTCCAAAGATAAAATCAAGCGCAAAATGGCTCTACGGTATGTATATCCTGCTTACGGTCTTACAGATTCTGCTTTTGCTCGGAGGGGGACTTAACCTGTTTGAATCGCTGACGCTCAGCTTCGGCACAGCCGGAACGGGAGGATTTGCGATAAAAAACAGCGGTATTGCGGACTATTCCTCATATGTTCAGAACGTTATCACGATATTTATGATAATTTTCGGCATAGATTTCACCTTTTACTATCTGCTGATTTCCAAAAGGGCAAAGGAGGCTTTTAAGCTTGAGGAGGTGCGTATGTACCTCGGAATCATACTTACCGCGGTTATTCTGATAACGATAAACTGTCACGGACTGTACAAAAGCATATTTGAAAATCTGAAGCACAGCGCATTTCAGGTGGCGTCAATAATAACCACAACCGGTTATTCCACCGTCGATTTTGACCTGTGGCCGGAATTTTCAAAAACGATACTGATTATTCTGATGTTTGTCGGAGCGTGCGCGGGAAGTACGGGCGGCGGCATGAAGGTGTCGAGAATAATGACTCTTTTCAAAAGCATTATCAAGGAAATCAAAATAGCTGCGCACCCAAAATCAACTCACAAGATAACCATTAACGGACGCTCCGTCGGGCATGAGGTGATACGTGCGATTAATGTGTATATTGCGGCATATTTTGTGATATTTGTCCTTTCGGTTCTGCTGATAAGCGTGGATAATTTTAATTTTACAACAAACTTTACCGCAGTAGCTTCGGCTATGAATAATATAGGCCCCGGCTTTGCCGAGGTCGGACCGACACGGAATTTCTCGCTGTATTCACAGTTTTCAACTGTTGTTCTGACCCTTGATATGCTTGTGGGCAGACTGGAGATTTTCCCTGTGCTGATACTGTTCTCGCCGTATACATGGAAAAGATAAGTCTGAATAAAATCGCTCATAGCACAGATTTTTGCACGTGGGAGCGCAGCGGCTGAATGGCATGGTTATAAAAAACAAATACCGCCCCTTTCGGGCGGTATTTCGTTTTTTTGATAAAAATGTTAGCTTTTAATATTATTAAATCTGTTTTTACCAATCGGTATCGAGCATATTACCTTAATTGGTTTGGCGACCCGGAGTACACGCTTTTTATTTGAATACCGAAAAAAAATATGAACCTCCCTTCGTATTTTTTGCAAATTAAAAAAGGTGCGCCCCAAAGCAATGGAGAACGCACCCAAAAAAGTACAAGCTCCTATTGCTGCGAAACAAACCTACAGAAAATTATATCCCTACATCACATTGTAAAAAAGACACATATTTTACCGCTTGAACTTGACTTTTTTGATAAAGTTTTATACGATAAAATATATTTTTGGAAATGATAATACTACACCTGTGACAGTAAGGGTTGATTTTTTTATATTTGGTTTATTTCGCAAGCTTATTATACCACTATTTAACAAAAATTTCAATACCTTTTTTAATTTTTGTCAAATAAAAATTTGTGAATTTTATGAATTTATAAAAAATGCTTGACATATTTCCGATTATGTGATAATATAAGAATAACAAGAGGGAACGGCTTTAGTTGTTTCCGCAGATAGTTATAATTATAAATTAATATAACCGTCTATTTTGGCAGAAATAGGCGGTTATCTCTCTATGTAAGCGATTATTACCATTACTATTAAAGCAAAAGATAAAAAATACTCCATAACAACACCCCCTTTCGGGTAAGTGCGGAAACAACCGCCGCCGTTTCTCTCTTGTTACGCACAGTATTTTATCACAAAAAAGTCGTTTTGTCAATGATTTTTGCTTGATTGTGCAAATTATTGTTTTTGCCCGATTTAAATTCGTGAATTTAATGAATGAATCAAAAAAGCTTGACATATTTCCGATTATGGGATAATATAAGAATAACAAGAGGGAACGGCATTAGTTGTTTCCGCAAATAAATGGTTTATTTAAATAAGCCGTCTATTTTTCGCAGGAATAGGCGGCTATTTCTCTATGTATGCGATTATTGTCATTTTTAGGCATATCCGACAGCTGTTTTAATTTCGGGAATTTTGTTTTATAAAGTCCCTTATTTCCTCCTCCGCGTTTTCCACCTCCGCAAGAAGCTCCGAGGGGGTAACTCTTTCCGCACCGTTACCGAATATGATAAGCTGTTCCGCACCGTCCGAGGTGGCAACTCTTACTCTGTAGTTTTTCGCTAATTTACGGCTCGCCTTTTCAATGTAGGAGTCTGCGGTTTCGGCTTCTTTCGTATATACGACATCAATCCCGTGTATCGTTTCGATTTCTCCTATATTTCCCTTTACCTTGTAAGCGTCGAAAACTATTATCACACTGCCGCTGCGAACGGCGTGATAGCTGCATATTCTGTCAATCAAAAGCTGTCTTGCGTCCTCAAGGCTTTCCGAGGAAGCCTTGCGAAGCTCGTCCCATGCGTGAATTATGTTGTAGCCGTCAATCAGCAGATAATTATCTTTTTTTGCCGTGGGCTTTGCCTTATACTGAGGTGATTCTCTGTGGGTGCGGATGATTCCCTCCGAACGGCGCTGAATTTTTCCGTAGGTCTTTTCAAAGATTCTCAACAGCTCCTCCTCGTCCGCTATCATGGAAATACCGGACCTTTGAGTTTTAACCGGGGCGCCCGCTTCCTTTTCCGATTTCAGCGCTTCGATATGCATATAGTCGAACACCTTGTCCCACTTCACAACAAAACCGCTGCCATGTGAGCAGAATACCGAATCGGCAGAGTTTTCAACATCGGATTCGCAGTCATAACCGATTTTATCAATAACCTTCTGCTGATTACAGCAAGGCTCATACCCCTTTAAGGAACAGCTTAATCTGCCCTTTCCCCGTGTGTATGCGGTCACATCACGCTGATAGCCCGTCAATGCGCTGACAGGCGCACTGCCGTTTAATTCCGACATTTCTCCCGAGGTGAGAGGAGCTGAAAATTCTGCTCCCAATTGCTGTAAATCGGTCATTGCTTTTCCTATATTTTCGGTCGGCAGAGTCAGTCTGAAATTGTACCAAGGTTCGAGAACAACGCTGTCTGCCTGCATAAGCCCCTGACGTACCGCACGGTAGGTCGCTTCACGGAAATCGCCGCCCTCCGTGTGCTTTTGATGAGCCTTTCCGCTGATAAGAGTTATTTTTATATCCGTAACGGGAGAGCCTGTCAAAACTCCCAAATGCGTTTTTTCCGCAAGATGAGTTAAAACAAGCCGCTGATAATTTTTGTCGAGCATATCATCGGGACAGCTTGATTTTAAAACTATGCCGCTTCCTCTTTCTCCGGGTTCTATCAGCAGATGAACCTCCGCATAATGGCGCAGAGGCTCATAATGCCCCACGCCCTCGACTTTATTTGAAATTGTTTCTTTGTATATGACATCTCCCTGTTCAAACTCAACGTCAAGACCGAAGCGTTCCTTTAAAATACGTTTTAAAATCTCCGACTGAACATCTCCCATGACCTGAATATTTATGGTTTTCAGCTGTTTGTTCCAAACGATATGAAGCTGTGTTTCCTCCTCCTCAAGACGCTTGAACACTGCAAGGGCGGCATGAATATCCGTCCCCTCCGGAAGTCTTGCGGTGTATGAAAATACCGGCTCGCTGAATAATTCATCGGAGGCGGATTCGCAGCCCAGACCCATTCCGGCGGCGGTTGAACCAAGTCCCGTAACCGCACAGATTTCTCCGGCGGTTATTTCATCGGTGCATTTATACCTTGCACCCGAATAAATTCTGATTTCGTTTACCTTTTCGGCTTTTCCGCCGTAGGATAAAAGCGTTTTAACTTTCAGACTGCCGCCCGTTATTTTCATGTGTGTGAGCCGCTGACCTTTGTCGTCGGCTGTGATTTTAAAGATTTTTGCTCCAAATTCGTCAGGGTATGTTTTTTGCAGGGTCAGACTGTTGAATTGCTTTAAAAATTCGGCAACTCCATCATTTTTTAAGGCTGAACCGAAAAAGCAGGGAAATATACGGCGCATGAGTATGGCTTCGCTCAATAAACCGTCAGATACGCAAGACTTGTTCATATACTCATCAAGTATCTTTTCATCGAGCATTGCGGCATTTTCGCAGAAGGTGTCATCTCTTTCGGAAAAATCAAGACAGCCGGGGCTGAGCCTGTTTTGCAGATCCTCAATCAAAGCCTGTCTGCCGTTTTCGGAAATATCCATTTTGTTTACAAATATGAAAACGGGAACGTTATAGATTTCCAGAAGCTTCCACAGGGTTTCGGTATGGCTCTGAACACCCTGCGTTCCGCTGATTACCAAAATTGCATAATCGAGAACACGCAAAGTACGCTCGGTCTCCGCTGAAAAATCAACGTGACCGGGCGTATCGAGAAGCGTATATTGCGCACCGGGCAGCTTAAACCCGGCACGGTGTGAAAATATGGTTATTCCCCGTTCCTTTTCGATAGGATTGGTATCGAGAAATGCGTCCCCGTGATCGACTCTGCCGATTCGGCTTATTTCTCCGGCATTGTATAAAATGCTTTCGGAAAGAGTTGTTTTACCCGAATCGACATGAGCCAATACTCCTACTGCAAGCTTTTTCATTTTAATCTCCCATTCTGCCGCCGTACGGCTGCATATATTTAAACATGAAAAAGGTGCAAGCAGGTTGCCTTTTTGAGAGGTGACGGCATATGTTTATACTCCTAACCTCAAAAAAAGGCAAGATGCGCAGCATATTTTTCATGTTATATGCCGAGCTGCTTTTTAACGTCAGTGAGTACATCGTCGATAACCTTATTTGCGCTGTCCATGGAATCTGCGTTTGAAGCAAGATATATTTTGATTTTCGGCTCTGTACCCGACGGTCTGATGATAAAATAGCTCTTTCCGTCGGACAGATTATATTTAACAACATCGGATTTCGGAAGCCCCGTTATCGGTTCCTTTGTTCCGTCCTTTTTGGTGAGTATCTGTTCATTATAGTCGGTTGTCGCTTCAATATCCATTCCGGCTGCGTTGGAAAGAGGCAATGTGCGCAGTCCTTTCATGAGAGCCGACATTTTCTCCATTCCGTCCTTTCCGGGCATGGTAATAGAAACGGTGCGTTCGCAGTAGTAGCCGTAGGTTTTGTAAAGCTCCTGCAGCGCTTCGTAGAGCGACATATTCTTAGTTTTATAGTATGCTGCCATTTCGGCTATAAGCATTGTAGAAACAACGCCGTCCTTATCCCTTGCATGAGTTCCGGCAAGATAGCCGTAGCTTTCCTCAAAGCCGAAAACATACGAATGAGAGCCTGTCTTTTCAAACTCTGTCATCTTTTCGCCGATATATTTAAAGCCGGTCAGAACATTCATTATTTCAACGCCGTAATGCTTTGCGATTGCTGCCGCAAGCTCTGTGGTAACTATTGTTTTTATAACAACGGCATTATCGGGGAGCGTACCCTGAGCTTTTTTCTGAGATAAAATATAGTTGCATAAAAGCGAGCCGATCATATTTCCCGTAAGCGTTTGATAATCGCCCGATGCGTCACGGACAACTATGCCCACTCTGTCGCAGTCGGGGTCTGTGCCTATGATAATGTCGACATCGTTTTTCTTTGCCATTTCGATTGCTATTGCAAAGCCCTCTTTATCCTCCGGATTCGGTGATTTTACGGTCGGGAAATTACCGTCCTCGGTATCCTGCTCCTTAACGACAAGAAGATTTTTAAATCCGATTCTTTTCAGTATAGCCTGAACCGGACGGCTGCCCGTTCCGTGGAACGGAGTGTATATCAGCTTGAAGGTGTCGGCAACCTGCTTGATTGCTTCGGGGTTAAGCTGCTGCTTTTGAATTGCGGTGAGGAACTTTTCGTCAAGATCATGACCGACTGTTTCCAAAAGTCCGCTGTTTTGCGCTTCCTCAAAGGAAACGGTTTTAACATCGTCAAATATATCGCACTTGTTGATTGCTTCGACAACTATATCGGCAGCCTCGGGAGGAAGCTGACCGCCGTCCGCTCCGTATACCTTGTAGCCGTTGTATTCTTTGGGGTTATGGCTTGCCGTGATCATTACGCCGATACAGCAGCCAAGCTCCCTGATTCCGAAAGAAACCTCCGGAACGGAATGAACTTTTTCAAACAAATAAACCTTGATTCCGTGGGCAACAAGAACCCTTGCCGTTTCTTCGGCAAATATACGTGAATAATTTCTTGTATCGTAGCCTATAAGCACGCCCTGCTTTTTGGCTTTGTCACCCAGTGCGGCAATGTGTATTGCAACGCCTGTTGTCGCACGTCTTACGTTGTAGATATTCATTCTGTTTGTGCCTGCGCCGAGAATACCTCTCATGCCGGCTGTGCCGAATTCAAGCTCACGGTAAAAACGTTCTTCTATTTCCTTTTCGTTCTCTTTAATACTTTCAAGCTCTTTTCTTGTTTCATCATTGATTACGGGAGAATTGAGCCATCTTTCATAAGTCTTTTTGTAATCTGACATTGTGCTTCATTGCCTTTCTTCCTAAGATTTTTAATTATAAAACGGCAAGTCCAAAATATGCCTATTATAATTTATATTATATACAGCTTTATTATATACCAAAATCACGGGAATTTCAAGCGGTTAAATGAAAACTTTTACAGTTTTGGCTTTACAGAGAAATTTTTGTTACAAATTGCACAATGACAAATACCCTTATATAATATCAATAGAGCTATTTTGTTATATATTTGCCGCAAGAGATAAAAAACTGTTGCAATTTATCCTTGTGCGGTGTATAATGAAAATATCTTCGGGGCAGAGTGAAATTCTCTACCGGCAGTTAAAGTCTGCGAGCGCTGTGTGCGCCGAATCGGTGTAATTCCGATACCGACGGTTAAAGTCCGGATGGAAGAAGATGAGTGTTTTTTTCGTGCCCCGGAATATCCGAGGCTTTTTTTGTCGGGTGTCAGTTCAATAAGCTTATTGGATAAAAAAATTTGTACCGCTTTGCGGAGAACGGAGAAACGCTATGAATACAGAGTTAAACACAATCCCAAAAACAAAGCTGACCGTTACGGTCGGCGTATTTTCTGCAATTGCTTTTATATTGCAGCTGATAGGAAGCTTTATAGGTCTTAAGGTCGGCGGATTTTTGGAGGTCGAATTTTCCGATGTCCCGGCTTTGATTCTGGCTATGGCTTACGGACCCCTGGCAGGAATTATGGTTGAGCTTATAAAAAATGTTCTGCATTGCGCCGTAACGTCAACCGGATTTGTCGGCGAATTTGCCAATTTTGTTATCGGCGGAATATTATGCTTTGCCGCCGGAATAATATATAAACGCAAAAAAACCTATAAAAGAGCGCTGATGTCGCTTATCTGCGCAACACTGCTGATGACGGCGTCGGGTATGGCGGTCAACAGCTTTATAATGCTTCCGCTGTATATGCCGGGTGCCGATCCCGCCGATGTAAACAGACTTGTAGTGTCGGTCATCATGCCCTTTAACCTGATAAAAGGTCTTGTTATATCGGGAGTGACGGTTTTACTTTACAAAAGAATTTCAAAAGTGATTAAATGATTGATTTTTTTCGGAAAGTGTTATATAATATGGAATATGCGGTAATAAAACACTCGTTTTGTAATTGCCGCGATATAAAACGAAAAAAAGAAATTTATGCCGCCCTGCGGCGGCGGAACGGAGAATGGCATGACGGATTATTTGGTGGGTCAAATGGTGGGATTTTTTTCGGGAAAGCTTCCGAAAGGGCTGATAGTTTTTATAATATCAATGTTTCCCATTCTGGAGCTGAGAGGGTCGATACTTGCGGCAGGCTTTTTAAAGATGGAGTTTTTGCCGACATACATCACTGCGGTTATAGGAAATATGCTGCCGATACCGTTTATACTGTTGTTTATTGACAAAATATTTGTCTGGCTGAAAAAAACAAAGCTGAAGAACTTTGTTGAAAAAATCGAAAACAAGGCAATGTCAAAATCGGATCAGATACAAAAATACGGCAAGATAGGCTTGTTTTTGTTCGTTGCAATCCCCCTGCCGGGAACCGGCGCATGGACAGGAAGTCTGATTGCTTCGCTGCTCAGAATGAAAATGAAGGATTCACTGCCGTGGATTTTTCTCGGAGTTCTTGTTGCCGGGCTGATTATGAGTCTGGTGTCGTTCGGAATAATAAAACAGCTTGTCTGATTAATAACTTTTACACAAAACGGAGGAATAGTCATGGATAAAAATAAACAGCCGATAAAGCTTTTGCCGGCTTTTAAGGATTATTTGTGGGGCGGTACACGCCTTAAAACGGAGTTCAACAAAAAGAGCGAGCTTGAAAAGGTTGCGGAAAGCTGGGAGCTGTCAACTCATAAGGACGGCGAAAGTATTGTTGCTTCGGGAGAATACAAGGGCAAAAAATTATCGGAATATATCGCAGAGAACCCGTATGACGTATTGGGAGAAAGGGCAAGAGCCTTTGATTTCTTCCCCGTGCTGATTAAGTTTATCGACGCAAAGGACAATTTATCCGTGCAGGTTCACCCCGATGATGAATACGCACGAAAATATAACGGCGAGTACGGAAAAACTGAAATGTGGTACGTGCTTGAATGTGATGAGGGCGCACAGCTTTATTACGGATTCAAGGAAAAAATCTCAAAAGAGGAGTTCAGAAAAAGAATCGAAAACAACACTCTTACAGAGGTTCTGAACAGCGTGAAGGTGAAAAAGGGAGACGTTTATTTCATAGAAGCAGGGACTGTTCATGCAATCGGAAAGGGTATTGTTATCTGTGAGATACAGCAAAATTCAAACACAACGTTCAGAGTATACGACTACAACCGCAAGGACGCAAACGGCAATACAAGACAGCTCCATATCGAACAGGCGATAGAGGTTGCCAAAACCGAACCGGCAAAGCCGTATAAATCGGACAGGGAAAATGTGCTTGCAAGCTGTAAATATTTCACCGTTGAAAAAGCGGACGTTGACGGAACAAAAAGCTTTGAAATAAGCGATAACTGCTTTAAATCGGTTATTGCCGTTGAGGGCAGCGGAATTTTAAAGCTCAACGGATTTGAAACAACATTCGGCAAGGGCGACAGTATATTTATCCCGGCGCAAAACGGCGGTTTTACGGTTGACGGCTGCTGCGAGCTTATAATTACATATGTATAAAATACACAAACAGCCGCAAAAGCTTATTTTTGCGGCTGCTTTATTAAAATGCAACGGAGATGATTTTAAATGATGTACCGATTGTTTGATTTGAATATAGAAATAAAGGAAAAATATCCCGAAACAAAAATAATGCTTGAAAAGTATCGCTCGGAGCAAAGCGCAGATGCCGATATAACGATTGAAATCTCCGATACGGAAATTGCCTGTGAGAAAGCCCATGACGCAACACACGGCGATTCGTATCACGAAATGATTTGTATCTTCCGCCATATAGCGGAGGAAATGCTTGACTTTGACGGCTTGTTTGTCCATTCGGCAGTTATCGAGGCTGACAAAAACGGATATATGCTGACCGGCAGAAGCGGTGCCGGAAAATCCACTCTTGCAATAAACTGGACTAAGTATCTCGATAATGCAAGAGTGATAAACGGAGATAAGCCGATTTTGAGATTTTTTCCCGGCGGAATATATGCATACGGCTCGCCGTGGTGCGGTACGGAGGGACTTAATGTCAACGGCAGGGTTAAAATCCGTTCTGCCGGTTTTGTTGTTCAGTCAAAGATGAATTTTGTAGAGGATATAAACAGCGGCGAGGTTTTTAAACGATTGCTGAATCAAACCGTTATGCCGCAAAACGCACAAAGAAAGCTTAAATATTTTGAGCTTCTGGACAGGCTGATAAAGGAAATACCGTTTTGCAAAATAAACTGCGATATATCGGAAAACGCTGTGACAGCTTCGTATTCCTATATGAAAAAACTCAGCGAAAAATAAGAATTACGGATAAAACACAGACAAGGCATAGATTGACGATATAAATACCGACGCACTATGCCTTGTCCATGTGTGAATGTAAGTATGGTTATATAATACACTCTTTTTTTTTATTTGTCAATAGCAATCTTAAAATATTTACAAATTTGTTGAATCTGCTGTGTTTTTCGGAACGATTATTGTTAAAACTTTTGCATGGCCGGGGTTATATTTATTATTTGAGCGGAATATACAAGGCTTTTACCGGCCGATATGTTGTCATAACGGACAGCCGAAGTCTTTATAATACATTATTTTCTATATAAAAGCAATAAGTTTATAATCGGTATCGGCGAAAACGAATAAATCATTTGACAACAAAGGCATAAAACGATATAATTAATATAAGAAACAATATACCGACTGATTCAGCGTCCGACCGATAAGGTTATTGAAAAAAAACAAAAAAATGGCGGCGGAACGGAAAGGAATGATCACAAGAATGAAAAATTTGATAGTAGGGCAATCGGGTGGTCCGACTGCGGCGATAAACTCATCGCTTGCCGGAGTAATAAAGCGTGCTTTTGATTCGGCGGAAATAGAAAATGTGTATGGCATGATAAACGGAATTGACGGCTTCATGGAGGAAAAAATCATAAATCTCGACAGATTCAAGGATCCTCAAAGACTTAAGCTTCTCAGGCAAACTCCGTCCTCGTTTCTCGGATCATGCAGAAAAAAGCTCCCCGAGCCGGATGAAAATGAGGAGTATTACGAAAAAATATTTACACTGTTTGAAAAATATAACATCGGATATTTCATCTATATCGGCGGAAACGATTCGATGGATACCGTCAAAAAGCTGTCCGGATATGCCTCCTCCAAAAATTACGATGTAAAGATCGCAGGCATACCAAAAACCATAGATAATGATCTTGCGTTAACCGACCACACCCCCGGTTACGGCTCTGCCGCAAAATTTGTCGCAAATGCGGTTCGGCAGCTTGCTATGGATACCAAGGTTTATGACATGAAATCGGTAGTGGTTGCAGAAATAATGGGAAGAAACGCGGGCTGGCTTACCGCTGCGGCGGCTCTTGCCAATACAAGCGTACTTGCGCCTGTTGATATAATCCTTTTGCCCGAAGCGGTTTTTGATGAAAACGCTTTTATCGAAAAGGTAAAAAAGGTTCTCGAAAATAAAAATTCAACTATTATAGCGGTTTCGGAGGGAATAAAAAATAAGGACGGAAAATATATCGGAGAAGCCGAGTCCGCTCTTATGCAGGACGGCTTTGCCCATGCAGCACTCGGCGGAGTCGGTCAGCGTATTGCAAAGCTTATATCCTCACGTCTTAACATAAAAACAAGAAGTATAGAATTCAGCACGCTTCAAAGATGCTGTTCCCAAAATATCTCTCTGAGCGACTATGAAGAAGCCTTCAGCGCAGGCTTTGAGGGAACCGGCTTTGCCCTTGACGGCAATACCGGATTTATGGCAGGCTTTAAACGAAATGGCGGCGACCCTTATAAATGCGATGTGGTATGCTTTGACGTGAATCTGATAGCCAACCTCGAAAAGAAAATTCCGCCCGAAATGATAGCTGAGGACGGTATGTCGGTAACGGAGGACTTTATCGGATATGCACTTCCGCTGATAGACGGTGAACCGGAGCTGCAATATGAAAATGGAGTAGTATCTATGGAAATATTATAACACGCAAGAAAATACGCACATCTCACCATTGTGCGGAGCTTGAAGTATCAACATACGACTGCGCTCCGCCCAACGGCAATCTGCACGCATTTTCTTGCGTGTATACGAAATACGCACATCTCACCATTGTGCGGAGCTTGAAGTATCAACATACGACTGCGCTCCGCCCAACGGCAATCTGCACGCATTTTCTTGCGTGTATACGAAATACGCACATCTCACCATTGTGCGGAGCTTGAAGTATCAACATACGACTGCGCTCCGCCCAACGGCAATCTGCACGCATTTTCTTGCGTGTATACGAAATACGCACATCTCACCATTGTGCGGAGCTTGAAGTATCAACATACGACTGCGCTCCGCCCAACGGCAATCTGCAC
>CAKSIJ010000009.1 GCA_934462715.1 uncultured Clostridia bacterium
TTAACACCTTTCTTTCTGTTTTTATTATATCAGATTTTTGGGTGTTTGTCGACTCTATTTATATTATACCACTCCAGACACATCTGTATCTGGATGCGGCGGACACTTACGATTTTGTTAATTTTTATGATGCGTTTGATGGAAATTCACTTAAAGAATTATCGCTTGAAAATGTAAATGTTGAGGCTATGGATAACTTGCCTGATATGGATAACCTCGAATATCTTAACCTTTCAAAATCAGGTATTACCAGTCTTATAGGTGAAAATAAAGATTTTGACGGATAGTTTAATGTTTCGAGATATAAGAACATTAAGACATTGGATATTTCGGGTGTTCAGGCAGATATTGCAGATGGCAGAATTATTGAAACTGCTAAATACGCAGAAGAATCAACCTTATTTGAGAATATTAGAACAGAGCGTTCCAGTTATATCTTCGAGGGTTGGTATAATGATAGTAACTTTGATACGTTGTTCTGGGGTGAGGGAATGGAAAAACCTGCAATGCCGGCGCATGACCTCGTTCTTTTCGCTAAATGATCAGCACATGCATTGGTAATTTCATCCGATCCAAATGGTGGAACAACATCTGCAGCAACAAAAGCTGTTTTGTGTGATGTTCCGCTTGGCGAACTTCCCACTCCAACAAGAACAGGTTATACTTTTGATGGTTGGTACTTATAAAGCAAATACAGGTTATTCCATAACCACAGACCGCTGACTTTGCCTTTGTCAGCGGTCTGAACCGCTTAGATAAACGGTTTTTTGCGTTATAGAGCCATTTATTATAGAACCTGATTTTGTTGTTGCATCCCTCGGAAAAACCGTTAGAGTATGGTGCGTCAAATATAGAGCCTTAATAAATTATAACCGTTTTATGCTTGCCGTCCCATTTTACCTGTGCGCCTATTGCTTCTGCCACAAACCGAACAGGAGCATAAAGAGTTCCGGCATACAAAAATGCGCTATTTCCCATGGAGGTCGGTTCACCGTTTATCAGTGCTGTATCGGAATCGGAATTAAGCTCTATAAGCTTGCCGTTTTTTGATATTCTGACCGATCTTCCGTAGTTGTTAAATTCAGCCGAAGCGTTCAGATTTTCTGCGATAAAGCTAACAGGCAACATTGTAGTGCCGTCCTTTGATATTACGTTTCCTTGAAATTTACTTCCGTTTTCATAAACTGTGATATTATTGCCCGCTTGCTGCTGCATATGGGGATTTCTGTAGTTTGCAGGGGGGTTATAATAGCTGTTCGCCGCAGCGTGCGATATTAATGCGGCTATTTCGGCGTCCCCCGGACGGTTATATCTCGGATAAGGAGTTGTTCCCTTTATGCAAGGCATTTCTACGCTTGAATAGGTTGTGTAGCCGTCATAGTTCATCAGCGCGTTAAGGTAATCTGTATAAATCCCGTAAGGATATGAAGCGCTTGTGATTTTTTTTGATATAATCGATTCAAGAATTTCCGAATTGTTGTTGAAGTCATCGAGTGCAGCCATTGCGTCGCGGCTGTACATTGCGCTGACCGAATCGGCAGGCATACCGTGAATATTGTTGCTGTGATTTCCTATTTCCACGTACGGCGATTCCGAGAGCGTTTTTAATTGTTCCTTTGTCATAAATTGAGGTTTATCAATATCGTTGCCTATGACAAAGAATGTTGCTTTCACCTCATATTTTTCAAGAATCGGCAAAACGGTTGTAAGTCCTGTTTCGTATCCGTCATCAAATGTGATTGCAACCGCATTTTTGCCGTCGGAATTATTAAGATAATCCTCCATTTCGCTTGCAAACAGGAACTGATATCCGCTATCCTTAAGATATTTAATATCGTTTTCAAATGCGGAAGCGGTTATGATAAAAGCGGTTTCATCTTTCTTGTTTGTACAGATTTCATGGTACATTATAGCAAGGCTCGGATTGTTCGGGTTTGCATAGACCGATATGTTAACTGCCGACATGACGGCAAGCACCGTCATAGCGGTAAGTTTTTTCAGATTTTTCATTTGCAGTATTCCTCCGTTTTAAGAATAAGGTAATACGGGACTGCCGATAGAACAGTCCCGTTTGTCAGCTGTGATTTAATCACACAATTTCATTTAATTCAACAATTTGGGTATTTTCGCTTGTCAGCTGTTCCTCCATGACCTTTACCAGTGCGCCTGCGGTATCCAATGAGGTCATCATCGGGATAGTACATTCGGCAGCGCAGCGGCGCATTTTGAAACCGTCGGAATGAGCGTCATTGCCCTTTTTCGGAATGTCGATAATCATATCGACCATACCGCTTCGGATAATGTCAAGAACGTTCGGAATACCGTCCGAGATCTTTTTGCACACTTCTGATTCGATTCCGTTTTCTTTCAGAAAATCCGCTGTTCCGGGAGTTGCGATAAACTTGCAGCCCATATTGTAAAAGCTTTTTGCAAGCGGTAAAAAGTTCAGTTTGTCAGCTTCCTTGATTGAAGCGAGGATTCGCGAACCGCGGTGGGGTATAGGAGTACCTGCGGCGGTAAAGCCCTTGTACATTGCTTCAGTGAAGCTTCTGCCCACGCCGAGAACCTCACCGGTTGAACGCATTTCAGGCCCTAAGCTGACCTCAACCTGCGGCAGCTTTTCGGTCGAGAACACGGGGACCTTGATTGCAACCGAATTGGTAACCGGAGCAATTCCCGTGGTATATCCCATAGATTTAAGGCTATGACCGAGCATTATATTTGTGGCAACCTCAATAACCGGTACGTTTGTTACCTTTGTGATGTAAGGAACTGTTCGGCTTGAACGGGGGTTAACCTCGATTATATACAAATCGTCCTTAAACTCAATGAACTGTATGTTTATCATACCTATAACCTTAAGCTCAATAGCAATTCGGTAGGTTACGTCCTTGATTTTTTCGATTATATGCTGAGGTATGTTTTGCGGCGGATATATTGAAACGGAATCGCCCGAGTGAACGCCGGCTCTTTCCAGATGCTCCATAACTCCGGGGATCAGCACGTCTGTGCCGTCGCAGATGGCGTCAACCTCTATTTCACGTCCGCCGAGATAACGGTCAATAAGAACAGGATTTTTCTTGTCTTTGTGGAACGCTTCAGTGAGGTACTTTACAAGCTCGTCCTCGTTGTGAGTGATTTCCATACCCTGACCGCCCAAAACGTAGGACGGGCGTACAAGAAGCGGATATTCAAGTCTGTTTGCTTCATCGATTCCCTCGTCAACAGACCAGATAGCCTTGCCCTTGGGGCGCTTTATATCAAGTTTTTCAAGCAACTCGTCAAACTTTTCTCTGTCCTCTGCTTCATCAATGTATTTCGGCTGTGTACCCAAAATCGGAACTTTCATTTCGTCAAGGAAATTAGCAAGCTTGATTGCCGTTTGACCTCCAAATTGCAAAATTACTCCGTCCGGCTTTTCAAGCTCAATTATGTTGTAAACGTCCTCCTCGGTCAGCGGTTCAAAATAGAGCCTGTCTGAGGTGTCAAAGTCTGTCGATACCGTTTCGGGGTTGTTGTTTATAATGATTGTTTCAATACCTGCCTTTTTAAGAGCAAATATGCTGTGTACGCTGCAATAGTCAAATTCGATACCCTGACCTATTCTGATAGGCCCCGAACCGATAACGATAACCTTTTTTTTATCCTCTGGTATTGCTTCGTTTTCATCGTCATAGGTTGAATAATAATAAGGTGAAACAGCTTCAAATTCTCCGGCACAGGTATCAACCATTTTGTATACCGGAATAATTCCGAGTTCTTTTCTCTTTTTGTATATGTCGGACGGCTGACAGCCGATCAGCTGTGCTATACCCCTGTCGGCAAATCCAAGCTTTTTGTAGTGCTTTAAAGTATCAAAATCAAGCTCATCTAATGACAGCCTCTTTAACTCCTCCTCTGCGTCTACAATGTTTTTAATCTTTTTGAGGAAGAACATATCCATGCCTGTGATTTCGGCAATTTTTTCAAGTCTGTAGTTACGTCTTATAAGCTCTGCAAGATCAAATAATCTTTCGTCGTCGGGAACGCATACGCGCTTTCTCAATTCGAGTACAGAGCGTTTCTTTGAGCTTTCTCTTTCAAGAGTGAACTGACCGATTTCAAGCGAACGCACGCCCTTTAACAATGACGCTTCAAGGCTGTTGCCTATAGCCATTATTTCACCGGTCGCCATCATCTTTGTGCCGAGATTACGTTTTGCCGCAAAAAATTTATCGAACGGCCATTTCGGGATTTTTGTGACAACATAGTCTATGGCAGGCTCAAAGCAGGCATAGGTTTTGCCCGTTACCGCATTTTTTATTTCGTCAAGATTGTAGCCGAGAGCAATTTTCGCACTGATTTTTGCAATAGGATAACCGGTAGCCTTTGAAGCAAGTGCCGATGAACGGCTCACTCTCGGGTTTATCTCGATTACCGCATAGTTAAAGCTGTTTGGGTCAAGTGCAAACTGAACGTTACAGCCACCCTTGATTTCTATTGAATTGATAATATCTATTGCCGCTTTTCTCAGCATTTGATATTCCTTGTCTGCCAAAGTAAGTGCCGGTGCAACAACTATAGAGTCGCCCGTGTGAACGCCGACAGGGTCGATATTTTCCATGGAACAAACGGTTATACAGTTACCGTGACCGTCACGGATAACCTCAAATTCAATTTCTTTCCAGCCTTTGATTGATTTTTCCAAAAGTACCTGACCGACACGGCTCAAATGCAGACCCTGAGAAAGGATTTCAATAAGCTCGTCTGAGGTTTCTGCGATACCGCCGCCCGTTCCGCCCAAGGTATATGCCGGACGGACTATGACAGGATAGCCGATTTTGTCGGCAAATGCAAGACCGGATTCTACATCTGTCACAATTTCGCTCGGAGCAATCGGCTGATGAGTGCGTTCCATAAGGCGCTTAAAGCTATCCCTGTCTTCACCCTCTTTGATCGATTCAATTGACGTTCCTATAACTCTGACATTATATTTGTCAAGTATTCCTCTGTCATAAAGCTCACAGGTCATGTTAAGACCTGTCTGACCTCCCATTCCGGCGATTACCGAATCGGGTCTTTCCTTTGCAATGATTTTTTCGAGGTATTCAACCGTGAGAGGTTCAATATAGGTTTTGTCCGCCATGTTTCGGTCGGTCATGATTGTTGCCGGGTTTGAGTTGACAAGAACTACTTCAACGCCCTCCTCTTTGAGTGCGGCACAGGCTTGAGTTCCGGAATAGTCAAATTCCGCAGCCTGACCTATTACTATAGGACCAGAGCCAATAACGAGAACTTTTTTTATTGATTTATCCAATGGCATATCACTTTACCTCCTTTAAAAATCTGTCAAACAAAAATCCTACGTCAAGCGGTCCGGGACACGCTTCGGGGTGGAACTGAACGCTTTGTACCGGCAGTGTCTTATGCGCAATGCCCTCGCAAGTTCCGTCATTGACGTTTATAAAGGTTTCGCAGACGTCATCGGGGAGAGCGGAGACAATATAGTTATGGTTTTGCGAGGTGATATATATGTTGCCGGTTGCAAGATCCTTAACCGGCTGATTTCCACCGTGATGACCGAATTTAAGCTTTTCGGTTTTTGCACCGAGAGCAAGACCGATTATCTGATGTCCCATGCAAATTCCGCATACAGGCACTTTTCCTATAAGCTTTTTAACGGTTTCGACCGTTCCGGGAGCGTCGAGCGGATCACCCGGGCCGTTTGACAAAAATACAAGCTCCGGATCACTTGACATAATATCCTCCGCACTTGCGTTCGCCGGGTACACCGTTATCTTGCAGCCTCTTTCCTCCAGTGCACGCAGTATTCCGTCCTTTGCGCCCATATGTATGAAAGCAACTCTTTTTTCGGCTTTTCTGTTTATCGTGTATTTTTCTGCGGCTGTCGTTTCCATGATTACGTTTGAATTATCAAGCGTTGAAAGCAGTGAGCGTACCTCCTCGTCGGAGGGTTCGCCCTGCATTATTACACCCTTCATACAGCCGTAATTTCTCAGCAGCTTTGTCAGCGCGCGTGTGTCTATGCCCTCAAGACCGACTACGTTTTGCTGCTTCAAAAATGCGTCAAGCGTCATTTCACAGCGGAAATTTGACGGATAGTCGCATTTTTCTCTTACAATAAAAGCGGTAAGATTAACTCTTTCCGCTTCCATATCTTCATAATTAATACCATAATTGCCGATTAACGGAAATGTCATTGTAACGATCTGTCCGGCATAGGACGGGTCGGTAAGGGTTTCCTGATAGCCTGTCATACCGGTTGTAAAAACAACTTCTCCGACAACATCACGAACAGCGCCGAACATATTTCCCGAAAATCTTTTGCCGTTTTCCAAAATTAATTGTGCTTTCATAGCTTCACCTTTCCGCAGTAAAACCGCTTATATAATAGAAATGATGTATTATTATGCATAAAAATTAATAAAAATACATCAGTATCCGTCAAAACCCATTTTGTTTATATCATATATTCTAACATAAATAACTGTTTCTGTCAATTATAAACCGAGCTTTTTTGCATACAAATTTTGCATATATTTGTTCGAAAAATTTGTGTATTTTTGATGAGCGTATTTTAGAGTTGCAATTTTTTTGTATTTGTGATAAAATTAAGTCAGATTAATTTGAAGATAAGAGGTGCGAAAATGGTAGAATATGCACTGTCCGCAATTAACGGCGGTCTGATTCAGAAGAACGATGAAACGGGAAATGCCGTTTTGAAGCTTTATACACTGAACGAATATAAGGAAAATAAGGAAAAATTTCCTCATACGAGAGAAGCCTTTCATGAGCTTGGCGCAATAAGGTGCTGCAATGCCCAGAAATTCAGAGATTGCATTGCAGGCACTGTTCGTGTTCCGCAAAAAAGCAGCAGCGGTGAGGCAAGACTGACCTTCGGATTCAGTCTGAACAGGGAACAGCTGATGATTATTGAAAACACGGGCGATATGAAAAAATGGATAGATAAGCACAGCGGCAACATCCCGGAAAATGCTTCGCCCGACAGAATCCTGTTGTACATTCTGGAGGAATTGACCGAGGGCGACATACTGTATCTTTCTCACATGGAGCAGGAAACCGAAAATACGGAGGATTTGCTGACGGAAAGTATTCCCGATGATTTTTACGGTGAGCTGTCAAAAAAGAGAAGAAAGCTGTCCGAGCTTGACGTATATTATGCACAGCTTGCCTCAATAAGCGACAGTATAGCTTCGGCTGACGCTTTTGTGAAAAATCCGGAATTGTGGTCAAGCCTTGCAAGCCGCTGCGACAGACTGCATGAATACGTTCATCTGCTGAGAGAAAATATTCTTGAATTAAGGGAGCTTTGCAGAAACCTGCAAAATGCGCAGCAAAATAGAATTATGGGAATCCTCACTATCGTCACAACCGTTTTTCTGCCGCTTACTCTCCTCACCGGTTGGTACGGCATGAACTTTATAAATATGCCCGAGCTTCACTGGAAGTACGGCTATGCTGTGATTATTGCCGCCGCAATAATTATATCCTGCGCCGAAATTGCTTATTTTAAAAAGAAAAAGTGGTTTTAACATATAGGTTTTGTGATATAGCTGTAAATATATTACAATTATATGATTTGTTTGTAATAGTAATTGAATGAGATGAAATTTCGTATCATAATATATACTAAATAAAGTATATTTTAAAAGGAATGTTTGAGTAAAAAACAAAAAACAACATAGGGAAAACGGAGAAATAATTATTTATAATAAGAAAAAAAGCAGATTAAACCGAAATCTGCTTCTTTCTCATTTTCTGCCAGTTAACAAAGCCGTATATATCGTTTGCAAGGAACATAACAAAACAAACGACAACTGAAAAATACGAGGGATTTTCAATTGACGCAAGAATCCACAAAATAATCAAAACCACATCGTTTGCAGCGTAGCAAAGAGCGTATAACGGGCTTCTGCGAAAGGTCATATAAACCGCTGCAAAGCTTGTGATTACGGAAATTGTACTCGGTATAAGGTTTGAGGTATTCAGTTTTTTTAGAACAAAGTAAAAGAACGCCGTAACGGCTGCTGTTAAAAGGGACATAAAAATCAATTCTTTTTTGGAAATTTCATTGACGGCAACCTCGGATTTCTTTCCGTTATACGGATTTTTCAGCCACGTTATTAAAGAAAATGCCGACATCGGCGCAGTCATGCCGAGATAGGTAATCATTTCGCCGTAGTAGGAATAGCCGTAGGAAATGATACCGTAGAGTATGCTGAAAACAATCATTAAAAACATTCCGAGCGGATTGCCCTTTGCCGCAAAAATCAGCGACATAGCCCCGATAAACGAAGCGGAGAGTGTGATATAATCGGTGCTTTTAAAGATGATAAAAGAAACCGTTATAAGCAAAACCGACGATGTGAAAAGTACAATTTCGGGGACAGTAAAATATCTTTCCTTTTTTCTCATGCTTAACCTCCAAAAAAACAAGCACCCAAAATGTATCTTCTAAGACCTAACGATACATTTTGAATGCTTTATATGCATTTTTGCCACCCGGTGGCGGCTTATTGAATGTATTATATCAAATTGCTTTATAAATGTCAAGCTTATTCAAAAATAATAGTCGAAACGGAATCGGGCAACGCTTCGATGTACCACCATTGATTATTTTTATAATATTGCAGCTGTGCTTTTGAGCTGTTAGGATTGGTAATTTCCAGAACAAAGCTGCTGTCGGGGTTTTCTGCGGCACAACATTCAACGTTAATATCGTGCCCGGGAAATACAAACATTGAGCTTTCGCAGAATTCAATATCGGACGGATATATCCTTGCGCCTTTTTGTATAAAGTGAGAAAAATGCCTGAATGTATGATACTGACCGCTGTATGTAAGCTCTCGGGTTTGGGAATTGAGCGTAGCAAGTCCTCCGCAGAAGAACGGGCCGATATTCGGACCGCCGTTTTCATCGAGCAGAAGATTCCAGCCGGTAAAGGTCTGACAGCCGTTGTTAAGAGCCTTAGACATCATTATGCCCCATTTGCACCAATCGGTGCCGTAATTATCGAGAAGCCGAGGACCTCCCTCTGTAAAATGAAGATTGATATCGGGATATTCTTCTTTCAGCTTTTTCAGCATTGAAGCACAGCCCTCATAATAATGAAACGCAGCGGCACCGCAGGCTTCAATCAGTTCAGGGTATTCCCTGAAGCACCATAAAACCCTTTTCCATCCCGAAAAATTGTGGTCATACATCCATATCTTTGTATCAAGCTTGCTTTCCTTTAATTGCTTATTCAGCTCTGTTACATATTTTGCTTCAATATCGGGGTGCCATATGCAGGAAGGCATTCTTCCGTTCTGCGCTGTTTCGGGTTCGTTCTGAGGTGTGATTGCGGTGATTTTTATGCCTCGCTTTTCATACTCGTTAATAAATTTTACTATGTATCTTGCATAACATTCAATATATTTTTCTCTCATATATCCGCCGCACATCGAACCGCCTGTTTTCATCCAGCCGGGAGGACTCCACGGGGAAGCAAAAAGTGTAATTCCGGGCTTTAACCCAACGATTTCTTTAATCATCGGCAGCACATAATTCATATCGCGCTCAATAGAAAAATGTTTTAATTCGGTATCGTTTTCGACATCATCGTATGAATATAGCTCGGCAGAATAGTCGCTTGAACCTACTGTTAAACGTCCTACGGACAGATTAAGACCGTTTTTGCCGTAAATGTCATTTAAAAAATCCGCTCTCTGCTGTTTCGGCATTGTATTTAATTCATAGCAGGACGAGCCTGTGATTGCAACACCGAAGCCCTGAAAGCTGTCTTTCAGAGGTTCGTCCGAGGTTTTGATTACCATTGCTCCGCCGATTTCACCCGGGCAAGGATAAATTGTGTTCTTTTTCATTACGGTGTTCGGTGCGGTTATATATTGTGTGACTTTCATGGTTGACACCCCTTTTGTATTTTTTTATTACAGTATAGTATTGTTTCTGCGAAAAATCAATGTATTTTTTAATTATTCTATTGTATTTTTCGGTCAAATATTATATAATGATACAAGAGGTGTTTTTGTTGAAAATATTAAAATTAGATGAAATTACAAGCTATGATATAAATACAGACAATGTTGTCAGCATTAAACAGCAGTGGTCACAAAAATGCCACAGCTGGAATTTTATCGAGAACGCAAGAAAGCACAGCGGCTTGATATATATTTCATATGGGAAAGCCGTATTTACAAGCTTTCGGGAAAAAAGTATTACAGCAAATGAGGGAGATATAGTTTACCTGCCGGCGGATTGCAGGTATTTTGTGAAATTTGAGCCTTTTGATTCACGGTCTATGCTTGTTGACTTTGATATATCATGTGAGAATCGGGAGGTAAGGTTTTCGGAGGAAATATTTATTGCCGCTCACGATCAAAACGGCTCAATATATGAAATGATTTTGGAGCTTTGCAATAATTATCTTAGAATGAATGACAAGCTTCTGATAAAGTCTGAATTGCTTGCAATCATCAGCAGACTGTCAAGGCTAAACTCATGCGGAAAAGAGAAAAATCCTGTCAATAACGCAATTTTCTATATTAATCATCACCTTAATGAATACATTGATATTGCCGGGCTGTCAAAAATGTGCGCTATGAGTGAGAGTACGTTCAGAAGATGTTTTAAAGCGGCTTCGGGCGTCAGCCCTAAAAGGTATATAAATAATCTCAGAATAAAAAAGGCAAAGCAAATGCTTGCAAACAGCGACGCTTCAATCAGCGAAATATGCTCGCTGCTGGGATTTTATGATAATGCTTATTTTACTAAAAGCTTTAAAAAAATAATAGGGAAAACCCCTGCGGAATACAGAAATTTATTTGAAAAATAAATATGTCGTGCGTTATTTTTTCAAAGGTCGGAATAAACAAAAACGAAACAGCGCAGGAACTATAAAAATCCTGCGCTGTATTTCGTTTCAACATTTTATTTGTCGCCGTTTCTTCTGTTAAAGAATGACGGCACATTAACGGTGTCGATACCCGATGACTTTACCTGTCTTGAAAATCCCGATGATGTATCTTCATCATCTTCGGGCGGACGGAAAGACGGGAATCTTCTTTCTGTACTGAAAGATGAGGATGGAGCCGCAGTTTCTCTTGATGAAGCCGTAGCTGTTTCCTCAGATTTGGAAATCAGATTTGATTTTGTCGAACGCTTCGGTGTCGGATTAAGACCTGTTGCAATAAGAGTAACCTTAATCTCGTCTTTCATATTCTCATCAACGGCAGTACCTACGATAATTGTAGCGTCCTGTGATACCAATTCTCTTACAATACTTGAAACCTCGCCCATATCAACAAGCGAAAATTCCGTGCCGCCGGTAATGTTCAAAAGAACATTCTGTGCGCCGGCAATGCTTGTTTCCAATAACGGACTTTCGATAGCCGATCTTACAGCGTCCTCAGCCGCATTTTCGCCCTTGCCGATACCGATACCCATATGTGCGATACCGGAATCTTTCATGATTGTGCTTACATCGGCAAAGTCACAGCTGATGATACCGTTCTGAGCAATTACCTCGATAATGCCCTCGACGCCCTGTCTTAACACTTCGTCTGCAAGCTTAAACGAATCCTTTATTGTAATCTTCTTATCGGCAGTTTTTAAAAGCAAGTCATTCGGAATTGTAACGATTGCGTCTACGTTTGCGCTCAATTCCTCGATTCCGAGCTGGGCATTTTTCATTCTCTGAGGTCCCTCAAAGAAGAAAGGCTTTGTAACCACAGCAACGGTAAGTATACCTTGATCCTTTGCAATCTTTGCTATAACGGGCGCAGCACCTGTTCCCGTTCCGCCGCCCATGCCGGCGGTAACGAATACCATTTCGGTATCTTTCATTATTTCTTTCAATTCTTCTTCTGTTTCTTCGGCTGCTTTTTTGCCTATCTCGGGTTTAGCGCCTGCGCCGAGTCCCTGAGTAAGGCGTGTACCAATTTGAATTACTGTAGGAGCCTTAACTGTTTTTAATTGCTGTAAATCGGTATTAACTGCAATAAATTCCGCTTTGTTTACACCTGCTTCTATCATTCTGTCAACAGCGTTGTTACCGCCGCCGCCAACACCTATAACTTTAATTCTTGCACCGTCCGCAGGCTGGGTCTGTTCAACTTCCATTTCTATATTACTCATATGTGTACTCCTCCTTAAATACTCCTTAATCTATTGTACTATATTTTTCTGATTAATTCAATAGTATTTTCAAAAAAAATCTAAAATTTATAAATTATTTACTTATTGCTGTTAATTTCATTGGGTATTTTGTGTTTTATGGCGTATATATCGCCTTTCCGGATATTGAATATATGTCTATCGTACCCCTTGAATTTTCATTGAGCTTCGATGAGGTCACAGCTTTTGTAAACATCGAAATCTTTTTTGAAAAGTCAACGGGACTTCCGCAAAGCACATTCAGACGGTTTTCGTAGTTAAACACGATGTTGTTTGTATCGCTGAAATCAAGCTTAACCACTCCCGACATAATATTGTGATCGATAAGAGCTGCGATGCACTCGATTGCGGTTGACTGCTTATCGTTGTCGTCGGGCGAAAGAATTGCCGCGGGCGTTGCCGAAACCACTCCGATACCGGCAACCTCGCCGATACCCTCAAAAGGCGTTTCAGTTATTTCAAGCACTCTGAAATTTTTATCCAGAATTACATAGCCCTCTTTGTACGGTATGTAGCACACGGGAATACATTCCCGAACCGTAACCTCAAGTCCTACGGGGAAAATGGTTTTCTTTATCTGTGCGTCGTCCGCATATGGGATTTCTTTTATGTTTTTGATTATTTTCTTTTTATCAAGTCTGAAAAGATTTTCTTCCTCCACGCTTCCTATTGACTGCTTGATAACGGCAGCGTCAATTTTGCTGTTGCCCGAGATATTTATGCTTTTAATATTAAACAAAGGAGTAAAAAACAATACTATTATAATCAAAACAGCTGACAAAACGGAAAAGAAAATGATTCGCCGTCTTTTCATCATTCTGATATGCTGCTGCTGTCTTTTAATATGCCTTGCCCTGATATCGTCCGTTCCCGGCTGTATTCTTCCGCTCATTTTCGGTTACTCCTTTCTTTTAATGTTCGCTCCGCAGGCTGAAAGATATTTTTCAATCGTTTCATAACCTCTGTCAATATATCTTACATTGTCTATTTCGGTAGTTCCGTCCGCAGACAGCGCCGCAACAATCAATGCCGCACCGCCCCTTAATTCTTTTGCAACAACCTTTGTTCCCTCAAGACCCTCAACGCCCTGAACAATTGCAATTCTTCCGTCAACCTTAATATCCGCACCCATGCGGTTAAGCTCCTCAACGTGCTGAAAACGGTTTTCAAATATATTCTCCACAAACACACCCGTTCCGTCCGCAACGGTACACAATGCCATAAACGGCGACTGTATATCGGTAGGGAAGCCCGGATAGGGCATTGTCACTATTCTTTTTACACTCTTTAGCCTGTCATGCGGCGAGGTGAGAATTATTCTGTTTTTTTCGGAATATATTCTGCATCCCATTTCCTTTAACACGGCGGTCATAGCGTCCATGTGGCCGGGGCATACGTGCCGCAATATAACAGTTCCGTGAGTTATGGCGGCACATGAAAGATATGTTGCCGCAGCAATTCTGTCCGGTATTATTTCATGCTCAACACCGTAGAGCTTTTTCACTCCCTCGATTCTGATCGTATCGCTTCCCGCACCGCTGATTTTTGCGCCCATGCGGTTCAAAAAACATTCCAGATCAACAATCTCCGGCTCTCTTGCCGCATTGGTGATAACGGTAATACCGTCCGCCATGCAGGCTGCAAGCATTATATTCTCCGTTGCTCCCACGCTCGGGAAATCAAGATGAATGTTTTCACCATGCAGCTTTTCGGCTTCACAGTGTATATATCCGTGAGCCTCGGTTATCTTAATGCCAAGGCTTTTCAGTGCTTTTAAATGCAGATCAATAGGTCTGTTGCCTATTTCACAGCCGCCGGGCATCGATACCACCGCCTGACCGCATCTTGCAATAATCGCACCCAAAAAAATAATAGACGATCTCATTTGCCGCATCAGCTCATCGGGAATGGTATAACCCGTTATATCGTCCGATTCGACAACAAGTACCTTGTTTTCCTGCTTTATTCTGCACCCGAGATTTCTGAGCACCTCTATTGTTATTTCAACGTCCCTTAGTTTAGGGCAGTTATGTATTACATTTTTTCCACCATTCAATATTGTGGCGGCAAGTATGGGAAGCACTGAATTTTTCGCTCCCTGAACCTCTATTTCACCCTCTAAACGGTTACCGCCCCTGATAATCAGGCTGTTCATTAAATCACCCCTTTTTTCATATTAAAAACATTGCCGCAGCTGCTATACACCATGCAATATATACTATGCTGCGCTGAAAAAAAGAGTTACTTATGAGCATATAATACCTATTTGTTTTAAAAACCGTATTTTCAACTTATTATATCAAATGTTTTCGGCAAAATCAATAATCTTTAAAAACTTTTAACAATAATTTAATATAATACCCTTTATAAGGTTAAAATGAAGCCGCAATTTGTATGATTTGTTATTCCGGCGCATAAAAACAGCCGATGTAAGCGGAGATCTCCGCCTTTATCGGCTGTTTATGAAAACTTAGTTATTAATTAAATTCAACAATCTTGCGTACAACCAATTCTCCGTCCATATAAACCTCAACCTCTGCGTCGGTGCTGGATTCAACCGGAATATCGATCTTGCCCTCCGACTTTGAGTGAGTGCCGTTGTGAATTTCCTTGCCGTTGGCAATGACTCTCACCTGTACGGTATCTCCGGCGCTGTCCGGAATGTTTATCGAAAGAGTTTTTCTCTTAACCTCAGAGCCGGTATTGCTGTTGGGCTGCTGTGTTGTGTGATTGTTCTGCGGAGTTGAAGCCGGAGTCGGGGTCGAATATATGGGAGATGAGGTCGAGCTTCCTGCCTGCGACTGTTCGCTTATGACTATATCGACAGATGAACCCTTTGCAACGCTTGCGCCGTCCTCGGGCTCCTGTGAAATTACCTGCCCCGGAGCAATGTCGGCAAGCTGCTTTTTGGTATTTCCTATTATAAGACCCTTTGCCTTAAGCGCTTTTTCCGCGTCCGCTCTTGTCATTCCTTTAAGATTCGGAACGGAAACGTTTGTATCGTTTTCGGCTGAATCAATAACCTTTGTGCATACATGAAGTATAACCGTCGAGCCGTCCGTAACCTTTGTTCCTGCTTTCGGCGACTGGCTCATTACGGTATTTAACGTATACTCGGAGCTTTCCTCCTCGATAATCTGGGATTTCAGCCCTTTATCGGCAAGAGTTGATTTTGCAGTGTCATAATCCATATCCGTAACCTTAGGCACCGGAATAGTACCCTCTGTCACGCCGGAGCTTATAGTCAGCTGAATTTTTTTGTTCTTTTTAACGCTTTGGTTCGCCCCCGGATTCTGGCTTATTATTCTGCCCTCCTCGACCTCCTCGGAAATTTCATAAACGATTCCCTCCTCGTCTATCGAAAACTCCGTGCCGTTTACTTCGTTGATTGCTTCTTCAAGAGTTTTGTTTCTGAGGTCGGGTACAATATATTCCTTTTTGCCGCCGTTCATGAACAGGAAGGTAATAACCGCAATCACGGCAACCAGAATCACCGAACCTATAATCGGATTGAAGCCGGAGGATTTCTTTGATTTCTTCTTTCCTCTGCCTCTGTGCGGAGTATCCTCATCATCGTCCTCCTCCGGTCTGTGCGGAGAAATGATATGCATACTGTCCTCATTAAGCAGGGCTTTTAAATCCGCCGCAAATTCCTCTGCCGATTTATATCTTGTATGCTGTTCCTTTGATATAGCTTTCATAACAATGGTATCGAGCGTTTGCGGTATGTCAAGATTTATTACCTTAGGACTTAAAGGCTCTTCTTCAAGCTTTTTAAGAGCAATCGAAACGGCGTTATCCCCGTCAAACGGCAGACTGCCGGTCAGCATTTCGTACAATACCACGCCGAGAGAATAGAGGTCGGAGGAATTATCGACAAATCCGCCCCTTGCCTGCTCCGGTGAAATATAGTGTACCGAGCCGAGAGCCGAGCCACCGGCAACAACGGTATCAGAGCTGACTGCACGGGCGATTCCGAAGTCGGCAACCTTTGCCGTGCCGTCCTTTGTAATCAGTATGTTATGCGGCTTGATGTCGCGGTGGATAATTCCGTTATCGTGCGCCGCACTGAGTGCGTTTGCTATCTGTATTGCAATTTCACACGCTTTCTGCCATTTAATTGGCTTGTTTTTATTGATGTACTCCTTGAGCGTTTCGCCGTCTATATATTCCATAACTATATAGCTTATGCCGTCGCTCGTTCCCACATCGTATACCGATACGATGTTATTGTGCGACAGACTTGCCGCTGCCTTTGCTTCGGTGCTGAACTTTTCAAGTATTTCACTGTCATACTTCATGGAATCTTTAAGTATTTTTACGGCAACAAATCTGTTTAAGAGTCTGTCCTGTGCTTTATACACCGTTGCCATACCACCGCTTCCGACTATCTCCAGCAGCTCATATCTTTCGTTTATTACCTTACCGATTAAATTATCATTATTCATTATTCGGCTTCTCCTTTCAAATTTCCGAAAACTATTACGGTTATATTATCTCTGCCGCCCTTTTTATTGGCAAGCTGTATCATTTCCTTAATCGCTTTATCGTAGCTTTCGCTGTTTTTCAAAATATCCGCTATCTGATCGTCAGAAAGCATATTTGTCAGACCGTCGCTGCACAGCAGCACAGCTTCGCCGCTGTAGTTTATGATGTTCATATCAATTTTTAAAATAACGTCTGCGCCGAGCGCTCTCGTTATAAGGTTTCTGTTCGGATGATTCCGTGCGTCAAGCTCTGAAATCTGTCCCCTTCTTACCAGTTCCCCGACAAAGGAGTGGTCATTTGTAAGCTGTTTTAACTTTCCGTCGGAATAAAGGTAACATCTGCTGTCGCCGATGTGCGAAATTATCAGCTTTCCCTCATATATCAGCGCAAGCGTTGCGGTTGTTCCCATTCCGGAATATTCCTTTGTCTGAGCCTTTTTGTATATTTCCCGATTCGCAATAAAAAACGCTGTGCGGATCAGCTCGGCTATTGCCATGTAATCCATATCGGGCGAATAGTTTTGGATTATATGCTGTTTGATTATATCCGACGCCATTTTGCTTGCAATCTCGCCGGCATTTTCGCCGCCCATTCCGTCAGCAACCATTCCGCCCGACAGCAATTTGTTTTTATAGACAAAATAGCTGTCCTCATTGTTTTTCCGCTGACGTCCGATGTCAGTCATAGCCGCAAATTCCATAATAATCTCCATTCCGCCGCCGCCTGCGGCACAAATCAAACGTGAAACAAAACATATTTATTGTCGGTAACTCACGTCATATTGTATCAGCAATCTGTTAGCTTTGATTTTCAGAATTGTTTTTATCCAAGAGTTTTTTTCTGAGCTGTCCGCAGGAAGCGCTTATATCGCTCCCAAGCTCACGGCGTATTGTGGCATTCATTCCGAGCCTGTTAAGCTCCTCGCAAAAACGTCTGATGTCGGCGGCAGTTCCTTTATGAAAGCTTCTTTCCTCAACGTGATTTACCGGAATCAGATTGATATGGCAAAGCATACCCGACAGCAGTCTGTGAAGCTCATGCGCGTTTTCAATACTGTCATTAACTCCGGCGATCAGCGAGTATTCAAAGCTGATTCTCCTTGTGGTTGTTTCTATATATTTCCGACAAGCATCTATAAGCTCCTCAATCGGGTACTTACGGTTTACCGGCATAATTTTATTTCTGATTTCATTGTTCGGCGCATGAAGCGATACCGAAAGTGTTATCGGAAGATTTTCCTCTGCCAGACGGTATATTTTATCGACAAGACCGCAGGTTGAAAGCGATATATGCCGATAGCCTATATTCAAGCCGTCCTCATGATTTACATTATGAAGAAATTTTATAACGTTATCGAAATTATCGAGCGGCTCGCCTATTCCCATCATTACTATATTACTTATTCTTTCTCCGATGTCCTTTTGCGCATAGAGAACCTGGTTGAGTATTTCTCCTGCGGTTAGGCTTCTGTAAAGACCGCCGATCGTTGATGCGCAAAATCCGCAGCCCATACGGCAGCCGACCTGTGAGGAAATGCAGACCGAAAGTCCGTGCTTATACCTCATAACAACCGTTTCGATACAGTTTCCGTCATCAAGCTCAAAGAGGTACTTTACCGTACCGTCAAGCCTTGAAACATACTTTTCCTTTACGGAAAGCTTTGATATATAATATTTTTCTTTAAGCTTTTCGCGAAAGCTTTTCGGAAGATTTGTCATTTCTTCAAAGCTCTCCGCTCCTTGCATAACCCATGAATACAGCTGCTTTGTTCTGAAACGGGGTTCGCCCATATCATGAAGCATTTCTTCGATTTCGCCGTATTCCATACTTCTTAAATCTGTCATTATTTACACCTTTTTATTTTAGCGATAAAAAATCCGTCTGTTCCGTCTATATTCGGATAGAGGGTTAAGTAACCGTCATGCGTGGTTGATTTTCTCAGATCTTCGGGAAGATATTCGGAAATGTTTACCGGCATAAAATTATTATTGCCGCATAAAAGCTTTCTAAACCGTATTTCGTTTTCCTCCGGGTTTATTGTACAGGTTGAAAAAACAACCTCTCCGCCGATTTTAACATATTTTAAAGCATTTGTCAAAATTTTTTCCGAAAGCCCGATTAATTCGTCCGTATTGACATTCTTCCATTTTATGTCGGGTTTGCGTCTTATTATGCCCCAGCCGCTGCACGGAACATCTGCGAGTACCTTGTCAAAGCGTGAATCGAGTGACGGCTTATATACCGAGCTGTCCATGCATACCGTATTTATTATGTCGATTCCCAGGCGTTCGGCATTTTTTTCTATAAGCTCGGTTTTGTGCTCATGGCAGTCGCAGGCAAGTATGCTTCCTTTGTTTTGCATGAGCTCCGCCAGGTGAGTTGTTTTTCCGCCCGGTGCAGCACACAAGTCAATAACGCTTTCGCCCGGCTGAGGATTTAAAACGGCGGACGCAAGCATCGCCGAAATATCCTGAACCGTTACAAGACCGCTCTTATATATATTGCTCGAGCCTACGTCAAGCCCCGAAGCCGTAACTGCATTTTCGTAATACAAAGCAGGCTTCAGAAGCGGATTTTTTTCCGTAAGCTCTTTTCGGGAGGTTTTTAAGGTGTTAACTCTCAGCGTAAGCTTCGGGTCCTCGTTCATAGACTGCATTAATTCGTAAGTAAATTCATCGCCGAAATCGTCAAACCATTTTTTTACAAGCTCTTCGGGATATGAATATTCATAAACCGCGTGCGATATTACCTCCTCCGGATATTTTACCCCGTTTCTGATTACGGAATGTAAAAGACCGTTAACAAATCCGGCACTTGATTGGTGTCCGTATCTCCGGGCAAGCTTTACGCTCTCGTTAACCGCTGCCGACTGCGGTATCTTATCGGTATAAATCAGCTGATATATACCGAGCTTTAATATAAGCATTATATATTTTGAGATTTTTTTTATTTTTATCTTTGAATACTGCTCTATAATGTATTCAAGCGTATTCCGTCTTGAAACGCAGCCGTATACAAGCCTTGTCACAAGTCCCTTATCCTTTGCCGAAAGCTCTTTGTTTTTTGCAAGAGCCTCCTTTAAGGCAAGATTTACATATGCGCCGTTGTATTCCGTTTCGTACAGAACTCCGAGCGCAATCTCACGAGAATTTATCATTATCTGTTTCCTTTTTCATGCCTAAGCCGCATGGTTATATTTATTTCATTAAATAAAATATAGCATAAATTACCTCTGTTGTCAATAGTGTAGCTTGTTTTATAGCTCAAAAATCAGCGATTATGGCAATTTGCCGATAAACTGCGCTCTGACCGCATACTTTTGCTTATTTATACCCCCATATGCAATCTGCATAATTCAACTGCGGATTTTTTGTAAAAAAGCACATTATTTTTTTTTCGGCAGTTTTTTTAACCGTCACGAATAAAAATTACTATTGCTTTTCTGATAAATTTAGTATATAATTATCATATAAATTTAATCCTTGCATAATAATTAAAGCTTGCACATAAATGAAAGGATGTGTTTTAATGAATACAATCAACAGCTACAAATGTCCATGCTGTGACGCTTCGCTGAGATTTGACGAAAAAACTCAGCAGCTTCACTGCGATTCGTGCGGAAACGATTTTTCGACGGAAACCATGCGGCAGCTGAGCGAAGCGGAGTTACAGACTCAGGAGGCTTCAAAATTTGACTGGAATCATTATGAGGAAAGAAGCTTCGGCAGCAGTGACGGAATCAATTTGTCGGCATACACCTGTCCGTCATGCGGAGCGGAAATCACGGGAGACGATACGCTCGGTTCAACCGTTTGCCCGTATTGCGGAAATGCCACGATAGTTCCGGGTCAGTTTGACGGCGCATTAAAGCCCGACTACATAATACCGTTTAAGGTTGATAAAAAGAAAGCAATGTCAGCATTTGAAGAGGACTATAAAAAGGCTCCGTTTTTACCCGATACATTTAAAAACAAAAAGAAAATCGAAGAAATGGCAGGCGTTTATGTTCCTTTCTGGATGTTTGACTGCGACTGCAATGCAAATATAAGCTACACAGCCGAGCAAGTAACAACATGGAGCGATGACAAATACGATTATACAAAAACCGATCATTACAAGCTGATAAGAAGCGGAAGCATCGGCTTTGCGAATATACCGGTCGACGGCTCGAAAAAGGTTGACAATACATATACCGAAGCACTTGAACCGTTCAATTACAATGACGCAGTTGAATTTAACACGGCATATCTTTCGGGATTCCTTGCCGATAAATATGATGATTCCGCCGATGATTGCATAGAGCGTGCAAACGAGAGAGTAAAAAATTCGACCGAGAAGGCATTTTCGGAAACAACAGGCAATTTTTCGGCTGTCGTTCCCGAACATTCAAATATAAGCTTCTCCGGCGGAAAAATAAGATATGCTCTGCTGCCGGTATGGCTGCTTAACATTAAATACAACGGTGAAAACTTTAAATATGCAATTAACGGTCAGACCGGAAAGGTTGTCGGCAAATATCCGGTTGATAAATCAAAAAAATGGAAATTCTTTGCGAAGGTTGCCGGAATTTCTTTTGTAATTACGGCCGCAATAGTGTGGTTTTTATTCAGCAATTAAAAGGAGTGATGATGATGAAAAGAATATTTGCGGCACTGACGCTGATTTTGTGCATATCAATGCCCTTTGCGGTGTTTGCGGATTTTCAAAATCCGTCCGTTTCTGACGGAGCCGGTTTTTTGACCGAAGAAGAAGTAACGCTTCTGACGGAAACTCTCGATAATATAAGATCGGCATATGAATTTGACGTATCGGTTGTAACTGAGTCGGTAATGTCCGGCTCGGACGCGGAAAGCACAGCCGATGACATATTTGATTATAAGGGCTACGGAGCCGGCGAAGGCAAGGACGGTATAATGTTTTACGTATCGGAGGAGCCGAGAAAATATCAGCTTTCCACCCACGGCAGCGGAATTGATTGCTTTACGGACAGTAAGCTGATAAGCATTGAGGACGCATTTCTGCCGTATTTGAAAGATAACGATTACTACAACGCTTTCAACGAATTTGCTTTAAAATGCGATGAGATTCTTTATGAGTTCCATAACTATGTCCCGGGTGACGGTGATTCGTACGGTTACGGAAGCGACGGCTACGAATCCTACGGAGCAATAGATGACGCCGGAGCGATTCCTCCGCTTGCGATAGCGATTGTCATACTTCTGCCGCTTTTGATTGCTTTTATTGCAACGCAGATCAAGCTTGCAAAAATGAATACGGCGGTAAGTAACAAATATGCGGCGGATTATATGAGGCCGGGCAGTATGAATTTAACCGATTCAAGCGACATATTCCTGTACAGCACGGTGTCGCAAACCTTGAAGCCGCAGCCGGAGGATCACGATTCTTCAAGCGTTCACACATCATCGTCGGGAGAATCTCACGGCGGACGGGGCGGCAGTTATTAAAGCTTACAATATATTATAGAATTTAAAATTACATAAATTTACCCGAAAGAAAGGATTGAATGAAATGGGTTTATTAAAAGCAGGTATAGGTGCAATGAGCGGTGTATTGGCTGACCAGTGGAGAGAGTTCTTCTACTGTGAAAGTCTTGAAGCCGATGTGCTTGTTGCAAAGGGAGAAAAAAGAACAGGCGGAAGAAGCTCAAACAAAAAGGGTGACGATAACATCATATCGAACGGCTCGATTATTGCAATCAACGAGGGTCAGTGTATGATGATTGTGGAATCCGGAAAGGTTGTTGACATATGCGCAGAACCGGGAGAGTTTGTTTATGACAGCTCAACCGAACCGAGTATTTTCTACGGCAATCTCGGAGAAAACATAAAAAAATCATTTGAACAGATAGGCAAGCGTTTTACTTTCGGCGGAGATACCGGAAAGGATCAGAGAGTTTATTACTTTAACACAAAGGAAATTCTCGGCAATAAATTCGGTACAGCCACTCCGATTGCTTTCAGAGTAATCGTTGACGAGGCTATGGGCTTTAAGCTTTCGGTAGACTTGAGATGTAACGGCGTTTATTCTTATAAAATCACCGATCCGCTTTTGTTCTATAAAAACGTATGCGGAAACGTTGAATACATATACGAGCGTAATCAGATAGACGATATGTTAAAGGGAGAGCTTTTAAACGCATTACAGCCGGCGCTTGCACAGATTTCGGCAATGAAAATCACATATTCGGAAATCCCTGCGCATACAATAGAAATTTCAAAGGCTTTGAAAGAGGTTCTTGCTTCGGAATGGAAGGATACAAGAGGTATTGAAATCTGTTCAATCAGCTTTAATTCGGTAAGCGTCCCCGAGGATCAGCGCAAAAAGATTACCGAGTGGGAGGAAATTGCAATGTCCACAAATTCCGCTGTTGCTGCCGCACGTTTTGTCGGCGGTCAGACAGACGCAATGAGAACCGCTGCCGCAAACGAGGGCGGTATGGGCGCAATGGGCGGACTTTTCGGAATGGGAATGGCTCAGAATGTCGGCGGAAATACCGCCTCCGATCTGTTCGCAATGGGACAGCAAAGACCGGCTCAGCAGCAGCCTGCGGCTCAGGGTTGGACCTGTTCCTGCGGAAAAAGCGGAAACACAGGTAAATTCTGTTCGGACTGCGGCGCACCAAAGCCTGCCGAAAGCGAGGGATGGAGCTGTTCATGCGGTGCGGTAAACAAAGGAAAGTTCTGCTCCGAATGTGGAAAACCAAAGCCTGCCGGCGCACCTCTGTACAGATGCGATAAGTGCGGCTGGACTCCCGAGGATCCGGCTCACCCACCGAAGTTTTGCCCCGAATGTGGTGATATATTTGATGATAATGACAGAGCATAATATATAAGCTTAAAAAATCGGAAGCCTGTTTGGACTTCCGATTTTTTGCTGTTAGTGTTCAATCATTACACAATCATGCCAGCCGTTTGTTCCGTCATCGAGGTTAATCGACAGATCACCGATTATGTTTCCCTCATATCCCGGTGCAAGCACCTCCCACTTATCGGTAACAAGGCTCAGATCGGTTGGTTCGTTCGGTTCTTCATAGTACATAATAAGCGTGTTTCCGAGCAGGCATATTATTCCGTATTTATCATATTGGCAGGTTGCCTCTCTCTGGAGCTTGTAATGATAATAAACATATTCTCCGACCCTATCATTTTTAAGACGTGCAATTTTAAAAACAAGATTTTTGTTATCAAGCTTTCTTCTCCAGTATTCCTCCGAAGCAGGGAAAGAATAATGAAAAATATCGGTCATTTCAACATATTTTTCACCGTTCGGAAAAACCGCAAAATCTCCTTTGACAAATTTGTCCGCCAATTCAAACGGGTTTTCGTCATGCTCGGTTTCGAGATAAATGAAAACATCATTTCCGTAGCGTGCCGCCGATAAATGATAATCATTCTCAATTAAGTTTATATTATTATTATTTGCATGAGCATAAAGCATATATCTTTTAATCATTTAATATCACCTTAAATCCTGTCTTTGCATTTGTTTCGATTAGCGCTCCGTCATCGGTGAGCGTATAATTTACGGGAGCTTTCATACCGTCAAAATCCAATTCATGAATTTCTTTGATGTTCTTTTTATCAATTGTCATTTTGCCCGATTCGGTATATCCTATATACTCGTTGTCTTTGTAGCCCTTGACGAGAACGTTTCCGTCCTTTGTGAGAATTTCCTTATTATTTTCAACCGTCAGAGTATCGTTTTTCTTATCGTATACAACAATACTGCCGTCGGAATAATAAACCTTGTAAATATCCGATTCCTTGCTGTAATCGTCTATCTGCTTATCCCAGAGCATATTGAGCGGCAAGGCTTTCTTGAAATAAACCTCTTTATATTTTTTAACATCACCGCAAATATCCGGAACGATCGTTGCTCCGCATATCAGATTCAGGTAGTCCGAACCGCCGGAATACGGATACAAGCCGTGATAGATCATTGCCAAAAGCGGAAAGTAGCTTTCTTTGAAGAATACTTTTGCATAATTTACCCCAAGACACCAAGCATGAGCTATAATTCCGGCAAAAGGCTGTGATACTCCCTCGCTTGTAACGTTAAAGCCGTACTTTTCAAACTCTCTGATAACCGCCTTTTTATATTCAAGTGATTCCTGTGCGGCAGCCTTGACCTTTGGATCAAAATCGTATCTTCTGACCTCCTGGCTCATAACGTCGAGATGATACGAATCCTTGACGGGGTACATTTCAACCGTCTTTTTAACTCTTGCCGCCATTTTTCCGCTTGTAACATACTTTTTAAAGCTTGTCATACGGCTGATACCGCTTACCCATATCCATGATTTATACATTCCTCCGTGGCAATCCGTAGACGCGATTTCGGGATCGAAATACGGAAGCTCGTCATACATATCGTCATAATTATCATGGAATGTAACGATAGCGTTATACTTTCTTGCTTCGGTTACAAGGTGCTTTAAATCATCAAGCGTTCCGGCTTTTCTGTTAATCGTGAAAACATCGGGATAGCCCGTGTCATGTCCCTCATGCTGCCAGCCTCTCAAAAGCATTACCTGCTTCATTCCGCCGGTCAGATTGTATATCTGCTTAACTCTTTCCAATGCTCCGTTAAAGGTGTTAACCTCGTCAAAACCGTCACATTCTATCTGGAAATAGTAGAACAGAGTTCTGTAGTAATCCATGGATTTAAGCTTTAAATCTTTCCTGAGATAATAAAGAAGCTCCGGCTGAGAGTTTGCTTTTTTGATAACAAATGCGGGATTGTTTATTACCTTTAAAGATTCAAGATCTCCGTATGCTCTCACTCTGTAGGTAAGAGTTACGCCGACGGAGGCGTACGGAACTCCGTTGACTCTGAAAATGCTGTGATGCAGCTTATCGTCAAGATAGGGCGTTTCAACAACGGTAAAGGAATCGCTGTCCTTTATAATTCCGACATTTCTCTGATAATAGGTCTGTTCATATCCGAAAGAATAGTTTTCGGTGCTGTCGATTAATCTTCCGCTTCCGAATACGGTAATCATCTTGCTGTTTGCGGAGCTTACAAGGTTCGGGAATTTTACTTCAAGAAGCTCATATCCGTCCTTTTCGGTTATGTTTACAAGCTCTGTTTTTTCATCAATGTCACCGACAGTCTTTTTAAGCTCAAAGCCGGCATATTCTCCGCAATATCTGCTGCCTGTGAACAGATCGGTTATAATGCTGTCATCAGCCTTTCTTCTGATGTATACCTCACCCTCGTTTCCCGAATCAAAAACAGAATTTGAACTGATTTTGTCAAACTCAAAGGTCATTTCGGTTTTGTGGCTGTTGACGAATTTGGGCGCACAGCCACCGAATGCTACTTCAATATCGCCGACATAACATCTATGTACGTTTTTGCCCTTAAATTCAAATTCCTCAGGTACGGCTTCGGAGTTTGCCATTCCGACGTTAAGCTCGAATGTACCGCCGTACATATCGGGTCTTATTTTCCAGTGAAGTCCGCAGGTGTACACATTTCCCTTTTTCCAGTGCATCGGCTGAGGGTACATCGGCATTACGACTCTGTAGTTTTTCTGGTTACATTCCGGATTGTTCATATGGCCGAACAGAAAGTCACAGAAAATATCAAGCTTTTCCCCGGCAGGGTGATCGCACAAAGATTCAAAGCTGCACTCAAGATAGAGCGTATCATTGGGATAAAGGCAGTGCGAGGATACCCTTACGCTTACTAATTTTATATTGCTCATTTACTTCCTCCGTTTTGCTGCCGCAGCAGCATGGTTCGTATTTTTCAAATAAATAGATTGCTTATTTATTATAATATACATTGTGAAAAATTGCAACACTTTCCAAAAAAAATTCACGGAAATTTCATAGCTTATTGCAATAATGTTACAAATGTTGTAAAATATAATTGGTGATGAGTTATGAAATATATAATAGTACAAAATTTCAACCAATTAATAGACGAAAGATGTCAATGTGATGTAAAGCACAAACTGACAGATGTGCTGATTTTGATAATGTGTGCTACTCTGTGCGGAATAGATACAATAGCAGATATAGTTGAATACGGAGAGCAAAAGAGGGCAATGCTGTCTAAGAACTTTGGAATAAACAAAATACCATCCGAATCAACCGTAAGTAGTATTTTGAGTATGGTGAATGCAGAGCTGTTAGCTGTATGTATTGTGAATATCATGAAAGAGCTTATAGGCGAAAATGGTGATATTATCGCTATTGACGGCAAGGCGATATGCAGTACCGATACTATGAAGAGTTATACACGAGGACTTAGGATTGTAACCGCGTATATGGTTGAAAACGGAATAAGCATCGGACAATTAGCTGTTGATAGCAAGAGCAACGAAATACCATGTGTGCAGGAATTGATTGACTTAATAAACATTGAAAACAAAATAGTAACAGCTGATGCAGAACATTGTCAAAAAGAAACTGTTTCAAAAATTATAAAAAACAATGGTGATTACTGTATTTGTCTGAAAGCTAATCAAAAACAATTATATGATGATGTAAAGCTTTACTTTGGTGGTATACTTAACGGAGAATTTGACAGCGAAAAAGCTTCAGTGAGTGAAAAGAATCGAGAAAGACACGAGGTCAGAACTTGCTATGTTTTTAAAGATATAAGCTGGTTGGATGGAATTGATGAATGGAATGGATTAAAGACTATATTTGCATTACAGCGTAAAGTAACCAATGACAAAGGAACAACAACAGAAGTTAGTTTTTATATTAGCAGTTTAATATCAACAGCCGAAAAATTCTTGGATATAGTTCGAAAACATTGGAAAATAGAGAGCCTGCATTGGCAGTTAGATGTAGTATTTAATGAAGATAACTGTAGAGTTATATCTGAAAATGGGCAAAAATCATTGAATATGTTCAGAAAAAACGCTTTATCTATACACAGGAATTACAAAGAGCAAACAAAACACAAAAAATCCGTTAAAAAGTTTATGTTGTCCTGTCTGCTCAATGATAATTCTTTTCTTGATGTAATAAAGCTGTAATAAGCTATGAAATTTCCGTGAAAAAAATTACTTATTTTCAAAAAAATTTACACAGCGGTTTGCGACAAAAGAAGAAAAGGCAATCAATGTTTTGAAATGTGAATTGACATACGCATAAACAACTAACATTTTTTCGTCTTTTACGGCATAAACTTATATAAAAAATCCGCAGTATGTTATTGGAGTGATCTCTATGATTATAGTCCGAAGCAAAAAAGAAATAGTACGGCTGCTGGCAATACTCATGTGTACGGTTGCAGTCGGCGCTATGCTCAGGCTTCAGCCGCTTATTTCGGTATTCGGCAGAAATGACGCAGGAAGCAAAAAAATTGTGGTTATAGACCCCGGTCACGGAGACCCCGACGGCGGAGCGGTGGGGGTTAACGGCTCAATTGAGCAGAAAATAAATCTTGCCGTTGCAAAAAAGGTATGCGAGGTTTTGGAGGGAAAAGGAATCGGGGTTATTATGACAAGAACCACCGACAAATGTTTAAGTGACGAAAAGGACGGAAAAACCTTGCGCAAAATGAAGGTCGAGGATATGCACAAAAGGCTTGATATTGTAAAGAAAAGCAAAGCAGATTTATTCATCAGCATACATATGAACTGCTATGAAAGCGATAAAGCGCAGGGACTTCGGATATTCTATGACAGAACCCACCCCGAAACCAAAGCTCTTGCGGAATATATGCAGGAGAAAATGTCAAAGGTAACGGGGGCTAAAACCTATGCGGTCAAGGCGGCGGAGCAGACTTTGTTTCTGATGAAAAATCCGCCGGTTCCGTCAATACTTGCCGAGTACGGATTTATTTCCAATCCGGGCGAGGAAAAAAAGCTGAATGATGAGGATTATCAGTCAAGGCTTGCGTGGGCGATTTCGGACGCTGCGGAAAAATTTTGTTATGGTGAATTTGAAAAACCGACAGCTTCATCGGATAAAGGAGAGTGATTTTTTTGTATAACAGACAAAAGGCTGTTGAATATGCAAAAAAATGGGCATATTCAAGAAATCCGCAGTACTACGATTTTCAGAATTTGGGAGGCGACTGCACAAACTTTGCATCACAGGTGATATATACCGGCTGCGGAGTTATGAATTATACTCCTGTTTACGGCTGGTATTACATATCTCTCAATAACCGCACACCATCATGGACGGGGGTGAATCAGTTGTATGAATTTTTGACGAAAAATACTGCCGAGGGACCGAGGGGAACTCTTATTCCTTTGTCGGAGGTACAGCCGGGCGATATTATTCAGCTTGATTTTCAGGGTGACGATTCATTCGACCACACTCCGGTTGTAACCGACGCCGGGAGCGGTACGCCCGATACCATACTGGTTGCCGCACATACCAACGACGCCGCTTGCCGTCCGTTATCCTCCTACAATTACAAAAAATACCGTGCATTAAAAATAACCTGCCCTTAAAACAGAAAAATTTGCTTTGTATTATTTATCGGAAATCAAATCAAAATAATAAAAAAACAAATATGCGAGGGAAAAATAATGGATTCCGATACAAAGCTTTTAAGTGAAATATACAACAGCGCAGTCAATGCAATTGCGGTTATATCGTCATTGCCGGACTGTCTTACGGAAAATGATTTTTTCGGCATACTTTTTGATGAAATGACCCGTTACAGAGAGATCGCAAATCAGGCAATGACCCTGCTCTGCACAGATACTGTCAAAGCACCCGAGCCGCAGAACGTAAGCGAAAAAATATCCTTGTGGACGGCAAAGCAGATTACAAAATCCTGCACCGATTCAAGGCACGCCGCAAGCATAATTCTCAGAGGCAGCGTTGAGGGAATACACGAGCTTATCACCTGCATAAACGTATGCACCGGCGCACGAAAGGAGTCGATGCAGCTTGCTTTCAGGCTTATAGAAACGGAAGAACATAACATTAAAGAGTGCAGACAAATGCTTGAACTTAAATAGCATTATCCTTTTCGCACGGAAGCACTCTTTTTGTTTTCTCATGATGTCTGCGGCACTCATCGCAATGAGTATGCCGGGGGCATTTTTTTCGTTTGCACGGGCAATTGCGGTTCTTTTCGGCGGTATTGTCGTAAGCAGTATCAAAATTGATTTTTTCTTTTTCGCGAATGAATTTTTCGGTCATTTTTTCTGTTCCTTTCAAATAGTTTGATTTTGGCTGTAGCATATCGGATTTTTTGGTTAACTGCATTATTTACTATTGACAATTTTAGGCAATAATGATACAATAACAGAGTAATATATTATTATTCGTATTAGCGGAGGAAAAACATCATGAAATATATTTTTGACAACGATTTGCACATTCACAGCAAGCTCTCGTTGTGTTCAAATGACCCCGAGCAGACGCCCGAGAGAATTTTACAGTATGCAAAGGAAAACAACTTAAAAAATATCTGTATAGCCGACCATTTCTGGGACGAAACCGTTCCGGGAGCTTCGGGCTGGTACGAGCCGCAGAATTATGCTCACATCAGTCAGTCAAAGCCGCTGCCGCAGGCTGACGGGATCAATTTTATGTTCGGCTGCGAAACCGAGCTTGATATGAACATGACCTTAGGCGTTTCAAAGGAAAACTTTGATAAATTTGATTTTGTCGTTATACCGACCACTCACCTGCATATGGTAGGGTATACAATTCCGCCCGAAATATCCACTCCGGAACAAAAAGCCGAATATTGGCTTAAAAGGTTCAACGGCGTACTCGATATGGATCTGCCGTTTCATAAGGTAGGAATCGCTCATTTGGTTTGCGGTTTAATGGATCCGGTAAGAGAAAATGTTTTGAAGCTGATTAATCTTCTTTCCGATTCCGATCTGGAAAAGGTATTTAAAAGAGCGGCGGACAAAGGAGTCGGAATCGAGCTTAATTCGGGTGATATGAAATTCAAGGACGAAGAAAAATCAATTATATTAAGACCGTTTGAAATTGCGAAAAAAGAGGGCTGTAAATTCTATTGCAGCAGTGACGCACATCATCCGAAAGAACTGAATGAAGTTAAGGCTATCTTTGAAAGAGCCATAGACCTTTTGGACTTAACGGAGGAGAACAAGTTCCGCATATAATTTTGCATACTGTTGTTCCGTATTGCTTCCTTTTAATAGGCAATTTACTTAAAAACCACAAACAAAATATGTCATTTATAGTCATTCCTTTAATTATTGCATAATTAAAGGAATTTTTTTTATGTTTCTCTTGTACTTTTTGCAAAAATGGTTTATAATATATAATTGGATATAGTGGATTGTTTTGCCTGTTAAGAAATAAGACAGAACAAGTATTAATTTATATTTTAGAGGATTGAAAGATATAATTATGTTTAATATTGTATTGGTAGAGCCGGAGATACCTCAAAACACCGGTAATATTGCAAGAACCTGTGCGGCTACAGGTTCACGCTTGCATATAGTGAAGCCCATGGGATTTGAAATTGACGATAAAAAGCTGAAACGTGCAGGCCTTGATTACTGGCATCTTCTGGGTGTGAAATACTATGAAAACCTTGCCGATTTTTTTGAACAGACGCAAGGCGGAAGATATTTTTATTCAACAACGAAAGCACGTCATACATATTGTGACGTAAAATACCAAGACGGAGATTATCTTGTTTTCGGCAAGGAAACCAAAGGACTTCCGGAGAAGCTTCTGCACGACAACAAGGATCAATGTATCAGAATCCCGATGATAAGTGAAGCACGGAGCTTAAACCTTTCAAATTCCGCCGCAATTGTAGTATATGAGGCTCTGCGGCAAACGGGATTTCAAGGTCTGACAGCGTTCGGAGAACTTCATAATCTTAAATGGGATTGACAGTTAAATAAATTTTATGCCGATAAGGCGGATTGGAGATATATTATGGCTAAATATAAACTTTTTGTTGACACCTGTTCGGATATTCCGGAGGAGCTTGCAAAGGAAAATGACATCGGAATACTTCGTTTTATGAGTATTTTCGGCGATAAATCCTATGTCACGGGCGTTGACATCACAAACAAGCAATTTTATGAAAAACTGAGCGAATCAGACAGTATTCCGACCACTTCGCAAACTCCGTATGCGGATATGTATGACGCTCTGAAAAAGGCAAGCGATGAAAATGATGTGGTTATTTATTTTACCATGTCGTCAAAGGGCAGCGGTCAGTATAATACGGCTTGCATGGTAAGGGATGAAATAAAGGAGGAAAATCCCAAAGCCGACATACGTCTTTTTGATACGATGAAATTTTCGGTATATGAAACGCTTGCCGTGCTTCATGCAAAAAAGCTTCTTGACGGGGGTATGGAGGTTGACAGGGTTCTGGAGGAATGTCAGAAATATATAGATTCGTGGAGCGTATACATTCTTGTCGATACTCTCAAATACCTTGAAAAGGGCGGCAGAATTACAAAAACAAGCGCAATTGTGGGAGCACTGCTCGATATTAAGCCTGTTCTGACAATTGCAAACGGTTTGATCGAACCTGTTGCGAAAATCAGAGGAAGAAAGAAGCTTTACAAAAAGCTGATAGACATTATAAGAGAAACACCGGACTTTGACCCCGATTCTAAGGAATTTATTATAGTTCAGTCAAATGAAGAATACGGCGAAGAAATGCGTGCGTTGCTGAAAGAGGAATTCGGAATCAACGATGTTAAATTTTATATTGAATTCGGACCTGTTGTCGGAACTCACATCGGACCTGGAACTCTTGCGGTTCTTTATCGGACGAAATGATTTACGCTTAATATTTTGAATTTTACAATCAGCGGATTTTTTGAAAGGATTGATAATAATGAAATATATAGTTGTACTCGGCGACGGAATGGCAGATTATGCCGTTGACGAATTTGGCGGAAAAACCATACTCGAAGCCGCAAACAAGCCTAATATGGACTATATGGCTTCTCACGGAGAACTCGGGCTTGTAAAAACGGTTGCGGACGGCATGAAGCCGGGCAGTGACGTTGCAAACCTTTCGGTAATGGGTTACGATACAAAAACAAGCTACAGCGGACGTTCTCCGCTTGAAGCAGCAAGCATGGGAGTTGAACTCAAAGATACGGATGTAACGTTCAGAACAAACCTTGTTACCCTTTCGGACGAAGAAAACTATGAGGATAAAACAATGCTCGATTATTCAGCAGGGGAAATATCAACGGCAGAAGCGCATGAGCTGATTGAATCGGTAAATAAAGAGCTTCATACCGATGTAATAAACTTTTATCCGGGAATAAGCTACCGTCATCTCCTCGTATGGGATCACGGCTCGACAAATGTCACGCTTACACCTCCGCACGATATATCCGGAAGAAAAATAACCGATTATCTGCCAAAGGGCGACAACTCGGAAAAGCTGCTTGAAATGATGAAAGAAAGCGTTGAGATTCTTGAAAAACACCCGGTAAATCTCAAAAGAATCGCAGAGGGCAAAAAACCGGCGACTTCAATTTGGCCGTGGGGTGAGGGTACAAAGCCGGCGCTTGAAGATTTTTATAAAAAGTTCGGGAAAAAAGCGTCTGTTATATCGGCGGTTGACTTGATCAAGGGTATTGCCGTTCTTGCAGGAATGAACTCTATCGACGTTGAGGGCGCAAACGGAAATCATGATACCAATTACAAGGGTAAAGCCGACGCAGCCTTTGACGCACTTACAAAGGACGGTTCGGATTTTGTATATATCCATCTCGAAGGCCCCGATGAATGTGGTCACAGAGGTGAAGCTGATAACAAAAAATATGCGGTTGAAATGATAGATGAAAAAATCATAGGCTATCTCAAAAAAAGACTGGAGGACGCAGGTATAGAATACAAAATGATGATTCTGCCCGACCACCCGACCCCGATAAAGCTGAAAACCCATGTTTCCGACCCGATTCCGTTCATTATATACGATCCGTCAAACGAAACCGTTCATGACAGAAGATATACGGAAAAGGAAGCCGGCGAAACAGGTCTGTACATCGAAAAGGGCTATGAGCTGATGAGCAGATTTTTGAAATAGACGATAAAGCTTTTATTACACCGCAAATTTTGCCGGCTGTGATACTATGCCGGGCAAAACAAAATACATAAATGGGAGTTGATACAATGAAATTCAAAGGCTTTGCAGTAAAGCTTGCAATCGCAGGTGTTATAATCGCAGCACTGGTTGTATGCCTGATAATGTTTTACAGTGACATCATAGGGATATTTTTCTATATTATCCGTTTGCTTGCGCCTTTTATAATTGCATTTATCCTCTCGCTTGCCGCAGATCCTCTTGCAGAAAAGCTTCACAGCCGTTTCAAGCTGCCCAGAGGTCTGACTGCCATATTGGTTATTATTCTGATTGTCGGTATCATAGGCGGCGCATTGGCAGGATTGATATGGAAGCTCATATCGGAATTAAAGAGTATTTATACGCAGATTCCGGAAATTTATCAAAGCGCTTCGCAGACGCTTGACAACATAAACGCAAGTATGTCGGAGTTGTATAAAGCTCTGCCCTCCGACATTGCGGCAGCTTTCGATTCTATCGGTGAAAGATTGCAGACGGGACTTTCAAATCTTATAAAAGACAATTACAAGCCCGTTGTAACCGGTGCCGGCAATTTTGCAAAATCCTTGCCGAGCATATTTATCGGAATTATTGTGTTTATTTTATCATCATATTTTATGATTTCAAGCCCCACGCCTATTAAGGATATAGTGAAAAAATTCATTCCGAAAAAAATGGCAAACGGTCTTTCAATACTTTCCGATCAGATTAAAAAATATCTCGGCGGATATGTCAAAGCGCAGCTTATCATAATGTCGATAGCGTTTGTTCTTATCTTTACCGGAATGACGATTTTAAAAATACCTTATTCCATGCTTATCGCTCTCGGTATCGCGTTTTTTGACGCTCTGCCGTTTTTCGGCAGCGGAGCAATACTGATTCCGTGGTCGGTCATAGCATTTATTACAAGCGATATCCGCAGGGGAATAGGTATGCTTATTATCTACCTTTCGGTAATATTCACACGTCAGATGATAGAACCGAAAATTGTCAGCAGCAATATAGGTGTAAATCCGATTTTAACGCTCATGTCGATGTATATCGGCTACAAGGTGTTCTCGATTGGCGGTATGATTTTGGGGCCTATCATACTTATGCTGACAATAAGCCTGTATAAAACCGGCGCATTTAACGGAATAATACGTGGTACAAAAAAGCTCGGCGCATATATAAGCAGGGAAGCTAAAGAACTTATTAACAATTTAACTTTGAAATAAATTTATTTTCGTTTCATAAAAGGAAGGAATGGTTACACAAATGGAAAAGAAAAAATTCTACATTACCACGGCTATTGCCTATACCTCGAGAAAACCTCATATAGGCAATACCTACGAGATAATTCTCGCCGACGCAATCGCACGATTCCGCCGTTATGCGGGAGATGACGTTTTCTTTCTGACAGGCACGGACGAGCACGGTCAGAAGATACAGGAGATTGCCGAGGCTGCCGGAATAACACCCAAAAGCTACGTTGACAAAATTGCCGGTCAGATAAGGGATATTGCCGATATGCTGAATATCAGCTATGATAAATTTATCCGTACAACCGACGATTATCATGAAAAAGCGGTAGCTCAGATATTCAAAAAGCTGTATGACCAGGGCGATATTTATAAGTCGGAATATGAGGGCTGGTACTGCACACCCTGTGAGTCCTTCTGGACTGAAACACAGCTCAAGGACGGCAAATGCCCCGACTGCGGCAGAGAGGTTAAAAAGACGAAGGAAGAAGCTTACTTCTTCAAAATGAGCAAATATCAGGACAGACTGATGAAATATATCGAGGAAAATCCCGATTTTATTCAGCCCGAATCACGCAAAAAGGAAATGGTTAACAACTTCTTAAAGCCGGGACTTCAGGATTTGTGCGTTTCAAGAACAAGCTTTACATGGGGAATTCCGGTCGAATTTGACCCGAAGCACGTTATATATGTATGGATTGACGCACTTTCAAACTACATCACCGCACTCGGCTACACACCGGAGAAAAAGGGTGAGCTTTACAAAAAATACTGGCCTGCCGATGTGCATATCATAGGTAAGGATATTTTGCGTTTCCACACAATTTACTGGCCTATTATGCTTATGGCTCTCGGCGAACCGCTTCCCAAACAGGTATTCGGACACCCGTGGATGCTTTTCGGGGAAGAAAAGATGTCAAAATCAAGAGGTAACGTTATATATGCGGAGGATTTGGTAAGACATTTCGGCGTTGACGCGGTGAGATATTATTCCTTGCATGAAATGCCCTTTGCACAGGACGGAAATATAACGTACGATACCTTTATTTCAAGATTTAATTCCGACCTTGCAAACACTCTCGGAAATCTTGTAAACAGAACGATTGCAATGATTAACAAGTATTTTGACGGCATATTGCAGGATAATTCCGAAAAGGGCGAGTTTGACGAGGATTTGATAAATACTGCACTCGGAGCATATGCAAAAATCGAAGAAAAGATGAAAACCTGGCATATAGCGGACAGTCTTGACGAGATATGGGCGGTTGTGAACAGAGCAAACAAGTATATAGACGAAACAATGCCGTGGGTGCTTGCAAAGAATGAGGATACAAAGAAAAGACTCGGCGCAGTTCTTTACAATCTTGCCGAAACAATCAGAATTATCGCGTCTTTGCTTTCGTCGTTTATGCCGGCAACAGCCGAGGCTGTCAAAAATCAGCTTTGTGCAGAGGATATTTCCTGTGAGAGTATAAAAGTATTCGGCGGTTTGAAGCCCGGAAACAAAGTCGGAATTGCAGAGCCGTTATTTGTAAGAATCGACGCGGAAAAGAAGCTTGAAGAGCTTGCCGCAGAAAACGCACCCGAGGAGCCGGAAATAGAAATCGCTCCGTTCAAGGACTTTATCGAATTTGAAGAATTTGAAAAGCTTGACATCAGAGTCGGCAAGGTAATCGAATGTGAAAAGGTGAAAAAATCCGAAAAGCTTTTAAGATTCACATTGCAGGTAGGAAGCGAAACAAGACAAATTCTTTCCGGAATCGCAAAATACCACAGTCCCGAGGAGCTTATCGGCAAAAATGTGATATTTATTGCGAACCTTAAACCAAGAAAAATCATGGGACTTGAATCGAACGGTATGATACTCTCGGCAGAGCATGACGGAAATCTTACCGCATTGACAACAATAAAAGACGTTCAAAGCGGTGCGGAAATAGTTTAAAACAAAATAAACCGCAAATTCAAAAAAGGAGGTCATTCAATGTACGGTCATTTTATAGAAAATACTGCCGGATATGAGATAAATACTTTAAATCTGCCCACATCGTGGGAATACATATACGAAAATAAAGACATACTTTTAAAGGTTGACCAATTCGGCCCGGTGTACGCACAGGCAAATCCGCCCGGAGATATTATGCTTTTCAAAAGAGAAGCTCATCAGAAATATTCTCCGTGGTTTGTCAATATCATAACAGAGGATAACGAGCGCTTTACAAACTTTTTCAGACCGAATAAGCTTGAAGCTTCATGCGAGCCGGAAAACGTAAAAATACAATATCTCCCCGAAACGGCTGTTTACAGCTTTGAATATAAGGGAATGAAAATCGAAACGGAGATTTTTATCCCGAATAAGGGGATACAAATTGTATATAAATTCAGAGTTAAGAATATATGCGGTGATAAAAAATCCGTTAAAGTCCGTCCTCAGCTTCTTCCTTATCTTAATGATGCGGTAATCGCACCGTGGGATAAGTATGAATGGTATCTTGACACAGAGTGCAAAAAGGGAAAACGCATAACGATGACATCAAAGCTTTTGAGTGCAAACGCTCAGAGCGACAAAAGACGTACGGCAGTTTTCACAGCAGATAACGAAAATTTAACCGCTCATGAAATAAGCCTTGAAAAATACATAGGACAGGGTGATTTAACCAATCCGGAGCAAAATTATTTCAGTGATGAAAGGTTGTATGCTTATCCGCCGATATATGCCCTTTCCTACGAATGGGGGCTTATGCCGGGTGAAGAAAAGGAATTAACTCAAAGTTACTCGCTTGACGGCTCTGATTCGGAAAAATATTTTGACAAAAAAGGCTACAGTGAAGCCAAAAGTGAAAGAAAGGCTGTTTTTGACAAGCTTTTCAGCAAAAATAATATAAAAACCGGAGATTCCGAATTTGATTATTACGCAAATTACTGGATTCCTCTGCAAATGAACTGGGTCGCTTCGCTTGACAGAGGGTGGCCTACCGGTATGAGAGGTTCGAGAGATTCGGCACAGGATTATGCGGCATTGCTTTATACCGATACAGAATCATGCAGAAAAATTATTCTGACAATGCTTGAATGTCAGAGAAGTGACGGCTGGTTCCCAAGACAGTATTCAGCAAAGGGAAAGCATGGCAAGCACGATTTAAGAGGTCACGTTGACGGCGGTGCGTTCTTTATTGAGTTTATGTGGAAATATCTTGCGCACACGAGAGATTTTGACATATTGAATGAAAGTGTTCAATGGCTTGATAAGGACGGTGAGAACAGCGTTCTCGAACATTTTATCCAAGCTGTTGAATACTATATGTATGATGAGAACATCGGCGAACACGGCTTGTGCAAAATCAGAGAGGGCGACTGGCTCGATGCTGTGAACAGAGCCGGCACGGACGGCAGAGGAGAATCGGTGACGGTAAGCGAACAGCTTGTTATGGGCGCAAAATACCTTGCCGATGTATTGAAAGTGATCGGTTACAAGGGCGATACGCAAAAATATATTGATTTTGCGGCAAAATTGAAAGAAAACATAAATAAATTTGCCTTTAACGGTAAAAAATACTACAACGGAGTGTTTAATGACGCAGGCAAATGGATTTTCTCCGAAAACGACCCCGATGGTGAAGAAAGAATTTACAGTGTTTCAAACTATTATGCAGTTATCTCCGGAGTTGCCGAAAAGGACAAGTACGGCGATATATTAAAAGCCGCAGAAAAGCTCAAATGCGAAATGGGCTACAGATTATTCTATCCTCCGCTCGGAGTTAAGCCTATAGACCATGTCGGAAGAATAGCAAGCGGTGACGCTCCTCCGTTTATGGGAGAAAATGCAAACGTATACAATCACGGCTCACAGGGCTTTTTTGCAAGAGCGTTATCGGTAATGGGAGAGGGAAACGCACTTTTTGACGTATTGAAATGGATTACTCCGTACGATACCCAAAAGCACCCGACGGAAAAAACCTTTACTCCGCCGTATGCTATAGTCAACTGCTATCAGCAGCTTCCGGGTTTTCATCACAGAGGACTTATGTGCTTTTTGACCGGCAGCGTTGCAATGGCAATGCGAGGTGTGTATGAGTGGATGCTCGGAATAAAGCCGTGTCTTGATGGTTTGGAGCTTGACTCTTGTATGCCGGACGGTATGAGTGCAGAGGTTAAATTCAGCTATATGGGCAAAAATCTTTCTCTTAACATAAGCAACGGTAAGGCGCTTGTAAACGGTACTGAAGTTACCGAAACGAGGGAAGATTTGATTACCGGTAAAAAAGTTTTGTTTTTAAATAACATATAATATTCGAAATAAATAAAAATAAAGGAGTTACAATCACAATGAGAATGACAAATTTACTGATGCCTACGCTGAGAGAAGTACCCTCAGACGCAGAAATTGCATCACACCAGCTAATGCTGAGAGCAGGCTATATCAGAAAGCTTGCGGCGGGAATTTATTCATATCTTCCGCTCGGACTTCGCTGCCAACGCAAGATTGAACAGATTATCCGTGAGGAAATGGATAAAACCGGCGCACAGGAGCTTTTGATGTCGGCGCTGCTGCCGGCTGAAGCTTATCAGGCTTCGGGAAGATGGGATGTTTTCGGAGCAAGTATGTTCAAGCTTAAGGACAGAAACGAAAGAGATTTTTGTCTTGGACCCACGCATGAGGAGCTTTTCACACAAACCGTAATAAATGAGGTTCGTTCCTATAAGGAATATCCCATGACTCTTTATCAGATTCAGACAAAATACCGTGATGAGGGCAGACCTCGTTTCGGAGTTATCAGAAGCAGAGAATTTGTCATGAAGGACGCATACAGCTTTGATATGACAGAGGAAGGACTTGATGTGTCATACAAAAAAATGTATGACGCATACTGTAATATATTCAACCGTTTCAAGCTTGATTTTACAATAGTTGACGCAGATTCCGGCGCTATGGGCGGCAGCGGCTCACAGGAATTTATGGTTAAATCTCCGATAGGTGAGGACGGAATAGCATATTGTGACGAGTGCGGATATGCGGCAAATTATGAAAAAGCACAATGTATTCCCGAACCCAAAGAATACAAAGAGGGCGAATTGCCTCTTGAAAAGGTGGTAACTCCGGACGCACACACAATACAGGATCTTGTAGGATTTTTCGGTACAGAGCCTTATGTATTTGCAAAAACAATAATATATAAAGCTGACGATAAGTACATAGCCGCAATGGTAAGGGGTGACCGTGAAATAAACGAAGTTAAGCTTAAAAACCTTGTGGGCTGTGTAGATGACCTTGAATTGGCTGAGCCGTTTATGGTAAGACAGATTACTCACGCAGAGGTTGGTTTTGCAGGACCTATAGGTATAGATGTTGAGGTTATAGCAGACCTTGAGGTTGCCGAAATGAAGAACTTCATTGTCGGTGCGAACGATACCGGTTATCACTATCAAAATGTAAACATAAACCGTGACTTTACACCTTCAAAAATTGCCGACATCAGAGTAATAACTGAGGGTGACAAGTGCCCAAGATGCGGAAAGCCTATTAAAACCGCACAGGGTATTGAGGTTGGTCATATATTTAAGCTCGGTACAAAATATTCAAAGGCACTCGGATTGAACTATACCGATGAGAGCGGCGTTCCGAAACCTGTAATAATGGGCTGTTACGGCATAGGAGCAACACGCTGCCTTGCCGCTGCAATAGAACAGGGTCATGACGAACACGGAATAATTCTACCTGTTTCAATAGCACCGTATCACGTTATCGTAGTGCCGGTAAACAGCAAGGAAGACGCTCAGATGAAGCTTGCGGAGGAAATCTACGAGGAATTATCAGCACAGGGAATAGAGGTTCTTCTTGATGACAGAGCAGAGCGTGCCGGAGTAAAATTCAAGGACGCAGACTTAATCGGTATTCCTTTGAGAATCGTAGTTGGTAAAAAGTGTGCCGACGGCATAGTTGAGTATAAGCTCAGAACCGCAGAAACGGCAGAGGAAAAAACAGTTGAAGCGGCTAAAGCCGACGCAATTGAATTTATCAAATCAAATCTGTAAAATAATCGCAACGGCTGCCTGTTTGGCAGCCGTTGCAATAAAAAAATAAAATGCCATATAAAAAAGAAAGGTAAAGTCTTTATGCATAAAATTACAACTCTTTCAAACGGTATCAGGGTAGTGTCGGAGGAAATTCCGTATGTTCGCTCCGTTTCGATAGGCTTGTGGATAGGAAACGGCTCACGCTGCGAACTGCCGGAGGAAAACGGAATGTCGCACTTTATAGAACATATGATGTTCAAGGGTACCGACAGAAGAAGTGCAGGCGATATTGCTTACGAAATTGACGCAATAGGCGGTCAGCTCAATGCGTTTACAACCCGTGAATATACTTGCTACTACACCAAAACCCTTGATGAGCACGCAGAAATTGCAATAGATATACTGAGTGATATGCTGTTTTCGTCAAAACTTGACCCGGATGCAATGAAGCTTGAAAAGAATGTTGTAATTGAAGAGATAAATATGTATGAGGACGAACCGGACGAGCTTGTGAGCGATTTGATAATGGAAGCGGTGTACGGAAATACACCTTTGGGCAGAACTATTCTCGGAACACCGGAAAGCCTTTCGGGTATAACGCCCGAAAATATGCGCTCATATCTTAATAATCACTATACATCGAAAAACACGGTGATTGCAATATCGGGGCATTATGACGACAGTCTTTTTGATTTACTCGAGAAATATTTTGCAAACCCTAAAATGAGCGATAAAAAGCCGAAAATTGAAATTTGTGAATATAAGAGCGGCAACAGCATTGTCAGACGCAAGGATTGCGAACAAATTCAGCTTATTGCAAGCTTTAAAAGCATTGACGTAAAGGACGAGGGAGTTTACAGCTTGCTTGCATTTAACAACGTTTTCGGCAGCGGTATGTCCTCACGGCTGTTTCAGAATATTAGGGAACAGCGGGGGCTTGCATATTCGGTATATGCCTATCATGCGGCGTTTATCGGCACCGGTATGTTCAATATTTGTGCAGGAATGATACCCGAAAACCTTAAAACGGTATGCGAACTGATTTCGCAGGAGGTCAACCGAATTAAAAGAGATAAGCTTACAAAGGAAGAAATCAATGCCGCAAAGGAACAGCTTAAGGGTAACTATATTCTGAGCTACGAAAGTATAGGCTCCAGAATGCAAGCGGCAGGAAGAAACCTTTTGCTTGACAATCCTATTATTTCCCCTGAAGAGGTAATTGAAAAAATCGAAAGAATCAATTCGGACTCTATAGCGGATATTATTGACAGAGTTCTCGATACAAAAACACTGTGTACCGCCGCAGTCGGTTCAATTGACAGTCTTGACGGTTTGTTCAGCTTTAAGTAGGACTAACGTGAAAAATATTGCTGTCATATCTCAAAAAGACAACATATTTGCATATTTTTCTCATTAAGATATGTGCTGTGGCGCGACAGTGTGAGAGGATTGGATATAAGTGAAAAATATACGCAGACTGTCAAAATGACTGTCTGCGTATATTTACATATAGAATTTTTGAAACTGATTATACCATCAGAGTTAATATCCATCTTGCCGGATTCAATTAAATCTTTAAAGGCATATACTAAAATTGAACATTTGTTATCTGTATCTCCGTTATCAGATAAATAATCCAATACCATATCAGTCGATTCATCATCTTTATCGCATACAGCTAACATAATAGTTATAGATAATGGTTTTTATTCAATGATGTTGTCGCCGCAATGACCGCTGGATTGTGCGCTTGCAAGAATAGTCATCATTGTGCATGATGATAATGTTAGTAAAGATGTTATTATTATTATTTTAATTTATTCGTTTCATATAAAATCCTTTTGCTGTATATTATTATAATGCAAAAAACCACAACTTTATATCAAAATTGCGGTTTATGCTGGTGGGAGAGGATGGATTCGAACCATCGAAGCGAAGCGCAACAGATTTACAGTCTGCCCCCTTTGGCCACTCGGGAACTCTCCCTGGAGCTGGTGATGGGACTCGAACCCGCGACCTGCTGATTACAAATCAGCTGCTCTACCAATTGAGCTACACCAGCAAATATTAAAATGAAAATTATGGTGGGAGTAACAGGGCTCGAACCTGTGACATCCTGCTTGTAAGGCAGACGCTCTCCCAGCTGAGCTATACTCCCATATAATCATGAATGGTCGGGATGACAGGATTCGAACCTGCGGCCCTCTGGTCCCAAACCAGATGCGCTACCAAGCTGCGCTACATCCCGAAATCGGTTCTTACGGTGTCCCGTCTGTCCTGACGACTTATATATATTACCACAAACAGAACAATTATTCAACGCTGATAATTGACTACTATCAAAATATACACTGATATTTCTTTGATTTGCTTTAAAATTCGCCATATTTCTCACGAAATCAGTTTATTTATAAATTTTTCCTTTAAAATGAAGAACAGAAAAATTATGCTGATTATACCGCTTATTCTGTAAAGCTTATCGACAATAAAAGAAAACTGCATACCGGAAATCAGATAGGCTGCTGCATACATGATACAGCTGTATCGTTTCAGCGGAGGGACTGTGCATATAAATTCTTTCAGCGGATAACCGGTCGATATGGCGGTTGTGAGCATTGACAAAAATACGGCGGCGGAATATATCGCGGAAAGCGGCGCAGAACAGCTTTTGCATATTTCAACAATCGGCATGGAGACATAGGAAAGCGTTTTTGAATACATCAGAATAGTTCCGCCTGCGGCGCACATTATAACTGTCAGAATCGAAAATGTTACGGCTGACGCAGCGAGAGTTGTTTTCTTTTCGGCTGATTTTGAAAGCATACACAAGACGGCGGCACCGGTGAGCATATTATATCCTGTGTAGCTGACGGCTGATAATTCCCATGAATCCGCAGCGGAAAAGGCTTGGATTTCTGGTGTGAAAGAATAATACAGATAAGCAAAGACACCTGCCATTATAAGTATAATCATAACAAAAAAGATACTTTCTGATTTTATAAAGATATTATATCCTTTTGATATTATAAACGCAGAGACCAAAAGCATAATCAAGGCACCTGCGGATTTTTTTATGCCCCACAGATAATAAAGCATCTCTCCGAAGCCCGACAGCATGGCGCTTAAAATAAACAGCATAAAAACATATGTAAATACACCCGTGATTGCTGCAAGACCTTTAGGCATGATTTTTGATAAATATTCATCAATAGTATGAGCTGACAGCCTATGCGACTGTGTGATAATCTCATATTGCAGCAGAGCAAAAAGAAACGAGGACAAAACTATTCCCAGGTATCCTTTGTTTGCATATCTTGAAAAATAAAAATATATTTCACTCCCGGTTGCAAAGCCTGCTCCAATCAGACCGGAAATAAATACACCCGAAATAATAAATGCATTTTTCAAAAAAAATCACCCACTGCATTATATGCAGCGGGTAACGATTATATGAACAATTAATTATCTATAAATGATACTTTCAGAATCTTATACTCTACAACTCCGTGAGGTATTTCTACCTTTACGATGTCATTAGCCTTTTTTCCGATAAGTGATTTTCCGACAGGAGATTCAATGGAAATTTTATCGTTATCGGGATCTGCTTCAATTGTACTTACAATTGAATACTCAAAGGTTTCGTCAAATTCTATATCCAAAAGCTCAACCTTTGAACCCAGACCGACTATACCCTCTTGTTTTTCGTTATCCTGTATAACTCTTGCATATTTAAGAATATCTTCAAGAACAAGTATTCTTTCCTCAACCTCTGCCTGTTCCTTTTTTGCTTCATCATATTCGGCATTTTCCGATAAATCGCCGAAGCCTCGTGCAATTTTAATTTTTTCCGAAACTGCCGGGCGCCTTACTGTCTTTAATTGTTCAAGCTCGTCTGTAAGATTTTTCATACCTTCTTTGCACGCTAATATTATTTCCTTTCTGTCTGACAAAGAAAACATCCCCTTAACTGAATAGTATTTTTTTGCAAACTCACCGGCTGCTGTATATTGCTCAATTATATCACATTTTTAAATGAATGTCAATCATTTTGCGGTAAGAGTTAATATAATATATGCTAATTGTTGAATATTTATTAATAATTCTGTTAAAATAAATAACAAAAATTACTTAAAAATCTGCATACGGGAGGTTCGGTGGTTTTATGGATTCAAGAGAGCTGCGCGAAACTTTTATAAAAATATATGAGGGGGAAGAAAGCGGAATAAGAGCTTTTTTTGCGTCACCGTCGGTCAGACTGTGCGGATTGAACCTTCCTGGGTTTGACTGTGCGGTTACTGCGATAAGCCCGGCTACGACGGCTGTCATACGCCGTTCAGAGAAGGATTTTTTCAGAATAATAAAATCCGACAGCGATGTAATGTATCAATGCAGAAATGATATGCTGAAGCAATGCAACGAAAGGGAGAGCGTAAAAAAACTTTTTGAAGCTATCGGCTTATTGAAAGGAAATCTTATGGGAGCCGATATTTTACTTGTTAACTCAACGGACGATACGGCTTTTCAGACAAATTTGTATGCGCTCGGAACTGCGGTCAAAATGCTGTCGGAGAACAGAACACCCGCTATAAATGAAATGAAAAGTGTTGCGGATAATTCGGATTTGATGGATTCGATAACGGAAAGCTTTCTTTACGCAAAAAAAGATTCGGTAATGTTCAGGCACAAGGACGGGAAATATGAAAATATTCCTTTTTATCTGTCTGATTACAAGCTGATAGTTTTTAAGATTATAGCTCCGCATGAGAATATAGTACCGCAGGTGCGTTCGGCGGCGTCAAGAATTTTGCACGGAAAAAATGTCACACAGCCCGATAAATACGAAAAATATTGCATAAACGAGCAGAAACGTGCGGAGCGGCTTTTGGGAGTACTGAAAAACAATCCTGCGCCGACCGAAGCGTTGGCAAATGTTTTAAAAGAATCGTCATTCGATTTATTTTCCCTGTGCGGCAGATATGGAACGGCTCTTTACAGTCTGTATTCAGTGGCGGCAGAGTCGGGACAGACGGGCTTTATTGCCGCCGCTTACGATGTGGGCGGAATATGCACCGCCGTAAAAAACGTGTATGTCGATGAATATATAAAAAACGTTTCGGATCTGTATGAGAGCAGGGAGGGGTCAAAGCCCGATATTTATATATGCGGCTCTGCCGGCAGCGGTGAAGAGCTTGATCTTCGGGACATAACAATAGTTCTTTAAAATATATAAAGCGGACGAAAGGTGCGAAGTGTAATTTTCTGAATGATAAAAATAGGTGTTAAAAATATAAAAAATTTATTATATTTAGCTATTGACTTATTCGCATATATTATGTATAATTGTAGTGAAATAAGCGTTGTATCCCGGATAAGGGAACAGCAGCAGGAGGTAATATAATGAATAACACAAAAAAATTGTCAACGAATGTGATCGTTTTCGGAGCATTAATGACGGCACTGGTAGTCATATTGCAGCTGATGGGCGCATTTATCAAGTTCGGAATGTTTTCGGTTTCGCTTGTGCTGATACCTATTGTAATAGGCGCAGCCGTCTGCGGTTCCGGAATCGGAGCGTGGCTTGGTCTGGTATTCGGAGCTGTGGTGCTTCTGAGCGGAGATGCGGGAGCGTTTCTGGCGGTTAATGTCCCGGGGACGATAATTACCGTTCTTTTGAAAGGCGTTGCCTGCGGTTTTTTTGCCGGTGCGGTTTATCGCTTGGTTGAAAAGTACAACCGTTATGCTGCGGTTATAGCTGCGGCAATAGTTTGTCCTCTGGTCAATACCGGAATATTTTTGCTGGGCTGCCGTCTTTTCTTTATGGATACTGTAGCAGCTTGGGCAGCAGCTGAGGACTTTGGCGATAATGCGGTCAGGTATATGTTTTTTGTACTTGCCGGGGGTAACTTTTTGTTTGAGCTGTGCTTAAACATCGTTATCAGCCCGATAATTTTCAGATTGCTTAATATAAGAAAAAAACAGGGATAATAAAAGATGCGGTCACTGAACTGTTTACGGCTGTTCGGTGACTGCTTTTTGTACTTTTGGATAAACGGTTAATGAAAGGAATGTTTAAAGTGTTATTGGCATTAGATGTGGGAAATACAAATATTGTTATCGGCTGCATAGATAAGGAAAATATTTTTTTCGAGTGCAGACTGTCAACCGACAGAAATAAAACCGAAGCGGAATATGCCGTTTTACTTAAAAATTTGTTTGAGATTTATAACATAAAGCTTAACGAAATTGACGGAGCGATTATATCGTCCGTTGTTCCGCCGGTTACAAATCCGTTAAAAAATGCCGTAAAAACCGTTACCGGCAGCGAGGCAGTTGAGGTGTCGATTGATATGAAGCACGGACTGATACTTAAAACCGACAATCCTCATGAACTGGGAAACGATCTTATTGTGGTAGCGGTTGCGGCTATGCATAAGTTCAAGCCGCCGCTTACCATTTTCGATATGGGTACGGCTACCACAATTTCAGTAATAGACAAGGACGGAGTGTTCAGAGGAGTGTCTATATTCCCGGGGGTTAAAACCGCAATGAACGCACTTTTTGACAATGCTTCGCAGCTACCGGCAATAAGAATAGACGCGCCTAAAAGCGTAATAGGGGAGAATACGGTAGAGTCTATGCAAAGCGGAGCGGTTTTCGGAAATGCCGCAATGATGGACGGAATGATTGACAGAATTGAAAAAGAGCTTGGTTACAAAACGACAATAATAGCAACCGGGGGATTGGCTCAGTTTTTGATACCCCATTGCACTCATGAAATTATTTATGACGAGGCTATCTTATTGAGAGGACTTTACCTTTTGTACCAAATGAACAGATAAAAAGCGAAGCATATGAAACAGCCGGGACAGATTTTGCGTCACGGCTGTTTTGTATATAATTAACGTGCGGTAAAATCTCCCGGAGCTTTGCCCGTTACCTGTTTGAAAGCTTTATAAAAATTCGACGGACTGGAAAACCCGCATTTTTCCGCTATTTGCAGCTTGTTCTGGCTCGTTGTTTTTAACAGCTCAATCGCCCTTTCCACTCTTTTTATGGTAATGTAGTCCCATGGGGATATACCGTTGAATTTTTTGAACACACTTGAAAAATACGTTTCCGACATACAGGCATAGTCTGCAATATCCTTTAAAATCAGCTTTTTTTCAAGATTCTGATTTATATATGCTATGGCGCTTCTCATTCCCTCCGATGAATTAAGCGTATCTGTCATGCTGTGTGTGCTGTTATATTCTCTGATTATGTGGATAAGAGCGGAATACAAAAGATATTTGGCTTCAATCACATATCCCGTTCTTTTTTCACTAAGCTCCTTTTCAATCGAAAATATGTATTTTTTCAGCGTTTCGTCATCTTCAAAGCGGTTGCTGAAATTGCTTTTTCTCGAATTGAAAAGTCTGAGCATTTCGGCATTTTCGGGATATTCCCACAAAAGCCGGGGTTCAAATTGTATGTTAAGAAGGTGCAGTGATGAATTTATCTCGGTAATACAGTGTATTTCGTTACTCCCGAATAAAAAAACGTTTCCGGCATGAAAATCATACACCCTCTGATTTACATTGTAAATTCCGTCCCCCGAAACGAATATTGACAGCTCACATTCAGTGTGATGATGTTCACGGTAAAATCTTTTTTCGGGTTTTACTGATGAATGAAAGGATTTTAATATCGGCTTTCCCGTGTTATCATAAATTACTGCTTCGTTAAATTTCATAAAAAAGCTCCGTTCCGTAAAGCATTTTACACAATGCAATTTTTTAATTCGTAAAATAGTGGATATATTTCATAAGATATAGGTGGCATTATTTTGCAGAGTGTTATATACTTATGTTATATAAATAATATCACAAATCAGAACAAAGGTCAAGAATAAGGAGAAAAAAATGGAAATAAACGCAAACAGATGCTCCGAGCCGGCGGAGTTAAAAATAACGGACATAAGAGTAACAAATCTTACCGGAGCGCCGAAGCATTGTCCTCTGATTAAAATTTACACCAATCAGGGCATTGTCGGCTACGGAGAAGTGAGGGACGCTTCAAGCGCAACCTATGCGCTTATGCTGAAATCAAGACTTATCGGAGAAAATCCGTGTAACGTTGACAAGCTTTTCAGACGAATCAAGCAATTCGGCGGAGCGTCACGTCAGGGCGGCGGTGTTTCGGGACTTGAAATCGCACTTTGGGATCTTGCCGGCAAGGCATGGGGCGTGCCTGTTTGGCAGCTGCTCGGCGGAAAATTCCGTGATAAAGTGAGAGTTTACGGCGACACGGACGTTGACGGCAAGCACACCGGTGCGGATATGGGAAAAGCAATTCAAAAAAGAATAGATATGGGCTTTACAATCGTAAAAATTGATTTGGGAATCGAGCTTATGTACGATGAACCCGGCTGTCTGTGCGCACCCCTCGGTATGCTTGAAGCAATGAAAAAGTATTCAATGAAAGCAATCATGCACCAGAGCGGTTCGATTGACCGTGACATGATGTTCGGCAAAAACTACGAAACCTTTACCATTCCGCATTATGCCACGGGAATACATATCACCGAAAAGGGTATGGATTTTCTTGAAGATTACATAAAACAGGTAAGAGAAACCGTAGGTTATGAGCTTCCCCTCGCAATAGATCATTTCGGTCATGTTTCTATGGAGGACTGTATAAAATTTGCAAAAAGACTTGAAAAATATAACATTGCATGGCTTGAAGATATACAGCCGTGGATGTATACCGATCATTATGTCCGCATTTCGGAAAACTGTAATGTTCCTCTTGCAACAGGTGAAGATATTTATCTGGCAGAGGGCTTCCGTCCGCTTCTTGAAAAGCACGGCATAGCGATAGCTCACCCCGATTTGCTGACCATAGGCGGTGCGCTTGAAACCAAAAAACTCGGCGATATGTGCGATAAATACGGGGTCGGAATGGCAATACACATGGCTGAAAGTCCGATTGCCTGCATGGCGGCTGTTCATACCGCCGCTGCAATTCAGAACGTTATGGCAGTAGAATTTCACTCCGTTGATGTCCCATGGTGGAATGACCTTGCAAACGGTATCGCAAATCCGCTCTTTAAGGATGGCTTTGTTGAGGTTCCGAACACTCCGGGATTGGGTATCGAAAGCCTTAACGAGGATTTGATAGCACAGCACATACACCCCGATTATCCGGGACAGTGGGAGCCGACCAATGAATGGGACAATGAGTGGGCAAATGATAGAGAGTGGAGCTGATAATGGCAAAAACCGGCACATCTCACCTTCGAAAGCGGCTTGAAGTACACTGAGTACGACTGCGCCGCTTTCAAAAGCAATCTGCACCGCTTTTTGCCATTATCAGGGCAGTAGTGGGCAGACGAGGGAAACGGCAATGAATAGCGGCACAACTCACCATTGAAAGTGGCTTGAAGTACACCAAGTAACGACTGCACCGCAATCAAAAGGCAATCTGCACCGCTTTTTGCCGTTATCAGAGCGGTAGCGGTCAGACGATACAAAAGAACGTTATTGTTTTTAGCTGTTAATGAATTAATCATATCCACAAGAGGAGAAAAATTATGTTTGATTTAAAAGGAAAAAAGGCACTTGTTACTGGTTCTACTCAGGGAATCGGCTTTGCGATAGCTTCGTGTCTGGCAGAGCATGGGGCAAAGGTGTTTGTACACGGAGCAACAAGCATGGAAAAAAGCAAGGCTGCCGCAGAAAAGATTAAAGGTTCAACGCCTATATGTGTAAATTTGTCAAAGACTGGTGCTGCACAGGAGCTTTACAAGGCAACGGGCGATGTTGATTTGCTTATATTAAATGCGTCGGTACAGATAAGAGCACATTGGGACGAGATTACCGATGAGGAAGCAACAACTCAATTGAGAACCAACTTCATCAGTTCTCTTGAAGCAATGCAGGTTTATACCGAGAGCATGAAGAAAAAGGGCTTCGGAAGAATTATCACGGTCGGAAGCGTTCAGCAATACCGTCCGCATGTTGATATGGCTGTGTATGCAGCTTCAAAATGCGCGCAGATGAGCCTTGTAAAGAATGTCGGCAAGCAGCTTGCTCCTTTCGGAATTACCGTAAACAACATTTCCCCGGGAGTTATTGCTACTCCGAGAAACGAGGCAGCATTAAATGACGATAATTACAGAGCAAAGGTACTTGCGGGAATTCCGGCAGGACGTGCCGGCAGTGCAGATGAAATAAGCGGTGCGGCTTTGCTTTTGTGCAGTGACGAGGGAGCGTATATTATAGGAACAGATATTGTAGTTGACGGCGGAATGTCATTATAAACAGGAGGTTAAGAAAATGAACGATAGAAGAAAAGTATTTGAACTGTTTGACAAGTACAATGAATGGACAGAGAGTAAGGTAAACAGCGGAATAGAATTGTACAGAAAGGGTCTTGCCGAAATCAAGGTGACCGATTCCGATGGTAAGCCGATAAAGGGAGCAAAGGTAAGCGTAAAGCAAAAGAGCCACGATTTTAAGTACGGAGCGAATATGTTTATGCTCGATGAGCTTGAAACTCCCGAAAAGAACGAGCTTTACAAAAAGTATCTGAGCGAGCTTTGCAACATGGCAACGCTGCCGTTTTATTGGGATTCTACAGAACCCGAAAGAGGTAAAACGAGATATGAAAAAGACAGCGAAAAGCTGTACCGCCGTCCGCCGATTGACCTGTGTATTGAATTTTGCGAAAAGCACGGAATCGAGCCGAGAGAACATGCGCTTGCATATGCTTCGTTCTTTCCGGAATGGCTGAGGGGCGCAAGCGATTTTGAAATAAAAAAAGAGCTTGAAAAGCGTTTTGCTCAGATAGCGGAAAGATACGGCAGCAAAATCCCGACAATAGAAGTTACAAACGAGATGTTCTGGGACGATATTAAAAACGATTTCTACTTTAAAGAGGATTACGTTGAATTTTGCTTCAAGCTTGCCGAAAAATACTTCCCCGGAAACGAGCTTGCAATAAACGAATTTCCATGTGCTTCGTGGGATGATCCGGGTAGATTTACCGACAGATATTATGCATACATAAAAAATGCAATGCAAAAGGGCGCAAGAATAGACGCTGTTGGTATGCAGTATCATCAATTCTTTTTGAGAGAAGAAGAATACGAAAAAACGAGAAAGTCATACAGTCCGGTTGAACTGTATAAGCACATGGATTTATACGCATCTCTCGGAAAGCCCCTGCAGGTTACGGAAATAACAATCCCGGCGTATTCCGATTCTGCCGAGGACGAGGAAATACAGGCGCAGCTTATAGAAAAGCTTTATCCGATATGGTTCTCGCACCCCAATATGGAGCAGATTATCTACTGGAATCTTGTTGACGGATATGCGGCGTTTGCGCCTATGGGGGATATGACGGCAGGGGAAAACTACTATCGGGGCGGCTTGCTCAGATTTGATATGACGCCGAAGCCGGCATATTACACAATCAAAAATCTGTTCGAGAAGAAATGGCATACCGAAAAGGTTATTGTAACGGCGGAGGACGGTTCGGCGGTATTTAACGGTTTTTACGGAAAATATGATGTTGAAATCGAAGTAAACGGCAAAAAGCTTGAAAAGGAAATACATTTGAGAAAAGACGGAAAAAGCGTTTTCGATTTTAAAGAAGATTGAGAGGTTTTTTTATGAAATTTAACGACAGAGATGAAATAATAGCGTTAACACCGAAGTGGAAAGGGGAGCGTTTCCCGGACGGCAGACCCAAGGTTGCGGACAAATACTTAAAAGCGCTCCATAAGCTTACGCTTGAAGAAGTATGGAAGCCGATATTTGTAAAGGGCTACGAAAGTCAGTTTGAGGGCAGATTAAGCACTCTCCACGATGACGGAAGAAAGCTTGTCGGCAGAGCGGTAACTGCTCAGTACTGTCCGTACAGACCCGATCTGGACGATGTTGTAAAGGAAATAGGAAGAAGCGAGGGAAGAACCGGCACATATAACCAATGGGTTATAGACAGCCTTACCGAGGGTGACGTTGTGGTTGTCGATATGTACGATAAAATATACAAGGGCACGTTCTTGGGCGGAAATCTTACAACCGCAATAAGGAACAAAACCAAAACCGGCGGCGGAGTTATATGGGGCGGAATCAGAGATGTGGAGCAGATGAAAAAAATTGACGGAGTACAGGTTTACTACAGAGGAATAGACCCGACTCCGATAAGAGATTTCATAATGACAGGCTTTAATTCGGTTGTCAGAATAGGAAATGCCGTGTGTCTGCCGGGAGATATTGTATTCGGTACCGGCGGTGGTGTGCTGTTCATTCCGTCGCATCTGGTTGCAGAAGTGGTTGACGGTGCTGCAAAAACGCAGGTAAAGGATATGTTCGGCTTTGAAATGATAGCCCAGAACAAGTTTACCACCGCACAAATAGACAAAAACACATGGTCTGAGGAAATGCTCGATATGCTTATGGAATTTATAGAAAAGGACGACAGAGCGGCAGAGTATCGGGGCATGGATTGGTCGGAGGAATACTATTTTGCAAGAAACGGAGATCCGAACGATACTCAATCAGCATTATAAAAGCAAATAAACATACTAAAAAAATTCCGCTTACCTTGATCGCAGGGAAAGGAAAGGCGGAATTTTTTTGATATATAAACCGGATAAATGTACTCTGATATGAATTACGGAAAGTGAAATTCAATAATATTGAAAAACCATCAAAAAAGAGTAAAAAAACATTGCTTTAAGGGAAGAAATCTGTTATAATAATCTAAGAATTTATTTAGCTAATATGATTGGAGAAAAAAATGGATATTGAAAAACTGATTGAAAAAATGACCCTGCGTGAAAAGCTGCTGCAATTGAGTCAGATCATGCTGTCCGAACACAACATTGACGAGATGAAAAAGCTGATTGAAAAGGACTGCTACGGCTCTTTGATACTTGCCGCTTTTTCAACAACGGGAAACGGCGATTTCAATTCGCTTGAATTGGATAAGTTGAATGAGATACAAAAAATTGCCGTTGAAAAGCACGGCATACCTATTATTTACGGTCATGACGTAATACACGGTTATAAAATAAATCTGCCGATACCGCTTGCTTTGGCGGCAACCTTTAATCCGGAGCTTGTTAAAAAGGGCTATGAATACGTTGCAATGGAATCGAGAAACGACGGAATACGCTGGACTTTTGCACCGATGCTTGACGTTTCGAGAGATCCCAGATGGGGACGTATAGTTGAAAGCACCGGAGAAGATCCGTATCTCGGCTGTAAAATGGCGGAGGCAATTGTTAAAGGCTTTCAGGGCGAGGACGATACAAATGTTGCAGCTTGCGCAAAGCATTACATAGGCTACGGTGCGTCGGAGGGCGGACGTGATTATCACAAAACCGAAATTTCCGATTATTCCTTGAGAAATTATTATCTGAGAGCGTTTAAAGCGGCGGTAGACAGCGGTGTTCTGACTGTTATGAGTTCATTTAACGAAATAAGCGGACAGCCCGTTTCATCGAGCAAATATCTGCTGACAGACGTTCTGAGAGGTGAGCTGGGCTTTGACGGCTTTGTAATCAGCGACTGGGAGGCTGTTAAGCAGCTGATTCGCCAGGGCGTTGCCGAAACCGATGAGGAGGCGGCAATTATGGCTTTGAGCGCAGGACTTGACATGGATATGACCGACAACTTCTATGTTGACAATCTTGAAAAGTCGGTTCGTGACGGAAAGCTTTCGGAGGAAATAATCGACACGGCGGTAAGACGTGTTCTGAAAGTAAAGGATAAGCTCGGACTTTTTGATAATCCTTATGCGGAGCATATAGATCTGCCGAAGCAGGAAATACGTGACGCGGCACGCAAATGTGCGGCGGAATCACTGGTATTGCTGAAAAATGACAATAACGTTCTTCCTCTGAAAAAAGAAGAAACAATATGCGTTATGGGAAGCATGGCTTTCGATACAGCAAATATCGTAGGAAGCTGGACCGCAGATACGGACTACAGCGAAAATGTTTCCGTTTACGAAGGATTAAAAGCAAAGAGCGATAACATAATTCAATACAATTGCCATACTCCTGAAAATCATACAATGGGAAATCTTAAACAGTGCGATAAAATTCTGATAGTTCTCGGAGAAGCAAAGGCTGTTACCGGAGAAGCAAACAGCATGGCAAAAACAGAGCTTACCCCGGCTCAGAAATTTGTTATTGAAAGAGCAAGGGAGGCAGGAAAGCCGGTTGTCGGAGTGCTTTTATTCGGACGTCCGATTGCGCTTGAAAACAATGCTGATTATTTTGACGCACTCATTTATGCATGGCACCCGGGTGCGCAGGCAGGAAATGCAATTGCCGATATTCTCTACGGTGAAATGTCACCGAGCGGACGTTTGCCCGTTACAATGCCGAAGTACAGCGGACAGATTCCGATTTACTATAACTGTCCTCCGTCGGGACGTGACGTTGACGGTTACTACAATCCGAATGCAGACAATTACCGCGACGTTACCGGCAGACCGCTTTATCCGTTCGGCTACGGACTTACATATACGACATTTGAATACGGAAAAATCAATATCGGTGAAAGCAATGTTTCGCTTGATGATATTAATAGCGGCAAAAAGGTTAAATTGAGCGTAACCGTTAAGAATACAGGTGATTTTGATGCTGCCGAAACGGTACAGTGCTATATCCGTGCCTGCAAATCGTCAATGACAAGACCGATAAAGGAATTGAAAGGCTTTGACAAGCTGTTTATTTCAAAAGGCGAGAGCAAAACCACAGAGTTTGAAATCGGCTTTGATGAGCTGGGCTTCTATAACGGCAACGGTAAATTTGTTGTCGAGCCGGGTGAATTTAAGATTTATATAGGAAAAGACGCATGGTGCGAGGACTGTGTTTCTTTAAGAGTCAATCGGTAAGTATTGCAGCTGCGGCAGGGGATAAAAATGTGTATTATATAGCCCCGGAGGAATATTACGGAGCGGACAGCAGGCTTTGCACCGTTGACGGAACGCACCCGAATGATCTGGGCTTCTACCGTATGGCAAAGGCGATTTATCCCGTAATGAAAAAGATGTTAAAAGCAGATTGATGATAAATAACGGCGGCAGAGCGTATATGCTCTGCCGCCGAGTATCTTTGAGGTGTATTTACAATCTCCAGAATCTGATTCCGAGCTTTTTCAAATCGTCGATTTTATACAGACCCTTTACATCAATAAGGACTTTTTGTTCCTGCGGTACATTTTTGTATAATTTATTGATATCGTCAAGCGGTATGCTTTTGTATTCGTCATGTGCCACCGCCATAATAATACAGTCTGCATTTTTTATTTCGGAAAGCTCCTTTAAATCGATATTGTATTCCTTTTTTGCGTCCGGCTTGCTTGCCCGACAGTCGGTTACTGTCGGTGTTATACCGTATTCTCTGAATCTGCCGATAATATCTGCTACCTTGGAATTTCTTATATCGGGGCAGTTTTCCTTGAAGGTCAGACCGAAAATGACAACCTTGGAATTTTTCGGGGATTGCCCGGAAAGTATCATCTGCTTTATGGCGGAGTCAGCAACGAATTGCCCGATACCGTCGTTAACATTTCTCCCGGATAGTATAATCTGGCTGTGATAGCCTAAGTTTTCGGCTTCGTATGTGAAGTAATAAGGATCAACGCCGATACAGTGACCGCCGACAAGTCCCGGTCTGAAGCCCAATGCGTTCCATTTTGTGTTCATGCCGTCAACCACTTCGTTTGTATCTATGCCCATACGGTCAAAGACCATTGCAAGCTCGTTCATAAACGCAATATTTATATCACGCTGGCTGTTTTCGGCTATCTTGATTGCTTCTGCTGTTTTTATAGATGAAACGGGATATGTGCCTATTTCGATAATGAGGTCATATAGGTTCTTTATTTCTTCGAGCGTATCGTTATCAATTCCCGATACAATTTTGCGAATGTTCTCCAGTCTGTGGACTTTATCTCCGGGATTTATCCGCTCGGGTGAATATCCGACTTTAAAATCAGTTCCGCATTTTAACCCGGACTCTTTTTCGAGAATCGGTATGCATACGTTTTCCGTGACCCCGGGATAAACGGTTGATTCATAAACAACAATCGAATCCTTTGCTATATTTTTGCCCAATATTTCACTGACGTTTACAATGGGCGCAAGATCCGGAGTTTTGTCGGGGTTAATCGGCGTAGGCACGGCAACTATGTGAAGCTTTGCGTCTTTTAACCGGTTCACATCGTTGGTAAATTCAACGGAGGTGTTTTTTACAGCCTCATGCCCGACTTCGCCGGTGGGGTCTGCTCCCGATTTGTAAAGCGTGATTTTTTCACTGTTTAAATCAAAGCCGATAACCTTAATTTTTTTTGCAAATGCAACGGCGATAGGAAGACCGACATAGCCTAATCCCACTACCGATATTTTTTCCTGCTTGTTCAATAGTTTTTTGTATAAATTCATTTTTATTCTCCGTTTTTAAAGCGTCAATAATAAAATTCTTTTTTTTAATTGTATTATAAATTCCTTTCAATGTCAATTATCAAAGACCAATTTCGGCATTTTATAAAAACTATTGATTTTTTTAATTTTAAAGATGTGTAATGTAATCAAATGTGTAATATATAAGATGAAATTATGGTATAATATTAACAAAATATTTTGTATTCACAGTTTGTTAACATATGGTGTGATTTTGTTGCAAAAGTCCGAATCTGTTGCAGGAACTTCCCAAATTATTGAGCAATATAGAAAAAAATGCTATAATGAAATTGTTAAAACGGCTGTCAGACGAATAGGGTTTTGGCGGAAAAAGCTACATATTAAACTGCTGTGAATATGCAATACCGGAGGGAAAAACAATGTACAAAATTATAATTGCCGATGACGATGTAAAGTTTTTGGAGCAGTTTAAAAAAATTACCGATTGGGAACGGTTTGAAATGAGCGTGGCGGCAAGCTTTGACAATGCCGAGGACGTGCTTGAATATGTAAAAAACAATATAGTAGACGCAATAATAACCGATATAGCAATGCCGGATATGACCGGACTTGATATTGCAAAGTATATTTACGATAATTATCCCAATGTCAAGGTTATGCTTTTCAGTGCTTTTCAAAGCTTTAAATATGCGCATGAGGCGCTTGAATACGGAGTGGTCGGTTATATGACAAAGCCGATTTATTTTGAAAAGCTCTACAAAAATCTTGAAAAGCTGAAACAGATTCTGGACTCAAAGAAAAACGACGGATTTTTAAGCGACGAAATGATAGTCGGGCGAAGTGAATTTGTAAAAGAGTATTTTTGCATGGATAACGCTTACAAATCAATAGTCCGTAATATGCTTGATAAAATCAATTTGCCGTATAACATACTTTATATGCCGTCGGCAGTCGTAACCTTTGAGATACGGAATGCGGACTACTATATGGAAAACGTATGGAAGCACGGCGGCACCGCTCTTAACGAAACCATAAAAAGAATAACCTGCTACGGAAACGACAGCTTTTACTGTATTCCGCTGTACGTTGCAGAAAATGATATAACAGTTTTAATCATAACAAAGAAACAGAATGGCCATTTTGAACAGTATATTGATGAAATCAAAAACAAAATGTCGGAAACGATATCAATGAATATTGAACAGAGCGAAAAGCAATTTGCTGGCTCACTTGCCGATATGCGAAGGCTGATAAAGGACAGACAGAGCGAATATCTTGCGGCTGTCGGGAAAAATCTTAAAAGTCTGAGCAACGAAGAGGAAACGTTCAAGGAAAAATTGCAGAAGTATATTGAGGAAAACTGCCTTAGGGATATATCGAGAAGCGACGCCGCAAAGGAGTTTTTCATGAACGAATCCGCATTCAGCCGTCTTTTTAAAGATGAGTTCGGCGAAAGCTTTATAGATTATGTCAGCCATATACGAATGGAAAAAATCAAGCAAAAAATTATAGATAATGATGACAGTATTACCGAACTGTACGAAGAATGCGGATATAAAAGCAAATCACAATTTTTCAGAGTTTTTCGGCAGTATACGGGAATGACACCTTTGGAATACAGAAAGCGCCACATGACGGAAACACAGACGGATTAATGCATTTTACTGCCTTTTGTCATTCCGGCGGTATGGAAAGGAACGGTTAATATGAAAACCAAAACGATTATTAATCTGATGAAAAATACACGGTGGCAGGGCTCATTTGTGAAATTCAGAAATGCCGTTATGCTGTTTTTCCTTATTCCGGTTATATCCTGCGATGTTGTTTTATCCATCATATATGCGCAAAAAACGATAAATGAAATGAAAAACAAAATAGATATTGCGTATCTGCGAACCTCAATGCAGTTGGAGGAGCAGTTTGAAATAATCAACAATTCATATGACAGAATATCGCAAAACTCGTATGTAAAAAAAATTTTGCTTTCAAATCTCGATGAAATGTCCGGGCGCGAGGCAACGGTTGCAGGGGGGCAGATAAATGCTCTTATATCGGAAACGGTAAAAACGGTTTCCAATCTGAGCAGTGTCGGAATATACAGCAGACACAACAATTATCTGATTTCGAGCAAGGGCAGCAGGTACATGAATGACGGTGGCGAGGAATGGTACATAAAGTTCAATGACAAGCGCAAAAGCGATTTTATATATGAAGAAAACGGCTGCATTACGGTATGTCACGGAATCAGTATCGAAGACAACATGGCGGGCATATTGATTTATGAAATAGATAAGCAGCAGCTTGCGGAATCGTTAAGACTTGAAGATTATACGCTTGATCTCGGGCTTGTTATTAAAAACATTGACGGAACGGAGCTTCTGCGTTACGGAAATACCGCCGAAGCAGACAAATCGGACATGATTCACAATCTGAACAGCGAATCGCTTACAGAGGTGCTTGTTGCGGGAACAGAAAACATTATCTCGGTATACAAAACCATAGCCTTATGTACGCTGATATTTCTTGGAGTCGGCGCTGCGGCGGCAATCGTGCTTGCGTTTTTCTGCTCGATGTATCTGTATGACAGCTTATCAAATGTGTTATCTAAGGTTGATACCTTTGAAGAAAAGGACGATAACAATATAAAAATAATGAACAACAATCTGCTCGACAGCATAAGCAGCAGCGACAACATAGAGGAACAGCTTGCACAGAGCCTTAACGCACTGCACAGGGCGCAGCTTTCGGCACTGCAAATGCAGATAAGTCCTCATTTTGTGTTTAACGTTTTGAATTTTGCCAATTCAACGATTCTCGGGATAACACGCTGCGACAATGACGCGGTTAAAATAATCGCCCTGCTCTGCGAAATATTTGAATTTGTTATGAGCGAGCCGAAATACATGACTACCGTTGCCGAGGAAACGGATATTGTTGAGAAGTATATAGAGATAGAAAGGCTCAAAACGGGAATTGACATCGAAGCGGATTTTGATATTGACGATGAGCTTTGGGAAATGAACTGTCCCAAAATGTTTATGCAGCCGATAATAGAAAATTCAATTATGCATGGGCTGAAAAAAGAGAAAATAAAAAAAGGTAAAATAACCGTTTCGGTACAAAAGGAAAATGATTGCATTGAGTTCAGAATCAGCGATAACGGCAAAGGGATAAACCAGAGCAAGCTGGAGGAAATAAGAGAACAGCTGAAGGATTCCTTTACCGACCGTTCAAAGCATATCGGAATGTTGAACGTGAACCAGAGAATAAAGCTTATCTACGGTAATGAATGGGGCATGAGCGTGGATTCGGGCGACAGCGGAACTCAGATTGTCATTCGTATTCCGAGAGAGCAATAAATAATAAAAAATTCGGTCAAGGAGAGAAAAAGATGTACATAAGGCTTATTAAGGGCGGAGAAAAGGGCATTATCGAACCGTTTTTTGACGGAGGAGAGGCATACAGAGATTATCATAAGTATGTAACATTAAATAATTACAAGGTTGAACCGGAGGGAGCGGCAAGACAGATTTGGTCATGTATTAAGCTGTCGGTAATACCGCACAAAAAAACAACGGCGGAAAGAAGCTGTGAACTTGATACGGGACGGTTTGACGAAATCTATGTTGAAGCAAAGCTTCCGACCTATGCTGTTATCAGACTGATGATCAACGGCGAGGAAGTAATAAATCAAAAGGGGACGGGAAAAAGCGATGAGTATTACGGAAAGCTTAAGGTACACGGTATAAAAAGTATTCGCCTTGAGTTTGAAAACACATCAGACACATTGTATGAAGCAACGGTCAATTACATAGGCGTAAGGGACAGTAAATTTCCAAGCGAGGGAGAAATAAAAGGAACAAACACAATTCCCGACTGGGAGGGGTGCTTTGAGGAAAATCCGAAAATCGAGCTGTTTACAAGCTTTTTTGAGGAGGACGGAGAGCATTTAAGGGAAAAAATGAAAAGCCCGTTTTATGCCAAAACCTTTGAAAAGACAAAGGAGCTTGCGTTAAAATACTATGATTATACCCCGGAAAACGATATTGAAAGAATAATCGTAAACCGAAACGGAGTTGAGTTTTATAACGGAGCGGTGCTGCTTTCATTTGTGGGCTTTATCGAAAAGGATATAGAGCTGATAAAAATGGGTGCGCGCTATGCCTTATCGCTTGCAAGCTGCCGGACATGGTATGTTGACGAAAAGGAGCTTGCCGTTGGTATAACCTGGAACAACAGGGTATTCAGAGAAGCGTTCGCAAGCTTTGGAATAAGTCTGTTTTTGGAGTTCGGCGGAAGTATTTTAACATGGCACGGAAGAAATTATCTTTACGAAGCTTTGGTTAATAAGGGAATATCGAGGCTTGACGGCGACTTTAAGAGAATGGAATACATCTATCACATGAACCAGGGTCTTGCGTTTTCGCCGGGCTACATATATGCGCTGATATGTCTTACAAAGCGATTCCCGAGGTACAAAAAGAGGATAGACGAGATAGAAGCGGACGTTGACGAGATGCTTTCGGGGACAATAAACCCGGACGGCGGAATCGTTGAGGGACTGGGGTATTACAGCTACACGATCGAATCCTACTGTCTGACTGCGTGCGCACTGGCAAAGTACAGAGGAAAGAGCATTTACGAATACATAAACGGCAGACTTGACAAGGCGAGCGATTTTATGCTTACCATGACGGGCGGTGAAAACATATTCAGAACGTTAGGCGATACCGGAAGATTCAACTTTGGACGGCACGTTTGTATGTTTATGTATCAGGCGACAAAAAATCCGCTTTGGAAAAAGTATCATGAAATAGCCGAAAGAAAAAGACCGGAGGGGAGTGCTGTCGGAGGGTGGAATATGGCATATCTGCTTTTCGGCGAGCCATTTGACTATGACGAATCCGAAAACGTTGAAATCAAAGACGGATTTTATTGTTTCCCCGACTGCGGATATGCATATTTAAAGCGTGACGGGGTGGAATTTTTTGGGGTTTCGGGCAAAAGCTTTTCGCACTGTCACCCGGACAAGGGAAGCTTTACTATAGACCTTGACGGCGAGCCTATTCTGATTGACAGAGGAATGGTCGCTTACAGCGAAGCGTGTGCCGATGAAATATCCGCCACGGCGGCGCACAACACGGCAGTGCCGATAGTTGACGGATATTTAATAAACCAAAACTCACAGCACGGCTACGGAAGCACGATGAGGGTCAGCAAATATGAAAACGGCTTGTTGGAATGGGTTTGCGACAATGACAATGTATGGGACAAAACAATTGTTAAAAGAAACGTAAGAACAATAAAATCGGCAAATCCTTATGAATACGAAATTACCGATGAATTTGAATTTACAAGACCGCTTTCGGCGGCGTTCATACTCAATATGTATGACGATAAGCACGTTACGGCAGAGCCGGTTAACTGGGTTCCGCAGGAAAGAGTTTACGAGCCTTTCAGCTGCGATTATGCAAAAAAAGAGGTTATGCGGCTGAAGCTTATATCTGAGCCGGGGGAGAAGCTTACGCTTGTCACAAGGGTTCGCATTATAAGATAAAATTGCTTATTTCGGAAAAATCCTGAAATATAGACAAAAAACCACAGGAAGGAGTGATTAAACGTGAAAAATGAAGATTTTTACGGGAAAGGAGGGCAGAAGATTACGCTTAAAAGAATTTTATTGTCAGTACTTGCTGCTGTCACAGTTTGGAACATAATAGGCTGTAAGCCGAAAAGAAGCGAAGTAACAGAGCTTGTATGGGCGGTGCCGGGAAACCGTGCGGACGGATTTGACGCTGTTGAGAAAAAAATCAATGAGATAACGCTGAAAAGACTTAACACTCGCATTACCTTTGATTTTCTGAGCAGCAGCGACTATCAGAACAGGATAAATTCAAAAATTGAAACGGGAGAGCCGATTGATTTGTGCTTTACCGGTTATCTTGACTCATACATGGCGAGGGTTTTTGACGACAGGCTCATGCCTTTGAATGAACTGCTTGAATATGTTCCGAACCTTAAAGAAAGCGTTCCGGAGTATCTCTGGGACGGGGCGAGAATACAGGGGAAAATTTACGCAGTACCCAACGAACAGATTTCAGCTTCGTCAACGGCTATGGTTATATCAAAGGAATTGGCGGACAAATATAATTTTGATGTTACAAAGGTTAAGGCTTCTGCGGATATAGAGCCGCTTTTGAAAGCCTTGAAAGAAAACGAACCGGATGTTTATCCTATAAAGATGAACTGGGGACTTAACGGAATATCCTCTTTAGATTCGGGTGAGTTTTACGAGGGCTCTTATGCAGGCGCATACATAAAATATGACAACGGAAAAATAACCGTTCCTTTGGTAACGGAGGACGAAAACAGAATTGAAGCTGTAAAGCTTGTAAGAAACTGGTACAACAGCGGCTATATACGCCGTGATGTGGCGGTTGCGGGCGACAGTGCGGCGGAGCTTGCGGACGGTAAATACGCAGTCTGGTTTGAGCCCTACAAGCCGGGAATAGAACGTCAAAGACAGCTTTTGACCGGAAACGATGTGTATGCGGTGCAGATTTCACAGCCGTATATGTCATCGGGAAGTATTCAGGGCGCAATGACCGGAATACCCACATCGTCGGCTCATGCTTTTGAAGCTATCAAGCTGTTGGAGCTGGTGAACACAGAACCGGAAATTTTGAATTTGCTCACATTCGGAATTGAAAACAAAAACTACAAAAAAATATCTACAAATGTTGTGCAGAGAATAGGCGAGCAATTTTCATATCAGACATGGCTTTTCGGGAATCAGTTTTTGGTTTACACGGACAGCAAGCAGGACGGGGACGTTTGGGAAAAAACAAGAGAAATAAACAACAATGCGGTTAAATCTCCGCTTATAGGCTTTGCGGCGGAAACCTCGGGCATTGCAACGGAAATTACAAGGTGCAACGAGGTTGTCAGCAGGTATTCGGCGATGAACAACGGTTCGGAAGAACCGGCTGATTACTGGGAACAGTTCGATACCGAGCTGAAAGCCGCAGGGGCAGAGGTTATCAGGCAGGAGCTTGAAAAACAAATAGATGAGTTTTTAAACAAATAATTTAAGGAGGCTTTTAAAAAATGAGTAAAAAGAAAATTTTGGCGGGTCTTTTGAGTTTGACAATGGCGGCTTCGTTTGCGCCGATGAGTGTTTTGGCAGATGAAAACACGGGCAGAAGCTTTACCAATGCTTGGGGTGATGTTATTAATCAGAATAAATGTCTTTACTATGAGGATTTTGAGGGTGATACCGGTTCGGATTTTAATATTGCCGAAGATATTCAGAACAGGGGTTTTTGGCACAGTGCGATTACAGAGGTAGACGGCAATAAGGCTATGAAGTATTACATTACTCCGAATGCAACAGTAACGGACGGAGAGGGAAACGAAACAACGGTTGAGTATAATGCGGCTGACGGAAAAAAACTGATCGATTCAAAAGAAATAATACCGAAAACAGAAGATATTAACAATACAGGCTGGTATGAAATAGGTTACACATATTATCCCGGCAAAATGAGAGGCTTTATGTATGATCTTATGACTGTCAATCTTAACAATAACGGGACTCCGTTTATGGCATTGGGAAGTCATAATTCAAGCTATCCGCATTGGATAACGTGGAATAAACTTCACGGATTAAAGCTTACAGATGCAAACGTTACATGGAACGGCACAAATCCTATTGAATTTAAAGAAATCATAGATTTGAGTACGGGAAAAACAAGAATATATGTAAAATATGGAAAATCTTCATACTATGAGATGTTTGTGCAGATGAACGGAACAACGGCAATTAAACACAGTATTACAGACTCGTCTAACGTAACTATAAAAATGTCTTGCGAAGAAAATCCTGTTACAACAGCAACAAGGATGAAATATACACCGGCAGAAGATCCGAACTTTAGAATAGATAACTTTTATGTAAGAAAACTTGAGCATGACACACCTACCGTAACATTTGACAATGACGGAGAATTAACACCGGTAAAAGTAAATTATTTTAAGCAAGCAGCAATACCGGCAAGACCTGCAAAAGACGGTTACATATTTATCGGTTGGTACAACGGTAACACAAGAGTTGACGGAACAGACGAAAAACCTGTGACAACTTTGTCAAATGTAACAGAGGATATGACAATAACGGCAAAATGGGTTAAAAAATCGGTTGTAACCTTTGAATCAAACGGCGGTACACCGATAGACCCGATAACAACAGAAACAGGTTCAATCACATTACCCGACAGTCCGTTTAAAGAGGGTTACAGTTTTATGGGTTGGTACTATGATAACGGAACATTTGAACGGCCTTTTGACGGAACTGACGTTGCTGAAAGTGTAACCGTATATGCAAGATGGGACGAATATCTTGTAAAAGAAGATTTTGAAAGCTACACAAGCGGTTTGTTTGATATAGATCCTGCAATTACCGCTAAAGGCTATTGGCACAGCGATGTTGTTGATGACGGAACAGGAAATATGTATATGAAATATTATATTACACCGTCAGATAATGTAACCTTTGATTCAGCAGACGCTGCAAAGCTTATTAACAGAGAAATTCTTGCTTCAACAAAAGCTATAAATAAAAACGGTTGGTATGAGATAGGTTATACATATTATCCGAACAACATGAGAGCGTATATGGATGATATTATGTCGGTTAATATGTCGAATAACACCAGAAACACAACTATGAAAATAGGAAGCCATAATGCAGGAACAAAGTATTATCTGAGCTGGAATAATCAACACGGTATAAGTACAGATCCCGAAATAACATGGAACAATCCGAATCCTATAAAACTTAGGCTTATTGTTAACATGAAAAGCGGAGAAGAAAGAGTTTATGCTGAATATGCAGATAAGTCGGGAGAAACAGTAAACAAAATTTTTGGTCTTACGATTGGAAACAATGTAACTGATTCGGGAAACATACAAATAAAAATGTCCTGTTTGGAGGATCCTATAATTACAGCAACTACTACAAAAATCAATTCATGGGGCGGAACATTCGGCGCAGCAGCTGAACCAAGCTTCATGATAGACGATTTCTATGTAAAGGAACTAAACACGACAACTCCGACAGTAACATTTATAAACGGCGCAGATGTAACAACGGCAAATGCTAACTACTTCAACGAAGTAACATTACCCGAACCTACAAAGGAAAACTTCAAATTCGTAGGCTGGTTCACCGAAAATGACGAAGCATTTACGGGAAAAAATATCGCAGGCGATGTAACCGTATATGCAAAGTGGTCAGGTACATATAATGTAACGTTCAATGCAAACGGCGGCTTGTTTGCAGACGGCAGTGAAACAAAATTGATTGATGTTGACAGCGAAACAACAGCTGAAATCCAGGAAACGCCTGCAAGAGAGGGTTACACCTTCTGCGGCTGGTTTACCGATCAATCGTGCGTGACCAAATTTACGGGAACTGTTTATGAAAACACAACAGTATATGCAAGGTGGCAGACAACGCCGGAAATCGTATCGGTGACACCGGAAAACGGAAGTAACGGAACCGAGCTTAAACCGGAGGTTGCAATAACCTTTGATTCGGAAATTGATGATACAACTCTGACAAAGGGCAACATCAAGGTGTTAAAGGACGGAACAGAACTTTCCGAAAGCCTTTATAACATTGCCTCAAGCCTTAACGCGCAGAGAAAGACTGTTGTTAAAATCACATTCACAACAGAACTTGAAGCTTCAAAGAAATATACAATAAAGATATCAAAGGCTGTTAAAAACCAACATTCGGAGCTTGCGGAAGATTTTACATCAAGCTTTACAACAAAATCTTTAAAGCTTAATGTTGAAAAAATCAGCGTTAAGAGCGGTGATACCGACGTTACCGACCTTTCAGCGGTAAAGGGACAGAAAATCAAGGTAACCTTAAAGCTCACAAATGCGGCAGGAGTAGGCTACACAACAATCTACAGCTTCAGAAACGGCAATGCGCTTGTTTCGGCACATTCGCCGGAAAACACGGTTGACGGCGAAACCGTTGAATCGGAGCTTACAGTTCCCGAAAATGCACGGTCGCTTGATTTGATTGTTCTTGACGGCTTATCAACCTTAAAGCCGCTTACAGGCAAAACAAGCATTATCGAATAATAAGGTTTAACCACCTTCGATTCATCACAAAGTGAGGATTATAAACAAACAAAAACATCATAAGCTATATCGGATTGCCGCATTTGCGGCAGTCCGGTAAGCGACATGAAGCGGAGGAACAAAAAAATGAAATTAAAAAGAATGATGTCAGGGCTTTTGAGCCTTGTACTTGCCGCAGGTATGATACCCGGCACAATTGCATTTGCGGCTGACGATGAGTTTACAAACGCATGGGGCGATGTTATCAGAAAAGATGACTGCCTGTACTATGAAGATTTTGAAAACTATACCGGTACGGATTTTGATATTTCGTCCGATATTACAGATAAAGGATACTGGCACAGTGAGGTAACCAGTGACGGAAAAGGCGGCAGATACATGAAGTATTATGCAACGCCGAAAGAGGGAACGTTTGATGCGAATGACGGTAAAAATTTGATTCCGAACAGAGAAATAGTTCCGGCTACAACCGAAATAAATAAGGACGGTTGGTATGAAATCGGATATACATACTATCCCGATGATATGTGCGCATATATGAATAATATTATGTCGGTAAATCTGAATAACAATAATATACCGTTTTTGGCTTTGGGAAGTCATAACCAATCGTATCCGTTTTGGATAACATGGAAAAATCTGCACGCATTGCAGCTTACAGACCCAAAGGTTACATGGCGCAGTTCTTATCCTATCGAATTTAGAGAAATTATTGATTTGAGCACTGGTACTACTACAATATCCGTAAGGTCATACCCGAACGGAAAAGAAAAGTTTTTCAGCAGAACGGTTGCACCTAACGGTCAGAGCGGAATAAGCCATAAAATAACAAAATCGGCTAATGTGACAATAAAAATGTCATGTGAAGAAGATCCGATTACAACGGCAAACAGATGTAAGGGTCAATCCGGCGGAGCAAGTGACGAACCAAGCTTTATGATTGACAATTTCTATGTAAGAAAGCTGCCGAGTTATAAGGTTAAGTTTGATATGAATGACGGAAGCGGAAAAATTATTTCAGAGCAGACCGTTTCGCCGGTATCAAAGCTTACACCGCCAGAGCCGGCGAGAAACGGCTATCAGTTTGACGGCTGGTACACAGAGCCTGAATGTTTAACCGAATTTAACAAGGACGAACATACGGAGGATTTGACTGTTTACGCAAAATGGCTGAAAATCCACACGATAACCTTTGAAACCGACGGCGGCACAAAGATTGAGCCGATACAGACAGTAAGCGACACAATCGAAATGCCGAAAGATCCGATAAAATCCCGTCACGAGTTCGGCGGTTGGTTCAGTGACGAGGATTGCAGTATTCCATTTGACGGAACAGGAATAACGGGCGATATGACGGTATATGCAAAATGGACATATGCGCATGAAATTTCCTTTGAAACTAACGGCGGAGAAGCAATCGACCCGATTTATACCTTAAACGGAGTTGAATCCGTTCCGGACGCAGTAAGAGTCGGCTACCGCTTTGACGGTTGGTTTACGGATGAAGAGCTTACAAACAAGTTCGACTGTACAAACGTTACCGAGGATATTAAGGTATATGCGGCATGGACGAGAAAGCACGTTGTAAGTTTTGAAACTTTCGGCGGTGAACCTATTGACGTAGTTTACACTTTAGAAGATCTTGATGTTGATAAGCTCCCGAAAGCCGTAAAACCGGGGTTTGGCTTTGAGGGTTGGTTTACCGACAAGGATTTAACCGTAGAATTTGACGGTAAAAACATTACTGAAGATATTATTCTTTATGCTAAATATTCAAATGTTATATATCATGAGGACTTTGAAAATAATTATGATAACGAATGGCTCAAACAGCTTGCACCAAATAAGTGGGAACAATGGGCAGCTGAAGGATATGGCGCAGTTGAGGATAAAAAAGGAAATCATGAGTTCAGAGTTGCGGCAGAGCCGGGAAAAGTCATGAAAGTAACCTTCCCGAACGGCGGTGAGGGCTTGTATGAAATCGAATTTAAGATCAGAAGTGAAACTCCGGGTAACTTTTTAATGCAGCCGCTTATGGGACCTGTTTATAACGGAACCGTATTTGGAGGAACTTCCGTAAACGGCGGTTGGACGAATCTTAACGGCGAATATATGCATTTACAAATGCTTAAAGACGGAAGCGATCTTCAAGGATATATAACTTATAAATGGAGAATTGATACTGTAAACAAAACAACTCAAATGCTCGGTGAGTATACAAACCTTGTAAACAGAGTTATAAAAAATGTGGGAGGAAGAAGAACTTTTAAAAATGATGTAAAGGGTTTAACAGGAATAGCTCTCGGTATCGGTGTAAATTCAGACGCAAAAATGTCGGTTTATATTGATGATGTTTATGTAAGAAAAATCGAACAGCCGAAGCTTGTTTCTTCAACCCCGTCAAGCGGTGCAATCGACACCGAATTAAGACCCGAAATCAAGCTTCTTTTTGACAGAAAGCTTGATTCGGCAACCGTTATTACAAAGAATATCACAATTTCCGATGAAAAGGGAAATGAACTGTCGGCAGACGATTACACTATGGCTGAAAATCTTGTTGACGGAAATACCGAAATAAAAATTAACCTCAAAAAGGATCTTGAATATGCAACAACTTATACAGTTAATGTTGCTTCCGATTTGAAGGATACGGACGGCTATTTTTTGGCAAACAGCTATATGGTTGAATTTACAACAAAGCCGATAAGATACGAGGTAACTCCGAGTCTTGTTGATAAGAACGGTGATGAGGTAAAGGATATTACCATATTTAAGGAAAAGCCGGTAACTGCTAAATTGTATGTAAGAAACTTTGCCGGCGGTGAAAGCGATAATCTTTTTGTTTCCGCAGCATTGGTTGACGAGGCAACGGGCAGACAGCTTGCTTATTCCTTTGAGGAGGTAACTCTCGCAAAGGGTGAGGGCAAGGAGGTATTGAACGCAGAGTTCCAAATCCCCGAGAGTGTGACCGAAAATTATAAAGTTCACTACTATGTGTGGAACAGCAGGGGCGAAAGAAAGGCTATGACAGACAGCTGCGTTCTGCCACAATAATGAGGTGATTAATTAAATGAAAACACAAACATCAACAGGGGTTGCAAAAAAGAAGAAAAAGCAAATAAATTGGAGCTTGGTAGAGCTGTGGAGCATGACAATTATACCGATTTTGTGTATCGTGGTTTTCTGCTATCTGCCGATGTTCGGTATCATCATAGCGTTTAAGGACTACAGATACGCACAGGGTATTTTCGGGAGTAAATGGTGCGGTTTGGAGAATTTCAGAGTGTTTCTGGGTTCGACGGAATTTATTCATGTAATATGGAACACCGTAAAAATGAACGTCATTATGATTGTTGTGGATAATGCGGCGGCAATTTTGCTTGCGGTTTTGCTCTACAATCTGCACAGCCGAACAGCTACAAAGGTTTATCAGACAGCGCTCATAACTCCGAACTTCCTTTCGTGGGTTATAGTTGCCTACATGGTTTTCGCATTTTTAAGCCCGACTAACGGTTTTTTGAACAAGATTATCGAATCAATGGGCGGAACGAGCATTGACTGGTACTCCACTCCGGGCGCATGGCCGTATATTCTGACGATTGCAAGCGTGTGGAAAGGCTTCGGAATGGGAAGTATTCTCTACTATGCCGCACTTATGGGCATAAGCCCCGAGCTTTTTGAAGCCGTTGACATTGACGGCGGCAAAAGATGGCACAAGGTAAGATACATAATGCTCCCCGAGCTTGTTCCGATTATCTGTATCAAGCTGATATTTGCGGTAGGCGGTATCTTCGGCGGAGATTTCGGTCTGTTCTATCAGGTACCGAGAAACGTCGGTGCACTTTATTCGACTACGGATATTATCCCCACGTACATCTTCCGAATGATGCGTGTTCAGGGTGAAATGGGTATTTCGTCTGCGGCAGGTCTGCTGCAATCGGTGGTTGCATTCTTCCTCGTTATCGGCACCAATGCGCTGGTTAAGAAGATCGACCCCGAAAGAAGCTTATTCTAAAGAAAGGAAACGTGATTTAATATGGGTATGAAAAAACAAAACATGATTGGTCAGATTATTTTAAACGCACTGTTTATAGTCATGGCTGTTGCGGTTATAATTCCGTTTATAATTCTTGTGAGCGTTTCCTTGTCAAACGAAACCGATATTTCCTATTTCGGCTACAGGCTGATTCCGAAACAAATCGATCTGACGGCGTACAGATACGTTTTCAAGCATCCGAAAACAATACTTGACGCATACAAGGTTACGGCAATTTTCTCGTTTGTTTCGATGATATTGAATACGGTGGTAACATCACTGTTTGCTTATCCGCTTTCGAGAAAGATTTTTAAGCAGAGAAACAAGCTTTCACTGTTCATGTACTTTACAACAATGTTCAGCGGCGGTCTTGTTCCGACATATATACTGATAACTCAGTATCTGCACCTTGCCAATACTATTTGGGTGTATATTATTCCGGGTATGTTCGGCGTGTGGGGCGCATTCGTTATGAGAACGTTCTTTAACGGTCTGCCTGACTCTCTGATAGAATCGGCATATATGGACGGCGCAGGGGAGTACCGAATACTTTTTCAGATTGTATATCCGCTGTCTACTCCGGTTCTCGCAACAATGGCGGTCGGAACATTCCTCGGAAAGTGGAACGACTGGAATACCTCAATGCTTTACATTGATGACAGTAAGCTCTATAGCTTGCAGTATATGCTTCAGAGAATTATTCAGAACCTCACTCTTTTGCAGAATAACGAGGAGGCGGCAATGCTCTTTTCCGACGCGGCGGAAGTGCCTGCCGAAACCGTCAGAATGGCAATGGCGGTTGTCGTTGCCGGACCGATACTCTTTGTATTTCCGTTTTTCCAGAAATACTTCACCAAAGGTATGGTAATGGGAAGTGTCAAGGGTTGATTTACAGAAAACAAAAATATCTACAACAATTAATAAAGAAAGAAGGAATTTAAGAAATGAAGAACTTTAAAAGAATCACAGCTTTAGCACTGGCGGCGGCGAGCATGACAACGCTTTGCGCCTGCGGCGGAAAGAAAGCAAGCAATGATGGAGTTGACACACTCGTTTGGTGCTTGCCGGCGAACGATATAAGCGACAAGGCTGCAGTTATCGAGGAAATCAACAAAATCACGGTTCCCGAAATCGGCGCAAAGGTTGAAATTCAGGAATACGATTTTGGTACATACACCGAAAAAATGAGAATGAAGATGGCCTCGGGTGACGATACCTTTGATTTGATGTTTGTAGGCTATCTGAACAACTACAATGACGCCGTAAAGAACGGAGTTTTAGCGCCTTTGAACAAGCTCATGGAGGAAAATGCGCCGGAATTGAAGACGGCAATCGATGACTATGTTTGGACAGACGCAATAAAGAGTGACGGAGAAATATATGCCGTTCCGAATACGCAGATTATGTCAACACAGTATTCGTTCGGTATTTTAAAGAGCCTTGCCGAAAAATACGGCTGGACAAAAACCGAAATTGAAAAGCCTGAGGAACTGGAGGAATTTTTGGCAAAGGTTAAAGCCGGAGAGCCTGACATTTATCCTTACAGACCGAATTACGGCTTGACTATGTGGACAACAAGATATTCCGGACTTGCCGGCGGTACTGCTATAGATGAGGAGAGCGAGGATAATACCTTAAAATTTATGAGAGAAACACCCGAGTATCTGCAAGGCGTAGATACAATGAGAGATTGGTTCAAAAAGGGTTATATCAGACAGGACGTTGCCTCGGTCGGTGATGACAACACAGACTTTAACGCAAACAGATACGCAGTTTATAACTCAACATGGAAACCGGGACAGGAAACTCTTTATCCTCAGTATATGTACGTTAAAATCGGAACTCCGAGAATCGGCAACGGCGCATCTCTGTCAACAATGACCGGTATCAGCCACAAGAGCAAGCACAAGGAAAAGGCAATTAAGCTTATTTATCTGATGAACACAAACAAGGAGCTTTATAATCTTATGTCGCTCGGTATTAAAGATAAGCACTATACCGTAGACGAAAGCACAGGCAAATATAAAGCTATTGAGGACAGTGGATATTCTATCCAGGGTTGGATTATCGGCAACCAGTTCAATGCTTTGATTGCATATAACCAGGACGATGATGTTTGGGAACAGACTCAAAAGCTTAACAGAGAATCAAAGGAATCAAGAATCAGAGGTTTCTCTTACAGTAATGCCAACGTTAAGCCGGAGCTTTCATCGATAAGTGCGGTAACGGGCGAATACGGCGGTCCGAACAACGGTTCTATGGATAAGAGTGAATATTGGGATACAATGGTTAAAAGACTTAAGGACGTAGGAGAAGATAAGGTGCTTGCTGATACGCAAAAACAGATTGATGAATTTTTTGCGAATAAAAAATAAAGGAGAATCCCTATGAAAAAATTGTTGAGTACACTGCTCATGCCTGTAATGCTCGGTACTGCCGCCGCAGTACCGGCATATGCGGAGGAAAATTCCGCAAAGGTATATGTTGACGCCGCATACGGCGACGATTCTAAGGACGGAGCTGTGCTGAACTCGGCGGTCAAAACGCTTGAAAGAGCAAAATCGCTTGCCCGTGAGTATTCTCAAAGAAAAGTAAAAACCGATGTAATTTTAAAGGGAGGCACATATGTGCTTGATTCAACCTTTGAATTTACCACGGAGGACAGCGGTGCAAGCGCAAAAAAGCCTGTTATTTACCGTTCATATTACGGCGAACAGGCAAAGCTTACCGTAGGTAAAAAAATATCGGATTTTACAAAAACCGGGAATACGGCAGTTCCCGAATCGGTGAGGGATAAGGTTTACGAAGCTGATTTGTCGAATATAGACGGACTTATCGGAGGGCTTAATGATGTGCTGTATGACGGCAATAAATTGCAGAGATTGGCACAGTATCCGAACAGCGGATATGCCGCATATCAAAAGGCGGCAGATGATGAGGGAAATGTAACCGGACTTGTAATTCCGGAGGGCAGAGCAGAAGCATGGGCAAATGAGAGTTCAATGTATTACGGATATTGGACTACAGGATATACATATGCAATCTCAAAGGTGGCTTCAACGGAAAACGGAGTCATGAAGATTAGCGGAAATCCTGCCGGGGGACTTATAATGAACGCACTCTGCGAGCTTGACGCTCCGGGCGAGTATTATATCGATACCAAGGAAAAGAAGCTTTATTATTATCCGGAATCATCTCTTGACAACGTGTATCTTGCGGCGGGTGCAAGAAAGAATGTCATATCGCTTAACGGTGCGAAGAATATGAAGTTTGAAAATATTGACATATTCTGCACCACGGGTGACGGATTTAATATTTCAAATTGTAATAATATTACTATATACAGCTCAGAAATCAAAGGTATAGGTTCGGGCAGAGTCAACGGAGCACCGTATGGATACGGCATTTATGCCGCAAATACAAGCAATCTGCTTGTGACAGACTGTGAAGTTGCCGAAACGGCGGAAAACGGTATAAGTGTTTCGGGCGGTGTGCAGGTAACACTTACTCCGTCAAATAATGTTATAACCAATACAAGCGTTCATGATTATGCAAAGCTGAGAAAAGCCGGAAGCACGGGTATTCAGCTCGGCGGAGTGGGTGCAACCGTTTCACACTGCGAGGTATATAATGCACCGCACCAGGCAATCACTTTTTCGGGCAACGACCATATTATTGAAAACAACCGTATTTATAACGTTTTAAAGGAAACGTCCGACGCAGGAGCGATTTACTGCGGAAGAAGCTGGATCGGCAGAGGCTCTGTTATAAAAAACAACTACATTTATAACACAAGAGATGTAGCCGATTACACGGTAAACGACGGTAACGAATACTGGGGCGGAACGGACAAGGACGCTATTTACTGTGACGATCTGCAAAGCGGTATTACCGTGAGCGGAAATATCGTATACAATATGGCAAGAGCCTACATATTCGGCGGCGGAAGCGACAACAAGCTTACGGATAACATTGCAATCGACTGCCGCAGAGGTGTGGAGTATGACCAGGAGGGTGCTGCCGGCTGGAGATATCAGCACATTTCACCGACCGGAACGGCAGGCGGAAATATATACAAGGAATTAACAAACCTTTTATCAAATCCGAATTACAGTGAAGAACTTTGGGTTTCAAAATATCCGAAATTTAAGGACGTCTTAAACCGTAAAAAATATTTTGATGATGATATGGCACAAACAGGCGCTTCGGCACAGTTTATAAAGGACGCAAAAATCCGCTGGGGATTTGTATATGACAGAGTTGTGCATAATAACTATTATACCGGCGTGAGAGCGGACGCATACAAGAGCAACGGATTTTACAGCGGTGAATATCAAGGCTCTGATCCGATAAAATCCGGTGCAAGCCATACTTTCCTCGGAAGATTCGGAAATATGAAAGGAACTTTCAGCGACAATCATGACGAGAGATACAACGGCAAGTACATTGCTTCTGTTGACGGTATGGCATGGGGCTTCGGAGAGCATGAAAATGCAAATATCATTCTTTCAAACGAGGAGCTCGGAGCGGTTGTAACGGACAGCTACGAAATCAAGATTACCGGAAAAAACCTCTCCAACGGCATTTCACGCTCGACCGCACAAATGGGTATCGGCGAGGATACTTATGTGCCGTCATATTCCGATAATGAGTTTGAGGTTAACGACGGAAACAGATTTACCGTATATGCGGCAATCTTTGACGGAAACGGAAAGCTTGAGGGTGTACAGTCGTTTAACGGAGTATATCTGTATTCGGGACAGACAATCGATCTTGATATAGACGTTCCCGAAAACGCTCAAAAGGATTGGTATATGAACGCTTATATCTGGGACGCAAACGGACATATGATTCCGGTTGCACAGCGTACGCCGATATTGGGCAGCTGATGTAAAATGAAATTATGTTTGGTTTTACATACTATTTATGCCGCCGTATGGCGGCAGAATGGAGGTTAAAATGATAAAAAAGATTATAGCGTCGGTATTGACGGCGGCAACGCTGCTGACATCGATAACCGCCTTTGCGGACGGAGTACGGGACAGCGATATTATTGAGCTGTTTGTCGCAACCGACGGTGACGACCGAAACAACGGAACGCTTGACAAACCCTTTGCGACAATCAAGGGTGCGGCTGACAGGGCGGCTACGGAAAAAGCAAAAAATCCCGGTTCGCAGATTATAATTACCGTTAAGGGCGGAAATTATTTCCTTAACGAGGGAATTAAGCTTGATCCGAACCTTTCGGGAACGGAGGAAAAGCCCTTTGTTATCAGAAATTACAATGACGAAGAGGTAAATGTCAGAGGAAGCAAGCAGATAGATCCTAAGGATTTTCACCAATGTACTGATGAAAAGATATTAAAAAAGATACCCGAAAAGGCAAGGCAGTATATTGGGGAATATGACCTTTCAAAGGTTATTTCGGGCGGTTTGGATAATATTCAAAAAAGTGATTTGGGATATTATTCGCTTATTCTGAACGACAGAGATCAAACGCTTGCACGTTATCCGAATGACGGATACGAACACGTTAAAACGGTAGTAAACAAGTGGAACTTTTTCACAACCCCCGAGAATGCCAAAAGGTGGATAACAGCCGAGAATGCATACATCGCAAGCTGGTTCGGAGTTGAATATTGTTTTGAAATCAATGCGGTAAACATGATGGCAGAGGACGGAAATATTCTGATGCGTACAAACGCATGGTACGGAATCAAGCCGGGAAACAGATTTTACATATTCAATCTGTTGGAGGAACTCGATACTCCGGGAGAGTATTATATTGACAGAACGAGCAAAAAACTGTATTTCTATCCGCCGTATACCATGACGAATGCATTTATTGAAATCCCGATTCTGACAGAGGAAATTATAAATGTAAACGGCATGAAAAATCTTACGGTTAAGGGTATAAACTTCAAATCGGCAAGAGGAAACGGTATATCTGCCGTTGGGTGCGAGAACTTTGTGCTGGACGGCTGTAAGGTTGAAAATGTCGGAAATATGGCATTGAACCTTTCAAATAACAAAAGTGCAAGGATTCTCAACAATGACTTTTTCCATATAGGCGGAAAGGGTATACACGTTTCGGGCGGCGACAGAATGACTTTGACATCGGGCGATAACCTGATTGAAAACAATCACTTTTTCAATTACGGAAAACTGTGGATGACATATTCTCCGGGAGTGAAGGTTGACGGCGGCGTCGGCTGTACCATACAGCACAATGTGTTCCACGAATCCTCGTCACAGGCGATTCTGTTTTCGGGAAACGAGCATAAATTTTTGTATAACGAGATGTACAATCTTATAAAGGAAGCGTCGGACGCAGGTGCGATATATGCGTGCCGAGATTATATCAGCCGAGGAAATGAGATTGCATATAACTATATTCACGATATAGATACATCTGCCGATAAATCCGGTTCAATCTATGTTGCCGGAGTATATTTGGACGACTTGATTTCGGGTAATAATGTACATCATAACATTATTGCAAGGTGTCATTTGGGCGTTATGTTCGGCGGAGGACGTGATAACAAATTTGATAACAATTTGGTTATCGACTGCGAGAACTCAACCTTTATGGATGCAAGAGGCGTAGGTTGGGCGGCATATCACGCTAAACCGGGCGGTCAGTGTTACAACACGATTTTCTGGGTGCCGTATAATCAGCCGCCATGGAGTACAAAATATCCGGAACTTGCAACGATTTTTGATCACGGTGCACTCGGATTACCGTATAATAACTCAATACAAAACAATGTTTTGTATGATCCTGTGGTAACAATGATTGCAAACGAAATGTATACCTACGGAACGGTTCGGAACAACACAACGACAAAGGACGAACAGGAAATGTTTAAGGATTACGAGAACAACAATTTTGAAATTGCGGACAATGCCGAAATTTTGAAAACAAGTCCGGGTCTTGCAGAAATAAAAATGTCGGAAATCGGATTGAGCGAGGAAAGAGTTAAGCAGTCAACCGAACATTCTCTTGAAGCCGGCTTCAGACTCATCTCACCGAAAAACGGGGCAAAGAACATTTCAAACTTAGGCTATCTTTTCAAATGGGATAAGCATGACGGATCGGATAAATACATTGTAACGATTGCCGAAGATCCCGAAATGAAGAACGTGATTATTCAAGAGGAAACGGTAAACAATTATCTGAATATTAAAAACATTCCGACCGGAGAAAGGATATTTTACTGGACTGTTACCGGAGTGAACTACTCGCAGACTCTCAAAAACACCTTTAAGCAGACCGGTGCGCCGAGAATGTTAACAAGCTATCAGTATGAACTTACCGATAAAACTCAGCTTGAAAACGATTTGCAGGTTTGCCAAAGACTTTATGACAATGTAACCGAGGGAACGGAAGCGGGAACATATAAGTCCGGATTTAAAAATAAGGTTAAGACCGCTTTGGATAATGCGCAGGCGATATACGGCAGCGCAACGTCTTTGCAGAAAGATATAGAGGACGCAAGCACAAAGATTAACGAGGTAATCAACAGTATTCCGGATAACTTCAATTATGATGTTGTGAATATGGGCGATTTGCTCAAGGATAGGGAAAACTGGAAATATGCTTCGGGTCATGAGGGACCCGCCGAAGGTTTTTGGACATGGAACGCAGACGGAAGCTTATCTCTTACCGGAGAAAACGGAAGAAAAAATCACTATACTATTTGCGGCTACGACAAGGATTTGGGCAGAGCGACAGCAATCAAGTTCGGCTACAAGGTAAACGTAAGCTCGAACTACTGTATCATGGGCTTGCAGCCGGTGACAAACGGTTTCTTGAGTGCGGGTAAAGGCTACAGTCTGATTATCAAGAGCAATCAGATAGAAATCCAGAAATATGTTCCGGGATATGTCGGAAATGCAATCAAGCAGCAGATTCTGAACTTCTATATTTCGGACGACAAGTGGGTTGATTTGGAAATGGGAGCGCTCTGCGTGGGAGTCGGTACTTATGTATATCTTAAGGCTGACGGAAACGTTATAGCCTCCTTCCTCGACACGGATCCTCCTTACTGGGATCCGGAGGCTGTCAAGTTTATCTTTACAAATCCGAGCGGCGAAATGCCGGAATGTTACGCTTCGATAAGAGCGGCAAAGGATTGATAAAACGGGTTAAAAAGAAAAAACGTGCGGTGCCGCTTGTGCGGACGAAAACGGGCAAAAGCGGCGCTGCATGATTCTGACGTATGGAAAGGATAGGTTTTATATATGACATTAAAGAAAAAAGGTATACTGCTGAGCGCTGCAATATTTTCCTTAATGAGCGTTACAGCCAATGCGGCTTATATCAAAAATGCCGATATGAATCTGACCGATTCGACAGTTTCGGTCAGCGGTATAAATTTCGGCTCAAATAACGGCGAATATGCTACGCTTCTGGTTTTAAAGCCCGGAGTAACACTTGAAAATATGACAAAGGACGGAGTGGAAAAGCAGGAGCAGATTAAAATTTCGGACGGTAAGTTTGATTTCAGCTTTTTACTCAATTCACCGTCGGACGGAGAATATACGGCTTATATAAATGCCGGAGCAAAGACAAGAGAGAGTAAATTTACATATTCGGCAAATACCGGCGACATATACAGCACAATTATGGCTGCTGCCGATTCGGAGGAGTTTGCAAAGCTTCTGGAGCAGAACAGCGCAGCTTTAAATCTGAACGATACCGCCTACGGAGCTGTCGATAAAAAGGGCAGCGCCGGAAAAATGCTCTACAATGCAATCAAGTCGGGTGAGGTAAGCGTTACGGACGCAGAAAGTCTGAAAAAGGCAGCCGTAAAGCTTTCAATGCTTGAAGCCATGAACGAGAACAAAAAGGAGCTTGTCTTTGACGAAAACGGATTCATTGACGAGAAGCTCATGGGTATGGATACTATTGATGAGAGATTAAAGGTTAACGCTTATTCTCTGTTTAACAAAAGTATAACCGAAAGCGGAAAGAGCAAGGCTTTGTCGGGCTTATGCTCGGCCGGCTTTGACAGCGTTGCAGGCTTTGAAAAGGAATTTGTCTGGGAAAGTACAAAAGCTGCAATCAGAGATAACAAGAGCAACGGAACCGGTCACATTGCTTCAGTGCTTGACTCTAACAACGGTGTGAACGGCTTGAATCTTGCGAATTACAAGAGCGTAAGCGGAAATGCAATTAACAACAAGCTTATTTCGGGAAGCTACGAAACAAAGGCTCAGATGCAGTCTATACTCGATACAAAGGTTAGCCAGAGCGGCGGAAACAACACCGAACCGGGAGGCGGCAATAATACGAGCGGAACAAAGAATACCGGCTCGGGATATGACGGCGGAAAATACAATCCGACAACAACCGTAACCAACGGCGAAAAGAGCTTTGTTTTCAAGGACGTAACCGAAAACTACGATTGGGCAAAGCCGGCAATCGAGCAGCTTTATATCAAGGGAATAATAAAGGGCAGAAGTGCAGACGAATTTGCTCCGGCAGAAAACGTTACGAGAGCCGAATTTGTCAAGATGATTTTAGGCGTATTCGGAATAGAAGCAAACGGAAATTCCGCAGGCTTTGAGGACGTGACATCAGGCGATTGGTATGCGCCTTACGTTAATACCGCATATGAATTGGGAATCGTAACGGGCGTGAGCGATACGTATTTCGGAGCAAACGAGAAAATCACAAGACAGGACGCTGCGGTTATTATTCAAAGAGCGTGCAAGAGCGCTGAAAAGAGCCTTGAAAAGGTTAACGAAGCCGCTGTCTTTGACGATGCGGAGGATATTTCGGAATATGCGGTTGAAGCCATAAACGAGCTTACCGAAGCCGATATACTGCACGGCTCGGACAATAAATTCAATCCGAGAAACAACTGCACAAGAGCCGAAGCTGCGGTTATGCTGAAAAATGTTTCGGATAAGATAAACGGTTAAGGAGGGTAACATAAATGTTGAAAAAACGAATACTTGCACTTGCGTGTGCGTTTACTTGTGTGATAACAAGTGTAAATGCGGCTCCGCTGTTTACCGACGTTCCGGAGGATTCAAACGAAGAAAGGGTTTTGAATGTTATAACCGGCGTGGGACTCATGAAAGGCTATGAGGACGGCTCGTTTATGCCGAGAGAAGCGGTAAAGCGAGGAGAAATCGCACAGATTCTCTGTAATGCGCTCAGCTATGAATATGAGGTTTCGGACGAACAGATTGAATGGGACGACGAATATCTCGGAGACGATTCCAAAGACACAGAGCTGATTGTTGCCGAAAACAAGGAAAGCAGATGGAACGATGTTCCGAAAAATAACTGGGCATATAAAGCAATCGAGCAGATTGCCGCAATAGGAATCATGGCAGGTGACGGAAACGGCAATTTCAGACCCGAGGACACCGTTACCTACAATGAAGCAATAAAGGTTATTTTAAATCTCTGCGGATATGAAAAGGAAGCAGGCTTTTTCGGCGGCTATCCGGACGGATATGCCAAAATTGCCACAGAAAACGGAATGTATAAGGGAATTTCGGGAACCGGTGACAGCAAAATGTCGCGTATGGATATTGCAAGACTGTTTTATAACAGCTTTGAGCTGCCGGTAAGAGAGTATAAATATAACGGCACAGGCTTTGTTGTAACTCCGGACGATGAGGAAAGCTTCATGAACGATAAAATGGACGTTTATGCGGTAACCGGCGCATTGACTCAAACTGATGTAACGTCTGTTGATTCCGATGTAAGATGTGAAAAGGGCGAAGCCTCCTTAAACGGATTTAAGTTTCAATTTGATGATGACAAGGCGGCTATAAGAGATTATATCGGCAGAGAAATCAGAATTTTCGTTCATAAGACCGAGGACGAGGACTATGAGTTGCTTTGTTGGGAGGAAACGGGCAAGGATAAAATCACCGTTATAGACGCAGCCGATTTTGAAAAATTCGAGGACAACACATTTTCATATGAAGCTAACGGAAAGATAAAGAATATCAAGGTTGATGAAGGCTTCAGCCTTATCTACAACGGAAAGTATCTCGGAACATATGCCGATGAGGATTTCGATTTTGACAACGGAACGATTACCGTTATCGACAGCAAGAATTTTGACGTTGATACGGTTGTGGTTGAAAACTATAAGTCGGGTTACATATCTGTAATAAATTCAAAGGATATGTTTATAATCGATAAGCTTGCCGAGGGAAGTCAGAATGCGGTAATAGATTTCGAGCCGGACGATGGAGATATTTTCTACAGCATTTATGACTCAATCGGAAACGCAATGAATTTTGAAGAGCTTGGAACGGGAGCTATGAACTACATATATAACGGCGATTATATCAAAATCTATTTTTCAAGCAATAAGACGTCCGGGCAGGTTACGAGTGCAAACAAGAGAGATGACGGTGAGTTTGTAAAAATAGACGATGTCGAATACAAAATCGCAAAGGAGTATATCGAGTCCAAAAACTATATTCCTCTGTCAAGCGGTATGCAGATTACGGTATTTGTTGATGCATGGGGAAATGTTGCGTGGATAACAAACGATACCGGAATAGGAAATGTCGGTTATCTGACAAGGGCATACAATGATGAAGAAAACGATGAACACAAGCTCAAATTCTTTGATTTTACAAAAAAATCGCAGATAGACGTTAAGCTTTCCGATAAGGTTCGTTATTATGATAAGTTCGATGAGGTTACAAGAATGACAGGCGAGGGCGTTGTTACTCAGATGAGCGACTATAAGGGCGTGTTCAGCTATGAGTGTAACAGCGACGGCGAAATAAAGGAAATCAAAATACCGCTTGATTCAAAGGTTTCGAGCAATGATTTGAGATTGAGAATAATGAATTCCGGAACATTCTGGTGTAACTCGGTACTAGGTTCTCTTTCGGATACGTTTTTGAGTACCGATACACAGGTATTGCTCATTCCGCCCGAACCGGAAAATTATGAGGATTACAAGTTTGCAGGCAGATCATATTTCAAGAAAACCAACTATAGCTGTTCGATCTACAACTTTGATAAGAGATCAAAGCTGAATAAGGTTGTTGTTGTAAATACTAATTCGGATCTGGACGGACGTATATCGCAGAACAGTGCGCTGTGGGTTGTTACGGAGGTAAACACGATTTATGATGAGGAAGATATGGTATCAACGCCGCAATTTACGGTTTGCGACGGTGCAAATATCAAGGTGCTGACTCCCGATACGTCATTGTGCGACTTTAACGGTGTAAACAATCAGTTCGGCAAAGGGGACGCTGACGGCAATAAATATACGGTAGGCGTAGGCGATCTGGTTAAATACGAGGAACTGAACGGCAAGGTAATAAATCTTCAGCTTGTGTATGACGCTGACGGCAAAAACCCGGCATGGTACGGAGCTGATCCGGCAGATAAAACAACCGTTGTGCCGAGCGGAAACGAGGATTACAACAGCGTATTAGGTTCAATCCCGGGTTCTACAGGATTTAATGCGAATAAAGATAATGCGTCGGGATACTTCAATACCAATCCCGTAAATTACAGCTATGATATACCTACGGCAGGTAAAAAAACCTTTGGTAACGGTGATTGCCGTTACATTTACGGATTCGCATATTCCGAATATGAGGATTACATTACAATCACAACACAGAATCTGCATGGCAGATTTGACGATGAGATTGAAAAAGAAAACTACTATACCGAAGCTTTCAACCCGGCAGGTGCGGACGTGGTTCTGATTAAAGGAACAGGCAACAGAATCGGAGTTGAAAAGGGCAAAATCAGCGATATAAGAACATACGAGCAGTCAGGCTCGAAATGCTCAAAGATATGGCTTTGCCACGGAAGCAATTATTCAACCGGAAGAATTTTCGTTTGGGTTGACTGATAATCTAAAATCTATGCGGTTAAAATACCGCTAAAGTGAAAATTTTGGCAAAAGTCCGTCAATTTGGCGGACTTTTGTTGCATTTTTCACCAAGCTGTGGTATAATAAAAAACGATATTAATAAAATGAAAGGTATATAAATATGGAAAAAAATTACTTAATCGGCTGTCCGAGTGCCGGGTTTTCCGAAAATAAGGTGATATATTTCAGAAAACAATTCACGGCAAATAAAGGCTCGTCATTAAAGCTGAAAGCCTTTGCGGACGCACAGTACAAATTATATATAAACGGAAGCTTTGCCGACGCCGGACCGGCAAAGGGAAATGACAAAGAGCTGTATTACAATGAGCTTGATTTGAGCAAATATCTGATTGACGGAATAAATGAAATAGAATTTCGTGTTTTGAATTTAAGGTCATACGGAGAAAAACCGCAGCATTTGTTTGTGACATCGCTCAGAAGAAGCGGTACTGCGGTACTGGAGGTTACGGGAACATTAAATAATGAACCGTTTGTGACGGACGAAACGTGGGACTGCGCCGTTGAGGACGGAATTGAATTTTTTGCGCCGACATATGCATATCATACCGGTATGCAGGAGCATATTGACGGAAAAAAATACAAAAAAGTCAAATGGGAAAAGGCTGTTATACTCACAAAAGCACCTAAGCTTGACTGGGGAGAAACAACGCCGTGGCACAACGTAAAAAGTCCGATTCCTTTGATGAAGCTTGACAAAAAAAGCATGGAACTTAAAGCAAACGAAACCTTTGATTTCGGATATATCACAACTGCATACTTAAAGCTTGCAATAAGCGGAAAGGGAAAGCTAACGCTTACATATGCCGAAAAGTATAAAAACGAAAATGAGGACAGAGCAGACAAAAACGGGGCTTTTGAGGGTGACAGCGATATAATCGAGGTTGACGGAGAGCTGATTTTCGAGCCGTACCGTTTCAGATGCTTCAGATTTATAAAACTTGAAGCAATTGGGGACATAAAAATCAAAGAAGCGGCAGCATATGAAACCGGTTATCCGATAGAAATAAAGGACGATTACGATTTCGGAAACGATACCGATAACAAGCTTTGGGAGATAAGCCGAAGAACACTGGAGAGGTGTATGCAGGACACCTTTACCGATTGTCCGTACTATGAACAGCTGCAATATTCAATGGATACATATTTGCAGCAGATTTTCGCCTATCAGGTATCGTGCGATGACAGGCTTCAAAGGCGTTCGATAAGAGATTTTGCAATGTCGATAAATGCGGAGGGGCTTGCGCAGTCAAGAACACCGTCTGTAAGAAATCAGTTTATACCGTGCTTTTCTTTATACTATATCATGATGGTTCTGGAGCATTTTGAACGGTTCGGAGATGAAAGTCTTTTTGAGGAAAATCTTCCGTATATTCTGGAGGTTTTGAATTGGTATAAAAGGCACTGCAATGCGGACGGATTGGTTGTAAGGAGCGAATACTGGCACTTTATTGACTGGGCGCAGAATTATATGCCGAGCCGCGGAGTACCGCCGTATGAGGAAAATGCAACCTTGGGCATTGAAAGTTTGATGCTGAGTTATGTTTTAAAAAGACTTGCCGGCAATTTAAAAGAAACGGATTATGCGGCAATGGCCGATGTGTTTATCAAAAGAGCAGACAAGATTAATAAGGCTGCAAATGAGAAATATTATTGCGAAAAAACAGGCGCATATTCAAGCACGGAGAACAAAAAAATATTCGGTCAGCATATGCAGATCTGGGCGGTTTTGTCGGAATGTGCAACGGGTGAGAGGGCAAAAAGCATTATGAAAAAGTCCTTTGAATTTAAAGGGTCGCTTGTTACTTTTGCTTATATGTATTTCCTGTTCCGCGCACTTGAAAAAACAGACTTGTACAATATGAGAAAAATCGCTTTGGACGAACTCAGGCGACTCACAACACTTAACTGCACCACAATTCCCGAAACACCGGTAAATTCAAGAAGCGAATGTCATGCATGGGGAGCAGTTGCGCTCTACGAATTTACGGCTATGGATTTGGGAGTGAAGCAGTGCAAAAACAAGATAGTTATAAAACCGTATACAGAGGACAGAGATTATGCAAAAGGGACTGTAAACACCTCGCTCGGAGAGGTGTATATTGAATGGAAAAAAGAAAACGGCAGGGTGATATTGGAATATAAAGCACCGGAGGGAGCAGAGATTATTTATGAATCAAATTGAAGAAAGAATAGAAGAAATACTAAATCAAATGACAACTGAAGAAAAATGTGCCATGTGCAGGGCAAACTCCAAGTTTACCTCGGCAGGGGTTGAAAGACTGGGAATAAGCGAGCTTAAAATGTCGGACGGACCTCACGGGGTTCGAGAGGAATACGAAAGACATCACTGGATTCCGCTGAACAGAAAGGAGGATCACTGTACATATCTTCCGACAGCGTCGGCGCTTGCTTCAACATGGAACGAGGAGCTTGCCTACAGCTTCGGCGACTGTCTTGGCGGAGAAGCAAGGGCGAGGGGCAAGGATATAATCTTAGGACCGGGTGTAAACCTTATGCGATCTCCCTTATGCGGAAGAAACTTCGAGTATTATTCGGAGGATCCGACTCTGACCGCAAAAATGGCTGTGCCTGTTGTACAGGGTATTCAGAAAAACGATGTTGCGGCTTGCGTAAAGCACTATGCGCTGAATAACCAGGAGCTTGCAAGAAATACCGTGAATGTTGAGTGTGACAGCCGCACCTTACATGAAATCTATCTGAAAGCTTTTGAAAAAACGGTAAAAGAGGGACACACATATTCGATAATGGGTGCGTATAACCGATTCCATGGGCAATTCTGCTGTCACAATAAGGTGCTTGTAAAGGATATTTTAAAGGGACAATGGGATTTTGACGGAGTGTATCTGACCGATTGGAGCGGCTGTCATGACACAAAGGAAGCCGCATACAACGGTCTTGACATTGAAATGGGAACAAGTGAAAATTATGACGAGTTTTATTTTGCAAAGGACTATGAAGAACTGGTAAAAAATGATGAGCACGCGGCAAAGGAGCTTGACGATAAGGTAAGAAGAATCCTGCGCCTTATGATGAGGATCAACAAGGATAAAAACAGTCGTTCAAATGGTGAGTTCAATACCGAAAGACATCAGAAAATTGCGTACGATATTGCAAGCGAAGCAATAACGCTGCTCAAAAATGACGACAATATTCTGCCGCTTGACAAGAATATGAAAAATGTGCTTGTCATAGGCGATAACGCAAATGTTAAACACGCACTCGGCGGTAACAGCTCATATGTCAGAGCGCTTTACGAAATCACTCCGTTTGAGGGCTTAAAAAACCGCTATCCGGATATTGAATTTGAATATCTGCCGTATCAAAGTACGCAGGAGAAGCCGATAAAAACAGAGCTTTTGGATATTGTCGATTTAAAAACCGGCTGCCGCGGCTTCAGACGTGAAAAGTACGATAATGTATATTGCCGCGGAAAATCCTATGAAACAAAGTATTTTGACAATGCAGCTCTTGAAGAAACACCGAAAACAGAGTATACATATCGTTACTATGCAACCGTGACAGCCCCCGAAACAGACACATACAAGCTGACTGTTACGGGAAAAAGAGGGACATATTTAATTATAGACGATAAAAGAGTTTTGAGATTTGACGCCGATGAAGCTATGAAAAAGTCCCACAGCGTTGATTTGAAAAAGGGAGAAAAACTGAAATTCATTGTCGAGGTTCAGCCGCTTACACCGTACCCGGTGCTTGATTTCGGCTGGTCGAAAAAATCGGAGGAAAACAATTCCGGTGCGGATGTGATATTGGAAAAGGCAAAAAATGCCGACAAGGTTATATTCTTCGGCGGTCTTAATCATGATTACGATACCGAGGGCATGGACAGAAAGGACATGAAGCTGCCGCAGGAGCAAAACGTATTTATTGAAAAGCTTCTGGAAATCAGAAAGGATTCTGTTATTTATATATTCTCGGGTGCGGCTGTTGAAATGCCGTGGGTTGATAAAGCCAAAGCGCTTGTATGGTCGGGGTATCTCGGCATGGAGGGCGGAAATGCCGTTGCGGATGTGCTGTTCGGAGAAAAATGCCCGTGCGGACATCTGCCGTTTACAATGCCGTACAAATATGAGGACACCTCTGTATACCGTTACGGTGAATACAATGACAAAGAAGTGACATATAATGACGGTATGTATATAGGCTACAGAGGCTTTGACAAGGATAATATTGCACCGATGTTCCGTTTCGGCTTCGGCCTTTCATATACGGAATTCATTTGCAGTGATGTTAAAAAAACCGAAAACACCGTATCGGCTGTTTTGACAAACAAAGGAAAAAGGGACGCAAAAACTGTTGTCAGCCTGTATGCTGCACGTAAGCTTGACGGCTTGGATTTTCCAAAAAAGGAGCTTGTTGATTTTCACAAGGTATCGGTAAATGCAGGCAAAAGCATAAGAGTCAGCTTTGATATTAAAGAAGAATATTACAGATATTTTGATGAAAAGTCAAATCAATGGAAAACGCTTGATGATGTTGAGTTTTTTGTGATATAATTTGCATAAATCGGTTCACAGAATATTCACAATCGGTTCGTTTTTGTTGCATTGGTATTATTTTGTTGCAGATGTTTGGGGGACATATTGAATATGTCCCCCAAAAGTGTTATAATAAGGTAACTGTTTTTTACAAAAAATAATTTTGAGAGGAATAGAAAAATGTCTGAAATTAAAATTAACACCTCAAACATAACCGGAAAAATAAAACCGATGCACGCAGTGAACAACGGCCCTGTATACAAGTTCGGAGAAGCACAGAGGATAACAAATATCGAAGCCTACAAGGCTGCCGGAATACCCTATGCAAGAACGCATGATTCCTCATTTAATTCTACATACGGAGGACCTCATACCGTAGATATAAACGCAATTTTTCCCGATTTTGACAAAGACCCGTACGATGAGAACTCATATGATTTTGTAATGACCGACGAGTATCTGAGAGTTATAGACTTTGCCGGAACAAAACCGTTTTACCGCTTGGGTGCGGCAATCGAACACGGAATAAAAAAATACAATACTATGCCGCCAAAGGATTTTCACAAATGGGCGGTGATATGCGAGCATATAATAAGACACTATAACGAGGGTTGGGCGAACGGATTTCATTATAATATTGAATATTGGGAAATATGGAACGAGCCTGATATAAATGCCGATGACAGCGACAATAAGCTATGCTGGGGCGGAACTGCGGCGCAGTTTTACAAATTGTACAACATAACCGCAAAGCACTTAAAAAGCAATTTCCCGAATCTCAAAATCGGAGGTCCTGCCGTAACCGAGGTTGAGGGCGGCGACAGCATTTTTCCGTGGAAGGTGGATTGGGTTGATAATTTCCTCAAAAGCATAGAGGTTAAACCCGACTTTTTCTCATGGCACTGCTATCCGAATGATGTAAATTATATGGTTTCAAAGGTAAGAAAGACAAGAAAGGTGCTTGACAGTTACGGCTTGCAGGACACAGAAAGTATTCTTGACGAATGGAACTACGTAAAGGGTTGGTGCGGTGATGAATGGCTGTATTCGTTAAGACAGGAAAAGGGAATCAAGGGTGCGGCATTTATTGCAAGTGCTATGTGTTCCTGTCAGTATGAACCGCTTGATATGCTTATGTACTATGACGCAAGACCATGCGGAATGAACGGAATGTTCAATACCGATTTTGTCTGCGACTGTCTGAAAGGCTATTATCCGTTCAGAATGTTTAATGAATTGTATAAGCTGAAAAACTGCGTTGGGGTACAAATCGACAATGAGAATATTAAGGCTTGCGCCGCTGCGTCGGAAGACGGAGAAAATGCCGCCGTAATGATTTCTTATTTTGATGATAATGACAATGCACCTCAAGAGAAAATTGAGCTTGATATAAACGGTTTGCCGGATTTAACGAATGTGCAAATCTATATTCTCGACGAAACACACGACATGGAATTAATAAGGTCCGAAAAAATCGTCGGAGAAAAGCTGTCTTTGGATATGCCGCTGTTTACCACATATCTTATTAAACTGTCAAAATAAGCGGCTGCGAATAATTTTCGTATTTGTTATTTTATATTGACAAAGCATATTGTGCAGTGTATAATGTGACATGAAAATTACCGATATTAAGGAGTGAAAATAATATGGTTTCAAAAATAAGATTTCCGGGCGGAAAAAACAAGGTGCTGGTTGCAAGCTTTGATGACGGTTGTATTACCGATGTAAGACTTGCGGAGTTATTCAGAAAAAACGGAATTAAGGGTACATTCAATATTAACAGCGGTGCAGCCTTTACGAGCGAGGAAACAAAAAACGAGGACAGGGACAAGGCATGGAGTAAGCTGAAGATATCTGAGCTGAAATATATTCACGATATGGGTCACGAAATTGCCGTACACGGACTTACCCATGCTTCATTGTGGAGAGTTACGCCGACAGAAGCGATCAATGAGATTATCGAGGACAGAAAAAATCTTGAACGTATTCTTGGAACCGTTGTGAGAGGAATGGCTTATCCCAACGGCGGAGATAACGAAAAGGTTTTTGACATACTTAAAAGCTGCGGTATATGTTATTCGAGAACAACCGAGGCAAAGGAGAGCCTGACCAAAACCTTTCCGCCGAAGAATTGGCTTGCGATGCCGACCACCTGCAAATATGATAATCCGAAACTGATGGAATTTGCAAAGACATTTGCCGAAAGACCGCCTTATAACTACGAAGAATATTTCCTTTTCTATGTCTGGGGTCACAGCTGGGAGCTTGAAGTGCATAACCACTGGGGGATAATGGAAGATTTTGCAAAGCTTGCCGGAAACAGGGACGATGTATGGTATGCAACCAATATCGAGCTTTATGATTACGTTAAAGCGTTTGAAGCCTTGCATAAGAGCGCAGAGGGGGATTTGGTTTACAATCCGACAAATACCAAGCTGTGGCTGCAAGCGGGCGGCAAGGTTATTACCATAGATCCCGGTGAAACCGTTGATTTGAAAAATATATAAAATCCGAAAATACATAAATTAAAAAATCCGTATGACTTCAATTGACGGTAAGCTCATACGGATTTTTTTCTGACTCTAAATAATCGGGTGATAAATTGTAACGCTTGTTTTGTCTGGAGTGCTTGTTATCTTGTAGCCGCCCTTGTTGTTAAAAAGAAGCTTGATTCTGTCAACAACGTTTTTCAGCCCTATATTATTGTTTCTGAACAGAAATTCGGAGTCGAGAGTACTTGTCAGAGAGTCCAATTCATCTGCCGACATTCCTGCTCCGTTATCCTCAACGTTAATATACAGGCAATTTTGGTATTTATATATGTTGATAGATACAATTCCGGGCTTTTTCATGAACAGCTTTTTAATGCCGTGTTCGACCGCATTTTCCACCAACGGCTGAATAGTGGATTTAAGCGTTTTTTCTTTGAGAATATCCTCAGATATGTTCCAGTTTACGGTAAATGAGTTCTGGTATTTTATTTCCAGAATTTCAATATACGATTTCAGCACTTTTATTTCACTTTCAACGGTTACTATGTATTCTTCGGTTTTTAAGAAATATCTTAAAATATCGGATAAAAGTGCAATCATTTTTACCGATGGGGTGTCCTCCTTGCTGTAATCGAGGATAGAGTATGTAATCATGTTGAGCGTATTGAACAGAAAATGCGGAGTAATTTGCGTTTGCAGTGCAATTGCCTGCGCCTTTTTTAAGTGTGCGACCTTTTCGGTTAATTCGTTTTCAATGCTGATTTTTTCGCCGGCAATGCTTTTTGTTTTCTGAATGAGGTAATAAAGCTCGTTTTTGTCGGGAATGTTGTCCTGTACGTTGGGGTTTTCTATTGATGTAATTACAGACAATATCGATAAATATTGCTTTTTTGAAAAGCTGTAGGCAAGCATTACGGAAAGAAGCACAAAAATCAATGCGCAGGCAAGGACAATCAGCAGGTTATATGTAACCGGAAAAGGATATTTATTATCCGATGAATACACGAAGGTTGCCGGAAAGTTTTCAAGCATTACTTCGTAGACGTTCTTATCGGAAGCGTCATCGAATGAAAAATTCATCAGCGTTTTTCCGGTAACGTTGGAAACTATTTTGAAAGCCTCGGAATTGCTGTCGGTGATACTAAGCTTGTTGATAAGCAAGCTCTCGTTTACGGTAATCACAAGCAATCCGGGGTTCTTTCTTTGATTCCCGATATTATAGCAAAAGGTGAGATAATCTGTTCCGTTATAATTTAAGGTTGAAACGTAGTCTGATTTTCCTTGTGAAATATATTCGTCATACCATGATTTGTTCGTATACCTGTCAAGAGTATCGGAGCTTGTGCCGTAAATGCCGAAAACATAATCTTTGTTAAAGCTGTAAAGGTAAATCGCGCCGATGCACTGAAGATAGTTATCAAGAAATTCCGATTCCTTTACGGCGCTGTAGTATGGCGATGTGTATCCGACAGCGTTATTTATGGTGAGATCGTTTTTTAGCAATGCCGAAAAAACCTCATTTGTAAGACAGCTTTTGTAGTATGTGTTGACCTGCGAGAAAACATTATCAATATATCCCGCATTTTTCTCCGCAACCGAGCGGATATAATCGTTTTTCTGCGATTTATAAGTGCTTGTAAACAAAAGCGTAATCACGAAAATAAGCATTAAAACAGGAATGGTGACGGTCAGCAAAATATGTATGAAGTATTCAAAAAACAAGCTTTTTGTCTTATATTTTGAAATCAATTCCTTGGAAAATTTATCAAAAATAGGCATTTTATCACAGCTTTCTGTATTTATTTCGATACTCTATTGGGGTATATCCGGTGTACGCCTTGAACTGCTTTGCGAAGTACGGATGCTGGGAAAATCCTACCATACTATAGATTGAGGTGATTTTCGTATCGGAATCCATAAGCAGCTTTTTTGCGGCTTCGATTCTTGTGTTGCAAAGATAATTTATAAAATTGGTGCCGAAATGCTCCTTAAACAGTATCGAAAAATATGCCGGATTAAAACCGATTTCGGCGGCAATTTTATCGAGTGATATATTTTCGGCATAGTTGCTTTCAATGTATTTTTTTACATCGTCAAACATTTGCGTTTTGTTGATTTCGTTGATTGTACGGCGTTTCTTTGAAGAATTGCCGGAGGAGGTACACAAGTCGGAGCCTGTGTTTGTTATTATTTTCAATCTGATATTTACGTCCATGCCGAGGCAATCCTTAAATGTTGATGACAGACTGTTTATATAAGCGTTAATAAACTGGGCAAACTGCTTTTTGTTTACATTCGGACGGGATATTATCAGCATATCAAAGCTGTCCTCATAGAAATATGTAATTCCCGAATATGCCTGAAGATGCTCGTTATTTACTATCTGCTCTATCGCCATGATCAGGCGCTCTTTCCCGTGAAGCCAGATAGAATTATAATAGTTTTCCGAATCCGATATGCTGACCGAAAGAGCCGCAAAATATACCGAGGAAGCGTCAATATCAAAGCCCAGACCGTTCAGCACTTGCAGAGGATTCTGATTGTTTGTATCGTTCCCCTCAACTATATCGATAAAGCATTGCCTTATTGTTGTATGAAGATGATCGTCCTTGAACGGATTTTTTATGTGCTGTTTATTAAGCGCAACATAAACCTTTGCCATAACGTCCGTTAATGTTGTAATGGTTATCGGCTTTACAAGGTATGAAAAAACTCCGCAGGAAATTGCCTGCTTGGCATATTCAAAATCCTCGTATGCGCTTAAAAATATAATTTTTGTTTCGGGCTGAGTGTGGTGCAGATAGTTGGCGATGTCAATGCCCGAAACTATCGGCATAGATACGTCGGTTATAACAAGATCGACAGTATTTGATTTTAAGTATTCAAGAGCCTCCTGCGGATTGAAGAATGATTTTTTAAGCGTAAATCCTAATTTTTCCCAGTCCAAAAGAGCTTTCAGTCTGTTGAGCTGAAACGGCTCGTCATCAATCAACACTAAAGAAAACATTATTTTTTTTCCTGCCTTTCAAGGTAAGATTTTTCTGCAATACGAAAAAAACAAATATGCGTACAGATAAATTATAACACATTTTTTTCATTCTGTCGATGAGATATTTTTCCGTATTATTTTGTGTTCATATTTAATTATATACTTTTCACAAAAAAAGTAAATAGATTTATTGAATTTCCAAAAAAACTACATCATTTTCAAAAAAATCTGTATAGCAATAGATTTAAAAAAAGTTTATAATTAAATCAGCAAAAGGAAAAGAGGTTAAAATTATGAAGCTTGCGACAGAGAAGAAAAAAGAAAAAACAAAGAAAAAAATAACGGGCAGAGAATGGCAATGGATTCAGATGCTGATATTCCCGATGCTTCATGTATTTATTTTCTGCTACTGCACGCTCTACGGTCTGCTGATAGCATTTAAGGATTACAAGTATGCAAGAGGTATCTGGGGAAGCCAATGGGTGGGCTTTAAGAACTTTGAGTTTTTCGTAAAATCCAACGATTTTTTCAGACTGATACGAAATACTTTAAGCCTTAACGCACTCTTTATAATAACATTAATGATAGCGGAAATTGCATTGGCAATTGTGTTTTATGAGATAACAAGCAAAAAAGCTTTGAAAGTCTATCAGACAATTCTGATAACACCGAATTTTATATCGTGGGTTGTGGTCGGATATGTGGTGTATGCATTTTTACAGCCGGAACACGGAATTGTAAACAATATTCTCGGTAAAATGGGAATGGAGGGCATACAGTTTTATTCCACACCGTCAATATGGCCGGGTATTCTGAATTTTTCGCAGGTATGGAAAAACGTCGGCATGGGTTGTATCATATATTATGCAACGCTCATGGGAATAGACGTCACTCTGTATGAGGCGGCAAGAATTGACGGCGCAAGCAAATGGCAGGAAATAAAATATGTAACAATTCCAATGCTTTCAAGGCTGATTATACTGCAATTGATAATGAACATCGGCGGTATATTCAATTCCGACTTCGGTCTGTTCTATCAGCTGACAAGAGATTCCGGAACTTTATACGAAACAACCGACGTTATTGATACATACATTTACAGAACAACAAGAGTTCTGGGCGATATGAAGCTTTCGAGCGCCGTAGGACTGTTAAAATCGGTAATGGGATTTGTGCTTGTTTATACAAGTAATTTCATAGTAAGAAAAGTCAATGAAGAAGCGAGCTTGTTCTAAAGAAAGAGGGTATACAAATTGAAACGTAAAAAAATAAAAGTCAGCGCAATTGTGCTGAATGTGATTTTGATTCTTATGTGCATAATAACTCTTTATCCGCTGCTTCTGTGTTTGGGCGTGTCATTTTCAAACGAGCAGGATGTTTTGTCGGAGGGTTATCGGCTGATACCGAAGCATTTTGATTTGACGGGTTATAAATATGTATTCAACAATCCCAAAAGCGTTATTGACGCATATAAGGTAACAATCATTTTTTCTGTCACGGCAACTCTCGGTATGCTCTTTTGTAATTCTCTTGCGGCATATCCTCTTTCAAGAAGAAATTTCCGTTTCAGAAGCAAAGTGAATTTCTATTTTTACTTTACCTGTCTGTTCGGCGGAGGACTTGTGCCTACATATTTATTGTATACTCAGTATCTGCATCTTTCCGATACTATTTGGGTTTACATCATACCGAGCCTTGTAAGCGCATGGACTATCTTCTATATAAGAGCGTCGTTCCAGGAAATACCGGAGGAAATGATTGAATCGGCTGTTATAGACGGCGCAAGCGAATGGCGCATACTTCTGACCTTTATGATACCGCTTTCAAAGCCTGTTCTTGCAACTATGGCTCTCGGTACTTTCCTCGGCAAGTGGAACGACTGGTATACCTCAATGCTTTACATAAATGACAGAACCGATCTGATAAGTCTGCAATATCTTCTCCAAAGAATTATGCTCGATATGAAGCTTCTGGAGGTTGAGGGTGCAACCGCTTATGTTGATTTGAGAAGTATGCCCTCCGAAACCGCAAGAATGGCAACAATGTTTGTTGTTGCAGGCCCGGCACTGATAGTGTTCCCGTTTTTCCAAAAGTATTTTGTGAAGGGTATGGTTGTAGGTTCAGTAAAAGGATAATTCTGCGGAATAAAATGCGCGCATCTCACCATTATTCAAGGCTTGAAGTACAAACGTACGACTGCGCCTTTCATAACGGCAATCTGCACGCATTTGATTCCGCAGCGGAAACTGCGCACATTTCACCGGTGTTTAAGGCTTGAAGTACAAACGTACGACTGCGCCTTTCATAACGGTAATCTGCACGCATTTGATTCCGCAGCGGAAACTGCGCACATCTCACCGGTGTTTAAGGCTTGAAGTACAAACGTACGACTGCGCCTTTCGTAACGGCAATCTGCACGCATTTGATTCCGCAGAGGAAATATGAAATATGAAATATGTGAAAGGTAACGCTTTATAAATTAAAAATACACAATTAACAAGTCATTAAGTGATAAAATCACTTAAAATATAACAAGGAGGTTAAAGAAAAATGAAGAAATTTACAGCAATTGCCCTAATGCTTGCTATTGCAGGCAGTATGGCAGGGTGCGGCAGCGTGAAAACGGTTAAAGAGGGAGGTGAAGTACCTGTATTAAAGGTTTATATGCCGTCGGCACAGCAAAAGGATTTACAGCTGGTAGTCGACGAAGCAAACAAGATACTTGAGCCAAAAATAGGCGCAAAGATTGATATGGTTTTCATTGACAGCGGCGCATATACGGAAAAAATGAACATGAAGCTTGCTTCAAAGGAAAAATTTGACGTATGCTTTACAAGCAACTGGTTAAATCCGTATGAAAAGGCAGTTGAGAACGAGTCGTTCTATCCGCTTACCGAGCTGATAGATAAAAATTGCCCCAATCTTTGGAAAGAATTACCCGAATATTATTGGGAGGCGGTAAGCTACGGCGATGAGGTTTACGCCGTACCGAATCAGCAGATTGTTTCCACAAAGGACGCTCTTACAATGAATAAGAAATGGGCGGACAAGTACAACCTTGATGTTGATTCGATAAAGACGGTAGATGACATCGAGCCGTTTTTGCAGCAGATTAAGGACAACGAGCCGGACGTATGGCCTATGCGCCCATACGGAAACTGGTGGGTTAAAAACTACTCGCCCATAATTTCCTGTGTCGGCTTGGACAACAGAAATCAGAACGAGCTTAAAGCAATTTTTAACTGGGACGCAGAGGGATATGAACACGGTCTTGAAAAGCTCAGAGAATATTTTCAGAAGGGCTATTTCAGAAGCGACGTTGCCTCGGTTATGGACGATACCAATGATTTTAAAGCTAACAAATATGTAGTAACCGGAACAGGCTGGAAGCCGGGCTTTGAAGCAAACCAGGCGGCACAGCTCGGCGGAGAGCATATTGCAATCATCTTGGGAGATACGCTGGTTACAAGAACCGGTCTTACCGGAACAATGTATGCAATCAGCGCAAATTCGGAAAATCCGGATAAGGCAATCCAGTTTATAAATCTTATGAACACGGACAAGGATTTATATAATCTGTTCTGCTACGGTATCGAGGGTATGCACTATGATTGGGTTGACAGCGAGCATATCAAGGTAAACGATAACGGCGGCTATCACCCGAACGCTTCGTGGAAGTTTGGAGATCAGTTCAATGCGTACATACTGGAGGGACAGGACCCCAATATCTGGGAGGAATCAAGAAAAATCAACGAACAGGCAAAACCGGACAGAACCTTGCAGTTCAGATTTGATACAACTGACGTTCAGACGGAAATTTCGCAGCTTGAAACAATCATATCCGAATACAAGAATATGCTGACCAACGGCGCCGTTGACTGGAAAGAGCATTTTGAGGAGTACAAGACAAAGATGAAGAGAGCGGGCGCGGATAATCTCTTGAACGAGGTTCAAAGACAGCTTGATGAATATGCAAAAAGTCAGAATAAGTAAGCTAAGATAATTGCATTTTTGCAATTACTTACAAATTATAAATAAGGATAAAAGGAGAGAATTTTATGAAATGTAAAAAACTATTATCGGGATTAATTGCCGGTGCTGTGACCTTGTCAATGGTAAATTTTGCCATGGCGGCAGAAAATGATTACTTGGCAGAGTACAAATTCCCGACATCGTCCGACGTATGGCCGTTTGCAACATTCGGCAATAAGGTAGCGCTGTCGAATACGGAGGAAAATACCGTAACTCATACCAATGACGGTACGGGTTCGCTTGTGGCAGTTCCGACAATTTCAGCACCGTCAAAGCTTTCGGAAAGCGTTGCATATGTTGACGTTTCAAAGCTTGGCAAGGGAAAGGTTTATGAAGCAAAGGCATATGTAAAGCTGGACAGTGCGGCTGAGGACGCTCAGATTAAGTTTTTGCCGATCGGAAACTCTATGACCTTTGACAATTCCGATTCGACAAATACCCGTGCATACTACTATGCGGCAAAGGAAATTGAGTGGAAAAACGTAACAACCGATTGGCAGGAAATAACCCTTAAATTCGTCGCACAAAGCGATCTGAACTTAATCGGATTCCATTTTAAGGGCGGTACGGCAGAGTCTACAACCTATTATATTGACGATATTACAATAAGAGAGCTTTCGGCAAAGGAAGCAACAGAGCATTTGAATAGCTACAGCAGTTATACAACCGCTAAAGGACAGACAGTGACAACATATGCTCAAAGATATGACAAAACAAAGACGGCTGCCGGCAGAATGATAAATGATAATACAACATTTTCGGGATTGGACGTTCAGAAAACCAAAAATGTTTTAACTGTAGGAGAAGAAGCAACACTTGAAGCGTATATTCAAAATTCAGACGCAGCCTCCGCAAGTGAATTAAAGCGTACAAAGCTGACAGAGTATTCAAAAATTACCGCAGCATCTGCTGATGAAAAAATTGCTTCTTATTCTGACGGAAAAATCACTGCAAACAGCGTGGGTAATACAATTATCACGTTTACCTATACTGCTGACGACAGTAAAACTGCAAAGCAAAAGCTGTTTGTAACGGTACACCCGGGAAATGACGATATGTTCACAAGTGAAAATTCCGATAAGCTTGTAACCGTCCTTGACGATGACGGCGATGAGGCACAATATACTTTGGCACAGCTTGCCACACATGAAGCTTTTACCGAAAAGGTAAATGTGCCTGCAAATAAGCCGGCGGTTATTTCTTACAGACAGTATTGGACGGGTGTTATAAGTGATTTGGAATCGCTTTCCGTTCAATTGGGTAACAGGGAATTAATAATACCCTACAGCGAACGTATTTCCTATCCGTATCAGGCTAATACAATACTGACGGCACCTGCCGGCAGCCAGTATAACTACGGATATGTTACAAAATCGGGTTTGTGCAGAGGCTGGAATAATTTTGATATAGTATTGTCTTATCCGAAAAATGTTCAGTCATATTATCCGGACGAGGATACTTCAAAGTGGATGTATGTTGAATTGTACATTAACGGCGAGCTTTTCTATACGATTCGCGATAAGGACTGGAAGCTTGAAACCGATAAGTTGACATTCTGCTACGGACAGCCCGGACCGTACAGAGCATCATTCCCGGGAACGTTGATTGACGATGTAAACATAGTATCAATGACGGCAGCACCGAAAATTATTTCAACAAACATTACAGATAATGCAGTATTGTCAACTCTTGACAACATTACATTCAATTTCTCACAGTCGGTAACATTGGGAGAAAACGCATTTACTCTGAAAAAGGGTGATGGGGTTACAGAAATCAGCACATTGCGCTCAAAGGACGGCTACAACGTAGCAATTCAGCCGATAGGAGGATTCGAGCCGAACTCCGCATACACTCTTGAAATAGACAGCACAGCTGTTACAAGTGCAGGTCTGGAGCTTATGACTGACAAAACAAGCTACAGCTTTACAACCGATTCCACATATGCAAGCAATATAATAGGAAGCGGATATAAGCTTGTTAATTCGCAGTACGACATGATTGCAAACGGAAAATATGAGCTTCTCAACGCAACAGGAGCGAAAAACGGATCTGAATTGGTTATTTCTCCAAACACACAGACAAGCGAAAGTCAAAAAGAGGGCTACGGACTTGTAAAGTTTGTTACCGATGATACCTTTAAGACATGGGATTCGGCATATGCTCCGGACGCATATATCATTGAAATGGGAATTTCAAAGAACAGCATAAAGGCTGACGGCTCTGCGGTAACCTTGGCTGACAATTTCAGAATTGACGGCGAAACCGACAGCGGTGCAAGCGGTATCTGGTCTTATGTAGGCGCATACGGCTCATATAATTTCGGTGTGACTGGATATAACAGGGACAAGAATCCTGCAAGCGGTGGAAATTCAACCTTTGACGATAATGGAAATGTAAAAACAAAAGGCTGGTCAATAGATGAAAAACAGCCTCTGCAAATCAGAATTGTTGCAAAAATTAATAAAGATACCAATACTCTTACTCAAACCGTATATGCATATAAGGACGGTGAGCTGATAGGAGAATACACGGCAGAGAATACCGCATTGGCGACAATAAACAAGTCAAACGGCGCTTGCACAGAAATTCTTGACGGTAAGTATATCTCGGGCATTGCTCTGAATACCAACAGATTAATCGGCGATGATCTTTTGGCAGGAAGTACCGTTACTATGGACAACGTAAATATTTTTGCGGTTCAGACGGTAGCCGAGGAGGAAAAGGATTTTGCGGTTGAAAATGTGACGGTTAAGGATTCTGACGGAAGCGCAGTTACCGCAGACAGCCTTGCAGGAAAAACCGTTACCGTATCGTATACTCTGAAAAACAACAATAAGGCTGAAAATCAGAGCTATATTACAACAGCAGCAGTATATGACAGTACAAATAAGCTTGTTGCGGTAGACGTTGCAAAATCAGGAACGGTTGCAAAGGGCAGCACGACCGATACAATCACAAATACTCTCGATTTAACGGCACTTTCCAAAGACGGAAGCTACACTCTTAAGTTGTTCGTTTGGGACGGCTTCACAGCGGCATTACCGCTTACCGACGTTATATACCCGGCGGCAAATTAAACAATTAAAAACTGTAAATTTAATATAATCTCTAAGGGGCATAAATGCCGGCGGATAAATCCGCCGGCAGAACCGCCCGATATAGGCAGTGCCAAAGTATCAAATTATCGGTTGGGTATTTTGTCATTGGTTATATATCAATGATTTTTGAAATTTTGTGCTTTCGGCACGGAAAGGAATGATTAACGAAATGAAAAGGGTTTTAAGCTTGGTTCTTTGTGCCGCTATTTTGTTTACAACAGTACTGTCGGGAAACGTGTATGCGGCAGACGGTGAAATTGTGATAGATTCGGTAAAGCTGTTGCAAAAAGACGGAACTATGAGCGTTTCAGGGCATCTCACCTCGGGCATAGGCTTCCGTGACGTAACTGTTACGGTTGTCAGAAAGGGAGAGGCACACGAACAGTTTGTGATGAATCCGTCGGCACTTCAAAACATGGCGCAGATTAAGACAAGCTATGACGGTAAGTTCCGATACAGCTTTGGCATAGACTACAAGAGCGAAAACGATATTGAGGACTATATTGTTTACGCTTCGGCAAGAAAACAGGAGGTATCACGGGAAATAAGCGTTGTAAGCCCTGCGGCTTTTGATTATATTGCGGAAAATTCCGTTATTGTTCAGACGGGGAACAGAAACGCTGTTGTTTATTCCAAAAATGTGAAATCGGATAATCCGCCGGTAAAAACTGCGGAGGGTCTGTTCATAGGGGCGGATATTGCGGATAGAATAAATCCGGATTTGGCAAAAACGATAATCAACGGTGCGGAATATGTCAATGTCAGTCAATTGAAAAACCCTAAAAACGTATATGAGGGAAATGAAATTACTGTTATTTCAAATGCCGGATTGAGCGGAAATCCGGACGGAATGAGAAATATTCTCGGGTTCTATATCTCCGAAAGCGGTGACGATAATAATGACGGAAGCTTTAATTATCCGGTCAGAACAATAGAAAAGGCAATTGAAATATCAAAGGAATATTATGACGGCAGACAAAAGAATATTTATTTCCTTGACGGCGAGTATCATATAGACAAAACCGTGGAGCTGACCGATTGCAAAGATATGACAATTTCTTCATATGGGGACGCAAAAACAAAACTTAATGCCGAAATAAAGCTGAAAAAAGAGGACTTCCAAAAGGCAGAGGGAGAAATCCTCAGAGCTGTTTCTCAAAAAGCGGCACGAAATCTGGTTCAGCTTGATTTGTCAAAATATTTAGATGATGTCAAGACAATTAATGAATGTGTTCCAAATGAGACAAATGCCTTGAATTTTGACCAATACTACAGGCTCTATGAGGACGGAGAAAAGCAAACTCTTTCAAGATACCCCAATGCGGAATTTACAAAAATTCAAAAAGCGGAGGACGATTACACAAAGGGCTATCTTTTGACCGATAAAACAAGAGCCAAAAAGTGGAACTACGATACCGGCAATATAATAATCGCAGGATTTTTGAGAAACACGTATTTATTCTGGGAATACCCGATTGAAATAGGAAACAACGGCATTATCAATGTTATTGACAAGACAAACATTCTTGAACAAAAGGACAGAAGCGGCGCACTCTGCACAATATTAAACGCACCCGAGGAAATTGATATGCCGGGCGAGTGGTACATAGACGCTAAAGGCAAAATGCTTTATTATTACCCTGTCGGAAATCTTGACGATGTGAGTATCACCTGTATGTTTGATGAGATGATAAATGTCGGAAATTCAAAGAATGTAACGATACAGAATATCGAAATAATGGGTAACAATGCGGACGGTATAACTATAAATGACAGTGACAGTATCATTTTTGATTCTGTTAAGCTTCATTCGATCGGCATGGCAGGAATACAGATTTACGGCAGTACGAACTCCGTTGTAAAAAACTCGGAAATGTTTGATATTGCAAGAAGCGGTGTTTCAATAGACTGCGGTGAAAAGGTTACGCTGACTCCCGGAAACTGCGGGGTTGAAAATTGCAGAATATATTCGTATGCCTTGGAAAGCTCGTCAAATTCCGGTATAGACATCAGGGGAGTGGCAAATTACGCCAAAAATAATGTGGTGTACAATTCCATGAGCGGAGGTATCAGACTAATCGGAAATGATTTAAATGTTGAAAATAACGAGGTATTCGATGTTTCAAGAAATCTGTATGACGCAGCCGCCATATATACATCAACACAGCATGAAAGACTCGGAAACAAGGTAACACAGAACTATATACACAATATAAACAAATACTACGATAATTGGCCGGGCGGAATCTATGCCCTGTATTTTGACGATATGTCAAACGGAATAACCGCAACGAAGAATGTTATAGCGGACGCAGGCTACGGCGGAATGGCAGGCGGCGGACGTGACAACAACATATCAAACAATATTTTCATTGATACAAACTTTGAAAAGTATGATTTGAGAGGAACGTTTGACGGCTGGATGAGAAGAAACCGTGGAGGTACATTCTCGATTGAAATGCTTGACGATGAAAAGTACGATTTCAATTTGTGGAATGAGCATTATCCGGTTATCTGGAAAAGGCTGCTTGACGATTTTAATAAGGAAAACGAATATTTTGCGGCTAAAAAGGAAGCGGAGGAGAACGGAACGGAATGTACCGTTGAGCCATTCGACTTCGGAGTGCCGAGAAACGTTGAGATTAAAAACAATCTTGTAATAAGCCGTGACAAGCGTATCGACTTAAACCCCGTTTCCGTTGACTGGGATATGGTGAAATACGGAAATACCTACGAGAGCAATCTCGGAATTATGAAACAGGCAAACCAGGATATGTCGGTAACAGACGGTATAAGCCACAGCCCGGGCGGCGCAATGCGTTATGAAATCACGCAAAATGAAAATACGTCTATTAAGCGCAAGCTTGGCGATAACGTTAAAATGGGCGAAATTTACAAGGTGAGTGCATGGGTTTATGCAGATAAAATTTCGGCAGCGGAAAGGGTGAAAATCAGCGTTGACAAAAATCCGCAGCCTGTTTACGGAAATTATCATTATCAGTATTCTGTCGCAGGCAGCGAAGATACGCTTTTAAAGCAAGGCGAATGGGCGCAGGTTTACTGCTATTGGATTGCAAACGATAACGGAAACTCAATTGTGCTGGAATTTCCGGATTGCAAGGTCGGCGATGTTTTCTATATTGATGATATTGTTATGGAAAAGAAGCTTTACGGTGAGCTTGATCTTCCGCAGCCGAATCTTGACGATTATTCGGCAGGCGAGTTCACATACGATCCCGAAAAAATCGACCTTTCGGAAACAAGCCGTCTGATAAAGGTGGGCGAAAGTGCCGAAATAAAGGCAAAATTCGTGACAGCGGTTAAGAACGATAAAAATAATGACGGAACAATAACGCATGACGAGGTAACATATGATGTTCAAACAGCGGATAACCTCACATATACCTCGGACAATCCGAGCGTTGCGGCAATCGAAAACGGAAAAATCGCTGCAAAATCATCGGGAAATGCAATAATATCCGCAACGGACGGCACAAACACAAAGCAAATGCTCATAAGCTGTTACACTGACGGTCAAAAGGGCATTGAGTTAAACAGTGCGGGATCATACGTTAAAGACAAAGACCCGATGCTCGGCAGCAAGGCTATGAGAGCATATGCATATGAACCCTATGATTTTGAAGTGAAAGTAAAACCCGGTTCTGCGGTAAGCTATTGCTACTATGATACGGGATTAACTTCGGATTCAAGAACACAGATTAATATAAATCTCGGAAAAAAAGAAATGTATATGATTATTGGTTATAAAACATCTTACTGCGGTTTATCAATGCTTGACAACAACTACAAACGATATCAAAGAACAGCCGGCTGGCATCAGGTGAGTGTGGTTATAGAAAGTGTTTCGGACGGCATGACAACCTTTGGAGTATATCATGACGGAAGCAAAGCAACCTATTCATATGAATTATCCGATACCGACACAATCAAGCTCGGAGTATACAGCGACGCGTCATCAAGTTATGCTCCGATGTATGTTAAAAATATTTATGCAATTTCATCGGACAGCGGAAGTGTTGCAAGAACGGAACAAGCAGACGAGAGAATCGTAATTGATGATTTTACATCTGGTGAAACCGAATGGACAACGAGCAACGTTGAAATGCTTGATAAAATCTACAGCGGAAATTACGGTGCGGTTATCAACGATTATGACGGTTGGTTTGAGAATATCGGCTCAAGAGATTTAAGACTGACCGACAGCGGATATACGGCGATAAGAAAATATATGCCGGAATTTGAAAATGTGGATTTCGGAGCGATCGGCAATACAACGCCGATTGAGGTGCAAGCGGTAAGTCCGAAGCTTAAATATCCGAATGACGAAACAACGTCAAGAACAACGGAATTTGTCTGGTCGGAAGCAATCGGAGCTTCGGAGTACATTCTGACGGTAAGCAGAAATGCCGATATGTCGGAGCCTTTGTACATCAAAAAGCTGAACACAAATACCGACACAATAAAATTTGACGATGAGGGTACTTACTATTATACCGTTACCGCACTTAATCTGTCAAAGCAGTATAAATCGGAAATTACAAGCGAGATCGGTAATTTTACGGTTGATTTTAAAATCACTTTGAACAGAGTGGAAACGGCTCAATCAGAAAATGCAAATTCGGTTACCGCAAAATTTGTTTATGACACCGAAAGCGAAAGCGTTTCGGGAAAAGCAATTCTTGCAGAAAGGGACGTCGGCGGAAAGCTGATTAACGCAAAAATTATAGATATACCGGCAGTTGAAAATAATCAGATTTCGGTCATCGGAGAGTATACAAGCGGAAACATTCTCGAATGTTATCTGTGGGGAAATATGAAAATATTAAAACCGTATTCCGAAAAAGCGGATACAGTTTCAAATATTAAGTAATAACAACAATGCCAATAAGGACGGCAGAACGGAGGACTTTATGAAAAAGACACTATGTAAAAGGATTGCGGGCGCTGCTGCGGCAGTACTTGCGGCACAGCTTATCTCTGCGGCAGTACCGCCGATAGGCTTTGCCGCCGGCAACGGCGCACAGTACACCTTTGATAACGATTTGCAGGGGTGGAAGGTAGGCAACTTCATGTCGGGCAACGTTACCTACAGCACAGATATGGACTACAACGAAAACGGCGGCGGAAGCGCCAAAAACACCTATCAGGGTACAAAAACAAACGATATGTCAATATCGGCAAACAGCGTTGAGGGAATCAAAAAGGGAAAAGCATACATTGTAAAAGCGAAAATCTACGGCGGAACGGTAACAAACGGCGCAAAGGTATATTTTAACATGACAACGAGCGGTGATTACCGTAACACATTCTTTTCGGGAATCATGTCCGAAAAGACAGATATAGTTAAGGACGAATGGATTGAAATATCCGTTCCCTGGGTATCAACAAAATTTCAGCAGCAGTTATGCGTAAAATTTGAGGGCGGTTCTAACGGTGACGTGTATTATGTTGACGATATAACCTTTGAGGAACAGGAAAATGCCGACACATTTGCAAACGCAAAAAACTGCAACATTAATCTTAATGACGCATACGCAACAGACAAGGCACTGATAATAAATTACACGGATAATATACAGACTCCGTATACAAAAACCCTGCTTGAAACGGGCGAAACGGCAAATATCAGTGCGATAGCAACGGAGGGAAAAGCAGGTATCGCTCTCGGAGAGGTAGTATTCAAGGACTGCAATCCCGAAAGTTATACATATAAATCCGAAAATCCGGAGGTAGTCAGCGTTGATTCTGGCGGAACAATGAAAGCAATAGGCTGCGGAAGCACAATAGTATCTATGACGGACGGAACATTTTCGGGAAAATTTGTTGTGACCGTTGTTGATAATAAGGACGAAAGTGAAAACTTCGTCTTAAATGACGATTCCGACACGTTTGTTACCACAACAAATCCGCTTCGTTCCGGAGAGCAAATCAAAAGAGGTATTACAAATGCCGAAAATATCATAACGGAAATTCCTGTTTCAACTCCGTGTGTGGCTTCCTTTACCATGTTTGAGCCGGGTGTGGATTCAACCTTTGTTGTTACGCAGCAGCCGGACGGTACGGGAACAAAGAACAATGTTACCGTCCATGCCGGAATAGGCTTGTTTGTCGGAAAGACTCAAAGAGTTTACGGCGGCTACGGCGGCGGAGAGATGAGATGGACCTATCCGCAGATAAAGGACGGACAGGAAACCACAGGCGGAATGAGACCGGCACAGCAGGGCGGCTGGCACCAATATACTATAATTACCGATTACGCAAATGAGCCGCAAAGCAAAACACCATCCATGTCGTTAAAGGTATATGATAACGGTGCACTGCAATTTGAAACGGAGCTTCCGTATACGTCGAGAGATGATAAAATTGCGGTTAAGGTGTTTGCAAACATTTTCATTACAGAGGGGTATGTGGTTAAAACAGGTCTGCCGATGGATATTGTCGGAATAACTCCCGATGTGATATACACATCAAGCGGAATTGCGGCAGATTCGAGCTTTGAGATTGAATTAAGCAATGAAGTGGACGAGGAAAGCGTTGAGGACAATATAGAGTTATTTGACAAAACCAACAATGAAAACATTGATTTTGAATATGAAACAAACGGCAAATTCTTAAAGGTAACTCCGAAATATCCGCTTGCTAAAAATTCAAGCTATGAATTAAAGATAAAAAGCGGCTTAAGGAGCAAGGATTCAACCGTTAATGTCGGTGGAAAGCTGGGATATGACAGAAGCTTTGAATTTACGACCGAAAGCAGCGAATTTGAAATAAAGAGTGTAAATGTATCAAAGAATAAGATTACCGCAGCATTAAAGAAAAATTCTGATTCGGCAAAGGGTAATGTTGTTGCCGCAATCTATAAGGACAGCGTGTTCTGCGGTGCGCTGACATCGGAGATTGACGGAGATACCGTAACGCTTACTTCCGACAAAATACCCGATTTGACGGGATATGACGTTGAAGTTTATGCTTGGAGCGATACATCATCGGACAGCATAACATCAATGGCAGTACCGCACTCATCAAGCGGTGCAAGAACTGTGAATGATGAAAAGGCTGCGGACAGCTTTACTGCCGATTATGACGCCAAAAATGAAATCGTAACAATAAAGGGACAGATAAATGCGAAAAGAGGCGGTTTGCCGGTAATAGTAAGAGTTGTAAAAAAAGGCGAATCAGCGGATTTCGACAAGCTTTTAAGAGCGGAGGAAATCGTAACAGCGGAAAACGGAAGCGTAAATTACAGCTTCAAGCTTCCGAAAGACTTAGAATCGGGACGTTACACCGTATTGATAAACGAGCCGTTTTCAGCCGAAATCACAAAAACCGAGTTTAACTACATAATGCTTGACGATATTAACGCTGCATTGGCTGAAGTAGACAAGGCAACATTAAGCAACATAAGCACAGTATTTTCAGATGAAGTCAGAGATACATTGAATCTGATAGATTCCGATTATGATAAGCTTGCCGACAAGAGCTTTATCTATCACTGCATAATTGACGGAAAGCCCTACGGAACAGATCTTGATAAATTCAAAAACGTTTATCGTCAGGCTCTGAAAATCAGTACGTTATTGGCAGGAGATACCGAAACGGCGGTTAATGAAATAAAAGCAAACCATTCAAACGAATATTGGGGAATAAGCGAAACAAGTGCATACAACAGCTTTATTGAGTTCACCTCCGATAAGCAGAAAAACGTTCTTACCGAACTTAAAAAGGCTGAGGGCTTCAAGGATATATCAAACAGATTTTCCGCAGCGGTAATCTGCGAGGATATAAAGGCGCAAAGCTCATACAATCTTGTTTATACGGTTTTGTCAAAATACAATGACATTAACATGATAGACTACAGTGTATACGACAAAATCGGGGACAATAAATTAAAGGTCTGCGAGTATGTTTATAAAAACATTTCCTCGGTAAATACAATACCGGAGCTTAAAACGCTGTTTGAGGATACCGCAAAGAAATATCAGGGAACAAGCGGAAATAATCCGGGCGGCGGCTCGGGAGGAACGAGCGGAAAAGAAAACGGTTCCGGCGGCGGCTATAACCCCGGAGTATCAAACCGTGACGTTACTGCGCCCGACTGGTACACAGAAAAGCAGGAGCTTGCCAACAGGTCGGTCTTCTCTGATACGGACAGCGTTGAATGGGCAAAGTACAGTATAAACAAGCTCTACAACATGGGTGCGATTTTGGGCAAGGCAGAGGGCATATTTGCTCCGAACGATAAGATTACAAGAGAAGAATTGTGTAAAATTATCGTCAACGTATTCGGATTTGAAAAGAAAAGCGATGAAAATGCCTTTTCCGATGTTGCCGAGGGTATGTGGTATACCGACTATATTAAAATATGCTCTCAGAACAACATAATAAATGGTATCGGTGACGGCTTGTTCGGATTGGGCAAGGAACTTACAAGAGAAGAAATATCCGCAATACTGGTAAGAGCGGCTGACGCTTCGGGAAAAATACTTGACTATGACATTTCAATCGTACTGCCCTTTACCGATGAGGCCGATATTTCGGACTGGGCTAAAAACAGCATAGCGATTTTAAGAGAATGTCTGATTGTTGAGGGCATAGGCGACGGAAGCTTTGCACCGAAAGCAAATGTTACGAGAGCACAGGCGGCTAAAATGATTGTCGGCTTGCTGGAATATAATTATTAATTTAAAATAGTACTTTGCGAAAGAAATGAAAGGATGATATTATGCATAAAAAAGCACTAACATTATTATTAGCCGGCATAATGCTGGCACAGAGCATTTCTGCATTGGCATACAATGAGGGATACGTGCTGAATTATTTGAATAATGAGGTTGAAAAGTATTCTACGGCCGATGATGTTACGGCAAATTCAACCGAGATTCTGAACAAGCTGACAAGCGACGAGTACCAATGCACCGAAGAAGAAGCAAAGCAGTTTCTGGAGGAATTAAAGACAAAGGTAACGGAAAAAGCGGAAGCCGACAGCAAAACAGACGAAAATAAAACGGACAGCAACAAAAATGACGATTCAAATAAAGCACAGGAGGAAAAAAAGGTAACCGAGCTTGACTTTAAAAAGCAGTTGTTAAATCAATTAGGTTGTATCAAAAACGCTGTTGAGTTCGATTATTCAAAGAAGATTTCAAGAGGGGAATTTGCACAGTACATTGCAAATCTCATAAACTACGGCGAGGATTATTCGGACGAGCGCGGAGTGTTTGAATTTAACGATGTAGAAAGCGACAGCGAATACTACAGTGCGGTTTCCTCACTGCTGAACAGAGGTGCTATAATAGGAGTCGGAGAGGGATATTATGAGCCTGATACCGAAATAACCTTTAATCAGGCTTGTGCAATAGCGGTTCGGCTTATGGGATATGAGCTTTATAAGCTGCCTGATAACGAGAATGACATATTTTACTGGACTGAGGCAAACAAGGAAAAGCTTTTGGACGGTATAAAGGTTAAAAACACCGATAACATGACGGGCGAGCAGGCAATACAGTTCCTGTTCAATATGTTAAACACTCATGTTGTATCGCAGGATTTTGATGAGAGCAGCTTTACTCTTACAAACGAAAACACCTTTCTTCACGATTATATGAACCTCGGATATGTTGAGGGTGTTGTTACCGCCAATACAAAAACCGACCTGTATTCGGGCGCAGGTTCAGCAAATGAAGGATATATAAAGGTTGACGGACAGCTCTACAGGCTTGACGCAGTTAAAGATATTGACGATTATCTCGGTAAAAAGGTCAGAATTTACTATGACCTCTCGGACGAATCGGAGGGAAAGGCAATTTATATATTGAGCAGATACAACAGCTACACTCACGTAACTGCCGATATGATTGACCGCTTTGACGTAACGGAGGGAAAGCTGTATTACTACGAGGACGGCACAAACAAGGAAAAAAGCGTAACGCTTAACATGAACACAAGTATCATATTCAACGGCAAGGCGGTTGATTACGAGCATGACAAAAAGCTGCTTTTTGAGCCTGATGCCGGCGAGATTACCTTTATCGACAACAACAGGGATTCAAAGCCCGAGGTTGCCATTATTTCATCATATGTGTATTATAAGGTTTCTCCGATAAATCCCGAAATGCCGATAATGTATGATGAGCTTGATGTTCAGCCCGATATGAAGCTTGACGGAGATAATGTTTTGATTTATGAAAACGGAACTCAAATCACCTTTTCACAGCTTTCGGAGCAGACTTTGGCAATGGTTATGCCGTCAAGGGTCATCTTTGAGAAAAACGGAAACACAAGCTTTATGAAAGCGGATTTGGAAAATTCAGAACTTATCAGAATTGAGCTTTGCAAGTCGCTTGCGGACGGTGAAGTAAAAAAATTCAATAAAAACAGCGAAAATGTAACTATTGAATCTACTGAGTACAATTTGTCAAAGATTTTCACCAAAGAGCTTTCGATATATCCCCAAAATCCGAATTTAAAAGCTCCGGCAATTGGCGCAATGGTTACGGCAAAGCTTGACAAGTACGGAAATGCGGCATTTTTTGAGATTAACTCCTATTCTCAGGGGCTAAAGTACGGCTTTGTTAAAAAAATTGTTCACGATACCGAATCGGACGAGGAAAAATATATTGCAAGAATCTTCAACGAGGACGGAGAGCATATAAGCGTGGAATTGCCCGAAAAGGTAAAGGTTTATAAAAAGTGGGACGAAAACGCAAAGCTGACCGATACTACATATTACGGTAAAAGAATTACCGCCGAAAACCTTGCAAATATCAACGGCGGAACATTTTACAGACAGATGGTAAAATACAATCTGAATAAAGACGGAAAGCTTAACGAGATATATCTGGCGGACACCACGAATACCACAAGCGTAATAGGTAAAAAGGATTTAAGCTTTTATGTTTCCGACAATATTTTCATGAAAGCATACACCAGCGTCGGAGGCGTCACATATGCCGGATATCAGTTGGGTTCGTGGTATGAATATAAAAATAATTTTACGGTTTATTTTAAAATTCCAAAATCATCATCAGGCGAGGATTATGAATATTCAACCTCTAAAACACAGCTGTTCAACGTCAATTCAGACCTCGATTATTATGATGTAACCGAAGCCGGAGAAGTAGGCTGTGCCGTTAAATATGTTGAGGGTGCAAGCAAAACAGGAACAAACTCGGGAAAAGCAACGCCTTTGATTATTACACAGGAGCTTGAGGCATATTGGGACGAAAAAACCGAAGAGGTTAAGTACAGAATTGAAGTTTTACAGCTGGTAAGCGGTGGCAAGAGAGACAGTGCGGCATCATTAACTTTTGCAGATCCGGAAATGACATCTTTTTCAATAGGTGAAAGCGGAGGCAACGGAAGAAGCGAAAATTCAAATATACCTGTTTCTCAGCTGAAAAAAGGAGATATACTCTACGCATATATTGACGAAGATACAAATACAATAAACGGATTTATGCTTATTGAAAAGAATTTGGGCATGAGAGGTGCCGACGGAAATCCGGAAAGCGCAAGTTTTATCGTTACGTTGGATCAGGGAGGCTGTTCACTGACCAGGACAGAGGCTATAACTTTTGTGCGCGGATTCTATGTAAAGGGTAAGGTTGTAAAGGCAGTTGACAACTATAAATTCTATGTTGATGACGGAACTATGTACAGACGGCATGATATAAAAGCATATTATTTTAACAGAGACTTGGTTGCGATATATGACGTTGAGAAAAAGACAGTTGAACAAGCAAACTCCTCGGATATACGAGAAGGCGACTATGTTGCAATACTTTTGGACAATCTTGCGGTTATTGTAAGAAACTATTAATTTGACAGCCGAAAACAAATTTCGGCTGTCGGGAAAGGATGATGGAATATATGAAGAAAATAATTTGCTGTATGCTTGCGGCTGCATTGCTGGCAGGGTCGGGCGGTTTTGCGTTTGCGAAGGATAATGAAAACACAGATTCGGGTATCGCTGCCGCAAATACACAAATATCGGAGGAACAGCCACCCGAACAGACACAGACAACCGAAGAACAAACAGAGAACAATTCCAATGTTATCAACATATATGTTGACCCGAAAGGAAGCGCAGAGGATAAAGATACATTCAGAAATTTAAGCAGTGCTGTCGACTATGTGAGCAAGCTTGACAAAGAAAACAATCAGATTATTGTAAATATTAAGGGCGGCACGTATAAAGTGGATAATACGGTTGTATTTTCTGAGAATGCCTCGGGAAGCAGTAAATATCCGGTAATATACAAGGCACAGGACGGAGAAAAGGTCATTTTTGAAGCCGGTACACAGGTCAGCGGAACAAAGCTTACCGATGACGACCCGGTTAAGAAAAGACTGCCGCAGACATCAAAAAATCATGTGTACAAGGTGGATTTGTCGCACATGGACGCTAAGGCAATCGGAGGATTTACGGCTGATGGCGGCGGTGTTTCAACACTCGGACCACGTGGTGAAACCTCATACAGAAACAAGATGGACAGCGGAATCTTTTTGGAATTTGCGTATGACGGAGAAGTGATGCCGCTTGCGATTTATCCGAATGAGGGATCGCTGTATTCCGAAAAAACCTACGGAGCAGATCCCGAAACGCAAATCGAGCTTGAAAGCAATAATGCCGATATGTCGTCATGGACGGCGGACGGCGACGGACTTGTTAATTCAATAGCAGCGCCGGGATACTATTACGCAAGGGTATATTTCAGAGGTGTTGACCCCACAACCGGAAGAATAAAGACCACAGGTCAGACCAATGGCAGAACGTCCGCCGGCGCAAGAATCAGATTTACAAATATGCCGGAGCTGATAGATCAGCCGGGAGAATACTGCGTGGACTCAAAAAACAAGGTTGCATATTTTTATCCGCCCGATCAGAAGCTTTCGCATACCTTGTATGCTCTGACGTTAAATGCACCAATCATGACCTTTAAAAATGCAAAGAACATTGTGGTTGACGGCATAACGGTTCAGAACGGCGGAAGCACCGGAATTGAATTTATCGACAGCGAAAACTGTACTCTTAAAAACAGCGTTGTTAAAAATGTGAGTGCGTCGGGAATTTTGGTTCAGCGGTGTAAAAATACAGTAATCGAATCATCGGTAATCAAGGACATCGGCTTGTGCGGAATAATACTGTTTGAAAATGCCGGGGGTACAAAAACTCTTACCTCATCGGGAAATAGGGTTGAAAACTGCGATATTTATTCGATTGGACGAGATATGCCGGTGGGCTCGACAGGTTTGAAAATCAATGGAGAGGTTGGTGCCGTTATAAAAAACAACCGTATACACGACACTCCGGCTGCCGGAATGGATACTGACTATGCATATGGAACAAACTGCTTAATTGAAAAGAATGAAGTGTACAACGCAGCAAATGACACCTATGACGCAGGTGCAATTTATTCAGGAGCTGCAAGATATTTCGGAACTTTGAACAGATTTGTAAACAACTATGTTCATGGTATTCATTTAACCGAGGATGCAAAGGGCGGTTCTGTTATCGGTCTTTACTGGGACGACCAGAACAGCGGACAGACGGCAATCGGAAATATATTTGCAGATAACGATTTCTGTATGCTTGTCGGCGGCGGTGACGCAAATACGATAATCGGCAATGTTTTCTATAATTCAAAAAGTTCGCTGACCTATGATAACAGAGGCGAGGGCTGGCAGAAAACAGACCAGCTTTATAAGGATATTTACGAAACCACCGTCGGAATTGGCAACAGTATCTGGGACAATGCATATCCGTATTCCAAAAAGCTGTATCAGTATTCGGCGGCAAGGGATTTTGATAAAATCCATATTCCCGATGAGGTGACAGTTAAAAACAACGTAATAATCGGAACATCTGCGTTTGCTATAGCAAAGAGCGCAGAGGAAAATGCGCTTGATATTTCAAACAACTATAAGGCGGAGCAGGGAGAAACTATATTCAACTTTGCAGCCCCGAAAGCGTATAATTTCCAATACGATGAGGATAAAACAAGCTCAAAAATAACGGATTTCGACTATATAGATTTTTCAAAAATAGGCTTGCTGAAAGATAAGGAAATGGGCAAGCCGCAGATTCTCGGTCCCTGTGACGGCGCGGACGGTATCGAGGGGAACAATATAGTATTCTCATGGAAGGACTGCAACGGCGCTGACAAATACCGTTTGAGAATCTCCATGAACAAAAGCTTTTCTGCGCTTGTTTACGATGAGGTGGTAAAGGGCAGAAGCAAGCTTGTTGACTGCTTAAAATATGGCATTAAGTATTACTGGACGGTAGAGCCGGTTGCTGCAAGCAAGTCGGACAAAGCAGGCTATGTCAGCGATATTCACACCTTCACAACCGCAAAAAATGAAAAGAAGAGCACAAAGGAACTGGAGGAGCTTTTGAACACATTAGGCAACGGCTGGAAGCGCGTACCGGAGGGAACAAGACCGGGTACATACAAAGAGGGTGCTGTAGCTGAGCTTTCAAAAAGCGTTGACGAGGCTGAAACGGTACTCTACAACAATTCTTCAAAGATGTTCAGCATAAAGAACGTAACCGCTAAATTGAACAATGCAATAAATGAGTTTAATTCCAAAATGAATGTGGAAAGAGTGGATATTGCGGATTGGCTCAAGGATAAGGGTATGTGGTCAACGGTAGATAACGTAAAGAATGACCCGGTATTCAATGCAAGATTTGAAAGTGACAAGCTTCATGTAACTCTTGCCGAGGGAATGGCGGCACGATGCGTTGTCGGATACGGCGGCGCACAGCTTTCGAGAGGTCAGTTGCTGAAATTTAAAGGCAAGTTCGACCTGAATACCTACGAGGGCTGGGCATTCAACCATTCCGAATCTTCTACTCAGTTCGGCTATGATACCGGATATTCTCTGGTTATAAAGAGAGATTCATTTGAAATACAAAAGAGATATTATGACAACAATCATGTGCTTCGCTCAAATATTATAAAAACATATCCTAACGAAGAAAGTATTATTACCTCGGACGTGTGGTATACAATCGAAACAGGTGTGCTGTCAACCGTTATAGGACCGAGAATTATCGTTAACGTAAATGACAAGACGATAGTTGATTATATCGACACCGGCGACAACAGGGTTGACGATTTGGGATATTTCCAATTTATACACACCAACGGAAGCTACGGTATGTATATAGCAGGCGCAGAATATACCGAATAATAAAGAGAATAAAAGTGAAAACGGGAATTAGTGTGTAAAAAACTTTATGCATTAATTCCCTTTTCAAACGAAAAGGGAGGAGAGAGTTATGTTAATTGAGGAAAAGCTTCAAACCAAAGTAACAAACGAATGTGACGTGCTTGTTGTCGGCGGCGGTTTTGCAGGGGTTGCGGCGGCATTGGCGGCGGCACGAAACGGTGCGGACGTTATGTTGCTTGAAAGGGAATATATGCTCGGAGGACTCGGCACGGCAGGACTTATAGTTATCTATCTTCCGCTGTGCGACGGAAACGGCAGGCAGGTGAGCTTCGGTCTGGCAGAAGAATTGCTTCGGTTATCGGTTAAATATGGCGGTTATTCCGAGTACCCTAAAGCATGGCTAGATAACGGTACACCGGAGGAAAAAAAGTCGGGTCAAAGATTCTATGTGAGGTTTAATCCTCATCTTTGCGCTATAGCGCTTGAAGAACAGCTGATTAAAGAGGGTGTGCGGATAGTATACGGCACAACGGTGTGCGGCGTTGATATGAGCCGTGACGGAAAAATAAAGCACATAATCGCCGAAAACAAGTCGGGAAGAAGTGCAGTAAAGGTAAAGAGCGTTGTTGACGCAACCGGTGACGCTGATATAGCTGTGCTTTCGGGTGTCGATACCGTCACAAACGACAGGCTCAACAGCTTGGCGGCATGGTACTATTGCTGTGACGGGAAATCGGCGGGATTAAAAATCTTAGGTGCATCGGATATGCCGGCTGACGGCAGTGAGATAGACTGCAATACCATGTTTACCGCTATGTCGGCAGAGGAATTGACCGAAATGACCATCAGCTCTCATAAGTGTATTCTAAACGATTATCTGAAAAAGCAATCGGAAAACCCCGATTACAAAATAGTTACAATGCCGATCATTCCGCAGGTCAGAAAAACAAGAAAAATTGTCGGCAAATGTGAATTGGGAATCGGTAAGACTGTCGGCTTTGATGATTCTGTCGGCATGATAGGAGATTGGAGAAAACCGGGTCCTGTTTATGAAATTCCTTTCGAAAGTCTGTACAGCAAAAAGGTGAAAAATCTGATTATGGCAGGACGATGCATAAGTGTTGATGATGAAATGTGGGAGATAACAAGAGTAATTCCTGCGTGCGGCGTGACCGGCGAGGCGGCAGGCACGGCGGCGGCTATGTCCGACTGCTTTGATGAATTGGATATATCGCAATTGCAGAAAAGCTTGGAAAGACAAGATGTTGTTCTGCATTTGTAAATTAAAAGCTTTTTGATTTCAAAACAATACTTTTATATGGAACAACAAATTTATTTATATTATTTTATGCCGCATTGCGGCGGAACGGAGGAAAATATATGGCAAATGACGCAGCAAAGCAACAGCACCAAATGATAGGCGTCAACGACAATAAATGTAAGGAATGGGGCGGTAACTTCCTGATTAATATCGGGCCGAAAGCCGATGGAAGTATTCCGAAAGAGGCATATGAGTGCCTTGATGATTTTGAAAAAATAAGCGGAAAGCTTTGATTGGTAAATTTCTGTAAAGTTCCGGAATTTGGTGAGCTTATGTGAATGGCTTGTATTTTTTACTTTTTAAAAAAGAATCCGTGTTGTGCTGCTCGGAACGCAGTCAATACGGATTCTTCTCTTTTTGTTATTGTTGTTTTATTCCGATTCCTGTGACCGGTTTGCAGCGTAGCTTTGATTGCAGGTTGTCGAGCGCTTCACCGAAACGCTGAAAATGTATAACCTCTCTTTGGCGCAAGAATTTTATAACTTCGTTTACATCGGGATCATCAGACAAACGAAGAATATTGTCATATACTGCTCTTGCCTTTTGTTCTGCTGCAATTATGTAAGAACAACAAACCCGAAAACCCTTGAAAACACTGGATTTTTTGTTGATAACGGCTTCTCCCCCTGCAATATTGCAAGAACAACAAAACAGTGTTTTTTTTCTTTTGTTGCGCAAAGTTTTCACCTTTTGAACTTGTAAAAACAACAAGTTAAAAATTCCAATGAATTTCAATCGGAACATTTCTTGTGCCGGGAATTCGCCTGCCGACTGAAATATAATCAATAAGCGTTTCAACGATTTCCCGATTAAGATGTTCCAAATTTGTGTACTTCTCGATAAGTTCCCGGCGGTTGTCGCCGATTTCAATTTTTTCGTCGAGTTCGGATAACTGTTTTTCGCCGTCAGCGACCACACGCTCTAATCTGTCTTTTTCGGTTGAAAAGTCTTTTGATAAATCAATAAAATCACTTTCCGAAAGCAAGCCTTTTACCTTGTCCATATAAATATCACGAATACCTTTTGCGTATTCTGCAATTTTTTTATTGTAGGCGGCAATTTCTGAAATGAGTCTTTTTTTCTGTCCTTGCAGATTATTGCAAAATTCTATATTTTGCTCCAATTCGTCTTTGTCAAGATATTCGGCTGACAAACGGTTAATTTCATTAATAACTGTTTTTTCTAATCTGTCTACCGAGATAAAAGCTCCTATACAAGCGTCTTTTGCAACGTGCTTATTTGCACATTGCAAAAAGTGTTGTCCGTGACTTTTTGATGACCGCATAATATAACCGCAGTTAGCACAGCGAGCCTTTTTGGCAAAAAGTCCAATGTTGCCGACAATAAAAGGTTTTGCACGGTCAGCAACCATTTTTTGCACTCTGTCCCATAGTTCACGGTCAATGATAGGCTCGTGAGTTCCCTCAACAATGTACCA
>CAKSIJ010000010.1 GCA_934462715.1 uncultured Clostridia bacterium
AGTTATGCCGGTTGAAGAATTAAAGTAGTTTCAGAAATTTGGGGTAAATTTCGACTGCACTTTTATTGACATTTCCAATAAGAGTGGTGAACATATATATGGTTCAGCAAATGTCTATGCTAAATGGTATATCGAAAAAAAGAATGATGTATGGACTGTTGTGGATGTAATTGAAAAACCATAGTAAATTAGTTATAATTATGATGGTTTTCTGATACCAACATGAAATATTTTTAAGAAAATGCCGAAATGACAAGGAGAAATATAAGAAACGTTTTTTATTATCAATCATGCTGCTGTGCTTTGTTTTACCAATAACAGCATTTGCTGCAGATCTGCAATATACAGCTTTATATGTAGGAAGCAATAAGGCATTTGTAAACGATGTTGAAAAGCAAATAGATACAGAAAATGCAAATGTCAAAGTATTTGTTGAAAATGATCGGTCATATGTTCCGGTCAGATTTATCAGTGAAAATTACGGTGGGAGCGTTGAATGGATACCGGAAACTCAAACAATCAATATTACTTTTTCGGATAGGGTAATATCGCTTACAATCGGAAATGCTGAAATTATAATTAACGGCGAAACAAAAGAACTTGATGTTGCACCGATTATCAGAAACGAGCGGACATTTCTTCCACTGCGTGCGTGCACAGAGGCAATAGGCAAAGAAGTGTTTTATTCGGACGGTCTTATTCTGATAAGCGATGTCAAGGATATTCTTGATCCTAACTGGGATAAAGATATTGTAGACTTGTTGATAGAACATTTTAAGTAAATCTATTGACGATTGAAGCTTGCGAGAATAGCTCGTGAGCGGGAAAACCATAATCGGTGAAAAATCACCGGATGTCCGCAAACTAAAAGTTAATGAAAGGTAATATAGGATTGCTTTCTGAATATGCTACTATTGAAGATGATGTAGATTATAGTATATGAAAAATATACACACTTTACACTAACTTTACACACTCAAAGGATTTTTAATACATTTTAACCGTGATATAATGGTATCATCAAAAAATGTGCAACGAGAAAAACAGAGCTTGATTTTAAAAAATTAAGCTTTGTTTTTTTATGCAGGAAAGAAGGCTGATTGAATTTTGAGGCGTGTATATGTTTACAAAAACAATGCCGGAGAAATTCCGGTAATGCAGTTTATTAACAGCTCTCACCATAAAATAAGACACAAATATGAGTTTATGATGAGATTTATTGCAAACGAAAGCAATCCGTTGTGCGAACCGTATGTGAAACATTTTACAGTTGCCAGATATAAGCGGCTGTATGAGCTTCGGATACGTGCGGCAGGTACAATGGTTCGGATTATATACTATAAAGCGGATGATAACATTGTGTTGCTTCACGCTTTTTTCAAAAGGAGCAGACGTGATACTGAAAATGCGCTTGAATATTCGCTGAAGCTTTTAAATTCATTTGAACATAATGCGCTGTATCCGATGGAAAATCTGGCGGAGGTGGAGATCAATTGATTTGTGTTTTGACTTTATTCGGAGAAACAGATTTGCAGCCTGTGTTAAAAAAGGTATTCGGTCAGAATGACATATTCTTTCTGGAAGATAATTGCGTGACATCTGTGCAGCTTACCGAGTACGTTGAGGCTCATAAAAAAGAAGTTGATGCGGTTATTATTTATGCCAATGCGATGAACACAGAGGTGCTGCCCAGTTATATAAAAGAATTAAGGAGCTTTGAAGAGCATTTGAGGGTAATTCTTGTACTTAGCGGTGGGCCGGGTCAGTTTTTAAGAAGTCAAATCAATGAGTATAAACAGCAAAAGCTTGATCTGATTTTTGATGATGATGGCTTTGATGTAGATTCTTTGGTTGATGTTGTAAAAAAAGGCAAGCTTACACACAAGGATTTTAAGACGAAGAGGAAAGAAAGCGGATTCAACGGCGATATTGATGAGTGTAAGCCTGAAAAGAAAAATGAAAAACCTAAACGTCCTAAGTCTGTAGTGGCGGAATATGCGGTAGACTCATTTACACAGCCGCAGGGACACTATACTGTCGGAATTATGAATGCTGCAAGAGGCGCCGGAGCAACGTGGACAACCAATAATCTTGCACGGTATTTCGCAATGCAGAATTATTCGACAGCTATTGTTGATTTATCCGGAACCGAAGCGGCGCTGATGATGAAATTAAAAAATATTGACTGCTATGCAGCTGACATAGATATTGATGAAATCAAGAAGAAATATAATATTACAGTGATTGATTTCGGCACACCGATAGAGGTCAAACCGGACGGAAAAAATTTTAAACTGAATAATACATACGGACCACAGACGGTAGGAGAATTTACAAGGTGCGATATTAAACTGGTTTTAGGCTTTACAGACGATTGGAATATAGAAAAACTCAACTTTTTCTTTCTAAACGATACATGGCATAATCAGTTTGATAATTCGTACCTTTTTATTGTTCCGTCAGATTGTGATAAGGTGAAAAAGCTGTATCCTGACGGAAATATATATAATCGTAACGATGATTACAGAGAAAATATACTTGAGGTGTTCAGAAAGGATGAGAAATGATTGTGAAGATATTTCAGAATAAGATTACGGTCGGCATTGCCTGCATTGTGATAGCCGGTGTTATGGCATTTGTGCTTTTGCCGTCAATAAATAAAGGCAAAAACGGCACAGTGACGGTATACAAGCTGAGGGAGCCTATTTCGGCAGGTACGCAAATTAATGATGAAATGCTCGTTGAAAAAGAGGTGGGCGGATATGGACTGCCGGATAGCTTAGTAAAAGAAAAAGAGAATATTGCAGGCAAATTTGCAGCTTGCGATATCGCGTCCGATGACTTGATACTTTCATCAAAGCTTTCCGATTTCGCGGCAAGTCAGGAACTTGACAGAGTAATGAATGACGGAAAAATGCTTGTAACGGTATCTCTTAATTCTGTTGCGGCAGCTGTCGGAAACCATTTGAAATCCGGAGATATTATCTCAATTATCGGTTATGCAAATGATAAGGTAAACAGCTTTGATGAACTTCAAAATCTTGAGGTTTACAGTGTAGAAAATGATGATGCGCAGAATATTGATGATGTCGGCGAAGATGAAGACAAAATTGCTGCAAATGTCACGTTGATTGTAGATAAGGCGCAGGCGGAAAAGCTTGTACTTGCCGAGTATTCGGGCAAGGTTCATGCGGTATTTATAAGGCGGGGTGCATAAAGTTCGAATAAAATTGCTCATCTAACCATCTTTTGCTCGGGGCAGTACCATCTGTACGGCACCGTTCGCTGCAAGATGGCAATCTGAACAATTTTCTGTCAAACTTGATTTTGCGAAAGGAGTTAAAGTTATATTTATGAACGCAAAAATAATAACGGTTTGGGGCGCAAACGGCTCAGGAAAAACAACTGTTGCGGTAAATCTGGCAGCGGCGATTGCGGCGCGTAATCTAATGGTGTGCGTTATCTCGTCAAAGCTGTACTATGGAGAGCTGCAAATTATGTTCGGAAAGAGAATTGAAAGTGATAAAGGTATATACAAGGCGATCTCAAGCGGAGGAAATACACGAAATTTGTTCGAGTCTGCCGGCAATCCGAATTTGTTCTTTTTATCGGCTCCAAATTCTTTCGACGGAATGTTGCTGACGGCAGTTTCAGCGGATTCGGTCAAAGAAATGCTTGAAGACGCTGCAATAAGATTTGACTACCTTATTATCGACGGTAGCGAAGAACTGAATAATCCGATTTCGAGTTTGGGAATTACAATGTCAAATAAGATTATCCGGGTGTATCGTGTCAGCACGAAGGATTGTGTATGGTATGCCGCGATGGATAATTTGACCGATCTTATGCATATACGAAGCAAGACGATAAATGTAATCAACGGCTATGATAAGTCCTGTGACAAAATGGCGTTTTTAAACAGCTCCGGAATAAAGCCGGACTTTGAACTGCCGTATATTCAGGCGGCGGCAACCCTTTCAAATTCGGGTAAGCTGATATATGACAGCAGAACGGTTTCGGGACAGTACAGAAAAATAATTGAGAAGATTGCCGGACAGGTCATAGCGGGAGGTTGATTATATGGTTGAAGTATTTAATATAAATGACTTGATATATAAACTCAATGCAGGGAAAAAGGCAGAGTCGTCAGATAATAAAAACGCGAGCAGCTATAAGGATGTGCTGGATAAAATCAGGCATATCATATCTCAGAACCACTCGGCAGAGCTGATTAATGTAATGTACTCTGAGGAGGCAAGAGAAAAACTGAAAAACCTTATTGTTCGATACCTTAATCAGAATAAGATGTCGGTAGATGACTGTGACAGTATCTCATCGCTTGCAGACAGGATTTATGAGGATATGGCAGGTTTCGGTATCCTTTCAAAGTACATTACCGATCCTAATGTTGAGGAAATCAATGTGAACGCTTGGAACAGCATAGAGGTTATTTACCCAAACGATATCAGAATGCTTGAGGAAACATTCATAAATCCAGACGATTGTATGGATAAAATCAAAAAGATGGTTTGGCTTGGCGGAAGCATAATTGACGGCTCAAATCCGAAGGTTGACAGCTTTATCGGTGAGGGAATACGAATATCGGCAATTATTCCGCCTTGCGTTGATAAGAAGACAGGCGGAGTTGCTTCAATCAGACGGCAGAAGAAAAATGTAATAACAAGAAAGCTGATGATTGAATACGGCAGTGCCACAGATGAAGAACTTGATTTTCTTTCTCTTTGCGTAAATAATGGCATTTCTCTTGCAATTGCAGGTTCCACCGGAAGTGGTAAAACGACAGATTTGAGTTATCTTATCGAATGTCTTGATGTCGATAAGCGTGTATACACCATTGAAGATACACGAGAGCTTAACATTACAAAGCTGAATGACAAGGGGATTATGGAGAACAGGGTTGTTCAGACTGTTACAAAAGACGGAGTAAATCCCATTTCAATGGACGATTTGCTAAAAGAGGCGCTGCGTTTTCACCCTGATGTTATTATCCCGGCAGAAATGCGCGGAGGTGAAGCATTGACAGCGGTGGAAGCAGGCAGAACAGGTCATACGATCATAAGCACGCTTCACGCAAATTCAGCGATTGACGCATATAACAGAATACTTTCAATGTGCGTTTCAACAGGAGTCAGGCTGTCCGAAAATAAGCTTTTGGAATTTATCCTTGAAGCTATGCCGTTGGTGCTTTTTAAACGTCAGCTCCCGGACGGCAGACGTATTTATGATGAAATATTTGAAGGCATAAGGCTTGAGGACGGAAGAATTATCGGTAAAACGCTGTATAAATATGAGATCAAAGAGAACATATACGGCGACGACGGTAAAATCGTGAAAGTTGTGGGAGAGCATACACGTAAGAATAAAATGTCGGATACATTACTGGCACGGCTTAAATACGGCGGAGCTTCAAATGAAATGCTGAAAGAGTTTATGTAATTCGGAGGTGATAGTAATTGCAAGGTATAGTATCTATTATTGTATTCGGGCTCCTTGTTGTGGGGAGCTTTTTGATATTCGGAATAAAATTTCCGAAAAAGAAAAATATCATATCAATATCAAAGGCAGCGGCAAAGAACAAGCGTAAGGTCGTTGATGACAGATATGCAAAGTTATCATTATATGAAAAGATACACATTGCTATAAAAAATACAGTAACAATGAGCGGACTTTCTATGAATATGTTTTACGCGGCAATTGCCTTTGCCTTATTTGCCGGAATGGGAGTCGGAAAATTTTTGTTTTCGGACGCCTTTTTAGCTGTGATAACCGGATTTGCGCTTATGCCTATGCCGTATATCATCTTTAAAGTCAGAGCAAGGTGGTACAGGCGAAATCAGGATGAGCTTTTGGAAAACAGCATGAATTTAATAACGAACAGCTATCTGGGCTGCAATGATATTATAACGGCTGTTAATGAAAACCTTGACAAGCTTGACACACCAAAACCGTTTGCGGAATTTGTAACAGATGTTACCCTGATTGATTCCAATATAAAGCGTGCGCTTTTAAAGCTGGAGCTTAAAGTGAATAATAAATATTTTTCTGAGTGGATTGATATTTTAATTCTTGCACAGGAAAAGTCGGGAGATTATCGCTTTATTCTGCCGGCAGTGGTACAGTCGATGAATGACGCGAAACGTCTGCAAATTGAAGCTGATACGGTTATGATGGCGGTGTGGAGAGATTATTTTATGTCGATTGCGCTGTCATTTTCGATTATACCATTGCTCAGATGGAGTAATGCAACTTGGTTTGAGATTTTGGTAGGATCATTTGCGGGAAAGATGCTTATTGTGCTTATGCTGATCTTAACCGTAATTTCAGCCTTTATAACACTAAAAATAAACAGACCGCTTTAGGAGGATTGCAGATGATATATTTTATGATTTTTTTGCTTTTATCCGGCGGAATGTTTTCGGCAGCGTGTGAGGTGTTGGGTTTGCCGCCGATTGCGACAGCTAAGGGAGTGAGACTTGCATCAAAAAAGGAAGAAAGCTTACAGGATATGATAATAAACATTGTTATTATGCCGATTGTAAAGCTTGCGGCACCGTTTGTCATTATGGCAGAATTTAAAGAAAAGAGAATGTCTAAAAAGCTTATGCGTGCAGGAATTGCGTTGTCACCGAAAGAGTATATTGCAAAGTCAATCATTGCGGCAGTGATTGCAGCGATATTGTCATATGTAATGCTCGTGTCAACAATGAGGAAAATGAGCTTTATTGCAATTGTTCTCGGCATTGTCGTGTATTTTCATTTTATCGGTGAAGTAAATGACAAGCTCAAAGCAAAGGATAAGCTTATCGAGGCGGAGCTTCCGAAGTTTATACGTGCAATCGTGCAGGGCTTAAAGACCGAAAAGGATATTATAAAGCTCCTCGAAACATATCAGACAATTGCCGGAGCAGGTATGAAATATGATATTGAAGTTCTGATTATGGATTTGAAATCCGGAAATTTTGATGACGGAATGACCGAATTTGATAAACGTCTCGGGAACAGCTATGTATCAAGGCTTTCAAAAGCACTGATTGCCGTTAACCGGGGCGATGACCAAAGCTCAATGCTGAATTATCTTTTATCGGATATGGGACTATTGGCAAAAGAAATGATGCAGAGAGAACTTAATAAAAGACCGGGCAGAGTGAAAATGCTTGTAATACCGATTGTAATTGTCGCTGTGGCGGCACTTTTTTATGTAATCGGCATGAACCTTTTCACATCACTCGGAGGAATTATGTAGAAAGGCGGGGTTAGTTATGCAAAAGCTTATGTTCAGAGTCAAATGTGTATCTGATAAATTTTGCCGGCGGTTTAAAAATATTTTAACCAATACGGACGGCGATCAGATAACAGGCTGGCTTATTGTTGTTCTGCTTGTTGTTGTAGTCGGGGCGTTTTTCCTGAGTACATATCAGGACACAATAACAGAGGTATGGCAGGCGATTGTCGATAAAATTTACGACACATTCGGAATTTAAAAGAAAGAGGGTGAAAGCCTTGAAAAAGAAAAAGGCAAGCGCTTATTATGAGCTGATTATCAAAACATTGGTGTTTATAACTCTGATCGCGACGGCAATTTCGTTTTTCGGGGTTTTCACCACATACCTTAATTTGAATTATGCAGCGCGCAGGGTAACACGTGAAATAGAGATAAGCGGACAGGTTTCGTCATCAACATACAGCTTGTTTAACACAATGAAAGCGAGCACAAATATTGGTGACAGCGCTGTGATGAGCATATCGGCAAGCTATTTTAATGCTGCTGCAAAGAAAATTCAGCTTAGAAATAATTTCACCGTTACGTGCAGAACATCATACAGGATTAATGTGTTTACACCAAACGGCGGAACGCCTGTCGGCTTTGATATACCGCTTGTAGTTAATCTTACCGGAATGAGCGAGAAATTTTGGAAGTGAGATGATATTTTGAATTTAATATTAAAATACGCAATTGAAGTAAATGCGTCGGACATACATATAACAGAAAACAAAGAAGGCTGGGTAAGAACAAAGGGTAATTTGCATAAATACGGCGAGCCAATCAGCCTTTTCGATATTGATGAATTTATTGAGCTGGTAATTCCGAATGCTTTTGATGATTATCGGGCAATGAGAGAAAAACGGAGAATTAATCCAATTGACGGAGCATTTAAGTATATGTCAAGACGATTCAGGATTAACATTTACAGAGGAATGGACGGCATCAATCTTGCTATCAGACTGCTCTCCGATAAGATATTGTCAATGAATGAGCTTTATCTACCGAAAGAGGTTGAACGATTTACAAAAATTCAATCGGGACTTTTCCTTGTGGTCGGGACAACCGGCAGCGGTAAGTCTACAACGCTTGCGTCGATAATTGATTATATAAATCACGACAGAAGCGAAAATATACTGACCGTTGAACAGCCTGTTGAGTATGTGCATACACCGGACAAATGCAGAATAGAGCAGATTGAGGTCGGAGTACACGTTGATTCATTTGAAACGGCAACCGTTGCTGCAATGCGGCAAAATCCGAATATTATTCTGGTTGGCGAAATGCGTGATTTGGAAACAATTCAAAACGCAATTACTCTGGCAGAAACGGGACACGTTGTTTACGGAACACTGCACGCAAAGAGCGTTACAGATACGGTTGACAGAATTATTGACGTTTTTCCTCCGAAACAACAGGATCAGATAAGGCTTCAGCTTGCAGGTGTTTTAAAGGGCGTACTGCATCAGACGCTTGTAAGAGGAATGGGCGGCACTTTATCGCCGCTGATTGAATTGCTGGTGGTTGATGACGTGACTGCGGCTATGATTCTCGGCAGACAGCGTTCAAATTCGATAAGAGACTATCTGAGAGGAAAATCGGCTATGGGAAATGTTCATATTGCAGATAATGCGGCATGGCACATAAAAGAGGGCAGGTTGTCACTTGAAAATGTCAGAGCAATATTGACGCCCGATGATTTCGGGATTGTGAAAAGTCTGACGGCACCAAACGAAAAGAAAAGAGGTTTTATCTGATGGCAGTATCGCTTATAAATTTTGCATTTGATATGGGAGTACTGAGTGCAGAACAAAAGGAAAAAGCACTCAGCTATAAATCGGAAACCGGTGCAAATGATGAAACGGTTATAAAGGATATGAAGCTTCTGAGCGATGAGATGCTGCTTTCTGTGTATAACAAGATTTACGGCTATCCTGTGGAATATGAGCCGGAAGTACAGGATAAGGCGCTTGCAGGCCAGTTTAAAGTTAAGGATTTACAGTCTATGTGCTTTTATCCGGTATATAATAATGACAAAATCGTGCTTTATGCCGGTCAGCCGATGCAGCTTTTGTATATTGAAGATACGGTAAGAGATACAACCGGATATAAAGGCACATTTACATATATCTTAACAACCGAAGCTGCCGTATCAAAAATGATAGAAAACGCTTTTCGGGAGGACGGAAAAACGGTTGATACCTCCGATTTCGAGGGAGAGAGCCTGACCGGAAGCGTTATTTACGACGTGAGCGAAAATGATTCGTCAAACGTTGTAAATTGGGTAAATAAAATATTTCGTGACGCGGTGGAAAACAGAATTTCCGATATTCATTTTGAGCCGCAGGAGGATGGATTCTATGTGCGGTTCAGAAGCGACGGTTCATTAAAAATCCGGCATAAGCTGCCAATGAACACCGCAAGACAGATTATTAACCGCATCAAAACAATGTCGAATCTTGATGTGAATACATCAAAAGCAATCCAGGACGGCAATTGCAGACTTGATTTATTCGGCAAGGTTGTTGACCTGCGAGTATCGGTCATTCCGGCTGTAAACGGTGAAAACCTTGTCGTCAGAGTTCTTGACCAGAATAAGATGAGCCTTGATGTCTCGATGATAGGCTTTTCAAAGGAAAATGAAAAGAAGTTTTTGAAGATAATTCAAAAGCCGAAAGGAATAATTCTTCTGACAGGACCGACGGGCAGCGGAAAAAGTACGTCACTATATGCGGCGCTTTCTGCTCTTAATACGGTTGACAGGTGTATTATAACCTTTGAAGACCCGATTGAGTACAGAATACCGGGCATTGTTCAGGTGCAGATAAATCAGGCAATGGGCGTTACATTTCCGCTGGCATTAAAAAGCGGACTCAGACAGGATATAGAGGTTGCTCTGGTCGGAGAGATCAGAGACATGGAAACAGCGTCAATAGCGTTTGATGCCGCAAACACCGGACATATGGTGTTTTCTACGCTGCATACAAACAGCGCGGCGTCTTCAATTTTAAGGCTTGTTAAAATGGGAGTGGAGCCGTATATGATTTCATCAACACTGATAGCGGTTATCAATCAGCGGCTTGCGAAAAGGATTTGCCCGTATTGCAAGGAAGAATATTATCTTGATAAGACTTCACCGTATCGGAAGGTATTGGGCTGCGGTGACAAGGAGATCAAGCTATACAGAGGCAAAGGCTGCAAGAAATGCGGCGGTGATGGGTATAAGGGCAGAGTTGCAATTCAGGAATTCTTAATTTTGAATGATGAACTCGGCGAAATACTTGACCGTGGTGGCACGACGCATGAGATTGAGCAGGCGGCAATCCGAAACGGAATGAAAACGATACATCAGGACGGGATAGAAAAGGCGCTTGCCGGAATTACAACACTTGATGAAGTCCATAGAACGGTATTTTTTGATGAACTGTAAAGGAGGTACATACAGCATTGGATATTTTGATAAAAAATAATGTAATTAAGAAGAACAAACTGATTGTGGATATCGGAAGCTTTGCGGCAAAGGTTTTGGAGGTTCATTATGCGGCGAAAAAGGTTACGGTTTTGTCTGCAAGGACAATTCCCGGCAGAGAATATACAGAAGATAAAGAAATAAGCTTTTCGGAGCTAGCTAAAATCGTAGCGTCGGAAACCTCCGGGCAGGGGAAACGTGATGTCTCGGTGTCACTTCCGGCAGAGCTTTGCGAAAATAAAATTATTACGATTAAAAACAAAAAAGAGTCGGAGCTTTCAAAAATCATCAAAAAGGATTATATGTCCTTTGGCAGAGCAAACCCGATTACTCACGTTGTTGATTACGCTTTTCTTGGCAAACGCGAAGAGGAGGGTGATACGGTGTTTTACTTTCTGCTGTCTGCGGTACAGAAAAGCATTGCTGCGGAACTGGTGTCGGCATTTGCAAAGTATAAGCTGAAGGTTAAAACGGTTGTCAGCAGTATCTATAATCAGATTTGCTTGTCAGAATTGTTCTTTGATGAGTATGAACATTTAAGCCGTCTGTTTGTGGATTTCGGAACAGCTTCAACGAGAATTACGGCTTTTTCCGATGGATTGGCGGTATATACAAGAACAATTGAATTAGGTTTTGAGTCGTATGTAAACAGAGTGTTTGAAACAGATCCGGCTGCGTCAAAGCCTGAAATTATAAAAACGCTTATGGAAGTGGGCACACATACCGATTTATCAGACGGGGTAATCGGTGATTACTTTATGACGCTTGATAAAGAGGTGTATGAAAATTGCGTGAATGAAATAAGCGGATATATTATAAATGATATTATGCGCGTGATAGACCTTTGCGCGAGCAATGATTTTTCCGTTTCAAAAATATATTGCACAGGTTATACAATCGACGGATTATTAACCCGGCTTTCAGAGAAAACAGGGACACAAACGGAGCAGATAATATTCACTTCGCTTGATGAAAAAGAGGGTAAGGACTTTGAGCTGCTGATTGACTATATTTACTTTGACGGAGCGTACTCAAACGCTCTTGGTATGAGTATATACCCAATGCTTTAAAAGGGGGCAGAATATGAATATGAAAAAGAAGCTTAATCTGCTTCCGGAAGAGATTAAAAACAGATACGCCAACAAATATTTGGTTTATACCGCGTCTGCAATGGGCGCTTTTATATTGCTTTTTGTATTGATTCAGTATACACAGATAGGAATACTTACATGGCAGACCGATAAAATTATTGAATCAAATCAAAAGTATGACAGGGAAAAGGAGGGTATAGTCAATCTTGAAGAATCAATTGCGAAGTATGAAGCATTTATGAAGGATTATGAAAACGACTGTTTCCCTTTTTCGCTCTTTATGTATGATATGGAGGCAGCAAGACCGCAGGATGTATATATTATATCCGTTGATTCGTCGGAGCGTCTAATCAATGAGGGTGTAAAGGAAGATGAAAACAGAGATAAATCCACAGATAATACCGCTCAGAAAAAAGAAAAGGATGATAAGGCACAAGACGGGCAGAATGACGATGGTAAACAAGAGGAAAATCAAACCGATGATAAGGCGGCAGAGCCTAAAATAGAATATCTTGAGGATTTATCGGGGCGTGAGATCGTTATACGCGGGTACGGAAGCAAGCAGGAATCCATATCCGATTTTATATACAGTCTGACGCAGCTTTCATATATCGGCAGTGCGAAAATAACGGCAATCGAAGAACATAAAATTCAAAACGGGATATATAACATATTTGAAATAACCGTAACCGGAGGTGCATATTAGTGGCAGTTACGCTAAGAGATAAATTTATTTTGCTGTTTCTTGCATTTTTGCTTGCAATTTACGGAGGCTACAAGGCGATGTGGATACCGACGAATACCAAAATTGCAGAGCTTGAAAAGCAGAAGGAGAATGTAAAAGGTCAGGCAGGGGACATAAAACCGCTGCTGGAAAAATCCGAAGCATTAAAAAACAGGGAGAAAGCTTTAAGAAGCAGCGTGAATAACATTAAAGAGCTTTCGGGCGGACTCACAATGACAAATGAAGAGTTCCTTGTTTTTCTCGGAAAAACAACCGAAAAGAATAATGTTCAGGTTTCGGGATTTAACGATTTGGGTGTTGTGAATACGGACGGAATTTATCGCAGTATCTTTGACTTTGAGGTGAAAGGTAACAGTGTTGACATAAACAAGGTACTTGAGGATATTAATAACATCGGCATCAAATGCAGTTACGGCTCGGTTTCGTACAGACAGAATGAGCAGTATGATTATTTAAAACGCTTTTTTGATGATTTGAGTGATTTGCCGTGGTATAAGGAACCGAAAGAGGATGATAAAAAAGAAAATGCTCCGCAGCCGACCGTGGTGCCTGTTATCCCTGAAATACCGTCTTATACGCCTGTGCCTGATTTTGATTATAAGTATCCAGAGGAACAGGTTGTACCGGAGGAACCAAAAAATCAGCCTGAACCTACCGAAATACCGGAGAAGAATGACGATACACCGAAAAATCTTGAAGACAGGCTGAATGATTTGCTGGAGCAGACATCGTATACAAAGCCATACAGAATCATGCTGCTTGCAAATGACGGCATAAAATATAAAAGCGGTCAGAACATGCAGCTTGCTGTAACGGTTTGCTTTATTATGTATAACGAACCGTCCGAAGAAACCAGCATATTGAAAACGGGGAATGTTGACAATGCAGTATTATGAGTATAAAACAAGAAGTCACACAGACGGAAAAATATATAAAGGCATCATTACCGCCGATAATATGGAGGCGGCAGAGGATGGCTTGAAGCGTCGCGGAGAGGATATTGTGATTTTAACACAAATGCAGGATTTTCTAAATATCAGAAAGTTCATTTACAGTCTTTCAACGCACGCAAACAAGAAAACAAAGCTTGAGTTTTTTACAATGCTGAAATTTATGATTGAAGCCGGTATGTCGCTGCACGAATCGCTTGTAAATATAAGAGATACGGGAATGAACAAACCGTTAAAGGGTTTGTCGGCGGCAATGGCGGATGAGGTAAGAAAGGGTGCGAGCCTTTCACGTGCAATGAAGAAATCGGAGCAGTTTGATGAAACTACGGTCGAACAGCTGAAAGCCGGTGAAGAGTCCGGCAATATAAACGGAACTATTACAAGATTGATCGGGCAGATAGAAAGAGAAATCGAATTCAAGAGTAAGATTAAAAGTGCAATGATATACCCGATTATTATTTGCGTTGTGATGGTTGTGGTTTTATGGGTTATGATGACTGTTGTTGTTCCATCACTTGCCGAAACACTTGTTTCAATGGGCGGCGAGCTCCCGCTGATTACCAAAATTGTAATCGGAGTATCAAACGGAATGTCAAAAGCAACACCGTTTTTGATAGTTCTTTTGATTGCAGCTGTAATCGCATACAGAATAGCAATTAAAAACGAGAATTTTAAATTGATGGTTGACAGCCGGAAACTGAAAATTCCGATTGTTGGGACGATGATAGAAAGGATAGAGCTAAGTAAATTTTGCCGTAACCTTTCCGCAATGCAGAAAAGCGGCATTACTCTTGTATCATCGCTGCAAATCGTTGTCTCTGCAATTAAAAATCAGAAAATCTCAAAGGAAGTAAAAAAGGCGGCAAGGCTTGTTGAAATATCGGGTATGAATCTTGCAGCAGCACTTGCAAAAGCGGGACATTTCCCGGCTATGATGCTTCAGCTGATAGAGGTGGGTATAGGATCGGGGAAGATAACCGAAGTGCTTGATAAGGTTGCAGAACAGTACGAAAAAGAAGTTGATGTCAGCCTGAAGAGAATTGTGAGCCTTATTGAGCCTGCATTGATAGTTGTTGTCGGATTGCTTGCCGGCACGGTTGTAATCGCTATTTTCATACCAATGTTTTCAATGGTTGATAATATGGGTGTATAGAATGAACAAAAAGTGTTTGTCTATATTGACATTTCCTATTTTCCTTGATATAGTAATATCAAGGAAAACATATAGGGAGAATGAATTATATGTCAGGAAATGTACCAACGGAAATATTAAAGGACTTGGCTGCGCAGGACCATAGCAGCGAATTGGTTAAGCAGTTTGAAATACAGCAGAAGAACATAGAAAGAGCAATTGACCATATTTCAGCACAGGCCGATGAGAGAACATTTAATGCCTCAAATCGAACGCTGTATAATATGAGTAATGATGAATTTATGAGTAAAGTACAGAGTGCTGTTTCGCAGTCATTAGAGATGAACCACGGAAAAAATAAATCATGATTTGATGAACGGTGATTTGGAAAGCCGGGATACAAAAGCTCAGAGCTTTATAGCTTTGAGTTTTTTTGCTTTATAGAAAAACTTAACTTAATATATCAGTCAAAAGCATCGCAAAGAAAGCAATAGGCGGTGTTTTTTTATTGCAGTGCTTTGGGCTTTTATATATAAACACAAAAAAAACGGAGGTACTTATTATTATGATGAGTTCAATCAAAAAGAGAATGGAAGAGTTTGCACAGAAAAACAAGAAGGCAGCAGGAAAGAAAAAAGCTTTTACGCTTGTTGAAATTCTGATTGTTGTAGCGGTAATCGGAATTTTATTCGTAACCTTAGTCCCCAGAATTGACTTTGCCGGTGACAAAGCGCGCGAAACTGGCGTAAAAACAGATTTCAGAAGCTTTGAGCTTGCGGCAGAACAGCTGCTTCGTGAAAATGCGGGATTTGCTGATTTTGATGACGTTGCGGCAATTACAGGTACAAACGGAGTCAACCTTTATCTTGACGCTGCATTAAAATTTGATTCGACAGGAAACAGCGCAAAGGAAGATCAGTGGAATCAGCCGTACACAATCCAGGTTGTAAAACCGTCGGGAACCGGTGTAAATCCGAACAATGGCGCTGTTATCTTCATTTCAAACGGCAAGGACAGCAAGATTAGCGGGGATGCAGACAATTATGCCTTGGTTGTAACCTTTGTTGATGGTCAGATTGAAAGCGCAACAACGGGCTTTAGCTCAAATATTGAGTCGTCATCAATCGCACCGATTGCAACAAGCGATTCGGCTGCATCAATTTCTATTGACACTTCTAATGTAGCTACGGTTACATACAAGAAATAATCATGAAAAAATCAGCATTTACACTTGTTGAAAGCCTTGCAGGACTGCTGATTATAAGCGCTGTCGGTATAGCTGCAATGATGTTTTCATCCGCCTATTTAAAAACAACATTTGAACGAGACGTCAGTATGAATGCGGTTATATCCAATGTAAGCGTAGTTGAGACACTCAGAGCTGAGGTGAGGACTTTGCCTCAGCTCTATGAGTTTTCACAGGGTAAGGAGATAAAGATTACAGCAGTCGGAATAGGAGTAATTGTGGTTTTTGCAGACGGCTCATATACGGTAAAAGAGCCGGAAAGCAGTATGTTTTCCGATGCGTTAATACCTAAAAAAGCAAGATTATTCAAAATTGAAATTGGCGGAAGTATTCCGAATACAAAAATTTCAACGGTGGTGATTTTAAATTGAAAAAGAAAAGAGCGTATACTCTGATTGAAACACTGATGTCTTCCGGGATATTTGCAATGCTGGCGGTTATCGGTCTTGCATCCGTGTCGCTCATTACGTGGACGCTGTATTCGGGGCAAACCGAAAATACGAACAGAAGCAGTTTAAACGAGGCTGTGTATTTTCTGACAAGAGAAATTCAGTCGGCAGAAGCAATCAAAATATCTGACGGAGGGAAAGTGCTTGAAATCAAAGAAAGAGGCAAGGGCGGATATAACCTGAAATATTCTCTTGTTGATGCATATCCGGTCGGATACTTGGCTTTTCGCGATAAAAAGCTTTTTGATGCAGACGCACATTCGGGAGGATTTTCTTTCCGAAACGGTATTTTGACAGCGGAATTTAAAACCTTTAAAAACGGAATTGAAGTCAATCAGCAGACAAGGCCGTTTGTTATTTCAATAAAGCCGAGATGCGCTTATGTTTCGGAGGCGGAATAAATGAAGAAAAAAGGAAATCTGAGCTTTACGGTTATGTTTGCGCTTGTTATCGTCTGCTGCGGTGCGGCTGTGCTGTCTGTTGCGTCGGCATCAAAATACAATGCAAAGTCGGAGTATAAAAGAACAGAGGACAGATACATAGCAGAGAGCGGAGTTGACACAGCGGTCGGACTATTTCTCAATTATTTGTCCAATCGTGATTTGGTTTTGGCATACCAAAGGAATGAAAACGGCGGTTACGAGGTTGAGAATCGGTATGTTCCGTATTTGCTTGATGAAATAAAAACATCGGATACGTCGGATACAGTGGCGATTCGGATTATCGAAAATGAGAGCAAAGATTATCTTGCGGCATCGGGGTATCTTGATTATATAACTGACGGAACAATTGAGTTTTCCGTTAATACCTTCGGGGATAAAGACCGCTTTAAACTCAGCAGAATGTGTGTGGAACATAACTTTTTGATTTCGGATGCGGCGGAAAAAACGGCCGATAGAAAAAGCCGTCTCAATCCGATTTATCTGACGGTCAAAACAAAATACAGAGGCGGTGAGGTGTTGGCTAACATAAAGATAATTAATCTTTATGCGGTAAGAAAACCATTTTCGGAACTTGACAGAAGTGTCGGCAGTGTCAGTGCGTATATTGATACCGAAAATGCCGAGGTTGTGTACGAAAATTACCAGAATTACAGAGGTAATTAGGTGCTTTTTAGAAATGGAGAAAAATATGAAAAGAAAACAATGCTTTACACTTGTTGAAATTCTTGCGGTAGTTGCAATCACCGGCATTTTAATCACCGGTACGGCTGTGGGCGTCAATGCGCTGTGGCAAAATAGCAGAGTAGATATATGCGAGTCGGAAATGCGTGATTTTGCAAATTCGGTTAAGAGTTATCTTACAGATTATAACTCAATTGAGATAGCACCCGATTCAAATTATGAAAATGTCGTGTCGGAAATTATTGAGCTTTTAAACAGCAAGTATCTTTCCTGCGATGTTGAGCTTTCGGAGATTGCAGCGGATAAAAAGAGCTTTTGCCTGAATACAAAAATAAAGCAGGATCCGTGGGGCGGCAAGTATAAGTTTTATATATACACATATTCCGGTGAGGATTCGGAATCACTTCCCGGCTTGGTCATTATTTCAAGTCAGGGAAAGGACTCAAATAGCAATGCATCGGAATATAAAAACGGTGATTACGGTGACGATATAGTAACCGTAATTAAATCCAATATGTAAAAATCAGGAGGTGGAACGATTGTGAATAAATTAATTATCTGTATGGGTATCTGTTGTTCGCTTATGCTTTGCACACATAGCTTTGCGGCGGAAGAAACTATGAAAATATCATACAGCGGAGAGGTAAAAGCGGCAAAAGATATTGCAAGCGGAAAAGGGATAAGCTTTTCGCTGCCTCAGCTCGATAATGATAGCTTTTATATAAATGCGGTTGAAATGGCTGTATTTGAAAAGGAAGACGGCGGGAACAGCTGGCATATGTATAAAGATGAAAACGGCGAGGAATGCAAGAAAAAATATATTGCAGCTCCTGCAAGCCTTAATATAAATGCCGGATTCGGAAATGTCTCGGACTATCGTGATAAGGCAAAATATAAGCTGGCATACAGGTATCTTGCGTCAAGTAAGGACGATCAATCCCAAAATATGATTGCAGGTGAAAATATAAAGGACGGTTGGAGACTGGTGGGAGAAACAAATTCTGCTGAAGCGAGTGATAATGGGCTTTCTTTTTATAAAAATTCATTGCCAACAATGACGGTGCAATGCTTTTCGTATCACTATTATTCTCGGGACGGTGTGATGACGGCGGATTGCTGTCCGTCCGAGCTTGGCAATACGTATTTTCCGGCGGATGTATTTGTCCGAGGTATAACAGTTCAGATGTATGCGAATGATTTTGATCGTGAGGATATTCTGACGGTTGCTTATCATCTTGAAGACGCAGAAAACGGAAAAGTTATATACGAAGGACCTCTTCCGGCTGATAACATGATAAAAACAGAATATCAATGCAAGAAATATAAGCTGCAGCTTACGGTATCGGATAACTTTGGCGGCAGCATAACATCGGACGAGTACATTTTTCAGCTTGACACGGAGCTTCCGCAAGTTGTAAGTGCTTTTGATGACGGCGGCTATGCGCTTAAGGGTGCAACTCTGTTTTCGGATTTCAAAGTTGAAGATGACAGCAGCATACCAATGACCAATGGCAGCGTATATGCTAAAATATACAGAAACGACACAGAAATCGGCAGTGCATGGCTTGAAAATATCGGCAAAGAGATTTTCAGGCTGGATAAGTCCGGAATGCAGGACGGAAAATACAAAGTATTGCTGAATATGTTTGATAAAGCGGGCAATATGAATGAATACGTGTTTGAACAGACACTTGATAATACAGCGCCGAGTCTGTATTTTTTCACACCTGAAGAAAATGCGCAGGCAACATATTACTCAAAATGGATGAATGAAAGCAAGAAGGTTATATTCAAAGCCGAGGATGAGTATGCAGGAGTAAAAAAATATACAGCCTTTCTTGCTTCCGGCATTGCGTCAACCGGAGGATATACCCAAAGCAGAAAAAACGTTCAGATTAACTTTGACGTGACAGGAAGCAAAACGGGTAAGCTCCGGTATCGGATTTATGTTTATGACGATGCAAAATCAATAAACAAAACGCAGAACCGATATAATGCTTCGTCTCAGGGAAATCGGATGTATGTCGAAAAATATGTGTGGCTTGATAAGACAGAGCCGTCAGTAACAATAAATCATAGTGACGTGTCGTGGAAATCGGCACCGTATACCGTTGAAGCCGATTTTTATGATTATCCGTCATCTTCTGCTGTAAATGACGCATCGGGAATTATGTCAAAGCAGTATGCAATAACAAACGATGAATTTGAGACGCCTGTATATAAGGCATATGACGGAGGCGTAACATTTACCGACGGAGGAGTATATTATCTGCATTTTAAGGCGAAAGATAATGCAGGCAACGAAAAGTCGGCAAGTGTCAGGGTGCGCATTAATTCTCCGTCAAGAATAACCGGAAGGGTCAGACCGACTGAGGACAGTAAGCACACTATTTATTACGGAACACCCGGTTTTTATGTTGCTAAAAATACAGCGTACAGTACAAAGTATCATTTTGAAATAGAGGACAATGATGTTAATGACATAATCAAAGCATCTGTCAAGCTGGTAAGCCAAGATGACAGCAGTGTATATGCTATGGCGGAAAGTGAAAATGTTCCGGATGGAAATACTCAAAGGGATATTACTTTTTCTATGGCATATCTTGATGATGAGCTTGCCGAACTTCCTGATGGAGTATACGATATGTTTATTACTGTTTCGGAAGTGAAAAATGACGGCGAAGAGGTCGCAACTTACGAAAATATAAAGGATTGTGAAGTGGTTATAAAACGCAATTCACCGCCCACACCGATTATTTCTGTTAATGCCGGCAAGGTGAAGATTGAATATCCGAATGAACCGTTGTCGGGCAGTCTTAACAGCGAAGTGATTAAAAGCCATTACAAATATCAGTATAAGGCTTTGAAGGACGGTGACGCTTCAACAAACAGCTACAAAACGTATACGGGTGAATTTGATGCGGACGATTTCATTGTGACTGCTCTTTATACGGACATTGCGGGAAATACTTCTGTTGCGACAATGCGGATTTACAAAGATGAATCGGGCGGCGGAAGCGATGATGACGATATAATTACCGACGGCGATACAATTACCGTTGAAGAGTCGCGTGCTGCGGATGTGTATTACATCGGCGTCAGACGCAATAAAAATCATGGGATTAATAATGATGTGTTTGATTTTCTTAATTAATACGGAGGTAGAGCTTTGAAAAAAATAATAGTTTTTGCGTTGGCGGTGTGCATGGGTTTACTATGCACCGCAAGCGCATTTGGTATAACACAAATTGGACCTGATACCGAGTTCGCCGATAAAGCAGACAGAAAGCTTGATGAAGATATTGCATATATTTCATCTGTCGCAAATGTGTATTCGGACAGGTATATTGTGACGGAAGAAAAATACGCTGATATAACGGCGATTGATGAGCTGTATAATAAGCTGTCAGAGCCGCTGTCGATAAACGAAATCGACACAGGAAGGCTTGATCTTGATACAAGTGCTGTTTACAGTGACAGACTAAAAAAAGAAATGAACAGATTTAAAATGTTCGGAGGTCTTTCCGGATGCGGTATGCTGTTTGAACCGATTGCGTATTTTAGAATTTACAGAAATATTGTTCTGGTCGGCGGATATACAAGTTATATCAAAAGCATTGAAAATCCGGACGACGCGTATTGGCAGTATGTATGCAGTATTGAGAATATGACAAGAGAGGTTGTCGGATACGATACACGCATAGAAATGCTGGATAAAATCAGACAGATGTATAGCAATATGGATGCAGACAGCCGGTTTAAAATATTCTTGCTTGTTGACGGCAAGGTTAATTCTGTTTGGGAGCGAGGTGAGAACGAATGAAACGATTAATATCAATAATGCTTTCTGTATGCTTTATGCTGTGCGGAGTGACAGTTTTTGCGAAAAATGAGATAACGTCAATTAAAATCAGTGTGAAGAATACGACTATGACAGTGGGCGAGACTCAAAAAATAAATGTTACAAAATCACCTGTAAATGCTGAAGATGTGCAGTATGAGTACATATCAGATAACCCCGATGTCGTTACTGCGGCAATCGGTACGCTTATTGCAAAGAGCGTAGGTGTGGCGAGTATTACGGTAAGAGTAAGCGGTACGGATATTTCCGATACGGTCAAAATCGAGGTTTCAGATAGTGCCCGGGAAATTCCCGTTGAAAAAATATCGCTTAAAAGCAGCTATATTTATATCGAACAATATAAGAGAGAAAAAATAAACTATACGGTTCTGCCCGAAAATGCAACGGATTGCGGTGTAAACTTTGAAAGCTCTGATACAGCGGTTTTAACGGTGGATAACAAGGGATATGTATATGCTAAGCGTGAGGGAAGCGCAAGCGTTATTATAAAATCTGATGACGGGAAGGCTAAGGCGGTTGTCAGGGTGTATGTTACAGGCAATGACCGATATTATGATGATGACGATGATAAAAGGGTAAGAAGTTTGTATATTACATATGATGATGAGAATGTTGATGATGAATTTGAGCTGATGGAGCGCAGCAGCGTTCAGCTGTCGGCAAAGATTTATCCGTCTTCTGCAAGCAGTAAAGGCGTTATATGGTCAAGCTCGGATAAAAGGATAGCGACTGTTGATAAAAACGGAAAGGTTACAGCGGTTAAAAAGGGAAGCTGCACGATTTATGCAAAATCGGAAGAGCGAACATCTGTAAGAGACAGCTTTAAACTGGTCGTGACAGACTATATTCGCTATCCCGATTCCATTAAAATCGAGCCGGATAAAAACGCTGTTTTAAAAACCGGAAGCAGAGTGAAGATGTGGGCGGAGATCTCATCGACGGACACAACCGAAAGAGAACTGTATTGGCAGGTGTCCGGCAATGCGAAAATTGACCAAAGCGGAATGCTCACCATTAATGACGGCGGAGAGATAAAGGTATATGCCTATTCAAAAAATCGTGAAGTAAAAGGTGAGTATGTTATAAATGCAGAATACTCCGAAGATTTCTTTGGGCTGTACGGAGAAAAGTATAACCAGCCAAAAAGCAGAAGATTTAAAATCCATCTTGACGAGATGGTAAGTGAATGGTCGGCAAGAAACAGTATTTTTGCATCAGCCGATCCGTGCGGCAACAGTGACAGGATAGATATAAATATATCCGCAGACGATAAAACAATTACGATAAGTCCGGCAGATACTTGGCCGCAGGGAGACGTATATATTTTCATAAAAAGCAGTCTTTCCGATATATATGGAAATCAGACCGGCAAAAACTTAAAGTATAAACTTAATATAAGAGGTACGGCATATGAAGCTTGATTTATCAAAATTTAAAAATAAAAAGAATATTATTCGTTGTGCGGCTATAGCAACTTGTGCAGTATGTGCAATTACAGCCTTTTGCATAATAGATAAAAGCAATAATGCCGGAGATATAACGGAGGCGGATTATTCCGGTATTCAGGTTACGGATGAGGAAATGCAGCAGTACCGTGATAAAATCGGCAGCGATATGGATATTAAAAATGCGGTTTTAATCTTGTTTGAAACAGAGGAAGAGTGCAGAAATTTTATCAATACTCACGGCGCTGACGAAAATCCGCTTGCGGCAGGAGCTGGTATTGTTCCGCTGATGGATGAGGACGGATATTATAACATAGTCGGCAAGGAAAGGCTTGAAAACGTGTTTGATTCGTTGAGTGACGGTGAGTATTCAAAAGAGCCGATAGCGTACAGTAATCTGTTTTGCTATTTGAAGCGTATCGGAATTGATTCTCCGACTAAAAACAATGATGAGCTTAAAAAGATAATCCAAAACGATAAATATCAGCAGAATAAAAGGGAGGAAAAGTAGTATGAAACGATTAATTGCAGCAATTCTTTGCCTATGCACATTCGGTATATCGGCATATGCAGAACCGGCAAAAATAGAAACAGCAGCAGAATATGAGCTGTGGACACAATCTCCGTCTTTAACCTGCGGGTTTACGGCAGACGATGTGAGGATATACAAGAGCATTGATCTTGATTGCCTTGATGTTTATCAGCTAAGCGAAATAGGTGAAAACTATTATCTTGCTGTATGCAGGCATGAAAGACGAGGCGTCGGAAATAAAGGTAAAAGCAAGCTTACTCAGCATTATTTCTATACACTCTATGCGACAGATACCGGATTTATAATTTTGTCGGATGGTACACCGATGAATGAATATAATACGGGTAACGGTCTTAATATAGCTTGCATAAAGGATGAAATTGATGCCGACTATTATGTAAAGAACGGTTCGGAAGTACCGTACTATATCATAAATCCGATAAGCAAATATGTTTATAAAGGCGATGATGAATATGATGACTATTTTTATATTTCCGATAAAGGCATACTTTATTCTATGTGCGAAAACTCCGAATACAACTCGGAAGGGTATCCGTATATAAAAGATAAAATTCTGTATCGCGGTCAGGAACGCTACAGATCAGGTGACACGACATCAAGAGTCTATTATATGCCCGGCACTACAAAATTAGCTTGTTCCACTTCGCCGATTTTATTAAAAAATAATCAGACGGTAACGGGGAGTGAAACAAGGATTCCGCTTGCTGACATGACTGAGGCAAATGGATATAAGCTGTATCAGGAGGGCTTCACGTCCAATTTCTATAAAAAATCATATATACCGGTTCCGGGCAGCAATAATCTGTATTTCACACATAGTCAGGAATCGAGAATAGATGAAGCAAGCGGGTCCAAAGAATATTATCGTCAGATTGATATGTATAAGCTGGTAAACAATAAAATGGAGTATCTGAAAAGCTCGGAGATATCCGGCTATTCATCAAATTTTAAGTGTTACAGCCTAAAAAATCTTGACACAGATTATTATATAAAAAATGAACTGGCAGTACCGGCGGTGCTGCTGGGGAACTCGGCTGTTATCACAACAGACGGAAACGTTGTCGAATTTGGATTTGATCCGACGGTTCACAGATACTATAATATAGGAGCATATAATAATCGGCTGGCGGTATACAGATCATATAACGGAAATGTGATAATTCGCGAACGTGACGAAACAAATGAATATTACTACTGGCAGGTAATAAATGAGATAAACATCACCCGGAAAGGAAAAACGGAATTATCAAATGACTTGAAGCTAAAGATTGAATATACTCCGGCAGAGGAGATGAACGGGTATTATTCAAGATATGACAGATGGAATGCGCCTGATTTTCCGGAATTATCAGAGATAAAAACAAAAGAGTGGTGGGGAATTAACCGAATGCTTACCAATGTATTTCCTGATGGCAGATATGTAGAGGGCTCTTGGGAAAGTCTTGGCGGCTCGGTAAGTGAAATATGGTATAATATTTACAATAAGGATTCAACGCTCAGAGCTTGCGGCCCGTCGGGATATTCAGAGGGTATTTCTTCGGAGAATGGGCAGGAGCTTATCACATATGCAATCAATAACAGTAAATTTCTTGTTACTTATGAGAGTATCGGAAGACGGTTTGTAAGAGAATATTATAGGGTTGCGGTGGTTCAGGAGTCAGACACCGGAGAAATAACCGGGAAAACGCAGCTGGGAGAAAAGAATATAACACCGCCGGACACAAGTGATACCGAAATCATTCAGCCGAAAATTGATTTCGGGCAGAATGATTTGCCAATCGGATATAATATCAAAGACAATGTTATTGATACCGATAAGCTTGAGGCAGATTTAAGAGAGCAGGTTAATGCAATAAGGCTGAATGATATTGTCATTGTTGCAAATGACGAATACCAAAGCGGAGGACAGAACACAGGGGTCACACTCGGCACGTTTTCTCAATATGACAGAACAATGGGTAACGGCGGTCTTAAACTGTATTCAAACGGGCAGTATTTCAGATGGTACAGCACAAATCCGCAAAATCTTCGTGAGGGGACATATAACAAATCATATACCATCGGCGATAAGACTCTTTATGTAACATTTAAGATTATAAATCCGCCGTCAAATGACGGAAGTACGACGGTGGTGTTTTAATATATGCTACACGTATTGGCAATGATTGCAGGCTGCTGCATCGGCAGCTTTTTAAATGTTGTGTTCTCACGCATGGACTGGTATAAGGGCAGATCAAGATGTGATGCCTGCGGATATACTTTAAAATGGTATGACCTGATACCAATTGTAAGCTATCTAATGCTGCGCGGAAGATGCAGAAAGTGTAAAACAAAAATTGCCCTGTCGCATTTTATAAGCGAGCTGATGATGGGAGCCGCATTTTTATGCGGCTCTCTTTGCTTTTGCAGATTTGATATGTGTAATGCAGCCGTTTTTGTGTGCGGATTGATATTTATTTCGGTTGCCGCAATAGAGGACTATAAGGAGCAAATGGTGTACTCGTGGATTTTAAACAGCGGAATTTGTATAACGGCGGCGGTAAAATGTATAGTGCTTTTCATGAGTGAACAAACCTGCGGCGCGTGGCTGATGATTGTTTTGGCGATTGCATTTAAGCTTATCGCCTATTTAATATCAAAAGAGAGCAAGGCAAAAATCGGTGCAGGCGATTTTGATATATTTATTATAATATTTGTGATGTTCGGAGGATGGGGACTGCTTTTAACAGTAACCTATTCAAGCATAGCAGGCTGCCTGATTTATCTTCCGCCGATTATAGCAAAAAAGCGGGATATGAAAGAGCCGCTTCCGTTTATACCGCTGCTTTTGGCAGGCACGATATGTAATCTGATAATATAAGGGGTGTGTGATTTGGAGAAAAAAATGATAATTTGTTGCGGAATATTTAATTTTATCGTATTAGTAATAGTGAGCAGCTGTTTAATATTAAAGCCTGTCGGAACGATTGGACAGCATAAGGTCAGAGCATACGAGCTTATCAAAACCGCTTATGACAATAAGGAGCTTATATTTGAAAGAATTGCGGAGAATGAAGCAATAGAAAAGCTTTCAAAACAGCTTGATATAAGCATAAGCGAGGACGAAATGAGGACTGAATGTGACAAACTTGTATTCGACTTGGGCATTGATGAGAAAGAGGCATATAAAATGTGCCGGACAACCATTCTGCATCAAAGGGCGATTGATAAGCTTGCGCTTGAGAGTGAGATAACCGCAGAAGAGGCAAGACAGTATTATGACGAGCATAAATCACTCTACGGAGAAGAACCCGACTTTCAGAACATAAAGCTTGATCTTAAAATGCGGATGGGAGTTGAAAAATATGAGGAAATGCTCAAAAAAATCAAAAATGAGCAAAAGTGAGCTTTTTAAGCTGAAAAAGGGCGGAAGCGGCACAATACTTACGATGATTTTGGTGTTTTTCATGGTGACACTAACCGTGACGGTCGGTGAATTTTACCGGATACATCTTTTGCAGCAGGATATTGAATATGGACTGCAAAGGAGCGTGAACTGTGCAGTTGAATTTGCAATGGGCGATTCGTACAGACAGGATAAAATCATAAATCTTGATGTTGCGGTTGCAAAGAGAGAGTTTTATAAATATCTGGTTGAGGATATGCAGCTTGATTCAATGCGCAGAAAATATAAAAACGGGAGATTGGTTTACCGACTGAATTTGTCGTCTGTAACAGGCAGCAGCAATCCTGCTGTATTTGAAGTAAAGGGATACGCAGAAGCTGACAGTTTGTTTGCGTTTCTCAGCGGCAGAATAAAGATACCGTTTGAAATATCATCAACAAATTACAGACTTGATTAGGAAGAAAGGAAGATATCTATGAAAAAAGTATTATCGGCATTATTGGCAGTAATTATGGCAGGGGCAATGTATACGCCGGTGCTGGCGGAAAATGAGATTTCGGTTACTCTGGACGGGCAAAAAATTGCTTTTCCAGACGCACAGCCGTTTATTGATGTAAGAGAGAGAACACTTGTTCCGGTGAGATTTGTTTCCGAAGCAATGGGAGCAAATGTCGGCTGGGACGGCGAATCCAAGACAGTAGAGATTGTAAAGGATAAGGACGTTGTTAAATATACGATTGGTCAGCCGATTGGATATTTAAACGGCGAGATGATGACATTTGACTCGTTCGGTATTCTTAAAGAAGACAGAACCTTTGTTCCGCTCCGGTTTGTTTCGGAATTACTTTCCTGCGGTGTTGACTGGTCTGATGACACAAAAACAGTATCAATCACATCTCCGCAGGAGGCAATCAAATTTCCCGAACCGAAGCTGACTGTCCATTATCCGCAGAGCGATTATGATAAACGAATGTTTTGGATTACAATTGATAATTACAGGGACTTTGAACGAAATTGCCCGTATTATGAATTTAAGCTTGAGTTTTTAAATCCTGCTGAATTTAATGAATTTGAACAGGATGAGGGTGCTATTAACGGCTGGCAGAAGTATTCGAGAAACAGATTTGTATCAATTACAAATTCGGATAAAACTATTATGTCGGTCAGCAGAATGTTTTATTCTACGAGAGCAAATATGAAAACCTTTAAACCGAAAGACGGTGATACCGTTGACTTTAAGCTCACAGTTCATCGCAAGTGCAGCGATGAAACGAGGGAGTATACATATAGCGAGATACTTAAAATGCCATATTCTTTGATAAACGCGGAGGAATAGCACTATGAAAAACAGAATATTTTTAAAGCTGGCTGTCGTATTGGCAGTCAGTTTTATTTTGCAAACAATTAATGTATTTGCGTATCCGAGCAGGGAATATGCAAGCAAGGATTACCGGAATATGCAGATTATGAATAAGCAAGGGACGGTTGTTCCGAAGCCTACGGCACAGTTTTCTGCAAACAGAATTTCGGGCGGACAGGTTGTTGACCTTGTTACAAGCTATGCTGATTATGATTGTAATGCGGATATTCCGACGCTAATCTGCTATGTTGGCGATACGCTTACATTTACGGATATGAGCCGTGCGAATAACGGCGGAAATATAGTCGAATGGGACTGGCAGCGTTATGGTACACTGGGCGACAGCTATAAGGTTTATAAAAACAATATTGTAAATACCGAATCATTTCAGTTAACGGCTGAAGGCGAAACAACATTTTATCTTTGCGTTAAAAGCGATACAAAGGTGAAAACAGGCTCCTGTGATCCCTGGAGTGAAAACGGTAATCATCAGACTGTCGGGAAAAATAAATGGTTCCCAAAAGGTGCTTACTGGTATTTTACAGCGGTAAGGGTTGTTGTCAAGCCGGTTCGCGAGGCTGTTGTAACCGTCCGATATTGGGACGCGCCGAATAATACAATTATCCGCGAGGAAACAGTAAGCATGGGTCAGATTTTTGATGACGCTCAAACGGTTGATGCCAATATTCATATTGATGATATGAACGGATATTCCTTTTCAGCGTGGAACGTGCAGCTGCCCGACGGAACGATACAGTATTCCGGAAACGATAAGGATGTGCAGATAACACTTGCCGGTTGGGTGCCGCAGAAATTTCTGAATATTGATTTGTATCCGGAAAAGAATACCGTCGTTGAGGTCAGATATTGGGACAAAGCAGAAAACGCAGTTATAAAACAGGAAACGCTGACGGGTGAAAAGGTAGTCGGCGAACAGGAAACAAAGATAATCGCTCGGATTAATGTGCCTGATGGGTATACAACAGACGGCTGGAATGTGCAGCTGCCGGACGGGACAATTCAGTATGAGGGAACGGAATCACCGGCAGAAATCGCATTAAGCGGATATATTCCTAAAAAATTCTTAAATGTCAGATGTTATCCCATAAACAATAAGAAGATTACCGTGAATTATATTGATATGATTTCAAAAAAGATTATTGAAACGGAGCTTTTAAAGCCGGATAAGCCCGATATGGATGTCAGTATTAAAAATATACCCGGGTATGTGATTGAGGGCTGGACATTGAAGCTTCCTGACGGAAAGAAAGAAAAAAGCGGAAATGATGATCCTGTCAGAGTAACGCTTACAGAAAATGAACCGCATAAAATTCTTGATGTAAACTGTTATCCGACCGGCAGCGGCGGAAATAGCAATGATCCGGAACCTGTTCCGCCAACTGAAACTATCGTAAAGCCGAGCGGCGTCTGTAACGGTATTATCGAATGGACGGAAACAGACTCACACAAAGTATCATATAGGTCGGGCAGGCAAACAAAATATCGGACTTGCAGACATACCTTTAACTATAAAGCTGTCTTAGGTGCTTCTGCGGAAGTGACGCCGGCTGTGTTAAAATCAGGCTATGGGTTTGAGGTGAATGTTAATTGCACATTAAATACGAGTTTGGTATCACAAAGCGGCGGATGCTCAAATTGGGGCAGAAACAGAAAGTCTGTAAATAATGTTAAAAATCCCGATAAGACTACCATTTATTTGCCGTGGGAGATGACAAATTCACTCGGTATGCAAGGGAAGACTATTTCAATGGTATCCGGCGGCAGATTGAAGTTTAAATTGCCTGTAAGTCCGGTATCACAAGCAGGTGCGCGAAAAATATATACGCCGGTTGAACTTCCGGGAACAAAAGAGGCACCGGAGCGCCATTTGTTTGAAATATATATCAGCGGCGGCGGTATCGGCGGCGTAGAGTTCTGTCAAAAACTCGATGAAACAATTACAATCAACGGCGATATGTACGAGGACGATTTTTCAGGTGCAGACTGATGGATATTTTGCTTTTTATCGGCGGAATTATAGATTTTAAGTACCGGAAAATACCAAACTGGATTTGTATCGGAATAGGTGTATATGCGGTTTTTGTGAGTAATATTACGCCTTATGAGCGGATTGCCGCTGCCTTTACTGTTGTAATGCCGCTTTTTATCATCGCTCTTGCTACGGATAAATTAAAAGGCGGAGACGTGAAGTATCTTTCGGTATGCGCACTTGCACTCGGTATCACCGGCTTTTTGCCGGTATTGGCTCTGACCGCTCTGATTGCGCTGGTATGGAGCATCTTAACGCGTCAAAAAAGTGTACCGTTAGCATTTGTGCTGATGCTGGGATATACGGTTAATTCTGTAATATGATTTTTACGCTGCCAAAGGCAGCAGATTGGAGAGTTGAAATGAAAAGAAAAATAAACAAACAGAAAATGATTATGTTTTTCTGCCTGATTGCGATGTTTGTTTTAATGATGACAACAAGCGTGTTTGCGGAGGATATATGGTCAAAGGCAGAAGAGATAATGAAAGATGTTTACACAAAAGTGCTTGCGATCTCAACAGCAGCAGGTGTGGTTACAGCATCAATCGCGCTGCTTCTGATGAATTTCTCAAAATCGGGCAAAACCGTTGATGAATCAAGGGCTTGGCTTAAAAGAATAGCGATTACATGGGCGATTCTTAATTCACTTGGCTTCATTATTTCGTATATTTCCCCGTTGCTGAGTGGCGGTAAGTGGAACGGATAAAATTGTTGAGTTACAATTAAGTGTTATACAATTACAATTAAGTTCTATAATTACAAATAAGTTGTATAAAAACTATTGAAATTTTTACAATTATGTTGTATAATTAAAATAGGGGTGAGTTGTAATGGCTAAGCACTTACGTCAATGGGACAGAACTAAAGAGTTTATCAAGAGTTTGTATGAAATCATCAATTTCAAAAGATATGTTTACACCATTGAATGAGTATGCATAGTTTTGTATTGATGAAGTAATTAAGAAAGAAAATTAAATTTGTTTTCAAGCAATCGACTTTTTGTTGGTTGCTTTTTAATTTGAAGGAGGTGGTTGAATAATGCTTAAAATTATACAACTTAATTGTAAATTAAATAAAAAAGTAAACAACTTAATTGTAATTTAACAAAAATATGTTGAAAGACAACAAAGTTCTGCAAAAATCTGACGCTATCAAAAAATAATGTCAATGTTTTAAGACTTTATTGTAAATTAGGGTATATTTTTTAAGAGTTTGTTGTAATTCAACAAAATATTAAGCTTGACAAAAATAAAAAAGTATAGTATAATATAGTATATCACGATACACTATATCTAAATATACTATGCTGAGGTGGTTTTATGTTTGTTGGCAGAAAAAACGAGCTGTCAAAGCTCAATCGGATGTTTGCAAGTGATAAATTTGAAATGGCTATCATATACGGTCGGAGAAGAGTTGGAAAAACGACGCTTATTAATGAATTCTGTAAGGATAAGAAGACAATTCTGTTTCCGGCGATAGAAAGCAATGCGGCACAAAACCTTTCGATACTTTCGGGTGCAATCGCATATACTCAAAATGGTGATTCTGCTGCCGCACTTAGTTATAACAGCTTTTCCGATGCTTTTTCAAAAATAGAGGAACTTTCAAAAAATGAAAGATTAGTTTTTGTTATTGATGAATATCCGTATCTTGCAAAAGCTGAGAGAAGTATTTCTTCGCTGATTCAAGGGTTTATAGATCATCAATTCAAGAATACGAAGCTGTTTATTATACTTTGTGGATCCTCTATGAGCTTTATGGAGAAACAGGTGCTGGGTTATCAAAGTCCGCTTTATGGCAGAAGGACGGCACAGTTTAAAATTGAACCATTTAATTACTATGATACAGGAAAGTGGTTTCCGAACTATACAGCTGAAGAAAAGGCGATTATGTACGGAATAACGGGAGGTATACCTCTTTATCTGGAGGAGTTTTCTCCGGATTTAACAATCAGAGAAAATTTGCTTGAAAACCTTTTTGATAAAAATGCCATGCTTTATGAAGAACCGTCAAATCTTCTCAAGCAGGAGCTGCGTGAGCCGGCAACATATAATGCAATTATCTCTGCTGTTGCGGCCGGAAAAACAAAGCTTTCCGAGATTACGTCATCTGTTGGCGTTGAAACAGGCGTTTGTATAAAATATATAACTAATTTAATATCGCTGGGAATTTTAAAGCGAGAGGTTCCGGTAACTGATCCGAAATCAAAGAGACCGATTTATCAGCTGGAAGATAATTTCTTTAAGTTTTGGTTTACCTTTGTGGCAAAAAACACAGCAGCTATTATATCGGGAAGAATTGAACAATCTTATGATCTGGTTGTCGATAGATATTTATCCGACTATATGGGAACGATTTTTGAAAAGATGTGCCGGGATTATATTTTGTTTTATGATAAAACAATACCGTTTAATATGTCTGAAATAGGGCAGTGGTGGGGCGGAAATCCCCGAACAAAAAAGCAGGCTCAGATTGATGTGGTTGTTACTTCGGTTGAAGGAGACTGTGGTATTGTCGGTTCATGTAAATTTAAGAATGAGCTCATTGATACAAATGAGCTGGCGCTTATGAAGGAATATGCTGCGGCTATGGGCTGCTTTGAAGAAAAGTATTATTACTTTTTCTCAAAATCAGGATTTACAAAGGATATGCTGAAGCATAGAAGTGACCACATAAGATTTATTACATTAGATGTTATGTATCGCGCAGGTTTGTAAAAATAAATATAGCAAATAAAATGTAATAACTAAAAGTATTTGAAACAGGTGCTGCTTTGCGGCGCTTGTTTTTTTCTTAGTTCGCAAATTGGGAGGTGTTAACGTGAAAAATATGCTGCGCATCTTACCTCTTTTCGAGGTTAGGAGTATAAACATACGCCGTCACCTCTCAAAAAGGCAACCTGCTTGCATCTTTTTTACGTTGAGATTTGTGTTGCCGCACAGCGGCGGAACGGAGGTGTTAAAATGGGAATACTGGACGGAATAGTAGGCTGGATTGCCGAACAGGTGATGAATATTCTTGATATGATTTCAAGCTCTGTGCTGGGCGCTCTCGGCTGTGATATGGCTACGTTTTTAAAATATTTTCCGGCAGCGGAAACTATGTATCATATTTTTGTTGCTTTAGCGATAGGCTTGATTTTGCTTAATTGGGTATGGCAGCTTTTTAAAATATTTGGACTGCCTATGGGAATTGAGAGTGAAAATCCGGTAAGGTTAAGTCTCAGATGTGTGCTGTTTATGTTTTTAGTGTACTTTTCAGATGAGATTCTTGATATTATACTGAAAATCGGCGGGACACCGTATAACTGGATTTTGACGGAAGATTTACCGCCGCTGAATTTTGCAAACTTTAACTCCGTGCTCTTAACAATACTCGGTGTTGTGGCAAACGGATCTGTTACACTTATTGCGCTGATACTGGTGATTATATTGGCTTGGAATTATATTAAACTGCTTTTTGAAGCGGCGGAAAGATATGTATTGCTTGGTGTGCTTGTTTTTACTGCACCTGTTGCATTTGCTATGGGAGCGGCTGAGTCAACCTCCAATATATTTAAAAGCTGGTGTAAAATGCTTGGCGGTCAGATATTCCTGCTGCTTATGAACGCGTGGTGTCTGAGATTGTTTACTTCAATGGTTGGCACGTTTTTGTCAAATCCGCTTTCGATTTAAGAGGGAGAGATGTATGAATGAAGAAAAAAGCTTTTAAAATTTTGGGCATATCAATTCTATGTATGCTCATATTAACAGTTACGGCATTTGCAATAACCGATGCAGATGTCCAATCGGCAGTAAACGGCGCTAGTAAGGAAAAGGTATCGGGGAATCTGTTTGTATGGTTTTTATGCGCTATTGCATTTTTAAAAATATCGCAGAAAATTGATTCGTTTATGTCGGCACTCGGCATATCTGTCGGCCGTACTGGCGGCTCAATGATGGCAGAGGCGGTAATAGCCGCAAGAGGTATCGGAACTGCCATGAGGATGAGTGGTAAGTTTGCAGGCTTTGGGAAAGGCGGAGCATCAGCCGGCAATTCACCGCCGGCAGGCAGCGGCACATTCGGAGGAGTCGGAAAAAAATTTACAGAGGGCGCAGTCGGTGCGGCTGTCGGGAATAAAAGCAGTGGTGTGATGAGCGCGATAGGTAAGAAAATGTACGGCACGTCAATTGCATCAGGCGGAAGCTTTGCAAATGAAGTGATAAGCTCCATTGCTCATGGTGAAAGATCACAAATCGGCAGCATTACGGGTGCAAATGCAAAAACAGCAATGGAATCATATTTCGGTTATAACGCAGATAAAACCAATACCGTAAGAGGCGGAACGGATAATTCAAACAGGACTTCCATTTCAAGTGATACAAATATATCAGGAAATGTCGGCGGAACGATTGGCGGTGTACCGGATTTCTCTGGCGGCGGCGCGCCGGATATGAGGGAGACAGTGATTAGTCAAAGCAGTATTCCGCAGTTCTCGGATGTTGAAATCGGCGGAGGGCGTATAACCGGAAGTGAAATTACCGATTTATACCCCGATGGGATACAATTTGCTATGTATGATGCCGAAAAGTATGAAAAACCGACAGGCAAATTTGAGACTGCATCAGCTGTTGACGGTTCAAAATGGTACAAGCAATATGCTGTTCCGACTGTTGAAAAATCGCCATATATGGGGACTGAGGGTAAAATCAAATATAACGAGAAGATTGTTTCCAAACTGCCGAAAGCGCCGCCGAGAAAGGATAAGGTTTAAGTATGGCAGAGAGGGAGAATTCATTATTTGATAATCTTATAAACAGTGCAGGTGCGGCAAAAGCGGTCAAAGGTGCAGTCAAAACGGGGAAAACTGTGTCAGGCGCGGCAAAAGGTGCAGCGCTCGGCGGCCCATACGGTGCAGCCGCAATGACACTTTGGGAAAACAGAAAGCTGATAGGCAAAATAGCTGTTTCAATGGCTTTGGTATTGTCTATTCCGATTTTGTTTATCATATTGCTCCCGGCTTTGATTTTCGGTGATATATCAAGTACAGAAGCAAGCGATGTTATGAATAATAACACTGTGATTATTGCAAATATTGAAACTGCCGGAACGGTTGTAAATGAGTGCATTAATTCGGCACACGACAATATATTGGATGAAATTGATTGGGATATTTCAGGACTTCCCGAAGGCTCTCAATCAAGGATTGAGGATAGCTTTACAGGAGGAATTATAACAAACACGAACACGATAATATCACAGTATTGTGCATCTAAGGATAAGTGGAATGAGATAAATATCCGGGATTTAAAAAGCATTTTAAATGCCAATAAAGACAAACTGTTTTCATATAATAAAACCGTAACAACAGAGGGAAGCGGTGAAGATACGTATAATATATATGTGTATTCTGTTGTGTATACAGGCGATACATATTTCAATGAGCTTTTTGCACTTGATGATAATAAGCTTCAGCTTGCACATAATTATGCGGAAAATCTGACGACATACCTGTATGGATCTGCACTGGCTTCCGGTACTGCTGCTGTATCAGCCGATGTTGAGCGCTATTCGGATAAAATTCATGAGTATGCCGCTATGTATGGCTTGTCGGGATATGAGGCGGTTATAAAATGTGTTATGATGGCAGAATCGGGCGGAAGAGGCACTGATGTTATGCAGTGCAGCGAGTGCCCGTATAATACAAGATTTTCTAAAAATCCAAACTCAATTACCGATGTCAATTACTCTATTGAGATTGGCATTAAATATTTAGCCGATTGTTTAAAGCAGGCAGGCTGTACCTCTCCGAGTGATATGACAAAGCTGAGTCTTGCGCTTCAAGGGTATAACTATGGTAACGGTTATATAGGCTGGGCGCAGAAAAAATACGGCGGATATTCACAGGCAAATGCACAGGAGTTTTCAAATATGATGAGAGCAAAGCTGGGATGGTCGCGGTATGGGAATCCTAATTATGTATCGGCGGTATTAAAATATTATCTGGATTCATCGACAGGAACAGGCGGCTCATCCGCAGCGGGAGCAAGCGGCTGGGGAAGTCCGTTTCCGGGTAAGAACTGGAAGACTGTTGTTACTTCGGAGTTTGGTTATAGGACAGATCCGGTGACAGGCGTGAAAGGAAAGTTCCACGCGGGTATTGACATAGGCTACCCGGCTGGGACAAGCATATCAGCAGTGCGTGAAGGTGTAGTGACCGCAGTTAATTATTATACTTCCGGGTACGGATATCACATTATAATTGATCATGGTAGCGGATATAAAACGCTGTACGGGCATTGCAGTGCGCTGCTTGTTAATGTCGGAGACAGGGTTACAAATGGACAAGTAATTGCGAAGGTCGGTAGTACAGGAAAATCAACCGGACCGCATTTGCATTTAAATGTCTATCTTGACGGAGAAACACAAAATCCAAGAAATTATATAAATTAGCTTGACTTATATATCAATATTGTGATATAATATGTATATAGCAATGCAAATTATTTTGGAGGTGTAAAATATGCCGGCAATAAGACCAAGTGCTGATTTAAGAAATAAATACAATGAAATATCTGATTTCTGTCATGAATATTCCGAACCCGTTTTTATAACCAGAAACGGCAGAGGAGATTTGGCAGTTATGAGTATAGAGGAATTTGAAAAGCTATCCGGAAGATATGAGCTTTATCAGGCAATTGATAAAGGGTTAAATGATGTACGATGTGGAAAAACAGAAAAATGTTCCGAAGTTATAAAGGATTTGGAAAGGAAATATGCAGAGTGAAGTATAGTATGGAAATTACTGAATCTGCAAAAAAAGATTTAAAACAGATACTTGATTATATTTCGGAGACTCTTTGCAATAAACAGGCAGCGTTAAAGCTTTTAGAATTGGTTAAGGAAAGCCTTAATGATATTGCTGATATTCCTGATGGATTTCCGTTAGCAAAAGATCAGTATCTGCGAAATATGGGGATACGTTTTGTCCCGGTTAAAAATTATATAATCTTCTATACTGTGGATTCAGCGCAAAAAAAGGTTTATATTATCAGAGTTATGTATGGGAAACGCAATTGGATTGAAATACTTAAAGATAATTTTTAAAAAATAATGTCTGTAATTTAAGTACAGGCATTATTTTTTTACCGGAAAAGAAAGGAGAGTGGGAATTTCAATGAGCAGACAGGAGCATGAGGAACTTGATGTATATGTAATACCTCCGAACTTTGTCGAGGGCGGAAAAATATTCGGTGGAATGTTCAAACTCAGGAATGTGTTTGAAGCAGCAGTGTTGGGCGGTGCGGTTACAATGCTTGTTTTAAAAATTCCGGTATCGGTTACAGCGCGGATTGTTATTATGTGCCTTACAACACTTCCTATATCAATTTTCGGGCTGATCGGCATTGAGGGCGAGAGCCTTACCGAGTTTGTTATAAATGTTATAAAGTTTATACGAAACAGGCGCACTGTTTACCGAAGCGATGTAGAGCCTGATGAAGAGGTAAGCGCATTTAGAGTAAGGATTAAGAAAAATAAATTTCTTGATTTGACGCTGGGCAGAATGATTGATATATCAAGACGCAGAAAACGCAAAAAGACAGATAAGCTCAAGAAAGAAAAAAACAGCGGCAAAAAGCTTAAAACAGCGCCTGATTTAGAAAGTTATCTTGAAATCGAAAAGATTGAAAATGGTATCATATACACCAAAGACGGACGGTATATAAAAATTATCGAAATCGAACCGATAAATTTTCTCCTGCGAAGTTCGAGAGAACAGAGAAATATCATTTACTCATTTGTAAGATATTTAAAGGTATCTCCGCTTAAAATGCAGTTTAAGATATTAAGCAAAAAAGCCGATATTAATAAGCATTTGAGCAAAATCAGTGAAGAAATAAAAAGCGAAGAGGACGAAAAGTGCCGTCAGCTGCAAAGAGATTATATCCGACTGATTAAACAAATCGGCTCCAAAGAGGCGGTGTCGAGACGATTTTTTCTGATCTTTGAATATGAGCCGTTTATGCAGTCGCGCAAAGGCGATATAAACGAGGTGATAAGCACTCTTAAAACGGCGGAGCATTGTGCGAAAAATTATTTGTTCCAATGCGGAAATGAAACCGTTGAACACGAGGATACGGATGAGTTTTTGTGTGATGTTATATACAATCTTCTAAACCGCAGCGGAGAATTGCCTCTGTCGGAGCGCGTCGGTGAAATTATGCAGCAGTATACCGAGAAGGGAATGGATACCGAAAGCATATCCGTTAATGAATTTATATCGCCGCATATGATAGATTTTTCGCATATGGACTATATTAAAATTGACGGTTTGTTTGTTACATATATGATGATACCGTCGGACGGATACAAGCCGCAAGTGGTTGCAGGCTGGATGTCGCTTCTGGTAAATGCGGGTGAGGGCATTGATGTTGATTTGTTTGCATCGAAGCAGTCAAAAGAAAAAGTCCAGTTCAAGATCGGACAGCAAATCAGAATTAACAGGTCCAAAATAAAGGACGCCTCTGATACCAATACCGATTTTGATGACCTTGAGGGAGCAATACGTTCGGGGTATTTTTTGAAAGACGGACTCGCAAACAATGAGGACTTCTTTTATATGAATATATTTGTTACGATAACGGCAACAAATAAGGCGGAGCTGGAGTGGCGAATCAATGAGATGAAAAAGCTTCTCATTTCACAGGATATAACCTTAAAGCCGTGCAGCTTTTATCAGGAACAGGCATTTAACACTTGCTTGCCGCTTGCAAATATAAACAAAAGGCTTGACGCAAAAACCAAACGAAATGTACTTACAACAGGACTTGCAAGCTGTTATCCGTTCACTTCCTGTGAAATTTGTGACAATAACGGAATATTGCTCGGAGTTAATAAGCATAATAATTCGCTTGTAATTGTCGATATCTTCAATTCAAAAATATATAAAAATGCAAACATAGCGATATTGGGTACATCGGGAGCAGGAAAAACATTTACAATGCAGCTTATGGCACTTAGAATGCGACGAAAGAATATTCAGGTATTTATTTTGGCACCGCTCAAAGGGCACGAATTTCACAGGGCCTGTAAAAATATAGGCGGAGAGTTTATTCAGATTTCACCTGCGTCATATAACTGTATCAATGTGATGGAAATTCGCCCGGTTGACGAAACAAGCCGGGCTATTATTGACGGCGAAACAATATATAAATCAAGGCTTGCAGATAAAATTCAAAGGTTGCATATTTTCTTTTCGCTCCTCATTCCCGATATGAGCTATGAAGAAAAGCAGCTGCTCGATGAGGCAATGGTTATCACATATGCAAGAAAGGGTATAACTCATCAAAACGAGACGCTTGTAGGTGCTAACGGAAAATATGTTGAGATGCCGATACTTGGAGATTTATATGAGGTTTTAACGGAAAAGGCAGAGACAAAAAGACTTGCCAATATCTTAAACAGATTGGTAAACGGCAGTGCAAAAACCTTTAATCAGCAGACAAATGTTAATCTTGATAATAAATATACAGTGCTTGATATTTCCGAGCTGTCGGGAGATCTGCTGACAGTAGGTATGTTTGTCGGACTTGATTATATGTGGGATAAAGCAAAAGAAGATGTAACCACTGAAAAAGCTATATTTATGGATGAGGTATGGCAGCTGATCGGAGCTTCATCAAACAGACTTGCAGCCAATTTTGTTTTTGAGATATTTAAAATTATCAGAGGCTACGGCGGCAGCGCTATTTGTGCAACGCAGGATTTAAACGATTTCTTTTCACTTGACAACGGAAAATTCGGCAAGGGCATTATCAATAATGCGAAGACAAAGATTATTTTAAATCTTGAAGAGGATGAAGCTGCAAGAGTACAGGACGTGTTAAAGCTTTCGGAAACGGAGCTTATGAATATAACACACTTTCAGCGCGGTAACGGTCTTATATCAACAAACAACAATAATGTCACAGTAGAGTTCCGTGCAAGCGATTTGGAAAAAGAGCTGATTACAACCGACCGTGAGGAATTGAGGACGATATTAAACAAAAGAAAAGAACAAAAACTTTTGTAAAGTAAAATGTTTATAATAACCGTATTCTGCATATAGTATAATATATAAAACAACAAATTTGTCAGTAAATACATTGACAAAATGATTGTTCTGTGTTATACTATATTTACAGAAGGTGGTGAGAGTAATGGCAAATATCACAAGTGCTATAAGAGATACAATTTCCATTTCACTATTTAACAGAGGTCTTGCCGGAAAAATTTTTGAAGATGTAAAACAAAGCGGCGCTAAGGTTGTTATGAAAAACAATGCAGCTGAATGCGTTTTGATGTCACCGGAGGAATATGTCAGGTTAATGGATGAAGTAAATGATGCCAGGCTTTTGACTTTGGCAAATGCAAGAATGCAGAATTTTAATAAAGATAACTTGGTATCGGGTGAAAAGCTGTATGAGGAACTCGGTATTACCAAAGAGGATTTAGATGCAGTCGGCGAGGTGGAATTTGAATGAAGTGGGAGCTTATGTACTTGCCAGAGGCGGAAAAAGATTTTAAGAGTTTATCGGGAAACGAACGGATAGTGGTTGCAAAAGCATTAAATAAAGTTCTTGAAAATCCGTTGCCGGCAAATGAAGGCGGATATGGAAAACCGCTCGGAAGCAAGCAGGGCAATAATTTATCCGGTTTTCTTAAAATAAAATTGAAAAGTCTTGGTATTCGGATTGTCTATAAACTAATGAAAATAGACGGTCAAATGCTTGTGGTTGTAATTGGTGCAAGAGCCGATGATGAAGTTTATGATACGGCGAAAAAGCGCGTTGAAAAGTATGGTATATGAAATCAACGAAAAATTAATATATTAAACGTATTTGAGAAAAATCTTGAATACGTTTTTTTATTGCAAGAAGTGATGTGTATATTAGTGAATGGTTATAAAAGACGTAATAATGCGTAATCTGACGTATTAAAATCCGCGATTTAAAAATAGCGAAAATTTATTGCGTATTAAGACGTAATACAAAATGCGAGGTGAAAACATATGAGAGGCAGAGACGAACTTTGTGAGGATATAAAAAATCTGAGGGAGCTTATATCTACCTACAAAGTGCTGAAGCTTGAACAGATTATAAAAACGATAGGTAAAAAAGAAGCGAAAGCGCAAAAAACAATTCTGACACTTATGAAAAACAATGACAATCTGTTTATACATGGTGATATATGCTCCGTGTCGGATAATTGGGTAAAGGACTTGGACAAGGCGATGATTAAGGCGTTTTGGATACTTCTTGATTTTTGGGATGATGTACTGTTTAATACATCGGCTGCATATCCGGCAAAAATCGAGTTTATAACCGAAGATGATTCGTTTGATATAATTGTTGCCGAAAAGGGACACGAAAAAATGCTGAATGTGTTTTTCTCAAAAGTGCGCGATCCGCAGGTTAAGCACTTGGTCGCCGTTGATGATGAGGAACAAATGACAAAGCTGACCTTTGACGGAATATCCGCATTTTGTATTGTAAATACGGATGGAGAGGTCAGCTATTACAGAAATGAGGGATAGTAAATGAGAACAACTAAGGATTTGACAGATGAGTTAATCAGACAGACCTGCGAGCTGATGGCTACGGTTAAAAAAATTAATGAAACGGATTATATTACCGAAGCCAATAACTTTGAATATCTGACTGACAGACTTGAAATGTTAAGCGAAAAATACACTTGCAGCGTCAGGGATTTTGCCATTAAAACGTATATTTCAAATCGTGACAGCGTGATGGATAAGGCGGCAGCAATGCAGGAAATTGAAGTTCAGAAGGACGGCAGTACGGTAGTAATTGAACTGCCGTTTTTACTGCCGAGAAAAAAGGGGAGGCAGCATAACTTTATATGCGATCCGCTCCGATATAGGCTTGAGGAAATAAGTAAATCGGTTAATCTGAAAATAAGGAAGAAAGCCGTTATATGCATTGTTCATATATATAATAATTTGGGTAATACAGTGCGCTGCTATGATTACGATAATCTGGAATCTAAAAAAATATTGGATACCGTCGCACTGTTCACGCTGACAGATGATTCGCCGGAATACTGTGACATTTACCAGACGTCGAGGTATGGCGACGCGGATAAAACAAGAATTATGATAATGCCGCAGGAGGAGTTTCGGAAGAAAATTTTGTCCCTTATATTATAGCATAAAAAGTATCGGAAAAACATATCGGAAAATCACACTTTTTGCTCCGATATGAAAAAACACCGAAAAAACAGGCATTTAGGGTGGATTTTCAGGGTACAAAATGTCCCAAGTTCTAATTACGGTGCCAAAGGACATACAGAAAGGAGTGAAGACAGTGGCGAAAAAAACAGATACATCAAAAGTGAAAATTCTTGAGCTGATTGCATTAACCGGTGAACTGTCGGCAGACGAAATAAAATCATTTTCAGGCAGTCCGTCTTATGCGGAAAAACTAATCACAATACTAAAAAAAGAGTCGTATATAAAAAGATACAAGAGCAGTGAGAAGTCAACATTAAGACTTACATCTAAGGGCAGGGATTATTTAAAGGAGGTTCTTCCGGAGATATTTGATTCACTGCTGAACGGACAAAAGACAATGAACAGAGTCAGAGACGATAAACGTCGGACGGAGCGCAGAAATAAGCTTGTGGATATACTTTTAATGCTTTACCGGGCAGATGTTAAAATACTCCCGGATGAAAAAACTCTTTTGTATAACACTTCTGTGCCAACACGGGCAGACACCGCAGGCAATACAGACGATGGCAGACCTGAATTTTACACATCTGCGGAGATTAAGTCTTTAATTCCCGATTATAAAAACGGCATCGGTTCAAGAGCTTTGGGGATATTAATTGCTTACGAAAGGCTGTATATCATATACAGTACGGTTGACGGTGATCTTTTCTGGCGGCATGATACCGAAAAAAATTTCTATACAGATACAGTATCGGTCTTATCGGATAGGCTGTTCGGGAAAAATAATTGTACATATATGCTTGTGCTCGCACAAAAAACAACTGCTGCGGCAGCAATTATGAAAAGATATAAAGGTACACACCAGGGGAAAATATATCCTGCCTGTGATTTACCTAATATGATATTTGCCGTAAATGATATGGAGGATGCAACGCTTGATATAATTTTACATAATGATAATGTGATTGATAGACTTGAAAATGCGTTCAGAAAAGAAATTGTACCCGATAAAAAATATCCATTCATGGACGGGGTAAGGAGAGAATATATAAAGGAGCCGAGCGGCACCATTAAAGAGATAGAAACGTATTACCTTTGTGCATTCAGATTTGATCTTGACAAGGTGGCAAAAAGCATTGATGTGAGCGTTGAAAAAAAGATGAAGGTTAATATTATTTGTTTTGATTATCAAAGGAAATATATTGAGGCATTTTTAAAAACGCTGAACGGGAAAACTCATAGAGTTGATGTTTTGTCAGATTCAATAGAGAGCTATAAGGAGAATTTTCTGTTATGAATAGGTCAAAGTTAATCAAATGTATTCTGTCGGCAATACCGATTTTAGCAACAATTATGTACGGCGGCGGATATATTGCGCAGCTTTTCGGAAATTACAGCTTATGGCAGAAAAACGGAGGATCAATGGGAGACGGTACAGCACCGCAGTTTCCGAGCACAAATGTTAAAGTGTGTCTTAATTCCTTATTCAGCTTTCCATATGGATTAATAGGTATTGCCGTTTGCATCGGTGCAATGGCCGTTTTGATTTTGCTTATTATGAAGATGGGAGCAGGAGAGAGAACTGAGCTTGACAGGGAACGTAATTTTGAGTATTCGAGCAAAGGCACCTACGGGACATCGGGATTTATGAGCGAAAAGGAAATGTATGAGATTTTCGATGTTGATTCCGTAAAGAACAATACTGGAATACTTTTGGGAGAATATAAAAATAAGGCAATATTTCTTCCGAAAGAGAGCTACATGAATAAGAACATTGCTGTGTTTGGTGCTTCTGGTTCGATGAAATCAAGAGCATTTGTCAGGAATTATATATTTCAGGCAACAAGACGCGGTGAGAGCTTGGTTATTACCGATCCAAAATCGGAAATGTATGAGGATATGGCTGTCTATCTTGAAAATCAGGGCTATGAGGTTAAAGTATTTAATCTCGTTTCACCTCAAAACAGCGACAGCTGGAATTGTATTGCCGATATTAACGGAGATGACCTGATGGCACAAACATTTACCGATGTCGTTATAAAAAACACAACGGTCGGAATGGGTGACGAGTTTTGGGACAGCGCATCGGTAAACCTTTTAAAAGCGCTTGTTTTGTATGTATCGGTTGAATTTGAGGGCGAGGACTGCAATTTCGGTGAAGCATATAAGCTGATTTCCATACATTCGGCAGCGGAGCTTGACGCACTGTTTTCGGTACTGGATTATAAGCATCCGGCATTTGCACCGTATAATATTTTTAAGCAAGCATCCGATAATGTTAGGTCGGGAATTATTATAGGGCTTGGTGCAAGACTTCAGGTGTTTCAAAATGAGATGATAAGGAATATAACAAAATATAACGAGATTAATTTGGTTGAGGCCGGGAAGAAAAAATGTGCTTACTTCTGTATTACTTCAGATCAGGACAGTACATTCGATTTTCTGGCTTCTTTGTTTTTCTCGTTTTTATTTATACGGCTGGTTCGTTTTGCGGATAATTACGGTGAAAACGGGAAATTACCCGTTCCGGTAAATTTTGTGCTTGATGAATTCCCAAACATCGGAGCTATTCCTGATTTCAAAAAGAAAATCAGCACAACAAGAAGCAGGGCAATTAACATTTCCGTTATATTTCAAAATCTTGCGCAGCTGCAAAACAGATATCCCGACGGCGCGTGGCAGGAAATTTTGGGTAACTGCGACACGCAGCTGTTTCTCGGCTGTACCGATGACGTTACCGCGAAGCTGGTTGCGGACCGAACCGGTGAAGTCACGGTTGCGGTTGCGAGTAAAACAAAGACGTTAAACAGCTGGAGGATCTCCGATTATACACCGGAATATAGGGAGGCACGCTCACTCGGCAAAAGAAAATTGCTTACGCCGGATGAAATATTAAGATTACCGGTCAATGAGGCATTGGTGATTATGAGAGGACAAAAGGTTTTAAAGGTGACTAAATTTGACTATACAAAACACCCGCACGCCAATATGATAATCAAGGAAAAAGCGTCGTCGCATATACCAAAATGGCGAGAGACTATCGAAAATCGCTTTAAGGCAGATGAAAAGCAAAAGAATGAAGTGAATACTGATGAAACAGTTCCAAAACGGATTACTTTTGGCAAAAAAACAACCGACAAAGCGCCCGTTGCTGATATAAAAGAAGACAGTCCGCAGCTTTCGGCGCTTGATAGATTGATAAATGAAAACAAAGGGGGTGATTGTGATGGTAACAAGCCGAGATTCAGTAAAATAGATAAAAGCAGCATCACAAAAAAATAATTGTAAACGGAGGAATGAACTATGCCAAGAAAAAAAGCAGAACCGGAAAATGTTAATATTTCCGAAGAACAGGTTGAAAGTCAGGTAAATGATACTGAGCATCCGGATGCCGAAACGGTTGAGCCGGATACGGATATCGTGAGTGAAGCAGCAATCGACAGTGATGATATTCCCATGGAATCGGCTGAAACGATTGAACCTGAGCAGCCCGAAACGTCAGCACCGGACAGCGAAGAACTAAGTCTCGGAGTGTTGAAAATCAATCTTGATGAAGAGGAACCGGAGGAGAACAAGCTTGAAACGCTGTGGAATGAACTTGTGACATTTTATCGCAGCCGGCGCATTGTTCCGGTAACGGTAACGGGCATTGAAAAAACGCAGCTTGCCGGAAATGTTGTGGTTACATACTATAAGGATCAGAGAATTCTTGTGCCCATGACAGAAATGATGATTAATCTGTCGGAGGAACGCGGTAAGGGGTATACCCTTTCCGAACGACTTGAAAGAGTGTGTAATACAATGCTCGGAGCGGAAATTGATGTGATTATCAAGGGAATGGACAAAAAGAGCGGCAGCGTCGTTGCCAGCAGACAGGACGCAATGCTCAGGAAACGAGAAAAATTCTATCTTACACCTCTTAGCGACGGACTGCCGCACGTTCGTGAGGGCAGAATTGTCGAGGCAAGAATCATCGGCGTAACGCAGCTTGTTGCACGCATTGAGGTGTTCGGAGTTGAAACAACACTTGCCGCTTCAGAACTGAGCTGGGATTGGCTTCCGAATGTTTCGGATAAATTCTATGTGGGCGATAAACTGAATGTTCTCATTAAAGAGCTTAAGGGTGACAGCGTTGACAACCTGAAAATTGTTGCGGATGTAAAAAGTATAACAATTAATACATCAATGGAAAACCTGAGCAAATGCGTGGTACAAAGCAAGTATATAGGCGAGATTACAAATGTGCGTAACGGAGTGGCATATTTAAGACTAAAGGTCGGGGTAAATGCCATTGCACATACAAACTATGATCGTCGTACACCGGGTAAGGGTGATATGGTGAGTTTTGTAATAACGCGAATCAATCCGGAGTATGGAAATGTTACCGGAATTATAACAAAAATCATAAAGCAATCAGTTTGAATTTGAGCAGCGGGGATATTTTCTCCGCTGCTTTTTTCAATTTGGAGAGGAGTGAGTGTTTAATGGAAAAGAGCGTTACACACTATGAAAATATCGGGAGATTTATAAGTAATGTCAACGGTAACTGGAGAAACAGCATATATGTTACGTGCAGTATATGCAGATTTGAAAAGCAAAACTGCTGCGGCGATATTCTTCTGAGCTTTGACGGAGACGGTGTGCCGTCGTTTATTGCCGTGACGGATGCCAATTATGTGTTTGCGCAGATAATTGATAAAAGCGAGTGCTTGCTGGAATTCAGCAATGCAAGATGCGAATGCTTGTTTGAAAATCTGATAGCAAAGAATACAGATAAAGAAAACGGTTGCCCGCTGCTGCAATTAACACGTCAAAATCATTGCGAATCGGAGCTGTTTTAAAAATTTATAGGGAAAAATTCCCTAAGTGACACATATTTAAACAGTTATTTTCCGAAACCATATTTAAAATTTTAAGAAAACATATTAAAATTAATATAAGACGTAATATGACGTTTAAAAAGGGAGGTTTAGAAAAAGAATGAAGAAACAAAAAAGAATAACGTGCCCGTACTGCGGAGCACCGGCAATACTGCGAAAGGGCAGCTACGTACATGGAGAACATTCAAAAGAAGAATTTTTATATGTATGTTCACATTATCCGAAATGCAATTCTTATGTCGGAGTACATACCGGTACCAAAATACCAAAAGGGACTTTGGCAAATCCGGAACTGAGAAATAAAAGAATTAAAACACATAAAGTATTTGACCTTTTGTGGAAGGAAAAGCTTATGACGAAAAAAGAGGCATATCGTTGGATGGAATATACCATGTGTTTGCCTAAAAATACAGGGCATATTGCAAATTTTTCTGATTACCGCTGTAATGAGCTGATAAGAATTTGCAAAGATCTGTTAAGAAATAACCACATACCAATCAGAGTGTAGGAGGCGAGGAAAAGATGTTATCGAATCAGGAGAAAAAGCTTATCGAGGAAAATATGCACACGGTCGAAATTGTTGTAAAGCTTATGATGGCTAAATACAATATTCCGCAGAATGAGTATGAGGACTACTGCCAAATCGGTTATGTTGTTTTGTGCAGTAAGGCACATAAATATGACGGAAGCACAAAGTTTTCTACCTTTGCCAATAAGGTGCTGACCAATGCTTTTATTGATAAGTATCGATCGGAAAAAACAAAAATTAAAGAAATACTGTCGCTTGATCATATATGCAAGGAAGACAAGGACGGAGGCGGTGTGAGTCTTGGCGAATTTCTTGCTGCGGATATAGATGTCGAAAATGAAGTTTTGTCCAATGTAACAAGTGATTTGCTGAAAAGCTGTATAAAAAACGCAAAGAATAAATGCAGCGCCAATACAACTGTAAAAGGTTTTGAAGCACTGGAGCTGAAGCTTGAGGGATACAGCGGTAAGGAGATTGCAGATATATTTAATGTTCCGCCGAACTCTCTGCGTTCATGGATGAGCAGGGCAAAGAAGCTGCTTTTGAGCGAAAGAGATTTTGCTATGTTGGTATGTGAATAATTTTTGTGTTGCGTTTTTGCCGGTGATACCGTATTAGTATATTAGAAACGGGAACGGAGGACTAAAACATGGTTACATATTATACGGCACTGGGAAGAATGATGACCAAAGTATATAACGGAGCAAAAATCCCTGTCATTATTGTTGACGATACAGAATATCATATGAGCATTGATGAGCTTATTATATGGGGTGCTTTGCAGTGGAGTTTTCTCGGTAAAGAAGCACTTGAAAAGGAATACGGTCGCAGAAAAGCAAAGCATAGGATTTTTAATGATGTATCATTTGAACAAACATTAAATCGGCTCGAGGTAAGGGGACTGGTAGTTTGCGGAACGGACTATCTGGCGGCAGACGCACTTTACAGGCTGATAGGCACATTAAAAATACGACCGATCAGGATAGATACTATGGACAGGCTGAAAAGTATGTTGTATTTGTATTTTATAAAAGGTGTTCCGATAAAAAAATGTTACGGTACATATTTCGGAACAAAGATTACGCAGAACGAAAGAAATGTTTTAAAGCTTTCGAGACGAGTGGGTATTACGGCTTCGGAAATAATTCAATGTGCAGAAAACCATGTCAGAAAAATTAGCAGCGAGGACGATATTATGGATAAGCTGTATAACAATGGTGAAACCTATGAAACAATGGCAATACAGTCAAGGTTCAGTGAGCTTAAATCCGATGTTGTAAGAGCCGTGGCAAACTTATATTTGAAGAAAAGAATTATATTTGAAAACTGACAAGTGCAGCCTTCGGGCTGCATTTTTTGCGGAGGGACTTATGAAAAGCATTATATTTAAAAAGATATTAACGCTTTTGGCTGTATGTATACTGTTTTTAACAGTCGGAACGGTGTACGGAATACTGACAAGAGATAAATTGTTCATTGTTATGAGCGTCATTATTGCTGTTGTAAATTTTTATAAAATTATTGCATTGAGAAGGATAGAGATGGAAGAGAAGTATTATGTTATATCCGGCACGTGCGTTGATATGACATATAAGCTTATGGGAAAATATCGCCTGTATAAAATAAAAGACGGCAGTAATATGATTGAGATTTCAGTTCCCAAGTCGGTAAAGCTTAAATTGAATGAAGAATATAAATTTTATTTCAAGAAAACAGCTTCCGAACTGAATGCATATGGGGACTGGCTGAAAAATCAGGTGTTGTCGGAAAACTTTTTGGGATATGAAAATGTTTTTGAGGCTTCAGGAGGTGATACACATTGAAAAGTGTATTGTAATGGAGACGGTTATTCAAAAGTTCCGTTACAAATACTAAATGTTGAGAAAATAGACTTGACAAATACAATATATTGTGGTATAATGCAAGTATAAATCAATTTATGCATGGGGTTCCCAAGACTTTATCCAAAAAGTCTTTGCATACAAATGTCGTGTTTGTAAACAAAGCCAACAGTATTACTATGCCCGTTTGGGTATGGATACTGCTGGCTTTTTTATATATATATAAATTTTATTTACGCCATAAGGCAGAAAGGAGAATTGATTATGAATATCATAATCGGAAGAGTAACCAAAGACCTTGAACCGAAAACCAGTCAAAGCGGAGTAAATTATGTCAGCTTTGATGTTGCGGAAAATATCGGCTTTGGCGAAAAGGCAAAAACAATATTTCACAGATGCACAATCTTCGGTGAAGAACTTGTAAACAGGATTGTCAATGCAAAAGTGAAGAAGGGAAGTTTACTGCAGGTAGTCGGCGAACAATCGCTTGATGCTTATGTCAGAGATGGGGACGGAAAAGCAGTACCTACATCGAATATTGATGTATGGCATTGGCTGGAAAAACCGACAGCAAAGCTTTTTACCGGTGGCGGAAGAATACGTATTGCTACGGAAAAATCGGAGAACTTCACGGAAGCAGATGTATTGCTGGACACTTTCGGGCGAATTGAAATAAAGATGCTTGAAGTAAACAGCGTTTCGGACATAGTGAAAGCAACATCCGAGAATGCAGAAACCGAGTTTACCGTTGATACGAGAGTCTGGTATGAACAGTGCGGGCAAAAGGTTTTGACTGATATTATTACCGATCTTAATGCAAGAGGTACAAGGAATCTTTGTATTAATGAAGACGGAAGTATTGTGATTGACGATAATAAGCAGGTCGGAACGTTAAAAGCTTTTCCGGCAAAAAACCTATGGAAAAAGCTTGTCGGAATTTTTGAGGACAGCGGATTAACGGTTGTCGAAAATGAACACAGCATTCAGCTTGGATGGTAGGAACAGGAGGAAATATAATGGCTAATTCAAAGTTATTTGATTCATGCACGTTTACTATGGCTGTACCTCCGGAGTTCAGCTCTTACCCCAATGAGTCAACAGTACATACTTCTATGTACAATGTCGGTTCTGCAAAACGGGCAACACTTCATGCACCGACCTTGAGGGCAATCCTTGCATATATGAAGCTTTCAAAAGCGACAACTGACGGAACATCTGTTGATGGACTCGGCGCCATAGGCACGCAAAATGATAAAAAAATCATTGCGGAGTATATTGGCGGGAGAAAGGATATTCAGGCTGTGGTATATAATAAAAGCAGCGGCGGTATCCTTGCGTCGGTTTTTGCGGACGAAAAGGCATCCGGAAGTCAGTTTGTTCATAAAGCAAGCGGTGGTAAAGAAACAGGAACGGCTATGTTCTTTGCGTTGGTGCCGGTCTTTATGGAGGATGAAGAGTTTAGAGAATCATATGACATTCTTTATGATCAGTTTGTAACAGGATTTACTGATACAAATATCACTGAGGAGAACATCTTCAAGTTATGTGATAATGTTTACAGGAGAATTGAAAATTCAGCCGGTTGCGGTGCATCGGGAGTAAATATCGAATATCCGGATACAGGTAATGTAAGAATGATTACGGATATTGCAAGAAAAAAAGGTACATATTCTGCGACCGATATATTGCTTGGCGAATTTAAGATGGTTAGGGCGGGAATAAAGCCTAAAAAAACGGGAGCGGTTATTTCTTCTGCTGATTTTGAAGGGAAGTATAAGCTTTCCGAAAGAACCTTTACAGAAAAGGAACAGTCGCTCATTCCCGAAATCCCAAGCTGGTATCTGATTCCCGAAGAGGTAGAAACAATTTGCAGCTTTGCGCAGAAAACCACAAACTCACAAATGCCTATGCGTAATTTTATGCTAAGGGGTGCTGCAGGTTCCGGTAAGACGGAAAGTGCAAAAGCAATTGCAGCAGGACTTCACTTGCCGTATATGTTTTTAACCTGTTCTGCAGATGACGAGAAATTTGATTGTGCGACATGTTCCGTACTGAAAAGGTACGGCACTAATATAGCGATATAATGCGTTTATATTAGGAGAACTGATGATTTGAAAAGTAGAATGATGGGGTAACGCCCTGAAATGCTTCCCTGAGCCCCGAAGTGCGTAGGTCAAAAGCCTATGTTGCTAAGCTCGGTAAGGTCGGCAGAGAGATACCGTAAGTATGTTTATACATACACGAAAGCGGAGCAGAGGTGCTTTGTGTATCCTATATGCCGGGGGTCTATAAAATATCTATGGTGAGAATGACAATAAAAGGTTCGACCAACCATGTCTGACAAAACTGCGAATGTACGAGTCTACAATTTTGAGGCATAGAAATGTGTCTTGCCCTATGAAACGGGAGTACATGAGGTAGAGTAAAATTAGTCGATATGAAATTCCTTATACTGTTACAGGCAGTATCAAGTGTACAGGCTTAAAGCAGTCACCTAAAGGTATATGTAAAGATAGAATCATTGGAACGTGGAAAGCTACCTAACAGTTTATGCTGGTAATGACGAAGAATAATAAGCATTTTTATAGGTGGTGAGAGTAGTGGCAGAGTACCTGAGAAACGGCGATAATAAACTGCGGAGGGAAAGCCACAAGTCGGCAACTGTTCAATTCTAATAATGAATGTATCATGGATTCGAGTAAGACAAAAAAATCACTCAAAATAAGGAGGGTGATGTCCATGACAATGACAAATGAAAAGCAAAGAAATAGCAAAAAGTAAATCAATACGAAATGCTGAATATTATGATTTGATAGATGTCTTTGACGAGTTGTACGCACAAAGTATGGCGGGAAATAAGTTTGACAATCTGATGGAATACATAACCTCAGACGAAAATATAAAACTCGCTTACCGCAATATTAAGCGTAACAAGGGCAGTACAACACCCGGAACGGACAATCTAACGATTAAAAACATTGAAGCTCTTGATATTGATACCTTCATTAGTAAGGTTATCAAAAAGTTTAATTGGTACAAATCGAGAAAAGTTAAAAGAGTTGATATCCCCAAACCAAACGGTGGAATAAGACCATTAGGAATTCCGTCAATATGGGACAGGATAATACAGCAATGTATACTTCAAGTTTTAGAACCAATATGCGAAGCAAAATTTCATGATAGAAGCAATGGTTTCAGACCAAATCGCTCTGCTGAAAATGCTATTGCACAGTGCTATAAGTTTATACAACAGATGAATTTACATTATGTTGTAGACATAGACATAAAAGGTTTCTTTGACAATGTTAATCACTCTAAACTTATAAGACAGATGTGGACGCTTGGAATAAAAGACAAGAAGTTAATTTGCATAATTAAGGAAATGCTTAAAGCACCTATAGTTATGCCAAACGGTGATGAAATATATCCGACAAAAGGAACGCCACAGGGCGGAATTCTATCACCTTTACTTTCTAATATTGTCTTAAATGAACTTGATTGGTGGATTGCAAGTCAGTGGGAGGAATTCCCGACAAATCACACATATCATGAACATATTCCTAATAGCGGAAAAGCTGCACACGATAATAAGTATAGAGCTATGAGAAGCACAAACCTGAAAGAAATGCACATGGTTCGCTATGCTGATGACTTTAAGATCTTTTGTAAAACTAAAGCAGATGCTGAAAAAACTTTTATTGCTGTTGAGCAATGGGTTAAGGATAGGCTTGGGCTTGAAATTTCAAAAGAAAAATCAAAAATAGTAAACTTGGAAAAACACTATTCTGAGTTTCTTGGTTTCAAAATGAAAGCGGTTAAGAAGGGTCAAAAGTTTGTTGTCCAATCGCATATAAGCGATAAGGCACTTAAAAGAGAAGGGGAAAAATTAACAGAGCAAATTAAGCTGATACAAAGTAGGCTTGGAACCAACAGAAGTCATGAGGCCACAACCTTATATAATTCTATGGTTATGGGAATACATGAGTATTATAATATTGCAACGCATATTAACCCCGACTTTCATTTGCTTGCCTTCAGAGTACATAAGATGTTCAAAAATCGAATACGAAAAGAACTCAAGAGGGAATGCAATGGGAAAATCTCAAATAAAAGTGTTTTGGCAAAGTATGCAAAAAGCAAACAAATCAGATACATAAACGGTATGCCGATATTACCTGTTGGATATGTTCAACATAAAAATCCAATGTTCAAAAAGGTGTCGATAAATAAGTATACGGTATCGGGCAGGGAAGAAATTCATAAAATGCTCGGATGTGTAGATAAGTCATTGTTAAACTATATAATGACTCATCCTGTAAAACATCGTAGTATCGAATATAACGACAATCGGGTTTCGCTATATGTTGCACAAAAAGGTATGTGCGCTGTAACAGGACAGGAATTAAATATAAGTAATATGGAATGTCATCATAAAATCCCAAAACACTTGGGCGGAAATGACAAATACCAAAACTTGATTCTGATTACCTTTGAAGTACACAAACTAATTCATGTGACAAGTGAAATATCCATTAAGAAGTATCTTGATTTAGTAAAGCCGACACAAAACGCATTAACCAAGATAAACAATCTAAGAGAGCAATCAGGAAATCAAATCATAAATGCAATGTAAGGAAAAATATGAATTGAATTCATTAGTTTAGTAAAAGAATAGTAGTCGATGGCGCGCCGTGTGAGGTGAAAGTCTCACGCACGGTGCAGGGCGGGGGAAAAGCCGGAGATAATATCAAAAGCTTACCTATCGCCATTCATCGGTCAAATACTTCCCAATATTGACGGGATAGAATTTGCCGATGCAAATAATGTCCCGTATATTCCTACTATGGCGGAAATAGATGAGGATCCCGTCGGAGCATATTACAATATGACAGGTGATTACAATGATGAGGTTACGGCAGAGGATGTCAAGGCGGAAATCGAACGTGTCGTAAAAGCCGAAGAGGATAAAAAGAAAAATGAAAAGGAATTTCGGTATGTATATACACCGCTGATTGAAGCAATTAAAAACGGATACGTTATCGAAATTCAGGAGCCCACGGTTATAAGCAAACAAGGTGTTCTGGTCGGACTTAATTCACTACTTGATAACTGTAAGGCAATAAAACTGATGACAGGCGAGGTTATTGAAAGACATCCCGATACAGTGATAATACTTACAACCAATACGGACTATAACGGGTGTAAGGAGCTTAATCAGTCAATCGTATCGCGTATGAACTTGATTTTTGATATGAATACGCCGGATGTTAAAACTATGACCGCCAGAGCAATGGGAATAACAGGCTGTAAGGACAAGACAATCGTCAGAAAAATGGCTGAAACAATCGAAAAGATTATAAAGAAATGCAGTGAGGAACTGATAACGGACGGAAGCTGCGGTATGCGAGAGCTTATCAGCTGGGTTCAGAGTTATATGATATGCGAAGACGCAGCGGCAGCGGCAGAGTACACGGTTCTTGCATCGGCAACCGCTGATGAAGAGAGCAGGGATAGCCTTCGTTCTACCTGTGTTGCTCCTGTATTTGAAACTGTATGAGAGGAGAGAAAATAAATGAATGAAAACGAGAGTTGTTTCAGCGTGTGATAATGAGTATGTCTTCGCAAAGAATTTGCGAACTCTCAGACAACAGCAAAAACCTTATCTCTCACAAAGCAAATTGTCAAAAAGGCTTGGCGTTTGCCGCACTACCTATATCAGCTATGAAATGGGCAGTCGGCAGGCTCCGGCTTTTTTTGTCGCTGCTGTGCCGATTATTTTGGAATAACGGCAGATCGGATACTGAGAGAAAAACTATGGAAGGAGTGATTAAAAATGAGAACATCTCATAAAAAGATACATCAGATGATTGCTGATGAAAAATCAAAATTAACAGACGCTGAGATATTTTCTTCAAAAGCATATGCTGCGTATCTGATGGATATTGTAGAAGTTACAACAGGAAGATATAGGCGTAAAATGAAGGTAATAACAAGCTGGGATGAAAAACCCAGTGCAGATGTTGCGTATACGGACAACCGAATTATTTATCTAAACTGCGGAAATTGCATTACGGCTGATTATCCGACCAAAGAACTGAAACATTTAAGCCTTTTAGGGCTTGTCGGTCATGAGGCAGGACATGTGCTTTATACGGATTTTTCATCTTTATTGCTTTTTATGCAGGCAGTGGATAACGGCACTATGTATCCATCAAAGCCTAATGATCTGGAAGATGAAGAACAGGAATATCTTGAGCAATATCTTGAGGTTCTGAAAGAAAAAGACCAAAAATCAAACTGTATAATAAAATATATTCTGCATAGTATCGCAAATATTTTAGAGGACTGCTATATAGAAGCGAGTATGTGTACGGATTTTCCGGGCACTTTCAAGACAGGAATAACACTTAACAATGTTAAACTGACAGAGGATTCATTATCAATCTCAAATCAGATTGCAAAGAAAATTCCAAAGGCTGCAATAATTACTAACTTACTTTTGCAGTATGCACGTGTTGGTGAATATAACAATGACGGCGGATACAAGGGAGAGATAACAGATACCTTTGATTCGTGCATTGAACTTGTTGACGATGCTGTTGATAAGCTTGATGCAAGGAAACGATATAATTGTGCCAATCGTATTTTTCTGAGAATGTGGCCGTATGTTAAGGAGTGGATTGAAGAAATTAAAAGTGATCCGTCCAAAACACCGCAGGAGGTACAGGATATGCTTGATGCGCTTGAAAAAGAGCTCGGCAATCCGACAGGTGAAGCCGGCGGTTCAAAACTTCCTTCCGGTACAGACGTACCAAGCAAAGGAAGGGTTAAGCCAGATTTCTCGCAGAAAGCATCGGCAATTGCTGAAGCACAGGATGTTTTGGAAAGCGAGGGAGGCAGATTCGCTCTTGTAAAGACTGATGATATTGACGAAAGCGGTTCCGGAGGTGTGGAATATAACAATAAATACAGTGGCAGCGGATATAAAAAGGCTGCGGCTGATATGGAACGGCTGATGTCATCGGTCGCAGAGGACAAGGCTTATGTGCTTTATAATGAGGAGCTTGAAGATGAACTTCAGAAAGAATCAAACCAAATTCGCTATGGGAACGCTCACAGTGGGGTTCATATAAGAATTAACCGAGTGGCGAAAGTTCCGGACGGATATGCCGAGGAGTATAAAAGAATAGCTCCACCGCTTCTTTCTATATCCAAAAGACTGCAGAAGCAGATACTTCCGAAATTGCGTGATGAATCGGAAGGCGGCCGTATAAACGGATTGCTTTTCGGACGGCGGATAAATGCACGTTCTGTTGTTGAAGATGACGGACGGATTTTTTACAACAAGAAATATCCTGATGATGAAGCTAAAATGGCTGTTGCGGTTTTGGTTGATGAATCCGGCTCGATGAGCTGTTCTGACAGAATTACAAGCGCGAGAACAGCAGCTGTAGTAATGTATGATTTCTGTGTTTCGCTCGGAATACCTCTGGCTATGTACGGACACACCGAGTATTCCGAAGGAGTCGAACTGTATAACTATACAGAATTTGATTCGGCGGATAAAAATGACCGATACAGGGTTATGGATATGTCTGCAAGAGGCGGAAATCGTGACGGAGCGGCACTTCGCTTTGTTGCCGAGCGCCTTGTGCAAAGACCTGAGAAGATAAAACTGCTTATAATCATATCTGACGGTCAGCCGGCAGGGTGTGGCTATGGCGGTACAGCAGCTGAAGCGGATTTAAGAGGGATTAAGAAAGAATATAAGAATAAAGGGGTTACAATGTTTGCGGCGGCAATCGGTGATGATAAACCGAATATTGAAAGAATCTACAAAGAGGGATTTTTGGATATTTCGGACATAAACAAATTGCCGATGTTTTTAACAAAACTGGTTGTAACATATTTAAAGAAAATTTAACGGAGGTAAAATTATGAGTGGAGAAGTATATATATCCAGACAAATTGCAAAATATGCAACTGATAAAAAATTGATTGAATTTAATGATAAGATGCGTTTACCGCCGGTTGAATGTTATGCTCATATACAGGCAACCGGAGATAAAAATAAAGATGGTAAGAATGTTAATTCTCTTATAGGAATTACAATGCTTGACTATTCAAAAGGAACAGGAAATAATACGGTAAGTGTTGAAGCAAACATAACTCCCGATGAGTTGATGTATGTCTTTTCAAAACTCAACCAAGGTGTGGAAAGGTTTGAAATGACACAGGATAAAATTTTCGGAGAACCCGATGAAAACGGTCAGTGCAGTGTAACTAAATTAAAAATTATGCGTGCGACCGTGGATGCAAAGGGGAAACCGAGGAATTATCCGTGGTTTGTTCAAATTGAAAACGGCAAAGCTGTAAAAGCAAAAAACGAAAAAAGCGGCGGCAGCTATATCAAGGCCAATACATATGTTGTCGGAGCTAAAGTTTTTGTGAATATAAACGATTTTGATATGTTTAAGCTGCTTTCAAGAATTCAAAGTTTTATAAATGCTTGGGAATGTACCTATTCGCCGGACAGAATAAGACAGGCAAAGCAGATTGCGGCAAAAAATATGAAGGAGAGTGCAAATAAGTGATTTATGCAAAAAACGGAGAACGGATTACTGCAGACGGATATACATTTGCGGTAGGCGAAAGAATTATGGCGACAGACAGCGACTATGCCGGATTAAAGGGCTGCATAACCGAAATCAGAACCGGGTTGGACAAAGAAACAGAAAATGCGACAGACGATATTTACTGCAGCTTCGATTTTCCTGAAAGCGAGGAAAATGTCAGACTCTTGGAAAAACACTTTTCAGCGCTATATGGCGTAAAGAAGACAAGAGATAATATTGCGCTTGATTCGGTTATCATGGCTCCCGAACAAATCAGGAGGCTTGCGGCAAATGAATAATATATTCGGAATATTTCAGCTCATAGGCGGAGTTATACTGTCGATTGGCTACATTCCGCAAATTGTTCAGATATTTAGAACAAAATCATCTGAGGGACTTAATTTAAGTCCTTCGGAATGATATTTGCAGGAATTTTGCTATATGAAATATATGCGATATCGCTTGTCGTTATTAATGACAGCGGGCATATGTATCTCATAACAAACAGTATTTCTATGCTCTTGAGCGGATCAATGTGCTTATTAATTAAAATTTTTGCAAAAAAGGGAGAGTAAATTATATGAAAGTAAATGAAACAGTAAGAGATATACTTGCAGAGTGTATGGTTGAGGGAAATTTATTAAAACTGCCGGACAGACAACTGGACAGGAAAACATATACAGATGTCAATACAGTGCTTGAAGGTCTTGGCGGCAAATGGGACAGAAAGCTTAAAGGTCATCTGTTTGATTCGTCGCCGGAAGCGGCGCTTGAAGAAGTGATTTTAAGCGGTGAATATACAAACTTGAAAAAAGAATTTCAGTTTTTTGAAACACCGACAGAGCTCGCATCAAGACTGTGTGACATGGCGGAAATTACTTCGGATTGCACTGTTCTTGAACCGTCCGTTGGCAAAGGCAGAATTGCCGATGAGATAATGAAAAGGTGCCCCGCAAAACTGTATTGCTTTGAAATTAATAAAGATATGGAAAAATATCTTAAAGACAAGCCTTATGCGGTTTATTATGAGGACTTTCTCAATTTGTCAACGGAATATGATATCCCGAATAGAATTGTGATGAATCCACCGTTTTCAAAGCAGCAGGACGTTGATCATGTATATAAAGCTTTTGATTGTTTAAAGCCAGGAGGCATTCTTGTTTCAATAATGAGTATATCTCATACATACAGAACAAATAAAAAATCCGAATTGTTCAGAGAATTTCTCGAACAGACCGGTGCTGAGACAGAATTTCTTCCGCAGGGAACATTTAAAGAAAGTGGAACAATGGCAAATACCTGCGTGATTAAGATAAGAAAGTCGATATAATTACGCAGGGAGGTATGGTTATGTTTAAACATACAGGAATTGTACGCAGAATTGATGAAGCGGGGAGAATATTGATTCCCAGAGAAGTAAGGCGACGTTTCCGTTTACGTGAAGGAGATCCTGTTGAAATCGGGGAGAATGAAAATATGGTTGCATTAAGAAAATACAGTGTACTTGAGTTGTTTGATGACACTACTCAAAAATTAATACGATGTTTTTCAAAAATGACAGATATGCCTGTTATATTATGCAACACAACACATGCTTTGTGCTCTACGATGCATATGTTTTCAATTTCAAGAGCGGTAGAACAGTTCAAAAATGTGTCTATGACTACAGAACTTTCAGAAGCTGTAAGAAACGAAAATAATAATTGCGTTGGATTAACGATTTCAAACGAAACGGAACATAAAGTGGCGTTTGTTGAGAAAATAGTTGTAAATGGTACAATTGAAGGAGTGTTGATTATTCCTGCAACAGGGAAGAAAATCACTGATGAACACAGGACTTGTTTGAGGTTTTGTGCATCTACTATTGCTTCGGTTGCGGAATAAGATATTAAATTAAAAGATGCAGCAGGATGGGGGAACTCATCCTGCTTGTTGCTATGGAGGTTTTTTATGTGAATTTTGAAATGAATGTATTAGTTGAATTTAATCGAGAGGTGGATTTAGACAATGACTATATCTGCCCGGGCGGTTTTGAAATGACTATGAATGAAAAAAATATCGAATTTGATTTTACGGAATTTCAATTCAATTTGATAGCAGACAATGACAGAGAGTGCTGTTTTAATCTCATAAAGCCCGATTTCAGCGGTTATCCGAAACTAAAGAAAATTACGGCAGAAGAATTAAAAAATATCTCTGAAATTAAAGAATGTTTTATCTATACGGGTGAGCCGGAAGAGACAGATTTGAAAGTTGTATCTGTTAAGGAAATCGGATTTGTCATTCTTGGAGAAAAGGCAGTGTTTACAGAAGTTCAAAGTAAAGTTATTGACGATTATAACGCATTATTGAGAAAAGGAGAGAAAAGTAAATGTATGAACCGAAATTAACGAGTAATGAGTTAAAGAAAAGAATTATGTTGCAGCAGCCATCTTTTTATAGCAGATTTTTGGATATTCCGCTTGAAGATCTTTGCGGATATACTAAAGAACAGCTTGAAAGAATGGTTGACAACACAATAGAACAAATGCCTGAAGAATTGCTGAGGCAATTTGAAATTGAAATTTTAGGCGGAAAGAGAGAATTGTGATGAATGAGAGATTGCAAAAAGCAGCGAAGCTGTTGGAACAAGAATTCGGAAGCGATTGGCTGACGGTAGCACAGTTGCTTGGAACGGAAGACCTGCGCCAAAGGGTAGGCAAGGAGCTTACATCTTTTATGGCATTCCCGGAACGTGGCAGCGGCGGTAACAACCACTGGAGAGGTAATTGCTCACCGGAAGTTGTATATAGCGTAGCCAAATATGTTTTGGATACAAAGAAATACTATGGAAAAGATGTTGCAGACTTTACGGTTCTGGATCCAATGTCGGGTTCGGGGACAACAAAGTCTGCTGCAGACAGATTAAATGTTAAATCTATTCTGTATGATCTTAATCCGCAGGCACCTATCGGAAAAGGAAATTGGAATGCACTCGAAAATGATGTTGAGGACTCGGCTGATTTGATTTTCTTTCACCCACCGTATCATTCGATTATTCAGTATTCGGGTAATATGTGGGGCAGACCGCACCCTGATGATTTGTCGAGGTGTGAAAGTTATGCCGATTTTACCGAAAAGCTGAATTATGTGATAAAAAAGCTGTATATGGCTTTAAGAAATGACGGCAGACTTGCAATACTCGTCGGAGATATTCGCTCAAAGGGTAATTTTTATTCTATGCAGCACGATATTATGCGAATGGGTAAATTTGAATCTTTTATTGTGAAAGCACAGTTTAACTGCGTTTCAGACTCCAGAAGATATGCAAAGCCTTTTGTGCCCGTCGTTACAGAGTACATGCTGATTTATCACAAAAATGATCCGTTTTTGATTGCTTTTTCAAAGAGACTGAGCAATACGATTGATATGTTTCAAAATGATGCACCGGGATTAACCTGGCATCATCTTGTGCGGTCGGCAATGGAAAAAATGGGTGGCAAAGCGAGATTAACGGATTTGTATTCGTATTTGGCAGAGCATCCGAAATCAAAGAAGAATGAACACTATAAAGAACGAATAAGAGCGACAATATATGAGCATAAGGAGCAATATATCCAGACGGATAGCGGTGCATACAGGCTTACATATAAGGTTGCGTGAAAGGAGAATTTAGGAAATGAATGAAAATAAAGAATTGGGCAATGATGTGCGTGCGGCACATTTTTGTTCGGTGTGGGACGGTGGAATTAAAGTTGAAACCGAATGCAAGGTAAATATCAAAACAAGAGAAGTTTTTGATATTGAGATATCCGTTATAGATGCTGATTTGCTTGAGGTGTTGGATGAAGAATATATAGTCATTGTTGATGTGAAGTTTCCTGCCTGCCCCAAAGATGATTTGGAAGAAGGCGATTTATTCACATTTTGGTATGAATGATAGGAGGATGTTGATTATGGATAAGATGTATGCTGAAATTGTTTTTGAAACAAGGATTCCAATAGCGAATCCCGAAAATTTGATTGTTTCTTTGGATACTATTGAATTTAGAGTGCAGGAACTGCTTCGGCTTGATTTTTCAACAATCAGGACAACAATCTATAAGAGAAATGACGGCGTTTGTGAACTTAAAGTATATGGATTTGACTTTGATTACGAAACATTTAAAGCTGATTATGAGAAGCTGGGGATTGAGCCGGATGACTTTGTTTACGAGTATTTCAAATCGCTTTTCGATAAGCTGAAGGTTACGGAGATAATAGCCAATTGCTCGGACAAAAGCAAAGAACTTTTGTCAATTCCGCTTTGCCTAAAGGATATAAAGCTTTATTTTGACCATATCGGAGGAGATATTGCTATTGACTTTACCCAAAAGGTAACAGCACAGTGCAGAAAGAAACTTCTTGACGGCAGCGAACCGGATTTGATGACCGTAATCAGCGAAATATACGAGAATAGCGACTATTCGTGCTATCGTAAGGCTTTTGCAAATTCTTTGCTTGAGAGTATACGCACAGATGATGAAAAACCGGAACGAATGGGACGGTATATTATGAAAGCGATTAAGGAAAACAGTTTTGATGATTTTGTGATTGCTCTGTGCGGTTGGTCGCTTAAAAGTCTGATGCAGCAGGCATATATTTTAAGAGATGATGATTGTAATTTCCATGATGAAATTATAGACGCAAAGTTGGTTGGAATTTGGGATAACGATGTTCGAGAGGAGCTATCTTGCAAGGTTAACACCAAAACGAGAGAAGTTTATGACATTGACCAAGATTTTGACGAACCAAAAGGAAAAGTCGATTTTGACGATTTCAACGAATATGTGTTGATTGAGGGAATTGATTTCCCTGTTGTTTCGGAAAAATTCAAATCAGACAATCCGCTTGCATTCTGGTACGGAGATAAGTGATATGAAAAAAATCTTGAAAAATAAACACAAATATCCGAACAGTGTCAAGTATATTGAAGATAATTTGACGGATTTGAGATGTTTTCGCTGCGGCAGTCCGCTTTTGAAAGACGCTGAGTCGGAGGAATATCCGTATCAGTGTTTGGCTTGCGATGAGAATATGTTTTCTTTTGAAGCAATAAAAAACGATACGGCGCTTACAGACAATGAGGCAAAGAATATGCTCGAATATGTTTTACGGAATTAAAGTTTGATAGTACGGATGGGACTGCGACAGTATATTGATTATGAATCCGAAAATTATTTTGCCGGATTAAACGAAAAAAGATGAAAGGATGTTTATTATGAATTTTTATAAAATTAACGCATTAGGCTGCGAAGAAAGCATAGTTTTCCGCTGCGAAGAAAATTACAATTCAAATTCTATGGCACTTGATTATGCTGTAAAAAATAATATCTTGCCCGAAAGTTTTGAAACGAGGACATTAACTGTTTCTCAAGCTGATGAAACTGAATATACAAATCACTTGCTCGGGAAAATGTACGAAGCTTTTTATAAAGAACTTGAGAAAATAAAAGAAAGCTGGAAAGGTAAAACTCCGGACGAAATATGCAGTGAATGCTATAAGGCAGTGTATATCGGTGATATTATGTATATTTTGAGTGAAACAGATCCATCTGTCTTTGAATATGGTGTACTTGAAAAATGGTTGGATAACCCCGATGAGATGGTAAAAATTATTTTCAACAGAGTTGAAAACGGAGATTTCAGCAGCTATAACGACAGAATTTGCAGATACATAGCATATGGACTGGAATGGCATCTTAGGTCATAGGAGGAACGCGATATAATGGAAAAAATAATTTGCGGTAAACACACATTCGAGATTATCGACAGCGTTCCGCCGGGATATGAGATATGGAATATCGGGAAGAATATGATTGACGGCTATCTCCCGTTGTGCAGACTGGCATTAAAACAGAGATTTCCGGGAGGCAGAGCAATAGATGTTGAATCGCTAAAAGCGATAAAAACAGACGGTGCACAGATTATTCTTGCTGCTGTTGGATACGGACCGAAAACGCCGGAAACGATAGAACGATATATAATGAAGCATAATAACTATGCTTCAAAGAAGATGATGGCAGCTTTGCCCTATATGAAAAAAATAAAATGGTGCTAAATCTGAATGGAGTGGAGTTATATGAAAATATTGAGTTGCGGAGCAGGTATGCAATCAACAGCGCTTGCGCTTATGAGCTGCGAAAATAAGATACATGGGAATATACACAAAAATGTGCCGATTTATGATGCCGTGATATTCTGTGATTTGGGCTTTGAACCGCCTTGGGTAAAAAATCAGGTTAATTTCATAAAAGAGGCTTGCAATAATGTAGGCATTCCGTTTTATATTATTGCAAGTAACCTGTATTCTGATTATGTGAATAATTTCGGAAAATCACACGTATCGGCGATCCCGTTTTGGAGCGTTGATGAAAACGGGAAGAAAGCCAAAATGATGAGACAATGCACGGTGGATTATAAAATCACTTTAATAGAAAAATTTTTACGATATAATCTCTTGGAATATAAGAAATATCAAAGGCTAAAAAAAGAAGATTTTCAGGCTCACGAGATGCATATAGGTTTTTCTTATGAGGAACGCCGTAGAATAAAACCCAAAGAATTGTCTAAGTTGTTTATTAAAAAATATCCGCTTGTAGATATGAAATGGGAAAGAAGCGACAGTTATAAATACATACTTGAAGTATGGGGAGTTGATACAAAAGCAAGCGCTTGCTGCTTCTGCCCGTTTCATAAAAACTATTTTTTTGAATTTTTGAGGGTAAACTACAAGTCAGAATATGAAAGGCTTGTTAAATTTGATAAGCTTATAGGCGAAATGCAGCCACATACGGCAATCAAAAGCAAGATTTTTATTTCAAGATCAAGAAAAAGGATTGATGACCTGTTACCTGAAGAATGTAATGATGCGGAATTTTTTGATTATAACGGTGCAATGGTGTGGAATGGATTTTAAAGTATATCACCGGTGGATATAAAAAGATATAAAGAAAGAGCTTTTGCCATTTCCTTATACAATTAAAATTCATTATATTTTAGAAAATACATAGAAATTTTTTTATATTTCTAATAAAAAAAGTTTATTATTATTGACAAAAATAAAACATTTGTTTATAATAATAAACATAGAGGTGAAATAAATTGAACAAGAAAAATATAGTGCTTATGCCTGATACCCAGCATAAGCTTACTCAAATGGGAGAGCAAATAAAATTGGCAAGGCTTCGCCGGAAATTAACAGTTGAATTGGTTGCTGAACGAGCCGGAATAAGCAGAACAACACTTTGGAATGTTGAAAAGGGAAGTTCGTCAGTTGCAATAGGTGCATATGCAGCGGTGTTGCACGCCCTGAATGGAATGGACGAGGATTTATTGCTGATAGCAAAGGATGATGAGCTTGGCAGGCAATTACAGGATTTGAGTCTGATAAGACGAAAGAATAACCGTATAAAATAGAAAGAACAGGAGGAATGTTTTATGAATATCAAACCATTACAGGATAGAGTAGTTATCAAGATGCTTGAGGCTGAAGAAACAACCAAGGGCGGAATTATACTTACAAGCTCGGCGCAGGAGAAGCCGCAGGTTGCACAGGTAGTTGCCGTAGGCCCGGGAGGAACGGTTGACGGAAAAGAAGTTGTTATGCAGCTTAAAGTCGGAGATAAGGTATTGATATCGCAGTATGCGGGCACAAAGGTTAAGCTTGACGGTGAAGAATACACAATCTTAAGTCAGAACGACGTGCTGGCTATTGTTGACTGATTAAAAATATTTAGAATATATGCCGTAAAGATACGGCGAATGGAGGAATTATTATGGCAAAACAGATATTATTCGGTGAGGAAGCAAGACGCGCCCTGCAAAGCGGTATTGACCAGCTGGCTGATACCGTGAAAATCACACTCGGACCAAAGGGCAGAAACGTTGTGCTCGACAAAAAATTCGGTGCGCCGCTGATTACAAACGACGGTGTTACAATCGCAAAGGAAATAGATCTTGACAATCCGTTTGAGAATATGGGCGCTCAGCTTGTTAAAGAGGTTGCCACAAAAACAAACGACATTGCCGGTGACGGTACCACAACAGCAACATTGCTTGCACAGGCATTGGTAAGAGAGGGCGCTAAGAACGTAACAGCCGGCGCTAACCCGATGATAGTCAGAAAAGGTATTCAAAAAGCCGTTGACGCAGCGGTTGCAGAGCTTTTGAAAAAGGCGAAGAAGGTATCCGGCAAAGAGGATATCGCAAGAGTTGCGTCGGTTTCCGCAGCCAACGAGGAAGTGGGAAATCTTATTGCAGACGCAATGGAAAAGGTTACTGCGGACGGAGTTATCACCGTGGAGGAATCAAAAACAGCCGAAACATATTCCGAGGTTGTCGAGGGTATGCAGTTTGACAGAGGATATATCTCGCCTTACATGGTAACCGACACCGACAAGATGGAAGCGGTTATAGACGACGCTTTGATTCTTATTACAGACAAGAAAATTTCAAATATACAAGAAGTTCTGCCGCTTTTGGAGAAGATTGTACAAATGGGCAAAAAGCTTGTTATTATCGCCGAGGACGTTGAGGGCGAAGCGCTTGCAACTCTTATCGTAAATAAGCTGAGGGGAACCTTCGTATGCGTTCCCGTTAAGGCGCCCGGCTTTGGTGACAGAAGAAAGGCAATGCTTCAGGATATAGCAATACTTACGGGCGGTCAGGTTATTTCTGAGGAGCTCGGACTTGAGCTTAAGGACGCCGACATTGACCAGCTCGGTCGGGCAAAGCAGGTTAAGATTCAGAAAGAAAACACAATCATCGTTGACGGCTGCGGAGATTCGGACGCTATCAAGGCAAGAATCGCACAAATCAGAAACGAAATCGAGCTTTCAACGTCCGAATTTGACAAAGAGAAGCTTCAGGAAAGACTTGCAAAGCTTTCGGGCGGAGTAGCCGTTATCAAGGTCGGCGCCGCTACCGAAACGGAAATGAAAGAAGTAAAGCTCAGAATAGAGGACGCTCTCGCTGCTACCAAGGCTGCCGTTGAAGAAGGTATAGTTGCCGGCGGCGGAACAAGCTATATCAATGCTATCCCTGCTGTTGAAAAGCTTTTGAAGAACATTGAGGGCGATGAAAAGACAGGTATACAGATTGTCTTGAAGGCGCTTGAGGAGCCGGTTAAGCAGATAGCCGAAAATGCGGGAGTGGAAGGCTCTGTTATTGTAGATAAGGTTAAAGCCTGCAAAGCAGGAGTCGGTTTTAACGCTCTTACCGAGCAGTATGTCGATATGATAAAGGACGGTATTGTTGACCCTGTTAAGGTAACGAGAAGTGCGCTGCAAAATGCCGCAAGCGTTGCCGCTATGGTTCTTACCACCGAGAGCCTTGTTGCCGATAAGCCCGAGCCCGAAAAGTCGGCTGCACCAGCTATGGATCCCGGAATGGGCGGAATGTATTAAGCCGAAATATTAAACGGAAAAAAATGCCTTGCTCAGATGAGAGCAGGGCATTTTTTAAACGGTTAATTAACCGTAATTTTATAAAACATCAGTCAGTGAGCCGTAACGGTACGGTGCTTTACGGCTGCCTGTTGTTTCTGTACCCGACAGGAGTCGTGTTATATTTTTTTCTGAAAGCCGAGTAGAATACCGATTTTGAATTAAATCCCACGGCATTGGCAACAGCTTCTGCCGAAAGCTCCGTAGTTTCAAGCATTTGTGCGGCTGCGTTCAGCCTGCGTTCTATTATTAAATTGTGAAAGGTTGTATCAAAGGTCAGCCGAATCAGCCTGTTAAGCTGGCGCTCGCTTATACAAAGCTTTGCCGCAACCTCCGACGGATGTATGTCCTGCATAAAGGAAAGCTCAAAGATTTTTTCAAGCTGTGACAACCTGTTAATGTCCTTATCTATTTTTTTTCCCGCCCTAAGCTCCGGAACGGTTTCGCTGCGGCTTTCGCCCTTGTCCGTTTCGTTGATTCTCAGCAGAATATCGAGCATATGCAATGCTGTTATTTCAGAATCGTATAAGGAGGTATCACGGAGAAGATTATATATTTCCGAGCAGATAGCGTGTTGGTTTTTCATCAGCTTTGGCGTTGTGCTGAGGCAAAGCTTATTCAGTCTGTCAAAAAAACAGCGGTTCTTATTGTTTTTTTTCTTAAAATATGTAAAGCCTATAGATGCCCAGTCCGAATCGTCCTTTGTTTTTATATGCCGTATTCCTGCCGGTATGAGAAGCATATCCCCGGAACGGAGCAGCTTGCTGCCGCAGGAGGTGTTCACGTATGAGTCGCCGTTTACGCATATAAACAGCTCAATATAGGCATGGGTATGCATGATTTTACTTATAGTATCGGATATTACCGTCTTATCGGTTATATTTTCGCTTGTATTCGGAAGAAATTTATTAATCAGAACGGAAAAAAGCACATCCTCCGCACTTATCGAACATTCGTAGGTATCCTTCAGATATAGATAATTGTCCATTTTTATAACCATTTCTTTCCGTGCCGTAAGGCACAAGGCTTAAGTCTGAAAGAAAATCACCCGGATTGCCGCTGCGCTGCCTCTTGGCAAAAGCCGTCCGCAGGCAATTTTATTCTGACTTATTGCCGTAACTGTTTATTGCTTACTGTAATTATACAATAAATTACCGATTTTGTCAATTGAAAGTACAGATTTCGGACATTTCCAAAATTTGTTGTCGTATGCTTGTATTTACAAAATGATTGCCAAATGCTATAATATTTTGTAGAAATTGATTGATGCTGTATTGTATAATATTTTCAAGCATATAAAAAAAACAATAATGTTAAGGCGGTTATGATTTATGCGTTCGGGGCAGAAAACAGAAAAAAACACAAAAGCGCTCATGCTTGTGCTCATGGCGGTTACGGGGGTGCTGATAACGGTTACGGGAGTAATATTCAAACAGAGCTTTATACGGGTTCTGCCGCTCTACGTGTCCCTGATAATTGCATATATGCAGTCTAAGGTGAGCAGATATGCGCTTTTGATAGGCGGTGTTAACTCAATATTGTATGCGCTGACTTATCTGTATTATCATCTTTATGCGTCCATGGTATATGCAGCTTTTGTATCATGTCCGATACAAATTGTTTCGTTTGTGCTGTGGAGCAAAAAGCCATGGAAGGATTCCACCGTATTCAAAAGACTTACTCCGAATAAAAGAATAGTTTTATGCTTAATCTCCGTGCTGGCATGGATTTGCGCCTGTATGCTCATGAAAAACACCGATGCAAAATATATGCCGCTGGACGCACTGGTTACGGTAATAGGTATAGCAGCTACGGTTTTGACTATGCTTTCGTACGTGGAATATACGTCGCTGTCTTTTTTGAGTCAGCTTTGCGGCATAGCCCTTTACATATTAATGCTCGCCGAACAGCCGGAGCAGTCAACGTATCTGATTTATTCGGTTTATGCGTCCCTGTGCACGTTTTTCGCATTTATAAGGTCGCACAAAATATATAATTTTCAGCAGTCTGAAATGTGTAAAAATCCAAATTTGTGATGCAGAAATAACATAGAGATTTGTGCCGCCGCCCGGCGGCGGAATGGAGGCTTAAAATGGATACAAGAGTTGTACTGACAATTGAACCGACGCCGCAAAATCCCAGAAACAGCGAGGGAAGCTTTATAAGGGATAAAAACGGCGGGATTTTGTATGCCTACAGCAGATGGAGCGGTGACAGCTCAGACGATCATGCCTCCTGCGATATTGCTGTGATAAGCTCTGAGGACGAGGGGGAAACATGGTCTGATTGCAGCATCATAGCAAGAGCGTCCGATTTCGGAGTTAAAAATATAATGTGTGCCTCGGCAATTCGGCTCGGCGATGACAGCTTGTGCGTATTTTTTATCATAAACGAGGACGGAGGAACCACTTCAATCGGAAGAACAATATCAAAAGACGGAATTTATTTTAAAAGCGAACGCTGTATATGCAATATGCCGAAGGCATATTACGTCATAGAAAATGACAGATATATAAGATTGACGGACGGCAGAATAGCAACGGCGGCGGCCGTGTATGAACACGAAACAGAGGTAATGAACGGCGGCAGGGTTGTCGGAATCGTATCGGAGGATGACGGAAAAAGCTTTCACCTTGCCGGTGATTTTCTCGATTTACCCTTTGACGGTAAAAAGGGTATTGCTCTCGAAGAACCCGAAATAATCGAGCTGCGGCAAAATTGTATCTGGATTCTTTCAAGGACGGTTTATTCATATCAATACCAGGCGTTTTCGTATGACGGTATGAAAACCTTTACAAAAGCCGAACCGTCCGTATTTTCCTCGCCGCTCAGTCCCGTTTCGCTTATAAGGCTGTCGGATAATTCCATTGCTGCGGCATATAACCCGATACCGAATTATACGGGAAGAAGCGTCTTTTCCGGAGATAATCGCTCCGATGAATTTTGGTCGGGGAGAACACCCTTGGTTTTGAGGATATCAAAGGATAATGCAAAGACATGGGGAGAACTCATGCCGATAGAAACAGAAAAAAATGCGGATTTTTCTTATCCGGCACTGTTTGAAACAAGGGACGGTATTTTGTGCGCATATTGGTGCGTTCATAAGGGAGATAAATGCTCTATGCGAATTACAAAATGCGAGAATACGGATTGATTTGACCTTGTAATTTTCCCCGATAATATGCAGGGGTGAATACATATGACCGCAAAGCGACTTCTTTGCAGTCGGCAAAACAAATTATTTAAGGAGGAACCTTAACATGAAAGTAAAGAAAATTGCGGCTGTACTGTCAGCTGCGGCAATGATTGCATCGCTTGTCCCGATGAGCGTTGCGGCGGAGAATACAGTGCCGGAGGGGTACTTGTATTATGAGGATTTTGAGGGCGAATACAATGCTGCGTACGATTCACCGACACCGCCCGAAGCAAGCGGAGGAAAAAGATGGTCGAGCAGCTTAGCCGGTGACGCTTCAAACCATTATATGAAATACACCTTTATAGGCGAAAATGCGGAATTTACAGGAAATAACGGTGAAGCGTATAATGTCAACGTCACCGGAAACGACAGAAACAATCCGAACTATCCGCTTGATCGTGATACCTGGTATGAAATCGGATACAAATTTGACATGAACGATTGCAAGCCTCGCTTTAACAGCTTTATGCAGATAAAGCTCGGAAGCGTCCAGGCACATACAACCATGCAAGGCTGGAAAACAGGAACAAGCAACGGAATACTCAGTCTTGAAAACGGTACCGACAGCTCGGGAACACCCGTAACTTTAAATATCAATCAGGATGATGTTGACGGCTTTATAAGCACAAAAATACTGTTTAATCTGCACGGAAGCACGCAAACAGACACGAATCTTAACCAAAACGGCGAAGCGGTCTACTATGTAAGCTATAAAACAAAATCCGGAGAGCAAAAGCTTGAATGTCTGAATTACAGATTCCCATCGGCAAGCAATACCAATAATTATGCGAGAAGCTCAAGGTTTTTTGAGGGAATAATAATGAGCGAGGGCTGGAACGGAACTCCCGCGGACGGAACATCATTTTATATAGACGATGTATATATCAAGCAGAGCTATACATATACGGTATCGTTTAACACAGGCTATGATGATGTCAGCGTTCCCGATGCAACGGCAGTGGGAGGCGTTTTGACGGCAGTGCCGAAGCCGGAAAAAGCGGGCGCCTTATTCGACGGCTGGTATGAGGACGCGGAGTATATAAAGCCGTTTGATAATTTCAATATAAAATCGGATATAACCGTGTATGCTAAATGGAGAACGGTGTATACAATAACCTTTAACAGTAACGGCGGCAGTGTGGTTGAACCGGTTTTGACCGCAGAGGACAGCATAACGCTTCCGGAAAAGCCGACAAAGACAGGAGAAATATTTGTCGGCTGGTTCAAGGACGAGAATTTAACCGAACCGTTTGACGGTACGGGAATAACCGGCGATATGACGGTTTATGCAAAATGGTTTAGCGCCGTATATTACGAGGACTTTGAAAGCGGATATAACGCAGACTATGCACCCCCGGCGGCAACGGGCGGCGCAGCTCAGAGATGGGCAGGCAGTATCGAGGGCGATGACGCAAACAGTTATATGAAGTATACCTTTAATTCGTCCGTTGAACAGGCAGCCGGAAATATGCAGATTATGAAGATGGATATTACCGGAAAGGACAGAAGAAATCCCGATTATCCGCTCGACCGCAATAAGTGGTATGAATTGGGGTATAAGTTCAATATGAACGATTGCAGAATACGTCTTGGCGGATTTATGCAGGTTTCGCTCGGAAGTATTCAGGCGAATACCATAATGCCGGCATGGAATACCAACGCATATGCCGTAAATATCCTGAAGCTTGACGGGATTGACGATTCCGGCAACAGCAAAACGCTTACGGTTAACTCCGATGAGGTTGACGGCTTTGTTACAACAAAGATACAGTTCAATATGCACGGAGATACTCAAACAGCAGAAAACTGCGATAAAAACGGAGAAGCGATTTATTATGTAAGCTATACCAAAAAGAACGGGGAAGCTGTAAACGACAGCGTTACGGTAAGATTCCCGACAGCGCAGAAAAACAATTACGTTCCCGAGAGATTTTCTCATGCTTTTTCCGGTTTTATATCGGCTGAAGGCTGGAAACAGAGTACGGAAAGCGGCAGCTCGTTTTTCATTGACGATATTTACATAAAGCTCAGCGACACATATACAGTGCACTTTGTAACAGGCTTTGACGATGTAATCCTACCCGACGCGACGGTACAGGGCGGAGCGCTGTCATCAGTGCCGATTCCCACAAAGGAAGGCGCCGAATTTATAGGCTGGTACACAGATCCCGAATTTACAACGGAATTTGATTATACAAATATTAATTCCGATATGACGGTTTATGCAAAGTGGAACGTTGTCTGCACAGTAAGCTTTAACAGCAACGGCGGAAGTGAAACGGAACCAATCGTCACGACGAACGGAGTGATTGTTCTTCCTCCGGCTCCCAAAAAAGTGCCGTACAGATTTGACGGCTGGTTCAGGGATGAAGCGCTTACAATACCGTTTGACGGTACGGGAATAACCGATAATATTACGGTATACGCAAAATGGTCGGATATCATCTTCTCGGAAAGCTTTGACGCAGATACTTATAATACCGCATTTGATTCGCCGGCTGTGGCAAACGGAGCGGAGCAAAGGTGGACGAATCGGATTTCGGCAAACGCGGGCGGCGGCAGTATGGAATATATCTTTCACAATGTTGCAGAGGAGGTAGGAAATAACACGTACGCTTTTTCGGCTGAGGTTATGGGCGACAGACTAAACCCGAACTATCCGCTTGACAGAAACACATGGTACGAGCTCGGCTACAGATTTGACATGAACAACTGTACGGCAAGATTCGGCAGCTTTATGCAGGTTGTACTCGGAAGCACAAACGCCGAATCGACAATGCTAAGCTGGAATACCGGCGTTTCGGGCAGCAATAAACTGTACTTGCCCGATCCCGGCAGAGAAGCGGCAGACATAGTCATAAACCGTGACGATGTTGACGGTTATATAACCGCAAGAATACTGTTTAATCTTCACGGAGATACGCAGACGGAGGTATTCCGCGCATGGTGGAGGAAGCCGGAAAAGGAAATGATAAAGTACAATTTCAACTGGGAAAGTTGTATGATTATGGTACAGTTGTAAAACAGGATTTATCAACGGCATGTAAGTGGTACAAAATGGCGGTGCAAAATGGTAATTCGTGGGCAGCTAACAATTTGGGGGTAATTTATGAGAAAAATCTGCATGATATGGATAAGGCGAAATATTATTATGAATTGGCAGCTCAAGGTAATGAAATTTGCGGTATTTTAAATTTAGGAAGGCTGTATGAATACGAATCTACTTTTTCAGAAAGAATAGGTGACTTAAAAAAGGCAGAAAAAATCTTCGGCAAAGTGATTGATATAGATTGCGTATTTGATGATAAAAGAAGTAGTCAATTAGATATTAAGAATAAGTTAGAGTGCTTGGAAAAGGCTGCGATAGATGGTGTTATTATAACATAAATTTCTTGTATAGTCAACGCTTTTACGGTGTTTGGTTAAGAAGCGCATGTTGGCACGAGAGAGGCAACACTCATTATGGGTTAGCCTTTACTTGATTTTGAAAAGTTGTTCTGAAAAAAATACAGGCATTTCTCTTACGAAATATAGAAAAAGTGTTGTAAAAAGTAGAAATTTGTGGTATAATATCATCAAATACGGAGGTGTAATGATGAAAGTAGACTACACAAATCTTAGAATACAGTTGGCAAAAAGGAATATGACAAATGCTGATTTAAGGCGTAAGACCGGGATATCAACAGCCATTTTAACAAAATTAAACAAGGGTGAATATGTTGCGATGAGTGTTTTGGATAGAATTTGCAAAGCTCTCGATTGTAATTTGGGAGATGTTGCCGAATTTGTCAGAGATGCCGATTCGAATAAAACAGAGGTCTGATATGAGAAAGAAGATTCGTAGTTTATTTCTGTTTGTTATCATTGCGGCAGTGGTGTTTTGCGGATATGAGGTTAAAAGGGGCTATGATAAATACGCTTTCGCACTACAGGAGTATCCGTTAGAAACTGCGATAACTAAGCTCCGCTCCAAAGAGCATTACACCGTATATGACGATGTTCCCGAAATATATTATAAAGCACTTGTTGCAGTGGAGGACAGGCGGTTTTATAAACATAAAGGCTTTGATATTATCGGAACTGCAAGAGCAGTATACAATGATATTCGTGCATGGGAATTGCTTGAGGGCGGCAGCACAATATCGCAGCAGCTTGCAAAGAATTTGTACTTTCCGCAGGATAATACTCTTGAACGGAAAATTGCCGAAATATTTATGGCTGTTGACATAGAAAAACATTATGATAAACAGCAGGTGCTTGAGTTTTATGTTAACGGGATATACTACGGCAGCGGATACTATTGCATATATGACGCTGCGGAAGGGTATTTTCAAAAGAAGCCCATTGAAATGAGCGACAATGAATGTACTTTGCTTGCCGGAATACCGAATGCACCGTCGGTTTATTCACTTGATGTGCGGCCCGATCTTGCGAAACAAAGACAGGAAAAGGTTGTGGAATGTATGGTTGAAGTTAAATACATAACCGAGGATGAAGGGAATAGAATTTTGAAAGAACGAAAATAATATGAAGTACCGATTATTGTTGTCTCAAAGTGCTCATTGGTGCAAGTTGAAATTTTATAAGAAAAGAGGGGCGTAAATGCTATGGGACGGACATACTTATGCATAGATCTGAAGAGCTTTTATGCCTCCGTTGAATGTATCGAAAGGAAATTAGATCCGCTGACAACAAATCTTGTGGTTGCGGATGAGAGCCGTACCGAGAAAACAATATGCCTTGCTGTAACACCAAGCCTGAAAGCGTATGGTATTCCCGGCAGGGCGAGATTGTTTGAAGTTATACAAACGGTGAAAAATGTAAATGCGTCACGAAGGAACAAAGCGCCAAACCATAACTTTGCAGAAAAATCATACGACGCTCTGCAGCTTAAAGCAAACCCGTCGCTTGAACTTGACTATATTATAGCCAAGCCGAGAATGGCACACTATATGGAATATTCGGCAAAGATATATGAGATATACCTTAAATATGTGTCGAGCGATGATATACTTGTTTATTCCATTGACGAAGTGTTTATGGATATAACAGATTATCTTAATGCAAACGGAAAAAATTCGAATAGTTTTGCGCGGATGATTATTCAAGATGTTCTTGATAAAACCGGTATAACGGCAACGGCAGGAATAGGTACAAATATGTATCTTGCAAAAATTGCGATGGATATAACGGCAAAAAAGATGGAGCCGGACAAATATGGCGTTAGAATGGCGTATCTTGATGAAATGGCTTATCGCAAGATGCTATGGGAACACAGACCTCTTACTGACTTTTGGCGAGTGGGAAAGGGATATTCAAAAAAGCTTGAAGATAACCGAATGTTTACTATGGGCGATATAGCAAGAGAGTCTCTTACGCAGTACGGCAGGAAGAAACTTAAAAAGCTTTTCGGAATAAACGCAAAAATGCTCATTGACCACGCTTGGGGATATGAGCCTTGCACCATTGCCGAGGCAAAGGCATATACGCCCGAAAATAAGAGCATAAGCGCCGGGCAGGTACTCAAATGTCCGTATGATTTTGACAAGGCAAGGATTATTGTATGGGAAATGCTTGAGCTTTTGGCGCTTGATTTGGTTGAAAAGCATCTTGTCACCAATCAAATCGTATTGACTGTCGGATATGACCGAGAGTGCTTAACCAACCCCGAAATCAGCAGAAAATATAATGGTGAGGTTACGACAGATATGTATGGAAGGCAAATTCCAAAACACGCACACGGCACCGCAAATATAGGCAGGCGCACATCGTCGGCAAGGCTGATAACAGAGTCTGTTATTAAGTTATATGATAAAATTGTCGGCAGAGAGCTGCTGATAAGGAGAGTTACGATTTCTGCAAATAATCTTGTATCTGAAAATGATGTAAAGGAACAAAAAAATTATGAACAGTTGGATTTGTTTACGAATTATGATGAGGTACAGGCAAAACGGGAAAAGGAGGAAAATGAATTAAAAAAGGAACGCCGGATACAGGAGGCGATCCTTGATATAAAACATCGGTACGGGAAGAATTCTATAATTAAGGGTACAAATTTACAAGAAGGTGCAACAACAATAGAACGAAACGGAAGCATCGGCGGACATAATGCATAGGGAGTGCGATATGAGTGAGTTTAAGTATAATGATATATTGAATATGCAATACCCAAATCCTGAAATTGAAAAGGATTTTCCTGATAAAATATTGCGTGAAGCTCAGTTTGCGCCGTTTGCGGCACTCACGGGATATGACGATACTATCGCTGAAACTGCAAGGCAAACAGATAGTAAATTAGAGCTTGACGAATACGAGATTGAAAAACTAAACGCTAAATTGCAGTATCTTGAAAATGCTGATGAAGAGTATAAGGTTGTCATATCATATTTTGTTTCAGATAAAACGAAATCCGGCGGTGCATATGTTTCCAAAAGCGGTGTTATCATCAAAGTGCGCGAGTACGAAAGAGATGTAGTGATGGATGACGGAACAAAAATACCGATAGATGATATATATTCCATAAGCGGCAGCGTGTTCGATAGAACAGAAGAAATATAAGCGGTGATATTATGAAAACAAGAAAAGAAGCGATAGATTATTGCTTGTCATTAAAAAATACTTATGAGGATTATCCATTCCACGATTTCAATTGGACAGTAATGCGCCATAAGAGCAATAAAAAGATGTTCGCAGCAATTTATGAGCATATGGGCTGTATTTGGATAAATGTTAAATGTGATCCGAACCTTACATATATGTGGAGAAGTGCTTATAAATCCGTTGTTCCGGCATACCACATGAATAAGTATCATTGGAATTCGATTATACTTGACGGAACGGTGCCTGATGATGATATTAAAAATATGATTGAGGATAGCTTCGATTTAACAAAACCAAAAGCTATGAAAAAAAATAAATTAACAAGAATAAGGAGACAAAGATAATGGAAAGAGTATGTAAATTTTTGAAAGATGCAAAAACTTATTATTTGGCAACGGTTGACGGCGACAAACCGAAGGTTCGTCCTTTCGGAACGGCTCATATTTTTGAAGGGAAGCTCTATATTCAGACTGGTAAGAAAAAAGCAGTGTCGGAGCAGATAAAGAAAAATCCGAATGTAGAGATATGTGCAATGAACGGAGAAGAATGGATCAGAGTGTCGGGTGAACTTGTTGAGGACGACCGCAGAGAGGCCAGAGTTTCAATGCTTGAAGCATATCCGGAGCTTAAAGCACTTTATGATCCCGATGACGGGAATACACAGGTGTTCTATTTTAAGAACGCAAAAGCGGTATTTTCATCATTTACAAAACCGGAGGAAACAGTGGAGTTTTAACCGGATGATACGTCAGTTCTGAATTTAAAATAAACAGGAGAAAGATATGGAATACAGGAAATTTGACAACACGATAATTGCAAGAATTGACAAGGGTGAGGAAATACTCGAAAAAGTCAAGGAAATTGCGTTAAAGGAAAATATAAAGTTGGCAAGTATCAGTGCGTTGGGCGCGGTTAATGATTTTACAGTCGGTGTGTTCAAAACAGATGAAAAGAAATATTACTCTAATTCGTTTCAAGGGTATTTTGAGATTACTTCATTGACTGGAACAATAAATACAATGAATGATGAATTTTATTGTCATATTCATATGAGTGCAGGTAACGAAAAGGGTGAGGTGTTCGGCGGTCATTTGAACAAAGCTATCGTAAGTGCAACCTGTGAAATGGTAATTACTATAATAGACGGAGCTATTGACAGATATTTTGATGAAGAGATAGGACTGAATTTATTTAAGTTTAACGAAAAATAAGATTAATGGCAGCAAGGTAAATTCAAGGATTAGCATTAAACAAAGGAGATGTAAAGGCGGTAGTGGATCAAACGGTAATAATAGCAATTAATTCGTGTGTTGGCTTACGGATGATAGGAAGCGCTGGTCGCTATGTGAAAGAGTTCTCAGAGGCTATGAAGTTTATGGACGAATTTGAGGCATATGAGTATATAGAAAGACATGGACTTGAAAAAATATCATCTGTAAGAAAAATATGTTTTTAAGCAAGTTATATAGATAACAAGCATCTGAACAGTAATTTTTGATAATTGTTCAGATGCTTGTCTTAATATAATTTCTACTTAAAGCATAGTCCAAAATTTGTATGGCGTTCAAGCGAGTGAAGACCTTCGCGGATATATTGCCATGATTGAGGATAACTGTCAACAACAGAAAAATCAGATTTGCAGATATAATTTATGAATTCCGGAATATTATCACGATATTGCTTTGCAAATGAAAAAGCGTCATTTTTCTTTTCGTCATCGGTGCTGTTCATTTTTCCGTAGAGCACATGATCCAGATTACATGACATATAGTAAACGCGATAAGGTATGTTCCAGATTTTAGATGTTGAGAAAAGCCGATTCAGATTTTCTCTCTTGCGTTGATTGCGATTTTCAATGCTGATTTTACTGTGCGTTTTAATGTTCGTTTCAGAATAGAATGGTTTTATAGCCGACACATCTTCTAAAATAGCATCATTGGGGACAAATGCTCCGTCAGTATCTGTAATATGAATAATTTGACAAAAATCAGCTGACTTAAATGTTCTTCCGGCATATTTTTTTACCAAATCACCAATTTTTGCGGCAACATTGCCCGGGTTTACATTCGGCTCGGTTGTTATATCACAATGCATAACATGGATATAAACAAAATTGCTGTCGTAAATTCGGTTTAAGAGTACGCCGAGAGTTTCCTCGTCTGACGGCCCCTCAACAATGACAAATATGATTTTTTTACGAGGCATCAGGATCACCTGCCTCTCTGAATGCCATTGCGATTTCGCTGTTGTTGGTCGGTTCGTACACGGGTTCGCTCTGCTCTCCGAGTACGATGTCACGATAATAGAAATCACGCAGATTGTTCGTTGCCTTTACATTGCTCATCCGGATATATCGATTTTGTGGATTGGTGGTTGTAAAAGCAATAAAACGCTTATCCAAAGTTTCCAGAGGACGCAGATTGTGAGAGGTAAATACAAGCTGTCCGTTCCCTTTTTCTGCAAGAATACGCAGAATTTCGCCAAGCAGATATTCGAACACTCCGGAATCCAATTCATCAATAGCAACGGTCATTGAGGGTTTATTGTATATTGCTATCAAAAGCTGTAGAACAGATATGAGTTTTTTGATGCCTTCTGATTCGTATTGCAGTGGAATTTTTTTGCTGTTTTTGTCAGACATAAGTTGAATACAATGTCCGGATGTTCCGTTTTGGTATAACTGAGGCCCCATGTCTTTGATACTGATTGTTAGTCCCGGAACAAGTTGTTGCAGCACCACATTCATACATTTTATGACTTTACGTACAATATCTAATGCAGATTCGGGAATTAAAGACGGTTCATTTAGCTTAATTAAAATATTGCCTATGGCAGACTTCCCTTTTTCGGCATAGTTGAAAGCGAGCGGAAGTGCATTCAGGCTAATCAGACCGGTATTTGTTGTGTTAATGACAAACAGCTGGAAATTTCCGAAAAATACAAGACTTTCCACGAGTAAACGCTGCCAATCTTCCGTGCAATTTTTACGAATTGCATTTAATAATTCTCTTGAAAAAATAAAGGAACGCGACGTTGCATATGCAAGTTGTTTAGCAACTAACAGATTTGTTGCGGTATCCTTATTCTTTCCAACAATTGATTGATATTTTGCTGCCGGAAGAAATACAACATCATCGCTTGTTCGTGTATCAATTATGGGTGATAGCCGCACTTTCTCATTCTTGCATTTGTATGAACATGAAAGTACTTCGTCAAACAGAACAGCTTTATATCTTTCATCAATTAAAGGTTGCTCTGTATTGTGTTCGTTTTGATCAATTTCTCGGCGAAGATTTACCTCATAAAAGGCTGAATATTCACTGTTCGCCTGTTGGTTGTTGATTTTAAGACCGTACTTGAGTGTTGCGTATTCGCTGTCTACATTGATATAGTCGGCATAGTGAGCCGGAATTGCCCTGCCGGAAAGTGATAGACGGAGCAGCTCCAAAGCATCAATCAAAGCGGTTTTACCTGAACCGTTCTGTCCGTATAATCCGAGAATATTCGCATTTCCGTCTTTTTTTGAAGTTTCAAAATTAAGATAACCATATCCGACATTCTTAAAGTTCTTAATTTCGATACTTTCGATTCTGATGATTGTATGATTCATGTTTAATGCTTCCTTTCACACGAATTAGATGATACACTAATATTATACTACAAAAGCACAGAAAAGTCAATATGAAACAAAAAAAAGAAATAAAATATTTCGAATTATAAATTTGCGCACGAACAAAAGCCGGATATAGAATTATTTTAGTTTGATATAAATAACGGAAAATTTGCATCCTACACTAACAGAAATTCGTAAAAAATTTTGCAGTTCATATTTCATGGTTTGAGTGATGGATTTGAATATTCATATATTAGACTATATAGATGCCAAGCACCCGAACAATTCATGCGAATGGTTCGGGTGCTTAACTAATATATTTTATTGTTTCTTAAATACTGCAAGATCATCTGCAATATCGTTAAAGCTGAAAGTATCACCCGGTTCATCGGTTTTAGAAATAATATCGTGTTCAAGTGCATTCAGACCGAGCATTTTATTCACAACTTCTGTAACGGTAGCTTCCAAAGAGTTTTTGTTGCTTTCATAGGCTATAACGGCATCTGCAATATATCTGGCAGTATTCCGACCCTTTTTTGAAAGAACTTCAATGACGTGCCTGTGTTCAGGGATGGAAGAATCAAATCGTATAGAAAATCTTTCGGGCAATTTTTTATCTTTCATCAAAATCACCGTCCATATTCAATTTGCTTTCTGAGCAGTATATCATATCCCATAGCGTTAGCGTTGATGTTTTCTACGATCTCCGGATTCGTAATTTTGCTTGACGCTGTAATGTATTTTGACAACAGCAGGGAACCGCCGCCGACAAATATTGCCTGTGTGGTTTTTAAATCTATAAAACGCTCACGGAGCGAATTTATGATTTTCTCTGTAAAGTCTACTGCCTGGTGCTTGATTATTTTTTTTATGCGTTCATCAAACACTGTAGGTTTGTTTTTTAGAACAGCGTCAATATCGTTTTCTGTAATCAGCATATCTTCGCTTGAGTTAATTCTGGATTTTATATCGTTATATAAGGTTATAACACCCATATCAAGCGAGTCGCATACAGACATATCAGCTTTGCCGTATTTCAGTTGCAGATAGTCAAGGCTGTAACCACCGATGTCAATAATAACGGAACGGGGATATTCTTTTACTTTTGTATACATCGGCATTATTGCGGCATAGCCCTGCGGATAAGCTGTTGCACTTTTAATCATAATCTTAAATTTCTTTTGGTTAAATTCAAAATTAATAATTTCATTTCGTTTAAAATATTTTTCAAATTGCTTATATTGCTTGCCGAAATGTCCCGGCGGCAGACCGATAGCAAGGTTTATTTCAGATGTCAGCCCTGAAATATATTTGCCGGCGTCAATAAGCTCATAAGCAATTGCAAACAATGTTAAAACAAAGAATTTATCATTTGCAGTTTTGTCGCGCATATACGGTATTCTTTCATCTGTCAAAGCATAATATTTCCCGTTGTAAAATAACGAGTCGGATGACAGTGGAAACGGAATGTCGCTGCACATAAGTCCTGAGGTGAATGTCTTGTGTGCCGTTTTAATTTGTTTATTTCCATGATCGACTGATATAAGCATATATATTTCCTCCTACTTGTGTTATAGTATTCTTTTACGAAAATAATCATAAAAACGCAACGTTTTTTAATAAAAAAACAGAATATATAGTTATAAAATATTGACAAAACACTATATATTGTGGTATAATTACTGTATAAACAAATTTATGCGTGGGCTTTGCCCGGACTTGAATATAAGTTCCTGCATACGAGATGTTGTGATTGTAATTTAAGTCAACAGTATAACTATGTCCAAATATGGCATAGGTACTGTTGACTTTTTTGTTTTTTACGGGAAACCGCACTTATATAGCAGAAATGAATAACTCTTAACAGAGTTCTTTGTTTCTGCTTTTTTTTATTGCTTAAAAGCAATTTTTGCTTTTGAAATATATTAAAAAAACAGAGGTGATGTCTATGCTTGTTTAAGTAGCGTTAGGGACATTAAAAAGAAAATTTGAATGGAGGAAACAAGTCTGAAACCTAATGGCTTTTAGATGGAAGTAAAACAAAATAAAATTTTGCACAGCAAACAAGTCATCCGGTGATGACTGAAAAAAAGAATATGAGAAAAGAAATTTCTAAACCGCCATAACTTTGTAGCCTTGCCTTTGTGCTATGTATATAGCCTGTTCAAGTGTTATTTCTCTTGAAATCGGCAATAATTCCGCTTTTTTGTAAAGGTCAGGGTTGTAAACTTCCTGCTTTTTAAGAATGTGGTAAATTGCAGTAAGAAGCATACGACAGATGGCAATAATTGCTTTCTTATGACCCCTACGCTTTTTGAGGTTCAAATAACGATTGCGGATTTCGGGATGCTTTTCGCTTTTGGCAACAGCAGTAGCACATTGAACCAAAAGCGGTTTTAAATAACGACCGGCTTTTGAAATTCTAACTGACTTTTTCTTTCCTGCACTTTCGTTGTTGGTAGGTGTAGGACCTGCCCATGAACATAAGTGCTTTGCAGAAGGAAATACATTCATATCCGCACCTATTTCGGAAAGTATTCCGATAGCGGTGAAGATATTGTTAATTGAAGGAACTGATAAAATCAATTCAATTTCCTTTTGATAAGGTTGGGAAAGATTAAGTATAACCGATTCAAGATTGAGTTTGCACAAATCAAGCGAATCATAATGTTGTTTTATGATTTTAATTTTTTCAGCTTGAGTTTCTGTAATAACTCCATCTACGGCAAGTTCAAGTTCAGGTATCTTTTTGGTAAGAGAGCCGTGAATTAAAGAGGAAATGTCAATATTCTTATCAAACGGATTTTCAAGAATATGCTCAATAATATTCATAGAACTCTTACCAAAGGTATCTGAAACAACGCTTGCAAGTTGAATATTTGAAACGGTAAGGCAATTTTGAAAACGGTTTTTCTCACTTGAACCGAAATTGGTAAGCTTAAAGCGATAACGCATAAGGTCGCGCAAGTCACGAATATGTTTGTCGGGAATAAAACTTGAAGCAATTAAATCGTGCTTGAAAAGGTCAGCAATCCATTTGGCGTCACGCTTATCGGTTTTTTTACCTCTGATAGCTTTAACGTATTTAGGGTGAGCAACAATAGGCTTTAAACCGTCCTCTAAAATGTTGTAGACAGGAATAAAATATTTTCCTGTAGATTCCATACAGACATTTATGCAGGAATTTGATAAAAGCCACTCGCGAAGTTCACGCAAGCCTTTGGTGAAAGTGGAAAAACGTTTTGATTGATACTTTGTTATACCGGCTTCGTTTGTAGAAGCAATACAGGCAATGACAAAGGTTTTGTGGACATCAATTCCACAGCAAATGGGGTAAACGATTTTTAACATAAGAGTTTATCCTTTCGTAAAAACTATCTCAAAAACAGACATTGACTGATTCCTCAGCTATTAACGAGTATTGTTAATACAAAGATAAGTCTACAGGCTCAAATTCCTATTTATTTGTGCTTGAAAGAGTAATCTACACATATAAAAATGCGGTCTGTTCCAAAGAAACGGCGCACTCACCTCCGCGTGATTTGTAGTATATCTGTTATGAGATAAAAAGATTATACAAAATTTTGCGTCAATGTGCAACAGTTTCATGCTGTTTTGTGCCTTGAACGCAGTGAAAGGAATGTTTATAAAAATGAATGAAACAAAAGAAAACATTAAAGTATTAACGGAGGCTGATGTAATAAAGCTCAGTAATTGCAAAAAACGCAGGGATTTTATAGAAAGCTTTGAAAGCTGGGGTGTATGGCTGGATATACCTGAACTGAATGTTCAGATATTTAAGGCTGAACTCCCGAAGAAACAACAGATATTTGTCACTCGTTTCAGAAATTACTCAGGTTACAGCAGTAAATACGCTACGCCTGTATATCGTTACGGCAAGAAAACCGGAGAATATGATGCATTTGCAGACGGTCTTTCGTGTGCGGAAGGAAAGTTAAAAGAGCTGAAAATGTTGCTCTTGGAGGAAAAGAGAAATGCTTCTTCAGACACGCAAGGTTGAGTTTGACGGATTTGACAGAATACAGGAAATTCTTATGAGAGTTAAACTTGCAAATATAAGAATTACGACTGAAAATGTGAAGATTACACTTCATCAGTGTATTGAATACGGAAAATGCAATTATTGCTGGTATGGAGGATTGATTGCAACAATAGTATGCGGCGACAACCAGTTCGATTTGATGGCAAACGGAGATGTAATAGTCCATTTACTTGATAAGAAAACGAATGATGTACTTGCATATGTAAAGGACAAATCAAACGGCGGGAACTTCTATGATAGAATGCAGGCATATATTGCAAATGATGCACACTTGGAAGCTATTATGGTAGGCGATGATCCTGATTATGCGCTTGATTTTGAAAATAATAACTGGTTTGAAGTGTTTTTGAGTAAGGTTGATAATCAAACAACGGATAATTCGTATGTCAGCGATTGTGAAAATATTTTTGATGCTATTGCTGAGATGGTAGATAAGATTGCTGAAATGAAAGGAGGAATTATTAAATGAATAAGTGTTTATGCGTAAATCCAGATAAGGAAGAGTATCTTGATTTCGGCAGTTTTGATGAAAATGCTTCGGTGTATTCGGCGGCCGGTCATACAATTGAATATTTTATGGCAACGGAATGGCGTGGGGATCGAGTAATATTTATATTCCAAAACAGCGGAAAAAGTAATATTTTTCCACTGGAAGATGATGCGTATGAGTATGTTGTGAATATGTATTCGGAGCGCAGTGTTCTGAACAAAGTACCGCAATACACATATTTTGTAAATTTCGACCGCAAAGAATATTACTTTAAAAATGCTTTGCCTCAAGGAAGAGATCTAAGCCGTTTAAACCCTTTGCCGTTTGTTTTATCAGAAGCCGGAACCAATGCGTTTAATGATTATGAATTAAGCGAAAAAGAGGAAAATGATATAGGCAGATGGCTTGGCGGAAATATTGTAATAACAAACAACTGCAAAGTATGCAAAGGATTACGGCTATATGAATCGCCTTTTTGTCAGAGCAAAAACGGCGGTAGAGTTTTAAATGGGCTTAATATCGTTGTTACGGGTACAATTTCGGGATACTCGCGAAACGATATGGAGCAGCTTATAAAACGCTATGGCGGTAATCCTCAAAAATCAGTAACCAGAAGTACAAGTTTTGTGGTTGTTGCAGACTATAAGTCGGGCACCAAAAAAATTAACGATGCTAAAAAGTATGGCATTAAAATAATTAGTGAAAAGGAATTTTTTGAAATGTTGGGAGAATGATTTTATGACATATGATGTAACTATAACAAGAACAGGCGGTATCTGTGTTGAAGCAGATACCTCTGATGAGGCTGTTGAAAAGGTAAATGCAATGTCTGCTGCGGAAATAGAAGATCATGCACAGCTTACCGGCTGGGAGGCAAGCGATGCCGAACAGTTAGAAGATTGAGTTGCCGGAGGTAGTATATGTACGAAATAAAAAATTCAAAAGAAGTTGAACTGGCAGACAGAGTGCAGTTCAGATGCAAACGGTGTGCTGAATGCTGCAAAAATGTTGAAGGTACAGTTACTCTTGAAGCAAAGGACGCATATTATCTTGCGAAACACTTCAATATCACGGTTGCAGATTTTTATGAAAAATATGCGCGAATGTTTTTTCTTGAAAAAACAGAATTTCCGATCTTTACGCTTAATGCTGTTGGAAAGGAGCATTCGTGTATTTTTCTAAAAGGCAAACGATGCAGTGTGCAGGAAGTAAAACCGAGAACGTGCAGAATTTATCCGTTTTGGATATTTCCTGATGATAATGATGAATTTATATATAATTTCAGTACAGAACGCAGGCATCATCCGAAAGGTTCATTAATTCGCGTTAAAGACTGGATGAAAGATAATTTTTCTGATGAAGACAGGGAATATCTTATTGAAGATATGAGGAGCATTACCGAAATAGCGCCGCTATTTAATAAGATACATAAAAAAATCGAGGATACAAACACACTTTTAAAAGATGTTCTTTTGTTAAGGTATTTTATGTACGAAACAGATGAACCGTTTTATGAACAATTCTGCCGAAACAATAGATTGCTGAAATCACGGCTTAAAAAAATCAGTAAAGAACTAAATATATGAAAGGAAGAAAGAAAATGAGTGTAAAAAGCTTTAAGGGGTTTTATCGTTTTACGGAACCTGAATCAAGAGATAAAAATTTAGAAGAACAGTTTAATATTGTTCAGAAAGTTGAAGGAGACGGCGTTGAATATGAATTTATGATCAGCTTTTATAAGTATAATAAAAAGCTGGCTGCGAGGGTTGAGGTTTTTGACGACGCATTCACGGCATTTGAGAAAAACAGCAAACTCTTTGACGAGCTTTCAACTATGAGTGCCGTAACTCCGGATGAAATCGAAAAAATATTGATTTCTTTGGGTTATATAAAATTAAATAACTATAAGGGTGAGTTAAATGAACGATAAAGAATATGTATATGTTTGCTATGTACTTAATTGCATGGGGTTACTTGACGGGGAAGAAACTGTTTCTTCCCTGATAGTAACAAAATCGCAGGATAAGGTTGATGCGTGGCTGAAAGAACAGTTAAAGGAAGCAGAGGAAAACGGATATAAGCCGGAAGAAAACATAAACGGTTTTATCGGATATGTTGATTATTCTCTGCCTGTTTCAAAAGGCACCGAAAAAGACGGATACGACACATATTATCTCGTATGCGGGACAAAAATTATTAGATAGCAAAGATAAGGAGAAAAAATGTTTAGTAGTTGACATATGCCTTTTGAAGAAAATTCTTCAGGGGCATTGTCGATTACTGATACATATACAATAGCAAATTAAAACACGAAATGGAATATGGAGGTGGAAATGTGAATGATGTTATTTTATGTGATGCAGTTGAGTATCAGAAGTTATGTGTAAAAGCAGAAAATATGCAAAAACGGTATAATAAAGCGGAGGCGCTCCACTTAGATGCCGCATCAAAGTTTTATAAAGCGTATATGGAAATATCATTCAGATATGAAGCCTTGAATAAAACTGTGCAGTATATCAGAAAAATGTCTTCAGAAGTTGTATACCCTGAGTGCGTTGCAAATGCCAGTGCTTTTATAATGGATATTTTAAACAGTCATCCGGAATGTGATGGAGAATACTATTCGGAATATTTGGAGGCTGCATTGAAACTTCCTGATTGCAGGCGTAGAATGAATGATTTTTGCAATGCTATGGACGTATTTACAAACTATAAGGTGACATCGAAAGAATTGCTGTTTCAGCAGTCGGTTAATATGATTGCAAGAGGTATTGATCTGATGCTGAGTGTTCGTGAACATATATGCCGAATAGGAAAATAGAAAAGTATATGTTGATTTTAATAAAATACTATTTAAGAAATTGTGTTATGAATATTGACTTTAAAGCAGTTTTATAATATAATATAGTTAGAAAGTAGGATAGTTGGAGGCGGACTTATGGCAATAATGGAATTAAGAAAAAATTCGCAAATTACTATTCCAAAAGATATTATTGAAGAAATGCAGCTGCATGAAGGAGATAAACTTGACATCAGTCAGAAAGACGGTATAATATTTATTCAGCCTGTATGTGTTTATCCGAAAAGCTACGTGAATGAATTAGAAGAAATTGCAAAAGAGTCAAATAAATTACCGAAGTGTTCATCTGACATTACAGAAACGATAAATATATTGAAGCACGCGGTGAAATAATAGGAGAGAAGGTGTTACAGATGAAACTGTATTTGGATAACTGTTGTTTTAACAGACCTTTTGATGATCAAACGCAACTTAAAATTCACCTTGAAACACAAGCCAAACTTGCGGTTCAAGATATGATATTGAATGGAAAACATTCGTTGGTTTGGTCATATATGCTCGAATACGAAAACAGCTGCAATCCTTTTGAGATTCGACGTGATTCAATAATTAAATGGAAGGATATTGCGAGCTTTTATGTTGAGGAGAATGAGAATATATTAAATGTAGCAGAAAACCTATTGATAAAGGGATTAAAAGCAAAGGATGCAATCCATATCGCTTGTGCTGCAGAGGCTCAATGCGATTATTTTCTGACCACTGATATTGGCATATTGAAGAAAAAAATTGACATAGTCAAAATTTTAAATCCGATTGATTACATCATAGAAACGGAGGGCGAATAATATGATGAGAAATGACACGCTTGTAAGGACGGAAGGAATGAAAATTCTGCTTGAAGGCTTGGGAAAAGTAGATGCTGAAAGGTTTATAAGTCTCATTATTAAAGAACCGTTTGATTATACAAAATGGCAAAGAGATTTGTATTCGGGAATGGGTGTACGTGAATTAAGCAATAAAGCAATGAACTCTATAACTGAATAGTAAATAGTTTATATAGGTAAAACCTGTGCAAGAAAATATAATATGGGTTTATATATTCAACCGGAACATATTGTGTTTTTAAGGTTGACAAACACCATATATTGTGTTATAATTATTATATAAACAAATTTATGCGTGGGTGTTACCCGAACTTAAATATAAAGTTTTAGCATACGAGATGTTGTGATTGTAATTTAAGTCAACAGTATAGCTATGTCCAAATATGGCATAGGTGCTGTTGGCTTTTTTTATTTTATGCAGGGTTACTGCACTTATAACGGAAATGAATGTGATTTTTTATAAAATGCATTTATTTCCGTCTTTTTTATGTCTAAAAAGCTTTGAGCTTTTAGAAATATATAAATTTATAGAAAGGTGGAAACACAAATGAATGAAACAATGGTTTATGCAGATTCTTTTTTTGAGGAATTTGCGGGAGAAAGAGATTTTCTGGACTTTTTAGAGGACAGAAAAGGAAAGACAACATGGAAAAAGGAATTGTCCAATACGCTGAGATTTGAGGCCTTGGTAAGAGATACGCCGAAAACCGAAGCTATTGTCAATTCCTATGACAGTATGGGTAAGGGCGATATTCTCAAAGATACGCTCGACGGAACACAGCTTGTACTTCGAGATGGAGACGAATATATTCCGGTTCGGAGCTGTGCTATCAAAACGATACTTGAACGGGCAAAAATTTCCGGTAATGCACTTTCAAAAGTTGAAAGAAATGTATTTGCAAAAATACTAAATCATTGTATGAAAGTTGCAGACGGACAGGCTTTGTTAAAAGTGTCGGACGATAAGGTGTCGGCAATCCACGGCGGCGATAAAAGCGATTACTCCATATTGGAAATGTATGAGCTGTTTACAAAAACTTCTGACTATCTGAATGATAATTTTTCTGATGTGAAGTATGCAGGTGGATTTTATGACCATTCGATTGTTACAGCGCTATGGACGCTTGACGGCAATGATGAGCTTATTAAGACATATAAGGATTTGCTTGCAATGCATTCTGTAAAATGCAGAGATTTAAAAGCATCTGTAAGACTTACAAGCTCAGACGTTGGCATCAGCGGAGCAAATTTATATCCTACGCTTATTGCGGACGGCAGAAATATCCCGCTGGGTAATCCATTAAAGCTGGAACATAAGAACGGCGCGTCTATGCGAGATTTTGAGAAGAAATTGTCAATGCTTTATTCTCAGTATGATCTGGCAATAGGAAAACTCAAGGATTTGATTGCGGTTACGGTAAAAAATCCGTCAAATGCTATGGTGGGCGTAATGTCTAAAATCGGAATACCGAAAAAATACGGTGTACCTGCGCTCGAAAAATTTAATGCTATGCACAGCAGCGGTTTTTGCAGTGCACACGATATTTATTACGGAATTGCAGAAGTAATATTCCTTATGCAGTGCGCCGGAGAAAGCGGTGTCAGAATTACTCAAATGGAAGAAACCGTATCAAGAGCTTTGAATGTAAAGTGGCAGGACTATGATATTCCCGGAGAGATTAAATGGTAAGGGGGTATGAGTTATGCCGAGAGGTAGTTATAAGCCTACTGTTGTGGTTGAAACAGGCGGCTTGACAGAGGAGGAATGGCTTGATTATCGCAGAGGAGGCATCGGTGGTTCCGATGTCTCGATTATTTACGGAGTGTCGCACTTTCGTTGTAACCGCGATTTGTATTACGATAAACTTGGCATTAAACCGCTAAGAGAGAGTGAAGATAATAATTGGCTGCAAAAAGAAATGGGACACGTACTTGAGGATTTGGTTGCAAAGGTATTTGCAAAGAAAACAGGACTGAAAGTATATGAGGTCAAAAAAATGTTTTCTCATCCGCTGTATCCGTTTATGAGGGCGGATGTTGACCGTTTTGTAACCGATGATGACGGACGTTGCGGAATTTTGGAATGCAAAACCACAAATTATCAGAACAAAGACGCCTGGGCAGACGGAAAATATCCATATCAATACGAGCTTCAAATCAGGCATTATATGGCTGTTATGAACCTTGATTTTGCGTATATCGCGTGCCTTTGGGGTAATAGTGAAAATGATTTCGCTTATCGGAAGGTTGAACGGGATTACGATTTTGAGGATGAGATTATTGAAGCTGAACAGTATTTTTGGGAAGAGTTTATCGAAAAGAAGGTTGAGCCGGAATTCAGCGGCAAGCCTGATTTGGTGCTTCAGTGCTTAAAGCAGCATCTTGATGAAGCGGATGCATCTTTAGGCGTGAAAGTTTTACCGGCTGCTTTTGGAACAGATGTTGAAAAATATTTGAGATTAAAAAAGCAAAAAAGTAAGCTTGAAACCGATAAAAAGGTAATCGAGGATGAAATGAAGAGACTGTCAATACCAATCATTGAGGAAATGGGAGCTTTTTGCGAAAGTGAGCTTTCCTTGCCCGGTAAGCAAGTCTACATTTCGTATAAACCGAGAAAATCTGTCAGAATGCTTGCAAAGGCATTGGAAAAGTTGGCTATTCACCACAGAGATATATATGATGAATATGTATCTGAAACCGAAAGCCGCACATTAAATATAAAGGAGATGATAAAAACATGATGAGACATGAAGGAAAAGACCTTGTTTATGTATGCTCGCCTTTGGGTGCTGAAACTCCGGATGGAATAATGAAAAATATGAAAAAGGCGAGACTGTATATGGGTACAATTTCCGAAAAGTATAATTGCAGAGCAATCGCACCGCATGCAATACTTCCGGTATTTCTTGATGATCGTGTTCCTGAAGAAAGAGCTTTGGGCTTGAAATTCGGACTTGATTTATTAAAAATATGCAAGAAAGTGGTTGTATGCGGAACGGTTATATCGGAGGGGATGCAAAAGGAGATTGAACTTGCTCAAAAGCTTGGCATACCTGTTATTTATAACGATATGCCAAAGCCTTCTCGTATCAAAATAACAATAGAAATTGAAGGTGATTAACTTGATATGCACATTTGAGAAAAAGATTTTCGAGAATAGCAGCACAGGTTATTGTGTGGCAGCATTTAAGACGGATGACACATCTGTTCCGCAGGATGCCAGAAGTAAATACGCACCCAGAGATCGGAAAGTGCATTTTACGGCAGTCGGCTACGGAATTCCGGCGACGGATTCTATTGACCTTGAGCTTGAAGGCAAATGGCAGACAACCAAATATGGTGTGCAGCTTGTCATTGAGCATTTTGCAGAGATAATTCCGCAGACGATTGATGGTATAATAGGATACTTGTCATCGGGACTCATTGCAGGAGTCAGTGATATTACGGCAAAAAAAATCACAGACAAATTCGGCATGAATACACTGTCCATAATTGAAAATGAACCGAAAAGACTTGCGGAGATAAAGGGACTATCGGATAAAAAGATAAAGAAGATAGTTGATTCATACGCACAGAATAAAAACCTCAGAAGTATCGTGTCATATCTTTCACCGTATGGGATAACTCTCAACAAAGCTGTTCGTATTCATGAAAGGTTTGGAGATAAGTCTATGGAAGTTCTTAATGAACGCCCATTTGAACTTTGCGATATTGCAGGCTTCGGTTTCAAAACCGTAGACGCTATCGCAAAAAAGATCAAATGCAAGCCGAACGATAAAATGCGGATTAAGGCAGCGGCAAAGTATATAATGTCCGAAATTAAGAGCGAAGGGCATGTCTATATGGAGCAACAGGATTTAAGATACAGGTGTTATGAACTCTTGAATGATGATTTAAAAAATATATCTGTTACACATGATGAAATCAGAGAGTGCATTATTGAACTGATCAGAGCCAAGACGCTGATAAACAATAACGGAATGATATACCTTCCGTATATGTTTAATGCAGAAGTTGAGCTTGCAAAAAATATTTCGGAGCGGGCTCTGGCGAAAGCTGCTCAATATCCGAGCCTTGATTCGATTGTTGACGCTGCTCAGAGAAGATTGGGAATAGTGCTGACGGATGCGCAAAGCGAAGCAGTAAAAATGTGCTTTAAAAACAATCTGTCGGTTATTACCGGAGGACCGGGAACCGGAAAGACAACGGTTTTAAAGGTCATTATTGACGTATATAAGACATTAACCGGAAAAGCTGATATTTTGCTTGCAGCACCTACCGGAAAAGCAGCGAAGCGTATGGCTGAAAGCAGTGGGATGCCCGGTGCAAGAACGATACATTCGGCACTTGGGCTTCGCAGTGACAGCTCGGACGCAGAATATGAAATCGCCGAAGGTCTTGTCATTATAGATGAGATGTCAATGGTTGATTTAAGTATTGCATATAAGCTCTTAAAAAGTGTCAGACAGGAATCTAAAATTGTATTCGTCGGTGATGCGGAGCAGCTTCCGTCAGTTGGAGCCGGCAATGTATTTTTTGATATACTGCGGTCGGAATGTGTGGCGGTAACAATGCTTGACACGGTTTTTCGTCAGAAGGGGACGAGCAGGATTGCACTTAATGCCGAAGAAATAAGGAACAACGGCAGTAAGCTTCTGTATGGAAGTGATTTTAATTTCATTAATGCCGATACAGATGTTGAGGCACTTGAAATATTAAAGCATTGTTATATGCACGAAGTGGATGACAATGGAATTGACAATGTGCAGATTCTTGCACCGTTTCGCTCAAGAGGTGAAACGAGTGTAAAAAACATCAATGAAGTCATAAGAGAAATAGTCAATCCATTTGTCGGTGAGAAAAATGAACTGTTCTGTGATGGGAATAAGCTCAGGCTCAATGACAGGGTTATACAGCTTAAAAATGTCAATAGTATAAATAACGGCGATGTTGGTTTTATAAAATCTATATATTTAGATGAAGATGAGCTTAAACACGCAATTATTGAATTTACTGATGGCGTCAGAGCTGATTATCACGAACGGGAGCTTGATATTATTGACCTTGCTTATGCAACGACCATACATAAATCACAGGGAAGCGAGTACAGTACCGTCATAATTCCTATAATGATGAGCCATTACATAATGCTCAAAAGAAACCTGATTTATACTGCTATAACACGAGCAAAAAAGAAGGTCATTCTGATCGGAGAAAAAAGAGCGTTGATGGCTGCCATTCATAAAAATGACAGTACGAAACGAAATACTCTGCTGGCTGAACGGATTAAGACATATTTTGATCAAATGAAAGGAAGTGTGAAGACATAATGAAAATCTGCGAATACAATTCTGGAAAGTATCGGGACAGAGAAATTTACAGTGATGAAATAGAAGTGGGTAATTGCACCTTAAATGAAATTAATTCGTTTAAGGGTGAATATTCGTTTCTGTCGAATTTCGAAAAATGCACGATAGAGTTTGAAGGATTGACGTATCCGAGTGTCGAGCATGCTTTCCAGGCAGCTAAAACATTGGATACTGATAAACGCCTAAGTTTTACAAAGGGTTCGCCTGTTTGTGCAAAGAGAAGGGGTAGGTGCCTGAAGCTTCGTCCTGATTGGGAAGAAATTAAAGATTCAGTTATGTATGCTTGCCTTAAAAGTAAATTTCAAAATGATGATATGAGAAAAAAGCTCATTGCTACAGGCGATGCGGTGTTAATTGAAGGCAATAATCACGGTGATCGTTATTGGGGCATGGTAAACGGCGAAGGTCAAAATAAGCTTGGACGGCTTTTAATGCAGATCAGAAGTGAAATCAAATGTGCTGACCTTTGAAAATCATATCGACTATATTTATAGAAAGAAAGGAATGAAGAAAATGAATGAAAACAATGATAAAGGTATCCTGTATGATATGAATGATGCGGTAAAAGCGCTCAATAATGTTGATGGCTTTGAACCTAAAAACTATTTAAGAGAAGAAAAGACAGATGAGGGAACATCTGTCTATCTTGACACGAAGTTTCGGCTTTTGTGGTTCAGACTTAAATATCCCGATGGAAAACTTGTGAAAATACCTAAAGTTCTCAATAAGGACTATGCTACATTTGAGGTCAGGGTGTATTCACATAAGGACGATACACCGGATAATTTTCTGGCAAACGGATTTGCATCACGATACAGAGATGACGGAAATGAAAAATTCGGTCTTAACTTTGTAGAAAGCGCTGAAACAGCGGCGCTGGGAAGAGCATTAAAGGATGCGGGCTTTGGCACGCAATTTTGTGATATTGCACTGCCGAATGACCAGACGATTGTTGACGCAGGTGTTAATATTTCGTTTGAGTGCGGAAATGATGAACTTCCCAACCCGGATGAAGATGGAATTCCTGCTTTGGATAATTCCGGAGAAACTGTGACGGAAACAAAAACAGTAGCTGCGGAAAAACCGAAAGAGGTTCCCAAAGAAAAGGAAAAACCGAAACTTGTGCTGTCAAAAGATATGCCTGTTGATGAGCTTCTTGCCAAGATGACGCTTGAATATGCAAAATCAATTGTTGTTGATTATGGATTTGATAAAGACAAAAATCTTGGTCAGCTTGCGGTAGAACGTCCGAAAGGAATTGAGTATCACGCAAGCCATGCAAAGAACAATTTGATACGGGCAGGGGCAATGTTCCTTTTGGAACAGGCTAAAACTGCATAAGGAGGAATCGAAATGTTAAATGAAATTAAAGAACAAATGTTGTCAGCAAGGAACAGGTTAATAAACTTTTTCTTTAAACCTAAGATTACACGGAATACTTATTGTATTCCGTGTACGTGGGTTTATACAGGAAGAGTATATGTTTGCGCACCTAACTCCGAACTGGCAAAAGCTTATGTTCAAAGTGCAAAGATTGAACCGGATTTGGATGAGTGTTGCAGCATTCAAATAAAACCTGACATTGAGCATCCCATTCTGTGCAGATGCGGTAAATGCGGAAAAGAGTATATTGTTTCCAAGTATCGTACAAGCAATAAATGTCAATATTGCGGAAATGGCGGTGATTTGGTATGAGCTACAGCATTGTTTATGCCAGGGAATTTATAAAAGCCGGTGATGGAAGAATATTGCCGCTTGTGTTGTGTGGAAGCAATAACTGCTGGACTATTGGCATAAGCGGGCGAGAATCGAGAGAACGACACTGGAATTTGATGTATATAAAAAACAATGAAATTCCTGCATTATTTCCAAAGCAGCTTATTGAAAAAGTAAAAGCTTATATTCCAAGTGAGTATCAGCAGCATTTTATGAGAAGCGGTAAGTGGGTAGATGATGCGAGGTTAATGCGTTTCTTTGAAAATGGCATCAAAAAGGCAAAAACATTGGAAGAAATCAACGATGAATTACTGATTAAGAGTTGGTTATGCGGAGAGGTATATTATTATAAAGGATATGATACTGTATGCATTTATTCTTCGATAATAAAAAGTACAGAGCAGTTAGATGATTTTCTTTCGGAGGCTGGCAGACTGATTTGTGAGAATAAGGATGCTCATAAGTTATATGTAGATATTTCTTTTGATATAGAAAAACCATTGGAAAGGGAAAAAGTAGCTCGGAAGAAAAAAGAAAGGCTGAAACAATTCTATGTTGTAACAACGAATTTTGGTTATGTAAGTTCACTTACACGCTCAGGAATATACTCTACACATTCTGCAGATTATGCAAAACAATTCAAAACGGAAAAAGAAGCAAATAAATGGATAAAAGATCGCGACATTGAAAGGAGATTCCGAAAATTGAATTTTGGAGTTGAATATATGGCATAGGAGGCGATGCTATGTCAAATTATCAATATGATTTGCCTTTTAACATTATGGATGTGGCAGGTATACTGAATATCAGGATTAAACGTCCTGGAAGAAAAAGCATATATACAGACTGCCCTTTTTGCGGTGATACACGAGGGAAGATGAATTTAAATCTTGAAAAAAACCAATTTCGCTGCAATTATTGCGGTGAAAGCGGCGGAGCCATTGCGTTATATGCGAAAGCTCACGGATTATCAAATTCGGTTGCCTACCGTGAAATATGCGAAATTCTTTACGGGGATGCTAATCCAAAAGAGTATAAATCAGCAGCAAAACCAAAAATTGATTTACCGTCTAATTCTGAAATTGCGTCTGTATATGACAGAAATCAGACCTATGAAATGATGATGTCAATGCTGAAATTGACTGATAAGCATATTGATGACCTTGTAAAACGCGGATTGTCATTAGAACAAATCAGAAAAAACGGGTACAGGAGTACACCGGCTTTTGGGTTTGAGCAAATGGCAAAGGCGCTGCAGGACAAAGGGTGTGTAGTAGAAGGAATCCCGGGCTTTTATGAAAAAAGCAACGGAGCGTGGACGATTAATTTCAAGTCCTACTGTTCGGGGATTCTTATTCCGTATCGAACAATTTCCGGGTTGATACAGGCATTTCAGATTCGGTTGGACAGACCTTTTGTTGATGAAAAAGGGCATAAGACTAAGTACATATGGTTATCAAGCGTAGATGAAGAAAAAGGGACGTCTTCTCAAAGCCCTGCTCATTTTGTGGGAGATCCATGTGATGAACAGGCTATATTTGTTACCGAAGGAGCATTAAAAGCGGACATTGCATCTGCGTTATCGGGACGAACCTTTATCGCAATAGCAGGAACCGGTTGTATTGATTCATTGAAGGAACCGTTTGAAATCATAAAACGAAACGGTGTGTCAAAGGTTTATGAAGCTCTTGATATGGATAAAACCGAAAATCAGTATGTTGCCAAAGCTGCTTGCAAACTAACGGAGATGATAAAATCGTTTGGTTTTAAAACAAAAACGACAAAATGGAAATGGGATAAAAGCAGACCGGAAGAAAATAAAGGTATAGACGATATGCTTTTGTCAAAGAAAAAAAACAATCTAATTGTATGATGAAACGGTGTCAGAAATGGCACCGTTTTATGTATACAGAAGTAAAGGAGAGCTATAATGATGAAAAAAGCAAAATATATAAATCCAAATGAGTATATTAATGATATAGTTAAGGAATTTCAAACAATAAGTTATTCTCACGGAATTTCAACAGTATTCACTGACTATATAACTATGGTGTCATGTGCAATTAGTAATAGTATAGACAAATTGCATTTTGATGAACGGGAAAAGCTGTACACTGAAACAATAAAAAAATATACCGATGAAGAAAGAAAAAATATATTTAAATTGCATGGCAAGATTGTTACAGCATTAAATGAAAAACAATTCAAAAAAGATGTTTTGGGAGACGTGTTTCACGCTTTAAGACTCAGCAATTCGTGGAATGGACAGTATTTTACACCAATGAATGTTGCTAACTGTATGGCTCTGATGGTGGTCGGAAATATGTCACAGGAAATGAAGGATAAAGGATATGCAAAATTTTGTGAGCCATCTTGCGGAAGTGGTGTGATGATTATTGCCGCTGCAGATGCGGTATGTCAGGCTAATTTGAATCCTTCTAAGAACATGTGTGTTCTTGCGGTGGATAATGATATTAGGTGTGCAATGATGGCGTACATACAGCTGTCATATTTAGGTATACCGGCGGTTGTTATTCATGGAGATAGCTTAAGAAATGAAGAATACACAAGGTTTTATACGCCGATTTATGTATTGAATGGTTGGCTATGGAAAGAACCGATGTCCTTAACAAATCAAATATGTGATGATGACATAAAGCTGAGAAATATTATGTTTGATTTTACGGGTAAATCCAAAGATAATAATATTGACTTAACATCAGAAAAGGAAGGAGAAAAGAAAGATGCTTAACAAATTAAAAGTACAATTTATCAGATGCTTGCAAAAATATTCGGTAAAAGCTGATGAGCGGATTGATTCACAAAAAATCGTTGTCAAAATTCAAGGCGGATATCTTGTTGCTACCGAGTCGATGGATCCTGAGTATCCGGGGATAGATGTTGAATTTATATCCGATTCGGATAATGGTGGTTATACTTCTCGGCCACGTATTCTTTTTGAGAAGCCGGTTGAAGGTGGCGAACTGAGAGTACTGATATGGAATGATAAAAATTCTGAAGATTATACCGAAGAAATTATATTTGAAGAACAAAGGAGACAAAATAATGAATAAATACGAGGAAATGCTGAAACGTGCAGATGAGAAATATAAATTCAGCAATTTAGAAAAAAAGAAAATCATTGGTCTGCTTGATTATTGCCACGCAAATGATGTACGATGGACGCTAAGACGTATGTTTGAAGTATATTTTATGTGTGATGCAATGCCGGGAATGGAAATTACAACCTGTGATTGTAATGATCAGTGTGCAAAATACGGCTGCTCTAATTGTACGGCAGCAGATGATGCGGAGCTTCTGATAAATCAGGAAAAATCTATTCTAGATTTTGAAGAATATGATGAATTTTATTTTAAAGATGAGGTCAAATCCATCATAAATAAATATCACGGCTCGAAAAATGTGAAAATTCAACCGGAAGAAATTGAAATGATCATTAAAGAGGTAAAACGAGAACTTAACTGCTATAACAAGCGGTTAGAATAACAGAGAAGGAGGAGTAAATAATGTCTGAATATTGCGGAGTTTATAATCAAGGTGCATTGTTTTATCGCGAGGACTTTGATGTTTTAAAAACAATACGTTATTTTTGTGATATGTATAGAATAAACCTTGATGATGAAATAGTACATGAAATAAAGAATAACGATATAACAGATGAGCATTTTGCTTTTCTTTGCAATGAGCTCGAAGTGAATATTGATGTAAAAACGCTTCAGGAACTTTGCAGCGCAGCCCTAAATTCGTATGAAATAAACGATTTGTTTATAGACGGTGCGAAATCCGGAATAGGGAATGATATGGTTTATGGAAAGTTATATCTCGATTTACAGGGACTGTTTATGTTTTATGATGACATGCCGCATAAAACGATTGCGGGTGAATGTATGATGCTTTGTTTTAATGTTCCGTATGCATGGGATATAAAAAATGTAATCATTCCTGCAGACAGGCGTATAGCGGTATTTCAGTTACAACAAGCCACAAAGTCATTATTTAAAGACAACATTGATTGGGATAAAAGACTCGGCTGCTTATACGGCATAACAAAGAATTTATGACGAAATCAGGGGATAGAGCGAAAAGTTCTATCCCCTATTAGAGATGTGCAAAACGCATGAAATAAAAAGTAAATAAAACATCAACAAAAGCAAACAAAGCAACAAAAGCGAATAATAGTTAAAAAAGGGTATGGCAAACAAGCCTAATGGCGAAATTCAAAAATTTTCAGTTTAAAAAGCGTTAGGAAAGTCGTTTTAAAGTTTTCACGCTGCGATAAGAAACATCTTTCTTAGTGATAACGGCAGCAATTGCAATCGATAAAAGTGAGATATGAGCAATTGTATTAAGATTTTTAACGGAATTACCGCTGCGGACAAAAACTCTTTCGCAGCCTGCCTGCTTAAAGCGCGAATTATATCTTTCGGCTTCTGTTCTGAGAGCATAAACGGATTTAAAGGATATTGAGCTTCTATCAATGGAAAGCCTGTAATCATCCGGAATAGCTACGTATTTAGTGCAGCCACGATTTTTCTTACCGTTATTCCAACATTTGTGATTGCATGGACAACAGCCGCCTTTGGAGCGTTTAAACGGACAGCTGTATTTCTGACGTGTTCGACCGTTTTCTGAAAACTTGCCGTCTTTGTGCATTGCCAGTCCGGCTTCGCAAATGATATTTCCTGCCGGCAGCTTTTTAGGATTTTTGGTGTTTCGTTTGTTTAAGGCAATAAAGCAATCACCGTTGTATGTATCATGAACAGCATTGTAAATAGCTTTAACATCATATGCTTTGTCGGCTAAAAACGTACATTCCGCTAACGGAAAAAAAGAATTTGCTTTTGCGAGGATTTCGAGTGTTACAGAACTGTCGGAAACATTGGCACCGGTTGTTAATTCACAAATGGGTAAGCCCGATATACAGTCGACAAGAATATGATTTTTGTAACCCCAATAGAATTCGTACTTCTTTTCGTCATGCTGATTTGAAGCGGTTTGAACACCAAGTCTGCAATCCTTATCAGCCTTTGGAGGAGAGGCTTTAGAAAACTTATCCTTTTTAAAGGACTTAGGATTGTTGTTAGAAACATTAGCCTTAACGGGAGTAGCATCCAAAGCAATAAAAGATGAATCAATCAAAGATAAACCGGCGGCTTTTAATACCTGCGATTGCATAACGGTTTGAAGTATATCGTTATCAAATTCGCGGATAAAGCGAGTGAATTTTTCATAAGAAGGTAATTTGCGAGATATGTCAAAACCGCAGTAATGAGCGATAATCAGATTGTTTGACAGATAGTCGTGCAAGTCTGAAATTTGGGAGAAACCCTCGCATTTCATGACAATAAAGGCACAAATAATAACGTGATTGCTGTAACCTGTACGACCGGTTTTGGAGTTTTGCACGTGGCTAAAATTATAATATAAAAACAATCGAAAAATTAGATTTATGGGTTTGTTTAATTTAGCTAAGGTTAGGTGTTGTTGACAGAGGTCAGCTTACACCGAAAACAAAGATGTATATATATCCGTTTTCAAATGTCAACGGATTTTCGTTATGCTGCGGAGCTAACTGCTTTCCGCCGATAAAGTCGCTGCACCAGTTGACGGGGATTGTGTACTTCATTATGTCTATGCCGAACATTAACGATCATTATAGAACCGAACGCATTCAGCTCGATATGAAGTATAGTAAAAACATTTGCGTGGTGAAGTAATCTATCAATAATTGAATTGACATACACTGAGAAATTTTTTGAATAGGTTATAAAGCGTGTTTCTGTAAAATCCACACATATCGGCTATTTTGCATTAGAAAAGTCTATTACTTTTTGGATATTTATTGCAAATTGATATTGAAACCTAAATGTCGGAATTGTTCAATTAAATGTCGGAGTTGCCTCTTGAAATGGCAGCGTGTGAATGATATAATAATAAAAGATTATTGATATGTAATTAAGTGTAAAGGATATAAAAATTATTCTGCAAAACCGGAATTGTTTTTTTTGCGTCTGATACAAAAATAATTGTATAAGAAAGGAAGCTTAAGATATGAAGCAAAATCATTCGATGATGACAGATAAGAAAAATTCACCTAACAAGAAAAAGGGAAAATTGACAGCCAATGATTGGCAATTGTATTCGTTATGTATAATCCCTCTTATACTTGTTTTTATATTTTCGTATTTACCGATGGTAGGTATTATAATTGCATTTAAAAACTATAAGTTTAATCTGGGAGTGTTCGGAAGCCCATGGGTAGGTTTTTCAAACTTCGAGATGTTTTTTAAATCAAATGTATTTACACAATTGGTTTGGAATACGTTATCAAATAACTTTTTGTTTATTGTTTTCGGAACGGTGGCATCTCTCATGGTTGCAATATTGCTGTTTGAATTAAAAAGCAGAACTGCAACCAAGGTATTTCAGACGCTTTTGATTACTCCTCACTTTATGTCGTGGGTAATTGTGGCTTACATTGTATATGCGATTTTGAATCCAAACTACGGATATTTGAATCAGATATTACAGCTTTTCGGAATGGAAAAGATTGACTGGTACTCAAAGCCGGCTGCATGGCCTGTAATTCTTACGATAACTACAATATGGAAAGGTGTCGGAATGGATTCGGTTGTTTATTATGCGTCATTGATGGGTATTGATACATCTCTGTTTGAAGCAGCGGAGGTTGACGGAGCAAACAAACTTCAAAGAACTTTACGTATTGTGTTGCCAAGCTTGGTGCCGCTTGTTGCGGTTCTGACAATATTAAAAATAGGCAATATCTTCAGAGCTGATTTCGGATTATTTTATACAGTAACACAAGATGGTGCAAGCGGAAATCTTTATAAAACAACCAATGTTATCGATACATACATTTTCAGAACATTCAAAGAGAATGCGTCGGGAAATGCCTATGGCTTGACATCGGCGGTAGGACTTTTGCAATCTTTTGTGGGAATGATACTGGTTGTTGTTACCAACTGGGCATCAAAGAAGATAGATAAAGATTTAGGATTATTCTAAGGGAGGAAAAATAGAATGAAAAAACAAAATTTTATCCTGCAGGCTGTCTTGATATTATTTTTTACAATACTATGCTTATTGATAGTTTTTCCTTTTTGGTTGTTGGTCAGCGCATCATTGTCGGATTCGGGGGTTCTTGCCCAATCCGGTTATCAGGTATGGCCAAATCCGATAGATACGTCATCGTATGAATATGTGTTTAAAAATCCGGAACAAATATTGAGAGCATACGGATTAACGTTTACGTTTTCAGTAATAACGATGGTTTTGTCTGTTTTGTTAATGGCGATGGTTGCCTATCCGCTCGCAAGAAGTAACTTGAAGGGGAGAGGAGCAATAAATTTTTATTTGTACTTTACAATGCTGTTTGCCGGAGGACTTGTTCCGTCGTATATTTTGATTGCCAAATATCTTCATTTGAACGATACGATATGGGTATACATTTTACCTGGGTTAATAAGTCCGTGGTATGTGTTTATGATGAGAACTTTCTTTAAGGGTATACCTTTTGAAATTATAGAATCTGCAACAATAGACGGTGCATCTGAATATACAATATTTTTTAAGATGATTATTCCTCTTTCAAAGCCCGTTTTGGCAACGGTAGCGCTGTTTATGTTCCTTACAAAGTGGAATGACTGGAGTACGGCTCTGATTTATATTACCAAGCCGGATTTGTATAGCTTGCAATACCTGTTGCAGAAGATAATGGAGGACATTAATGTATTAAAGCAAAATCAGCAAATTGCATCAGGAATGATTGATATATCGGACATTCCTACAGAAACGGTGCGTATGGCGATGGCGGTTGTTGTAGCAGGTCCGGCTTTGGTTGTATTCCCGTTCTTCCAGAAATATTTCGTAAAGGGATTGACGGTTGGCTCGGTTAAAGGATAATGTTGGTTTATGCGATAACCTGTAGTTTTTTTATAATAAATCAGTTATATTTGTTTAATATATCATAGAGAGGTGCAAAACGCATGAAATAAAAAGTTAATAAAACATCAACAAAGCCAAACAAAGTAACAAAAGCGAATAACAGTTAAAAAAGGGTATGGCAAACAAGCCTAACGGCGAAATTCAAAAATTATCAGTTTAAAAAGCGTTAGGAAAGTCGTTTTAAAGTTTTCACGCTGCGATAAGAAACATCTTTCTTAGTGATAACGGTAGCAATTGCAATCGATAAAAGTGAGATATGAGCAATTGTATGTATCATGAACGGCATTGTAAATAGCTTTAACATCATAGGCTTTGTCAGTTAAAAACGTACATTCCGCTAACGGAAGAAAAGAATTTGCTCTTGCGAGGATTTCGAGTGTTACAGAACTGTCGGAAACATTGGCACCGGTTGTTAATTCACAAACGGGTAAGCCCGATATACAGTCGACAAGAATATGATTTTTGTAACCCCAATAGAATTCATACTTCTTTTCGTCATGCTGATTTGAAGCGGTTTGAACACAAAGTCTGCAATCCTTATCAGCCTTTGGAGGAGAAGCTTTAGAAAACTTATCCTTTTTAAAGGACTTAGGATTGTTGTTAGAAACATTAGCCTTAACGGGAGTAGCATCCAATTCGCGGATAAAACGTGTGAATTTTGCATAAGAAGGTAATTCACGAGATATGCCAAAACCGCAGTAATGAGCGACAATCAGATTGTTTGACAGATAGTCGTGCAAGTCTGAAATTTGGGAGAAGCCCTCGCATTTCATGACAATAAAGGCACAAATCATAGCGTGATTGCTGTAACCTGTACGACCGGTTTTGGAGTTGTG
>CAKSIJ010000011.1 GCA_934462715.1 uncultured Clostridia bacterium
TCCGACAGTTCTGTAACACTCGAAATCCTCGCAAAAGCAAATTCTTTTCTTCCGTTAGCGGAATGTACGTTTTTAGCCGACAAAGCATATGATGTTAAAGCTATTTATAATGCTGTTCATGATACATACAACGGTGATTGCTTTATTGCCTTAAACAAACGGAACACCAAAAATCCTAAAAAGCTGCCGGCAGGAAATATCATTTGCGAAGCCGGTCTGGCAATGCACAAAGACGGCAAGTTTTCAGAAAACGGTCGAACACGTCAGAAATACAGCTGTCCGTTTAAACGCTCCAAAGGCGGCTGTTGTCCATGCAATCACAAATGTTGGAATAACGGTAAGAAAAATCGTGGCTGCACTAAATACGTAGCTATTCCGGATGATTACAGGCTTTCCATTGATAGAAGCTCAATATCCTTTAAATCCGTTTATGCTCTCAGAACAGAAGCCGAAAGATATAATTCGCGCTTTAAGCAGGCAGGCTGCGAAAGAGTTTTTGTCCGCAGCGGTAATTCCGTTAAAAATCTTAATACAATTGCTCATATCTCACTTTTATCGATTGCAATTGCTGCCGTTATCACTAAGAAAGATGTTTCTTATCGCAGCGTGAAAACTTTAAAACGACTTTCCTAACGCTTTTTAAACTGAAAATTTTTGAATTTCGCCATTAGGCTTGTTTGCCATACCCTTTTTTAACTATTATTCGCTTTTGTTGCTTTGTTTGCTTTTGTTGATGTTTTATTTACTTTTTATTTCATGCGTTTTGCACCTCTCTATGTATGGAATATTTATTCCGGTATATACTCAAATGTCTGTTCATCTGTAATAATCAGAGGATAGTTTTTAATCGGTAAGTCATAAATTTCGGTTCCGTTTCCTATGTCCTTAAATTTTGTTATGCGTCTGACTATGCCGGTATATGGATCAACGAGAACCGGATTTTCTGGCATTACTTCTACAATTGCATTGAATAATGTATCTAAATCGGCTTCTTCCGATACTGATGATGTATGATAATATGCGTATACAGGAATATTATTTTTTTCATATGTCAGATACATACACAGAAATCTTTCTGTAAAAGTACCTTTATGTAAGTAACCGTCAAAATAATATCCTGCTTTTTTTATATTACCGCTGAATATTGAAGAAAGATTAGATATTGTCTTGTATGATTCCTTCGGTTTATATGTTTTTCCATCAATAATTCCGTGCTTTGCGGGTTCTGCCATTTCTGCAATAGCAGTTTTGTATGTCTTTACAATGTCTACTGCCTGAAAAAATGAGCATAGCTTTACACCTGCATAAACATCAAGAAAATATCGTCTTATTTGCCATACTGCCTGAGCGTGTTCGCTGTTACAGCCCTCATTTACCAACCAATGTCCCTTGTATGCCCACGAGGGATACCCGCCTTCACCTTGCCATAGCTCAGTGCTTTGAAAACCGTATAAATCAAGTCTTTGACGAAGCTTGTTAATAATGTCAAAATACATCTTTTCCGGCGCAACGGTATATATATGATAGGCTAAAAAATCTATTTGCTCTCCTTTGAGATTGTGGAAAAGCGCATCAACATACTTCAGATTTTTAGGACTGGCAATACAAACACCTATTTTTGCCTCCGGTATGTATTTTAAAATATTTTGTGATGTCAACTTTACCAACTCTGCATATTCCTTGCCATCCGGTGCTTTAGGATGCCAAAAAGCAGGAGTATCACTTTCGTTCCAGATTTCAAAATACTCAACTCTGCCTTTAAAATGTTCTGCAAGCTTGCATACATATGTGTTCCATGCAACCTTACATTCATCCCCGTATAATGTAGGTGCGCATCCGACAGCTGTTTCATTGGGTATATTTTCCATATATATAGGATTGCCGTACCCTACACTAAACCATGGAATGATGCCACGACGTATAAGATTATCAATAATTTCATCAAGCCATTTAAAATCGTAAACGCCTTTTTCTTTTTCTGTTTTTGCCCAACCGGTCTGACACCTGGCATATTTTATTCCGGCATTTTCAATCAGATCATAACACCTTTTCGGATCAAACATATCCCTATCAAGCATTTCAAAACCTATGCTCACATATGATTGCTCAATTTCCTGCGAAGAATGAATTTTTAATTTTCCTGCTATATCCATTTTTTTCTCCTTTAAAATTTCAATTACCGTCTGCACAACTGTTATTCAAGGATTACCACTTGATAAGGCGCAACGTCTATGACTTCTTTATGTGTCTGTTTTGTTAATAAATCTGTTTTTTCACCTTCGAAAAAGTACCTTCCTCCTTTTCTGTTTATATCAAGCAAAATTGTCCCATTGAGTTCTCCGTTTCTTTTTGTAACCAAAATCGAATCACCCTGCGTTTTTTCAGGTTTAACACCTGAATATTCGCAAGCAAGTGCAATAATTTTTTTCATATCCTGTGTATCAGGGAAAGTTCCAACAAGTATTACTCTGCCCTTACCAACCTTGTATGATATCACACACGGCTTTCCGATCAGTGAACTGTGTCCCGCCGTAATTCGTGCGATAATGTCAGCATTTTCATCATCTTCAAATACTTCATATGAATACTTCCCGTGAAATACTTCACCGGTGTTTTCCCATTTGGAAGCTATGGCTTCAACTTCATCCGGAACGAAGTACTTCAATTTTGCACCGGTAAGATCTTCAATGATACCGTATGGTTTGTCTTTATACCTTGTCCCTTCTGCGGTTCGTATATCTGTAAGAGGCCCCGCAACCCACGTGCCGCCGTTTTTCACCCATTCGGATATACGCTTAGGAAAATCACCTTCTTCAATTGTGTGCATAAGCGGAGAAAAGACAATTTTATATTTTTCAATATCTTCATAGGAATCTATAAGATCTGGGTGCAACCCGCTGTAAATGATCGGTTTGTAAAAATATTTTGCTGTTATTTCATGATTGCTGAGCACATTCAAGATTTTTTGCCCTTCTTGCATATTCCAATTCAGACTTGTATACTGCATTGCAACATTTGTGTCTACTGTTGTATTATTTAAGAAATCTTTTGCCTTTCTTATTTCTGATACAGCTCGTTTTATTTCCTCATACGAATATGTCGGACGTCCAAACGCATCCATAACAGCACCATGCATCAATTCCTGACCGCCCCAGTGAGTTCTCCAAAGCCAAAACAATATTGCCTGTCCGCCCAAAGTGAACGGCAGCCACGTATTTACGTAAAGAAAGCCATCAGGATTAACAGATTGGGAAACAGCTCTGTCACCTGTCCATGATACCTGTGTTTCGGTATTCCAAAATGGTGTTTTGCTGTAAGGTCTGTGATTTTTTTTTCAGAACTTTTTCCATAGACGATATTTGCATTAAGTTTGTCATGCAGATCTCCTTCCTGTACCATTGAAGTACCTTTATGTAATTATTATACTTCATATTTTGTCATATTGCAATATGAAATACTTGCAGAAACCTGCATATTCTTTTGCAAAAAATTACCTAATCACTTTTTACAATTTTTGGTGCTTGACATTTTACAACTGATTTGATATAATATAATGTAATAAATATAATTAAGCAACAACCGATAAATCTTGCCGTTTTTTAGCAAGATAAGAAAGTGTGTTTTTTATGAACGATAAAAAAAAAGAACGGGATAAACACCAAAATATTGATCCAGGCAATAATGATGATAGCTTGCAAATATATCTCAAATCGAAGCTTACAATAATGGATGAAAATGACAAAGTTCTTCCAATCTACCTTGTTGGTATAGGCGAGGATTTTAACGAAAATGTCAACAGAAAAAATGGTTTTATGCGCGATCAGATTTTCTTAATTGATTCAGGAAAAGGAGAACTCATATTTGGCGATAAAAAAATTAATCTTTCACAAAGGAGTTGTGTATTTATACCCAAAAACATTCCTTATTCTTACATAACAATCGAGAAACCTTTTAAATTGTATTGGATATGTTTTGAAGGATCATATCTGTCAGAAATGCTTGCATATTTTAAGCTGACCGATGTATTACACTTTCAATGTCACAATTTTAAAAAGCTGCTTTCTTTACATCAAGAGCTATATTTCATGACAGAAAATCATTATGATCCTGTATTGTTTTCAAAATATGTGTATAGCATTTTAATTGATTTTTACAGACAGAAAGTTGCGTCATCTGTTAATATAAAAAGTTTATCTGAAATTACACCAATAAAAAATTATATTGACACACATTTCATCGATGATATATCTTTGGACTTTCTTGAAAAGGAATTTCATTTATCCAAATATAAGATTTGTCGTTATTTTTCTGAAATTTATAACATTTCTTATCATGAATATCTGGTCAAACTGCGTCTGCAATATGCAAAGCATTTGCTTACGACCACAAACCTATCCGTACAAACCATTTCAGTTCAATGCGGCTATTATGACAATGTTTACTTTGGCAAGGTGTTTAAAAAATATGAGAGTATATCTCCGCAAAAATACAGAATGTTACTCAAATAAATAACAAAAAACATGAGTTTTGCATTTTAGCAAAACCCATGTTTTTTGTATAAAATTTTAGTCCACCTCTATCAGCTTTGGAGTGGTATAATATAAATAGAGTCGACAAACACCCAAAAATCTGATATAATAAAAACAGAAAGAAAGGTGTTAAAAATGACAAAGTACAGTAAAGAATTTAAAAAGGAAGCATTAAAGCTTTCAGATGAAATCGGAGTCAAGAAAGCGGCACTGCAATTAGGATTGCAATACTACACGCTTGCGGATTGGAGAAAAGATCGTAAGTATACCGAAAAGCATACAGTTGTCCTGACAGAAAATGAGGCTCGTGCAAAAATATGCGAGCTGGAGCGAGAAGTATCCGGGCTTCGTCAGGCAAATGAAATATTAAAGGATGCTCTCGGTTTTTTCGCAAAAGACCGGAAGAGGTAAAAACAGCTGAAAGGCATACATTTATTTTGAAATACAAAAACAGATATGCAGTAAAATTAATGTGCAAGGTCTTGAAAATCAGCGAATCAGGATATTACAGATGGCTGAAAAATAAAGATAAGCCCTCCAAACGCAAGCTTCTTCTGGTCAAAATAAAAGAAATCTTATCCGAACATCCGGACAATGCCAATTACGGATATGACCGCATACATAAAGCATTAGAGATACGCGGAATTAAAGTTAGCAGAAATACGGTATACCGTGCTATGAAAGAAGGGGATTTAATTCACAAAGCAAGGAAACCGCACGGAATAACAAAAGCAACTACCGAAATACAGGACAAGGAAAATTTAATAAAGCGTGATTTTACTGCAACCGAACCGGTAAAAAAGCTATTAACGGATATTACAGAAGTTCAATGTTTCAACGGTAAGTTGTATATTTCGCCGATAATGGATTGCTATAACGGAGAAATACTTACCGTTGAAATGCGTGATAATATGAAAAAAGAATTATGCATAGATACGGTGAAGCAATTGAAACAGAGGTATGGCAATTTACGAGGGGTGGTGCTGCACAGCGACAGAGGAAGCCAATATACAAGCGAGTCATATCGGGAATTATTAAAAAGCTGCGGAATAATGCAGAGTTTGAGCGGCACCGGACATTGTTATGATAATGCGAGAATGGAAAGTTTTTTTGCTACTCTTAAGAAGGAAAAACTATATCAAATTCCGACATATCGCATGAAAAAAGAAGAAGTCAAAACAATAGTATTCAGGTATATATTCATATACTATAACAGAATAAGGCTATATACAGGAAATCCCGGATATTTGCCACCGAGTGAATACCGTATAAAGAGCTGCGGAAAGTTCGTGGCATGAATTTTCTTCAACCGACGGCATAGATTATATTCGGAAACAAAAATCTGTCAAGGTTAATACAGAGCGCCTTGGCGACCTTGACAGATTTCCGTTTCCGAATGGATTGTTAGTTATGTCGGTTGAAGAATTAAAGCGGTTTCAGAATTTTGGGTAAATTTCGACTGCACATTTATTGACATTTCCACAATTATTTCTCAAAGCTTATTGCTTTTTACATTTTACTGATAAAATACTTACCGTTTATTCTTTATCAAACACAACCATCTGATGGCAGTCAACCTTAATATCTTTCACCTTAACATATCCGTTGTCAAAGGTAAAATCAACATCGATATTCTGCGGTGCGAGGTACACTCTTTTAATCCTTTCCTTAACTTTAACAGCAAGCTCAATACCGTCTACAGGGTAAATATCCTCAATGATTTCAATATACTTACCTCTTTTTGTCGGCACGCCATACAGCAGATGTGCAATATATCTGTCCTTTTGTTCAAACAAAGTTGCAACGCCCATACTTCCCAAATTGGTAACAAGCAGCTTATCATCGCCCAAAAGGATATCTATACATTGAATAACTGTTTTCTTTGCGATAAATTCGCCATTTTGCGCATAGTCGGAAAAGATATTCCATGCAATGTATATTCCGTCTTGACCGTACACTATACCTGCGCCTTCAGCCTTGCCTGACGAGGGTGCGTGCTGATGTGAGCAGAAATGCTCTGCCGTTCTGTTAAAGTACGGAGCTATCGCTTCTGCGAGAACCTTGCCGTCAGAAGCCTTTACTTTTTGGCAATCGGTATACATTATAAAGTCGCTTTCGTTTTCATTGCCGATAAGCGGTCTCATATAGCTCGGCTTATATTCGCTCTCGCCGATATAATCAGCACCGAAATCGAAACAGAATTTACCGTCCGATATTGCCGATTTTCCGCTCGCAAGTATCTTTCCGCCCTTATTCACGAACTCCTTAAACCGTTTTTCGGTTTTCTCGTCCAATTCGATGTTATCAGCAAGAATTATCAGTTTATATCCGTCAAGCGGCACTTCCTTATCTATTACAGAAAACTGATATTTGCCCTCTATGAGCATTCTTCCGGCGCCAACCTCAGCATCAGGCAGTCTTTCGCCGCTCATTGCCTCGTTTGAGAGAACTGCAATATTGCAAACCGGCGATACATTATCGAGCCACTGTTCTTTTTCTTCAAGTTCGGCGTATGCCTTTCCTATAAGCTCATAGGTTGACATATCCATATGACCGTTCGGCAAAAGTTGATCTCCTATAGAGCATTTTGCGCCGTGCGCGGCACTCAGAGCAACCTCGTATCTTAATGCGTTGGGGTGCTTGAACCCTCCAAACTCTCCCCATGATGTATGGAATTTTCCGGTCATACCCAGATAATCCATTCCGAGGTTTTGAACGTATCTTGCCGACATCGGAAAATGGTCGTATCCCCAGCCGCCGGTGGGCAGACTTTCAAGTTCCAGATGAGTATTTGCGTGTGCCAGATCCCTTCTTCCCTGTACAATGTGTCCGCCGTTATGGAACACCGGAAGTCCGGGCTTTACGCTGTCAATCGTTTCTCTTACCTTTTTGTAATAATTTGCATAAACCTCCTCACCCAACGCCGTTAAATCCTCATCAGAATCAGGGTTCTTGCCTCTTTTAATAATTTCCTTTAAGCAGGAATCACAGCAACACAGCCGTGCACCGACAATATCCAAAAAGATCCCGTCAGCGTCATAGTTTTCACAAACTTCCTTTATTTGTGCCAACAGTAAATCAAGATACGGAGTATTAAAACAAGTGAGATGATAGCAGGGGTCTGCAAAATTATCAAAGCTGTGGTCTTTATCCTGAAATCTCCATTCGGGATGAATATGTAAAATTTGCTCATCAAATCCCGCAGAAAGATAAACCGGCGTCTTAACTCCTATTTCGTGTGCAGCTTCGATTTGCGCCTTTAGCAAATCAAACTTTAATCCCGGGTGCATACTGCCGACCTTTGTCGGATAATACATCCAGCCGTGATGGCATTTTGCAAAAACGGTAATTGAGTTTACATGACCGACTTTAAGAGCGTCTTGAAACTGTTTTTTGTCAAATTTTTCTCCGATACCGGGAATTTTTTCACTTGTGTGAAAATCAAGATGTACTTGTCTGAAATTCATTTTTATAACCATTCCTTTCAGTGCCGTAAGGCACAAAATTAAGTAGACTTTGTTACCTCGTATAATTTTTATTTAAAAATTTTAGATTTTCTGTATTATCGATCATTATACTATGACACACAGATAAATTCAATGAATATTATTTTCAAAAATATGTATTTTTGTGTCAATTATTTTTTTTGAGTCTGCTATCATCTGCAGCCGGCAGCCATACAGTCAGCTGACAGAATCGGATTTTTTTCAATATGCACAAAAGCAAACCCTTATCGGTCTGCTTTTGCTTAGTTTGTATTCTTTTAAAATTCCTCCGCTGTTTTATTGTTCCATTTGAAATTCACGGTTTTGCCCTCTCTTGAAACGAAGCCCTTAACATATCCCGATTTCCATTCATCGGGAATTGCCGGAATGAGTTTTGTTTCTCCGCTATGGCTTTGCATAAGGCTTTCGCATATTGCGGCGCATATTCCGAAATTACCGTCAATCTGAAACGGCGGATGTGCGTCAAACATATTCGGATAAATCGACTTTTTAAACATATTCCGAATGTGATACATCACTCTTTCGCCGTCGCCGAGCCGTGCGTAAACCGCAGCAATCCATGCGTTGGACCAGCCTGTATGCCCTCCGCCGTTTTCAAGACGTACACGCAGCGTTTCTCTCACTGCGTCCGCATACTTTTCACCGGTCATGGTATCGCCGGGATAGAAGCCGTAAAGGTGCGATATATGGCGGTGTCCGAGTTCGTGCTTGCTTTCGGTCAGCTCTTCTCCCCATTCCAAAATTCTGCCGTCACTGCCTATTTTTACAGGCTTCAGCTTTGCCAAAACAGCCTTATAATGAGATGAGTCCTTTCCGAGTACTTCGCTTGCCTTTGCGGTTTTATCGAAAACATCGTATATAATCGACATATCCATAGCGCAGCCCTCGCATACGGCACATTCTTCCCCCTCGCTTAAAAAGCGGTTTTCCGGAGATACAGACGGGCAGGTGGTAAGCTCGCCGTCCTCATTTTCAAACATCCAGTCCTCCAAAAATTCACACGCAGAGGTAAGCACGGGGTAGTATTCCTTTAAAAATTCACCGTCACGGGTGTGGATATAATGCTCCCAGATGTGGCGAGCCGTCCAAAATCCGCCCATCTGCCAAAATCCCCACTGCACACCCTTTGTTGCCTCATAGTTAAACCGCCAAATATCGCTGTTGTGCCATGACGACCAGCCTCGGAGTCCGAAATTGTTTCCCTTTTCGGCAAAATCTTTAAGCATCTCCATAAGCGGCATATGAAGTTCCGAAAGGTTTACCGTTTCGGTATGCCAATAGTTCATCTGAGTGTTTATATTCATCGTATAGTTAGCGTGCCACGGCGCTATCAGCTTGTAATTCCATATACCCTGGAGATTTGTCGCCTGTGTTCCGGGCATGGACGAGCAGATTGTGAGGTATCTTGCAAAATCGAACAAAAGACACACAAGTCCGTTGTCAACAGTGCCGGCGGCTGCATTTTCTATTCGCTTATCGGTCGGAATATCATCAAAATTTTCGCCGTCTATGTGTAGTTCCGCACGGTCAAAATAGCGTTTGTATTCGTTTGTGTGACGTGATTTGAGTTCGTCATATGTATAGCTTAAAGCCTTGTCGGCAGCGTCAAGACTTGCGTTTATATATTCCGCACCCTCTGTCACCGGCATTTTGTTATATCCGTTAAAGCTTGTTTTTATGCTGAAAATAACCGTGAGGTCCTTTGACCCTCTCACCCACATTGAATTTCCGCCGGCAAAATACGAACCGTCCGTTTTAACTTTGAGTCTTGAGCAAAAATGAATACTTTCCTTATCTTCGGCATATTCCACCGTGTTTGTGTACATGGATACCTCTGTCGGGCATCTGCCTGTGACCGTCAGAGCGCCCTTTTCAAATTTTACGCTGCTCTCAAGCTCCGGTGCCTCATAAATGTGAAAATCAACAGGCTCGGAGCATTTTATATTAATCACCAAAACTCCGTCCGCAAGCGACGCGAAATATTCCTTTGAGAACTTTATGCCATCATTTTCAAAACTGCTCCTCAAAATTCCGTTTTCCATGTCAAGCTTACGTCTGTATTCCGACACATCATTTTTTTTGTCATTCACATCTATATAAAGACTTCCGTAGGAAAGGTAGCCCTGGGAATGTACATCAAACATTATGTCGGATGTTTCATGCATAGCCGCTTTAAATTCTTTATTTTTTACATGATTCCTTATCGATTCAAGCTCTGTCATTGAGTGTTTTCTTGTTTCCATGTTCGGATACCCCGACCAAAGCGTATCTTCATTCAGCTGAAGCTTGTCCGAAAGTGCTCCGGAAAACACCATCGCACCTATTCTGCCGTTGCCTATAGGAAGTGCTTCCTCCCATACTGCGGCGTCATTTTCGTACCATAATTTTTTATTCATTCTTTCTCCTCCGTTTTTTTGATTTACGTTAATTGCATAATAACAGTTTTTCACAATCAATAAATTTCTATAGGCAATTACAAAACCCAAGCTTTACAATTGCCTAATATAATACCATATTTTTTTGAGTTCGTCAATCTAATTTTAAGTCATTAGCAAACTATTTATTCATTTCTCCGTTTATAACTATGCACCATCTTGCGTCTGTCGATGCGGAGCATACTATAATTCTCGAAAACTCATTTGCCGAATCGCAGAATGACCTTATGCTCTCGGCACTGCCGCCGCCTGCCGTCACCTTGTTTCTGGTATAATCAACATAAAGCACGCTTCCGGCATTGCCGATTGCTCTCGTTTCGGTAATATACCGTCCGCTGTCCATGCCGTCGCTGCCGACATATAAATCCTTTGTTGTGTATGTAACGTAACCGTCATATACGTCATACACATATCCGTAGATAATTCTCGGAGAACCGCCCATGTATTCCTTGCCGTAATTATTATTGGTCTTATTTATGCCCTTAACGCCGCTCCACGGGTTTGTATTTTGTATTTTGTCGGAAAAATAGCCTATTGTTCCGGCAAGAGTACCGTTTTTCACATGAGAAAAGCTTGTATCGACATCTTCAAAGGTATCGGAATAAATTCTGTTGTCATACTTTCCGTTTGCGTCAAATATAACCTCAACATATGTTACATATCCTTGCGAATCCGTTTTAAGCCTTATAATGTCGCCGATTTCCACTGTGCAGCGGTCACGTGCCGAAAGATTTTTTGCGTCTGCCGTAATCTTTACGGCATTATGTACCAAATCGTTTTCCATTCTATCATATAAAACGGATTTCTGACCGTTTACATTTACCACCGTAAGGCTGTTTACAACATCGTTGTCGGCATTACATTCCTGCACAATTTCCGTTACAACATATGCAGGATCGGTATCGTAAAAATTAGACTTGTCGCTGTAAATATCATCAAACAATACAACGTCCGCAACGGGGCTTTTGTAATTTGTTCCGTAAGCCGTTGCCTTATAGGATCTTCCGCTCCACAGATTGTTTACATCTGCAAATGCATAGTCATCACTGTCTGCGTCTTTTGGTATGCTTATCATTTTGGTTATTTTATCATCCATGAAAAATTTGCCGCCGAGGGTTTTGAGCTGCTGTGAATACTGATAGCTTTTTCCGTCCTCATTGGAATCGACAAGAACATACAGTCTGTCGTCTGACTTGCTTTTTATGCTTTGGTCAAGCGGAAACTCAATGTCGGTAACAAAATCGTCACTGTTCAGCTTGTATCTTATAACTCCACGGGTAAATCTCAGCTTTTCCGCTTCCTCCGGCTTTATTTTGCTATTCTTGTCATAGGAATCGGTTATTCTTACTTTTTCGGCAAATATGTAATTTTTAAAGCTTTTGTCACCGTTCAAAACCTTAACAAACGCATAGTCATCGTCATAGCTGTATTTAATGGCTTTTGCATAACCTATTTGCCATGTGCTTTCAGTGGCTTCCATCCATGTAACCTCGCCGAAGCTGTTTAAATAAAGCTTATATTTTATGCCCGTCTTGCAGCCATGCCCTTTTTTGGAGTTTAAAAAATATTTCGAAACCTTGTATTCGTTTTTCCTGTCGGAAATTATTCTTTTGCTGCGGTCATATGATAAAACAGTAAATTCACCGACAGTTACATTTGACAGAAGTATTTTCACAAATGTTCCGTCATCGCTTCTTGCAACGTCTATAGCCGCACCCTTGCCTATACTTTCCGGCTCTGCATACTCGCCCTTTTCGTTTATAACAATGCATTTTATATTCTTATTCTCATCATAGCACAAAAACTCATCACCGTTATTTAATATGCTGTCCGCATTCTTATTGTAGATATACCCGTTCTTTGAATCAACGGAATCAACCGCCCAGTTTTCATAGGCTTCGATTATAACCGTGTCATATTCCGAGCCTGAGTTGCTTGAAATAAGGGTAACGGTACCGTTATCATAGTCAAGCATATGCGACTTATCATTCGGGAGAACGGTAACAGCCTTGCCGTTGACAATAAAATATGCACCGTCCTTTATTTTTGCCGTTTTTACGCTGCTGCCCAAAGAGTATTCCACCTCCCTGCCGCTGAAGCTTTCCGCATTTTCAATATCCGACATCAGAATTGTAAGACTTTTGTTTTTAGCGTTTACTCTTGCAAAAATAACCTCGTCCTGTCTTTTGGAATTTTCATTTCCGAAATAGCAGTCCGCTCTTTGTCCGATAAGGTCGACGATACCTCTTTTTGAGCTGTCAAAGCTGAGGATATACTCTGTGTTTTTATCATCTCTGATTTTAATTCTGTTTTCGCCTATCGTGCTGTTTCCCGTCAAGGACGTTATCCCGTTGTCGACAATCACACCCGACACCTTTTCTATATTCATAAAGGTGTTTAATAAATTTGCGTCCTTGTCCTTTCCGTAGGTCATGCCCTCTCCGTTATACTCTGCGGTCACCGGAGATACGTCCTCTGCCGCCTTTGCGAATAAATGCGCAAGCTCCGCTCTCGTAATTTCGCTGTCCCCGGGACGGTTCACCGAAAGACCGAGTTTGTTTGCCTGCAATATGTATCCGTCCGGGTATCCGCCGTATGAATTTGCAAAAATTCTGTAGCCGAGCAAATCCACAAAAATCTTTTGCGCCTCTTTTACCGTAAGCTTTCTGTCCGGCTCAAAAGTGTTTTCCGCAGTACCTATCATAACTCCGTAGGTCGAGGCAAGCATTATATCGCCGTAGCGCTCATTGCTCCCTGTAACGTCTGTAAACCTCTCGGCAGACGTGCTGACATTCTCATCGGGCGAAATCAGCGTTTCAACATCTCTGCCGAAAAAATCAAATACCTTATTCGCTCCGTCATCGCCGCTGTCGCCGTCATAGATATTTTTCAGCACAGAAGCCATTTCCGCACGGGTAATTGTTTCCTCCGGCTCAAACAAGCCGTCGTCGTTTACGCTCATAACGCCAAGTCCCACGGTAAGTTCTATATCGCTTTTATATTTACTCTCTCCTATATCGGTAAGCGCATATACATTCGCCATAGGCGAAAGAACCGATATACCGAGAAATACAGAAATTAATTTTATAAGTGTTTTTTTCATTTATCTCTTACCCTTTCTATATATGCCTTACTTTATAATACCGTAAATCAATTTTGCCGCTTCAGCCCTTGTTACATATTTGTGAGGTAAAAATCTGCCGTCCTCATATCCGTTTATTATTCCCTTGCCGGAAAGATATGCCACAGCCTCTTTTGCATAACCGTCAATGTCACCGGAATCGGTAAAGCTGCACTCTCGTGCCTCGTCTGTCACTCCCATTGCTCTGTAGAGAATAACCGCAAGATCCTGTCTTGTTATATTCATTCCGACTCCGAACTCACTGTCGCCCGTTCCGAGCATAATTCCCGAACTTTGCACTGCCGCAACGTATTTTTCATACCACGCTCCGAGAATAACATCTTTAAACTCCGTCTTTTGCGCCGTTTCTTTTATCGAAAATGCATTGCAGATAATTTTTGCAGCCTGTTCACGGGTAAGATAACCGTCCGGTGAAAACTCATTTACTCCCGTACCGTTTATTATATTCTTTTTGTAAAGATATTCTATAGCTTCCTTTGCCCAGTCATATCCTTTCATATCGGCAAACACTTCGTTTGAATTGTTGACGCTGCCGGTATCGGCGGACGGTATTGGGATAACGGAGCCCCGTGAACCCGATGAGCCGCTGCCTGTGCTGCCGCCGTCCTTTGTATTATTTACGTCCTTTGCATAGCCGTTCACCTTTTGAAGATAGTTATCTATCGTGAGCGAGCCTTGATTTTGCTTTACTTTTGCAAAAACCTCATTTTTCTTTGAATCGCTCAGCGACAGATAGTCGGCTATATCCGCCGTGCTGTTCTTTGCAAACCGTACGTTCTTTTCCGATATGTATTCGCCGATATACCCGTATCCCTGCTCTTTATTGCAGCTTATTCCGAAATACATAACAGCGTCGGTAAATCTTTTTTGCAGCTCCGAAACGGTTTTTATGTTTTTGCCGGAAATTGCCGATATTACCTTGTTTTTGCCGTCCTCTGTGAGATTGCCGCCAAAAAGCTTGTATGATGTCACATCATATTTTGATGAAAGTCCCGAAAGTTCCGTAATTTCGTCATAGAGAAGAACACCGTTTTGATATACTGACGATACCTTTCCCTGATTAAAGCTTTCCAAAACCGCAAACGTCTTTATTCTTTTTATAAGGTCGTTAAGCTTTGCTATGTTTTCGCTGCTCTCGGGATTGTCACTGTCAAAAGAAATAGGGTCTTTTTTTAGACTTTCCGCAAGCATATTGCAGCAGTTTTTTATATCTATATCGTTGATAAGCTTTGTGTCGAGCGACAGGGTAACCTTAACCTCGCCGAATACCTTCTCGGTATTATCTCCTGCCGAAACAAGCTTTTTTGCCGCCTCTATCTTTTCGGGCATTTCGGCATAGTATATTTTAAACTCGCTCACCTCGCCGTTTTCTTTGACATATACGGGAAAGCTTCCCGAAAATCCGTCCTTCAGCTTTACCGATACCGAATAACTGCCGTCTGCCGACGATTTAAAACCGTTTGAATATTGTATCAGCGAGGAATCATTCTCTGCCGACTCCGCAGATGCGTCCGGATTTAATATAAGTACGTTTATATCCTCTCCGCCCTTTTCGGTTTTTCCCTCTATTCCTATTATTCCGTTTATAAAGTCCTTCATTTCGACATTTGCCGCCGACGCGGACGGGACTGCGGCAAGTATTAGTGATGCAATTATTGCAATTGAAATTCTTTTCATTTTTATCAGTTCATCTCCTTAATCTCTGTTTATATCAGGGCAGACGCAGCATATTATTCACGCTGCATTTACCCGCAAATATTTTATTGATTAATATTTTTCATATATTCCGCCGAAACGAAATACGCTGTTTTGTGTGTTGATTCCATCAACCTTAAAAATGATCTTATGCTTTTGTCCGTCATCGGGAATATCTATCCAGTCTGTAAGATAGTTGACATTTTCATATATTGCATTACATGAAACCGTTCCTGCCGACTTTCCGTCAACAGTGACAGATGCCGATGCGCCTACAGAGGTTGAAACAAATGAAACGCATATTTGCTTTGTTCCGGGTGTCGTTTCATATCCAAACATGGCGTCCTTATTCTCCGTTTGATAAACGCCTTCCGGGAAATACGGATAATCGAACATCACTCCGGATATGCTGTGTCCGCTGACATTTCCGTTATAACCGTTATTCTTTGTATAAAGTTTCCAGTCGCCTCCGGTGTAGTGCATTTTCGGTGATGTGGCATAAATCATTCGGTATTTGTCATTTGCGCCTTCATTCACTGCAATTCCCGCTTCATTTCTCGGCTTAGTCATACAGGAATCAAAATCTTCCTCAAAAGCTTTCTTTATTGCCTCAGCATATTTCTGATATCCGCCGTGAACATCAAAACCGTTTCCGGATTTATTATAGTATTCGGATAGATAGTCCGTAAACGTAAGATTTGAATCTTCAGCCTTTTTTTCAAGAAATTCATTATACATATAATCATATATGTCTATCGATTTTATTCCGTAGTATTCTGCCAATTTTTCCTTTTGCAAAACACCCTTTTCCCAAAGCTTATGGCTGTCGCTGTTTTTTTCCGCAGGGTCGGGAGCATACAAAAATATAATACACGGAATCTTCTCACATTCAAGACTTCGTCTTATCATACTTTCCATATTTGCTCTCATTACTTTATCATCGGCTCCTTTGTCATTTATTGCAAATTCAATAAATACAAGATCCGGATTGTGCGATAATATATCCTTTTCATATCTCACAGCACCCATATCCGAACCGGTACCGCCTATTCCCGCATTTAAAGTAATTATATTTTTATCCGGATATTTTTCCATGAATATTCTCTTTACTGCGCCTATCCAAGTTCCTCCGCCCTGGGTAAGTGAGCCTCCGATAAATCCGATTACGAAATTTTCTTTCTCTTCATCAATATCTAAATTATCATTATCCGCCTTTATGAGCGGAGGCTGACCGCCTGTTTCGTCGCTGATGGGAGTCTGATCTTCCGTTTTTGTTTTTTCGTCGCTTTTTTCTTCCTCTCTTTTCTCCGTTTCTTCTTGCTTCTCTTTTTCTTCCGACTGTCTTGTTTCCTCAAGATTATATTCATAAGTACAAGCATTTACAATGCTGTCCTTATCGGTCAAAGAAATCGTGTCCGCAACAACAATAATCTTACTTGCGTCAATCCAGAGAACCTCTTTTCCGAGTGCTTCGCAAAGCGCTCTTAAAGGAATCATTGTTCTGTCGTTTATAACCGACGGCGGCACGTCAAGAGTGCGTGTCTCTCCGTTTACGGAGTATTCGGCGGCACCTATGTTAAAGACTATAGTTTTGCCGTCCGCCGTTATTTCCGCACGTTTTTCTTCCTCATTCCAGTTTACACTCGCACCGAAGCTTTCCGAGATAAAACGCACCGGCACAAGAGTTCTCGAATCCGATATAACCGGCGGAGAATCTACGTTGATTTTTTCTGCGTCCTTATATGCGGTTTCGTTTCCGACCTTTAATACAACGGCATTTTTCGCATATTTTGAGAATACGTCGGTAAACGCTTTTTTGTCGTCCGTTGATTTTATTATTTTAACCGCCGAAACAAGCAGTTCGCCCTCGCCGCTCGGAATAAGCTTTATGTTCATGCGAGCCCTTGCGCTTTCGTCCACGAACTGATAAGTGCCTATATATCTCCAGCCTTCCTCGCCTGCTGTTGTATCGAAACTCCGCTCGTAACTGACGTAAAGGTTTGACAGTGCAAGAGTTGCGTTTTTATCGCCGTTCTCGGTCGGTACGTTGTAGTAATAAACATCGTATGTTTCGGTTTTGTTTGCGTCCGGCATCAAATCGAACATCGCTGCGGAATTTTTATTGTCCGACATTCTTGACGATTTATTGTCATAACCCTTTTTCGGAGATATGCTCCAGCTGCCCGTTTCCGTATATTCAACCGATTCGGTTGTATATATTTTTTCTGCGGCAGCGGTGTTGTTTAAAACCTCCTCGGGTATTTTAAACTCGCCCACCGGAGCGTCGGGAACCGCTCTTATGTACATAGGAACATCTCTTATAGGCTGAACGCAGAACACTCCCTCGGTTCTTACCGGGTTAATTGTATCGATATACTCAAAAACAACCTTATCGTTTACTTTGAGAGTGCAGTATATTCCGCTGCCTCCGGGTACGCAGCCGAATTCTATTCTGTTCCATTCGTTATTTTTAAAAACTCCGTTGTTTTCCGCCGTTATAAAGACGGTGTTTCCGGCAGACGCGGAATTTCGGGTCTGCAGTTCAAAAACATCATTTTTCACGATTATAAACACCGTGTTAAGCGGCTGAGTGGAGTTACCGGCACTGTATATATTTGTCGAATCTATATTTGAATGTCTGAGTCCGAATGCAAACCAGCCGTTTTCGGCGCTTGATTTCATATCAAAAGTATATACGCCCGAACCGCTGTATTCCTGCTTTGTTGCGGCAATCGAGTTTTCAAGACAGTCAAGCTTTATGCTGCCGTCCTCGCATGAAATCTTGACCGAATCGGGAGTTGTTGTCTGCCAAAGAGAAGCGTCGCTTGTGTCAATAGTTCCGTTGTAGCGAATGTTTATTGACGATTTTGCGGTTTCAACAGCATTTGTAAGCTCCGATACGGCATTGTTTATCATAACCTGCTCACCGCTTGTCATGCCGGCTATGATTTTGAGTTCTTCAATCTTATCGAGAAGTCTTTGCTTTGTACCGAGCTTATACTGTCCCATTTCGGTCCCTTCCTCTATGCCGTTTGCAAAGGTTTCGGCACTCTTAAGCTTCAGCTTTAAAAGACTGCTGTCAAGAAAATCGTAGCCTGCCGTGGTAAACTTGTATACTGCCCCGTCTGCCTCCCACTCTTTTCCTATCTGACGGGATATGTTTTTCGCCTTAACCGTCCAATAGTAGCTTGTGTTCTTTTCAAGCTTTCCGAGCTGTACGTTCGTGTAAATTGTCGTTCCCGAGAGAACTACCTCTTTCATTTCGGGGTCCTTTGCTACCACATAGTCGTATTCATCTGCAAACGGAGCTTTTTGCCATGCGAGCGTAACGCCGGAATAGTCAAGTCCTTTGTCGCCGTTTTTGGGATATGTTTTTAAAAACTTATCATCGGTAACGGTCGGGACTTCGCCCTGTATGCCTATGAGATTAATATCAAAGTCCTCATCGAGTACGCTTTCGTCAAGACCGAGTTCTTTCTTCTTTTCCTTTTTAACCCTGTAGTCCTGATTTTCGGGATCGACAAAGATACTTGTATCCTTTCCAACATAATTTCCCTGTTTTATGCTTGTTTTTGTGTTATTCTTTTCATAGTTTGAATAGTTAATGTCGGCAGCGTTTACTATAACGTTGTTTGAAATATTGTTATTGTCCGGCTTAAATGCGTGCCTTTGCGTATCTGCGTTAATTTCATTATATGTTCTTTCTATCTGCGGGAATTTTTTCAGGTATTCCGAGCCTTTCATATCGGTAACGCAGCTGACAAGCATTTCCCAGAAGTCGTCCTTTCTGCCGTCCGGCCAGCCGGTGGTTCTGTCCTGAACGTCTATTGACATTGCGGAGTCTACTATAATGTTGCTTGTTATAGTGTTGTCCCTTCCGCCGCCGCTTACAATTCCGTATGTACGTGTCTTTGAGTTCGGGCGGAGTATGTTGTATCTTGCAGTCTGTCCGCTTATGCTGTCGTCCCAGAATATACAGTCCACAAGGTTATCGGCGTCAAATTCTCTGTCGCCTATATCGTGAATATAGTTGTACTCGGTAACCGCTCCGTACCACTGCCATCTTCTGCCGCAATATATTGCGCCTGCGTCCGCCGTTTCTCTTACGCCGTTATAAAGCTCGTTGTACCTCGTCACCGCCATGGGCGCATTGTTTGAGGCAAGAGAGTTTATTCCGCCGTGTACTATATTATGCTCATACACACTTCCGATTCCCTCAAGGCATGACGCATATACCATTCCGTATCTGCCCCTTGCTGCGTTATACATATGATTATTTCTTATAGTATTTCCCGTGTACTCAAGGTTTTTCCATTCCTCTATCGGATAAGGCGACCATTTCTGATAATTCAGTTGAATACACATATCCGTACAGTTTGCAACGGTATTGTTTTCGACAACTATTCTTTTTCCGAAATTTTCCGACTGTATGCCTATTCCGCCGACATCATGAATATAACAGTTTTTTACCGTTATATCGCTGCATGAGTCAAGACGTATGCCTGAGCAATAGGTTTTCTCAATCTGAAGACCGTCAAATGTGATATAGCTGCAATTTTTAACATTAATTGCACCCGCTGTATTTGTTCCGCCGAGAACTCCGAATTCCAAAACATCGTTTTCAGGGTCAATATATTTTTCGGGATAATAATATAAAATAAGATTTTCCCTGTCCAAATACCATTCCCCCGGAATGTCTATCTCCTCCAAAAGGTTTATGGCACTCCACCTGTGATTTGCTTTTACACTTTCTCCGCCGGTTACAACCGTTATTCTCGCATTATCGGTATCTATCGACTTTATCGGCTGCCAGCCGCCCGTCCACTCCGAATACATATATCCGGCGATAAAAGCGTCTTTAGCCTTTGTCCATCTCGACGGATTTTGCTCTGTATATTCAAACGTGTCGTTTCCTATGATGTTTCCTATTGTAAGATAACCCTTGTTCGGCCACCTTGAAAGCCGCTGCTCATAGTCGTTTAAATAAAGTCCCAGTACCATAGGAGTGTTCCACACATTATAGTTAGCGCCAAACGGAGACGCACCCTCGTAATTTCTCATGGTAAGCTCGTCCTGAGTGAAACCCTGCTCCTTTAGGTTTACCTGTCCGACTCTTCCTCTCGAAGACGCCGGCAGACGTTCCAATATACTTTTATCCGTTATAGCCGTAAACTTGGATAAATCTATGCGTTTTGCGCCCGAGAGTATAACGTCGCCGTCACCGTACGCTTTATAAGTTATGGGAGCGGTTTTGCTTCCGCTGTCATCACTTGTAAGCTCTATTCTTTTTTCAAGCTTGTATGTTCCGGCATGAATTAAAATTTCGATAGGGTTCCTTTTTTCGATTTTCCTGACAATATCTCTTGCCGCTTCGATGGTTGCCACCGGACTTTCCTCGCTGCCGTTGTTTGAATCATTTCCGTTCGGACTTACATATATTCTCGTGATTTTTGCCGCTTTTTCTTCGGCATAAACCGAAACGGACGAAAATACCGCCGAAACCGACAAAACCGCCGCAAGCATAATCGATATACATTTTTTCAATCCAACGTCCTCCTTTTCTTATCTTATATAAATTTTGCCGTTTATAAGCGGCTTCATTCCGCTTATGCTGTCCCAGATGTAAAGACAAAGATAATCGCCCTTTTCCGGCTCATCGCATATTCCGAGCCGTACCTTGTTAAGTCCGCACGGAACACTTTGTCTTACCGCCGATGAATTTTTAAGCTTTCCGTTTTCTGCGAAACGTGCTATAATAAATTCATCTGTTTCCTCTGTTTTGCTGTCGCTTCGGAGCCACACGTCAAGGCTTATTTCTCCCGACTTATACTCTGCCTGTGCGTCTGCCGCATAAAGACTTTTGCCGGTTGTTGTAAATGACGAAATGCCGTCTGTGCAGTCCCAACTGTTTGTTTCGTTCAAAGCCTGCTTTGATGTGTTCTTTGCGGTAATTTTCCAGTAATACTTTGTGTTCGGCAAAAGTCCGCCGATTTGAGTACCCCTGTATATGGTCGTACCGCTTGAAACAACATTTTTAAGTTCCGGGTCGGCCGCAATGACATATTCGTATTCGTCCGCAAATTCCGCCTGTTCCCAATAAAGCGCCGTTTTATCAGAATACTCCGTTATACCTCCGTTTTCCGGATAAAGCTTATTAAAGCTTTCGCCGGTATTCATTCCTCTTCCCTGCATACCTATTTTTGAAAGGTCAAAGTCGGAAAGAAGCTTAAATTCACCGTTTTCGGAAATATTCAAGCTTTTTGCCGCCTCATCGGTCAATCTCCAGTCGTGATTTTTTGCGTCCTTAAATACGGATAAATCTTTCACCACTGCGTTGTCAACCGTTACGGTATCGGCAAACTCGCCGCCGCATCTGCCCTCCATTAAAACTCCGCTCGGCGAATCGTATTGCAGTGCCGATATAACGTTTCCGGTAACGTTTATATTCTTCGGATTAAACTTTCCGGTACTCATTATATCCCTGTAGTTTTCGGCTATCTGCGGATATTTTTTAATAAGCTTGGAAGAATCATATGTTACGGCAAATTCTTTCAGCTCGTCAAGTCTTGATTTGTAGCTTTCGTTATTCTCAAACAAATTATCTCTGTTTGTCATATCCGTGTTTCTTACTGCGTAGTCCATTCGGGCAAAAATGTTGTTTTTCACCGTGTTATCTCTTCCGCCGTTTATATTCACACCGTACGCTCCGAAATATCTTCTGTCCGTCGCCTTATACTTACCTACATAATCGTTGATTATAATATTGTCGTGAATATACTGTCCGCTCATGGTATCGTCAAGGAAAACAGCCGAGGTATGCTCTGCGTCTTGATATTTTTCTATTCCGAAATCGTGAAGATAGTTATACGAAATATCCGTACCGTACTTTGTCCATCTTCCGCCGTTATATATTCCTCCGGCGTCTGCCGTATCTCTTACAAGATTATAAAGCTCATTGTATGAAATTTCGGTGTCCGCTCCGATTACCGACACGGCTCTGTTGTTTGAAAGATGAATAACGTTGTTTTTTACCTCTGCTCTCGTTCCGAAAATCTCCGCTCCGGTTCCCATAAGACGTATGTCAAAGCCGACATTGTATATGTGATTGTTCAAAATCTTTATTCCGGACGGAATAAGCTTTGCGGAGTCTTCGTTGCTTTCTCCGGAGGTTATGTATATTCCGAATCCGTTTATGCCGGAAATCGTGGAATTTTTCACAACAACGTTCGGCACTTCATACAGTGCGACTGCCTGTGAGCCTATATTGTTGAAGTTACAGTTGTCAACCGTTATATGATGGCATTTTCTTCCGCTGATTGCATCCCCGTAGTTTTGCGATATTTCCAGTCCCCGAAACGTAACATATGACACATAGTTTAAGTCTATCATGGAATTATACAGTGTGGAAAATTCTATTTTATCTCCGCTTCCTATATTCTTCGGCGGATAGTAATAGAGAATCGGGTGTTCCTTATCCGTTCTGTCTATGTAAAATTCGGACGGCATATCTATTTCCTCCAGAAGATTAACAGCTGTCCATCTTCTGTATGGAGCGGTAATTTTACTTTCCTTTTCGAGAGTTATCGTTTTGTTTTCCTTATCTATATCCGCAACTCTTCTCCAGTAACCGTCATAACAGGTTTGAAGATACCCGTCTATAAACATATAGTCCGCCTTATCCCAGCGGAGGGGATTTACCTCGTCAAAGCTGAACTTTGCAGGAGTATCTTTGCCGTCGCTTATAATCTGAGAATTTCCGTTTTCGTCCTCAAAATCATTATATCCCACATTCGGCCATCTTGAAATGTTCTGCTTTTTTCCGTTAAAAAACAGCATAAGCGGAGAAAAACAGCCTGTTGCATCATCCGACGACGCACTTGAGCCGATATAGCTGTGTCTGAACTGAACCTGACTGTCGCTGATTCCGGCTTGCGACATATCCGCATACCAAACCTTGTCCTGAGCGTTAATCGGAAGTCTTGCCTTTATTTCGGCATTGTCAACTTTCTTGAAAAGCTCCGGAGCAAGAACGGTTGAACCTTTAAACGTTACCGTGCCCGGCTCCTTTGCGGCATATGTTATAAGCCCCGCCTCACTTCCCGAATCGGCCAGAGCGTCAAAGCATACCCCTTCGGAAAATCTGTATTCTCCCGGCAGAAAATATACGGTTACGGCACTTTTCGGAAAGCTGTTTTTTATTTCTCTTACCCTTTTTCTCGCACCGTCAAGCGTTCTGAGAGGTTTTTCCTCCGTACCCTCGCCGCTGTCATCTCCCGTGGGTGACGCATAGATTACAATTCCGTCGCTTTTCAAATCCTCAACGGAGCTTGTTTTGCTTATATCACGGCACACAACCGTCACCTTATCGCTTACGTTTGAATACGGAAGTGTGCAAGTATACGAGCCGTTATCGTCAAGGCTCACTATTTCGACATTCGACACAACATTCATAGGCTTTACCGTATCGATTATGTCCTCCGCATTTTTATCGTTTTTCATAAGCATTACGGTAGCAAGACAGCCGGCATATTCCTTTCCGAAGCTGCCCTCAACCTTTAAAATGCCTCTGTCACCGCTCACGCTGTCTATCGGCATTGCCGCAGCCGCAGTCTGAAATGCAAGCGCCAATGCGGCTGCTGCTGAAATTAATTTTATTTTCTTCATATTTAGGATAAATCCTTTCATAAATCTTATTTTACTGCTTGCTCAAATAATGTGTTCATTCCCGTCAGCGAATCCCAGACGTTGCATACTATATTGTAATTTTTGTTTTCTTCAAGGGTAAATTCCTTTTCCAAAGAAATGCTCTGTCCTTTTTCGAGAGTTGTTGAAACGGTCTTTATATCGGCAAGCTTTGAATATGTATCCGTATTTTCATAAAGTCCTATCATCATAATAAGCTTTTTGCCGTCGTCACAGCTGTTGTTGTTTACAACCGCCGATGCCGTCACTTTATTTCCCGTTCTGTCCGACAATTTTTCAATTACCTTTGTTCCGCTCTTTAACGTCATTCCCTTAAATTCAAAGGGTACCTTTTCGGTAATAAACGATAACGAGTTAAACACATATTTTGAATCGTCATCGGCAAATTTCACCTTTTTCGATAACTCAAGACTGTACTGCGTTTCATATTTAAGAGGTGCTGCGGGTTTTACCTTAAACTCTCTGCCCTCGCCCGAAACTGCAAGTTCGGTGCTGTTTCCGTCCGAATCCGACAGTGTAATTCCCAATCTGAGAGTATCGGCATTTATATTGTTTTCAAAGCCGAGGGTAATATCTGTATCTATGGATACTCCGACACTTCCGTTTTCTATTGAATAATCCACGTTGCCGAAGCCCGAATCAACATATGACACTCTGAGCGGCGCATAAGTTTCACTTTCGTATCGCCTTGTCATAAGAACGACATTGTTTGCTTTCAGCTTGAATGCTATTTTGCTCTCTCCGGCGGCAATTGCCTTTCTGAGCGCCCCGGTAACGTCTATTGTAAAGCTTGTATTTCTGTAGTTTCCCTCAATCGAATCACTTCCGGCAACCTCGGCATTTTCGCAAAGAGGCTCCATTATGTTATATGTAGCGGAGCTTTGATTCCAGTCCGTTCCTATGCGGTAAAGCGTTTCCGTTATATTTTCCTGAGTATCAAGCTCACTTCTGTCCGATGATTTCACCGTAACGTTTGCCGCCGATATTCTGTCCGGATCAATAACTGCGAGCGCTGATATATCATATTTTATATAATGAGCGGAATCGTTATACGGTCCTATCCACCCCTCGCCCATACCTGTTGTTGTATCTCTCGATGTATTATCTAAAAGCACCTCATCGGTTGCATATATCGTAACAGGCTCGGCACAGTATTTTCCGACTTCATCGTTAAAAAGCTGAATAAATCTGTCCTTATCGTCCGTTACACCGGCAACTGACTTATATATTCCGCCTTTATCGGATATACTGTCGTATGCCAAAAGCGAAAGTCCCAGTGTTTTTGAATATTTATGAACTAAATCATCAAATTCTTCAGCGCTTTTTGCACGGTTAATCATCGGAATTATATTCATGAGCGCTATTTCCTCGTAATTTGAATATATTTCCATAAACTCGTCAAGACTGCTGATTTTTTTACCGCCCGTATACGCAAGTGCAAGCGAATCTATATTATTTTTCAAATCCTCCTCCGATATTCCGAGTAGGGTTCCGTATTCTGTAAGAAAGTCCTTTATATCGTCAACATCGCTTGTATTCATTCCCGAAACAAGCTCGCCTATCCACTCGTCCGACAGCTTTATTTTCATGGGCGCATAGGTTGTGCTTTCTCCGCGCCGTTTCATAATTACAACGTTATTCGTTGTAAACTTAAATGCCGCCTTGTCCTTTTTTTCTGCCGCCAGGCTTTTATAGTAGTCGGTAATATCTATATTAAAGCTTTTGTTTTTGTAGCCGCCCTCTATAAAACATTCGCCGACAGGATTCATATTGTCAAAAACTCCGGCGGCTTTCATTTTGTTATATGTTGCTGTGCTCTTTTCCCAGTCAGTTCCCACTGAGTACAAAGAGCCTGTTATATTCTTCTCTTTTTCAAATTCTGCTCTGTCTGTAATCTGCAAACTTACGCTTACGCTCTCGATAGCCTCCTGCGGAATATTTGTAACCGATGAAATGTCATACTTTATATAATGAGCGACTGCGCTCCAGCCTATCCAGTTTTCCGAGTCGACATTCACCTTGTCCTTTTCCTGTTCATTTATATATATTTCGTCCTCCGCATACACGGTTTTGGCACATTCATATGTACCGCTATCCTCTGCATATGCGGCAAAAGACATCGGGAAAGAGATTATTGCCGCCAATACGGCAGCTGTTATTCTGCTCTTCATACTTTTTTATACCCATTCCTTTCCGTGCCATAAGGCACAAAACTTAAGTCTGAAAGAAAATCGCCCAAAGTGCTGCTTTGCAGCGAGCGGTGCTGTACGTCGGTACCGCCCCGAGCAAAAAGTAGTGCTATGGGCGATTTTATTCAGACTTCATTCCTCCGTTTTAAAGTCGTTTTTAATATTGCTTTGTTTTTAAGTAGCCTTACGGCTCTTGCGAGCCGCCCCTTGGGAGGCGGCTCGTTTTCAAACCTCAATAAATCAATTTCAATTATTAACAGCCTGCGGATATGACTGACTGTACGGCTGCATGGACTTTAAGGAATCCCATACAAACGCACGAATCGTTACCGCACCATTTACGTTTAATTCCGAAAATTCTGCCGTATTTTCTCCGCTTTGAAGATTTCCCTCTTTTATAACCGAAGCGTCAATCATTCTGCCGTCGGCGTCATATGAAGCTATCATAACAGCTGCCTCTTTTTCTACAGTGTATTTATTGTTGATTGTAACGGTTCCCGAAACGGTGTTTCCGGAAATTGTTTTGTTTATGCCGGTTACAGTAACCGCCTCTTGCTTTGCCTCATTCAAAAGCTTGTCTATCTGCTCAAGAGTTGTTATCGTCTTGCCCATAAATACATTTGAATACATGGAAAAATCGTTTATACTTGTTAAATCATCAAGACCGAATAATGATTTATATGTCATAAAGTTTACATTTGCCTGAATAAGACTTGTGGATTTTGCAATTACATTTGCAACCTCTATTTTGTCCGGACCGTATACAATCGTAATATCATATAAGTTCGGATCCCAATTAAGTCTTTTCATAAGAAGGTACTTGTCTGTCTGGAATTTAAATGCCACTTCTTTTTTTCCGGCATTAACAGCGTTTTTAACATATTCGGTAATATCGATATTAAACACTTTGCCGTCTATATTTCCCTCGATAAACTGACTGCCGACCAAAGCAGAATCGGTAAACACACCTCTACTTTCCATGTCGCTGTATGACGCTGTATCCGGCTCCCAGTCAGTGCCTATGGAATATACCTTAGCGGTAACGTCATCTCCCTGAGTATCGTTAGGTCTTTCCTGAACCGGCGCTTTCAGTATAGCCGAAGCTATGGTCTTTCCACTAAGTTCCTGAATATCATATTTAATATAATGACCAATGTTGTCCCCGCCTATCCAACCGTCACCATTTACATAAATCGGCTTGCCGTCGTTTTGATTCTTGTCTATGCATATTTCGGTTGTTGCCGAAACAGCTGCCGGAGCAGCGAAGTATTTTGCAATTTCAGAATTGAAAACCTTTCTGAGCTCTGCTATATCGGTAACATTTGCCGCCTTTACCGCTTTGAATACTTCCTCTTTATTGCTTATTGAATTGTAAGGTGTAACATAAATTCCCAACTCATCTTTAAATGCGTTTATCATATAATCAAACTCGGATACATTCTCAGCCCTGTTGAACGCCGTAAGCAGATTTGCCTTTGCCTTTGTTTTATAATCGGCATAAACAGCCTTAAATTCTTCAAGGTTGTTTATTTTTGTTCCCGACGCAAATGCAAGAGCAATCAAGTCTATGTTGTTTTTCATATCCTCATCGGATATTCCGAGAGCCGTTCCGTACTCTTTCAAAAATGTCTTTATTTCAGATACATTTTCGGTATTCATACCCGAAACGAGATTGTTCATATATTCGCTTGACAACTTTATTGTCAGCGGACCGTATGTTTGGTTGTCGCCTCGTCTTTTCATCAGGACGCTGTTATCCGCAGTAAGCTTGAATGCAGCCTTGTCTGCCTTTTCTGCAATTAAGGTCTTATAATAGTCTGTAATATTTATATCAAAACTTCTGTTTCTGTAATTGCCCTCAACTTTAGTTTCACCTATCAAAACAGAGTTTTCAAAAACCTTTGCTTCATTCAAAGTATTATACGACTGTCCCAACGTCCAGTTTGTTCCCATTGAATATAGCGAAAATGTTACCCCAAGTTTATCATCAAGCTCCGTTCTGTCGGCTGTTTGCAGATTTAAGGTTACAGACGTTATTGCGTCTGCCGGAATGTTCACCGCACCGGAAACATCATATTTTATGCAGTGTGCAGCCTTCCAGCCAATCCATGATTCCCAGCCATTATCAATATTATTTCCCTCATTTTCATTTACATACAATTCTTCTGCAGCATACAAAGTCTTAAACGTATATGACGTGTCATCAGCGTACACATTTTGCACAAGCAGTGAAGAAGCAATTGAAAAAGCCAATAATATACTCAATCTTTTTTTGTTAATCATAATATATCACTCCAATTTTATTTTTTATTTGCAAGAAATTCGTCAATCTGTCTTTGATATTCGGCAAGAACCTTATCCACTCCGGCTTCCTTTTGTCTTTCCTTAAAGTCCTCAAAGTATTCGTCCGGATTCTGTGCGCCCTCATTAAGCACGCTGAATTGGCTGTTTACCGTGTCGATAGCCGTCATTTCTGCCGTAACATTGCTGTTGTCAAACGTAAATCCGCTGAGAGGATATTCAACCGCCTCGTCATTAAGCTTTTTTGTTTCCTCCCAAATGTTGTCCTCATTGCCCGAAAGTATGTATGCGTTGAACTGATTTCCGAACATCCAGTCGCTGTTGTTCTGGAAATATCCCGAATTCGGATCCACAATTATGTGTCCCGCATCGTCCTTTTTATAGTGCTTGCCCGCTATTCCGAAACAGAATAGGTTATAAAGCTCCTTGTTTGTGTTTACAAGTTCTATAAACTTCATGGCTTTTTCGGGATTTTTGCTTGTTCTGCTGATTCCCGTCATGGCATTTACCGCACCGTCTGCAAACGGACTTCTGTCCTTGTCCATGATTATAAAATCATAATCATAGCCGGTAGCGTTTTTCATGTTCTTTTCCGCACCGGGCTTCCATGAGTTGTAGCACACGGCATATTTTCCTATCTTATAGTCGCCGCTGTCGTCCGTAACGGTCAGAATATCTTTTCTTATGTATCCCTTTTGATACCATTCATAAAGCTTATACATTCCGTCAACAAAAACGTCGTTTTCAAATGCCGGCTGAAGTGTAACCTTGTTTTTTCCGCTGTGGAGTTCCTCCTGCGACGCAAGGAAACCGTTAAATACCTCAAAATATTCTCTGTCTGTCCATGCTCTCATTCCCATCTGCGGACGGTATGCAAAAACCTCAGAATGGTTGTTTTTAACCCATTCCATAAAAGGCTCCATATCGTTTATTGTCTTGATTTTCGACTCATCGAGTCCAAACTCGTCCGCCAAATCTTTTCTGACGGCTATTGCCGGCTTTAAAGACATTGTCTGATAGTTCGGTACGGCATATATTTTCCCGTCGATATATGCCTGTTCAAAAGCAAGAGGACTTATCTCATCCTTTAACTTGGGCGCATATTTGTCTATCATGTCGGTTATATCCATAAGTCCGCCACGTTTTACCGCCTGATTGTAATTGTTTACATATCCCGTAAACATGAGGTCAAATACCTCACCCGAAGCCATCATCATCTGCATTTTTTCCGAATACGAACCGCTGTCTATCATTCTGAGATCTATTTTTGCTCCGATTGCCGGCTCTGTAATTGCGTTTGCAGCGTCCATTACGCTTTGCATATCAACCTGCTTGCCCCCGGGGACATACCATGTCAGCACGTCGCCTTCGCTTTCACCTCCGTTTTCCTTTTTGGCGGTACATCCCGGCAGAGCCGCAAGTATTGCGGCAGCCAAAATTACCGATGTGAGTTCTTTTTTCATCTTTTTGACCATTCCTTTCTTTTTTTATCGGAGCCGCAAAAAAGAGTTCCGATTTCTTAAAACATAACTCTCAGCGTTTTAAGAAAGCCTGTTTCTTTTTTGACATCTCCCGTTTTATATTTAAGCAAACCGTCTGCGGCAAAATATTCCTGCGGTCAAATTATCTTTTCGGGATTTTGATATTTTAACCGCACAAGTGTATCTGCCGAAAGCAGTCCGCTTATATATCAACCCTTTACACTTCCGACAGTAAGTCCTCTTACAAAATACTTTTGGAAGAACGGGAATATTACGAGAGTCGGACCGGCAACCACTATTGCCATAGCCATTCTCACGGTTTCGGTAGGCGTTTCCGCACCCGAAAGCATTGAGCTTACATATGCGTTGTTTGAACTGTTTTGCAGTACTTCAAGATTTTTGAGTATTCTCTGCAAAAGATACTGTAAGCTTATAAGGTCGTCGTTGTTTATATAAAGCAGCGAGGTGTTCCAGTCGTTCCACTTTGAAAGGAACATATTAAATGCGATTGTAGCCAAAACCGGTTTTGAAAGCGGCAGCACAAATCTCCAAAAGATTGTGTATTCGTTTCCGCCGTCTATTTCAGCCGATTCAAATATTTCGATCGGCAGTCCCTGGAAGAACGTACGCATCATAAACACGTTCCACGCTCCCACAAGTCCCGGAAGAATATATATAAGCATTGTATCCTGTAAATGATAAACCTGTGTTCTTATAATATAGTCCGCAACCATTCCTCCCGAAAACAGCATTGTGAAGTACAAAAAAAACGACAGTCCTGTTCTTCCCCTCAGTCCGTTTACCGAAAGAGGATATGCAATCATTGCCTGAAGTATAACTCCGAGAGCGGTGCCTATAACGGAATATGTTATCGTTACCTTATAAGACTGTATTATCTGATAAGGATTCTGAAATATGTATTTATATGCCTGAAGCGAAAAATTCTTCGGTATAACGCTGTAGCCGTATTCTATTACGTCCTTTTCCGTTGAAAACGACACTCCGAGGAGCAAAAAAAACGGATAAAGAAACAAAAGACACAGTATTATAAAAAATAAATTAAGTATAATTTGAGATTTTCTTTTTTTCTTCATTTATGTATGCTTCCTTTCATTAAAACAGTCCCAAATCTTTATCGATTTTTTTGCTTATGCTGTTGGTTAATATAACAAGTATAAGTCCCACAAGCGACTGCATAAGTCCGACAGCGGTACCCGTTCCCATATCTCCTATAACACGCATAAGTCTGAATGTGTATGTGCTTATAACATCGGTTACGTCATACAGTGCGCCGACATCTCTCGGCACCTGGTAGAAAAGTCCGAAATCGGCATTGAATATTCCGCCTATAGACATTATCGTAAGAATCGTAACTATCGGCACAAGACTCGGCAGCATTATGTGGCGAACCTTGTCCCAACGTCCCGCGCCGTCAATGTCTGCCGCCTCAAAGAGAGTTTGGTCTATTCCCATGAGCGAGGCATAATAATAGATACTCGTCATTCCCACACCCTTCCATGCGTTGCACACGGTGAGAACGAGCGGCCATATTTTGGGCGTTGCATACCAGTTTTGATTTTCTCCGCCCATTCTTCTTATTATCGCATTCACAACTCCCGCCTCGGGACTCAGCAGTGCATAAACAACATACGACACCAAAACCCACGAAACGAATGTCGGCGTTATCAGCGAGGTCTGATAAAATTTCGTCATGCCTCTGCTCGTTACCTGATACAGAAGTATCGCTATCGCAAGTGCTATTATAGTTGTGGTAATTATGAAAATCGCATTCATTCCGACAGTGTTTCTTATAAGTTTCGGGAAATCCCTCGACTGTAAAAATACCTTGAAATTATTGAATCCGACCCATTCGCTGCCGAATATTCCTTTATCGTATCTGTAATTCTTGAACGCTATTATTATTCCGCCCATCGGAACATAGCAAAACGCTATTATAAGAAGTACGGGTATAATGCATAGCGAGTACAGCTCAAGCTCCTTTTTTCTGAATTTTAATCTTTTCTTTGTTTTCTTTTTTTCATTCTTTAATGCCGTTTCTCCCATATGCCTTAAAAACATCCTTTCGCTATTTTCTTTTTTTATACTATTAATTATAACCGTACTCTTATAATATTTCAATGAACAAATTAAACCATTTACTGAACAAACTAAACATTTTTCACAAAAGCGGTTTATTTTTCAAGTTATCCTCAATTTCAACAACGTACGGCGGCAAAAAAGTCAACGTGGAAAAAAAGCGCAGCATATTTTTCACGTTTTACCTTGACAAAATCGAAGCGTTGTTGTATAATACAAAAATTGCAGACAACTTTTAAGTTTTGTACTCAAACGGAAAGGAACGGTTACAAAATGATTAATTTCAGAAAAAATGACGTTATTCTCTTTCAGGGGGATTCCATAACTGACGGAAACAGGGGCAGAAACGAAGATTTAAATCACGTTATGGGGCACGGGTATCAATACATAGCCGGTGCCGAAATAATGGCGGACAACATCGGAAAGAACGTCCGTGTGTATAACCGCGGAATTTCCGGGAACAGAATATCCGACCTGTACGGAAGATGGATTGAGGATACTCTTAATTTAAACCCGACGGTACTCAGCATACTCATCGGAGTAAACGACATACTTTTTGCCTACGCAAACGGTTCGGGCTCATCTCCCGAAAGATATGAAAAAATATACAGGCTGCTTTTAGATGAAGCCTTGGAAAAGAATCCCGATATGATTCTGATAATAATGGAGCCGTTTGTCGGTGATAATTTCGCCGCAGCCGAAGAAGCGGATTTCTTTGCTTCCTACGCAAAGAAGCTTCAAAAATCGGCAAGAAAAATTGCGGGTGAATACAATGCGCTTTTTATTCCGCTTCAGGATATGTTTGACGAATACAAAAAAATAATCCCGTCAAAGGAGCTTATATGGGACGGCATACACCCCACAATAACAGGTCACGAGCTCATAGCGAGGAGATGGCTCGAATATGTAAAAAGGCATACGGATAACATCTGCGGATAACTTTAAACGGCACCGTTTCAATGAACAAATTAAACTATTTACTGAACAAACTAAACATTTTTCACAAATGCACTTTATTTTTTTTATTATTTATGATACAATAACAAAACAAACTATCAGGCAAATTGAGGTGCAAGTAATGGAATTATATAATCTTATTATTATTGATGACGAACGGCTTTCGCTTAAATATATCGAAAGCTTTATAAACTGGCACGAATACGGATTTAATATTTCGGGCTGCTTCGACAATGCCCGTGACGCTCTGACTTTTATAGACAAAAACAAGGTTCATGCCGTTATCACCGATATTCAGATGGACATAACAGACGGGATAGAGTTCACAAAAATTTGCCTCCGGAAATATCCCGATATGGCTGTTGCGATAGTAACCGCCCACAGAAATTTTGAATATGCCCGGGAAGCCGTTCAGCTGAACGTTTTGGGATATTTGTTAAAACCGCTCGTTAAAAACGAAATGATAAAGCTGTGTGAAAAGATGTATTCCTTTATTCAGCGCCGTGAACTGATTGCGGCGTCCGGTCTTGAAAATATTAACAGCGATTTTTCCGAACACGACATACAAATCAATTGTCAGAAAATATTTTTGGATATTTTTTATAACTTTGTATCCGATATTGAGTCGGCAAAAAACGCATTGGTTCGGGAGAATATATTGGCGGAAACGGGAGAATGTTACAGTGTGCTTTTAAACATCACCCTGTGCGAGCATGAGGCATACCTCAAAAACATATGGAAACACAGCGAACACACGCTTTACAATGCCATATGCCTGCTCATTCCGTTTCGGTTCGACAATACCTTTTCGGTACCTCTCATGTACTCAAACGGTCAGCTGCTTGTGCTGCTTGTTTCGCAAAGTCCCGGAATACTTGATTCCGACTGCACCGTAACACAAAGGCTTTCCGAATATCTCTCGAAAGTGGCAAGCCAAAATCTCAAGCTCACCGTTTCCGCCGAACCGATACATCGGTTTTCGTCCGTGGAAGAAATGGTCGGCTTTGTAAACCGACTGCCGCTCCTTAAAAGCACCGAAACAAACGAAACAATCAATCAGATTACGGAATATATAAATAAAAATTATGCCTCAATAGAATCTTTAAACGATGTAGCCGACTATATTCACTTAAATCCCGTATATCTCGGCAGATTTTTCAAAAACAAAATGAATGTTACGTTTAAATCATATCTTAACAATTTAAAGATAAACAAATCAAAGGAATTTTTAAAGGACCCAAAACTCAGCACCTCTGCCGTTGCGGCGTCATGCGGTTTTAAAAACGAAAACTATTTTTATAAAACCTTTAAGGCCATAACAGGCAAAACACCTCAGCAATACAGACAGTCATTTCTCGATTAGGCGCTGATTATTTACGGAAAGGAAATTATGACGTGAAGCTTACACTTTCAAATTCCGCAAGAAAAATTATAAAAAAATATCATTTTAACAGTACGTTTTTTCAGTATTTCAGAAAAATACTTCTCTACTTTTCCGTACCGTGTATTTTTCTGTGCGGAATAATTTATTTTACATATGTGAGATACTACAATTCAATAACCGAAAATTCCGTCACCACAAGCTTTGAAAAGGTTAAAAATACCACTATGAATATCTTTTCCGAGATATATAAAAGAAAGATTATGTTTGGGACGGACAATACCGTTTTATCATGTCTGCTTTTAAACGAAAACGACTGGTACACTCCGAAAAACCTCGAATACACACAGTATGTAAACAAGCTTATAAGCAGCACCATACTCACGTCCGATTACATAAACTCGATATATCTCTATTGCCCGAAATATGACTATGTGTATTCGTCCTATTCGCCGAACCCGCTCGAAAGCTTTTACAACACTACCTGGTACGAATACTTTAAGAAAAACAACGCTTCGGCGTTTGTCTATTCATGTTCCGATAAATTTACAAATGACGAATGTATATCCGCCGTATTTCCGATAGAACGAAATTCAAATCTTTTGGGGATACTTGTATTTAATATAAATAAATCGGTTTTTTCGCAAATGCTTTCTCTTAATACCGAGTCGGAAACGGCTTATCTTTTCTTTAATGATGAGCTGATTTATTCATCAAAGGACGGCGCCGTTGCCGAATATGACAAACTCGCACAGGATTTTTCCATTCAAAAGACCAAAAATTCCATAATCTGTACCGAAAGTCTTGGCGACTATAATCTTTTTCTGCGTATGGATACCGGAATATCGGAGCTTGTAAACACAAAAAATTTTACGCTTATAATACTGCTTATTCTGACTGCGTCGGCGCTTGTTATACCTTTCATTATATCGTTTTTCGTGTCGATGAATGTATACACCTCAATAGCGGGCATTGTGATAAAATTGCAGAACGTATACGGCAACACGGATATGGAGTATACCAAAAATGAAATAGAATATATAAACAGCAACATCATAAAGCTTATCTCACATTCAAAAAACGTTGAGCAGGATTTGGCGGAAAATATAAACAAGCTGAAGCACGCACAGATAATCTCGCTGCAAACACAGCTGAATCCGCATTTTCTTTATAACACTTTAAATTCCGTCACCATGCTTGCCGCCGGAAAAAACATAAGCGAAATTGACGTTCTGATACGCAACCTTTCCGACTTGCTTACCTACTCCCTCGATACTCAAAACACTTTTGTAACAATCAGACAGGAAATGATGTATACAACATATTACATAAACATCGAAGAAATAAAGTACGAAACAAAATATAATATTAACTGGAACATACCGAATGAGCAATACGAAGTAAAAATACTTAAATTTATTTTTCAGCCTATTATAGAAAACACGCTCAGACACGGCTTTAAGCATAAGAGCGGCGATTCGCTGACGCTCACCGTATCGTCCGAGGTGTCGGGCAATAAAATACGTTTTACTTTTTATGACACCGGATGCGGAATAAAAAAACCGGAGCTTATAAAAATCCGTGAAAATCTGAAAACCTCTGCTTTTCCGGAAACGAAAAACATAGGCATATACAATGTCAATCTGCGTATAAAGCTGATTTTCGGCGATGAATACGGTGTTGACATAGATTCCGAGGAAAATAAATTTACAAAGGTTACCATTACGCTTCCCGTATAAAAAAGGAGTCAATCCCAAAATCGGATTGACCCTTTATTTATATACAGACAATTACTGTCAGATTTTTGCATTTGCCGATTTGAGGTTTACACAAAATGAGGGATTGCCCCAAGCTGTCCGAATCATAACTTTTTTCGTTATGCTTGTTTTTCTTTTCTGTAATCGGACGGTGCTTGACCGCAAAAGCGTCTAAACCTTGCCGAAAAGTAATTTGAGTCGGCATATCCGCACAAAAACGCAATGCTTGTGACGGGCAGCTCGCTGTCTGACAAAAGCTTTTTTGCATTCTTCATTCTGAGACTTTCTATATATTCGCCAACCGTTTTGCCGTTAGCTTTTTTAAACAATCCCGACAGAGTCCTTGCCGAGCAGTGACAAAACTTTGCCGCCGATGATAAATTAATGGGTGCGGCAAAATTTCTGTGGATAAACACAAGCGCATTTTTCACTATATTTTCATTATCAGAATAAATCTCGGCGGATTTTTTTGCCGCTTCGGAAATTAACATAACACACAAGGGATGTATCAAGTTATCAACAGTTTCTATATCCGGAATATTTTCCGATAAATCCGAACTAAATTCCTCCGTCAGCTCATCTTTAGGTATTTTGTATTTCTTTGACATATGCAGCATTTTGCCTTTGCTCCCGGTGTATTTTCCTACGCTGATAAATCCGCAGCAGCTGTCATTCATACAAATAGGGACAATAAACTCCCCCACTCCGGCATAACAGCTCCCGAAAAAAATTTCATAATTGTTTTCTTCAATTTTTTTCAAAATGTTATTTTGGTTAAATATGCACTTATCCCACATTTCCGGAAAGGATTTCACATAGGTACAGTACGCTTCTGAATGAATATTCACGCTCGGCAGACGGTAAATCAAATTTAACATCGCATTGTCCTTTGAATGTATTGTGATATTAAAATCGTACTTTTCTTTGAGATATGCTATGTAATTTTTAATATAATCTATTTCGTCCCTCATCCAATCACGCTTTCCCGATATTTATATATTTTTTCTCAATATCTATGGTTTGTAAAACAATTATACACTATACTTAAGATAAAGTCAAGCAAAAATATTATTGAAAGGAAGAACTTTAATGAATTATATTGAAAAAGAAAAAACAATTAACGCTGTAAAAACAGACGTGCTTGTAATCGGCTCGGGTCCCGCCGGGATCGGTGCGGCATTAAGTGCCGCAAGACTCGGAATGAAAACAACAATTGTCGAGCAGCTCGGCACACTCGGCGGAATTGCAACAACCGGAATGATGAGCCACTGGACAGGCAGCTGCGACAGCAAAATTTACCGTGAAATATTAAAAGAAAGTGCCGACAGAAACGACGGAGAGCAAAAGGGTAAGATTACAATCAACATCGACCCCGAAAAGTTAAAGCTTCAATACCTGGAGATGCTTACGGCTTGCGGAGTTGAAATATTGCTTTACACTTTTGCGTGCGACGTCATAATGGAGAACGATGCTTTAAAGGGTGTTATAGTTGAAAACAAATCCGGCAGAACGGCTATTTTTGCGGACAGCGTTATAGACGCAAGCGGCGATGGTGACATAGCCGCAAAATCCGGAGTACCGTTTGTTCTCGGAAGAACCGGCGACCACAAAATGCAGCCGGCAACCCTTATGTTCAAGGTCGGCGGCGTTGATGTCGATAATGCAGTATTTTTGCCGTCCTTTGAAAGTACATACGAAACAGAAAAAGGCGAATTGCAGACACTTGCCAAAGAACATCTTCCCTCACCTGCCGGTCATGTTTTGCTTTACCGCACAACTCTTCCGGGGATCGTAACCTGCAATATGTCAAACGCTATCAATATAGACGGCACAAAAACGTCTGACCTTGTAAAAGCTGAAATAATTTGCCGCAGCCAAATTGACAAAATTGTTGAATTTCTGAGAGAATTTGTTCCCGGATATGAAAACTGCTATCTAATCAGCACAGCATCTCTTATAGGAATACGCGAAACACGTCATTTTGAGGGAAAATATGAGCTTACCGAAAATGATATTCTATCATCAAGGGTGTTTGACGATTGGATTGTCAGAGGAGCAAGCTTTAATTTTGACATACACAACATTGAGGGTTCGGGGCTTGACAAGCATGGCATTCAAAAGAAATTCCCGAATATAGACGGCTACACCATTCCTCTCGGCTGCTTTATTCCGAAAAATGTCAAAGGACTTCTGCTTTGCGGAAGAAATATTTCCGGAACACACGTTGCTCATTCAAACTTCAGAGTTATGCCGATATGCGCAGGCATGGGAGAGGGTTGCGGAGCAGTAGCTGCATACGCTAAAAAATATAACACCTCTTACGATAATGTTGATATTGACGCAATTCATAATTATCTTGCAGACGGTACTTTATTTTAAACAACAGCAATGTGCCGGCACAGCAATTTTGCGTTCCGGCACATTTTTTATTTCTTTCTGCTTCTTACCTTTGCCTTCGTCAGCTCATAGCTGTCATAAATCATACTTTTGATTTCATCTTCGGGAACGCTTCCGTCAAGGATAATCGAGTTCCAGTGAACTTTGTTCATGTGATACGCAGGTACTACCGATTGAAAGCTGTTTCTCTGCAAATTTGTAAGCTCAGGCTTGCATTTTACGTTTATCCGGATGCAGCCCAAATGCTCATAAATTGCCGCAAACATCTTGTTGTTACCCTTATGCCGCATAACCGTCCAATTTGCGTCATTAAACGGATAGTCCTCATATGCGCCGGTCAGCGACAGGCAAAAATTTATTGCTTCTTTTCTTGTTTTCATACAATCACCTTATAAATCATTATCATCATAACAATTATATCATCAAGATTTAAAAAGGTCAACGTATTTAAAATAAAAAATCTATTTTTTGTACTATTATTTCTATGTATCGTCATAACCAAAAATCATAAAATGTGATATAATTACAAAAACAAGAAGTGTTAACGAAAAAAATATGCTATGCACATTTTTTTCGCTGAAATTTGTGTTGCCGCACGGCGGCGGAATGGAGATTCTTGTGAAAAAAATTGACGGATTTTCAAAAGGTATGGGTATAGGCGGCTGGCTTACAAATTATAAAAGGTTCAACGTCCTGCCCGAGGACAAAAGAAGAATAATCACAATCGGAGATATGGAGCATTTCAGAACCTATATCACGGAATGGGACGCAGAAAACATCGCCGCAATGGGTGTTGACCATGTGAGAATAGGCTTTGACCAATTGGTTATGGAGGAAGCTCCTTATAAATACCGATATGAAATATTTGCGTTGCTGAAAGACTTTGTCACAAAATGTATCGGTATGGGGTTAAAGGTTGTTTTAAATCTGCATAAGGCAATCGGAAATTATTGCGATATTCAAGAGGTCGTAACCCTGTTTGATTCCGATGAGCTTCAAAAACGTTTTGTTGCACTGTGGCTGAAAATCGAAGCAGATTATTCGGATTATCCAGAGGTCATGTTTGAGCTTCTAAACGAGGTTCGCGACGTTAATGCCGATTTATGGAATAATCTGGCTGAAAAAACCATATACGAAATCAGAAAAGTAAATAAAAACAGAAAAATCATAGTTGGCAGCAGGAGCTGGAACAGTGCATACGAGCTTGAAAACCTCAGAGTTTACGATGATGAAAATGTAATCTATACCTTTCACAATTACGCTCCGTTTGAATTTACTCATCAGCAAGGGGTTCTGCAGTCCGACTGTATGTTCTATAACCGCAAGCTGTCATACCCCTGTGACGATATTGAACGATACAGAGATTATTATCGTATTGTGTGCGGAAGTGACAATGCATACAGCGAATTTGAAAGAATAGACATAAATGTTCTGCGTGCATACCTTAAAGGCGCAAAAAGCTTTATTGAAAAATATCCGGACAAGATACTCTGGTGCGGAGAGTTCGGTACATTACGGCACTGCGACTTAAAGTCAAGAGAAAACTGGATGGCTGATATGATTCAAATCTTGCAGGAAATGGACATACCCTACTGTGTGTGGAATTATCTGTCAACTCCGAATGACGGCAACAGATTCAGCCTGGTTGATGATGAAACAAGGCAAATATTAAGCGAACGTATGACAAGGATTATAAACGGTGATATAAGGTGAATTACATATTAACTGCTGTATCGGTGATATTGGGAACAGGAAAAAATATAACGTCAAAACTCGGGAAAGAATACTTTGCCGATATAAACGGCTGCGCAAGGGTTAACGCTATAACCTCTGTAATCGGATGTATTGTTTTTATGCTTTCTTTCGGCAATTGGAGCAAAAGCTGCAGTGCGGTATTTTTTATACTCAGCTTTCTGTACGGCTTATGCACTTTTTTATCTCAGATTTTTTATATCAAGGCAGTAAAGGACGGGCCTGTGTCGGTATGCTCGCTGATATATTCCTGCGGATTTATAATACCGACGGTTTTTGCCGCCATAGCTTTCAAGGAAAATGTAACGCTATTGAAAATAGTCGGCATATTGCTTTTGGTATTATGTACTTTTTTGGCAAGCTATCAAAAAGAAAAAACCGATAAATACAATTGGCTCATCCCTGCGTGCCTTGCAATGCTAAGCTCCGGTACGGTCGGTGTTTTGCAAAAAACGGTAAGACAGTTTTATCCGAAATGGTATATGGACGAATACCTTTTCCTGGCTTTTACCTTTATGTTGATAATCTCCATAACTGCCATGAAGCTTTCAAAGCCCGTGTATCGTGAGTTTAACAAAAGATATATACATATACTGACGCTGTTTCTTGCTGTCTGCGTTGTCGGCGCAAACAAGCTGAATCTGCAGCTTTCGGGAATTATGCCCGGGGTGATATTCTTCCCTGCCGTTAACGGCGGCTGTCTTGTTCTTTCGTCGGTTATGTCAAGGGTTATTTTCAGGGAAAGGTTTTCAAAGGTTAAAATGTTGGGATTGATAGGAAGTGTTGTGGCTATAGTTTTGACTTCTCAGGGATAATTTCTCTTACGGATTAATAGTGTAAGTCAGTAAGTTTTGTTTTTATGCGGTAATTGATACTTTTGCGTATTTAGCGATATAGCTTACGGTTATTGTTAATTTTAATAGCGCTATTTTTTATATGCAAAATCTCAATGAAAATAGACCCTTTTCCTTGCACCCCACTCACTCAGCAGTTTTACGGCAATCTTAGGTATTTGGGAAAATGATTTTTCAAGATACCGTCAGAGCCTTTAGCCCAGCCGAGTGGGGCTTTTCCTACAGCCATGCAGCAATAGCCCTTAACATCGGAATTTATTGTTTCACCTCTCAGATACTTTCTTATTTCCTCCGATTCGGCAAAGAACGACACGCTGTTTTTGAACTCCGAAAGTTCCAGTGAGGATAACAAAGCCTGTGACGGCTCAAATCTGTTCTTTTTGCACACTCCCAAATGAAGTCCGCCTCTGACAAGCTTTAATCCGTCGGTATCGATTCCGTGAGGAACAAGGTAAAGGTTATCTCCGAACATTTCAAAGCAGCCGTCAAAATCGGTAAAAAGGGTTTCCTTTTCAAAAGCTTTGAAAAGCTTCACTCCGGATTCCGTATTTTTCTTTGTTGTCTTTTTTGAAAATGCACGGTCAGCATGTTCTCCGTCCTTTTTCAAAAGTGCAATAAAATGACCCTCTCCTTTTTGTGTATGAGGGAAAATTCTGCGAGTTTTTGTCATATCATATCTGCCCGAAGCCCATTCGTTTCTTCCGGCGGAAAGCATATCAAGTCCCGTATCCGCAAGCGACATATCGGAATGAGAATCCAAAAAATATTCAACCGTTTCCTCATTTTCACATGGAGCAAACGTACAGGTTGAATAAGCAATATAACCTCCGGGAGCAAGCATTTTATAGGCGAAATCCAGTATATGCCTTTGGCGGACGGCGCAGGTTTTTGTATGGTTAATACTCCACTCCGTCACAGCCTGCGGCTCTTTTCTGAACATACCCTCCCCCGAACACGGTGCGTCAACGATAATCTTATCAAAAAACTGTGGAAATTTTTCCGCAAGCTTTTCTGGTGATTCATTGGTAACAATTGAATTTGCAATCCCCATTCTCTCTATGTTTTCCGCAAGTATCGCCGCACGCTTGGGAATTATCTCGTTTGCAACAAGCAGACCCGAACCGTCAAGATATGCTCCTGCCTGCGTTGCTTTGCCTCCCGGTGCGGCGCAAAGGTCGAGTATGTAATCGTCCTTTTTGGGCGTCAAGGCTTCAACGCTTGCCATTGCCGACGGCTCCTGGAAATAGAAAAGCCCTGCAACGTGATATGGATTTGTTCCGGAAATTGTTTTTTTATCGCAATAAAAACCATTATTGCACCACTCAATTTTTTCAAGTCCTCCGATTATATCCGCAATTTCCGAATATGCACATTCCTTTCGTTCATTTACACGCAGTCCTGTTCTGATTGGTGCATTTTGAAGTGCTCCGATAAACTCATCATATTCATCTCCGAGCATTTGCTTCATTCTCGCAGAAAAATTCTTTGGCAGTTCCATAGTTAATATCTTCCTTATTTATCAATTATTTAATGCTGTCAATATCGTACGGAGTAGCCTGGTATACAAAATAGTTAAGCCAATTTGAAAACAATAAGCTCGCATGGCTTTTCCACCTTACCACAGGTGGTTTTTTCGGGTCGTCATTTGGGAAATAATGCTTTGGTATATCGGGATTTATTCCCTTTTCCAGATCTCTCTTGTATTCATCGGCAAGAGTTCCTGCGTCATACTCTGAGTGACCCGTTACAAATATCTGTCTGCCGCCCTTTGTGAAAACTATGTAAACCCCGGCTTCTTTCGATTCCGCAAGAATTTCAAGCTCTTTTACCTTTTGTATATCCTCTGCGCGAACCTCGGTATAGCGTGAATGAGGAGCGTAAAATTCACTGTCAAAGCCGCGTACAAGCTTTGCGGTTTTTCTGTTAACCTTGTGCAGAAATACTCCCGAGCATTTTTTATCAAGCGAATATTTCGGTATTCCGTAGTGGTAGTATAATCCTGCCTGAGCCGCCCAGCAAATATGGAGCGTTGATGTAACGTGAGTTTTTGACCAGTCCATGATTTCCTTAAGCTCGTCCCAATAGTCTACATCTTCAAAATTGTAACATTCCACCGGCGCACCGGTGATAATCATTCCGTCATATTTGCTGTTTTTGATTTCTTCAAAGCTTTTGTAAAAGGACGCCAAATGTTCATATGAAGTGTTTTTTGATTCATGCGTTTTCATGGCAATCAAATCCGGCTCAACCTGAAGCGGAGTGTTGCTCAAAAGTCTTAAAAGCTGTGTTTCGGTTGTAATTTTCGTAGGCATTAAATTCACAATTGCAATCTTCAGCGGACGTATATCCTGGTGCATTGCCTTTGTTTCACTCATAACAAATATATTTTCATTTCTGAGCTGCTTTGTTGCCGGCAGCTTATCTGTAACCTTAATAGGCATAAAATCACTTCCTGTAATTCAAAATTTATAATTATCTGTCATTTGGTTTTTCAAGCGTTATGTTTCCGATTTTACACGCTCTGAACTCATCAAGGACGGTATTTGCCGCCCTTTCGGTATCTATTTCTCCGCCCGAAATAACAAACCCTCTCTTTTTTCCGATATATTCGAGAATTTCATAGCCCTTCATATCCGAAATATCCTCTGTAAGCTTGTATCTTGCACAAAGCAAATCCTTGTAGTTATCCCTTAAATATTCAAGCAGTGAATAGGATAAAAGCTCTGTGTTTATTATTTCGTCCTTTATTGCCCCTGTGTAGGCAAGCCTTTTTGCAAGCTCCTGATCCTCAAACTTCGGCGGAAGAAGTCCCGGAGTATCCAAAAGCTCCAGTCCGTCAAGGATTCTTACCCACTGTTGTGTTCTCGTAACTCCCGGTCTGTTCCCCACCTCAGCTTTGTTCTTTTTCACAAGCCTGTTGATAAGAGTTGATTTTCCGACATTCGGAATACCTACCATCATAATTTTTACCGGTCTTGAAATCCCCTTTGCCTTTTCCTTTTCAAGCCTGTCATGCATAATAGCTTTTGCGGCAGGCGCAATTTTTTGTATTCCGTATCCTGTTGAACAGCTTACCGGAATTACCTTGATTCCCCTGCTTTCGTATTCCTTTATCCATAAATCGGTAACAGCCTTGTCGGCAAGGTCGTATTTGTTGAGAAGTATAATTCTTGGCTTTCCTCTTAAAATGTCATTAAAATTCGGATTTCTTCCCGAGCGCGGTATTCTTGCGTCAAGTATCTCAACAACCACGTCTATATATTTTATTGATTCCCTGATAAGCCTGCGTGTTTTTGACATATGCCCCGGGAACCATTGAATATTCAAATCTGTCGAGTCATTCATCGGTTTCACTTCCTTTTTATATTGCAACTGTTGTAATTAATGTATTTTATGTTTATTTTTAATAAAGAAACCGCTGCCATATTCGGTGCGGTTTCTGACAATGTTATCTTGTTAAGCCTATCGAGTTAAGCGGCCATATTCTAACCTGTGCCTTACCCAAAAGTGCCTTGATCGGAACCTGACCCAACTCCTGTGAACGGCTGTCCTTGCTGTGAGGTCTGTTATCACCCATAACAAAAACGCAATCATCGGCTACGGTAACGGGATACTGAACATTTGGATCGGTTATCGTTGTTTCCGCATTGAGGTACGGCTCGTCAATTTCTTCTCCGTCAACATAAACCTTACCGTCCGCAATATCAACTGTCTGCCCCGGAAGTCCTATAATACGCTTTACATAGTAACGCTTTTTATATTCTGTCGGAAGCGAGAAATATTTGATAAGCTTTGTAAACGCATTGATGTTTTCTCCGCTTTGTTCAAGCACTGCATAATACGCTTCTCTGTCTTTATATGTGGAATCAAGTATTACAATATCGCGTGCGTGCGGCTTGTAACCCAATTTTGTTACTATAAGTCTGTCATTGTTCAAAAGCGTTGTTTCCATTGACGGACCGTCAACACGCACAACGTCAAATATAAAGCCTTTAATCAAAAATGCAATTGCCAGCGCTATAACTATCGTATAGAACCATTCAAAAACCTCTTTTCCGAGATTGAAAGCTTCCTTTGCCTGAGCGTCCGACACTTGTGCTGTATCTGCTGCCGCCTCAGCTTTCGTTTCACCCATAAGCTCCGATTTATTTTCCATGCTTTCGTTTTGTTCGTTTTCAGGCATATCGTTCATCTTTCTGACTCCTTTATTAGCATTATTATGTAGGTAACTGCAAGACATCGTATTGACAATTACACATCATACTGTTTTATTCTAACATACAATTATTAACGGAATATTATCTTAAAATAAACATTTACGCAATATGCAAAAAGGGACATTGCCTGTCCCTTTTTAACTTGCGTAAATTGCAAAGGTTAGATTCTTTCCTTAACCTTAGCAGCCTTGCCGACTCTGTCACGCAGATAGAAAAGTCTTGCTCTTCTAACCTTACCGAGTCTTGATACCTCAATCTTTTCGATATTGGGTGAATTGACCGGCCAAGTCTTTTCTACGCCTACACCGTAGGACAAACGTCTTGCGGTAAAGGTCTTGCCGATTCCGACGCCCTGAACCTTGATAATTGTTCCCTCAAACATCTGTGTTCTTGTACGGCTTCCTTCTACGATTTTCTGGTATACCTTAACGTTGTTACCAACCTTAAGCTCCGGCAAATCAGTTCTTATCTGGTCTTTTGTTATAGAGTTAATGATTTCGTTTGTGTTCATCATTAAGCCCTCCTCTCATTTCTTAGACGTTCGTGCCGACCAAGGCAGAGGACCGCCCGTAATTTAACTCATACATAATATCACATTTTTGATATAAAATCAAGTGTTTTTTTATCTGTTTTTGCTTTTTTTATTCAAATGTGTCAAAATAGCCAAAAAATGATTGACATATTCGCGGTCAAATGCTAATATATAATAAGTAAGATTAAAATATACGGATTGTGCATAAAATTGTTATCGTGCACAATTTCTGTTACGCATGAGAGAGGACTGTTATCAATGAAAAACAATTACAAAGTCGGTATTATCGGAGCAACGGGCATGGTGGGTCAGCGTTTTATCACTTTGCTTTATAATCACCCGTGGTATACAATTGAGGTGCTTGCCGCATCGCCGAGAAGCGCAGGCAAAAAGTACTGCGAAGCTGTCGGAGATAAATGGGCAATGAAGCAGGCAATACCCGAAAGCGTTGCCGATATGACGGTTATGGATGCAGAGGCTGATATAAAGGAAATTGCGTCAAGGGTTGACTTTGTTTTCTGCGCCGTAAATATGAAAAAGGACGAAATCAAAGCTTTGGAGGAAAAGTATGCAAAGGCAGAATGTCCCGTCATTTCAAACAATTCCGCAAACAGACACACCCCGGACGTTCCGATGATTATACCCGAAATAAACCCTGAACATGCCGAGATTATCAATGCACAGAGAAAAAGACTCGGAACAAAGAGAGGTTTTATTGCGGTTAAATCAAACTGCTCGCTTCAAAGCTACGTTCCGGCACTTCACCCGCTGATGCAATTCGGCGTTACAAAGTGCCTTGCAACAACCTATCAGGCAATATCGGGAGCAGGAAAAACCTTTGAAACCTTCCCCGAAATCGTTGACAATGTTATCCCCTACATAGGCGGAGAAGAAGAAAAGAGCGAAATCGAGCCGCTTAAAATCTGGGGAAAAATTGCGGACGGAAATATTGTTGACGCCGACAAGCCTTCAATCACAACACAGTGTTTAAGAGTTCCCGTATCGGACGGACATATGGCGGCAGTTTTTGTAAGCTTTGAAAACAAACCGTCAATCGAGGAAATCAAAAAGGCATGGAAAGAATTTTCGGGCGAGCCGCAAAAGCTTAATCTGCCCCATGCACCGAAGCAGTTCTTAAACTACTTTGAAGAAAACGACAGGCCGCAGACAAAGCTTGACAGAGAGCTTGAGGGCGGAATGGCTGTATCTATCGGCAGACTCAGAGAGGACAGTCAATACGATTACAAATTTGTATGCCTTTCGCACAACACATTAAGAGGAGCTGCCGGCGGTGCGCTTCTTATGGCAGAACTTTTAACCGCCAAAGGTTATATGGACTGATTCAATAAGCAGATAAGGTACATCGCATAAATAATTTTATAATACAAAAGACGGCAAAGCATAAAAATGCAATTATCAATTATCCAATCAAAATTAAAAAGGAGAGATTTTTGTGAAAAAGCTGCCGTTTACGGGTTCGGGTGTAGCTATGGTAACACCGTTCACACAAGATAATACCATTGATTACGAAAGCGTTGCCTCACTTATAGAAATGCACATAAAGTACAAAACAGACTGTATAATTGCGTGCGGTACAACCGGTGAAGCGTCGGTTCTGACCGATGATGAGCAGGAAAATCTGATTCGCTTCTGCGTACAGTGCGCAAACGGGCGTATACCGATAATTGCCGGAGCAGGCAGCAACAATACAAAGGCTCTTGTAACAAAAGCACAAAGAGCCGAAGCTGCCGGTGCTGACGGGATATTATCGGTTACTCCGTTTTATAACAAAGCAAATTATACGGGATTGATCGGGCATTACAAGGCTCTTGCAAAAGCGGTAAAGCTGCCGATTATTCTCTACAACGTACCGTCCAGAACCGGAATGAATATGCCTGTTCCGGCATATCTGGAGCTTTCGGAGGAGGAAAATATAGTCGGCATAAAAGAAGCAAACGGAAATATCGCATATGTAAGCGAAATACGCTCACGAGTACCGTCGCTCGCCATTTACGCCGGCAACGATGATATGACCGTCCCGGTTATGTCGCTCGGCGGAGTCGGGGTTATATCGGTACTTGGCAACATCTTACCCGATAAGGTGAGCAAAATGTGTTCTCTTGCATTGTCGGGCAAAATTATTGAAGCCGGGGAAATGCAAAACGAGCTTCTGCCTTTAATCAAGGAACTGTTTTTCGAGGTGAATCCCATTCCGGTAAAAAATGCAATGCGAAGGCTCGGGTATAAAGTCGGAAGTACGCGGCTTCCTCTCGGCAAGCCCGATGAAGAAAAGCTTGATTCCCTAATGAAGCTGTTAATAAACCGCTACGGTGCGGAAAAGCTTATTTAAACCTCATACTGATATTTGAAAAGCATTTTTTCGGATTATCTGTTATGTGAGGATATTTACGAGGAAAGATAATGAATAATAAAAAATACTCCTGTTTTTTTTCGGGACACAGGCATCTTCCAAAAAATGAAATAGGAATAATCGAATCTTTTCTTGATGAAAAGATTATGGAAAAATACAATTCCGGAATAACCGATTTCATAACAGGCGGTGCGCTCGGGTTTGATATGCTGGTGGAAGAATCAATTATAAGACTTAAGGACTATTACGGACTTGAAGGGAAAATGAAGCTTATCATTTATCTTCCGTGCCGCGAATATGACAAATACTGGGACGTCAGAGAACGAGAGCGTTTCTGCAACATAAAGGTCTACACCGACAAAATGCTCCTTGTAACCAATAACTCATACCGCAGCGGTTGCATGAGAGTCAGAAATCAAAAAATGGTCGATGACGCTTCATGCGGAATTGTTTACAAAAAATCAAGAATAAGCGGCACCGGTCAGACCGTTGCCATGGCTGAAAAGCAAGGTCTTGATATTATAAACCTTGTCGATCTGATAAATTGAGTTTATATACCAAAGAGGTGAAATTTATGCTCCCAAAGGATCCTTACATTTTGTTAAGTACCGTAAACACGCTTTTGAGAGATTACTATAAAAATCTTGATGAGCTATGCGAGGATAAGCAGGAAAGCAAAGAAGAAATCATTAATAAGCTTTCCTCTGTCGGCTATACATACGATGAAAAGAATAATTGTTTTTCATTATAAACGCAAGGTGCAGACATATTCCGATCAGAATATATCTGCACCGATTTTATTTATATTGCCTTTTATAAATGTCAGATTTTTGCATTTGCTGTTTTAAGCGTAACATCGTGATAACCGCCCTCGATTATGCTGGTTGACGAAACAAGCGTAATCTTTGCATTTTTCTGCAAATCGGGTATATTGGTAACACCGCAGTTACACATTGTCGATTTAACCTTATACAAGCTCTTTTCCACATTATCATGCAGACTGCCGGCATATGTTACATACGAATCAACGCCCTCTTCAAAGGACAGCTTTGATTTTCCGCCAAGGTCATATCTCTGCCAGTTTCTTGCCCTGTTTGAACCCTCTCCCCAATACTCTTTAACATAAGTACCGTTAATATTCAGCTTAGTTGTCGGGCTTTCATCAAATCTTGCAAAGTATCTTCCGAGCATGATAAAGTCTGCGCCCATTGCCAATGCAAGCGTCATATGATAATCGTGAACTATACCGCCGTCCGAGCAAATCGGAATATAGATACCGGTCTTTTCATAATATTCATCACGCGCTGCGGCAACCTCTATAACCGCCGTTGCCTGACCTCTGCCTATACCCTTTTGCTCTCTCGTGATACATATTGAGCCGCCGCCGATACCTATTTTTATAAAATCAGCGCCTGCCTCGGCAAGGAAAAAGAATCCGTCACGGTCTACAACATTTCCTGCACCGACCTTAACGCTGTCGCCGTATTTTTCTCTTATAAACTCAATTGTCTGTTTCTGCCAGATAGAATATCCCTCGGAGGAATCGATACACAGAACGTCTGCACCGGCTTCAACCAATGCCGGAACTCTTTTTTCATAATCGAGCGTATTAATACCTGCGCCGACCATGTATCTTTTTTCGGTATCGAGTATTTCATTCGGATGCTCTTTGTGCGAAGAATAGTCCTTTCTGAATACCAGATATAAGAGCTGCTGCTTGCTGTTGATAATCGGCAGAGAATTAAGCTTGTGCTCCCAGATTATATCGTTGGCTTCCTTTAAGGTCGTGTTTTCGGGTGCTGTAATCAGCATATCAAACGGAGTCATAAACTCTGTAACGCATAAATCTGGGCTCATACGGCTTACTCTGTAATCTCTGCTTGTGATGATTCCCAGAAGCTTACCATTTGCCGTTCCGTCATCTGTTACCGCAATTGTTGAGTGTCCGGTTTCCTCCACCAGATTAAGAACGTCCTGCAAGGTGCTTTCGGGCGCAAGCTGCGAATCACTTACAACAAAGCCCGCTTTGTAGCTCTTAACCCTTGCAACCATTGCCGCCTCGTCCTCGATCGACTGCGAGCCGTAGATGAAAGACATACCGCCCTCCTTTGCAAGTGCGATTGCAAGCGTATCGTTCGATACGGACTGCATGATTGCCGAAACGAGCGGAATATTTAAGGATATTTCCGGCTTCTCTCCCTTTTTAAACTTAACAAGCGGAGTTTTTAAAGATACGTTTGCAGGTATACATTCTCTTGAAGTATAGCCCGGTATCAGAAGATACTCGTTAAAGGTGTGTGATGGTTCTGTGTAGTATTTTGCCATATTGTTTTATCCTCCTGTTTTGTAAATTTCCCGGGAAATTTATTACCCGTTTTTATTATTAATCAGGTAACTGCAAAATACAGTTACCTGATTGATTACTTAAAATATTTAACTGCCGAGGCAAACATATTTATATCATAGCTGCCCGGTACATTTTTGTACAGCATATCCCCTATTCTCTCGGAATGTCCCATTTTACCCAAAATTCTTCCGTCAGGCGATGTAATTCCCTCGACTGCCATATCGGAGCCGTTCGGGTTAAAATGAATATCATAAGTCGGGTTTGAGTCAAAGTCAACATACTGCGTTGCAATCTGACCATTGGCGATAAGCTTTTTCATCAGCTCATCATTGCAGATAAATCTGCCCTCACCGTGTGATATTGCTACAGTATATACCTCTCCGACCTCCGTTTGAGCAAGCCACGGAGATTTGTTTGATGAAATTCTTGTTCTTACAAGTCTTGACTGGTGTCTGCCTATTATATTGTATGTAAGAGTCGGACCGTCAGCCTCCGCTTCGACAATTTCGCCGTACGGTACAAGACCGAGCTTAATCAATGCCTGAAAACCATTACATATTCCCGCCATAAGACCGTCACGGTTTTTGAGCAGATTGTTTACGCTGTCGGCAATCTTCGGATTTCTGAAAAATGCCGTGATAAATTTACCCGAACCATCAGGCTCATCTCCACCCGAAAATCCTCCCGGGATAAATATTATCTGCGAATTATTTATCTTTTCGGCAAAGCTGTTTACCGACTCCGTAACTCCGGCGGAGGTAAGATTGTTTATAACAAATATTTCAGGCTCACCGCCGGCTTTTATTATCTGCTTAGCCGTATCGTATTCGCAGTTTGTACCCGGGAATACCGGAATAAGAATCTTTGGCTTTGCGGTTTTGATTGACGGCGAGATTCTCTTTTCGGTTTTATAAGATACCGTTTCAAGCGGTTTACCGCTTTGCGCTATATTACAGCTGAATATCGGCTCAAGCTTGTTTTCGTAAAGCTTTTCCATTTCCGTCATATCAACAAACGAGTTATTGTATTCAATGTAATAATTTCCGATTGTTTCTCCGATTTCTTCGCCAAGCTTGCAGTTTTTGTCCGTTTCTATCACAAACGCACCGTATGAATAACCGAAAAGCTCATTTTCGGTTATGTTCTTTATTTTGCAGCCGATACGGTTACCCATGCACATTTTCATTATTCCCTCGGCAATACCGCCGTAGGTCGGAGTGTAAGCCGAGATTATCGTACCGTTTTGGATAAGCTCATGAATCGCTTCTGCCGTTTTAAGCAGGAATTTTGCGTCCGGAAGTCCCTTTTCATTCAGCTTCGGTCTGATAAGCCTTACCGATGAACCGCTCTTTTTAAATTCGGGAGAAACTATATCCCTTGTATTTCCCAAAGCGACCGCAAATGACACAAGCGTAGGCGGAACATCAATATTTTCAAAGCTTCCGCTCATGGAATCCTTTCCTCCGATCGCTCCGAATCCCAGCTCCATTTGTGCGTCAAACGCACCCAAAAGTGCCGCAAGCGGTTTTCCCCAGCGTCTTGCGTTGGTCATCGGCTTTTCAAAGTATTCCTGGAATGTCAGATAACATTCGTCAAGAGGAGCGCCGGTTGCAACAAGCTTTGCAACCGATTCTATAACCGCCAGATATGCGCCGTGATACGGACTCTTTGAGGTTATAAACGGATTATATCCCCACGACATTACCGAACAGGTCGTTGTTTCCTTTTCAAGAGTAGGTATCTTTGCCGCCATGGCCTGTGTCGGAGTCATCTGATACTTTCCTCCGAACGGCATCAATACGGTATTTGCTCCGATTGTGGAATCGAAGCGTTCGGACAGTCCTCTCTTTGAGCATACGTTAAGATCCTGTGCCAATTCCCTGTATCTTTCCGCAAAGCCTCCCGTTGTATTTTTTTCATAACTTTCCGGTTTTGAAACGGTTATTTTTATATGCTTCTCCGCACCGTTTGAATTAAGAAATTCTCTCGACAGGTCAACTATATTTTTCCCGTTCCAGTTCATTTTGAGTCTTGACTCGGCTCTTACCTCCGCAACCTCTGTTGCTTCAAGATTTTCACTTTCCGCAAGCTCTATAAATTTGGGAACATCTTTTCTTTCAACCACTACCGCCATTCTTTCCTGCGATTCGCTGATTGCAAGCTCTGTGCCGTCAAGACCCTCATACTTTTTCGGAACCTTGTTAAGGTCGATATAAAGTCCGTCCGCAAGCTCGCCTATAGCAACGCTTACGCCGCCCGCTCCGAAATCGTTACATCTCTTAATGAGTCTTGAAGCCTCGGGATTTCTGAACAGTCTTTGCAGCTTTCTTTCCTCGGGTGCATTCCCCTTTTGCACCTCCGCGCCGCATTTTTCAAGAGAATCAAGCTTGTGCGATTTTGACGAGCCTGTCGCACCGCCGCAGCCGTCTCTTCCGGTTCTTCCGCCGAGCAGTATTACAGCGTCGCCCGGCTCCGGCACCTCACGTCTTACATTTTCAGCCGGAACAGCCGCAACAACCGCTCCTATTTCCATTCTCTTTGCGGCATAGCCGTCATGGTATATCTCATCAACCTGACCTGTCGCCAAGCCAATCTGATTTCCGTATGAGCTGTAGCCTGCCGCAGCCGTTGTTACTATCTTTCTCTGTGGAAGCTTGCCTTTAATCGTATCAGCAACGCTCATCAAAGGATTTGCCGCTCCGGTCACTCTCATCGCTTGATATACATACGCTCTGCCCGACAGCGGATCTCTTATTGCTCCGCCGATACAGGTTGCCGCACCTCCGAACGGTTCGATTTCAGTCGGGTGATTATGCGTTTCATTTTTAAACAGCAATAACCACTGCTCCTTTTTACCGCCGACGTCAACCTCGGTTTTAACGGTGCAGGCATTGATTTCCTCCGATTCGTCAAGCTTGTCAAGCTGTCCGCTCTTTCTTAACGCTTTTACCGCTATCGTTGCTATATCCATAAGATTCTGCGGTTTTGTTCTGTTAAGACTTTTTCTTGTTTCGAGGTATCTGTTGTATGCGTCCTCATGCAGCTTGTCCTCAAATACCGCTTCATCTATTGTTGTAAGAAAGGTGGTATGGCGGCAATGATCCGACCAATATGTATCGATCATTCTTATTTCTGTAATTGTAGGATTTCTGTTTTCCTTTTTGAAATATTTTTGGCAGAACTTTATATCATCAAAATCCATAGCGAGAGCAAGAAAATCAATCATTTTTTTCAGACCCTCGTCATCAAGCTCCGTAAATCCGTCAAGCGTTTCCACCTCTGTGGGTATTTCACACTTTAAATCAAGAGTAGTGTAACACTCCTGTGAAGCAAGTCTGCTTTCCACGGGATTGATTACATATTTTTGAATACGCAAAAGCTCCTCATCGGTTATATCTCCGAACAGCATATACACCTTTGCGGTTTTAACCGCCGGTCTTTCCTTTTGCGACATAATCTGAATACACTGTGCCGCAGAATCCGCTCTTTGATCGTATTGTCCCGGAAGATATTCGACCGCAAATATCTTTGCGCTCTCCTCCGGCAGGGTATCGTAAATCAAATCCGTCTGCGGTTCGGAAAACACTGTGTTTTTGCTTTTTTCAAAAATCTCCTCCGACACATTTTCAACATCGTAACGATTAAAAATTCTGATTTTGTTCAGATTCTTTACGGAAAGCAGACTTTTCAATTCTCCGAGCAATGCCGCAGCTTCGTTTGCAAGCTCCGCTTTCTTTTCAACAAATATTCTGTAAACCATACCGTTTCCTTTCTTGTCCGTCACTTATCCGCCGATATTTATATTATATCAGTTATCCGCCAATTTATCAAGTGCTTTTTTTCCTATATCTTTCCTGTAATATTCATTGTCGAAATGTACAAATTTCACAGCATTGTATGCTTCTGCCACTGCCTTGACCAAATTTTCATCCGTTGCCGTCACTCCAAGCACTCTTCCTCCGCTTGTAACTATGCGGTTTTCAAAAAGCTTTGTTCCGGCATGAAACACGGTTGCATTTTCGGGGAGCTTGCCCTCTGTGACTTCAAATCCCGTTTCGTATTTTTGCGGATATCCTTTTGAAGCAATAACCACACAGCAGGCTGCACCGTCTGAAAATTCAACGTTTACGTCCGCAAGTCTTTCATCCTCAACCGCCTGCATGATTTCAAGCAAATCGGATTTTAAAAGAGGAAGAACAACCTGTGTTTCGGGATCGCCGAAACGGCAGTTATATTCAATTACCTTTGCACCCTTAGGCGTGAGCATAAGTCCGAAATAAAGACAGCCTTTAAATGTTCTGCCCTCTTTATTCATGGCTTCTACCGTCGGCAAAAATATATTATTCATACATTCTTTTGCAATTTCCTCTGTGTAGCAAGGATTCGGCGCAACAGTTCCCATACCTCCGGTGTTCAAGCCCTCGTCATTATCGAGCGCTCTTTTGTGATCCATCGAGGAAACCATCGGCACGATCGTTTTGCCGTCGGTAAAGCACAGAACCGAAACCTCGGGGCCTGTCAGAAATTCCTCAATAACTATGCTGTTTCCGCTGTCGCCGAAAATTTTATCGTTCATTATAGAGTTGATTCCGTCCTCCGCGGTTTTATAATCGGGACATATAATTACACCCTTTCCGAGTGCCAGTCCGTCCGCTTTTATGACAGTCGGATATTCTGCGTTTTTCAAATATTCCTTTGCTTTATCCGCATCGGAAAACACCTCATATGCGGCAGTCGGAATATTGTATTTTTTCATAAGATTTTTTGAAAACACCTTGCTGCCCTCAATTGCCGCCGCTTTTGAATCCGGGCCGAAGCATTTAATTCCTGCCTTATGCAGAGCGTCAACAGCACCGAGTACAAGCGGATCATCGGGAGCAACAACCGCAAAATTGATTTTCTCTTTAACTGCAAATTCCACTATTTTGTCAATATCCTTTGCGCCTATATTAACGCACTCTGCGTCCTTTGAAATTCCGCCGTTTCCGGGAAGCGCATAAATTTTATCCGCTTTCGGGCTTTCCTTTAATTTCTTTATAATGGCGTGTTCTCTTCCTCCGCCGCCCACTACCATGATTTTCATATTATATGCTTAACCCCTTTCAAAATTATTTAACAGGTACTTGTAAAGCTATCCTGCTTTACAAGTACCTGATCTGTCTTTTAATGATGGAATAATCTCATTTTTGTCATAGCCATAGCCATTTTATATTTATTGCATACCTCAATAACGTTATCATCTCTTATCGAGCCGCCCGGCTGTGCGATATATTTAACTCCGCTTTTCCTTGCTCTTTCGATATTATCCCCGAACGGAAAAAATGCGTCACTGCCGAGAGAAACATCGTTTACCGCGTCAAGATATGCTCTTTTTTCCTCTGCAGTCAGTCTTTCCGGGCGAACCGCAAAATACTGCTGCCAAACATCGTTGCCTATCACATCGTCACATTCGTCCGATATATAAACGTCTATCGTATTATCCCTGTCGGGTCTTTTTATATCTTCTTTAAACTGCAAGCCCAAAACCTTCGGGTGTTGTCTTAAATGCCATATATCGGCTTTGTTTCCGGCAAGTCTTGTGCAGTGTATTCTCGACTGCTGTCCGGCGCCTACTCCTATAGTCTGCCCGCCCTTTGCGTAGCATACGGAGTTTGACTGCGTATACTTCAAGGTGATGAGCGCAATTATCAGATCGATTTTTGCCTCCTCGGGTATTTCCTTGTTGTCGGTTACAACATCTTCAATCAATTCCCTGTTTATTTCAAATTCATTTCTTCCCTGCTCAAAGGTTATGCCGAAAACCTGTTTCCTTTCAATCGGATCGGGATTGTAATTCTCATCTATTTTTACTATGTTGTAATTTCCCTTTTTCTTTCCGAGAAGAATTTTAAACGCTTCGTCTGTGTATCCCGGCGCAATTATTCCGTCCGACACCTCACGGCTGATGAGGGTTGCCGTTTCTTTATCGCATACATCGGAAAGAGCAATCCAATCTCCGAAAGAGGACATTCTGTCCGTTCCCCTTGCTCTTGCATACGCACAGGCAAGCGGCGAAAGCTCGAGATCGTCAACAAAATATATCTTTTTAAGAACATCGGAAAGAGGCAGACCGACAGCCGCTCCGGCAGGACTTACATGCTTAAAAGAAGCCGCCGCCGGAAGACCCGTTGCTCTTTTCAGTTCCTTAACCAATTGCCAGCTGTTAAAAGCGTCAAGGAAATTGATATAACCCGGCTTGCCGTTTAATACCTCGATCGGCAAATCGTTTCCGTTTTCCATAAATATTTTAGACGGCTTCTGATTGGGATTGCAGCCGTACTTTAATTCCAATTCTTTCATTGTAAATTCCTTTCATATCGAATTAATCGTTTGCATTGATTATTCTTGTATCGGAAGATTTATCCGACAAATCAATATATCTAACAAAAAGGGATACCCTGTTCTCCTCATTTAGACTTTCCCACAGCTCCTTTGTGAAATCGTCTATTTTTCCGCAGATTTTAACAGGCTTCGCCTCTCCCTTGAATGACGGAATAGGATTTCCGTCCGTTTCATATGTATGAATTAAATGACCCACACCTGCGGTCGCTTTTTCATATTCATAAAAATTTCTCTGACATGAACCGTTGTTATGCTTTAAGATGCTCAATTTATAAGAGAAGCCGACCGAAAAATCCGCAATGCCACTGATTCTCGGTGTAAAATTCGGCTCGTCGGGCTCGTATTCTCTCGTTCTCAAAGCCTCTTCAAAGCTTTTTCCCTCTTTTAAAAAGTCATAAATGGTATCTGTCTGGTCGCCGTTTGTTACAACCGTGACATCTCCCAAAACTCTCACAGGGGAATATATTATCAATGACGGATCGGACATTTTCGATTCGTCAAAAGCCTTTGTTTTTATTCCCTGTCCGTCCTCAATAAAAACCCTGTTTCTGCTGTTTACGCTTCTTCCCATTATGAAATATGCAATCACCGCATTTTCACCGTCCATAGTTTCTCCGATTATGATTCCTCTGCCGGGATAATTATTGCCGTAAAGTTCATTAATCATTAGTCTTATCCTTTCTTAACGCTGATTTTGCTCATCCGATAAATTCCTTTGATACCTTTTCCACCGATAACGGAAGTATTTTCCACTCGGCTTCCTCCATTACTCTTTTCTGCAAAGCTTCGGGTGTGTCATTTTCTCTGACTTCAACTGCCTTTTGCATTATAATCTCGCCGCCGTCGGTTATCTCGTTGACAAAATGAGTTGTTGCCCCTGTCAGCTTCACTCCGCGTTTGAGCGCCTCTTCATGCACCTTTAAGCCGTAAAATCCGTCGCCGCAAAAGGACGGTATCAATGACGGGTGAATGTTGATGATTCTTTTCGGGTATTTTTTCACAAAATCCTCACTCAAAATCACCAAAAATCCTGCAAGGACAATAATATCGATTTTTTCATCTTCAAGAGCCTTGATAAGCTTGTTTTCAAAATCTGCGTCCTTTTTTATATACAGTGCCTTGATTCCGTTATCCTTTGCCCTCGTCAGTGCGTAGGCATTTTCCTTGTTTGAAATAACTATGCCGATTTCTCCGCTTTTGATGATTCCGGACTTTTGAGCGTCAATAAGAGCCTGCAAATTTGTTCCTCCGCCCGAAACAAGGACCGCAATTCTGGTTTTCAGCACAATTCAACACCGTCCCCGCCCTTAACCGTTTCACCTATTATATATGCATTGCCTAAAATTTCAAGAGCCTTGTCCGCATTGCTTTTATCAACAATAATGCTCATTCCGACGCCCATATTATATGTATTGAACATATCTCTTTCCGGGATATTGCCCTCTTTTTGCAAAACGTTAAATATCGGCAGGATTTTAACTGCACTCTTTTCTATTTTTGCACTGTAGCCTTTAGGTATGCTTCTGGGAATATTTTCGTAAAAGCCGCCGCCGGTAATGTGTGATATAGCTTTGATGTTCACGCTCTTATATAAATCCATGATTTGTTTTACATATATCTTTGTGGGAGTCAAAAGCTCTTCTCCGAGAGTTTTGCCGAGTTCGTCTATATATACGTTTAAATCTCTGTTTTCAACGTCGAACACCTTTCTGACAAGAGAAAATCCGTTTGAATGTATTCCGCTTGACGGAATTGCTATAACAACATCTCCCTCTTTGATTTTAGAGTTGTCTATAATCTTTTCCTTATCGACCATACCGACCGAAAAGCCTGCAAGATCGTATTCGTCAATCGGGTAAAAACCGGGCATTTCCGCCGTTTCGCCGCCGATAAGTGCGCAGCCCGACTGTACGCAGCCCTCTGCAACTCCCGATACGATAGAAGCGATTTTTTCGGGAACATTCTTTCCGCAGGCGATATAATCAAGGAAAAACAGCGGCTTTGCTCCGCAGCAGATTATATCGTTAACGCACATTGCAACGCAGTCTATTCCCACGGTATCATGCTTATCCATTAAAAACGCAATTTTAAGCTTTGTTCCGACTCCGTCCGTTCCGCTTACCATAACCGGAGTTTTAATCCCGGTCATATCGGGCATAAACAATCCGCCGAAGCCGCCTATATCGGACACAACTCCGTCTGTCATCGTTCTTGATATATGCTTTTTCATAAGCTTTACCGCGTCATATCCGGCGGTAATGTCAACTCCTGCCGCAGCATAGCTGTCGGATTTTGATTTATTGTTGCTCATATTTTTTATCCTTTCCAGATCAGAATTTTGGTATTTTCATTTCAAAAGCTACAACAAAGCTTTTATTCCTTTCCATTCCAACAATAGGTGCAAAGCTTGCAGGGCTCAATCCCTATCGCTTTTACTATACCGTCCAGCGACTGAAATTCCAGAGTTTCAAAATTAAGCTTTTCGCATATTGCTTTTCTTAAATTCTTTCCTCTTTCGGTATTTGAATCACTGTATTCCTCAATATACTTTAATCCTTCTTCACCCTCAAGCTCCGTAATTATTCTTCTTGCCAGAAGCTCCATTTCGCTTGTTGAGCGTGAAAAGTTCAAATACTTACAGCCGTACATAATCGGAGGGCAGGCAGAGCGCATATGCACCGATTTTGCCCCGTTTGCATACAGGAAATCAACCGTTTCTTTCAGCTGTGTACCTCTTACGATCGAATCGTCAACAAACAAAAGATTTTTTCCCTGAATTAATTCATGCACGGGAATCTGTTTCATTTTTGCAATTTTGTTTCTGTCTGTCTGATGAGTCGGCATAAAGCTTCTCGGCCATGTAGGCGTATATTTTATGAAAGGTCTTGCAAATGGTATTCCGCTCTCGTTTGCATAGCCTATCGCATGAGGCGTTCCCGAATCCGGCACTCCTCCGACATAATCTATATCGTGGCAAAGACCGTTTTGCTTGTCGTTTTCAGCCATTATCTCTCCGTTTCGGTATCTCATTACCTCAACGTTAACACCCTCATAATTTGAAGTCGGATAGCCGTAATAAGTCCAGAGGAACGAGCATATTTTCATTTCCTTGCCCGGTTCTGCGAGCCTTGTCAATTTTTCCGATGTAATCTCCGTGATTTCTCCCGGTCCCAGCTCCGCTTCGTCCTCATATCCGAGTTTTTTATACGCAAATGATTCAAATGACACGCAGTAGCCGTCGGAATTTTTTCCGATTAGTATCGGAAGTCTGCCGAATTTATCCCTTGCGGCTATAATTGATCCGTCCTCTTTCAAAATCATAATCGAAGCCGAGCCGTCAATTGCATTCTGAGCAAACTTTATTCCGTCGGTAAAATCGCTTTTCTGATTAATCAGAGCCGCAACCAGTTCAACGGCGTTAACCTTTCCTCCCGTCATAACGTCAAAATGTCCGCCGCTGAAGGACAAATACTGATTTATCAGCTGTTCTGCATTATTGATAATTCCTATTACGCAGATTGCATATGTTCCGAGATTGGAACGTATCATAAGCGGCTGCGGATCGGAATCGCTTATACAGCCGATTGCCGAATTTCCTTTCATTTCTTCAAATACATGATCAAACTTTGTACGAAACGGTGAGTTTTCAATATTGTGAATCTCTCTTTGCAGACCGACTTCGGGGTCATAAGCCGCCATACCGCCCCTTCTTGTACCCAGATGCGAGTGATAATCAGTCCCGAAAAACACGTCGCTTATTGCGTCGCGCTTGCTGACTGTGCCAAAAAAACCGCCCATAGCTTAATTGTTCTCCTTTCAATTGTCCGGTCAGATTGCATTATCTTTTTATTTCTCATTCTCCGAGGATTCGCTTCATCATCTCATGATAAGCTCCCTCAACATTTCCCAGATCTCTTCTGAATCTGTCCTTGTCAAGCTTTTCATGTGTTTCGCTGTCCCAGAAACGGCAGGTATCGGGGGATATTTCGTCAGCAAGAACTATTTTTCCGTCCGAGGTTTTGCCAAATTCAAGCTTAAAATCAACAAGATCAACATTTAACTTTTTGAAAAATGCTTTCATAACATCGTTAACTTTGAAAGCCAATGACTTTATCGTTTCGATTTCCTCATGTGTTGCCGCTCCCAGAGCTATAGCGTGATAGCTGTTCATAAGAGGATCGCCCAGCTCATCGTTTTTATATGAAAACTCTATTGTCGGCTCGCTGAAAACTATACCCTCTTCAACTCCGAAGCGTTTTGCAAAGGAGCCTGCCGAAATATTTCTGATTATTACTTCAAGAGGAACAATGCTGACTTTTTTAACCAATGTTTCTCTGTCCGAAAGCTCTTTTACAAAATGAGTCGGAACACCCTCTTTTTCAAGTATCTGCATCATGTAGTTCGTAACACGGTTATTAATTGCGCCCTTACCGCTTATTGTTCCCTTTTTCAGACCGTTAAACGCCGTAGCGTCATCCTTGTAATCCACCAAAAGGATTTCGGGATCATCGGTTGCGTAAACCTTTTTTGCTTTTCCCTCATAAAGTAACTCTTTCTTTTCCATGATATTGTCCTCCTGTAAAATATATTTTTTATTTGCTTTGTTATTGACGGTTATATTTTATTTATTAAATTCTTCCGCTATTGCCGCATCCTTTTCAAGAACCTTTGCTGCGTCGTTTTTTCTCTTTTTCACAAGTCTTTCCGCAAGTTCATCGTCCTCGACTGCAAGAATCTGCGCAGACAACAAGGCGGCATTAACCCCTCCGTCTATGGCAACGGCCGCAACCGGTATACCGGATGGCATTTGTACCGTAGACAGCAAAGCGTCAATGCCGTCAAGATTTGTTGATTTGCACGGTATTCCTATAACCGGCAGGGTAGTGTTCGCAGCGATAGCCCCGGCCAAATGCGCCGCCATACCGGCAGCCGCAATAATAACCCCAAATCCGTTTTTCCTTGCACAGGCAGCAAATTCCTTTGCCTCGGACGGAGTTCGGTGCGCCGAATATACATGAACCTCAGCAGGAATTTCCAGCTGCTTTAATGTATCGTATGCTTTTCTCACTATCGGTAAATCACTGTCACTGCCCATAATAATCGCAACTTTTTTCATTATAAATTCAATCCTTTCCGAACATTAATTTGTCCGTTTTTTATCCGTAAAAACAAAAAGACACGCCTATGGTGTACGAATCTCATAGCGTGCCGCAAGCAAAAATAAAAATATGCGAACCAGGGGTAAATGACGATTCGTAGTATTTTTACATATAAAACTTATGCAAGACAAAAAAGGCATTGTCCCTGCTTATGTAAACCAATGCACAATTATTATGTCTTCCATAGCGTAGGCGCTTTACGGTTGCCACGTAGAAACTCTCGCACCATATCTGCGAGCTAATATGGATTACATTATTATCATAACATATAAAAATTTTTATTTCAAGTAAATATTCCAATATATTTTATTTTTATCAATTATTGATAAAAATAACCCCAAACATTCTGTAAAGATTGGCAATATTCGGGTGAATATGCCGAATATTGCCTTCAACCCCGTCAACCATAATTTAAAACTTACACTCAGCCTGACGATACTACAGAAAAATCTTGCAAATACCGAAATTTTGTGTTATAATTGAAAACAACATACGGGATTATTTCTGTTATTTTCAGAAATACGCAATCAATAATACACATGAGGTGATTGAATATGAAGATTTTATCTGTCGGCAACAGTTTTTCGGAGGACGCACAGCGGTACCTTCACAGATTAGCTGTTGCCAACAACAAAGATTTAATGTGCGTTAATTTATATATAGGCGGCTGCCCCTTAGAGGAACACTATATAAATTTAACTGACGATGAAAAAAATTATGATTTTCAGGTAAACGGAGCAAATACTCATCTTAAGGTTTCAATAAAAGAGATCATAAAAAGCAACGAATGGGATTATATTACCTTGCAGCAGGCGAGCCACTTAAGCTTCAGCTTTGAAAGCTATGTGCCATACCTTGAAAAAATAAACGAATGGATCAGTTTAAGATGTCCCCGTACCAAAATATTGCTGCATCAAACATGGGCATATCCCGAAAATCATGAAAGACTGTACGAGGTCGGATTCGGTACAACCGAAGAAATGTTTTCAAAAGTAAGAGAAGCGTACAAAAAAGCACAAGAATTAATTAAGCCCGACGGAGTAATCACAAGCGGCGAAGCTATGCTTGAAGCCTACCGCGCTTTCCCCGATATAGTTTACCGCGATCAGATTCATGCAAGCTACGGCTTTGGCAGATATTTACTGAGTTGTATTTGGTATAAGCATTTGTTCGGCGAAATACCCGAAAAACATATATCAAGCTTTGACGAACCCGTCGACAGCAAGCATTTAACCGAAATAAACCAAATAATAAACCGCATTTGCAATTAGGTTTTAAGATAATGAGATATTCAACTGCCTTATAATGAGTAAAGGAGATCTGTTAATGGAATATAAAAATATATACTATACAAGCAACACCGACATTTACCGTTCATTAGACATTTTTGTGCCGGAAAACACAAACGATAATATCCCGGTATTTATATATTTTCACGGCGGCGGTCTGGAGTCGGGCAGCAAGGAAGAAATTCCCCCCAAGTGTTTTATTAAAAATAATGTTTGTGTTGTATCGGTCAATTATCGTATGTATCCGTATTGCCGATACCCCGATTATATTTGGGACTGCGCTTTGGGAGTAAAATGGGTAACGGAGCATATTGAACAATATGCGAATGTTTCCGGAGTATTTATCGGCGGAACCTCAGCCGGAGCGTATATAGCCATGATGCTGTGCTTTGACCGCAAATACCTCTCGGTCTGCGGTGTGGATTTCAGCAAAATAGCGGGCTTCGTTTTCAATGCCGGACAACCGACCACGCATTTCAACATTCTCAGAGAACGAGGTATGAACCCATTGAAATGCGTTGTCGACGAAGCTGCACCGCTGTTTCATATTGATGAATATAACAATCAGCCGCCGATGCTCATTTTTTGCGCCGATAATGACATGGTAAACAGATACGAACAAATTCAGCTGTTAATCGGCACTTTAAAATGCATGAATTACCCGGCTGAAAATATATACTTTGAACTTGTAAAAGGTCATTCTCATTGTGATTATATAGAGAATGACAGTTTGTTTGCAGAAAAAATAATCGGGTTTATATTTAAAACAATCAATGATAATGTATGAATGATGTAAATTTTTTATACTGACGTACATACGTTTTTTGATTACACTCAAAACAAAAAAATTCAAATAAAAAGAAATGCACATATCCGCCGTCGGCAAATATGTGCATTTTCTTTTTGACTTATTTATTTACGGTATCCTTTAAAGCCTTACCTGCTTTGAAAGCCGGAACCTTAGAAGCAGCGATTGTGATTTCTTCGCCTGTTCTGGGGTTCTTACCCTTTCTTGCTTCTCTTGCTCTTACTTCAAATGTACCAAAGCCTACGAGCTGTACCTTGTCACCGCTTACCATAGCGTCTGTAATAGCTGCGATAGTTGCTGATAATGCCTTTTCGGCGTCCTTCTTTGACAGTTCTGCATTTTCTGCGATAACTGCTACTAATTCTGTTTTGTTCATTAATGTTTCCTCCCAAATTTTTTTTATTAAGGTTGTGTCTGTAACCTACTTACCTATTTTATACAAAAATCATTGATTTGTCAAGGGTTTTCCTATATTTTTTAGCAAATTCTGAAAATTTTACACTTATTACACACATAATTTACTTTTGTACGTTAATAATTGTCAATATCAACTATTATTTATCAGTTATGCAACTGTCATCCATACTTTCAACGCTTCTCAATTGTCTTTGAATCGCTCTTGTTCTTGTGCCAACCAGCGAATCCAATTCTTTATTTGCCTGGTTAATTCTCTGCTGTACCGCTTCAATAACTCCGGCAAATTTATCAAATTCGTTTTTAACTCCACTCAGTATTTTCCATACCTCCTGAGAGCGTTTCTGAATCGCAATCGTTTTAAAGCCCATTTGTATGCTGTTGAGAAGCGCAGCCATAGTACTCGGCCCCGAAACGCACACTCTGTAATTCTGCTGTAAAAAGGCTGTAAGCTCCGGATTATTTACCACCTCGGCATACAGTCCCTCAGTTGGCAGGAACATGACCGCAAAATCGGTTGTGTACGGCACTTCTACATATTTTGTGTGTATATCCTTTGCAAACTGCTTGATTCTCTCGGACAGCTGTTTTGAAGCCGCCTTGACCTCATCAACATTACCGCTTTCATATGCGTCCTGCAATTGCATATATGCGTCCTGAGGGAATTTTGAATCTATGGGCAGATATGTAAAGCTTCCGTCGGCGGACGGCATTTTAACCGCATATTCAACGACATTTTTGCTCATCGGAACGGTTGCCACATTTTCCTCATACTGCTCCGGTGCAAGAATCTCCTTGAGTATCGCCCCGAGCTGAATTTCACCAAGTATCCCTCTGGATTTTACATTTGAAAGAACCTTTTTCAAATCTCCGACTCCCGATGCAAGATTCTGCATTTCGCCCAAGCCCTTATAAACCTGTTCAAGTCTTTCGCTTACAAGCTTAAACGATTGATTCATTTTTTCTTCAAGCGTTTTCTGAAGCTTTTCATCAACCGTTCTGCGCATTTCATCAAGCTTTCTTTCGTTTTGCTCTCCGAGATCGGTCAATTTTTTTTCCACCGTTGTACGCACGCCCTCAAGCTTTTCCTCATAAGCCTTGAAACGCATTTCATTTCTTGCAAAGCTTTCTGTTAAAACCCTGTTCATATCCTCCAGCTTTCTTATTTGCAGCTCATCGGTATTTTTTTGATTCGCCGTTATAAGCTCTCCGAGCGATTTTACCGAGCTTTGCGTTCCGTCCAGTATAAACCGGCTTTCCTCTCTCATATCCGGCAGAGAATCGCTTTTCCCTCTTTTTAAAAGTACCGCAATCACGGCAAGCTGTATCAAAATAACCAATGAAAGTATTACAATAACCAATTCCATAACAAATTTCACCTGTTTCACTGCTCCGGTATATTTACCGATTATGCATTTTCCGTTTCTCCCTGCTTGATTTTATAAGATAACGTCATAAGACTGTCCGACATATGCACGTTTTCTATCACAACAGGCTTTGATGTTTTTATTTCCGCAGAGGAAAAATTCCATAAGCCTTTTATTCCGTAATTTGCCAGATTCTCCGCAAGCGTTCCGACTTCCTTTTTCGGCAGTGCCAGAATTGCTATCGAAATGCCGTTATCCCTTATGTATTTTTCAATATCGTTAATATTGTAAATAGGCTTCTGATTTACGGTTTTACCGATTTTATCGGGATCGTTATCAAACAATGCTGTTATCACAAAACCTCTTTTTTCAAAACTTGCATGATTGACAAGCGCCAGTCCCAAATGCCCCGCACCTATAATTACCGCCTTATAGCCCTCTTTAAGCCCGAGAAGCTCCGCTATTTCATTATACAGATATTCAACGTTATATCCGTACCCCTGCTGTCCGAAGCCGCCGAAATAGTTAAAATCCTGTCTTATCTGAGAGGCTGTCACATTCATCTTATCGCTGAGCTTTGCGGACGATATGCGCGCCGTACCGCTTCTGAGAATATCCCCCAGATATCTGTAGTACCTCGGAAGTCTTTTGATTACCACCTCAGGTACGTTTTTATCTTTATAATTCACAAATAACACTCCTGTCTTTTCTGTGCCGTGCATACATCAAGCCGCCGTACGGCTTATATACCGCAATTTATATTTAACAGACTGATTATACCACAACTCGGCTGATTTTGCAACTATAATTAAATTGTAAAATATGTAATTATATTTTGTCTATCAAAACCACTACGGAAGAAGAAATTCCCTCGCCCGTTCCCTCAAATCCAAGCCCCTCGGTCGTAGTTGCCTTGACGCTTACCGAATCGATGTCAATATTCATCGCTTTTGCAATGTTTCTTCTCATCGAATTGATATAAGGTGCAAGCTTCGGCTTCTGGCACACTATGGTAATATCGCAGTTCATACAATAATAATTTTTTTCTTTCAGCAGCCCGATAACCCGTTCGAGCAGTACAAGGCTTGAAATTCCCTTGTAGCTTTCGTCGTTATCCGGAAAATGCTTTCCTATATCCCCCATTGCAGCCGCTCCGAGCAATGCGTCGCAAAGCGCATGGAGCGGTGCGTCTGCATCCGAATGTCCGAGCAGCCCCATTGAATAATCAATCTTTTCTCCGCACAAATATAAATCCCTGTTTTCAGCCAGCCGATGTACGTCATATCCGTGTCCGATTCTCATACCGATTCATTCCTTTTCCTTAATATATTTTCGCACGCCGCAATATCCTCCGGGGTTGTGAGCTTGATATTTTCATAACTTCCTTCCGTAAGCTTTACTCGCCCGATGTATTTTTCATATAAGGCGCAGTCGTCCGTTGCCGAAAAATTATCCTTTTCGGCAAGCTCATGCGCCTTTCTTATTTCCTCTGTTTTAAAAATCTGCGGAGTCTGAATCAGACATACCGATTCTCTGTCAATCGTTTCTTTGATAAATCCGTCGCCGCTGATTCTTTTTAAGGTGTCCTTGCACATAACTCCCGGCGCAGCCGCTCCGAACGTTACTGCGTCCATCAGAGTTCTTTGTATAATTTCTTTTGTAACAAATGCCCTTGCACCGTCATGAATCACCGCATACCCCGAAGCTTTTGCCTCCTCGATACCCTTTTTCACCGATTCCTGCCTTTGAGCGCCTCCGGGGATTATTCTGATACGTTTTTTGCAGCTTTCGGTATATTCCATACATTCAAGCACATCGCAGGAACGAGTCACAATAACTATATCATCTATCTCCTCGCATTGCTCAAAAACCGATAAAGTACGCTCTATAACGGTTTTTCCGCCGAGCGGCATAAAAACCTTATTAATGTTTCCGCCCATTCTCGTACCGCTCCCTGCCGCAGCTATTACCGCAGTCACTCTTTCGCCGTTTATCATATGCTCACATCCTCTCTGTCCTTTATGCAAACGGTTTTCAGAGTCCGCAAGCTCCGACCGTTTTTATTTACCCATACTTTTTTCTTTTCCGAATGTCCGTTTAACGTGCGGAAAAAAAAGACCGACCGCCGTATGCCGATCGATCCTTTATTTATGCTCGCCGCATATTGACCGTTATTCCGTATACCTAACCGTTAAAAAGCTCGTCTACGGTATCAAGCATTATGCTTTCAATATCGCCCCTGCCGGCAACCTTTGATAAAACCAGCTCGCTGACCATAATCTGTTTTGCGTTGTTAAGCATTTTTCTTTCGCTTGTCGACAGTCCTTTGGATTTATCACGGTACATCAATTCCTTCACTACTCCGAGAACCTGATATATGTCACCGGTTTTGATTTTCTGCATATTATCCCTGTGACGCTTATTCCAATTCGAGTTATCCTCAACCGGAGCTTTTCTGAAAGCTTCAAGAACCTTTTCTCCCTCATTTTTATCAATCACAAACCTGACGCCGATTTCATCGCAGCTCTGCAAAGGAATCATCACTGTCATATCTCCGGAAAGAGCCATTCTCATAATATAATAAGACTGCTTCTTCCCGAGAATTATTTTATCCTCAATTGCTTCGATTACCCCGGCACCATGCATAGGATAGACTACTTTATCTCCTATGTTATACACCTTTTTGCACCTTCTTAATCTGTCATATATAACCGATACCGCCGATATATATCGGACAGTCGTCTGTATATACATATTTCTACTTATATTATATCACAAAATGGATAAAAAGTCAAACATACTATTTTTACAAAAATATATGGAAATTTTTGTCTAAAAAAACACGGAAAAAAACGGAAAAGAAAAAACCGAGCTGTGCGAACTCGGCTTTTTCCGTAAAATATTAGGGGAAGGTATATTGTTTTGTAAATTATTAAAATTTACATTTTAATAATAGCATATATGTGTGTATTTCCTGTGAAGATAATATTATTTTTTTGTTAACAAAACAGGTTATGCGTATAAAAAATGCTTTTAGATATATTGAGAAAACAAAAAAGCCGGGTATAAACTGCCTGGCCGTTTTGTTTATTTTTGATTGATGATTTTTCCGTTCTTTATATTGAACAGCTTTATGCTTGAATTGTCCTTTATCACATCTGTGTCGGTACAGGTAAGCAAAACCTGTTTATCCGTTATCCTCTCCCACAAATATCCGCGTCTGTGAATATCAAGCTCACTCATAATATCGTCAAGCAGCAAAACGGGATACTCGCCCCGTTCAGACTTTATAAATTCCGTTTCGGCAATTTTGAGCGACAGAACACAGGTTCTCTGCTGACCCTGTGAGCCGAATATACGGGCTTCGCTGTCATTTATCATAACCTTGAAATCATCGCGCTGAATACCTGTCTGTGCGCTTCCGAGGTCTATTTCTCTTTTTTGATTTGCTTCAAGCGCATTGTAGAACTCAGATTTTAAATCCCCGCTTTCCGAAAGCTTTATTCCGGGGCAATACCGCACCGAAAGAGTTTCTCCCGAAATGTCGGAATGTATCGGCTCGGCATTTTTTTCAAGATTATTTAAAAAATTCTTTCTGCTTTTGTAAATCTGTGCGCCAAAATCCGCAAGCTGCTCGTTCCAAACCGAGAGCATAGCATTATTTGACTCTCCTTTATACTTAAGCTCCTTTAACAGACTGTTCTTTTGAGCCAGAGCCTTGTGGTACCCGATCAGCGACGCAAGATATTTCGGATAAATCTGACTTATTGCTTCATCGGTAAAGCGTCTGCGGAAAGACGGCGAGCCTTTGACAAGGCTTAAATCCTCCGGGGTAAACATAACGGTGTTTAAATAGCTCATCAGCATAGACAGCTTTGTTATCGGCACATTGTTCATTTTAATCTGCTTTTTTCCCTCTTTGCTTCCGCACATCAAAGCGTCATATGACCTTTGAGAATCAAAAAAGGACAGCCGCAGAAGATACCTCATTTTCCCAAAGCTCACAAGCTCGCTGTCTGTGTGCGCCCTATGGCTCCGCCCGTTTGAGAACATATACACCGCTTCAAGCAGATTAGTCTTTCCCTGAGCATTATTCCCGAAAAAAACATTTGTGGAGGGACACAGTTCTATATGCTCATGCTCATAGTTTCGGAAGCTGTCAAGCGTAAGCGACGTAATATGCATTTCATTCTCCTATCCGCCGCCGTACGGCGGCACAAAATCTCAACGCAGAAAAGGCGGTTTTCAGTCTGCTTTTTTAAGAAGTAACGGCGTATGCCTATACTCCCCGCAAAAAAGCAAGTTGCGCAGCACATTTGCGTTATTCAAGAATTATTTTATACTCTTCGTCCTCAAACTCAATTGTCACCTCATCACCCGGGCGAACCTTTTTTCCACGCATTGTGCAAACCTCACCGTTGAACAGCACTATCCCCTCTAAAATCATTTCCTTTGCCATTGCGCCGTTTTCCGCCATGCCCGAAAATTTAAGAAGCTGGTCAAGCTTTATATAATCGGTTGTAATTGTAATTTTATCTGTTTTCATATATATTTATACCTTTCATATTATATCGGCAGTAAAACTGTTCTTTTTTAATACCACATAATATTATACTATTTTCTCTCATTTTTGTCAAGAATTTTGAAATATTTGAGCTTTCCTGCGATAAATAAAAAAAGTTTTCTGAAAATATTGCTTCACCATCATTTTTATGGTATAATCTCCATATAAAAAACAGTAAGTAATGAGGTACCGGTATGTTTGATTGGAGTGCTGCACAATACAGCAAATTTAAACCGGAACGAACAATTCCGGCTATTGATCCGGCTAATTCAATAACAAGCTCAAATGTACATTCAGTGCTTTATATAGGGTGCGGCATCCGAAACAGCACCGCAGTATTGACAAAAAATTTCCGCACGCAGAAATAACAGGTGCGTATAATTCCGACGATATGCTTGCGGCTGCAAGAAAAGAAAATTCCGGCATTGAATTTATAAAGCTTGCCGCCGAAAAAGAGCTTAAAAGCATAAAAAACTCTATGATGTTGTATTTTCAAACGCTTGTATACAGTGGATTCCCTCACCGCAAGCTGCTGAAAAACCTGTTTCCGTTGCTGAACAGCGGCGGAACGCTTGCTGTACAAATACCGCAGCAATCAAAACACCCTGTTCACAGCATTATGAAATCATTATCAAAATCCGGGAAATGAAAAAACAAACTTCAATCCAAAAGAATGTATAACAACCTTACTGAAAATGAGTATTATGATATTTTATCAGAGCTTACGAACTATTTCAGAATTTGGAAAACAACATATTTCCATTCCATGCCATCGTATGAAAGCATTACAGAATGGTATAAAGGAACAGGGCTCAGACCGTATCCGGAACAATTTGTCGGCTGATGACCGCGGGGCTTTCTTGAACGATATAATTCAGCGCCTTACGGATGTCTATCCAACGCAGAAAAACGGCGAAATAATATTCAGATTTCCAAGACTGTTATTTACCGCACAAAAATAGTATTTTTTAAGACAGCCCCAAATTCGGAGCTGTCTATCTTCTTTTATTCAATATAACACAGTCTTTTCAGACTTCCCTCGTCAAACCTGTATTCCGGGGTTATAAACGGATATGTCACCTCGTCAGCATAGTACCACGGATCTTCCGAATGTTTTGGATTTTTCAAGATATGAAATTCCTGTGCCGGCATATACCCCTGTGCAAGCAAAAATGCTTTTTCGCCGTTTTCATTTTCGCATATGTCGAGAATCATAACAACGTGTCCCGGGCTTCCGCCCTGCAAAAACACATCTCCGGCTTTGATTTCATCAATGCCTATGCCTCTTGCTTCGCTTTCCATTGACATTGTACCGGCATACGAAAATACAATTCTCATATACTTTTTAAAACAGTCGTACGAATCGTCCGGCTGTGCCGATTTTACCCAGCTTGCATTGTTTCCGTCAAATTTAATTCTGTAGCCTTTTCTCCACTTTGAATACTCTGCCGCAAATCCGTTTGTAAGACGGAAATTAATTTTGTCATACTCTCCGTTTTCAAAAAAGTATTCCGCATAAATCCTCATAACCGAATCGGCGCACTGCTGTAAATTCTCATTTTCCAACGGCAGCTTTAAAACGGCAATGTGCGCATTTTGATTTGATTTTTCGCTCCAGTCATACAAAAGCACCGGGGTTTTGTCAGGTTTTAGGGGATATGTTCTCAGATATTCGGCAAAGCTCCCCTCCGGCTCTTGTGTTCTTTCGTACCCTTGCGGCGGATTGATTCTCGTTTGTGTCGTTTCTCCGTTCGGGTTTATTACAGAGCTTTCCGCAGCTTCTGTCGATTCAGCGGCTGACGGGGTATTATTTTCTTTTTTGCCGCCACAGCCGCAAAAGCAAAGTAAGCACAAAATCATACATATAATAGCTGAATATTTTTTCATTTTTTACTCCTTTGATTTAACTCTTCCATGCTGTTTTTCTTCCCGAGAAAAATAATCATCACTGCGGAAATTATTATTGCAATTGCCGAAACCGCCTGAGATATGCCGAGTTTTCCGTCTATCAGATAAAGAATATAATCGGAGCGGCGCATACCCTCCAAAAAAAGTCTGCCGATTCCGTACCAAAGTGTATAGAAGAAAAACACTTGACCGTCGGCTCTCTTTTTATCTCTGAAAATCAGAATTATTATCAGCCCGATAACGTTCCAGACCGATTCATAAAGGAAAAGAGGGTGAACGGCAGGCTCATTGTTGATGCTCATTCTCAGAATATTATCCGTTTCTCTGCCGAACACCTCGGCATTTACAAAATTCCCCCAACGTCCTACTGCCTGACCTATCAAAAGACCTGGAGCAAACACGTCAAAGGTTTTTAATACCGGAAGCTGTTTTTTTCGGCAGTAAACAATCGCAACGATCACAGCGGCAATAATTCCGCCGTAAATCGCAAGACCGCCCTCCCATATTTTTACTATATTGAATATATTCCCGTCAAGGCAGTCCGGATCAAAAATCACATAATATATTCTCGCTCCGATAATTCCGAAAATCAATCCCCAAAACGCAATATCAAAAACCGTATCGGAGCTTACTCCTCTTTTTTTGCCTGTTTGCGTAACAAAAGCAAGAGCAATACAAAATCCGGTCATTATTATCAGTGCATACCAATAAACGGGGTGTGAAAATATATGAAATGCAATGCGGTTTACAGTCAGCTCAATTCCGAGTCCCGGGAAAGCTATTGTGTTTGTCATTTGTTATCCAGCTCCTTCATCGTCAGTGATATTTTATTTTTTGCGGCATCAACGTCAAGAATTTTTACCTTAACAATATCTCCGACCTGCAGCACATCGGTAGGGTGCTTAATATATCTATTACATATCTGAGAAATATGCACCAAGCCGTCCTGATGAACGCCGATATCGACAAAGGCACCGAAATCTATAACGTTTCTAACCGTACCTGTCATTATCATGCCCGGTTTTAAATCCTTTATATCCAACACATCGGTAAGCAGAACCGGCTGCGGAAGCTCCTCTCTCGGGTCGCGGCCTTTTTTCAGAATACCGTCGCAGATGTCCTTTATAGTGGGTATTCCTATCCCAAGCTCCTCAGACAGCTTTTTTATGTTCTGCTTTGAAAGTCTTTCCTTAATATCGGAAATATTGCCGTTTGTTACATCTGTCAATTCATACCCGAGTCTTTCAAGCAGAGCGGTTGCCGCCTTGTAGCTTTCGGGGTGAACCGAGGTATTATCAAAAACATTATCGCCGTCCGTGATTTTCAAAAATCCCGCGCATTGCTCAAAAGCCTTTGCTCCGAGCTTCGGAACCTTTAAAAGCTGTTTTCTGTTTTGGAATTTTCCGTTTTCTTCGCGGTACAGAGTTATATTTTTTGCGATAGCGGAATTTACCCCCGAAACATAGGATAAAAGCGACGGTGAAGCGGTGTTCAGATCAACTCCCACATTATTTACGCAATCCTCAACCACACCGCCCAGAGCTTCGCCGAGCCGTTTCTGGTTCATATCATGCTGATACTGACCCACACCGATTGCTTTCGGGTCTATCTTTACAAGCTCCGCAAGAGGATCCTGCAAGCGTCTTGCAATAGATACCGCACTTCTCAGAGCAACGTCATATTCCGGAAATTCCTCCGTTGCAAGCTTCGATGCCGAATAAACCGACGCTCCTGCTTCACTTACAACCATATAATATACTTTTTTGTCAAGCTCCTTTATAAGCTCCGCAACCACTCTTTGAGTTTCCACCGTTGCCGTTCCGTTTCCGATTGAAATAAGGTCAACGTTGTTTTTTTCAATCATGGTTTTTATTATTTCTTTTGCTTTTTTGACGTCATGGTGAGGAAGCGTGCAGTAGATCACGTTAGTGTCAAGAACCTTTCCCGTTTCGTCAACAACCGCCGCCTTACAGCCGGTTCTGTAACCGGGATCGAGTCCGAGGACGGTTTTTCCCTTTATCGGCGGCTGTAAAAGCAAGCCGGTTAGGTTTTTTGAAAAAATTTTAATTGCGGATTCCTGCGCCCTGTCGGTGAGAAGATTTCTCGTTTCGTTTTCAACCGACGGAGCAATCAGACGTTTATACGAATCCTCCGCAGCTGCGGATATATATTTTGCTGACGGCGCGGATTTGTTTATAATCAATTCTCTTTTCAGATAAGACAGTATTTCCTCCTCGTCACATTCGAGCTTTACTGAAAGAAAGTCTTCTTTCTCTCCCCTGTTTATCGCAAGCAGTCTGTGATTTGCAACAGAGGCTACAGGCTCGCTGTAATCATAGTACATTCTGTAAACGCTGTCCTCCTCTTTTGCAGCTTTAACATACAGAACTCCGCTTTTATAGGTCATCATGCGTATACGCTTTCTGTAGTCCGCATTGTCCGATATCGTTTCTGCGATAATGTCCATAGCGCCGGCAAGAGCGTCCTCCTCATCAGATACCTGCTTTTCCTCATTTATATAGTCCTTAGCAGCAAGAAACGGATCAAAAGAGGATTTTTGCTCTGAAATTAGCATGGCAAGCGGTTCAAGTCCTTTTTCCTTTGCGATTGTCGCACGGGTACGTCGTTTCGGTCTGTAGGGACGGTATATATCGTCAAGCTCCATGATAGTTTTTGCCGAATTTACCGCTTCTTCAAGCTGCGGAGTGAGCAGACCCTGTTCGTCAATCAGCCTTATAACGTCTTTTTTCTTTTCTTCTATGCTGCGAAGATACATAAGCCTTTCGTAAAGATTTCTTAAAACCTCGTCCGACAGCTCGCCGGTGGCTTCCTTTCTGTAACGGGCTATAAACGGAATTGTGTTTCCCTCGTCTATCAGCTTTACCGTGTTGATTGTCTGAAATTCTTTAAGCGAAAATTCTTCTGTCAGCTTTTGTATAATATAATCGGTCATGTGTTTTTTTCCTTTCGTTGCCCCGGGAATCAAAGCTCAGCTTTAAAGGTTGCTTTTATTATAGAGAGTGCGTTATTGAGTGCGTCGTACTGTTCTTTAAATTCCTCGGGATATACCGCTTCATCGGGAATGAGTATTATATAATTCAGGTCAAATCTTTTATCATAGCACATATAGGTGTAGTTTTTACCCTTTAAATCGTTTTTGTATGAATTGTCCTCATACTCCAAAACAGAGAAAAGCAAGCCGCTTTCGTCCTTATTGTACGAATTTATTTCGTAAAAATCCTCACGGTGAAGCTTTGATTCAACTGCATATTTGCCTTTCCAGTATTCGGGCATTCTGAATTTATAATGGTTTGTTTTGTATTCCACAAACAGGTCGGATTCGTAGTATTCCATTCTTTCCTTGTTTATCTGCGGATCATAATCGGGCTCTCTTTTTCCGCAGCCCGACGGCAAAACCGCAAAAGTTGCGGCAAGTATTAACGAAATTATTTTTTTGTTCATTGTTCTGTTCCTTTCCATAAATAAAACTATTATCAAAGCGTGTTGTTAATTCCTCTGAGCAAAGCTGCGCCGTAGTCTATGTCTATTATTTCCCAGTCGAAGCTTTTATATTTAACTCCGCTCAGGCGCAGCTGTTCCCTGATTGTATCATATGACGACATCGGAACTCTTGACGTGTAAAACTGCATTTCCTTTGTATCCTTTATCAAAAATTCAAGATATTCCTCATCGCGTTTTCCGAATACCGCCGTACGGTTTTCGGCTTTTTCCGGCTCCTGTGTGAGAATGAGAACCTTTAAAAGCTCTATGACCTTATCGTGCAGCTTGTTGTCAAATATCAGTATTTTTTCAAGCAGCTCATCATATTCGGTCACAAAACGAAGATTATAGTCCTCGTAGTCCTTTAACTCACCCGATTCCTTTGACGCTTGTCTGATCTGAGTAAAAAGCTTTTGTTTCCGGATTTTGTCATTGCACGGGGTAAAGGAAATCAAAAGCTTGTTTTCTTTGTCATGATAAAGAAGCGGCGTAGGTATCAACGCCTGCTGTTCACAGTCCTCGCACTTGAAAATGTTTATATTTCTTCTTAAAAGCTCCTGCTTCAGATCCGGACTGTCCTCAGCCGTAATCGAACTCCAGACCGTCATTTCCTGCAAATGACCGCATTTCGGGCATTTGACGGATTGCTTACTGTTAATGCTCATAATATATATTCTCCTCTATTGTTATGATTTTTAAATTACTCTGAAAATATCGCTTGTATCCGCAGGAATTATTTCCGCTCCGGTATCTCTCAAAAGCTCCGTAAACATATCCTTTACGATATTTTCGGTCGGATAATGCCCTGCGTCGATAATCGCTATTCCGTCATGAACATATTCAATGCAGTTATGATATTTCATATCGGCGGTTACAATGACGTCAGCGCCCGATTTTATTGCGGACGGAACATATTCCGAACAGCTCCCCGAAGCAAATGCAGCGAAGGATATTATTCTGTCACTTCCGCATACTCTGACAAACGGCGTGTTTAGTTTTTGCTTTACAGTTTCGCAAAATTCGTTTAAGCTCACCGGCTTTTTAAGCTTTCCTACACGTCCCAGACCGCAGTCGGGATAAGACTTATCCGCTTCCATCACAAAAATGCTTTCAAGCTCAAACATCTCCGCCAATCGGGTGTTTATACCGTTTCTTGCGGTGTCCATGTTTGTGTGAGCGGAATATATCGCTATATTGTTTTTTATCGCTTCGGTAATTGTTTCCGACTGTATGCTTTTATCCGAAAGCTTTTTTATTCCCCCCATCGTAACCGGGTGATGAGAAAGTATCAGCTGTGTGCCGTTTTGTATTGCCTGACGTACAACCTCGCAGGTTATATCGAGCGTGACGATTATTTTTGAAATTTCCGAATTTATATCTCCGTAAAACAACCCCGGGTTGTCCCAATCATAGGCAAGCTCGGGCGGATATTCCTTTTCGATTATTTCTATAAGACTTTTAAGCTTCATGATAATCCCCCATTCTGCCTCCATGAGGCAGCACAAATCTCAACGTAAAAAAGATGCGCAGCATAATTTTCGCATTATCTACCTTATATATGTTATATTTATTATTATATTGTATCTGAAAAGTGTATGAAATGCAATAGTTTTGAGTAAAATTTATTAAAAAGTTAAGATTTTTTTAAAGATAACGCAGTAATAAAATGAAAATGCCGCAAAAATGTCCGACGGCACTTTTGCGGCACAGTAAATATGTACCTCAGTTCATTTTAAAAATTGCTTTAACTATCCCCGAAAAGCATTTCGGCATTTTCATGACGACAATTTTCATAAAATAACACTTCCTTTCATAAAAGATAACGTTAACCACAATACCGCCAGCTATGGACGTCATTTATACCACAAAAAAGCTGATAAATACATTTTTTGTATTTGTCTAAATCAGCCGCCATACGGCGGATTTTTTAAATCGAACGCTGAAAAGGTATATAGCAGATTTTCGCATTACCATTTAAATAAGCAAAAATATCCCATAGTAAGTATCAAAACCGCTTCAAGTACCGCAACCGCGCACAGCGGCAGCACCATTCCCGCCACGATTCCGACACAAAAAGTGAAAGCAGCCAATCCGACAGCCTTGCAGCCGAGCATAATCACGGCAACCACTCCTTTTAGAAAGCCGCCGTTCCGTTATCACGTGCAGCTCATAAAGAATTTTATATTTTATAGTATGCTGACGAAAAAAAATTGTGAAAACTGCAAAAACACTTGACTATCAGATGTTTTTCTGATAGTATATAATTAAATAAAACAACTGTGTCAAACAAAAATTTTAAACGCGAGAGGGGTGATAATGATGAGAATGTATCTTTTGTTCTGGGGCATAGCGATAATAGCCTTTTCGCTGGTTGAAGCTGCCACAGCCGGACTTGTGAGTATCTGGTTTGCGGTTGGTTCTGCAGCGGCTCTGCTTGCGGCTTTGCTCGGAGCAAATCTGTGGATTCAGACGGGAGTATTTTTGATTATTTCTGCCGTTTGCTTTGTTTATATAAGAAAAGCCGCCGCAAAAAACTTATCCGCCAGAAAAAACGATACCGATCTGGACAGAATAGTCGGTGCGGAGGTGTATATAACCGAGGAGGTCAATAACAAAGAAAATAGCGGAAAGACCAGAATCAATGATGTCGAGTGGCGCGTAAAAAGCGGCGGCGGCGAGGTTATTCCGCAAGGAAAAGCGGCAATAGTGGAAAAAATAGAGGGTGTGAGCCTGATTGTAAAAGAAAAATAAATTGTTTAGACGGTCAAGGATACCGGGAAAGGGAAAATTATGCCATTTTTATTTATATTATTTTTAATACTTTTAATAATTGTTGTAGCAAACGTTAAGATCGTACCGCAGGCGTATGCGTATATCATCGAACGTTTCGGTGGATACAGCACTACATGGAAGGTTGGCTTGCATATAAAGCTGCCGTTTATCGAAAGAGTTGCAAGAAAGGTTAACCTTAAGGAGCAGGTTGTGGATTTTCCGCCTCAGCCTGTTATTACCGAGGATAACGTAACCATGCAGATTGATACTGTGGTTTATTATCAGATTACCGATCCGAAGCTTTATGCATACGGAGTTGAAAGCCCGATGATGGCTATTGAAAATCTTACGGCAACAACGCTTAGAAATATCATAGGCGATCTGGAGCTTGACGAAACCCTCACATCAAGAGATACCGTAAACACACAAATGAGAGCGATTCTTGACGAAGCAACCGACGCATGGGGCATAAAAATCAACAGAGTGGAGCTTAAAAACATAGTTCCTCCCCGTGAAATACAAGACGCTATGGAAAGACAGATGAAAGCAGAAAGAGAAAGACGAGAATCTATTTTAAGAGCAGAGGGTGAGAAAAAATCCGCAATACTTCTTGCCGAGGGTGAAAAGGAATCGGCTATCCTTAGAGCGGAGGCGAAAAAGCAGGCTGCAATCAAGGAGGCGGAGGGCGAAGCCGAAGCCATTCTCACTGTTCAGACCGCTGTTGCCGAAGGTATAAAAAAGATCAACGAATCAAACCCGGGCGACGCATATGTTGCGCTCAAAGCGCTTGAAAGCTTTGAAAAAGCAGCGGACGGAAAAGCAACAAAAATAATAATTCCGTCACAGATACAAGGAGTTGCAGGCTTGTCAACGGCAATTAAGGAGCTTGTTTCCGACAAAACAGACAAATAATTAAAAGCTGTCCCCTAAAATAAAAACCCCTTAATGTATCATCGGCACAGCATCCGAGGTATACATTAAGGGGTTTTATTATCTGATTATATCAACCGCCGTATCAACTATACTGCCAAGACTTCTGAAAACACCCTTTGTTTTCTTGCGAAGCTTGTTCTTCTGTCTGTCGCTTATGGGATCCATAAGCATTGCAGAAGCTGCACCGACAACAAGACCCGCCGCAATACCGGCTGTGAAACCTGCCTTACTCATAACATGACCTCCTTTGATTTTAACGGTACCTCCGGAAAAAGCGGAGCGTACATTTATCAATTTTTAAAACTTATGCTTTTTGCTTAGCGTAAAATAATTTAAAGCAACGAGCATTATTTATTATGTATTGAAATTTTTAATTTAACCGTAAATAAAAAAAGAATAATTGTCAAAAAATGTTATGAAAAAACTCCGCCGGATTTTCGGCGGAGCTTTGATGAAATTCGATTTAAAGAACAAACAACACAAGAGTTGTTATTAAAAACAAAATCGCAAGAGCGCAAGTAACTCTTGATAAAAATGCGGATTTTGTTCTTCCGGAATTTTTGCTGAAGAAAGAGTCGCTCACCTCGGGAGCAGCACCCGAAATTCCTCTCATACCGGGATCTTTACCTTCCTGCAACAATACTATAACAATAAGTAAAACGGTTACAATCAGATGTAAAACGGTAAAAAGTGTTTGCATTCCAACATTACCTCCTATTTTTATTTAAGTATAACAATACTATTATAACATAAATATAGAAATTTACAAGGTTTTTTTTTAAAATTTTTTAATTTTTTTAAAATTTTAAAATAATTATAAGAAAATAAGGGAACAATGTATTGTTTTAAGTACAGTTTTAATAAAACGAAGCCTTTTATCAACAATTTATCAGTTAAAATATGCACAAAATCCGATACGGAATGTTATCAGAAAATATTTTGTATTTTTTTAGAAAATTGTATTGACAAATGTCGATTTATGTGATAAAATAACAGAGTTGTTTGGCTCGGTAGTTCAGCTGGTTAGAACGCTAGCCTGTCACGCTAGAGGTCGTGGGTTCGAACCCCATCCGAGTCGCCAGAAAAAGCACTTGCTGAATGTAAGTGCTTTTTTGTTGTATTCTAATATTTACGGCTGATTGAAACGTCAATCGGTCATCTGCTGTACAACAAAGAAAGGATTGGTGTAAAATGAAAAAAATTGCAAGCTTTACGGTTAATCACGATACGCTTGAAAAAGGAATGTATATATCAAGAATAGACGGTGACGCAGTGACATATGATATAAGAATGAAAAAGCCGAATGGCGGAGATTATCTCACCACAGGTGCAATGCACACCTTTGAGCACTTATTTGCCACCTATGTGCGCAACAGCAAATATTCCGACAGTGTAATTTATGTAGGTCCTATGGGTTGCAGAACAGGCTTTTATCTGATTATGAGAGATACCGTCGATACCGAATCGGTTATTAAGCTTGTTAAGGAAAGCTTTGATTTTATTTCTCGCTTTGATGGAGTAATTCCGGGGAACAAAAAAGAAGAATGCGGTAATTATCTTGACCACGACCTCCCCGGCGCCAAAGCGGTTGCTGCCGATATGGCTGAAGTACTAAAAAATTGGAAAAAGGAGAATACCAAGTATGCCGAATAATAAAACGATAGGTATTATCGGGGCAATGGACGTTGAGGTTAAAACGCTGAAAAATGCCATTGAAGCTCTGACAACCGAAAAAACAGCCGGAATAGAATTTTATTCGGGCAAAATAAACGGCACTGACGTTGTTGTTGCGGAGTGCGGAATAGGAAAAGTACACGCAGCAATGTGCACACAGATTATGGCGGACAAATACAATGTCGGTGCAATTATCAACACAGGAATAGGCGGAGGAATCGGCGATGGGCTTCATGTCGGCGATCTGGTTATAGCCGACGGTCTTGTTCAGCACGATTTTGACGTATCGCCGTTCGGGTATGCAAAGGGATATATGTTCAGGGGCGACAAGGACAAGCCTACCGTCTACAATACCGATAAGGAGCTTAACGCCCTTGTATTAAAGGCGGCACAGGCTCACATATCCCCGGAAAAGCTTAAAAGCGGAATCATAGCAACAGGGGATATTTTCGTTGCTGACCGTGAAAAGAAAACCGAAATACGCGACCGCTTCAATGCGCTCGTAACCGAAATGGAGGGCGGAGCAATAGCCCAGACAGCTGCCGAAAACAATATTCCGTTTACGGTAGTCCGTGCAATCTCGGATCTTGCCGACGGAGAGGGCTGTGAAACCTATGAGGTTTTTGAAGAAGAAACCGCAAGACTTTCCGCAAAAATTATCGAAAGCTTCTGCCGGTATGTCTGAGCTTTACGTGAATATTATTATATTGTCAGTCTAAGTAAAAAAACCGCAAAACCCGCAGACAAAAGTCAAAAAAACCGCTTACATAGGTTTATAAATCGAACTGTATTGTCACTAAATCCGCTAATATGTTATTTATTAAATGATTATGTAATTATATGTAGATTTATGTCGTACGATTGTCAATATTTTTTAAAAAAATCGGTTGACAATTATTGGATTTTGCTGTAGAATAATGACATAAGCAATGGATTTTAAGCATTGCTTGCGAAATTTTATAATATTATGATGACGGGTGTCAAAAAGCTCGTTTTTTGATTCTCAGTCGATAATTTGTCGAGAGGTGCAAAAGAAATGTCAGAAATTGAACGGGTCAGACAAGAGCTTAATGAAAGGATTGAAGAAAACAAAACCGGTTTTGTACTGACGAATCCGGAAACCATTCAAATGGCATTAAAGCTGGAAGCTTTATTGCAAAAGAATTCATAATCAATATTTATTAAGATCAGAAAATAACTGCGGTGTCACACATCACCGCAGTTATTTTTTTGTATACTCTCTCAGCCCCTTATATTTTACTGTTATATTTTTTTGCGCCGTGAATATAATTTACCGTAAATTATATTACCGCGCACCGCAGACGGCATAGCTTCATCACGTTAAATACAAACACACACTGCCATTGCCGAAAAAATGAAAGGAATGTTAAAAGTGAGAATACAAGGATTTTTTACCGGAGAAAAAAATCATATCAGAAAGCTGACCTGCGTCACATTCACCTTTTTTGTAATGGGAATCGCCGCCGGAGCAATATACTGTGTGCTTTTAAAATCCGACGCCGACACGTCTTTGAGCAGCTATTTTGAAAAGTATTTTGCCGGCATACAGGATTTAAGCAACAGAAGCATGATTTTAAAAAACTCTCTTTTGTCGTACCTCAGAATGTTTCTTATGATATTTGCTGCCGCATTTTTCCGTCCGGGAATAATTGTAAGCCTATGCACGGTAACGGTCAAAGGCTTCACTTCGGGCTTTACTACCGCTTCGGCGATTAAATACTACGGCATAAAGGGACTGCTTGTGCCTGCGTCCTCCTTTATTTCTCTTCTTTTATACCTCCCTGCACTTCTTATACTGGCGTCAGGAAGTATAAACTGTTCTCAGACACATTATATGGGTGAAAAACGCAATCTCAGGCTATTTTTGACTTTGGCAATTTGCTGTTTAACAATATTTTGTGCGGCTGCATTTTCAGACGCTTTTATAACTACAACATTTATGAGATTTTCCTCGCGGCTTTTTACAAATTGATGACTAATATTCCATAAATTTATTACTTTTTTCAACAAAAATCTTTATAATTCTTCTGTACAAAACGGAATAAATGTGTTATAATGTATAGATGTAAGAGAACGAATCGCATATGCTTTGCCAAATTTCGCAGGCAGCTGTCCAAAAAGCATATTCTTTTGCGCCCTCTTACATTCGACAAAATTGTTAACTTGCATATTCCGCCGGTCCTTTTGCGACCGGCGAAACGATTCATAATATAATTATTAAAATAAAAACCGGGTCTGCGTATTACTGCCCGTACATATATAATTTTTTATACGGAGGTTAAGTATGCTTGATTATATAGATGACTTTGTGTGTTTTATGGACACGTCAAAGCATAAATCAAATAATACAATACAATCATACAAAAGAGACGTAACAAAATATATAGACTATCTGACATCTGCCGGAATAACCGACATATGCCAGACCACAAAATCAACTGTTCTTACATATCTTCTCAATCTGCAAAACCAGGGAAAGGCTGCGTCCACCGTGTCACGCACGCTTGCTTCGATAAGGTCTTATTACCTTTTTGTAGAGCAAACCGGAGAAAAAATTACAAACCCGACAAAAAATCTTGAATCACCGCACGTTGAAAAAAAGCTGCCGCAAATACTTTCCGCCGAGGAGGTTGACAGGCTTTTAAATCAGCCGTCGGTGACAGAACCGAAAGGAATACGGGACAAGGCTATGCTTGAGCTTTTATATGCCACAGGAATCAGAGTATCAGAGCTGATAACTCTGACCATTAACGATGTGAACACCGCACTCGGCTTTATCCGTTGTTCTTCGTTAAAAAAAGAACGTTTCATACCTCTCGGTCACATTGCCGTTAACGCTCTTTCCAACTATTTGGAAAATGCACGTCCTGTGATGGTTTCCGACAGCACGGACATACTGTTTGTAAATTGCAGCGGCGCCCCAATGTCGCGTCAGGGCTTCTGGAAGCTCATTAAACAGTACGGCGCACAGGCGAACATTCCGGCAGACATCACACCGCACACATTAAGACATTCCTTTGCGGCACATCTGCTCGAAAACGGAGCGGATTTAAAATCAATTCAGGAAATGCTCGGTCATTCCGATATATCATCAACACAGGTTTATTCTCATCTCATCAAGAGCAGAATAAAGGACGTATACCAAAAAGCTCACCCGAGAGCATAGAAAGGAAAAAACACATGGAACTTACATCGGTTAAAAACATAAAAAGTCTTGCGGCAATGTTCGGCTTTGATTTTTCAAAGGGCTTGGGACAAAATTTTCTTACCAACCCCGATGTACTCGACAGCATAGCGGCTGCCGCCTGCGGAACCGAAGGAGTTCTTGAAATCGGTCCGGGGTTCGGAGTTCTCACAAAAAAGCTTGCTCAAAGCTTTGAAAAGGTTGTAACGGTTGAGCTTGACAAATCTCTTTTACCGGTGCTTGACTATACCCTGTCCGACTTTGATAACGTTAAAATTATCAATGCCGATTTTATGAAGCTTGATTTAAATGATGTATTAAAAAACGAATTTGATTTAAAAAAAATCAGCGTTGCGGCAAATCTTCCCTACTACATCACAACGCCGATTATAACCTCATTAATCGAGGGCAGATATTCAATCGATAACATTGTGGTTATGGTGCAAAAGGAGGTCGCCGAAAGATTCTGCGCCGATCCCGGCACAAAAGAATACGGAGCAATCAGCGTACTTTGCCGATACTACACAGTCCCAGAAATCATATGCACTGTTCCCTCCTGCGATTTTTATCCGAGTCCCAAAGTGGATTCTGCGGTTGTAAGGCTAAAAGTATCTGACAAGCCCAACACCTTTACCCATGACGAAAAGCTGTTTTTCAAGGTTGTAAAAGCTTCCTTTGCTCAAAGAAGAAAAACCTTGCACAACTGCTTGTCCAACGGCTTAAAGCTCGATAAAAAAACAGCCGGAGATGTGCTTGCGCAGGCCGGTATAGAGCCTTCGGTAAGGGGTGAAAAATTAGGCATTGACGAATTTGCCGCCATTGCAAACACTTTACACGAAATCGGCATAAAATAATAATCAATAAGTCCGAAAGTACAGCGATTCCGGCTAAATGCTGTCATTCATTGCTTCAAGCATTTTTTCATATTCTTCAGCCGGAACGGGCTTGCTGAAATAATACCCCTGCATATATCTGCACCCATACGATAAAAGCATATCAGCCTGTTTTTTTGTTTCCACCCCCTCCGCAACAAGAGGAATATTCAGCTCCGAAGCCATTTTAATAACGGAGGATAATATAATTTTGCTTTTCTTATTATCCTGACTGTCCGATACAAATTTCATGTCAAGCTTTAGTATATCGATATCTATATCCTTAAGTGTGTTAAGCGAGGAGTACCCCACTCCAAAATCGTCCATTTCTATAATAAAGCCGCACTTTCTCAGCTTGTTTACGTTTACGGCAAGCTTTTCGGGATTCACCATATAAGCACTTTCCGTAATTTCAATTCTTAACTGTGACATGCTGATTCCCGATTTCTTTACAATACTTTCAAGCTTTTCGCAAACATCTGTGCAATAAATATCCTTTCTTGAAAGGTTTACAGAAGCTCTTACCGTGATATTCGGCATTTTTTCCGACCATTTTTTTATATATTCGCACGTTTTGGTAATTACATATATGTCGAGCAGATTAATATGCTCGCTTCGTTCCAGAATCGGTATAAATCTGTCCGGAGCAAGCAGACCTTTTTTGGGGTGTCTCCATCGGACAAGTGCTTCCGCACACAAAATCTTATTGGTTGTATAATCCACCTGCGGCTGAAACCATACTTCAAACTCTTCATTATTCAAAGCCTTTTCAACATCATTTAAAAGCTCCTGATATTCGATTTCCAATCCCATCATACCGCTCTCGTAATACTGAATATGCCTTGTGAAATTACCCTTTACCGACTGAAGCGCAAGCAGTGCCTTATAGCTCATCATATACGAATCACAGTCAGGCTCGCACAAATCGTAAACGCCGATGTGTATTGATATGGGAAGCTTTAGATTATAGTTGCTGAAGCACTCCTTAAAGGTGTTGTAACATTCATGAGCAGACATGAAATCCTCCGAGCAGAACCGCGCAAAATGATCGCCGTTCAAATGAGCCGAAAAGCTGTTTTCCGAATCATACCTTTTCATGTACTTTCCCATATCATATAAAAGCTCGTTGCCAAGCTCATAGCCGTAAACGCCGTTGATATCCTTAAATCTGTCAATATCATACCTCTGCATACGGTACTTTTTCCCGGGATTTTCTTCTATCCATTTACGCACTCTCTTATGAAAACCGGTAGAATTGTAAAGTCCCGTAAGTGAATCCTTTTCATCTGTATACGATACCGGTATATCCTCTAACGTCATAACAATTATACGTTTTGCATCGTCAAGGTATGTATATTCTATTTTCCTATCCGCGCATAAAAGATTACCGTTTGTATTCTTTCCGAATTTTAATGTATATATATCGTTTTTACACAGTTCTTCTTTCACGGTATCAAGCCCTGTTTTTCCGGAAAGCTCCGCATATTGCAAAGCAAACCTTTCCGCAATATCATGATAGTTTTTGCGGCAAAGCGTAACGCCGTGCAAAACGCTTTCCGGCAAGCACGGCAGTGAAATTTTATTTGTTTCGGCTATACTCCCCGTTTCGGCTTCAATCAGCACTATTCCGTCAAAACATTTGGAAATCAATTTTTCCGCAAGCCTTTTTACCTCAAAAGAATCAAGCTTTTTGCAGTCATTTCCATGCATATTTCATTACTCCTTACAACCGGGCTGCTGCTCTGCAATTCAAGTCCGATAAAAATCCGCACAATATTGTTTTCTTCATTTTCCGCTTTGCCGACGCTCTGCACTTCCCCTCAACGGAAAACGAACGTCCGCAGGCATTATACGTTATACATTCCGCACCGATACCGCCCAAATCAACTTTTTAGTTTTTTATTCATTTTATTATTATACATATTTTCGTCAGCATTTGAAATAACCTCCAGCACACTTTCCGCTTCGGGTGTATACTCCGCACAGCCTATGCTTACGGACAGCGTATATGCCAGACGCTGTTTATTATTCTTATCTTCCACATAATTATATATCTGCTTTTTCAAATCGGTTATATCTTCATCACTTTTTAAAACCTGCACAACCGCAAATTCATCTCCGCCGTAGCGTGCGCAGAATCCTTTTGTATCAAGGCATATTTCTTTCAGTGCTTCGGCAACGATTCTCAGTGCCTTATCTCCCTCATTGTGACCGTAGGTATCGTTTATCATTTTAAACGAATCTATATCAATAAACAGGAAATAAAGCTTTTCGTCCTTTTTCAGAGAAGCGTGCTGCTCCTCAAGATGATTAAGAATCACCCTGCGGTTGCTGATTCCCGTTACAGAATCGATTGAAATCATCAGCTGCAAGGAATTTATATATGCAAGCAAAAACGAAATCATAACTCCGACGGTAATAATCGGCACCGTCTGAAATATTATCTGCAAAATTCCGCACAGAAGCGGAGGAACCGCAAAAGTCGCAACGCTCAAAAGCTCATCACGGCGGACAAAATTTTTATTTTTCGCAGCTGCCGCAAAATTTTTCAGCGACGCAAACACTATATATCCGTATGACAGAATTTGCTGCAAATAGAACAATCTTCCTCTGTGATATGTTTTATTTTCATCAAAATAAAATAGACAGCCGTTAAAAATTGAAAGTACCAACAGTGAAATCAGCATTATAATAGGCAGAAAGCTTAAAAACAATGCCTTATTATTATTGAAAATATTCCCTTTTGAAGTTGCCTCGGAATACAAAAACCAAAAATACGAAGAAAGTCCGAAAGACACAAAATGCATAAAATTAATTGCCATAACAATACCGATCGGCACCGATATGCCGTTTGTCATGCATAAATTCCATGCAAAATCAAAGCAATTTGCGCCTATCGCAAACCACACGGAGGCGGAAAACAGCTTATTTTTAAAGCTATTCTCCCTTCCCGACTGTTTTTTTAATACTATTATCAGCAATATAGCTATATTAATCAAATTAACTTCCGAATAAAGTATCTTAGCCAATTTACCTTTCTCCTTTAACACATTGTAACAGATAATCATAAAACGACCTTTTTCCCCAAAAAGTGGAAAAACCCATAATAGTACTTTACCACATACAAAGTTTAACGTCAATATTAATTTTTTATTTTCATTAAAATGCACAACAAAAAAATCTTCATTTTCTGCATTTACAATTTAGTTTTTAATTATTTCCGCCGTATTTTCGGGCTGAGCATACCTCTTTTTCTTTCTCCCGACAGACAGCAGACGAACTGAAAACATCTCGTCGGAGCAATTGATGACTATATCCGTATTATTGTCCCTGCTCACAACCTTATTGACATAATAAAGACCCAGACCGCTCTGATTCTTTGTGGAATAGCCTTTTTGCAAGATTTTATCAAGACGCGGTTTTTCTCCGAAGCTGTTTTCTATCAGTATGCTGTCGTTTTGCTCATTATGTATAAGTTCAAGATGCATTATGCTTTTTTTCGACAATGACGCAGCTTCTATGGCATTATCGAGCAATGCGCCCAGAACGTTTAACATTTTCATGCTTTCAAAGCTCTCAAAGCTTTGACCCGATATATTTATACTCGTTTCAACTCCGTTTTTCCTTGCTTCAAAAATTTTCAGCATAATCAGATTTCTAAGACCCGCGTCGCAGATACTCATAGCGTTTTTCAGCTGTCTGCTTCCGTATATATCGTCCGCGTCGCTTTTCAGCTCCGAAATCCGTTTTTCAAGCATTTCATAATCCTTGCTTCTGCAATATCCCTCAAGGACTATAAGCGTACTCCTGTAGTTGTGACGGAATACCCTTGTACTGTCATACATTTCCTCTAAAATCCGCTGCTGTTCGGTTATTATCTTCTTTTCGTGTTCCTCCTTTAAGCTTCTGATAAACCCGGACGCTGCAATTATCACATTCATATATGTAACACCGAGCGTGGTTAAAAACAAACCGATAATACTGTCCGTCAGAACTCTGCGCCCGATCAGCGCAAGCTCATAATTGACCTGCAAATAGGTTGCTCCGAGAATTGACAGCATCGTCAGTACCATAAGCACTCTTGTACTGCGTTTTTCCTTGATATTTTCAAAAAGTACACTCACCGCATTTTTAACGGGCAGCGCAACCAATGTTATTGCAGCCATTATCACGGAGGTAACAAGCAATTTTACTTCCTCAGAATATTGAAAAATATAAAACCCCAAAACGGAAAGAGAATCGGTTGCAGCTATTACAGCAAGTATCGTTATGTACGGGAACAAAGTTTTTATAAGTTTTCCCGTTATTTTATATATAAGCGCAAAAAGGCACGCAAAAATTATAATGGCTCTCGCCACTTCATTTTTATCATAGTTTATCAGCAGCAAAAGCCATGTAATAAGGGTCATGCAAACGCAAAAAAATATTCCTGTTTTCTTTTTTATATTTTCCGCACAAATCACCTTTAAGACAAAAAACGAACACAGCGCCGTTGCCGCCGACACTATAAAGGTTGACACCGCATAAAACAAGCTACTCATTCGGAATTCCCCTTTCCAACATAAGCTGTCTGATTTTCCTGCTTCTTTCCCTTGAATAATATATCTCGGCACCGTCTATATTAATTTGCCTTTTTGCAGGATTCCATGAGCTTATTTTATTTACATTCACACAGGTTCCCTTATCTGCAATAACAAAGCCCTCTCCCAGCCTTTCAGCAAGAGAAGAAAAAGCTTCCCTTATCATATACCGCTGCCGCTGAGTAACAATAACCGTTTTTCTCATTTCTCTTGATATATAAAGAATTTCATTCAGTAAAATATGTATTCTGTCGCGTCCGATTTTAATATCGACACTTTCGGCGTCATTCATACTGAAAACCGAACTGAGAAGTATATGAAGCTTTTCTTTTTCCGTTTCGTCCAGCGGCTTTATGAGAAACTCTGACGGACGGATCAGACCGGTCATCGCTTCTCTGATTTTTTCATAATGAGATGTCACAAAAATAATGTGCGCAAGCGAATTTTTCTTTCTGATTTCATGCGCAAGCACTATTCCGGCATTTTCATCGCCGCCGTCAGCTATATCCAGAAAGAAAACGTCGTCATCGCAAATTATTTCGGCACAAAGCTCCTTTGTACTGCCGAAAGTCAAAAGCTCGGTAATTTCTTTTTTATTATCCTCCGCCCATTTTTCTATTTCATTCTGCAAACCGTTTAAAAAAAACAGCTCATCGTCAAATATAAATATTCTCATATCCGCTACCAACCTTGCTGCATTATATTTACACCTTCCGTCAGCCCTTGTACCGTAACAATCCCCGTCAACCGATACTTTATCTTAAAGTATGATACAATATATAACATTCTACAATATCAATATACATTTTATAACAAATATTTCCATAAGTAAACAGTTTTCTTTAATAATACATCAATTTTATTTATAATTACCATAAATCAGCTCAAAAATTATTTATTTAAACTAAAAACCGCCCTTTTGCACAAACAATTACAAAAGGGCGGTTTATTAACCTCTGTTTAATATTGCGTCAAGATCCTGCTCCGGCGCTGTTACCGGCTGAAGTCCGAATGTGTCATTCAAGGCTTTTGATACCGTTTCCGACATAAATGCCGGGAAGGTCGGGCCGAGATAGATGTTTTTAACCCCAAGCGCAAGCAGGCTCAGCAAAATACAGACCGCTTTCTGCTCGTACCATGTCAGCACCAATGTCAGCGGCAAATCGTTGATTCCGCAGCCGAACGCTTCCGCAAGAGCCGACGCAACCTTTACGGCACTATATGCGTCATTGCACTGTCCCATATCAATAATTCTCGGCAAGCCATCAATTTCTCCCAAATCAATATCGTTAAATCTGAACTTTCCGCACGCAAGAGTTAAAACAAGCGAATCCATAGGCGTTTTTTTAACAAATTCGGTGTAGTAGTTTCTGCCGGGATGCGCTCCGTCACAGCCGCCTACAAGGAATATATGCTTGATTTTTCCCTCTTTTATAAGTCCGATAATCTTTTCTGCATTTTGCAGTACGGCATTATGCGCAAAGCCGGTTGTCATCATATGACCTCCGTTCAATCCGCCCATGCTCTTATCGTTTTCATAACCGCCAAGCTCCTTTGCCTGTCTGATTACCTCCGAAAAATCCTTATGACCGTTTTCGTCCTCAGGTATGTGCTTCAGTCCCTCATAGCCGACCACGGAAGTAGTATAAACCCTGTCGGCATAGCTTTTTCTCGGCGGCATGATACAGTTTGTAGTAAATATTACCGGTGCCGGTATATCCTCAAATTCTTTCTGCTGGTTGTACCATGCCGTTCCGAAATTGCCGGCAAGGTTTTTATATTCTCTCAGCTTCGGGTAGCCGTGCGTCGGAAGCATTTCACTGTGAGTGTATACGTTAACCCCGGTATCCTTTGTCTGCTCCAGAAGCTGATGTATATCTTCAAGGTCATGCCCAGATACAACTATAAAAGGTCCTTTTTTAATATCCTTGTTCACCTTGACCGGTGACGGATTTCCGAAGCTTTCGGTATTAGCCTTATCCAAAAGCTCCATACACTTAAAATTCACCTTTCCGAAGCCGATAATAATTTTAAGCCAATCGTCAACGGTATGCTCCCTGTTTATTTCACGGAGTCCCTTGTAGAACCATTCGGTCACTTCATCGTCATAATACCCCAATCTCATGCAGTGATGTGCATATGCAGCCATACCTTTCATTCCGAAAAGCAAGGTTGACCTTAGCGACACAATATCGGTATCGCCCTTAAACAAGTCCACAACCTCAACGTCACCGCCGCCGAGCCTTTTTCTTTCTTCAATAACACGCTCGGTAAATTCTTCGATCGCTTCATTGTCAAAATTCACATTTGTGAGCGTTACAAACAAGCCGTCCGGTATCAGTCTGTCGGCAAGCTCGCTTCTTTTTTCGGTTTCAGCCAAGCGTATAAGCTCAACTATCAGCTTGTCCTGAAGTGCCGCCGTTTTGGGCTGTTTTCCGCACACTCCCACCTTTACGCAGCCCTTGTTGCCTGCAGTCTGCTGACATTGAAAACAAAACATATCCGCCATATTTTTTCTCCTTTCGATTTTTGTTTTGCTCAAAAAAAACAAAACACCGTTGTATTTATAATTGCCGTCAATATATTTTTTCCCGAAATTTGTTTTTAATACCAAATCATTCAAATTATCTTGCTGATTTTATTTTGTAATAGCAGCAATACACAAAAGCCGCGGCGGCAGCTGCCGCTCCTACCGGATATGCCAAAGCGGCACTCACTCCGAAGCCCTCCTGCGCCATTAAAATATACGTCACGCTGACCGCCGTCATGAAAGCCGCCGGGATAGCCGAAACCAAATAGCTGTATCTTTTTCCGTTCTTTATCAGATATGCCGAAGCACACCAAAGCGCAATCATCGCAAGAGTCTGGTTGCTCCATGAAAAATATCTCCACAGGACATTAAAATCCATTTGAGTGAGCAATGCTCCGATTCCGAGCAGCGGAATTGTAAGAATCAGTCTGTTTATGATTTTATCCTGTTTAAGACCCGTCCATTCGGCAAGTATGATTCTTGCTCCACGAAATGCGGTATCTCCCGACGTGACGGGACACGCAACGACACCTATAATCGCAAGCACACCGCCGGCTTTTCCCAAAAGTCCCTTTGATATATTATAAACAACCCCCGACTGACCGAACGCTTCAAGCGCATTATATAACGAATCGCTGCTTCCGTAATATGCCGAGCCTGCAGCCGCCCATATCAGTGCAATCACTCCCTCTGTAATCATTGCTCCGTAGAATATGCTTTTTCCCTGTTTTTCACTTGTTATGCATTTAGAAACAAGCGGCGACTGCGTTGCGTGGAATCCCGATATTGCTCCGCACGCAACAGTCACGAACATATACGGCCATACGGGCAGATTTTTGGGGTGGAGATTCTGAATCGTAACATTCGGTATGCCGTACCCTCCGAAAAATATACCTCCTATAATACCTGCCGCCATAACTATCAGCGTTATCCCGAAAATCGGGTACATTTTTCCTATTATTTTATCAATAGGCATCAAAGTTGCGAGAATATAATATGCCAGTATAACCACAGTCCAGAATTTAGTATTGAGAAATTCCGGCGTCAGCTCTGCTAAAAGTGCGGCAGGACTTGTTACAAATACCGTACCGACAAGAATAAGCAGCACTACCGAAAAAACACGCATTACATATTTTGCCCCCCGTCCGAGATAAATTCCAGACAGCTCTGCGATTGACGCACCGTTGTTCCTTTCGGAAATCATTCCCGTCATATAGTCGTGAACCGCTCCGCCGAGAATCGAACCGAAAACTATCCACAAAAATACGACAGGTCCGAAAGCCGCACCCATAAGCGCACCGAATATAGGCCCTGTCCCGGCTATGTTCAAAAGCTGTACCAAAAACAGCTTCCACCCTTTCATTGCCACAAAATCCACTCCGTCATTCACGGAAAATGCCGGCGTCTGCCTGTCATCGGGTTCAAATATTTTTTCCGTAAATGAACCGTATAGTACATATCCCAAACCCAGCAACACAAGCGCCGCTATAAAAGATACCATATTACTGCATCACCTTTCAGCTTTTTACAAAAATCAATGTATAAAAGTATTATCTGCATTTTCACAAAATTCTAAACTTTTTTTGTAAAAATATGCTCAATAACACAGCGGCTCCCCCTCAAAGCTGAGAAGGAGCCTGTCTATATAACGTTATATGATTTTACGGTATTTTCTCGGCGAGCAGCCATACTTTTCATTGAATTTTTTATAGAACCACGAAAGGTTTTCATATCCGCAGTCATAGCAAATATCTGTAACCGAAAGGTTGCTGTTTATGAGCATATTTGCGGCATATGTAAGTCTGATTTCATCCAAAAACTCCGAAATTGTGCAATTACAATATTTTTTCATGCTTCGGGCAATATGCTCCCTTGTTTTTGAGGATATACTGATCATCGCTTCCGTTCCGCCCGTAAAATTATCCTTTTCTTTCATTTTTTCAACCATATATTCAAGCCATCCCGGCATTTGCTTTTGCTCATTATTCTGCTGTGTAAAAAAGTATTTTACAAAAACATCAAAAATCAACACCTTAAATCTGAATCTGATTTCCTTCGTATTTTCGGTAGGAATTGTATTTATCATGCTTATTGTGTTCATTATTTTAGCCTTTTCGTTTTCCGATAATATCACAAAGGGCGGTTTATCTGAGTTTAACAGTCTGTCTTTTGGGAAATAATCGGTAAGATAAGAAAACAGCTCATCGGCTGTTTTTTCGTCAAAAGCCAGATTTGCAAAATAAAAATTGCTGTCCTTTAAAAATTCATGCACATCTCCCGGTCTGATTAACATAAGCGTATTGGTTTTGAGCCTTGATTTTTCACCCGACACAACATGAACGGGAGTTCCTTTATCTATAATCATGATTTCGTAAAATTCGTGATTATGCGGTTTGAAAATTTCGGTTTCGCTGTTTACGTAATGATATTTAAAGCCTGTTTTGCCGTTTATATGGTATTCCTTTTTCAAAGTGGTATAATTCAAAAAAATCACTCTCCCTTTATATAATATCACTATACTACACTTTTTTTATCATGTCAACAGAAGTTTTGTACTTAAAAATAATATATAATAATTTTATAAATATCACCGAAAATTTCAATTTATTTCAGGAGGAAATAATCATGTTTATGCGCGAATTGAAAATCAAAGCATTTATTGAAAGGCTTAAACAGCTGACAAGTCAAAAGGTTTTTGATTGCAGTGACTTTGAATATGCTCAGTGCGGTTACAAAAAATCCTGCGTTCCCGAACCCGGCCTTGAATGGTCATTGTACAGTGATGATGTCAGACTTTTGGGAGAAGATCGCCACTATTGGATAAAGGGGCATATAAAGACTCCTGCGGCACAGGAGAACAAAGAGTACAGATTTGCTATGTCGGGTAATTTCCCGATCGGGTGGAATGCCGCCGCAAGCGCTTCACCGCAATGTATTCTCTACCTTAACGGCGAAATGATACAGGAGCTTGACGGCAATCACCTGAGTGCGGTAATAGAGCCGGACACCGAATACGATGTTCTCATCTATGCCTACATAGGCTTGGACAAAGCGGAATTTGAGGTTTCGTTCGGCATAACCGAAACTGATTTGCGTGTTGAAAAGCTTTATTATGATCTGCTCGTTCCGTACGAAAGCTGTCTGCTTCTCGACAGGCAGGGACAGGACTATGCCGACATATTAAAGTCGCTTGACTATGCTGTCAACCTCGTTGACCTTTACGAGGAAAACAGTGCGGAGTTTTACGAAAGCGTAAGCAAGGCTTCCGAATATATGGACAATCATTTCTACAAAGAGGTTTGCTCTGAGAAAAAGAACAAAATGTATTGTATCGGACAAACTCACATTGATGTGGCATGGCTCTGGACTCTTGCTCAGACAAGAGAAAAGGTTCAAAGAAGCTTTTCGACCGTGCTGAAGCTTATGGAAAAATATCCGGAATACAAATTCATGTGTTCTCAGCCGCAGCTTTATATGTACCTGAAAGAGGAGGCTCCCGACGTTTACGAAAAAATCAAGGAAAAGGTTAAAGAAGGCAGATGGGAAATTGAGGGCGCTATGTGGCTTGAAGCCGACTGCAATCTTTCGGGCGGAGAAAGCTTTATACGGCAGATAATCCACGGTAAAAAGTTCATAAAGGACGAGTTCGGAGTTGACAGCAAATATCTCTGGCTGCCCGATGTGTTCGGTTACAGTGCGGCGCTTCCGCAGATACTGAAAAAATGCGGAGTTGACAAATTTATAACAACAAAGATAAGCTGGAATGAATTCAACAAAATGCCGTATGACACATTTATGTGGGAGGGACTTGACGGCACAAGAATATTTACATATTTCTTTACTGAAATAAATGCGGACCTTGCTCCCGATGTCGTTTACAAAAGATGGAAAGAGGACAGTATTCAAAAACTGTATTCGGGCGATACAATGATCGGCTACGGTTTCGGGGACGGCGGCGGAGGTCCGACAGACGTTATGCTTGAAAAGCAGAGGAGAATGGCGCACGGAATACCGGGTATGCCCCAAACCGTAACAAGCAGCGCAGGGGATTTTTTGAATATACAGGAGGAAAGCTTTAAGAAGTCATGCAAAGAGCTTAACAGAACCCCTCTTTGGGTCGGCGACTTATATCTTGAATTTCACAGAGGTACATATACCTCTGTCGCAAAGGTCAAAAAGCACAACAGAAAGAGCGAGTTTTTGTTCCAAAAAGCGGAATCCGCATCGGTTATCGGAAATATACTTTGCGGTAAAACATATCCCAAAGCAGAATTTGACAAAAGCTGGAAATTGATACTGCTGAACCAATTCCATGACATTATCCCCGGTTCTTCAATCAAAGAGGTGTACGATGACAGTGACACGGATTATGAAAAAATATTTAAATCGGGCAACGGAATCTTTGACGGCGCACTCGGAACAATTGCGGATAGCATAAAAACAGACGGCGGACTGCTTGTATATAACCCCCACGGCTTTACCGCCAACGGTCTGATTGAAGCTGACAGAAAAATCATGTATGTGGAAAACATTCCGGCGGTTGGATATAAGGTTGTAAACCCGACCGAAACCGATTCTAAAATAAAATTTGACAAAAACGTCTGCAACACTCCGTTTTACAGAATTACATTTGATGAAAGCTTTAACATTACATCGCTGTACGATAAGCAAAACGGCAGAGAAGCCGTTGCGGAAAACAGCTTGTTTAATCAGCTGCGCATTTTTGAGGATATTCCCTATTCGTATGACGCATGGGATATATGCGAATACTACAACGACAAGCACCGCGACATAAACAATGTTGAAAATGTGACATTGCGCGACTTGGGAGAGTGCTTTGAAATTGAAATAACAAGGAAATTCCAAAGCTCGGTTATTGTTCAAACTATATGCTTATACAATAATATAAGAAGAATTGACGTTAAGAACAAAATCGACTGGAAAGAGAAAAAGGTTGTTTTAAAGGCAATGTTCCCGATAAACGTTCACACACACGAGGCTGTTTATGACGTACAGTTCGGTAACGTAAAGCGAAGCACCCACAAAAACACCTCCTGGGACAGAGCAAAATTTGAGGTGTGCGCACACAAATGGGCAGATGTATCCGAAAGCGGTTACGGCGTTGCCGTTATGAATGACTGCAAGTACGGCTACGGCTGTGACTTGAATAATTTAAGCCTTACTCTGATAAAATGCGCCGTTTATCCGAATACCGAAGCGGACAGGGAATTACACGAATTCACCTATTCGATTCTTCCCCACTGCGGAGATTTCAGAGAAGCTAACATTGCAGAAGAAGCATATCTTCTCAATCAGCCGCTTACCGTCCGCCGTATAAGCAAGCAGGACGGAAAGCTTCCCGACAGCTTCTCTTTTGTCGGCAGCAACAGCAGCAATATTATTATTGAAACGGTTAAGCAGTGCGAAAATAATGACAGTATAATTGTCAGATTCTACGAATATCACAATTCGCACTCAAAAGTGACCCTTGATTTCGGCATCGACTTTGATAAAGCCTATATATGCGATATGCTTGAAAATAATCTTAATGAGCTTGCGAAAAACAATCGAAGCATTACTTTAGATGTTAAGCCGTATGAAATCGTTACGGTTAAAATAACCAAATAAAAATATCGGAAAAATTTTAACCAAAATAATTACCGGCAGCAGCGGCACCGATTTTTTCGGTGCCGCTCATTTTTTTATTATGTTTTAATTTAAAATCATTGACGGCTTCTGAGTAGTTTTATATATTTGTGGTAAAATATATAAATGAAAAATCTTAAAAGGGGGGGCACCGGAAAATGATAAAAATTACAGACATTATTATAAAGAAATTTAAAGAATATCTGATTAACGAAGAAAAAAGCAAAGCCACGGTTGAAAAATATATCCGTGACCTCACAGCGTTTACCGCATGGCTCGGCGGTACGGAGCTCAGCAAGGCAATGGTTTTGGAATACAAGGAATACATTATAACAAAATATGCCCCGGCAAGCGTTAATTCCATACTTTCATCACTCAACAGCTTTTTTGATTCTGTTGAGGAATACGGCTTAAAGGTGAAAAATCTGAAAATCCAAAAACAAATTTTTGCGAAAAACGGAAAGGAGCTTACAAAGGCGGAATATGAAAGACTGCTCTCAGAGGCGAAATCAAAGGGAAACAAAAAATTATATCTGCTTATGCAAACCATATGCGCAACCGGAATCCGTGTGAGCGAATTAAAATATATCACAGCAGAATCACTCAAAGACGGACGTGCAGATGTCAATATGAAAGGAAAGCTGCGTGTTATCATCATTCCGAAAGCTCTGTGCAAGATGTTAAAAAAATATGCAGCGGAGCAAAAAATTTCGTACGGCAGTATTTTTGTTACGAAAACAGGCAAGCCGCTTGACAGAACGCATATATGGAAGCTGATGAAATCGCTTTGCGAAAGCGCCGGGGTTGACAAAAGAAAGGTATTTCCGCATAACCTCCGCCACCTTTTCGCCCGAACCTTTTATTCGATAGAAAAGGATATTGTACGCCTTGCCGATATACTCGGTCATTCTTCGGTTAATACTACCCGTATTTATACAATGGAAACCTGGGAAATCTGCCGCAGACAGGTGCAGAGGTTGGGTCTTTTGCACTGTTAAAAAATAAAAACCACATAATCAGAATTATGTGGCAGAATTTTTTTGTACATATATAATATACGTACATATTATAGCATTGAAAATTGCTTTTGTCAATGATTTATCAATACATTTACTAATTTTCATCAATATGCACTAAAAAATGACATCACTTTAAGACCAATGCTATTTCAATTTTTACATTGGTCTGCTTTGCTGTGCCTTTTTGTACAAAAATATCTTAAAATTTTTCCTCATGCAGTATTTTTTTATCGCATTTACAAAAATAAGTCAGCGTGATTGCCACATAATTCTGATTATGTTGCAATCACATTTTTTGTGTCATTATAATTATATATCATACAAAGGGGACCACTCTTTGCAAAATAATGCTTCACAGGTTTAATCAGCATAAAGACGGGAGGGTTGACAATTTTCAGCTAAACCGGGTGATGCAAAAATTTAAGAAAGAAGGATAATTAATATGAAAGGTAAAAAACTATTGACAGGTATTATGTCTGCCGCATTGGTGCTTTGCACTATGGCAATTCCGGCTTTTGCGGAAGCAGGTAACGGAACACAAACAAACCCGTATACATTAGCAGAATTTAATGAGCTAACAGATGTAAGCGGTCAGGAATTATGGGTTAATCTTGGTGATTTAAATATTTCGGAAAATTCCGTAACTCTCGGAAGCTATGTTATGTCTGATGAATATCAGTGGGTAAATAAAAACGCCGAAGCTCCGGAGGGATTTACTGCAACTGAACGTGAAAATGCACAAGGTACTGCTATTGCATACAGAACAAATAAAGCCGGTGCAACAATTCACATAAGCGGAACAATCACTGCGAAAAACGGAGCTGAAAATATAAACGATCATATTAATACTAAATGCTTGTATTTTCAAATCCCGGAAAAATCAACTATTATACTTGACAGTGTGACAATAAACGGGGTGTTTGATTTAGTAGGTTCTTATACATATTATTACAATATGCCAGATGGTTCTATAGCTCATCAGCTTACTGCAAACAAACCAAGCTGGGCAACAAATATATGGTACGGATTCCCATTTTCAATTAATAAAATCGAAATAAACAACAGCACAATTAACGGTTGTTGGTTTAATAACGGCAGAAACTTTAACAATGTTTCAATATATAACACTGAATTTAAATCTTATGAGAATACCGTTTCAGCTAATAGTTCAAACCCAATATGGTGGCAAAATATTCCCGGACTTGAAAGCTTTACAATGACCGATTCCAAACTTACTTCAACTCGTCCAATAAAATTTGAAAGCAGCAGTAATCCTGCTTTTAATGTAAGCTTTACGGGCAACACGTTTACAATGGAAAGCGGCAGCAAATTTACAAAAAAAGAAAGCGACAAAACGAAAAATGCAGCTATTTACTTTGGTAAAAGTCAAAATTTCGGAGATGTAAATATTAGTAATAATACTATTTCCGGAGATGAACATACACAGCTTGTTGTTATTTCTGAAAATGCAGACATTACTAAAATGTCAGTCGCTGAAAAGATTAGTATTACAAATAACAAAAAAGCTGACGGTTCTGCTTTGTCAGTCAGAGAATCTATAGGTATGTGGAAATCTGAGATTGATACACCGTGGGATTCAGCTTTGGCAGAATTTCTTTCAAATGACAATGTAGAGCTTTATGCAAAATGGCAATCCGACACCGATTCCGGCTATTATATGGACAACGAAACAAAGTACGGCATGATGAGATTTATGTTCAAGACAGAGCCTACCGGCACAGTTACAGCTTCGGGAATTAAGTACATAAATGCAAAGGACATCAGTAAATCCGTAACAGCCACTACAGCGGCAGGCGCAACTGTATTCCAAGGCGATGTTGTTAAAGTAGATGAGGGAACAGAGGGAACATATTACGCAAGAGCATATATAACAACCCAAGACGGAACAACATTCTGGTCCGCACCGGTCGGCTGCTCTGTAAATTGGAACAGATTCTTTACCAAGTACACAGGAGGTGTTCAATAATGAAGAAATATACATCACCCGAAATGACAATAGTTAAAATCCAAGCAGAAGATGTTATTCTGACAAGTGGCGAAATAACAACCGCAGAAATGCCGAATACAACCTTTACCGGCGCAGAACAGCTTCAGTCACAGGATTTCAGCATTTTTGATTAATTACACTTTAAAGGCGGCGGTTTTCCGCCGTCTTTACTATTCATGAAAGGTTTTATTGATATGAAAAAATTTATATTATTTATAACTTTATTTACGGCTTTGATTTTTTCGCAGTCCGCCTTTGCCGCAGTCGGCGAAATAACGGTCACTGTTGACGGCGAAACGCTGAACACCCCCATTCCGGCGCAAATAGTAAACGGCAGAACCATGCTCCCCATGCGCTCGATTTTTGAAAGGCTCGGAGCTGTTGTAATCTGGGTTGATTCGGACAAGCTTATTTTCGCAACAAAGGGTAATACATTCATCACACTAAAAATCGGCGTACCGCAAATGTCGGTGCAGACAACCGAAAGCACCGAAAACAAAGTCACAGAACTTGATACCGCACCGTTTATTGAGAATGGCTATACGTTGGTTCCCGTCCGTGCGGTTGCGGAAAGTCTTAACGCAAATGTCAAATGGATTGAGGATACAAATACGGTCGCTGTTATAACGAATTAAAGAAAGGCTTACAAATGGAAAATATCGCATTAAAAATTATTGTTCGCAGATTTTTGGAATTGTTTTGTGTAAATGCAGCCATATCGGCAATTTTAACTGTGCTGAACGTGTTCAAGGTGTTGGCACGTCAAAATACACTCCTTTTTGGAATCGCTGTAGGTATCGTTATATTTGCGGTGATAAATTTCATAATGCTTCGGCATTGTTATTTCGATTTAAGAAATAATTTTTTGTATTTCACAACAAATATAGCGGCATATGCTTTGTTTGCCCTGCTGAACGCTTTGGTGTATCTCCTTTTTTCAACGGAGGTATATACATGGCTTTTTGCCGTGACTAAATTCTTTAAGTATACAAGCCTTGCCCTTTCCGCACCGCTCTCGGCGGCGGTGTTTCATCTCATCGGATTTGCAGTTGTTTTTCTCGCTCCGATTGGTATGGGGTGGATATTTGCATATGATGATGAGATTGACCCGGAATGAAAGACACTCCTCTTCCCTATCCGGAATTGACAGAAAAAAATCTTAAACATAGTTAAACATATTTCAAATACGTTGACGGGAACCGTTATAGGTTATGAAAGCAGTATTCTTCCTGTAACGGTTTCCATTTCTCCCCATTTTGATATCCTATCACCTGATTCACTTCTCAAAGTAAACTCTCTATCCAAAAATTGACCGTGAACTTGCTTTGAGAATTAACTTATTAAAAAATTTGTATTTTTTTGAAAATTTCTCTTGACAAACAATACATTTATGTGGTATAATTAATCTGTTGCTGTGGGAGAGTGCCATCGGGATGTGGCTCAGTTTGGTAGAGCACTACGTTCGGGACGTAGGGGCCGCAGGTTCAAATCCTGTCATCCCGACCACTTTTCTTCCACAGCTTGTATTTCGGGGTGTAGCGCAGTTGGTAGCGCGCGCGTCTGGGGGGCGCGGTGCCGCAGGTTCAAGTCCTGTCACTCCGACCATACCGAGTGTTCTTACAGAACTTGAAAGGTTTTGTATGACACTCGGTTTTTTATTGACTTTTTAACTTGCACAAGCGGAAAAATGAACATCTACGCCCTGTCTTGTATGTACCGAAACATTGTTTTCGGGTAGTTTTTCAAGGTCGGGTATTTCAATATTGCCTATGCAGTTATAATGAATTGTGAGCTGTTGAACGGTTTTACCGTCAATTTTTTCGGACTGGTGCACTTCAATTTTTTCAATCAGTTCGTTTAACATTCTCGGAGTAAGTTTTCTTGCTCTGGTATATTTACGGACAGAAGCCGTAAACATATCAGCCGTTACAGCTTTGCTTTTTTCGGTGTTAAGTTCCGTTTCCAATTCCTTAATGCGTGCCGTAATTTCCTTTTGCTCCGATTCGTATTTGACGGACAGTTTTGCAAATCTGTCATCGCTTATCTTGCCGGAAACATTGTCCTCATAGATATGCTCAAACAAATTGTCGAGCTCGTCATTTCTTGCATTTAATGTATGTAATTCTTTTTGCTTTAATTGTCTTTCCTGTTCTGCTGCTTTTATTGAGTG
>CAKSIJ010000012.1 GCA_934462715.1 uncultured Clostridia bacterium
ATTATATCAGATTTTTGGGTGTTTGTCGACTCTATTTATATTATACCACTCCAGTCGGTTGAAGAATTAAAGCGGTTTCAGAATTTTGGGTAAATTTCGACTGCACATTTATTGACATTTCCAATCCGAATCAGAAACAATCCCCCTGTGAGCCAACTCCCAAACGATGTCATTAACCTCGGTCAGCTCATCATCTTCAATATACCTCTTAACGCAAATCAACCCTTTGTTTTTCAGCTTCTCAGTGCTTTTCTGCCCCTGCCTCATCTTACAGTATTCAGCAATATTTTTAACGGTACCGCCGACCCCCGAGCCGTGCCCGAAAATCTTCCCATCACCGATATACATCTCAACGTGACCGACCCCGTCTGTTCTGCTGTTATCCTGCCCTCTGAAAAACAATAAATCCCCCTTTCTCATATTCTTTTCATCAGGAACACCGTTGTTAATCGCAACATCAACCTTGCGCCCCTTATTAATCTGCACTTCGGTATTTCCGCCGATATTCATGCCCAATAATTTATAATATCGGCAGATGAAAGCGTAACGTTATACAGTCTTTCAAAATTCTTGACAGGTATTGCAAATGCCACATACTTTGCGTGAATATCTATGTATTGATTAACCACGCTTGTAACATCTCTCAAATCAATCGGATTGTTTGCGTTCTTTTGTCTTTCCTTAAATGAACCGCTGTTTTCAATCTCACCGCCGCCCAGTGCGCCGAACGTTGACTTTGTGAAATTGAAATTACAGTTGATAGGGAAGTAGTTTTCAACCCTTGCAACGTCTATCCCGGTAAGCTGTCTTGATACCTCGTTAAGCTGCTCCTTTGAGAATGAATTAAAATACTCATATACCGCATTTGCATACATTCTTTCCTGTTCGGTAAGATTTTGAGTAATCTTTGCAATCTCACCCGGCGCAAGCAAAACCTTTTGCCCTGCATTGAACGCATTTGCGTAGCTGCCCTTTTTATATAACTTTTCATCTGGTACTATAACGCCGCCGTCTACCATATGTTTTTGGTTTGCGACATTTTTGTTGTGTAAATACAGTGAAATCATCATCCCCCTTGAAAGCTGTATGTTCTTCTTGCCCGTTTCCGTTCCGTCCTTGCAGAACTCCGTAACCTCAAAGTCGGAAAATTCGTCAAGACCTTTCATAAACTTTTTATCGTTGATGAATTTTGAAAAAAGCTTGTTCGCTTTCATGTGGTACATCATGTCATGAAGCTCGCCCTTTTGTATTTCCAATGTTGTGCGGTACAAAGGGTCGTTGTCGTTATATCCCGTAACCCTGTGCATAAATTTTACGGGACTTAAAAATCCTCTTTCGTAATCTGCAACCTTTTCTCCGATACCGCTCAGTCCCATGCCCTTTGCATTGCTGACATTTTCTATTATCCGGGTACCCTTTTCGTAAATATCCGCTTCCTTTTCCTTTCCGATTTCGTAATTCCTGTTTTGAACCTCTGTAACAAAATTCATCAAAACTTCTGTAAGCCTGTGAACATAATCGATGTCCATATCCTTAATATGAGTTTTGCCGAGCCTTGCTTTGATAAAATTTCCCGTGAATTTCTATAACAAAATGTTCAAAAGGTATTGCTTTAGTGAAAAAAATTTGTTATAATGTAAACAGCATTTTTATTTTTGATTACATAATTGTAATATAAAAAAGAAAGGGAATGATTTATAAATGAGAAAAATATCAAAAATAGTTGCTGCCGTGACGCTTGCGGCTTCATTTTCGATGCCTGCTGCCGTAATGGCACAGACTTTTGCCGATATGCCGAACAACTGGACAACCGAGGCGCTTAACAATGCTGTTAAGAACGGTCTTTTAAACGGTGCCGACGGCAAAATAATGCCCGATGACAATATCACAAGAGCGCAGATGGCTGCGATAATCGTAAGAGCCTTCGGAGCAAACAAGGAAGCGGACTTATCCTCCTTCAAAGATGTTGCACAGGATAAATGGTACTATTCAGAATTTGCCAAAGCAGTGCAAATGCGCGTGTTCGGCGGTGACGATCAGGGCAATCTGAATCCCGAAAACTTCATTACATACCAGGAATGTTTCACCGTTGCATCAAAACTTTTGCAGCTTCCGGATTATGATATATCTTGTCTTAAAAAGTTTTCGGATTATTCCTCCGTTGACGAATGGGCAAAGCAGAATATGGCAAACGTTGTCGGATACGGATATTGGAACGGTATCGACAATAAGCTGAAGCCCAAAGATTATATCACACGTTCTGAGTTTGCCGTACTTATGGATAATCTTGTAACAACATATGTAAATGAGCCGGGAACATACAGTGAATTCCCGAAAGGCAATGTTTTGGTAAGAAGTGAAAATGTTGTTCTTGACGGAGTAAAGAGCGACGATCTTATAATTGTCGGCGACGGAGTTACCGGAACAACTCAGCTTTTGAACATGGAATCGACAAATTTCATTATCGGCAGAGGCGGTACTCTTAAGGTTACAGGCACTATTAACAACATATCCGCAATAAGTGAAAACGTAACGCTCGATATTTCGGAAATCACGAAAAGAAACGGAAAGTTCTTTCTTTTGGCAAAGGGAACGCACATAAAGATGGGCAAAACCGAAGTTCCGTTACAATAATGCGGAAAATGTACTGTACACGTTACTTTTTTAAGATTCGGAGCATACACACCAATTAAACAAAACACATTACAGGACTGCTGTCAAATCCGGCAGTCCTGTTTTTACAAACGGAGAAAAAGATGAAATATACAACAGTAATCGGACTTGAGATACACGCAGAGCTTTTGACGAGGTCAAAGGTATATTGCTCATGCGAAAACGCTTTCGGAGGAAAACCGAACACCAGAATATGTCCGATATGCTCGGGGATGCCGGGAACGCTGCCGATACTCAATAAAAATGCGGTACGGCTTGCCGTTAAGGCAGGATTGGCGCTGAATTGCAAAATCAATAGCTATTCGGCATTTGACAGAAAAAATTATTTCTATCCCGATTTGCCGAAAGCGTATCAGATAACACAGCAGGAATATCCAATATGCGGAAACGGAGAGTTGGTTATAGGAGGAAAAAGCTTTGGAATTGAGCGTATTCATATAGAAGAGGATGCGGGAAAGCTGCTGCACAGCCGGTCCAACGGTAAAACGCTGATTGATTTTAACCGCTGCGGAGTGCCGCTTATAGAAATAGTGACAAAACCGGATTTTCGCTCGTCCGAAGAAGTGTGTGCCTTTGTTTCGGAGATATGCCTCAGGCTTAAATATGCCGGGATATGCAGTGCAAGACTTGAAGAGGGCAGTGTGAGAGTGGACGTTAATATCTCGGTTATGCCGGAAAATTCCGAAAAGCTCGGAGCAAGGGCGGAGCTGAAAAATATAAATTCGTTTAAATCAATAGCAAAGGCAATTGAATATGAAACAATCCGCCAATCGCAGATTCTGGAAAACGGAGAAAGGGTATTGCAGGAAACAAGGCGGTTTGACGAATCAAGCGGTAAAACATTCTCTATGAGAAGGAAGGAAACCGTACGTGATTACAGATATTTTCCCGAGCCGGATATACCGCCTGTGCACATATCGCCCGAACAGCTTGAAACGATAAAAAGCGAAATGCCCGAAATGCCGCAGGAAAGATTTAAAAGATACACCGAAATTTACGGCTTGAACAGTGAAGAAGCAAGGCTTATAATCAAAGACAAGGATTTTTCGGATTTTTATGATGAAGCGGTCGCTGTAAGTAAGGAATACAAGAAAACCGCAAATATAATGAACGGAGAGCTTAACCGATACATAAATGACAGCGGAAAAACCTTGTCGGAGATAAAGCTTACTCCCGATATGCTGTCCGAATTGATTGGGCTTATCGGTGACGGCAAAATCACAAACAACGGTGCAAAAGCACTTCTTGTATATGTATGCGGAAGCGGAAAAGCTCCGATTGAAGCCGCCGGAGAACAGGGTCTGATTATAAAAGAAGATCCTCAAAAGCTTCTTGAAGCGTGCAGAAAGGTAATTGAAGAAAATCAAAAGAATGTCGAAGCATATAAAAATGGAAAAACACAGCTGTTCGGATTTTTCATGGGACAGGCAATACATATTCTCGGAAAGGGTACAAGCCCCGAATCGGTTAAGAATACGCTGGAAAAGCTGTTAAAATAGATTATTTTGCTCCAAGCTATTGAAAAAATGCTTGAATTATGCTATAATTAAATCATATTATTTGAATTTGGGCTGATTTTGTATCAGCAAGACAGAAAAGAACATCAGATGTGCGGGAAATACAGAAAACAGCCGCACGGAAAGGATTCGGAATAAAATCAATGCCGTTTACACAAAGAGAAAAAATACTGCTGAATGTAGAAAAACCGACGAGATATACCGGCGGTGAGCTTAATATGTGCATAAAAGATCCGAAGCAGGTAGAGGTCAGATTCGGATTTTGTTTCCCGGACGTTTACGAAATAGCAATGTCGCATTTGGGCATGAAGATTCTTTATCATGTACTAAACTTGCGTGATGACACATATTGTGAGAGAGTGTTTGCTCCGTGGATTGACATGGAGGAGGAAATGCGCAAAAGAGATTTAAAACTGTTTGCGCTCGAAACCGGAGATGAAGTCAGAAGCTTTGATATGCTCGGGTTTACCCTGCAATATGAAATGTGTTATTCCAACGTAATAAATATGCTTGATCTTGCCGGAATACCGATATATGCTTCCGAAAGAACGCTTGACGATCCGTTTATCTGCGCCGGAGGACCGTGCTCATATAACGGAGAACCTATCGCCGACGCAATCGACTTTTTTATGATGGGCGAGGGCGAGGATATAATCTGCGAAACTGTAGAGGTCTATAAAAAATGGAAAAATGACCCGAACAGAACAAGAAATGGATTCCTCGAAGAGGTTGCAAAGCTTGACGGAATATATGTCCCCTCTTTTTATGATGTAAGCTATAATGATGACGGAACGATAAAAGAAATTGTACCGAATCACCCTAACGCAAGAAAGTCGATAAGAAAGCGCATAATGCATGATTTTGATTCTGCTCCGACTCCCGATAAGGTGATAGTGCCTTACGGTGAGATAGTTCATGACAGAGTTATGCTTGAAATTTTCAGAGGCTGTATCAGAGGGTGCAGATTCTGTCAGGCAGGATATGTTTACCGTCCTGTTCGTGAGAGAAAGGCAAGCACATTAACCTGTCTTGCGGACAGGCTTCTTACAACGAGCGGATATGATGAAATATCGCTGTCATCGCTCAGCTCAAGTGATTACACCGAGCTGCCGGAGCTTACGGACGCACTTCTTGAAATTACGGAAAAGAAGAAAATAGGCTTGTCACTGCCGTCGCTCAGAATTGATAATTTTTCGCTTGAACTGATGAAAAAAGTTCAAAAGGTGAGGAAATCGGGAATCACCTTTGCGCCCGAAGCGGGAACGCAGAGATTGAGGGACGTTATTAACAAAAACATAAATGAAGATAATATTTTAAATTCAACCGAAATGCTTTTCCGAGGCGGCTGGACGAATGTCAAGCTTTATTTTATGATCGGACTTCCGACAGAAACCAAAGAGGACGTTGAGGGAATAGCGGAGCTTGCACAAAAGGTGCTTGACAAGTATTTTGAAATTCCGAAAGAGGAAAGAGCGAAGAATGTCAATATTACGGTAAGTACATCAAGCTTTATACCGAAGCCCTTTACGGCGTTTCAGTGGTGCGGACAGGATTCGAGAGAGCAGATTGTTGAAAAACAAAATATTCTAAAAGCCGCAATCAGATCGAAAAGAATACGCTACAGCTGGCACGATAATCATACAAGCTACCTTGAGGGAGTTTTTGCACGGGGTGACAGACGGCTAATGAAGGTTATCGCAGCCGCTGTTAAAAACGGCTGTAAATTTGACGGCTGGAACGATTGCTTCAGATTTGACAAGTGGATGGAAAGCTTTAACGAGTGCGGAGTGAATCCTGATTTTTATTTAAGAAAAAGAGAGCTTGACGAGGTACTGCCGTGGGATCATGTCGACATAGGCGTAACCAAAAGTTTCTTTAAAAAAGAGTATGAAAAGGCGCAAAAAGGACAGACAACACCTAACTGCCGCGAAAAATGCGCCGGCTGCGGTGCGGCACAATTCGGAACGGGGGTTTGTTATGAGTAATTATGTTTTGAAATATAAAAGAGGGGAAGAGGTAAAGTATCTGTCACACCTGGATTTTATGAGATTTTTCCAGAGAGTGTTAAGACGTGCCGGACTCCCGATGAGCTTTTCAAAGGGCTTTAATCCTCACCCGATAATGACGGTCGCAATGCCGCTTTCGGTCGGGGTGACAGCTGACGGAGAGCTTATAAAAATAGGTCTTGAAGCCGACTATGACGGAGATGATTTGAAGAAAATCATAAATTTTGCTTTGCCCAAGGGGTTTGAAATAGTTGCGGCAAAAAAGCTGTCGGACAATAAGGAAATCGATTTTTCAAAGCTTGACAGGGCGGATTATATTTGCAGATGTGAGCTTAAAGGAAATGTTATTCCCGACGTTAAGGAATTTTTGGCTAACAAAGAGCTTATTGTAATGAAAAAAACAAAAAGCGGAATAAAAGAAGCGGATATAAGACCGCACATTCAAAAGCTTAAAATCATTCCCGAGGAAAACAATGAAATAACGATAAAAATGAGAGTTGACGCAGGAAATATATATAACCTGAAGCCGGATACGGTCATAGAAGCGATGAAAAAGTATACCGATGGGTTTGACGTTGAATTTTATAGTGTGCACCGATGTGCACTGCTTGCGGTTAACAAAGAGTTACTGTGATGAAGCTTACGAAAAAGAAAATAATTGTCGGAATTGTTATGTTTGCCGTTCTGGCGGCAGTGTTCTGGTGGGGAGGTAACGCACCGGATTTAAAGGGTTGGAATCCCGGCGAAGCGGTTGGTACGGCGAATATCGGAAATAATAACGATACATCTTCAGATTCGGATTCCGCTGATTTGCAAAAACAGCATGCGGAAGTCGATTCTGCAAATGAACAGGCGGAACAAACGGAGGAAAATGCAGCAGATACGCAAAATTCCGCGGAACAAAATCAAGCTGATACAAAACAGCCGCAAGATTCCGAAACGCCCGGGGAAAAAAAGTTTGAATCGGATAATCATCAGCCTGAGGTAAAATATGAGGACAGTAAAATAATAAGAACACCGTCGGGTACAAAAAATCAAAAAGGTAATAGTAAAACCGACCTTAAGGGTATGTATGATTCCGACAGCTCCGTTAAAAAGGATATACCTAAGCCGATTAATCCGGAAACCGCCAAAATAACAACAGAAAAAAGAATCTGTACCCTTACAGTTAAGTGCAGCACAATTCTTAATAATATGGATATGCTCAAACCGGAAAAACACAGTCTTGTTCCGGATAACGGAATAATATTTCCCGAAAAAGAGGTAATGTTCTATGAGGGCGAAAGCGTTTTTAACGTGCTGCTGAGGGAAATGAAAAGAGCCGGCATACATATGGAATACGTCAACACTCCGATTTATAAAAGCGCATACATAGAGGGAATAAATAATCTTTATGAATTTGATTGCGGAGAGCTTTCGGGGTGGATATACAGTGTCAACGGACTGAAACCCGACTACGGCTGTTCACGCTACCCGCTGTCGGAGGGGGACAGGATAGAGTTTGATTATACCTGCAATCTGGGCGATGATATTCATTAAAATAATAATCGTTATATCATTAAGTTATAACAAAAAGTACAATGTTAGTGAATATGTCTAAATACCTCTTATAAAAATAAAAATTTGTGAAATAAATGTTAATTTTTATCAAAAAGGCTTTAAAACGAGGTATGTTTGTGATATAATTAACACGATGGCAAAAAAGAGCGAAAGCGGGCAGCTTATGATAATTTTGCCGTTATGCTTAAAAAAGCATGGGTCAGCGTGTAAAAATACTGCGCTTGGGGCAGAATCCGTTTCGGATATACCAACCGCTGTATTTTCCGCAAAATTTGTGCCGTCATGCGGCGGCGGAATGGAGGAAACAAAATGACTAACAACAAAACAGTTCTCAATTGGATTGACGAAATGGCTGCAATGTGTACACCGGATAAGATTGTATGGATTGACGGCAGTGAGGAACAGCTTGAAGCGTTAAGAGCAGAGGCAGTTTCCACAGGTGAAATGATTAAGCTTAACCAGGAAAAGCTTCCGGGCTGTTACTATCACAGAACAGCTGAAAACGACGTTGCAAGAGTAGAGGACAGAACCTTTATCTGCACACCAACAGAAGAAGAAGCTGGTCCTATAAATAATTGGATGGCTCCCGATGAAATGTATGCTAAATTAAAGGCTCTCTATAAGGGTTCAATGAAAGGAAGAACAATGTATGTAATTCCTTATTCAATGGGTCCGGTAGGCTCGCCTTTCTCAAAGATCGGTATTGAGCTTTCAGACAGCATTTACGTTGTTCTGAACATGGCTATCATGACAAGAGTCGGTAAAAAGGTTATCGATCAGCTCGGCGACGATTCGGATTTCGTAAAGTGCCTGCACGCTAAAAAGGACGTAAATCCCGATGACAGATACATCGTACAGTTCCCGCAGGATTCAACAATCTGGTCTATCAACTCTGCATACGGCGGTAACGTACTTCTAGGTAAAAAGTGCTTCGCGCTGAGAATTGCTTCTTACCTCGGTTTGAAAGAGGGCTGGATGGCTGAACATATGCTTATCCTCGGTCTTGAAAAGCCGAACGGCGAGGTTAAATATATCTGTGCGGCATTCCCGTCAGCTTGCGGTAAAACAAACCTTGCAATGCTTATTCCGCCTGAATATCTCAAAGAAAAGGGATATAAAGTATGGACAGTCGGCGATGATATTTCATGGCTGAGAATCGGTCCGGACGGCAGACTTTATGCTATCAATCCGGAAGCCGGCTTCTTCGGTGTTGCTCCGGGAACAAGCGAAAAGACAAACTTTAACGCTCTTGCAGCTACAAAGAAGAACACAATCTTCACAAACGTTGCAATCAATAATGACGATATGACAGTTTGGTGGGAAGGTCTTGACAAGAATCCTCCGGAAAATGCAACCGAATGGAGAGGTAACAAGGTTAACGGTAAGGAATACACAGCAGCAGGTAACAAGCTTGCTCATCCTAACTCAAGATTTACTGCTCCGGCTGTAAACTGCCCGTGCATTTCAAAGGAATTTGAAAATCCTGCAGGTGTTCCTATCAGCGCTATCGTATTCGGTGGAAGAAGAGCAAAGACAGCTCCGTTAGTATACCAGGCAAGAGATTGGCAGCACGGCGTATTTATCGGTGCTACAATGGCTTCGGAAACAACTGCTGCCGCTACAGGAGCTGTAGGTGTTGTAAGACGTGACCCGATGGCTATGAAGCCGTTTGTAGGCTACAATATGGCTGACTACTTCGGTCACTGGCTCGAAATGGGCAAGAAGATGGATCCCGAAAAGGCTCCTAAAATATTCCACGTTAACTGGTTCAGACAGGACGATGAGGGACACTTCCTCTGGCCTGGATTCGGTGACAACATGAGAGTTCTTCTCTGGATTCTTGACAGATGTGAGGGTAAGGTTGACGCTGTTGAAAGCCCGATAGGTTATTTGCCTAAGGAAATCGACACAACCGGTCTTGACGTAAGCGATGATGTTATGAAAGAATTGCTCAGCGTTGATAAGAAGATCTGGCTTGAAGATGTTGACAATGCAAGAGAGTATTTTGCACAGTTCGGTTCAAGACTTCCTAAGGAAATTACTGAAGAACTTAATAAGCTTGAAGCTAACCTTAAGAAATAATTTTATAGACAGAGTGTATATGATATATCAAAAAAACAGGAAGCTCGAAAATGAGTTTCCTGCTTTTTTTGGTTTCTTAAAGAGTGTGGTAAAAATACCGTGACCTTATGCTTCATTTATGTTAACGTTATTGTCACCACAATCAAAAGCTGCATTTTTCTTTTTCTTCTTATTTGAGGATTTGCATGAGTTGTGACAGCCCGGGTATACAAAACCTGCGTCAACCTCAAACTTCTTTTCTATATCTTCAATGGATTTCAGATTAAAATCCTCGAGAATCTTAATAAGTACCAGAGCGCAGACGTATGCGTCATCACCTGCCTGATGGTGGGAAAAATTTATTCCGAGAAATTCCGCAAGATTGTTCAGCTTGTGACTGGGGAGGTCGGGATATGCCTTTTGTGAAAGCTTGACAGTACACAGGTATTTGAAGGTAGGAAATTCAAGATTGAAAAGCTCGAGAGTGTTAAGCAGACAGCCTACGTCAAACCGTGCATTGTGAGCCACTATAATTCTGTCGTTGATGTATGGAAAGATTTCATTCCAGTATTTTTCAAAAGTACCGCGCGAGGCAACCATTTCCGGTGTGATGTGATGAATCATAATATTGCGTTCGTGAAATTCAAACGGAGTAGGCTTAATTAAGATTTCTTTTGTTTCCGTTACCTTATTATCCGTTACCACACATATACCCATGCTGCATATTCCTTTTTCGCCTGAAATTGCGGTTTCAAAATCTATTGATACAAAGTTCATTTTTATTTCTGTAAACTATTATCTGCCATAATGGAAATAGCTGTATGCACCTTTCTTGTTATAATTTTCGGGTATGAAAAGCTCATACCAATTGTTGCATATTAACAATCACATACTATATTTTACAATATTTTTGTAAGAAAGTCAAGTTTTATTAATAAAAGCATATAAAGAAATATTAATTTCAGAAAAAACGGACATCAAGCAGTAAAGCTTGATGTCCGGTGAATTCTGCAATAAAATGATTATTTAATCATGCTTGCAACTTCATCTGCGAAGTTTTCTTCTTTCTTTGCAAGACCTTCGCCCTTTTCAAATCTTACATAACCGATAAGCTTGACGCCCTTTGAAGCGAGGTAAGCTTCAACCTTGAAGTCGCCGTCCTTAACAAATTCCTGCTGGAGCAGACAATTCTGTTCGTAGAACTTATTAATTTTACCGCCGACCATTTTCTCGATTATAGCGTCCGGCTTGTTTGCATTCTTGGGATCTTCTTTAATCTGAGCGATGATGATGTGTTTTTCTTTTTCAACGTCCTCAGTGGGAACAACGTCCTTTGAAAGATAAAGCGGATTGATAGCTGCAATCTGCATTGCTGCATCTCTTGCTGCTTCATAAGCGTCTGCATTGTCAAGCGAATCCTCAGCTTCAACGAGAACACCGATTCTGCCCTCACCGTGAGTATATGAGCAAACATTGCCATCGACTCTTGCAAATCTTCTGATGTTCATATTTTCACCGATTTTAGCAATTAAAGCGGTAAGAGCGTCTCCTACAGTCTGACCGTCTGCGTACGGAAGAGCTTTAAGAGCTTCTACATCGGCAGGGGCTTCTGCTGCAACGATTTCAGCAATTTTTGTAACAAAAGCCTGGAATTCAGCGTTCTTTGCAACGAAGTCTGTTTCGGAGTTTACTTCAACGAGAACACCGATTTTCTTATCGTCCGAAACGTAAGCCTTAACAATACCCTCTGAAGCGATTCTGCCTGCCTTTTTAGCGGCTGTGGCAAGTCCCTTTTCTCTCAAAAATTCAATTGCCTTATCCTTGTCACCATCTGTTTCGGTAAGTGCCTTTTTGCAGTCCATCATACCGCAGCCTGTGAGTTCTCTTAATTCTTTTACATCTTTAGCTGTAAATGCCATGATTATTTCCTCCTGTAATATATTATAAATTATTCGTTTGTTACATAAATCTTCGTGTGAAGAGGTACCATATCAACCAACCATTGAATGTCTGACGGAGCGAGTCTTACGCAACCGTGCGAAATTTTCATTCCTAGTCTGCCGTCAGCACTTGTACCGTCATAGCGGAGCAGTGTGCTGTGCAGAGCGTAGCCCTTATAGAATCTCATAATCGGTCCGACGTAATAGGTCGGATATGTCCAGCGTGATTCCTTTGAAAAATATTCGTACTGACCGGTTATGGTCGGGGTGGACGGAGCGCCTATTGAGCATTTAAAGGATTTTTCCGACTTCCAGTTGTTTTTGCTGCCCGTAAATACCGTTACCGCATAATTCTTTTTGGATACCCAAACAAGATAAGCGGTTTTGCTTTCGATATTACGAGCATTAACAAATTCCTCGGGAGTCTGCTCGTAGCGAAGTGACGCCGCAACATTCAAAACACCCGAAGAATCAACATTTGTTTTTATCGAACCTCCGAGTCCCTCGACAAGAAATCTGAACGGAACATAGATTGCGCCGTTAATTCTAAGCGGCGGTGTGCCTGCGTTTGTAAGCTTGCCGTCTGCATACATATCGCTGCTGTTTAAGTAAAACAGAACAGTATGCTTGCCCGAATGTATCTTGATTTCTCCCGATGATAGGTTGTATGTCATTTTGTTCTGCATTTCCAACGCGGCAAGGTATTCCTCAACGGGAATATAACAAGTGCCGTTAATTATTTTTGCCGGATTCTTAAAATAAAGATCCCAGCCGTTTGCCGAAGCTCTGACATATCTGCTTGACAGGGGAGTGGCACTGACGGAAAAATCATTTCCGTATATTCGTTTTCCCTCAGCAGTTATGTATGTGTATGTATCAAGCGGTATAAGCTCGTCCGCTTTATAAAAATCGCTTGCGTACTGTATTTTTTCGGCACCGCTGAACAGCTTTAAATACAAGGTATCGCCGAACGTGTATTCAGGTACGTTAAACGTTATGCTGTAATCGGCAGCAACATTTTCTGCATAGATTTTCTGAGCGCCCCAGAACTGACCTGACGGGGAATAGATCCCGAATACCATGTTGCCGGGTATAAAATTCGCTGAATTTTCAATGTGAATTTTTACGTTCAGACAGTCTGATTTATAGTTTACGCTTATAAGATCATGATTTACCGGCTTTTCAAATACATTGCCGGAGCTGCTTATACTGCTGTCTGCCGAAACATACGGAGCAGACAGGATATTAAAAGCAGTAAATGCCGCCAAAAATAAAGAAATGCTCTTTTTCATATACTTCTCCAATATTTAATAAAGAGCAATCTACAGTCTTAATAAAGACCAAGACTGCTCTTTAATTTTAATAAATATTATTACTCTAAAGCAAAGCTGTTATTATTCTTCTGTTTCTTCCTCAGCGTCAGCTTCAGCAGCAACAGCGGCGTCCTCGCCCTGCTTGCCTTCGATTATAGCGTTTGAAATTGTTGAAGCTATGAGCTTTACGGCTCTGATAGCGTCATCGTTACCCGGAATAACATAATCTACTTCTTCAGGGTCACAGTTTGTATCAACGATTGCAACAACGGGAATACCAAGCTTCTTTGCTTCTGCAATGGCAATCTTTTCTTTTCTCGGGTCAACAACGAAAAGTGCGCCCGGAAGCTTCTTCATATCCTTGATACCGCCGAGGTATTTTTCAAGTTTATCTCTCTGAGCCTTTAAGTTAAGAACTTCCTTTTTGGGGAGAAGATCAAAAGTTCCTTCTTCTTCCATCTTGTTGATCTGGTTAAGTCTTTCGATTCTCTTTTGAATTGTCTTGAAGTTGGTCATCATACCGCCGAGCCATCTTGCATTAACGTAGTACATACCAACTCTTTCAGCCTCTTCCTTAATGGAATCCTGAGCCTGCTTCTTTGTACCTACAAACAGAATGCTTTCGCCTGCTGCTGCAATATCTCTGATGAAGTAGTAAGCTTCTTCAACCTTTTTAACCGTTTTCTGAAGGTCGATGATGTAGATACCGTTTCTTTCCGTGAAGATGTATTCAGCCATTTTAGGGTTCCATCTTCTTGTCTGGTGACCGAAATGTACGCCGGCCTCCAAAAGCTGTTTCATTGAAATTACATTTGACATTATTTTTTCCTCCTTGTTTTTATTTCCTCCATTTCCGTCATTTAATTAAAGAACCTTGCGGCAACGCTTTAAAAATCCGGAAATGTGTGTAATGTCATAGCGCCATGGGCATGACCAAACCGCAAAAATGCATGGACATACCAAGACACCTATATATTATATCTTTTATAGTGAATTTTGTCAATTATTTTTTTCTTTTGTGGAAAACAATTTGATGATATTTGTGTAGTTTGAGTAAACGGTTAGTATATTGGCTAAATGTTTTAGATAATTTGTTATAATCGTACAACATTAACTGCCGTATTTTGACAATAAAGGCAATTATGCGACAGTGTTATTATAATTATTTGCCGAAAAAAAATATTAGATGTATATAATTGTAAAATTATGGCATTTGGTTTTAATTGAAAGTAAAGCCGAAAAGTAGTATAATATAATTTGCGTGCGGTAAACGAAAATGATTCAGTGAACGGAAAGGATATATAGATATGAAAAAAGAACAGTACGGCAAAGAAATCAACTACAGCGATTTTCCCAAAAAAGGAAGCTTTATATTGCGTTACTATCTGACCGAAAGCAATGTCGGGGAGGGCTACAGCGACATAAAATGCTACGGAATTGAAATAGATAAAATTGAAAGAAAACCGGGCATGAGAGATATAAGAGAATGTAAGCTGATAGACGGAATATTTTTCGATTCGGGAGAAGCAACGGAATTTCTTTCGAGAATAAAATCCTCAAGAGTTGAACCTGCGGAATTGAAAAATGCGCTTGACAAATTTGTTTTGGAAAAAGTGAAAAAAACGAGAAGGGCGGCAGAGATAAAAATGCAGAAGAACAAGACAGATTTTCTGTCGGTTTAATACAATATATGTTGTTGAAAATTAAAACAGAGCGTCCGTAAAATACAAAACGTTCGCGCAGACTTTTTAAGACTGTGCGAACGTTTTTGAGACGTTTTAACAAAACGCAAATATAATAGGAAGAAAAGATAATTATCTATTTGAAAATCAGCATGAAAAGCGATGCTCCGAGTGCGGCGCAAAGCATGATTACAGCTGCTTTTAAACCTGTGTTTTTTTGCTTCTGCACTTCGGCCGGGACGTATGTGCTTTTATTAAAATATGCGGCTACTATCTGCTCCGCCTCAGCAATTATTTTTTTCTGATTGCCCTCCGGCTGACCTTTTAAAATAAGTATAGCCTGACATATATACGGAGAGGATAAATTATCCAGTATAACGGCTTGTTTTGTGAGATTTTTCATTACAAAAATTACACTTCCTTTTAACAATTTTGTAGCAATTCCAAGAGCTTTTTTCAGCACTCTATGAATTGTATTTTAACCGCTGTTTCTCTGCAATATACATTATTTTGGAGCAAATACCCATTTTTCGGTCAGAAAAATCGACAAAAAAGACTTGTTCTGAAAGAAAAAAGACAAGCATATATTTTTAATATACAGAGAAAACATATAAAAAATATATAAAAATTGGGCTAAATTATATGATTTTTCTGTGGCAATTTTGTTGAGATGTAACAACTTTGTAATAAATTCGTTGACAAAGGGAGGTTTAGAGTATATAATAAAGCCCATAGTTTTCAAAAGGCGGTAGAGTCTGATAAAGTCAGACTTGAGAAAGCAAATGCCCGGATATATGATTTGTCGTTTATGATGAAGCTTGTATCTATGTGGAGGATACGAAATATTCCGGATTTGCGTCAATGAAAGGAATGGTTATTATGAAATTAGCCAAGAACCTGATCTACCCCAAGAACATTAAGCGTGTAATTCTTGCGTTGTTATTAGTCATAGCAATCTCATTCGTTACTGTGGGAGCTGTTTATGACGTAGCATTAAAGAATGTAACATTGGTACAGACCGATGAATTTGCGGGTACCTCGCACAGAAGTGCGTTTAAGACCAGAAAATCAACGGTCGGTGAATTTTTGGAAGAAAATGAAGTTTCAATTAAGGAAAATGACGTTGTCAGCATGGACGTTGACGCTGAGATTTCCGATAATGATGTTTTGATTATACGCACGGGTAGATTGGTTGAGCTGACGGCTGACGGCGAAACGAAAAACGTTATCGTTACAAAGCCGACTGTAGGAGAATCGCTGGCGGAGCTGGGAGTTGAATTGTCCGAAACGGATAAAACAATACCGGAGCAAAACGAACCGATAACGGAAAATATGTCCGTTACGGTAGACAGATATACTACAGAATATATCGTTGAGAACGAAGTAATTGAGTTTGATACGAAAAGGACTAAGGACAGCTCGCTCGAGGAAGGAAAAACAAAGGTTATCGAATCAGGGAAAAACGGTGCAAAAGAGGTAACGTATTCTTTGCTTAAGAAAAACGGCGAGGTAATATCAAAGGATTTTGTTTCGGAGAATGTGACCGAAAATCCGGTTACAAGAGTAATCAGCGAGGGAACAAAAAAGGTAAAAAAAGCAGCCGCTCAGGAAGCTGCAAAAACAAAAAGCGCACAGACTTCATCGGGAAATACCGTACACGGCTACAGCTATTCAAAGAAGCTTACGGTTACGGCTACAGCTTATGATAAATCACTGACGGAAAACGGAGGACATTCCAAAACCGCAATGGGACTGAATCCCGGTTACGGAATCGTTGCCGTTGATCCGAAGGTAATACCACTCGGAACCAAGCTGTATATCGAATCGCCCGATGGCGGCAAATCATGGAGCTACGGCTATTGTATTGCCGGCGATACCGGCGGTGCAATCAAGGGTAATAAGGTTGATTTGTGCTTTGAAACAAATAAGGAATGCGTCAGATTCGGGAGAAGAAGCGCAACGGTTTATATATTGAATTAAGTGAGTAAAAAAAGGCGCCATGCGCCTTTTTTTACTGCCGTAATTTGTAAACCGCCCGATTCTCAGCCGTGCGGCGGTAAAGAACTGATGCAAAAAAGCTTTGCAGCATAGCTTGACTTGTTCGGGTATATTAAATTTCATTTGACAGATTTGCGCTATCATAATCAAAATACATCTGCACACTTGACTTTTCATGGTCTTTATATTATAATTATCACATAAAGCGAACATATATTTACTGAAAATAAAGAAAAGGCGGGGGACGATGATTTATACAAACGGGTACAATTCGCCGCTCGGCACGATAACGATTGCCTGTGACGGAGAAGCACTAACCGGGCTTTGGTTCAACGGGCAAAGGCATTTCGGAAATATTTTGCCGGAGAGGACAGAGCAAAAGGAACACATTCTTTTTCAAGAAGCAAAGCGTTGGCTTGATACATATTTTTCGGGAAAAGAGCCGGATTTTCTTCCGCCGCTGCAGTATGATTCCACACCGTTCCGAAAAGCGGTCTGTGATATTATGCTGACTATTCCTTACGGAAAAACCATGACCTACGGCGAAATCGCATCTGAGATCGCAAAGCAAAGAGGTATTGAAAGAATGTCTGCGCAGGCTGTCGGCGGAGCTGTCGGTCACAATCCGATTTCTCTGATGATTCCGTGTCACAGGGTAGTCGGCACAAGCGGCAGTCTGACCGGCTACGGCGGAGGAATTGAGAGAAAGGTTAAGCTTCTGGAGCTTGAAAAAACAAATATGAACGGATTTTTTGCCCCTAAAACGGGCACTGCACTGTGAGAGGAGATATGATATATGATTATTTCATCTGCTATTGAAAAAATGACGGAGTTTTATAAGGGCAATCTGCATGATATTGAGCATTTTCTGAAAGTATGGGCATTTGCAAAGACTATCGGGGAACAGGAAAAGCTTGACGGGCACACACAACAGATTCTGGAGCTTACCGCCGTTATTCACGATATTGCGTGTCCGCTCTGCCGTGAAAAATACGGCAACACGAACGGTAAAAATCAGGAAATCGAAAGTCCGCCGCTGGTTGAGGAGTTTTTATCGGATTTAACGGTATCCGACACGGATAAAGAGCGTATTTCATGGCTTGCCGCACATCATCATACATATACAAATGTTGACGGACTTGACTATCAGATTCTGCTTGAGGCGGATTTTCTTGTAAATGCCGGAGAAAGCGGATTTAAAAGGTCAGCAATCGAAGACGCAGCGAAAAACATATTTAAGACCGAAACCGGAATCCGTTTGCTGAAATCAATTTACCTGAGGGACTGAAACACTTTGCAAAATGACTGATAAACAGCCGCAGGACCGCGCAGCACGGTGATTTAAAGGCGTTTAAGGGTTATGAAGAAAAAATCAGAAACATTCTGATTTTTTTTGTGCAATAACGAGAAAAAATGTTAAATATCAACAATTTTGTTTTTTGACTATTGACATCATAATAAAATTGGTTCATAATGTATTATGTGTATTTATGGCTTGGAAAGGAATAATTCAAATGAAAAATCTTGTTTTACCAAAGGATTATAAAAGTGCATTATCGCTCAGAGAAACACAGATTGCGATAAAGCTTATAAAGGATACGTTTCAGAAAAAGCTGTCGGAGGCTCTGAACCTCGACAGAATCACAGCGCCGATTATCGTGACATCGGGCAGCGGTATAAACGACGACCTGAACGGTGTGGAAAGAAAGGTAACCTTTACCGTTAAGGAAATGAACGGCGGAGAATGTGAGGTTGTTCAATCGCTTGCAAAGTGGAAAAGAATGGCGCTTTACCGTTACGGTTATGAGCCGGACAGCGGAATATATACCGATATGAACGCTATAAGACGTGACGATGATATGGATAATCTTCATTCCATATTTGTCGATCAGTGGGATTGGGAAAGAATCATAACAAGAGAAGAAAGAAATACCGAATTTTTAAAGTCTGTAGTTAAAAAAATCGCTTCATGCGTTGCACGGACGCTTGAAATTGTTAAAAAAGATTTTCCGTCAGTTTCCGTCAATATCAGCGATGATGTTACCTTTGTGACTACTCAGGAGCTGGAAGATATGTATCCGGAGCTTTCTCCGAAGGAAAGAGAAAATGCGTTTGTAAAAGAGCATCCGACAACGTTTTTGATGCAGATAGGCGGAAAGCTTAAAAGCGGAATCAAGCATGACGGCAGAGCGGCAGATTATGATGATTGGTCGCTTAACGGTGATTTGCTTTTTTGGAACGATGTACTCGGCTGTGCTTTTGAGATAAGTTCGATGGGTATAAGAGTTGACGCAAAATCTCTTGACGAGCAGCTTAAAATTTGCGGTAACGAAGAGAGAAGAAAATATAAATATCACAGCATGATATTAAATAATGAGCTGCCGCTGACTATCGGCGGAGGAATCGGACAATCGAGAATGTGTATGTTGCTTTTGGGCAAGGCGCATATTGGTGAAGTCCAGGTTTCGGTATGGTCTGACGAAATGATCAATACCTGCTCGGAGCATGGCATAACACTGCTGTAATCAAATCGGTCCTCTTGCGCCTTTCGGCGTAGGAGGACTTTTAACAAATGTAACAAAATTTTCGGAAATGATAAATTTTTTGTTGCTATTTTAAAAATAGTATGATAAACTAAAATTCAGTAAAGAAAAAGCCCGGCAGTAAAAATATTCCGGGCTCAGCATATATTTAGGTAGCTGATATGTGAATTTAGCCGTACATGACGGCGGAACGGAGGAATATAATGTTAAAAACATTCAAAGGCGGACTTCATATAGATGACTGCAAAACGTCAACAAATAAAATTCCGATAAGAGTAATCGACGGCGGAAAAGTACACGTTTTTCCGCTTCAGCAGCACATAGGCGCACCTCTTGAGCCTACAGTGGCAAAGGGGGACAGCGTAAAGGTCGGCGACGTTATTGCCGATAACAAAAACGCATTTTTGACCGTGCCGCTGCACTCTTCGGTTTCCGGCACCGTAACGGCGGTAGAACCAAGACTTTCGCCATCCGGCGCAAAGGTCACGTCAATAGTAATAGAAAATGACGGTCTTTATGAATTGTCGGAAAAGGTCTGTCCCAAGAATCCCGACAAAATGAGTCCTCAGGAGATAATTGCGGTTATAAGGGACGCCGGAATTGTCGGAATGGGCGGCGCGGGATTTCCCACTCATGTAAAGCTGTCACCGCCGAAAGATAAGAAAATAGCTCATGTGATCGTAAACGGTGCGGAATGTGAACCGTATCTAACCTCCGACCACAGAAGAATGTTGGAATCTCCGGGCGATATCATAGACGGCTTGAAAATTGCAATGAAAGCCCTCGGTCTGACCGAGGGGTATATCGGAATAGAAGTAAATAAACCGGACGCAATAGAAATGATGAAAAAAACAGCCGAAAAAGAGGGGAACATACACATAGTACCGCTTAAAACAAAATATCCTCAGGGTGCGGAAAAACAGCTTATTTATGCGGTAACAAAAAGACAGGTACCCTCCGGCGGACTTCCGGCGGACGCAGGCGCGGTTGTAATCAATATCGATACCGCAGCGCAGATTTCAATGGCATTCAGAACCGGAATACCGCTGATTGACAGAATAGTAACGCTGTCGGGTGACTGTATGGCGAATCAGTGTAATTTGCAGGTTCGCTGCGGTATGATGTTTGACGAGGTAATAGCGGCGGCAGGCGGCTTGCAGGGTGAGATGAAAAAGCTTTTAATGGGCGGCCCCATGATGGGCATTGCACAGTATACAACCGAAGTGCCTGTTATTAAAACAACCTCTGCAATACTTGCTTTGAGCAAGGCTGAGGTCGGATATGACGCTGATTCGCCTTGTATAAGATGCGGAAAATGCGTTGATCACTGCCCGATGCACCTTATGCCGCTTGTGCTTAACAAGGTAATCGACAGGGGAGATCTTGAAGCGGCTGAAAAGAACAACGTTATGGATTGCATAGAATGTGGTATCTGCTCGTATTTATGCCCCGGAAAAAAGAGTCCACTGAACAATATCAGACTTGCAAAACAGCAGATAAACGAAAACAGAAGAAAAAACAAATAAAGCTTTGGATTTTGATATATTAAAGAAAGGGTTGGAAATAACCATGGATAATAAACTCATTGTTTCCTTGTCGCCGCATATTCACACAAAGGAATCGATTTCCGATATAATGCTTGACGTAATCATTGCGCTGATTCCTGCTTCCTGTATGGGGGTGTACTGCTACGGAATGAGAGCCGCAGTTGTAATACTTACAGCAATTGCCGCGTCGATACTGAGCGAATATGCATACGAAAAATTGATGAAAAAACCGATTACAACAGGGGATTTGTCGGCAATGGTCACAGGACTTCTTCTGGGACTGAATCTCCCGGTTTCGATACCTCTTTGGATGGTGGTAATCGGAAGTGCGTTTGCGATAATCATAGTAAAACAGCTCTACGGGGGACTGGGCAAAAATTACCTGAACCCTGCGCTTGCGGCAAGATGCTTTATGTTAGCCGCATGGGCAGGCGCAATGACGGTATTCTCCGAACCATTAATGAGCGCACAGGCGGCAGACGCGGTTTCCGCCGCAACTCCGCTTGCAGTTATGAAAGGTACTTCTGCCGGAACACTGCCGTCATATTTTAAAGCCTTTATCGGATTTATTCCAGGCTCTATAGGAGAAACGTCTGCGGCAATGCTTTTGATAGGCGGTGCATACCTTCTGATAAAGAGAGTGATAAACTGGAAAATACCGGTTACATACATAGCCGTATTTGCAGTTCTGACATTCCTTTTCGGCAAAAACACTACAGAGCTGACACAGGGGGGATATACTCTTATGCAGCTTTTGTGCGGAGGTCTTATGCTCGGCGCATTCTTTATGGCGACCGATTACACAACTACCCCGATCACTCCGAGGGGACAGCTTATATTCGGAATCGGCTGCGGTGTGCTTACCTTTGTTATCAGACAGTTCGGCGGCTATCCTGAGGGAGTTTCATTCTCTATCCTTTTGATGAACATATCAACGCCGCTGATAGATAAGTACACAGCGCCGAAAAAATTCGGTGCAAGAAAAGCGTAAGGAAACGGAGGCTTGAACATGATTAAGAAAGAAGATATAAAAGGTATTGTAAAGGTTGGTCTGATTCTTTTTGCAATCACTGCAATTTCTGCTTTGATACTGGCGGTTGTAAATAATGTGACAGCACCTGTTATTGCCGCAAACAATGCAAAAAAGCAAGCTGAAGCGATGCAAAAGGTAATTCCCGGGGCTGCCGGATTTTCAGATGAAAACCTTGCCATGAAATTTCTTTTAAGCAGTGACGACTCTGCCTGCAAGCTGAGTAATATATCACAGATATTCGAAGCAAAGGATTCTAACGGAAATACAGCAGGTTATGCAGTAATGGTTAATCCCAACGGCTACGGAGGAATAATTTCAATGGTTGTCGGAGTGTCTGAGGACGGGACTGTTACTGGGGTTGATATAATATCGCAGTCAGAAACTGCGGGACTCGGCGCAAGATGCACGGAGGACGGTTTTAAAGCGCAGTTTACGGGAAAGAAAGCAAATATAACCGTTGCAAAGGGCGGAAACGGGGATGAAAATTCAATTGACGCAATATCGAGTGCGACAATTACATCAAAGGCGGTTACATCGGGAGTCAATGCGGCGATCAATGCGGTTGAACAGCTTGCGGAGGTGAAATGATATTATGAGCAAATATACTAAAATAATCAAAAACGGTATTATTACCGAAAATCCCACATTCGTGCAGCTTTTGGGTATGTGTCCGACTCTCGCCGTTACGACAAGCGTTAAAAACGGTATCGGCATGGGTCTGTCGGCAACGGCAGTGCTTATTGCGTCAAATGCAATAATTTCGCTTTTGAGAAAGGTTATTCCCGAAAAGGTAAGAATTGCGGCATACATTGTAATTATCGCAACTTTCGTAACGATAATAGATATGCTTTTGAACGCATACTTACCGTCGCTTGCATCTCAGCTCGGTATTTTTATACCGCTAATAGTCGTTAACTGTATAATTCTTGCAAGAGCGGAAGCGTTCGCTTCAAAAAATTCGGTTGGAAAGTCTGCACTTGACGGTCTTGGCATAGGACTCGGATTCACCGCTGCTCTGACGGTAATATCGGCAGTACGCGAATTTTTGGGAGCCGGAACAATCTTTGATATTCCGGTTTACGGAAAGATAATAACTCCGCCGTCAATAATCACAATGGCACCGGGAGGGTTTATAGTTCTCGGCTGTCTGATTGCACTTGTAAATTATATAGTATCAAAAAAGAAAAAACAATAGGATAGCAGAAAGGAATGACTGAAAATGAATTATATTTCTATTATAATTGCGGCACTGTTCACGCAGAACTTTGTAATGGTTAAATTTTTGGGCTGCTGTCCGTTTCTGGGAGTATCAAAAAAGCTTGATACCGCAGTCGGAATGGGAATGGCGGTTACTTTCGTTATGGCGGTTGCTTCGGCTATCACTTATGCGGTTAATCTGATTCTCGGCGATACTTTCGGATATTTGCAGACAATTGTGTTTATATTGATAATTGCCGGTTTGGTACAGTTTGTCGAAATGTTTATGAAAAAATCAATGCCGTCGCTGTATACGGCACTCGGAATATATCTTCCTCTGATTACTACGAACTGTGCGGTTTTGGGAGCGGCTCTTTTAAACGTGCAGAATGGATATAACTTCATAGAATCCGTGCTTTTCGGTGCATTTGCCGGTCTTGGCTTTACATTGGCGATAGTTATTTTTTCGGGAATCAGAGAAAACATGGATGAAAGAGATATACCGGAAAGCTTCAGAGGCTTTCCGATAGCGCTCGTTACTGCCGGACTGATGGCAATGGCATTTATGGGATTTTCCGGTTTTCAGATTTGACGGCTGAGAAATCTGAAAATATATGAAAATTAAGAATGGAGGAGTATAAGTCTGAAGAAAATCACCCATAGCGCTACTTTTTGCTCGTGGCGGTACCATCGTACAGCGCCACTCGCTGCAAAGCGGCACTTTGTGCGATTTTCTTTCAGACTTAAGGTTTGTGCCTTACGGCACGGAAAGGAATGGGTATAATAATGACAGATATTATATATGCGGTTGCGATAGTCGGCATAATCGGCTTGATTTTCGGCTTGCTGTTATCCTTTGCTTCGGTAATATTCAAAGTGGAAACCGATGAGAGAGAAACGAAAATAACCGAAGTGCTTCCCGGTGCGAACTGCGGCGGCTGCGGCTATGCCGGCTGCTCAGCTTATGCTGCCGCTGTTGTTTCGGGCAGTGCACCCGTCAATGCGTGCAGCGTCGGAAAGGACGCAGTTGCCGCAAAAATAGCGGAAATAATGGGAGTTAAGGCTGAAAAATCAGAGCCTATGACAGCAAGAGTGTTGTGTGCCGGCGACTGTGAAAATGCGCCCGATAAGTTTTTATATATGGGAAACGAGGATTGCCGTACGGCTGCAAGACTTTCCGGAGGTCAAAAAGCCTGTCCGAACGGATGTCTCGGCTTCGGCAGCTGCGTTAAGGTTTGTAAATTCGGGGCAATCAGCGTAATTAACGGAATTGCAAGGGTTGATGAGGAAAAGTGTACCGCCTGCGGTGCTTGTGTAAAGACCTGTCCGAAGCATATTATTGAATTGATTCCGCAAAAAAGTAAATACTATGTACAATGCAAAAACACCGAAAAGGGAGCACAGACAATTAAAAACTGCAAGCTTGGCTGTATCGGCTGTAAAAAATGCGAAAATGTTTGTCCGGCAGAAGCGGTTAAGGTTACGGATAACCTTGCGGCAATCGATTATTCAAAATGTATAAGCTGCGGCAGCTGTACGGAGGTATGTCCGAGAAAAATTATTGCGGCTGAGGTATGATTTATTGCTTTAAATTTACGATTGTCTGAATAATTTGTAAAATTGCTTAATATATACTCTAAGACAGTTGACAATTTTGCAATTGTGTGATATTCTTACAACAGTTAAAGATTAACAATTTACATGAATAAATAAAACACAGGAGTGCAGCTATGGATAATAATAAAAACAATAATAAAAAAAATAATAAAAGCGGACCGGGTTTTTTCGGGAATCCTTTTATTTCTTTTATTATAATATCCCTTATACTTACTGTCGGTTTGAATTATCTTTTGTCGGCAGCCACAAAGCCGGCTCAGAAAGAAATTTATTACAGCGAATTTATGGATATGATAGAAAGAGATCAGATAGATTCGGTAACGATTACATCAGATAAAATTTCGGTTGTCACCAAAGAGAGCGTAAAGGCGGCTGAGGATCTTGAAAGTGCCGTTACAAATGCAAAATCCATAAACGATATACTCGGAGTCGGAAAAAGCAGTGCGGAATATTCAAAAAAGGATATTGTGTATTACACCGGAAATGTCAATGATCCCGAGCTTTTTGCAAAGCTCAGAGAGCATAATGTAAAATTCAAAAAGCCTATTGTGGAATCGAATATATTTCTTGAAATACTGCTGACATGGATTCTCCCGTTCGGTCTTATGTATTTATTCCTCGGACTGATAATGAGATATGCGTCAAAAAAAATCGGCGGCGGAAGCGGATTTATGTCTGTCGGTCAGAGTAATGCAAAAATTTATTTGGAAAATAAGACCGGAGTAACCTTTGCCGACGTTGCGGGTCAGGAGGAGGCAAAGGAATCACTTGACGAAATTGTTGACTTCCTGCACAATCCGGCAAAATATACCGCTATCGGAGCAAAGCAGCCTAAGGGTGCGCTTCTTGTAGGACCTCCGGGAACAGGAAAAACCTTGCTGGCAAAAGCGGTTGCAGGTGAAGCGAATGTGCCGTTCTTCTCATTGTCCGGTTCGGATTTCGTGGAAATGTTTGTCGGAGTAGGCGCTTCGAGAGTAAGAGATTTGTTCAAGCAGGCTTCCGCAAAAGCACCTTGTATAATCTTCATTGATGAGATTGACGCAATAGGGAAAAGCCGCGATAACGTATACGGCGGCGGAAATGATGAAAGAGAACAGACCTTAAATCAGCTTTTGTCCGAAATGGACGGCTTTGATTCGTCAAAAGGCGTTGTTATTCTTGCGGCAACAAACCGCCCGGAAATACTCGATAAGGCTCTTTTAAGACCGGGACGTTTTGACAGAAGAATTATCGTTGAAAAGCCCGATTTAAAGGGCAGAGAAGAGATATTAAAGGTTCATGTGAAGAATGTCAAGATGTCGCCCGAGGTTGATCTGCACGAAATCGCACTTGCCACAAGCGGAGCGGTCGGAGCGGATTTGGCAAATATGGTTAATGAAGCGGCTCTCCGTGCGGTCAGAATGAAGAGGAATCTTGTTTTGCAGGAGGACTTGATGGAGGCTGTGGAGGTTATTATTGCCGGTAAAGAGAAAAAGGACAGAATCCTTTCCGAAAAGGAAAAGAAAATTGTTGCGTATCATGAGGTTGGACACGCACTTGCGGCGGCTTTGCAGAAAAATACAGATCCTGTTCAGAAGATAACGATAGTACCCAGAACAATGGGGGCTTTGGGATATACAATGCAGATGCCCGAGGAGGAAAAATATCTTATGTCGGCAGACGAGCTGTTTGAGGATATTGTAACGCTTGTATCGGGACGTATGGCAGAGGAACTTATATTTAACGTAAAAACGACCGGTGCGGCAAACGATATTGAAAGAGCAAGCAAGCTTGCGCGTGCAATGGCCGCACAGTACGGAATGTCGGACGAGTTCGGTATGACTGCGCTCGAAAGCACCGAAAACAAATATCTTGACGGACGAAACGTTTCCAATTGCTCCGAAGAAACAAAAACAAAGCTTGACAATGAGGTTGTAAGAGTAATTAAGAAGGCGCATGAAAAGTCGAGAGAGCTTCTCGGCGAAAATCTTGAAGCACTCCATAAAATCTCCGATTATCTGATTGAAAAGGAAACGATTACGGGAACAGAGTTCATGAAGATACTGCGTGAGGTCCGCGGAACGGAGGATGAAAATACCGAAAACTCCGATAAAAAGGCTAAAACTGATTTAAGTGAAAACTCAAATGAAACCGCAGATTTAAAAGACACTTCATCGGGTACAACTGTAACAGGCTTACAGGGGGATAAGCCCGAAAATACAAATGACGATTTAAAAAATAACTGATAAGGTAAAAAGCGGCGGTCTGCCGCTTTTTTCGGAGGTATGATATGAGTTCTGTAATATGGTATGTGATACCGTGCTATAACGAGGAGGAAGTAATAGATGAAACAGCGGCAAGGGTTATGGCTTTGATTGACGGCTTGATTAAAGACGAAAAAATTGCAGAAAACAGCGGTATACTTTTTGTCGATGACGGTTCCGCCGATTCCACATGGGAGAAAATAACATCTATGTGCAGAGGGAATAACAGAATAAGAGCAATAAAGCTTTCCGCAAACAGAGGACATCAGAATGCGCTGCTTGCCGGCTTGATGTATGCCAAAAAGTATGCCAACGCGGCAATATCTATGGACGCTGATTTGCAGGACGATATTAATGCATCGGTCAGGATGATAGACGAATACCATGAGGGGAACGAGATAGTATACGGTGTGAGAAAATCTAGAAAAACCGATACGGTATTTAAAAGAGGAACTGCGCAGTTTTTCTACAGATTTATGAAATTTTTGGGTACGGATATAATATATAATCATGCTGATTACAGATTGATGGGAAAAAAATCCTTAAACGCACTGGCAGAATACGGAGAGGTCAATTTGTTTTTGAGAGGAATTGTTCCGCAGCTCGGCTTCAGACATACGACTGTGGAGTATGAAAGAGGGGAGAGGTTTGCCGGAAAATCGAAATATCCGTTGAAAAAGATGATTTCATTTGCTGTTGAGGGTATAACGTCTTTCAGCATAAGACCGATAAAGATTGCCGGATTGTTTGCCGCTGTATCTATACTGATAAGCATAATAATGCTGATTTTCTGTATCGCCGAAAAAATTGCCGGAAGAACGGTTCCGGGCTGGTCAAGTCTTGGAGTATCAATCTGGGCGGTCGGCGGAATACAGCTCTTTATGACAGGCGTTATAGGCGAATATATCGGAAAAATTTATTTTGAAACAAAGAAACGTCCGAGATATATAGTTGACGAGGAAATCAATATTCATGCTGAGGATTGATTTTTGTTAATAAAATAGTCTGCCTGCGTAATATTACTGTAAGATTGCACAAAATAACGTACTTTGTTATGTAAAATGTATTGATTTTCTGGATTTTTTATTAAAAGCACTTGCAAATATCTAAAGAATGGTGTAAAATATATTAATGTGGAAAATGTGCTGTGCATATTACTTTTTTCGAGACACGGAGTATACGAATACATTGCCGTCATTAAAAAAGGCAATCTGCCTGCGCTTTTCCTGTTTGTGATTGTTTTGTATATTTACTGATAGATTATCGGTTGACTTTAAAATTTTATTGGAATTTGTATGCAGAAAGGCATGATTTATTACATGAAAACAATATATGACATTGAAGTTGCGGGCTTAAAACGTTCACTCAGACTTTACAGCGTAAGCGACAAAATGAAAATTGCCGCATTTATACTTTTCGGAGATGTGGAGCTTGCGGTAAATTCAGCTTCCGAGCTTTTAAAGGCTGCGCCGGAATTTGACATTTTGGTGACTGCCGAGGCAAAAAGCATACCGCTTATACATGAAATGGCAAAGCAGGCAGGGAGAAACGATTACATAATAGCAAGAAAAGCGCCTAAAGTTTACATGGATAATCTTTTGGACGTTACCGTTCATTCAATAACAACGCAGAGGGAACAGCATCTTTGTATAGGCGATACGGAAATCGAAAAGATGAACGGCAAAAGATGTCTGATAGTTGACGATGTAATTAGCACGGGAGAATCGCTTGAAGCTCTTGAAAAGCTTGTTGAAGAAGCCGGAGGAAAAATTGTCGGAAGAATGGCAGTGCTTGCCGAGGGTGACGCAATCGAAAGAAAGGATATAACGGTTCTCGGACATTTGCCGCTTTTTGACAACGAGGGAAATCCGATTTGCTGACAATTTCTGTCTTATTAAAACCAATACCTTAATTTTACGAATAACACGCCGGTCAAAGCATATCCGGATTACAATAAACTAACCGGCTTATGTTATTTGTTTTTTTGTGGAACGTCCGTTTTACAGACTTGCCGAACACTTTAGATTACAAAAGACGTTTTACAATTATCAGAATTAAATATCTGTTGAAAGGAAAAGAGAGTATGATATACAATAATGTAGAGCTTCATAATGTCGAGGAGCTTCAGCCTGCGCCGGGAGGTAACGGCGTTGTTCTGAACAGATTCCCGTCAAGAGTTACAGAAGCTTTAAAGGGGAGAGGATCATTCGTTTCCCGTTCGGCTACAGGATGCGAAATTCGCTTTGCAAGCTCCGCAACAACTATCTGGGTGACGCTTGAAGCAATGGTGTATGATTTACCCATAACCGTATTTTGCGGTGATTTTGTATATAAAAAGATAACAGTTAAGGCAAATACAAAGGCTACAATTCAGCTGGATAAAAATCAAATGTTTGGTGCTGTCGGAAGCGAGTTTTTTAAGAGCTTTAAGCAAAGCTTCAATATAAATGTATGGAGATTACATATAAACAGCGTTGAGTCTAATTGCATATTTCATGAAGTGTCGGGACTTGACGGTGTTGTGCGTCCTCCGTTTAACGGTGAACAGCCTAAGAAAACATGGCTTGCGTACGGTTCTTCAATAACTCACGGAGTCGGCTGTGATGATACGTCAAACTCTTATATACAGCATACCGCAAGGCTGTTGAAAGCCGATGTTTTGTGTAAGGGAATGAGCGGCGCTTGCTGCTGTGAAAAGGAAATTGCAAATTATATCGCAGGCGCAAAATGGGATTTTGCAACTCTTGAGCTTGGAGTTAATATGTACGGTTTTAAAACAAAGGATTTCAAAAAACGTGCTCAGTATCTGATAGAAACCGTGCATGAAGCAAAGCCGGATAATAAAGTTTTTGTGATTACTCCGTTTCCGAACTACACTTGCTTTGTTCAGGATAAGGATTCGGTGCAGAAACATAAGGATTATGTGGATATTCTGACAGAAGTCGTAACTAATATCCATTCTGAAAATGTTGTTTTAATTAACGGCGACGATGTTTTGGAGCAGTATACTTACCTCAGCAGCGATATGGTTCATCCGTCGGAGTTCGGTCATTCGAGAATGGGCGAAAATCTCTATAATATCATGAAAAGCAAGCTATAAAAATGTAAAACACATAATTTCGGTAAAACCGAGATTGAAACAGATCCCCTGTTTGTCAGATGAAATATCTTTTGGCAAACGGGGATTTATTTTTACCGCCGGCTGTCTGCAAGGGTTATTTAAAAAGTTGTTTTTGCTAAACCACGGATTATTATATAGGGGTAACAATAATAATTTTTTAATCAAAGAAGTATATATAAATTAATTTAAAAAACGTATACAAATTAATTAAAATACTTGATATTCAAGAATAATTGTGTTATAATAGTAAGATACAAAAGTGCAGATGAGAGCGGTTAAGGAGGAGATACAATGAAAATCAGCGATAAGGAAATACAACGAGTATGTTCTCCTGTGATATGTAAAAGAGGAACGGAATTTTATCAGGACGGCAGAGTTCATATTAAATCGCGCGAAGAAAATTCAATCAGCGCAGTTGTCGATGATGACGAAATTTATAACATAAAAATCGATTTTGACGGTGATAAAATTACCGGCTGTTTTTGCACCTGTCCGTATTACCGTACTATGGGAGCAAACTGCAAGCATATTGCGGCAGTTTTAAAAAAAAGACAGTCAGAGCTTTCCGAGGGAGAAAACTATAAGGACGAAAACGATAGAATTGCAAAGCTCCTGTGCGGAGAATTTGCCGGGAATTGCTTTGAAAAAAAGAGATTGGGACTTAAATACATTTTTACTATAATAACCGCCGCAGACCGTTCGTGTCGTTATTCGATAGAGCTTATGTGCGGTTTTGATGAAATGCGAACGATAAGCGGAGTAGACAGATTCCTTGACTGTTATATTAACGGTACGGATTTTAAAATTTCAAAGCATACGGCGATCAATGCATCAAATTATTCTCTTTCCGACAATGACAGGGAGATTATCGGCATATTGTGCGAGGCATACCAGAACAAGCTATCCGACGGCGGATATGTGAACAGAGTATCAAAAACCTATATAGCCTCAATCACTGCAAAAAGAATTTTTCCTATGCTGCTTGAAGCCGACTGCGAAATCTATTTTAATACAATGCAGCTGAGCAATTTTACTGTCAGAGAAGAAAATCCCGATATAGTAATTGACATCAATGCCACGGATTCGGAAATTAGCCTTAATGTGTTTGAAAGCGGAACGGCACTTTTTGACGATGGCAGCTGGTTCCTTTTTGAAAATGATTTTTACCGTACGGATTCGGAATGGCGTTCGTGGTTTATGCCTATATACCGTGCGCTTGTAACCGAAAGCAGAACGCAGATAGATTTTAAAGATAACGCAAGAGTGGATTTTGCAACGTATGTTTACCCAAAGCTCAGAAATCGGAGGGGAGTGGTAACTGCCGGGCTGGATTCGCTTGTGATAAATGAAAAACCGAAATTTTCGGTGTATCTTGACGCACAAAAAGGGAAAATCATTGCTTCGGTTGTGGTCGGATATGGAAGTATTCGCTTACTGCTGCCTGCGGAAATGCCGTCCTCTGAAAAGATAGTTATAAGAGATATGGCTGCGGAAAGTGATATATTAAAGAACTTTTCCACCTTTTCGTTTGACGGAAACGGTTTTGTTACCGATAACAGCGATGTTATCTTTGACTTTATAACAAACGGAATCAAAACGCTTTATGAGAAAGCGGAGATTTATACAAGCGACAGCTTTAACAATCTGAAAAGCAACAAATCGCCGAGAGTCAAAACCGACGTGCGGTATAAAAAAGATATTGATTTGCTCGAGATAAGCTTTGAAACGGAATTATCAAATGAAGAAATTTCCGGTATACTTGACGCGGTGAGAACGAAAAAAGCGTATTATAAGCTTAAAAACGGCAGCTTTTTGCCGCTGAACGAAGAAACCGAGCGTGATTTTTTACTTCTCGATAATCTGAATTTCAGCGACAGGGATATTGCCGCAGGGCACAAAAATGTGACAAAATATCATATACTGTACATTGACGCACTCGAAAAGGAGGGAAGATTGACTTCAGACAAAGCATTTAAGGATTTGATAAAACAAATTAAGAGCATAAAAGCGGATATTCCGAAAAGCCTTAAAGCGGTACTGAGAAAATATCAGATTGACGGAGTTAACTGGCTCAAACAGCTTTCAGAGCTCGGCTACGGCGGAATACTTGCGGACGATATGGGTCTGGGAAAAACGCTTGAAGTTATTGCCTTTGTTATGAGTGAAAAAAGGAATTTCCCCGTTTTGGTTACTGCGCCGAGCGCGCTGACATATAACTGGATTCACGAAATAGAAAAATTTGCGCCCGAAGCTTCTGCTTGCATTATTGACGGAAGCAGGGAGGAAAGGGGAAAAATGCTGTCCGAAATCGGAGGCTATGATTTTGTGATTACATCATATCCGCTGTTGCGCCGTGATGTTGAGCTGTATTCAAAGAATGAGTTTTCATATATGTTCATAGACGAATCGCAGCAAATCAAGAATCCCGATACCATGATTGCAAAGGCGGTCAAGAGAATAAAAGCGTCGAAAAAGTTTGCGCTGTCCGGAACTCCGATAGAGAATAATCTGATTGAGCTGTGGTCGGTTTTCGACTATGCAATGAAAGGTTATCTCGGAACAAGAAAGGATTTTGCGAAAAGGTACACCGGGTTGGAATCCGAAGCAAATACGAAAATTCTTTCGGAGCTTAGAAAAAAAATACGTCCTTTTGTAATGCGGCGTATGAAAACAGATGTGCTGTCCGAGCTGCCGGAAAAAATAGAACACACAATATATTCGGATTTTGTGCCGGAGCAGAAGAAGCTTTACGAAGCGTTTTTAATGGCTGCAAAAAAAGAAGTGCGTGAACTGGCAGATAACGGCGGCAGCAGTATTAAGATTCTGACCCTGCTTCTGCGCCTGCGCCAGATATGCTGCCATCCGGCATTGTTTGACGAAGCATATAAAAAGGACAGCGGCAAGCTGATTCTTTTGGAGGAGCTGTTAAACTCAGCAACCTCTCAGGGACATAGAGTGTTGGTTTTTTCGCAGTTTACCTCTATGCTTACGATAATAAGAAAAAGGCTTGCCGAAAATAATACCGACTGTTTTTATATTGACGGAAAAACACCGTCTGATATGAGAACGGCGCTTGCCGAGAAATTTAATGCCGGAGAAAAAAATATTTTTCTCGTTTCGCTGAAAGCCGGAGGTACGGGCTTGAATCTGACGGGTGCGGATATGGTAATTCACTATGATCCGTGGTGGAATCCGGCGGTTATGGATCAGGCTTCGGACAGAGCTTACAGAATCGGTCAGACTAAGGCGGTTCAGGTAATCAAGCTTGCCGCAAAGGGAACTATAGAAGAACAGATTCTGAAATTGCAGGAGAAAAAACGCAGGCTTGCTGACAGCGTAATCAAAAAGAACACAAAAACAATTGCGGGTCTTTCACGAGAGGAGATTCTGGGATTGTTTGAATGATTTGGCGGTATATTTAATTTTAAAACCGCAGTTTTAAAGCTTAGGAGGAAAAATTAATGAATCTTGACGGTCTGAATGAAATGCAGCAAAAAGCCGTGACTGCCACGGAGGGACCGGTGCTTGTGCTTGCCGGAGCAGGCAGCGGAAAAACCACAGTGCTTGTCAACAGAATCGCATACATTCTTGAAACAAAGTCGGTTGAACCATATAACATACTTGCCATTACCTTTACCAACAAGGCGGCAAATGAGATGAAAATAAGAATTGAAAAGAAAATAGGGAACAAGGCGGACGGTATGTGGATTTTTACGTTCCATTCGGCTTGCGTGAGAATATTAAGAAAATGCGCCGAATATCTGGGCTACAGCAGCAGCTTTGTAATCTACGATTCCGATGACAGCAGAACGGTTATGAAGGATTGCTTAAAAGAGTTGAATTTAGATGAAAAGGTTTTTCCGGTAAGAAGTATGCTTTCATATATCAGCAAGGCAAAGGACGAGCTTATGAGTGCCGGGGAATATACAAAAACATACAATAACGATTATCTGAAATCCAAGGTTGCCGCACTGTACACACTCTATCAGCAAAAGCTTAAAAGAAACAACGCCATGGATTTTGACGATATTATTTTTAATACAGTAAAAATATTAAAGGAAAATCCGCAGGCACTTGAATATTATCGCAACAAATTCAAATACATAATGGTTGACGAATACCAGGATACAAGCATTGCACAGTACGTTCTTGTGAGTCTGTTATCTGCCGGAACAAGAAACATATGCGTAGTCGGCGATGACGATCAGAGTATATACAAGTTCAGAGGTGCGAATATAAGAAATATACTTGATTTTGAAAAGGAATTTAAGGATGCGCAGGTTATCAAGCTTGAACAGAATTACCGTTCGTCTAAGAATATTTTAAATGCCGCAAATGCCGTTATCAAGAATAATTCCGAAAGAAAATCAAAAGCTCTCTGGACAGACAATAACGAGGGTGAAACTATAAAGCTTTATACCGCAGCCGATGAGTACAAAGAGGCAATGTTTATTGCCGACGAAATAGAAGCAGATGTTGAAAACGGCGCAAAATATTCCGATTTTGCCGTTTTGTACCGCACTAACGCACAGTCGCGTGTTCTGGAGGAAGCTTTTATGAAAAGCTCCATTCCGTACAAAATACTGTCCGGACTGCGCTTCTATGATAGAAAGGAAATCAAGGATATTATCGCATACCTCAGAGTGATTCTGAATCCTGCCGATGATGTAAGCTTATTACGAATCATTAATGAACCAAAACGGGGAATAGGCAAGACAACTACAGATAAAGCCGCGTCGATTGCAGCTTATCGTTCAAAGAGCATATATGAAATAATTTCCGAGCCGGACAAGTACCCGGAAATAATACGTGCAAGCACAAAGCTTGATTCGTTTATAACGGTAATCGAAGAATTGAGGAAGATAAGAAACAAGGTTGACGTTGTTGAGCTTATAAAGGCGGTGCTTACGTTAAGCGGCTATATGACGGCGCTTGAAGCCGAAAACACCCCGGAGGCTGAAACCAGAATTGAAAATTTAAAGGAATTTACAAGCGTTGCCGCAGGATTTATAAAAAGCGATGAAGAGGATACAAGCTTTGAAGCATTTATCGAAAATATAACGCTTGTTTCCAATATCGATACATATGACGAAAACGAGGATTTTGCGGTTATGATGACAGTACACTCCGCAAAGGGACTGGAATTTCCGACGGTATTTATTGCAGGTCTTGAAGAGGGACTGTTCCCGTCCTTAAGACCGGCAGGAAATCTTGCGGAGGATCTGGAGGAGGAACGCCGTCTTTGCTATGTTGCAATAACAAGAGCAAAGCAAAAGCTGTATATCACCAACGCAAAACAAAGGACTGTTTTCGGGCATACAGAACCTCATCAGCCGTCGCGGTTTATCAATGAGCTTGAATTGAAAGGCTCTAAGCCAAAAAAAAGCTCATCAACGATTTTTGATTATATTAATAAAAACAAACAGCCCGAATTTACCGCAGAAAGAGTTGAAGCACCGGCAAGGGTACACACCTCCAAGGCTTCGGCTTCTTATAATACCGGAGATATTGTAATGCATAAGAAATTCGGACGGGGTATGGTTATCACGGCTAAGAGGTACGGTATGGATACACTTTTGGAGGTAGCGTTTGACAGCGTAGGAACAAAACAGCTTATGGCAAATTTCGCAAAGCTTGAAAAGGTTATGGAAGATTGATTCACTGCTTTATGTTTTTACTTGTATAATAAAATAAAAAAATAACTGTCATGCTTTTTACAAAAAAGCAGACAGTTATTTTTTAATTCAAGCGCATAATTTCTTTTTTCAGCTTTGATATGATTCTTTTTTCAAGACGAGAAATGTATGATTGTGAAATACCGAGTGAATCGGCGACCTCTTTTTGCGTTTGTTCTTTTGTGTTATTAAGCCCGAATCTCATTTCCATTATTTTCTTTTCACGCTTTGGAAGCTTGTTTAAGGCATAATTAAGCAGGCTTTTATCAACTTCTTCTTCGATTCCTCTGTAAATTATATCGTTGTCTGTACCCAGTATATCAGAAAGCAGCAGTTCGTTGCCGTCCCAGTCAACGTTTAAAGGCTCGTCTATTGATATTTCTGTTTTTCTTACTTGATTTTTTCTCAGATACATGAGAATTTCATTTTCGATACAGCGTGAAGCGTAGGTTGCAAGCTTTATGTTTTTGCCGGGGTTATATGTATTGATCGCCTTTATAAGACCGATTGTTCCGATTGATATTAAATCCTCCACATAAATCCCTGTATTTTCAAATTTTCTCGCTATGTACACAACTAGGCGAAGATTATGCTCAATGAGAATTTTTTTTGCCGCCTCATCATCCGGCAGTCTCATGATTATTTCCTCCTCCTTGTCCTTTTCAAGCGGTGCAGGCAAAATATCGCTTCCGCCGATGTAGTATATTTCCTTTTTTGTCAGCTTAAAGCATTGTGCTGAGATTGCGTTTTCCAGTTGTTTAAATAATGATTTCATTTTAATCCTCCATTTCGCCGCCGTACGGCGGCACAAATCTCAACGTGAAAAATATGATGTGCATCTTTTTCACATTAGTTGTTCCTTTCTGAATTTGTTTTAGTTGTTAAGATAATAGTTCCGGACTGTAAAGCAAAGGGGCTTCAAGCTTTATCGGAGCGATTGCGATAACTGCATTTAATTTTTTGTTTTTTTCATCTGTCAGACGATTGGGTATGAAACCGTAGAGAATACCGCTGTCCGATATTGTGGAGTAAGGAATAACTCTGAAATCAGCAGGCTCTACAAATTCGGAAAGCTGTGTCGGAGAGGTGATTTTCGGGAACAGCCTTTTTATCGAACTGAAGTCCGCAACAACCACGGGAAGTCCGCCAAAGCTTTTTAAAGAATTTCCGGTATCGCATTTTCCGTCGAGAGTTATTTTTTTTCCGTTATAAAAAATCGAAAGACAGAACCCGTCCGATTTTCGCATAAAATTTTTTTCAAGATATTTAAAGCATGTGCCGCCTGCCGCGATTGCTGCCGCAAGTAAAAAATCCGGCAGAGGTGAGCAGTATGAAATACCGGCTGCGGTCATGAGTGTTAAAGCCGAGCCACTGAACAATAGTGACAAGGCGAAGCACTTTACACAAGCTTTTGCTATGATTTTGATACTGCACGGAAAAAGCGACAATGCACACATCATGAAAAGTACGGTTATTTTTGCGCCAAACGAGAAAAAAAACCCCGGAACGTCCCATAACCCCATGCAGGCATATGCCGCACCAAATAATGAGGCAATCAGCCTGTTAGCTGTAAAGGATCTGCATTTTCGGCAGGACAGCGTCAGTATAATATAATCAATTATGAAATTAACTGCAAAAAAAATATCTATGTATACGGTCATGTTTCTGCTCCGTTCGGGTATTGTGTGTTTTTCGTTTTGTGCTTCGTTAATTTTTTCATCTGCCGAATTGATTATCATTATACTACTGCCAAAGGTGAAAATATGTCGATATATGTTTCGGAAAAAAAACTTTAAAGTGATTGATTAATATAGAATGTTACCGATTATTTATATTAAAAGAGGATAAATTGTAATAAAACAAGTGTAATTGATGATTATTCTTGCAGTCAGTTGTAAAAATATGGTGAAAATTGGTATAAAAAGTATGTTGAAATATTTTGCAAAATAACAAAAAATAAAAAAAATTATATTTATCGTTCCGGATTGCACCGATTTTTTATGAAAATTACGCCGGTCAGCCGTTTTGCATAGTTGTGTGAAAATAAAAAAACACAGCGGAATAAAAATCCGCTGTGCCGTTCAATCCATGAATATGTGCGGCTGCTTTGTTTCAAGCGATTTTTTTACGTCAAGAATACGCTGATTAGAGCTGCCGCGGAACTTCAGACTGATATTTTTTAATTCTTCTATAAATTCACCGTCAACGAGAACGTCAATCAGTTCAAGCATAGGTATTGTTACCTCGGTAACAGGGTGGGAATCCGAGGTGAGCTGTTCAAAAGTATAACCGGAATAGCACCAGACGGATTTTTCGGGAAATCTCTTTCTTACTCTTTTCAGAAAGGGATAGAGCACAGCCTGGTTTTCGGGCTCAAAAGGCTCACCGCCGAGCAGGGTTAAACCGTCCGTATAGTCGCTTGACAGAGCTTCTAAGATCTCATTTTCTGTTTCACAGGTAAATTCATTGCCGTAATCAAAATTCCATGTTTCCGGCTGAAAACAACCCTTGCAGTGATGTCTGCACCCGGAAACAAACAGAGAAACTCTTACACCCGTTCCGTCGGCGATGTCGCATTTTTTTATATTTCCGTAATACATTATAAATGCAGAACTCTTTCTTTGATTTCCTGTGTTCTGCCCTGATTCCAGAACTGAGTGCCTATGTATCCGCAAGTACGTCTTGCAACGTTCATTTTTGTCTGGTCACGGTTGCCGCAGTTGGGACATTCCCATATAAGCTTACCGTCATTGTCGGTAATAATCTGAATTTCGCCCTCATATCCGCAAGCCTGGCAGCAGTCTGATTTGGTATTCAGTTCAGCATACATAATATGCTCATATATGTACTGCATAACTCTGATAACCGCTTCGATGTTATTTTGCATATTCGGTACTTCAACATAGCTGATAGCGCCGCCGGGGGACAATGCCTGGAACTGTGCTTCAAATCCGAGTTTTGTAAATGCGTCGATTTTTTCTGACACATGAACATGATAGCTGTTTGTGATGTAGTTTTTATCGGTTACACCTTTAATTATGCCGAATCTCTTTTGCAGACACTTTGCAAACTTGTAGGTGGTGGATTCAAGAGGAGTTCCGTAGATACTGAAATCTATGTTTTCCTTTTCTTTCCAGCGATTGGTTGCTTCGTTAAGATGATTCATAACATCAAGCGCAAACGGAGTAGCCTCCGGATCGGTGTGCGATTTGCCCGTCATGTATTTTACACATTCGTAAAGTCCGGCATATCCGAGTGATATTGTGGAATATCCGCCGTAGAGAAGCTTGTCGATTGTTTCTCCCTTTTCAAGACGTGCAAGCGCACCGTGCTGCCAGAGAATGGGCGCAGCGTCGCTTAAAGTACCTTTAAGACGGTTATGTCTGCACATAAGCGCACGATAGCATAAATCCAGTCTTTCGTCAAATACTCTCCAGAATTTTTCTTTGTTTCCGCCGGAGGATAACGCTACATCTACAAGATTCAGCGTTACAACACCCTGGTTGAATCTTCCGTAATACTTCGGCTTTCCGGTTTCGGGGTCAACGTAAGGTGTAAGGAAGGAACGGCAACCCATACAGGTATAACAGTGTCCCTCTCCGTTTTTGTCTATTTTAAGCTGAAGCATGATTTTTTCCGATATGTAGTCGGGAACCATACGCTTTGCGGTGCATTTTGCGGCAAGCTCCGTGAGGTAGTAGTATTTTGAATCCGGATGAATGTTGTCCTCTTCAAGAACGTATATAAGCTTCGGAAAAGCAGGAGTTATCCAGATACCCTTTTCGTTCTTTACGCCCATGATTCTCTGTTTAAGCGTTTCCTCAATAATCATGGCAAGATCTGATTTTTCCTGCGGATCGTCCGTTTCGTTAAGATACATAAATACGGTAACGAATGGTGCCTGTCCGTTAGTGGTCAAAAGAGTTACCACCTGATATTGTATAGTCTGAACGCCCTTTCTGATTTCCTCGCGCAGACGTTTTTCGGTGATTTTATTTACCTGTTCATCGGTAAGCGTTGTTCTGCAGACATTTGCTTCTTCGAGAATCTCTTTTCTGATTTTCTTTCTGGAGATGTCAACGAATGGAGCAAGGTGCGTAAGGCTTATGCTCTGACCGCCGTACTGGCTTGACGCAACCTGTGCGATTATCTGTGTTGCGATGTTGCATGCAGTTGAAAAGCTGTGAGGCTTTTCAATAAGTGTGCCGCTGATAACCGTACCATTTTGCAGCATATCCTCAAGATTTACAAGATCACAGTTGTGCATATGCTGCGCAAAATAGTCGCTGTCATGGAAGTGAATAAGACCCTCCTCGTGAGCCTGGACTATATCGAGGGGAAGCAACAATCTTCTTGTAAGGTCTTTTGATACCTCGCCTGCCATATAATCACGCTGTACACTGTTAATTGTGGGATTCTTATTGGAGTTTTCCTGCTTAACCTCCTCATTGTTACATTCTATAAGAGTAAGAATCTGATTGTCTGTGGTATTCGAGTTACGGATAAGACTTCTTGTATAACGGTATTTGACATAGCTTTTCGCAACCTCAAACGCGCCCTGTGCCATAATCTGATTCTCTACTATATCTTGTATCTCCTCAACAGAGTAGGCTCTGTTTGCTTTGCTCAGTCTGAACTCAACGTAATCGGCAATATTTTCGATCTGTGACTCGCTCAGCTCCTGCGATTTTACAGACTGATTGGCTTTTGAAATGGCTTTAACTATTTTGGAAAGGTCAAAATCAGCTTCAGAGCCATTTCTTTTGATAATTTTCACTTTTATATCCTCCTTTATTAAAATTATAACCGTGCAATTGCAAAATGTCATTTTACAAATTATGTTTTAATAATACGCTTATATATAATACCAAAGAATAGTATATTTGTCAAGAGTAATAATTAACAAAACACAATATCTGGTGAAACAAAAATAAGTTAAGAAATCAAAACATACGAAAAAAAAGAATACGTATTTTCTATTAAAAGGTGGGAAAAGTCAGGTAACATCTAACTTAAACCGTTTGTTAAAGGTTAATTTTCGTAGCTGAAAAATTAACCAATAAAATTTTCATGTAACAAAAATGTAATATAAAAAGGCACAAATATTACTGTATATTGTATCCGATTTAAGTGTTGTATACAAAATATGTACAATCTCAAGAGTGCTATGCGTTTTCGTACAGGCTGTATATGTCATAATTACTGAAAATGCCGCAAAGCTCAGCTTTGCGGCATTTTTTGCGGAATCAAACCGCTGAATGTATGTAAATAATCAATTTACACACATCATGCTCCGAAATATCATAAAAGCCTGCCTCCCAAATACTTCTCTATACAAAAATCAGGGTTAAAATCCCGACAGTCCGAAGCTGATTGCAAGTGCGTCATTTACCTTTTGCATGAGTCTTGAGTCAAGATGGCCTATTTTCTCATGCAGACGCTTTTTATCTATTGTTCTGATTTGTTCAAGCAGAATTACAGAATCCTTTGAAAGACCGTAATCCTTTGCTGTCAGCTCAATATGCGTTGGCATTTTGGCTTTGTTAATCTGCGACGTAATTGCCGCCGCAATTACAGTTGGGCTGTATTTATTGCCGATATCGTTCTGAATAATAAGAACAGGGCGTATGCCGCCTTGCTCGCTGCCAACAACAGGACTTAAATCGGCGTAATAAATATCTCCTCTTTTTACAATCACCACTATTCACACTCCGTCAGTTTTTCCTCATATTGCCGAAAGACGTCACAATCGGCGTCAAAACACGTTTTGGCTATGGAAATGTTTATTTCAGCCATTTCGGAATAGCCTTTCCTAAGTGAATTTATCCGATTATATTTTTTTACCAAATAGCATAAAATATACTGATTTTTCTCGGATTTTTTGAAAGACAGACCGGATATGACCTTTTTTGGTTGTGACAAAGTAATCAGGCCCCCCGTTTGTTAATTTAATTACCTATAATCTGATAAATTATAGTCTGTTGAGATAGTTCAGCGTTTTCACCGTCCTTCCGTTACTCAAATAAATTCGCGGAATACGCTTTGAGATCATGCATACTATTTCATAGTTTATAGTACCGAGCCATGATGCCATATCATCTGCCGTAACGGTTTCTGCGCCGAATACGATTACTTCGTCACCCGTATTTATATTATGGACATTTGTAACGTTAATCATACATTGATCCATACAAATTTTTCCGATAACATCAACGGTCTGTCCGTGTACCAGCATTTTGGCTTTGCCGTTCAGCATTCTCGTATATCCGTCTGCATAACCGATAGGAACCGTGGCAATTTTTGTGTTACTGTCGGTTATGTACATTTTTCCGTAGCTGACGCCCCTGTTTTCGCATAAATCCTTAACCATTGTAATTCTGGATTTTAAAGTCATAACGGGCTTTAAGGGCAGCTTTGTTTTGTCAACTTCATCGGACGGATATAAGCCATAAAGAATGTTTCCGGCGCGCACCATATCAAGATGCGTTTCGGGATACATTATGATTGCGGCGCTGTTTGCAATGTGCTTAACGGGAATATGAAGCCCCTTGACTTCAAGCAGAGCGCATACTGTGTTAAACCGTGAAAACTGTAACTCGGTATATGACGAATCGGCTTCGTCCGAGGTTGAGAAGTGGGAAAAAATTCCCTCGATTTCTATATTTTCAAGAGAAGCGATTTTTAAAATTTCATCGGCAATTTTTTCATCGTCCACACCGGAAACATATCCTATTCTGGACATTCCGGTATCGAGCTTTATATGGATTTTTGCGGTTTTGTTCTGTTTTACGGCAGCCTGTGAAATCTTTTCCGCAAAGCCGTATGAAAAGACGCACGCTGTTATGTCATGCTCTACGATGCCGTCGGCTTCCTCGTCAAAGGAAGCACCGAGGATAAGAATAGGTGCGCTTATTCCGGCTCTGCGGAGCTGAAAAGCTTCGTCGTAGCAGGAAACGGCAAGTCTGTCTGCTCCGTTTTCAAGCAGGAGCTTTGAACATTCAACCGCACCGTGACCGTATGCGTCCGCCTTGACAACCGCCATAACCATTGCTTTGGGTGACGTTATTTTTCTTATTGCCTTAATGTTTGATTTCAGGGCGTCAAGATCAATTTGAGCCCATGTTCTTGTGTTCATATTTTTCAGCCTCTCATTTATATATAAAATTATATCATAAAATATAAAAATAATCTACAAGTAAATTTTGTTATTTTAAAAGTATCCGATACTTGTATAAGCCAATGCCGCTTGCAGATTATAATATTGTTTTCTTTGTGTTGTCAGCCGATTAAATCGGTTAAAGCGTTGCCGATACAATCAAGCATATCGGTAGGAGTCATTGAAGCCTCTCCGTATTTTTTTGCTGCAAGATCGCCGGCTGCGGCGTGTAGATATACCGAAAGCACGGCCGCTGAGGTTTCGTCATGACACCGTGCGGCAAATGCCGCCGTCATTCCGGCGAGAACATCTCCGCTTCCGCCGCACGCCATGCCGTTATTCCCGTTAATATTAATATATTGTTCTCCTGCCGGTGATGTTACAATTGTATGCGCGCCTTTGAGTATCAGAGTTACGCTGTTTTGCGAAGCATAACCAAGACTTGTTCCCAATCTGTCGGCGGCAATATAATCAACGGAACAGCCGAATAATCTTGAAGCCTCCATTTCGTGGGGGGTGAGTATAAGATTACAGCTGCATTCTTCAAGCATTGACGGATTTTTTGCAAGAGCATAAAGACCGTCAGCGTCTATAATCATCGGAATTTCCGATACCCTCAAAAGTGCGGAAAGTATTTCGCCTATATCGCCGCTTCTGCCGAGTCCCGGTCCGAAAAGGCATACGTCATAGCTGTTGATAATGCTTGTCAGCTTTGAAATGCACGAACGATCCAAATGACCGTCGGAGGAGGGGAGAGGGATAGACATAGGCTCGGTGAGCTTTTCTTCAAAAATCGGATTGAGCTTGTCGCATACGGCAGCCGTCACCAATCCGGCACCGCTTTTGAGTGCCGCATTTGCGGACATGACGCAGGCACCGGTCATACCGGCAGAACCGCCGATTATCAGAATTTTACCGTAATCGCCCTTGTGCGTGTTTTTTCTGCGTTTCGGTAAAAGTTCTTTTACAAGCCGCTTGTCCGATACATTCACATTTATATTCATATTGTTGATGATATATTCCGGAATTGAAATATCGGCAACGACAATTTTACCCGTATGGTCTGCACCGGGAAACATTAAAAGACCGGTTTTGTATGCGGCAAAGGTAACGGTTACGTCCGCATTGACGCACAAACCGCATATTTCGCCGGTATCGGCATTGATTCCGCTCGGAATATCTATGCTGAGCGTAAACTTTGAATGATTGTTTATTTCTTCAATAACATCAGCCGCAAGACCTGTTATTTCTCCGTGAATACCCGTGCCGAAAATTGCGTCAACCGTAATATCCGAGTTGGAAATATACAGATTCAGCAAATCCGTATCATTCAGTTCAATAATATTTATCCCCATGCGTGAGATGATTTCATAATTGATTAATGCGTCGCCCGAGAAATCGCTTCCGCATACAAGATAAACCGTTACTTTTATTCCTTTATTAAATAAGTGCCTTGCCACGGCAAAGCCGTCTCCGCCGTTGTTGCCCTTGCCGCAGAAAATAACGGCAGAACCGATACTGCCGAGTTTTGTTATTTCATTAACGCAGGCAATTGCGGCATTTTCCATTAAAACTATTGATGGTATCCCGCCGAATTCCGAGGCGGATTTGTCAATTAAGCGCATTTGCGCAGAAGTACAAGCTTTCATAAAATCACCATTATTGTTTTTCAATTATAACATATGCCGAGGCATATTCCTTTATGTGAGTGAGCGACACATGGATAATTCCGTCACCGACAAGCCTTGCGGCATTGTTGTATACATTAATATAGGGCTTGCCGAAGCTGTCCCTCAATACCTCGACATCTTTAAGAGCAAATCCCCGAAAGCCCGTGCCGAGGGCTTTTGAAAAAGCCTCCTTTGCCGCAAAGGAGGCTGCTATGGTCTGAGGATTGCGGTTTTTTAAAAGAAAATACGCATTTTCCGATTCGGTAAAGTATCTTTCAAGAAAACGTGAGTTTTCAATAGCCTTTGCAAGGCGCGATACTTCAATTATATCGGTACCTATTCCGATAATCATATTATGTGTACCGCCCTGGGATTTACTATTCTCAGAGAATCCTTCATTTTGTCGTTGGGGTTGAAAAGTATACGGATTCTTCCGTCGCCGGTGTTAAAATCGGCAAAATATACGTCATATTCGCAGATTCCGCTGAAATCATAGGTTTTTGAAAGGGAAGCCGTATTGTTATATTCGGAAGAAAAATTATCGTCATTAACGGCAGCGCATATCACAACCTGCTTGAAATCAACGGTAAATATGTGTTTTCTCTTCTTTTTCGCCATTATTTTGTCAATGTCAAGCTCGTTGTTTGTTAGAGCATATTCATACTCGATAAAACGGCTTCTTATTAAAATATATGCGCCGTAAATTATTGCGGCGATTATGAAAAAGCCGAAACCGAAAGTGTAGCGGTAAAAAAGCAAAACCGCAAAAACCAGAATTACTGCAGCAATGTCAACTCCTGCCATAATCAGATAATCCTTAATGCTTTTTTTGTGTCTTACGATATACTCGCAAAAAATATCCATAATGATTCTCCATTCCGCCGATACACGGCAATTTTTATAATATATTTTTGTTCTTTAAAATTTCATATAGGCTGCCCAAAGCTCTTGCTCTGTGGCTTATGCTGTTTTTTTCGTCGGAGGTCGCTTCTCCGAAGGTTTTTTGAAGCTCATCTGAGAAAAACACGGGGTCATATCCGAAGCCGCCGCTGCCGCACGGCTTATCGGTGATTGAACCGAAAACCTTTCCCGATGCGGTGTATTCCGTGCCGTTCGAATCTATAAAGGCAACGGTGCTTTGAAAGTGAGCCTTTCGGTTTGATTCTCCGTCAAGCGCTTTTAAAAGCTTTGTTATTTTATCATCGTCTGAAGCGCCGATTCCGGCATAACGTGCCGAATAAAGACCGGGCGCACCGTCGAGTGCGTCAACGCACAGTCCCGAATCGTCCGCAAGCACGGGCTTTGCGCACAGCCCGAATACCGCTCTTGCTTTTAACAGCGCATTTTCTTCAAATGTATTGCCGGTTTCCATGACCTCTATATCAAAGCCGGCGTCCCTCATAGATATTATTTCAAGCTCGGAGGAAGAAAATATTTTCTTAATTTCCTTTACCTTTCCCTCGTTTGTTGTGGCTGCAATTATTATCATAATTATCTCCGTTCCGCCGATAAAAACCGGCTGTAGATCTGACAAATCCTGAAAACGTTATTGTGCAAGGGCTTATTTAAATAATGCCTTTTGTCTTTAAATATGATTTAAGCTTGTCAAAGGTTTCGGCACTTATATCGTGTTCAACCTTGCAGCTGTCCTCATAGGCCGTTTTTTCATCAACGCCGAGAGCAATCAGAGCTTTGGCAATCACTTCATGGCGTTCGTATACGCTTTGAGCGATTTCAAGCCCTTTTGAAGTCAGATTTATATTGCCGTCATGCTCGACAGTGATGTATCCGTCCTCACGGAAGCCCTTCATTGCCACCGATACGCTCGGCTTTGTAAAATTAAGCTGATTTGCAACGTCAACGCTTCTTACATAGCCGTTTTTTTTCTTAATCATAAGTATCGCTTCTAGATAGTTTTCGGCAGATTCCTTTATTATCATATGGCATACTCCTATCCGTTAAATGCGTGCGGTTCAAACCGATATGCGGCAACCGTCCGATTACATACATTTATTATATCATAAACTTTTGCGAATGTCAAATTTCTGCAAAATATAAAACTTTGCAAATGCACAAAAAACAGCAGAAATTTTTGGCTGTAAATATTAAAATTGACAAATTCAAAAAAAATTTATATAAACTATTGACAAAAGAGGTTAGTTATGATAAACTAACCGTTGAAGGTTAGCAAAGGCTAACTAAAATTTCAAACTGTAGGTTAGTATGGTCTAACCGGAACGGAGGAGAATATGATGCCGTTGAATTTAGCAAATGTCGGTGAAGTAAACATCATCAAGAAAATCGGCGGAAAACCTGAGGTAAAAAAGCACCTTGAAAATCTCGGATTTGTGGTCGGTGGTAATGTACAGGTGGTAAACGCTCTGGGAGGCAACGTAATTGTTAACGTTAAGGAAGCGAGAATTGCTATAAGTCAGGAAATGGCTCAGAAGATTATGATCTGAATAAAAAGAAATCGTCGATTTCTTTGATCGGATAACCGCAGGGTACGGCTTTGCGGCTGTCAGTATATTAAATTTAAAAAGAGAGGTAGAAGGTCTGAATAAAATTGCCCATAGCACTACTTTTTGCTCGGAGAAGCGCAGCGGCCGAATAACAGTGAATGACAATTCAGTGAATTGTCAGAGCTATTCAGTGATCGAACCGCGGTGAGAAGTACCATCGTACAGCACCTGCTGCAAAGCAGCGCTCTGAACAATTTTTTTCAGACTTCAGTTTTGTGTCTTACGGCACGGAAAGGAATGGTTGTAAAGATGAACACATTGAAACAGGCAAAAATTGGAGATACCGTAACTGTTGTAAAGCTTCACGGCGAGGGTGCGGTAAAGCGCAGAATCATGGATATGGGTATCACAAAGGGCGTAGAGGTTTATATAAGAAAGGTTGCTCCGCTCGGTGATCCTATCGAAGTAACCGTAAGAGGATATGAGCTTTCTTTGAGAAAGGCTGACGCCGAAATGATTGAAATACAGTAAGCTCATACATATTTGTTATTGCGCCGGGGAGCACGGCGGAATCAAAAGAGTGATATTTCATTCACAGATTTTGTAAAATAATTTATGCTTTGTGCTTCGGCACAGAAAGGAATGGTAGTATATGAATATCAGAATTGCCCTTGCAGGTAATCCTAACTGCGGTAAAACTACATTGTTTAACGCACTGACCGGTTCAAATCAATTTGTAGGCAACTGGCCGGGCGTTACGGTTGAAAAGAAAGAGGGAAAGCTCAAAAAACATGACGGCGTTGTTATCACCGACTTGCCGGGTATCTACTCACTGTCACCGTACACACTCGAAGAGGTTGTTGCGAGAAACTATCTTATAGGAGAAAGACCGGACGCAATATTAAATATTATCGACGGTACAAACCTTGAAAGAAACCTTTATCTTACAACACAGCTTACAGAGCTTGGTATTCCGGTTGTTATCGCAATCAACATGATGGATATTGTAAGAAAGAACGGCGACAAGATTAACGTTGCGGAGCTTTCAAGAGAGCTGGGCTGCAAGATAGTTGAAATTTCTGCGCTCAAGGGCGATGGAGTTATGGCTGCTGCTGAGGAAGCAATCAAGGCAGCGGAAAACGGAAAGACAGTTCCTATGCACACCTTCTCGGGAGTTGTTGAACACGCTATCGCACACATCGAAGAAGCGGCTCTTCATAATCTGCCCGAAGAACAGCAGAGATGGTACGCAATCAAGATTTTTGAGCGTGACAGCAAGGCAATGGAGCAGCTGAAAATCGATAAAACAACCATGGAGCATATTGAAGCTGACATTAAAAATGCCGAGGACGAGCTTGATGATGACGCAGAAAGTATCATCACAAACGAAAGATATATCTATATAGCACAGCTGATAAAGGGCTGTTACAAAAAGAAAAATACAGGCGGACTTTCTACCTCCGACAAAATAGACAAAATCGTGACTAACCGTTGGCTCGGCTTGCCGATATTTGCGGTTATAATGTATCTTGTATATTATATCTCAATGGTTACTGTAGGTTCTGCCGCAACCGACTGGGCAAATGACGGATTGTTCGGCGATGGCTGGCACTTATTCGGAATCGGATCGGCACAGTATGAAGAAGTATCCGAGGAATTCGGCAAAGCGTCCGATATAATCAACGGATATATCGAATTTGCCGCTGACGAGGGTGTTGACACCGAAGCGGTTGCTGAAGCTATAGACGCCGAAAGCGAAAACTTTGATTCTTCATCTGCAAAAGCGGCTCTGAATGATTTTGCACAAAGCGCAAAGGACATCAAAGAAATTACTTACACGGTAGTAGATGAAGAAACAATGGCTGATGAAGAAGAAACGGCAAAATATAACGATTTGCTTGAAGCTATAGATGTATATGACAAGTATGACTGCGAAGAACCTGATCCTGCCGATTACGGCGTATGGGTACCCGGTATTCCGGTTTTGATTGAAAATGGTCTTAACGCAGTAAATTGTGCAGAGTGGCTGTCGGGACTTATTCTTGACGGTATCGTAGCCGGCGTCGGAGCTGTACTCGGATTCGTTCCTCAAATGCTCGTATTGTTCCTCCTGCTCGCATTCCTTGAAGCTTGCGGTTATATGTCAAGAATAGCGTTCGTATTGGACAGAGTATTCAGAAAGTTCGGACTTTCGGGTAAGTCATTCATTCCTATGCTGATAGGTACGGGCTGCGGTGTTCCGGGTATCATGGCTTCGAGAACAATTGAAAATGACAGAGACCGTAAGATGACGATAATGACAACAACTTTTATCCCCTGCGGTGCTAAGGTTCCGTTTATAGCAATGATCGCAGGTGCGATTTTCGCAGGTAACGCATGGGTTGCAACCTCTGCTTACTTTATTGGTATGGCTGCAATAATTATATCGGGTATTATGCTTAAAAAGACAAAAATGTTTGCAGGCGACCCCGCACCGTTTGTTATGGAATTGCCGGCATATCATATGCCTACACTTTTGAACGTGCTCAGAAGTATGTGGGAGCGCGGCTGGTCATTCATTAAAAAAGCCGGAACAATCATTCTTCTTTCAACAATATTCGTTTGGTTCACAACCTACTTCGGATTTGTTGACGGACACTTCGGTATGCTTACCGAGGATCAGATTGACTCAAGTATTCTTGCGCTAATCGGTAATGCGATAGCTTGGATATTCAAACCTCTCGGCTGGGGTAACTGGCAGGCAACCGTTGCTTCAATCACGGGTCTTGTTGCTAAAGAAAATATCGTTGGTACAATGGGTATTCTCTATGGCGGTGAGGGTACGGTTTACGGAAACCTTGCACAGCACTTCACAGGTATCACGGCATACTCGTTCCTGGTATTCAACCTCCTCTGCGCTCCTTGCTTCGCAGCAATCGGCGCTATGAAGCGTGAAATGAACAATGCTAAATGGACATGGTTCGCAATCGGCTATCAGTGCGGTCTTGCCTATGCTGTTGCATTGTGTATCAACCAAATCGGCGGACTGTTCACCGGTAATTTAAACATTGTAGGCATTATAGCTGCTGTTGCCGTAATCGCATTTATGGTATATATGCTGTTCAAGCCTTACAAGGAAGCCAACACATTAAATGCAAATGTAAACTTGAAATGATTAAGACAATTTAACGGAAGCTGTATAAAATAATGCGGCTTCCGCATATGAATTCGGATAGGAGGAATTTATATGAGCTGGTTATCTGAAAACATCGGAACAATATTGGTATTGCTTGTGCTTGCAGCGGTGGTAACGATGATTGTCAGGCATATGAGAAAGGATAAATCACAGGGAAAGTCCTCCTGCGGCGGTAACTGCACACACTGCGCACTGCACGGAAGCTGTCATTCGGCTGACGGTGAAAAGGCAGGCAGAAAATGAATGATATTGTAATAAAATCTATTGCGTGCGGTCTGCCGGCAATGATGATAAGCGCAGTTATAGCCGGTATATTTTCTCTGATTAAAAAGAAATGTATTGATTATCTGAAAAGAATTAACAGACAAAAAAAGAAAAATTGATTATAAAAATCCCTTTTTAAATACGGCAAAAGCACTGAGATTCAGGCTTTTGCCGTATTTTTTGGGTAATTTCAAAACTGCGGTTTTACCGCTGTCAGATACTTTTTAAAAGACGTTTATAGCTTTAAAACGTTATATTTCAACAGCCGCTCCGTTATCCTTAAGCGTTTTTCTCAGAAGCGTAATATCAATATCACTGACATTTTTGCCGGATTTAAAAGCAATTGCTGCAGCCGTTCCGGCGGCTTCTCCTACGGTGCAGACTATCGGCATTATTCTCATCGAAGCCTGTGCTTCATGATCAACGCTTATACATCTGCCGGCTACAAGAAGATTTTCGGAATTTTTCGGAATAAGGGAACGGTATGGGATGGTGTAGTATTCTCCGGTTTTAAAGAAGTAATAACTTGTTCCGGTGCCATCCGGACTGTGAATATCTATACCATAATTACCGAGCGCAATTGCATCGTCAAAGATTTTGCAGCTTTTCATGATTTCTCCGGTAAGTGTATATTCACCAACAATCATGCGGCTTTCTCTTATTCCTATTTCGGGAGCTGTCATAATCAATTTGCAGTTTTCAAATCCTGGTATATTGCGTTTTAGCATCAGATAAATTTCCATAACCTGTTTGCGTGCAATTATTTCGGCTTTTGTAAGATCGAACGGTTCGGTTGGGTTCAGCTTTACAATTCTTGTTGTGTTAAAATGCAGAACTCCATCGGTCAGCGTTGGGAAGATAAGGACGTTTTCACGCGGGTTTGTGATCTTGCCGTCTTTTTGCAGTTTCTTATAAAGTTCGTTTATTTGATCACGCGGTATGTTTTTGCATACATCGTTATCAACGTTTGCAATTCTGAAGCATAATGTCATCGGCTGACAAAGATTGTCGCTGTCCCTGCCAAGCCTAAACGGATAACCGCACATATACGCAAGATTTGCGTCACCCGTTGCGTCAATAAAATAGTCTGCTTCAATATCAAAGCAACCCGAGGTGCTTGAGCATTTTACCGATTTTACACGACCGTTCTCCATTTCTGCACCGATTATGTAGCTGTGATATAAAAGCGTAACTCCGGCTTCCTCCGCCATTCGGTTAAAGATGACTTTCATGTATTCTTCATTAAAAAGAAACAGGGACTTTTCAGTTATTTCCACACCATCTATATCGGAATACATTTTCTTGAAATTATCGGTGATTTCTTCGAATATTCCACGGCTCAACAGTACCGCTTCGCCGTTGATGTCCGCAACATACGGCATGAACGGCTGAACCAGACAATTGCTTGCCGCACCTCCCATGCAGTTGCCCTTTTCAATCAATATTACCTTTAAACCCTCTCTTGCGGCGGAAATTGCCGCCGCAAAACCGGAGAAACCGCCTCCGATAACGGCTGTATCAAATTTCATAATTCATCAACCTTTCTATTTGATATTTAATTTAACGAACTAACCTATGTTCAAGAAGCATTATATACCTTGAAGTACAAAGTTTCTATAAAAAATGATACCATTTTATTGCAAAAAAGATATAAATGTGGTATAATTAAAAGCAAAAACAATACTTTATTGAAACGAAGGCGGTTTTTGTGATGACTTCTTTGAATCAGCTGGTAAAAATAATTGAAAGTGCCGAAAATATTCATATATCGTTATGTGATGTGTCGGGAATAACGAATAATGAAATTTTTTCACTCCCGACCGAACATCTTATTCATTCAATGAAATTTTGCGATTTAGCTAAGGCAACAAGCAAGGGGTTTGAGCTTTGCATGAGGTGTAAGGGAGCCTGCAATAAAATGTCTGTAAGAAAAAAACAACCGTTTGCCGGCTGCTGTTCGTTCGGACAATATGAAATTGTATACCCTGTGTGCGCAGGAGAAAATGTAATTTGTATAATTTATATCGGCAATCTTGTACGGGACATGAGCGAGTCGGTGAACAGGCTTCATGCGGCGGTGAAAAAAACGGGCGGAAGCTTTGATGAAATGTCACAGATGCTTTTAAATATGCACGGAACAGACGGCAATATAAAATACTTTGAACTTGCAGAGCTTATATCGGAATACATTTTATATCATTTTGATAAAATAAAAAAACAGCAGGGCAAACAGATGAACTGGTCGGTTAAGATTGCAGTGGAATATGCGAAAAAGGATTTCGCCATGCCGATTACACTTAAGGACATAGCAAAAGCCTGTTTTATTAACGAAAAGTATCTCGGCAGAATTTTTATTAAGGAAACAGGTCAGACTTTTCGTGAGTATCTGACCCAAAGAAGGCTTGAAAGGGCACAATCCTTGTTGGAACATACAGATGAAGACATAATCAAAATATCCTTGGACTGCGGTTTCACATCACATTCATATTTTACAAACGTATTTAAAAAGCAATTCAATATGACCCCGAAAGAATACAGGTCAAAATACTCAAGAATATCTTTACTGACTCATGATTTTGACAGCTGTTCCGAGAAAAATGCAAAATAACCAAAAATAATCTAAATTGCTTGTACAGTTTGTTTACTTGCTATATTGACAATATGCGGAAATTATGATAATATATCAGATAAATGATACAGCTGTTTTTCTGTGACAAACTATTCAGCGGAGGTTCCCGATGAGCACATCGTATATATTAATTGATTACAATATGGCTCCCGATGTCTTTAAAAAGGTTATAGAGGTAAAGAAAATGCTTGCTTCGGGTAAGCTTAAATCGGTCGGCAAGGCGCTCGACAGTGTGGGCTTGAGCCGCACCGCATTTTATAAATACAAAAACCATGTTTTTTCCTCGGCGGACGAAAGAGATGATAATATCGCAACTCTTGCTTTTACCCTTGAGGACGTCACCGGGGTTTTATCCGAAATACTTTTGTGCCTTGCAAATAACAAAATAAGCGTTTTGACAATCAATCAGAATATTCCCGTCAACGGAATTGCAAACGTGACGATTTCGTTAAGACTGAACAAGGAAAGCGTGGCATTTGAAAAGGTTGAAGCTGAGCTGAAACAGATAAACGGAGTAAATAAAATTCATCTTTTGGCTATGAATTAAATAAAAAACGGCATATAGCTGTGGTATATAAGGAGGAAAAATATGGCTAAGGCTGCAATACTGGGCTTCGGAACGGTCGGAAGCGGAGTTTACGAAATAATAAGGGATTCCGGATTTTCCGAACTGCTCGGTGAAAAATTAAAGGTTAAATACATTCTCGACATCAGAGATTTTGACAATGACGAGATAAAGCCGCTTCTGACCAAGGATTTCAACGATATTTTATCCGACAGTGAAATCAAGGTAGCGGCAGAGGTAATGGGAGGACTGCACCCGGCATATGAATTTACAAAAAGCCTGCTTGAAAAGGGAGTAAGCGTTGTAACGTCAAACAAGGAGCTTGTAGCAACCTACGGAGCGGAGCTTTTGGAAATTGCTGCGGCAAACAACGCTCAGTATATGTTTGAAGCGAGCGTGGGCGGCGGTATTCCGATTATAAGACCGATGACAATCTGCACAAAAGCGAATGCGATAGAAAGAATTGCCGGAATACTTAACGGTACGACAAATTATATATTAAATGAAATGCTTGAAAAGGGAAAGTCCTTTGACGAGGCGCTCTCGGACGCACAGGCAAAGGGATATGCAGAAAGAAATCCGGCGGCGGATATAGAGGGGCATGACGCTTGCAGAAAGCTTGCAATACTCTCATCAATGGCATGGGGAAAATTCGTTGATTACAACGATATTCCGACAGAGGGAATTACAAAAATAACCTCAGAGGACGTTGCCTATGCGCAAAAGCTGAATTGCGTAATCAAGCTTATAGGTTATGCGGAAAGGGAAGCGGACGGCAGAATATACGCAAGGGTTTCGCCGGCGTTTGTTCCGAAAAGCAATATTTTAAGCAGTGTTAACGGAGTATTCAATGCGGTAATGCTGAGAGGAAATTATCTCGGCGACGCAATGTTCTACGGCAGAGGTGCCGGAAAGGAGGCTACCGCAAGTGCGGTTGTCGCCGATATGATAGATTGTGCAAGACATTTTGGCTCGGAAAAGCATAATATATTATGGGAACATAATAACGGGGATATAATGTATCCATATTCTGAAAAGAAATGTTCATATTTTATAAGAACGGCGGACAGTAAGGAAAATATTAAAAACAGCTTTGATACAGCCGTATTTCTCGACCCGATTGACGGAGAAAACGCTTTTGCGGTTTACGGCATAACAAAAAAGGAGCTTGACGCAGGAATTGCGAAGTTGAAAAATGTAATTACCTGCGCAGTTTTTCTTGAAGATTAATGGTTGAAGTAAGAGTACCGGCATCGAGCGCCAATATGGGACCGGGATTCGACAGCTTCGGAATCGCTTTGTCATTATATAACACAATCAGGGTCAGCGAAACCGACGGCGGTCTTAATATAATCGATTCTGGAAACGATGAATATATTCCGCACGATAAAAATAATCTGATATATAAATCGGTTATCAGAGCGTTTGACGAGGTGGGGTATTCGGTTCGGGGATTACAGATAAGCCAGAACAGCTTTATTCCGATGACGAGAGGCCTCGGGAGCAGCAGCTCGTGCATTGCGGGAGGGCTGATTGCCGGAAATATTATAAGCGGCAGAAAGCTTACTACTCAGAGAATCTTCGAGCTTGCGGACGAAATCGAGGGACACCCCGACAACGTTGCGCCGGCACTGTTCGGAGGATTTTGTATATCCTGCCGTGACGGAGGAAAGCTTTACAGAAAAACAATCCGCCCGGACGGAAAAATAAAATTTGTTGCAATGATACCGAACTATTTTGTTGCGACAAAAAAATCGAGAACTTTGCTTCCAAAAGCGGTTGTAACTGAGGACGCTGTGTATAATATATCGCACGCCTCCATGCTTGCGGCGGCATTTGCAGCAGGGGATTACGCAAATCTTGATATATTCACGTCCGACAGGCTTCATCAGCCGTACAGAGAGCCGATTATAGACCACATGGAGGAGATATTTAAGGCTTCTTCGGATTTGGGTGCGTATGCGGCATATCTGAGCGGTTCCGGCCCGACAATTGTGGCTTTGGTGTCTGCGGAGGATAGTGAATTTAACGATAAAATGCAAGCATGGCTTAATTTGCGGGGCATTGACAGAAAATGCACTGAGCTGACTGTAGATAATGTCGGCGCAATTGCGGTCGAGCATAGCGGAAAACGCAGAATTTTTGAATAGAAATAAATGCAGTTAATTGTAAAACGTAAGTTTTGCGAAAGAAATCATATAATGGGAGGAATCTGACAATATGGGTTTAGTAGTACAAAAATACGGCGGCACGTCGGTCAGGGACGCCGAAAGAGTAATGAATGTTGCACGCCGTGTGGTTGACGCTTATGATAAGGGCGATAATGTTGTTGTTGTCGTATCGGCACAGGGAGATACAACCGACGATCTTATTGAAAAAGCAAAGGAAATCAATCCGGAGGCGTCTAAAAGAGAGATGGATATGCTTCTCTCAACCGGAGAGCAAATATCAATTGCGCTTCTTGCAATGGCAATCGAAAAGATCGGCAGACCGGTAATTTCCATGACCGGCTGGCAGGCAGGCTTTAAAACAAATTCCAATTATTCAACTGCAAGGATTCACAACATTGATAAAGAAAGAATCCAGAATGAGCTTGATAAAAGAAGAATTGTAATCGTAGCAGGCTTCCAGGGAATAAACAAGTATGACGATATAACAACTCTCGGACGAGGCGGCTCGGACACCTCGGCGGTTGCGCTTGCGGCTGTTCTTCATGCCGATATATGTGAAATTTACACAGACGTTGACGGTGTATACACCGCAGACCCGAGATTCGTAAAAAGTGCTTACAAGCTTGACGATATTTCCTATGACGAAATGTTAGAGCTGGCGTCACTTGGGGCAAACGTGCTTCACAACCGTTCGGTTGAAATGGCAAAAAAATACCATGTAAAATTAGCTGTTAAATCCAGCTTGAATAATCACGAAGGAACATATGTTAAGGAGGTAGAACAAGTGGAAAAAATGCTTGTAAGGGGAGTAACAAGAGATAATGACTGTGCAAGAGTTGCGCTTTGCGGAATAGAGGATACGCCGGGTAAGGCATATCAGGTGTTTGCGCTTCTTTCAAAACACGGTATAAACGTTGACCTTATAATTCAGTCTATAGGAAACGGAACGAAAAAGGATATAAGCTTTACCGTTACCGAATCGGATCTTGATAAGGCTGTTGAGCTTCTGACTCAAAATAAGGATGTACTTAAAATAGATGATATAAAGACCAGATGCGATGTTTCCAAAGTGTCAATCGTCGGCGCGGGTATGGTTAACAATGCCGGAGTTGCAACAACAATGTTTGAAGCACTCTATAACGAGGGTATAAACATAAGCATGATAGCTACATCTGAAATTAAGATTTCAGTGCTGGTTGACCAAAAGGACGCAGAAAGAGCAGTGTGTGCAATACATGATAAATTCCTTTTGTAACACGAAAAATAAGCTGCGCATCTCACATTTATTCCGAGCTTGAAGTATAAACATACGACTGCACTCGGAATAAACGCAATCTGCTTGCTTCTTTTTCGTGTTTGGTTGGCAGCAAACAAAATAAATAACTTGCCGTTTCGGCAGACCGGAGGGAAATATGGCCGAAGATAAAATATACGGAAGAAATCCCGTGCTTGAAGCTATCAGGCACGGCAGAGAGATAGACAAAATACTTATAAAAAAAGGAGGAATCGACGGTTCTGTAAATGTGATTGTAAAAAAGGCAAAGGATTTAGGTATCATAATCAGCGAGGTTGACAAGCAAAAGCTCGATTCAATCTGCGGAGGCGAAAATCATCAGGGAGTGGTTGCATATACTGCGGTACACGAATATGCAACCGTTAAGGATATTTTAAAAAAAGCCGCCGACAAAGGACAGCCGCCTTTTATAATCATATGTGACAAAATAACCGATCCTCACAATCTCGGTTCGATTATAAGAACCGCAAACTGTGCCGGAGTTGACGGTATAATCATACCGAAACGAAACAGCGTAGGATTAAACGCTGTGGTTGCAAAGACATCTGCTGGTGCGGTGGAGTACACACCTGTCGCAAGAGTAACCAATATAGCGCAGACGGTAGAAGCTCTGAAAAAAGAGGGAGTTTGGGTTGCCGGAGCGGATATGGACGGCGAACCGATGGGTAAATGCGACCTTAAAGGCGCACTTGCGTTGGTTATCGGAAATGAGGGCGAGGGAATTTCTCATCTTGTTAAGGAAAAATGCGATTTTCTTGTGAGTATACCAATGTTCGGCGATATAAATTCACTGAATGCGTCGGTAGCGGCGGCTGTGTTAACTTATGAAGCGGTTCGTCAGCGAGATTAGATAAAATATAATGCAAAAACAATGATTTTATGCTAATAATCGAGCGGCTTGCAATTTGCCGTTTTGTACAGCAAAAAGCAACAAAAATGTGAGCTGTTAAAACCGGTGTGCAAACCGCTTGATTTGTACAAACATTTCAATTGTGAATTTGTACCGTTTTTATAAAAAATGAATAGCAAAATATCAATTTTATTATGATAATTTATTAACAAAAAAACCCGGAAATTAAATTATTTTAATATGCAAAATAAGTAAAAAAATGACGCTTGATAAATACAAATTAAGAAAATTGAAGAAAACAAGAGTAAATGAGAGTAAATGAAAGTATTTTAAAAACATATTTTAACTGTTTTTGAATTATGCTTAATTTTGATATATATTGAGCTTGATTTTTAGAAAAATAAGTTCATAATACATAGTATCACTATTTAAATAAAAAGTAAATTATTTGTAAAAACAACTTTTAGATTTATCCTATAAAAAAAGTTATAAAGAGAAAGGAAAAATTAAATGAAGGCTGTAGTAACCGTTGTAGGAAAAGACAGAGTGGGAATAATTGCAAGTGTAAGCAAGCTGTTCTGCGACAATAATATTAATATTCTTGATATATCACAGACAATTATGCAGGAAATGTTTACAATGATGATGCTTGTCGAGCTTAAAACCTCGTCGGTAACAAAAATCAATGAGGAGCTGGAAAAGCTTGCGGAGGAAATGAATCTATCGATTCATCTGCAAAACGAAGAACTGTTCAAATCCATGCACAGAATATAAAAGCGAGGTGAGGGACAGTGTTTAATTCGTATGAAATACTTGAAACTATCAATATGATAGATAAAGAGAATCTTGATATAAGAACGATAACGATGGGAATAAGCCTCAAAAGCTGCGTAGACCCGGATATAGACAGAGCGTGCGAGAAGGTTTATAACAAAATCACCTCATATGCAAAAAATCTTGTGCAGGTCGGGGAGGATATTGAGAGCCAGTACGGTATCCCTATTATAAACAAAAGAATTTCGGTAACTCCCGTTTCGTGTCTGGTCGAAGCACTTGATGAGCCGAGCGTTGAAAAATGCGTAAAAATTGCAAAAACTCTCGATAAAGCCGCACATGCCGTAGGGGTTAACTTTATAGGCGGATATTCCGCATTGGTACATAAAGGAATAACTCCCGGAGAAAAACTGTTGATAGAATCTATTCCAGAAGCGTTGGCTTCGACAGAAATTGTCTGTTCGAGCGTTAATGTCGGAACAACAAAAGCCGGTATTAACATGGACGCTGTTGCGGAAATGGGAAAGGTAATAAAAAAGGCTGCACATCTTACAGAGTCGACCGGCGGATTTGCCTGTGCAAAGCTTGTTGTTTTCTGCAATGCGGTTGAGGATAATCCGTTTATGGCAGGCGCATTTCTGGGCGACGGAGAGGCAGACTGCGTAATAAATGTCGGAGTAAGCGGCCCTGGAGTTGTAAAGTGTGCGCTTGAAAAGGTTAAGGGAGAGCCTTTCGGGGTTGTTGCCGAAACTATTAAGAAAACTGCATTTAAGATTACAAGAATGGGACAGCTTGTTGCTCAGGAGGCTTCTAAAAGATTAAATGTTCCTTTCGGAATAGTGGATTTGTCATTAGCTCCTACGCCTGCGGTAGGCGACAGTGTTGCGTATATACTTGAAGAAATGGGACTTGAGCAGTGCGGAACTCACGGAACAACGGCGGCGCTTGCGCTTCTTAACGACGCAGTGAAAAAGGGCGGAGTTATGGCAAGCTCATATGTCGGCGGACTTTCGGGAGCGTTTATCCCGGTAAGCGAGGACGCCGGAATGATTGCGGCGGCAAAAGAGGGTACTCTGACTCTTGAAAAGCTTGAAGCTATGACTTGCGTATGCTCGGTGGGACTTGACATGATAGTAATTCCCGGAGATACGACAGCCGAAACGATTTCGGCGATAATTGCCGACGAAGCGGCTATCGGTATGGTTAACACCAAAACCACGGCTGTCAGAGTAATTCCCGCACCGGGCAAAAAGGTTGGCGATACCGTAGAGTTCGGCGGACTGCTCGGAAGCGGTCCGGTCATGAGTGTTAACAACAAGAGCAGTGAGCTGTTCATAAAGAGGGGCGGAAGAATACCTGCTCCGCTTCAGGCTCTTAAAAACTGATATTAGGCTGTTTGATGGCATATGCAGCAACAGCTTTAATATAAAACTGACCGATAATTGTAAAACTTGCATTTTACAGTCATACGGTTGCAATATCAACAGCGAGGTGTTATTTATGGATGAATTGATCAAAAAAATTATCGAGATTGAAAACAAGGCGCAGTCGGTAATAAAGGAAGCACGTGACGATCAGGATAAGCTTGATGAAAACATTGCAAAGACAATTGCCGAGATAAAATCCGATGTGTTGTCTAAGGCGGAGAAAAAATGCAAAGAGATTCAGCTTATTGAGGATTCCGATGCGGATAATAAAATTGCCGAAATTCTGAAAGAAAAGGACGCGTCTATGGCACAGCTGAACAGTATTTACGAGCAGAAATGCGATGAATGGGTAAATGATATTACAGCCGGAATAATAAATGCGTAGATCAGCCTCCGGACGGAAAGGAATGTTTAAATATGGCAAGCAATTCAGCCGTTGCCGCTAAGGTAAAAGCCATGTACGGCAAATGCCTTACCGGTGAGGATTTCGATAATTTGCTTTCAAACCGGACAACCGGGGGAATATGCAGCTATTTAAAGTCGCAGACCTCTTATTCCGATGTCCTTGCGGACGTGCAGGAAAACGATATACACAGAGGAATCCTCGAAATGAAGATCATGAATAAGCTTGAAAGCGAATATAACAGAATATATAAGTTTGTTGACGAGCGTCAGCAGGTTATTCTTGATTACTGGTTTATGCGGCGTGAGGTAAATTATCTGAAGCATAATATAAGAAATTTGTTTAATAAAGAATCGAAGCTTTCGCATATGCCCGATCCCGAAGAGTTTTCGGATTTTTTCAGAAATCATACCTCGATAGATACCGAGCTGTGCAGAAATGCCGAGAGCCTGGAGGACTTTATTGCTGCGGTAAAAAATACGATATACGAGCCGTTTTTAAAACGTACTCTTGCGGTAAATTCCGATTATTTTTCCATAGCAATGGGGCTTGACGCACTATACTACGATACCTACTGGAAAGAAACAAAAAAGCTTTCCGGCCGCGAACAGTCGGCGCTGCAAAAGCTGCTCGGCTCGGAGATAGATATGCTCAACATTATATGGATTTACAGGGGTAAAAAATACTTTAAATTTCCTGATGAAATAATATACACATATCTGCTTCCGCCAACATATCATCTGACCGAAGGTGCGATAAAAAGCATGGTTGGCGCGAAATCAGTTGAGGAAATGGTGACTGCGGCAAGTTCGACAAAGTATAAAAGAATGTTCAGAAAGCTGGAGGACGGCTTTTTGATAGATGAAAACTACAGACGCGATTTGTATAAAACAGCGAAAAGCGTTTTCAGAACAAGCAACGATACCATTGCGGGACTGGTTGCATATCTAGATTTGAAGGAAATAGAAATTTTGAATATAGTAAGAGCCATTGAGGGTATCAGATACGGACTTAACAGCGAAGCTATAAGAAAACACATAAGAATCTGACATAACGTAAAAAGCATTAATTTCAATAAGATTTGCGGCTTACACCGCAAAAATAGAAGTGGAGGGACAAAAGTGGCTATAACCGGATTGGTTGCAGTGACGATTGCAGGTAAAATCAATGATTTTGAGAGAATAGTCAACAAGCATATTTATAACAGCGATATACACCTTGAAAATGTTATGAAAGTGCTTGGGGATAAGGAAAAGCTTGAGCCGTTTGCCGATAGCGTGCAGTACGAGTCGGTGGTGAGAAATGCAGAAAACGTTTTGAAGCTTGCAGGGCTTCCGACTGAGGTTGACGGCGTGGGTGAGAGCGGTCAGACTCTCAGCGAAATGAATAAATTCATTGACGATCTGAATAAATCGGTTGATGTTTATAACGACAAAAAGAAACAGCTGACGGCAGAGCTTGCGGAGCTTGAAAAAACAGTTGCAAATATTGAAAATATCAAAAATGTCAACTGTGATTTGGGCGAGCTTTCAAGGTTTGAGTTTATAAGCTGGAGGTACGGACATATACCGCGAAGAGGTTATAAAATGCTCAACACATATCTTTCGGATATGCAGATTGTTTTTGTTAAAACCTATGAGGACGATACAAGCGTCTGGGGATTTTATTTCAGCCCGACCTCGATGATAGGCAAGGTAGATGAGATTTTTGATTCGCTGTATTTTGAGCGTATAGATATTCCGACCGATTTGTCCGGCACGCCGACTGAGGTTGCGGCGGAGCTGAAAAAGAAAATTCAGCGCAAAAAAGATGAAATTCAAAATACGGCAGTCAATACACGGATTATGATAAAGGATTCGGAGGATGAGCTTTTATCGGTATATTCTACGGCGATAAGACGTCAGCGCATGACGAATGTCAGGGCAATGGCGGCGCACTCAAAGGATTTCTTCTATCTGGTAGGCTGGATGGACAGAAAGGACGCCAAAAAGCTTGAAAAGGAATTGGGTAAGGACGAAGGCGTAATTCTGTTCTATACAGAAACACCTGAAAATCTAAAAGGAATAATTTCACCGCCGACAAAGCTTAAAAACAACCCTGTATTCAGACCGTTTGAAACGTTTGTAAAGATGTACGGCTACCCCGGGTATAATGAAATAGACCCGACTCCGCTGCTTGCATTTACCTACATTCTGTTCTTTGGAATGATGTTCGGCGATCTGGGGCAAAGCGCCGTGTTTGCAATTCTGGGATATATAGTCTATAAAAAAACAAAATGGGCGCTTGCGAATATTATAAGCATAGTCGGAGTTTCGGGTATGGTATTCGGTGTGCTTTATGGCTCGGTTTTCGGTAAAGAAGATATTATTCACGGAATCTTGCCGCCGATGTCGAACATATCGACTCTGCTTGTCGGAACAATGTCTATGGGTGCGGTTATTATCGTTATCGGTATGATTTTGAATGTTATAAACGCTTACAAACAGCATAATATTGCGGAAATGCTCTTTTCACATAACGGCATTGCCGGAATTGTGTTCTATACAAGCGTGATTGTATTTGCGCTTTCTATGGTGACATCATTTGTGAACGTTCCGAAAGCACCGCTTGTAATACTTATGATAGCGTCGCTGTTGCTTATTTACTTCAAGGAACAGCTTGAAGCGCTCATGGAGCATAAAAAGATTCCCGGCGGAGCAATGGCATATGTGCAGCAGTTCTTTGAGCTTTTCGAGGTTTTGCTGAGCTACTTCTCAAATACAATTTCATTTTTGAGAATAGGCGCATTCGCTATAGTCCATGTCGGTATGATGATGGCGGTTGAAGTCCTTGCAAAGGGCGGAGTTGTTCAGACCGTTATCGTTTCGGTTCTCGGCAACATACTCGTTATGGTGCTTGAAGGTCTTGTAGTCGGTATACAGGTTTTGAGATTGGAGTACTACGAAATGTTCTCAAGATATTTCACAGGAAATGGCAGACCTTTTATATCGCTTAAGGATAAAAAATAATTATAAACATTTTGCAGTGAAACACTGCTGACATAAGAAAGGAAATGATTAAAATGTTATTAAACGTATTGTTTGTTCTCGTAATTTCTTCAGTTCTTGCTCCGCTTGCTTATTATAAGTTCTCCGGCGGTAAAAATGGTAAAACCTGTATGATGCTCAACATCATCACATTTTTCGGACTTCTTCTCACCGGCAGCGTTTACTGTCTTGGCTGTGCCGTTCCGGCATTCGCCGCACCTCTTGAAGCGGGTCTTTCGGTAGGTGAGGGCTTAAAGTTTATCGGTGCCGCTCTCTCAACCGGTCTTTCCGGTATAGGCGGCGGTCTTGCCGTTGCACAGGCTGCTTCTGCTGCTATTGGCGCTATGAGCGAAAATGAAAGCATCATGGGTAAAACCCTTATCTTTGTTGCTCTTGCCGAAGGTATCGCTTTGTATGGACTGGTAATATCAATCATGATTCTGAACGGTTAAGGTCGGAACGGAAAATGCGCCCGTCTTACCCCATATTCAGCACTTGAAATTATGATTTGAAAATAACTGGTTGCAATATAATATCAGCAAAATTGAATTTTTGACAAGAGGTATTGGTTTATGAAAATGTTTCTAATCAGCGACAACCGTGACACGCAGTTCGGAATGAGGCTTGCCGGAGTGGACGGAGTGGTCGTTCATGACGAAACCGCACTTACGGAAGCTGTTAAATCGGCACTTGAGGACAGCGACCTCGGAATACTTATGTTTACCGAAAAAGCCGCCTCAATCAAGCCGGATTACATTAAAAGCTTAAAGCTTACGCTTCACACTCCGCTGATAATAGAGATTCCGGACAGACACGGTTCACGTGATATAGGAAAATCAATTAACAGCATGGTGTCCGAGTCAATCGGGCTTAAGCTGTGATTGCGTTTTAATTGCATTAAAATAATGCAGAATAATTATTGACATCATCTTTAATTATAAATTAATCAGAAAAATGAAAGGACAGTGTTTATTATGAGTACAACAATGGATGAAAAATTAGCCGAATTTTCCGCAGCGGTGCTTGCGGACGCACAGAAGCAGAGAGCAGAGCTTGAAGCGGAAAACGAAAAAATTAAAACAAACAAAATAAATTCTGTTCAGGACGAGTATCTCGGCGACGCGTACGAAAAAATTCAGGCAGGAATAAACGAGATAAAAAAAGCTGACAACGAGAAAGTGCTTAATGCACAGAATGCTATGCGCCGTGAGCTTCTTATGAGGCGTGAGGAAATAATAGGCGACGTGTTCGGCAAGGCAAGAGAAAAGCTCAAAGAGTTTATGCTCACGGACGAATATACCGGCTGGCTTGATAAAAAGCTTTCGGACGCAGAAAAGATAACCGGAAACGGAAAGCTCAGGGTGTATGTACGTTCGGACGATGAGGAAAAAATAAATTACGTTATCAAAAACCGTGCCGGCACGGAAACGGAATATATTACCCAAAAGCTTGACAATGCCGATTTCATGGGCGGAATTAAGGTTGAAAACACAGAAAACGCAATACTCGTTGATTATTCCTTTGAAGAATTGCTTGATGCGGCAAAGTCGGATTTTCTGCAAAAAAGCGGTTTGAGAATCGGCTGATTAATTTAGTTTTACGCAGGTATCGTAATTTATTTAAGCGTAAAGCCGTAAAGACGGCGTGGAGGAATTTATGGAACAGACAAAAGGTTATATATACGGAATCAGCGGCCCTGTTATCAAGGTAAAGGGTTCTGACAGATTTCAGATGCAGGAAATGGTATATGTCGGACATGAAAAGCTGATCGGCGAGGTTATCGGAGTAACCGATACGAACGCTATTGTTCAGGTATATGAGGATACCTGCGGACTTAAGCTTGATGAGGAGGTAACCGGCACGGGCGGACCGCTCTGTATTACGCTCGGACCGGGAATACTGTCAAACATATTCGACGGTATACAAAGACCGTTGGTGGATATAGAAAAGCATTTCGGTTCATTTATCGGCAGAGGTGTTGATTTTTCGGCACTTAATACGGATAAAAAATGGAATGTGACTTTTACGGTCAAAACCGGTGACGGTGTCAAACCGGGAGATGTATTTGCTACGACACCGGAAACATCGCTTATCGTGCATAAGATAATGATTCCGAACGGAATCGAGGGAAAAATATCATGGCTTGCAGGTAACGGCGAATATACGGTAAATGACGTTATAGCAAGGGTTGAAACCGATAAAGGCGAAAAAGAGCTTACAATGTGCCAGAAATGGCCGATAAAACAGGAAAGACCTTATTCAGAAAGACAGCCTATTTCAAGACCGCTGATTACAGGACAGAGAATCATGGATTCTATGTTTCCGCTTGCAAAGGGCGGAGCGGCTGCAATTCCGGGCGGCTTCGGTACGGGTAAAACCATGAATCAGCACCAGATAGCAAAATGGTGTGACGCAGATATAATCGTGTATATCGGCTGCGGAGAACGAGGAAATGAAATGACTCAGGTTCTTGAAGAATTTTCGGAGCTTATAGATCCAAAATCAAACAAGCCGCTGCTTGACAGAACAGTTCTGATTGCAAACACATCAAATATGCCTGTTGCGGCGAGAGAAGCAAGTATATACACAGGTGTTACGCTTGCGGAATATTACCGTGATATGGGTTATCATGTTGCACTAATGGCAGATTCAACGTCAAGATGGGCTGAGGCTTTGAGAGAAATTTCGGGACGTCTTGAAGAAATGCCTGCCGAAGAAGGCTTCCCGGCATATCTTGCGTCAAGACTTTCGGCATTTTATGAAAGAGCAGGTTATGTAACGAATTTGAATGGAACGGAGGGTTCGGTAACGCTTATCGGTGCGGTATCTCCTCAGGGCGGCGACTTCTCAGAGCCGGTAACACAGAATACTAAGAGATTTACACGCTGCTTCTGGGCACTTGACAAGGCTCTTGCATATGCAAGACACTATCCCGCAATTAACTGGCTTAACAGCTATTCGGCATATACGGACGATCTTGAAGCATGGTACAAAAAGAATGTGTCGCCGAACTTTATAAAGAACAGAAACGAGATAATGGCGATTCTTTCAGAGGAAGCAAGCCTTATGGAAATTGTTAAGCTGATAGGCTCGGACGTACTTCCGGAATCACAGAAAGCAACGCTTGAAATAGCAAAAATCATCAGACAGGGATTTTTGCAGCAGAACGCTTATCACAAGGACGATACATACGTCCCGTTGGAAAAGCAGCTTAAAATGATGGAAATAATTCTATATCTTAACTCTAAGTTCAAGATATTGCTTGATATGGGAGTACCGGTGTCGGTGGTTACCTCCGAGGGAATTTCCGAAGAACTTATTAAGATGAAATATACGGTTCCGAATGATGATTTGTCGGAAATAGACAGAATTAAACAAAGAATTGACAAAATGACCGATAAAATTATTTCCAATTATAAAGAATAATCGGCTTGCTTCGGAACACGGAATAACAGGAGGTAAGTATAATGGCTATAGATTATATAGGCTTGAGCAGTATTGAAGGACCGCTTGCCGCTATTGAGGGCGTTAAGGGAGCTTCAAATGAAGAAATGGTTACAATAACGCTTGAAAACGGTACAAAACGTTACGGCAGAATTATAGATATGCTTGGTGACAAAGCGATTATGCAGGTTTTTGAGGGTACGTCCGGCTTGTCGCTTTCAAATACAAAAACCCGTCTTATGGGCAGACCTATGATGCTGCCCTTATCAAAAGAAATTCTCGGCAGAACCTTAAACGGAGTCGGAAAACCGATCGACGGGTTGGGAGATTATTATGCCGATGAAATCAGGAACGTCAACGGAGAGCCGATCAACCCGGTTGCGAGAGTTTACCCGAATAACTTTATTCAGACGGGTATATCATCAATCGACTGTCTTGCAACTCTTATCAGAGGACAAAAGCTGCCGATTTTCTCCGGAGACGGTATGCCGCATGATAACCTTGCGGTTCAGATTGCAACTCAGGCAAAGATCGCCGATGAAAATGGTGAGGATAAGTTTGCAATCGTATTTGCGGCAATGGGAGTAAAGCATGACGTTGCCGATTTCTTCCGTAAATCCTTTGAGGAAAGCGGAGTTTTGAATAAGGTTGTAATGTTTTTGAACCTTTCAAACGACCCTGTCGTTGAAAGAATTATAACGCCGAAATGTGCGCTCACGGCTGCGGAATATCTTGCATTCAAGCACGATTATCACGTGCTGGTAATTCTTACGGATATGACATCTTATGCCGAAGCCTTGAGAGAAATTTCATCGTCAAAGGGCGAGGTACCGTCGAGAAAGGGTTATCCGGGATATTTGTATTCCGATCTTGCTTCATTATATGAACGTGCCGGAATTATCAAGGACGCAAAGGGCTCGGTAACTCAGGTTCCTATCCTGTCAATGCCGAATGACGATATTACGCACCCGATCCCCGACCTTACGGGTTATATCACAGAGGGACAGATCGTTTTGGGCAAGGAGCTTAATATGGCAGGAGTTTATCCGCCTGTTTCGATATTGCCGTCGCTGTCGCGTCTTATGAAGGACGGTATCGGCGAAGGATTTACCAGAGAGGATCACCAGGCACTTGCAAACCAGCTGTTCTCGGCATATTCAAAGGTTAATGACGCTAAGAGTCTTGCTTCGGTTATAGGTGAAGATGAGCTTTCGGATATTGATAAAAAGTATATACAGTTCGGTAAAGAATTTGACAAGCGTTTCCTGTCTCAGGGTATGCACGAAAACAGAACGATCGAGGAAACTCTCGATCTGGGTTGGGAGCTTTTGAAGCTTCTTCCGAAGTCGGAGCTTGACAGAATACCCGATGAAATTCTCGACAAGTATTATCCGAAAGACTGATTATATGCGGTATATTAAACGCTGCGCTCATACGGCGGTTTAATTCTGCAAATTATGTGTGCGGAAAGGCGGTATTATTATGGCTAAGATGCCTGCGCCCACTAAGGGCAATCTGATGGCTGCAAAAAACACGTTAAAGCTGTCCGAACAGGGTTATGAAATGCTCGACAAAAAGAGAAATATTTTAATCAGAGAAATGATGTCGCTGATTGACGAGGCTAAAACCATTGAAAACGATATAGAAGACACCTTCAGAGTTGCTTATGCCGCACTGGAAAGCGCCAATGTTATGATGGGGTGCGACAAGGTGTATAACATTGCTCACAGCGAGGCGCTGGAGGAAAGTGTACAAATAAACCTCAGAAGCGTTATGGGCGTTGAATTGCCTGTGGTTAAGCTCGGATCGGAACAATTGCAGCCGACCTATAGCTTTTATGAAACAACATCGGCTTTTGACGAGGCTTTTGTAAGATTCTTAAAGGTAAAGGAATTGTCAGTCAGACTGGCGGAAATTGAAAACTCTGTTTATCGTCTTGCAATTAATATTAAAAAAACTCAGAAAAGAGCAAATGCTTTGAAGAATATTACAATACCGTTTTATAATGAGGTTGTAAGAAGCATTACCAATTCCCTTGAAGAAAAGGACAGGGAGGAGCATACGAGAATGAAGATGCTCAAAAAGAACAAGGAGTAATGACCTGTCATAAAGAGGCAATATATTTTATCAAAAAGCCTGCCGTTTTGTGCGGTAAGGCTTTTTTTGCAGGCGGAGAATAACGTGAAAATATGCTGCGCATCTTACCTCTTTTCGAGATTAGGAGTATAAATATACGCCGTCACCTCTCAAAAAGGTAATCTGAAAAGAATCTTTTTCACGTTTAAATTTGTGCCGCCGTACGGCGGCAAGACAGAGGATTAAAATAAATTTTAACTAAATTTGTAATTATTTAGATAACCTCTTGACCTTTTATTATTTTTTGTGTATAATATATATAATAATTATTTGATATGTTTAAATATATCCGCTTATAACGGAACGGAGGTTTATATGAAAGCAAAATACAAAAAAATATTGTTAAAGGTCAGCGGTGAAGCTCTTGCCGGTGAAAACAAATTCGGTCTTAACGAGGACACGCTTGCAAAAATATCGGCAAGTATTAAAAAAGTGGTTGATATGGGCGTTGAGATTTCAATTGTTGTCGGAGGAGGAAATTTCTGGCGCGGAAGAAGCGGACAGAATATGGACAGAACAAGAGCCGATCATATGGGAATGTTGGCAACCACAATCAACGCGCTTGCGCTTTGCTCTGCTCTTGAAAATTTCGGAGTAGAAACAAGGGTTCAGACAGGTATTGAGATGAGAGCCATCGCAGAGCCATATATAAGAAGCAAGGCGGTGCGTCATCTGCAAAAGGGAAGAGTTGTAATATTCGGCTGTGGAACGGGTAATCCGTTTATGTCTACCGATACAGCCGCTGCATTGAGGGCGGTAGAAATCGAAGCGGACATCATTCTGCTTGCCAAAAAGGTTGACGCAGTTTACGATTCCGACCCTAATGTAAACCCGAATGCGAAAAAGTTTGAGTCGCTTTCATTTAACGATATACTCGGAAAAGAGCTTGGAGTTATGGATTCAACGGCTGCTTCGATGTGCCGTGACAACAATATGCCTATACTTGTGTTCGGACTTGACGATCCCGATAACATAGTGAGAGCAGTTAAAGGCGAAAAAATCGGAACGCTTGTTACAAGAGACGGCAAAAGATAAAATTGAATTGTTTATACCGATACATTTATCGGTTAACAGGCAAATACAGTATAAAAATATAACAAAACAGGAGGAAACAAAATGGGAAAATATCCGCAGATTGAAGAAAAAATGAACAGACGAGTTGAGGGATTTCACGGTGAATTAAAGACGATAAGAGCCGGCAGAGCAAGTGCACAGGTGCTTGATAAGATTTCTGTCGATTATTACGGATCGCCCACACCGATTGCACAGGTAGGCTCGATTTCATCACCCGAACCCAGACTTTTGGTTATTCAGCCGTGGGATTTGACTATATTAAAGGACATAGAAAAAGCAATACTTAAATCGGATTTGGGAATCAGTCCGCAGAATGACGGTAAGGTTATAAGACTTGCATTTCCGCCGCTTACCGAGGAAAGAAGAAAAGAGCTTGTTAAAACAGTTAAGAAGTATTCCGAGGAAGCAAAGGTTCAGATAAGAAACATAAGACGTGACGCTATGGACGATTTCAAGGCTCAGAAGAAGAATGGCGACGTTACGGAAGATGAGCTTAAGACAATCGAAAAGGATATTCAGAATCTTACAGATAAATTTGTAAAGGAAATTGACGACATAACAGCCGCTAAGGAAAAAGAAATTTTGGAAATCTGAAATTACGGTGATACATCAAAGGAGCGGGGAGATTTTAATTTTCTTTCCGCTCTGTTTCTTTTTAAGAGTTTGTTAAGAGGGTAGCTATGAATTTGTTCAAAAGACATAAAATAAGCCATAAAATTGATTACGAAAGCCTTCCGCAGCATATCGGAGTAATCATGGACGGTAACGGAAGATGGGCAAAAAAGAGAGGCTTGCCGAGAAGTGCCGGTCATTCGGCCGGTGCGGATACTTTGAAAAAAATTGTTACTGAATGTAACAAAATGGGCATAAAATATATTACGGTGTATGCGTTTTCAACCGAAAACTGGTCAAGACCAAAGGACGAGGTTGACTATCTCATGAATTTGCTGATGGATTATCTGAAAAATGCCGAAACCACACTTGCCGGGGAAAACGTTGTAATCAGAGCAATAGGTTCGAGAGCAGAGCTTAGCAACGAGCTTTGCCGACAGATTGAAAAGACGGAAAAATTTACAAGCAAAAATAACGGTATAGTTATGAATATAGCCTTGAACTACGGTGCAAGGGAGGAGCTTGTAAAAGCGGTAAGGGATATTTCGGCAGAGGTTGCTGACGGAAAAATCAGCTGTGAGGAAATAACCACCGATATTATATCCAAAAACTTATACACCGCCGGTCAGCCAGACCCGGATCTGATAATCAGAACGAGCGGAGAATTAAGACTGAGCAACTTTATGATGTGGCAGGCAGCGTATTCCGAGCTGTGGTTTACCGATAAACTATGGCCGGATTTCGGTATAAATGACCTTCATCAGGCTATTATTGATTTCCAGAATCGAAACAGAAGATTCGGCGGAGTATAAAACATCTTTTATTTTGTTGAAAGGATTGTTGTAATTATGAAACAAAGAATTTTAACATCGGCAATAGGCGTGGTTATATTTTTTTGTGTGCTGTTTGCTCCTAATGTTGTTTTTTCGGCGGCGGTATTACTCATAACCTGTATTGCGGCTTATGAAATTCATCATGCAGTCGGCGCGAACAAATTTCTTACGGTTGCGGGAATCGTTTCGGCGGCAGTTGTTTTTACGGGAACTGTGACAGATAATCTTATTTTGTCAATAGTAATTACATTCGGTGTTTATATGCTTCTTTCGATTGTACTGTTCGGCAAATGCAAGGTTCAGACGATATATATGCTTGGATTTTCAAGCGTGGTATTTTCCGTTTCGCTTTCAACTCTTGCGGTGATAAAAAACAATTTTGGAATAGCGGGAGCACTGCTTCCGTTTGTATTCGCATGGATTACCGATACGGGAGCGTATTTTTGCGGCATAACAATGGGAAAACACAAGCTTGTATCGCACCTTAGTCCGAAAAAGACTGTAGAGGGTTCACTTGGCGGTATGGCAGCCTGTATTATTGTTTCTGTATTCTATAATTGGCTGCTTTTAAATTATTTTGATATTACTCTTGCCGCAAGGGGCAGTGCTGCTGTAATGGCAGTTATATCTCTGATAGCTTCCGTGATAGCACAGTTCGGTGATTTGACTCTTTCGGCAATCAAGAGAGAGTTTGGAGTAAAGGATTACGGTAATATTCTTCCGGGTCACGGCGGTGTGCTTGACAGATTCGATTCGCTTATTTTTGTTGCGCCGTTTGTGTACGCAGCTTTGATGTTTTTAAACTAAACCGAAGCTTTTATGTGCCGTACTGTATCAGCAGGAAAAACAAGCTTTGAAAGACCTTTAAAAGGGTCTTTTTCTGTTTATTTTGATATTTTTAAGTAAATTATATCAAATTATTGACTTTTGTATTTTTGCGTGCTATAATTATTGAATGTAGCACTGTTGTTAAGTGAAAAAAGCAGAACATTATTTAAAGCATTGCAGGCTTGATTCCGCAAACGCTTTGAAAGGATTGAAAAAACTTGACTAATGAAAATATTTTACCTATAGCACCACTGAGAGGGTTTGTACTTTTTCCTGGTACAACCGTCAGCTTTGACGCTGTAAGACCCTTTACCGTTGCAGCTGCGGAAAAAGCACTGGAGGGTGACAGAAATATACTTCTTTTTACGCAAAGCAACCTGTTTGCGCAAAAGCTGACCGACAGGGATTTGTATAATATAGGCTGTATTGCCAAAGTGAAGCAGTTCGCAAGAACGGACGCAAGAAGCGCAAGAGTTATGGTGGAGATAAAGCAAAGAGTAAGACTTACCGGGCTTTTGAAAACAAAACCGTTTTTTGCCGGCGAATATGAATTGATTGAAGAAGAGATCACCGAAGAAAACGTTATCACACAGGCGTATATGCGCTCGCTTCAGGATTCTTTTGACGATTATCTGAATGTGGTGAAAATCCCGTTTAACGAAAAACTTGCATCGATTTTTGCGGCAAGCGAGCTTGGAGAGCTTACGGACGCAATCGCTTCAAACATCGAATGCAGTTTTGTAAAGAAACAAGAGCTTCTGGAAACCTTTGATGTTTTTGAAAGAGTTGAAAAGGTATTGGAGCTTTTGAAAACGGAAGCCGAAATTCTGAAAACAAAAAAATACATAGATGATGAGGTCAAAAAGAAGATTGATGATAATCAGCGCGAGTATTATCTGAGAGAAGAGCTTAATGTTATTGAAAAGGAGCTTGGAGATAAGGACGGTTTTTCTGAAGAAATAGCGGCATACCGAAAAAAAATCAGAGCAATCGGTTTTTCTGAAAAAACAGAGGAAAAGCTTTTGAAAGATACTGAAAGGCTTTCAAAAGCGCCGTCCGCATCGCCTGACAATTCGGTTCTGAGAAGCTATCTTGATACCGTTCTGGAGCTGCCGTGGAACATATATACCGAGGACAGCAAGGATATTGCAAATGCCGAAGCGATACTGAATAAAACTCATTACGGAATGGACGATGTAAAGCAGAGAGTGCTTGAACAGCTGGCAGTGCACGCACTGACCGGGGGAGGGGACGGAACTGTTTTGTGTCTTGCAGGACCTCCGGGAACGGGAAAAACCTCAATAGCGGCTTCGGTAGCGGAGGCACTGGGCAGAAAATTTGTAAGAATATCCCTGGGCGGCGTTCATGACGAAGCGGAAATCAGAGGACACAGAAAAACATATATAGGATCAATGCCCGGCAGAATTATATCCGCCGTAAAGCAGGCAGGAACAATGAATCCTGTAATTCTTCTGGACGAGATAGACAAGCTCGGAAACGATTACAAGGGCGATCCGTCCTCTGCGTTACTCGAAGTGCTTGATTTTGAACAAAACCATAGCTTCAGAGATAACTATCTTGAAATTCCTTTTGATTTGTCAAAGGTTATGTTTATCGCAACCGCAAATAATCTGAGCAATATACCTGCTCCGCTTTATGACAGAGTTGAGGTTACTGAAATCCCCGGTTACACCAATCCGGCAAAGTTTGAAATAGCAAAAAACTATCTGATTCCGAAACAGCTTGAGAAAAACGGACTCAAAGGAAAAAAGGTAACGTTTACTGACGGTGCTGTTTATGCCGTAATCAATCACTATACACGCGAAGCCGGAGTCAGAGAGCTGGAAAGAAAGATAGCTGCGGCACTGAGAAAAGCTGCAAGGGTGATTCTTTCCGGCGAAAAGGTAAGTGCTAAGATAACGGAAAACAATATCACAAAATATCTCGGCAAAAAGAAATTTTTCTATGATGAAAAGAACACAGCTGACGAGGTGGGAACGGTAAGAGGGCTTGCGTGGACTGCGGCAGGGGGTGATACGCTGTCGATTGAGGTTAACGTAATGTCCGGTACGGGTAAAATCGAAATCACAGGAAATCTCGGTGACGTGATGAAAGAATCCGCAATGACGGCAGTCAGCTATGTGCGCTCAAAGGCAGAAAAGCTGAAAATAAAAAATGATTTTTATAAAACAAAGGATATTCATATTCACGTTCCGGAGGGTGCGGTGCCGAAAGACGGTCCCTCTGCCGGAATCACAATCGCAACGGCGGTTGCGTCCGCGCTGACAGATACCCCGGTAAGGTGTGATGTGGCAATGACCGGTGAAATCACACTCAGAGGAAACGTACTGCCAATAGGCGGCTTGAGGGAAAAATCACTTGCCGCATACCGTGCCGGAATCAAAACTGTTGTTATACCCGATAAGAACAGACAGGATATAGACGATATTCCGGAGCCTGTCAGGGAACAGCTTAAATTTGTACCGGTAACGAATATGGAATCAGTTTTAAAGACCGCTTTTGCAAAGGCTTAGAAAATATCGTAAGAATAAAGATAAAACAGTCATCAAAAAAACGAGAGGAATATTCAAAACTCCTCTCGTTTTCGTTTTTAAATTCTTTTATAAAGACTCCATTTTGCTTCTTATGGCATCGTCCTCACAAACTTTATCAGAAAAAATCTTATCGTCTTTTCTTAGTTTTTAAAATACGTCAAAGTATCTGTTTCCGAATTCATATAAAGATTTTGCGTTGAAGTGCATATTATCGGGGTTTGCACCCAGACCTTCAGCCGATACAAAACCTGCCATATCAATTTCGTTTGCGGTTTTGATCAAAGCGTCATTGACATTAGTGTAGTTTTTTTAACTTCTCATCATATGTACACATACTGATAGAATCAATATCTTCTGCTTCGTTTAAAAAACCTCTGCCTGCCATGTTTGACTGACCGATAAGTAAAAATGAATAAATCATATGTAACCCCCAAATAATTTATCATACACGATTGTAAATTGCTATTTTGAATTTTTGCGCTTTATGCTTTGACTGCTTTTTCTCTGTATAAGATTTTCAATATTATAGGAGTCAGTATTGACGATACTATAATCAAAAGTATAACAGGCGTAAAGAATACCGGATCGAGCATTCCGACCGATAAGCCCTTTTGCGACACTATCAGCGCAACCTCACCTCTTGTCATCATGCCGACGCCGATTTTTAAGGAATCCTTGTTTGAATGACCACTGAGCTTTGCAACCAGTCCGCAGCCGATAATTTTTGAAACCAGTGCAACAATAACAAAGCAGGCCGAAAAGAGAAGAATCGAAAGCGATACGCCCTGAATATTGGTTTTAAGTCCGATTCCGGCAAAGAATACCGGACCGAAAAGCATATATGAATTGATATTCATTTTTCTTTCTATGTAAGGAGCGTCATCAATGCTGCAAAGTATGATTCCGGCAACGAACGCACCTGTTATATCGGCAACTCCGAAATAACGCTCCGCCGCATATGACATAAACATACACAGAGCAAGACCGAGAATAGGTATTCTTCTCGAACGGCCATATTTTTTATCAATTATTTTAAACAGTCTGTAAATGATAACTCCTGCGCCCAGAGCAAATACAAAAAACAGGATACTTCTGACAATTATAGACAGGATTCCCGTATCAGCCGAACCGCTGCCCATTCCGACAACTATTGTCAAAACGATAATCCCGAGAACATCATCAATAATTGCAGCGCTTACTATTGTTACACCGATTTCTGTTTTCAGCTTCCCAAGCTCTTCAAGTGCCTTTACCGTGATGCTTACAGAGGTTGCCGTCAGTATTACTCCGATAAACACTGCCTTATAAAATGCAGGTGAACCGAACGGAGAAAAACCGTAAAAGCACATATAAAGCACTGTTCCGCACACCAGCGGAACAAGTACACCGCAAAGCGCAACAAAAAAGGCAACAGGTCCGGTTTTTATAAGATCTTTCAGATTTGTACCCAAGCCTGCCGAAAACATCAGCAGTATTACGCCGATTTCAGCCATCATAGAAAGAAAATCGGTTTGCGCAACAATTCCGAGCAAGCTCGGACCGATAATCAGACCTGCGAGAATTTCACCGACAACCTGCGGTACATTAATTTTTCTTGCAAGCAGTCCGCAAATTTTTGCGGCAACAACTATTATTGCAAGATCCTTAAATATCATATAGGTTTCCATATTACATCTTTTCCCTTCATATTCAAATTAGCTGATGAAATCATCTTATTTTTAATCAACCTATATATTATAAACCTTTTAAACTGTCGGGTCAAGTCAAATAATAAATAAATATATTTTTATTTGGTATTGATTGTTTGTTCAATTTTCAGATGGCTTTGGAAAACGGTACGAAAAAGCTGTGCAGCCTTAAAGCTGCACAGCCGGAAAAATGTTTTATTGAAAATATCCGTAAATAATGCTGTAACGGTATTTTAAAAACCGATAACTGTTTAAAACGATTATTTGCAGTTTGTAACAGTCAGACAAATCTCGCTGCTGCCGGGTTTATTCTCGCTCGGCACACCGTCTGCAACGATTGTGCAGCCGTCGGTGATTTTACCGGAAAGCTTAAAACGTGCCAGCTTATCCTCCAACAGCTTTTGTATGGAACGCTTTAAAGGTCTTGCTCCGTATTTTACATCGTAGCCGTCCTTTAAAATCAACTCTTTGGCACTGTCGGTAACTGTTAGTGTTACATTCTTTTCCGCAAGCTTTGTCTTAATATCCTTTAAGAGCAGATCACAGATTTTTACGAGGTCATCTTTTGAAAGCGGCTTGAAGGTGACGATTTCATCTATTCTGTTTAAAAACTCGGGTCTGAAATGCTGCTTTAAGCTTTTGTCCACATTATCGGAAAGGGTAATTTCATCGTTTGCGCCGAAGCCCATACCGTTGCTCTTAAATTCGGAGCCTGCGTTTGTTGTCATTATGATAATTGTGTTTTCAAAGTTAACCAGCTTGCCATGACTGTCGGCAACCCTGCCGTCATCGAGAATTTGCAGAAACAGATTAAACACCTCCGGGTGCGCTTTTTCAATTTCATCAAGAAGAATTACCGAATATGGCTTTCTTCTTACTCTCTCGGTAAGCTGACCTGCATCGTCATATCCGACATATCCGGGAGGTGAGCCGATGAGCTTTGAAACCGAGTGCTTTTCCATGTATTCCGACATATCGAAACGAATCAAAGCGTCCTCGTTCCCAAAAAGAACCTCTGCAATTGTTTTGACTAATTCTGTTTTACCTACTCCGGTAGGACCTGCAAAGATGAAAGATACAGGACGTTTTTTTACAGAAATATCGGCACGTCCGCGCCTTATGGCACGCGATACCGCATCGACGGCGTCATTCTGACCGACAACTCTTTCGTGTATTCTGTTTTCAAGCTCCAGAAGTCTTTGCGATTCGTCCTCTGTCAGACGGTGAACCGGTATTTTTGTCCAACCCTCGATAACGGCGGCTATATCGTCAATGGTTACCTCTGCTTTTAAAGCTTCTTCGTTTGCCTTGCGGATAACTTCTTTCAGTCTGATTGCCTCGGAACGCAGCTCGGCTGATTTTTCAAAGTCCTCCTGCTCTGCGGCTTCCTCAGATTCCAGATCTATTTCTTCAAGCTTATCGTTATATATTTTAAGGTCATATAAAACCTTGCTTTTCAGATTTACTCTTGATCCGGCTTCATCTATAACGTCTATCGCCTTGTCGGGTAAAAATCTGTCTGTTATATATCTTTCGGAAAGCTTTACGGCTTCTGCGATTATTTCGTCTGAAATTTTTACCTTATGGTAGTCCTCGTAATAATCCTTGATGCCTTTTAAAATTTCAATACTTTCCTCAACGGACGGTTCATCAACCAGAACAGGCTGAAAACGTCTTTCGAGAGCCGAATCCTTTTCTATATGTTTTCTGTATTCCGAAAGCGTGGTTGCACCGATAATCTGAATTTCGCCCTTGGCAAGAGCCGGCTTTAAAATGTTTGCGGCACTCATTGCACCCTCTGCGTCACCCGCCGCAACGATATTATGAATCTCATCAATAACGAGTATGACATTTTTTGCTTCGGTGGCTTCGTTCAAAAGGTTTTTAAGTCTTGCTTCAAACTGACCTCTGAATTGCGTGCCTGCCACAAGAGCGGTAAAGTCAATGAGATAGAGCTGATAACCGAAAAGCTTCGGGGGAACGTTCTTTTCAAATATTCTGCAAGCCAGCCCTTCGGCTATTGCGGTTTTTCCGACTCCCGGTTCTCCGAGTATTACGGGATTGTTTTTGGTTCTTCTGTTGAGTATTCTGATAACCCTGTCGATTTCGTCATTGCGGTTTATAACTCTGTCAACCTTGCCCATTGCCGCCTTTGCGGTAAGGTTTGTTCCGTAGGTATCGAGCATACTCTTTTTCTTTGATGATTGTCTTGCCTGCTTGCGGGTGCCGGTCTTTTCCTCTTTATTTCCGTTTTTATCGCCCGATGAGAACATATTTGAAAGAAAACCTATCGGAGCGGTAGCCGCACCGCCCTCGTCATCTTCGCCGCCGCTGAGATTTTCAAGCATATTCTGCATATCCTCAGGCGAAGAAATATCTCCGATATTATTCATAAATTCAGACATTTCATTATTTAGGTTTTCAAGATCCTCGTCTTTTATTCCGAGATGATCCATCATCTGATTAAGCGGAGCAATGCCCATTGATTTTGCACATTGCAGACAAAGACCCTCGTTTGTGGTTTTGTCGCCCTCAAGCTTTGTTATAAATACAACTGCGGGATTTTTTCCGCATCTTGAACATAAACTCATATTCATATATATTATTTCTCCATTCTGCTGCCAATGGCAGTATGGTTAAAAAAGTACTGAGTGCTTGTAATAAAATACCCCATTCTGATGACAGCACTGTGATTATATCACAAATTGACTGATATGAAAAGGGGTTTTTGCTTTAATTTACAATATGTTCTTTTTTTATTGTAAATTTTAATTAACAGCGTGTCTTTATATCCGCAGCGGTTTTCACACATTTGGATTTTGCCGGGCGGCGGTGTTTGCGGTGTGATATTTAAGAAAAAAATGCAGGCGGCGTGCAATAAAAACGGCTTTTGCTGTTTTTTTTGCGAGGCAGTCAAAACTAATGGCTTTAAACCGAAAGCTGAGTATGTTATACATACAGTCAGACCGATTGACAAATTACAGAGAGATAAAATTGTGAGCTACATGAAAAAGAAACAGAAATAAGCTGTGACGCACTTGAAAAAATCGGTATGCCGTCTGAGGTAATAATTTAATTGCGTAAACATGAAATGATGACTGAAGAAAAGAGGTCTGCTAATCACGGCATATCTCTGCCTGAAAGTACAGTGAGAGCGGCGAACTCGCTGAAAGTCAGTTGCAGAGAGATGAAACGAGAATTTAACCGGACATCTTCTTAAATATCTTTTTTTATAAACTATTGACAATAGGGTTATATAATAGTATAATTAAGTCAATGGAAAAGATGTGACCGCATTTAATGTGTTAAACGGTGATTATAATGAAGCTGACAGAAGATATACTCAACTATGTAAAATACCTGCAAACCGGCGCAGGACTTTATGTGTCGATCAAACCGACGCAGTATGATACATACATAAACAAAAATCTTGCTTTTTTGGATATGCACTACAATCCTTACTGCTTATATATTAAATCAAATGCAAATGACGTTGATATTTGTATCAGCGAATATAATAAAATTTTAGCAGTTGATGAAAAAGAACCGTTTTTTTCCATGTGTCACGCTGGTGTTTGGGAATTTGCATATCCGGTTTACTGCGGAGATGTAAAAATGTGCATGATAAATGTAAGCGGTTATTGCTTTGATGATATTGCCGCAAAAAAAGCAATTCAGAGCTATGCCGAAGTAACGGGGAGGAAGTATGACGATTTGTGCGGAGTATATGATAAATCACTGATTAAAGATGTTCCGTCAATTGAGAAAATCAACGCAGTGATAAATCCGCTGATATATATGTTAAAGCTTGCGTACAAGGACTATCCGCCGTCGGAAAATGAGGATCTTTATACAAGAATCCTTTACTATTTAAACGGACATCATAATGAAAAAATTGTTATTGAGGATATAGCAAACGCACTGCATTATTCACCGTCGGCTGTTTGCCATATCTTCAAAAAAAGAAACGGAATGGGAATAAATGCATATGTTACCGCACTCAGAATGACAGAAGCCAAAAATCTTGTTGAAAGTACAAAGCTTTCAATTACCGAAATTGCATATGCTGTAGGTATTCCCGATTCGGGATATTTTTCAAAGCTGTTTAAGAAGCATTTCGGAGTATCGCCCATGTTGTTGAGAAAGAATAATAAAGCTATCGGGTAATGAATTAAATATTGCTTCGTCTTGTGTTGTAAGAATGACTTATTTATACCGAAAAAAATATCCGCACGGATAAATCCGTGCGGATATTTAACAAAGCAAAATTACGCCTTATTAACAGAACCGAAGAGTTCCATTTTCTCTTTAACGATTTCCTTGATAGCCTCAAAGCCGGGAGCGAGAAGCTTTCTCGGATCAAAGCCTTTACCTTCAAGATCCTTGCCTGCTTCAATATATTTTCTTGTAGCAGCCTGGAAGTAGAGTTGACATTCGGTGTTAACGTTAATTTTAGCAACTCCGAGAGAAATAGCCTTTTTAATCATGTCGGCAGGGATACCCGTACCGCCGTGAAGAACAAGGGGAAGATCTCCGATAAGAGCCTTTGTAGCTGCGAGAGCGTCAAAGTCAAGACCTTTCCAGTTAGCCGGATACTTGCCGTGGATATTGCCGATACCTGCTGCAAGGAAATCAACACCAAGGTCGGCAATGATTTTGCACTCGTTGGGGTCTGCAATTTCGCCCGAACCGATAACGCCGTCCTCTTCGCCACCGATAGCGCCTACCTCAGCCTCAATTGAAATACCTCTTGAGTGGCAGAGATTAACAAGCTCTGTGGTTTTCTTTTTATTTTCGTCGATAGGGAAATGCGAGCCGTCGAACATAACCGAAGAAAATCCTGCGTCTATGCACTTAAGGCAGCCTTCATATGTGCCGTGGTCGAGATGAAGAGCAACGGGAACAGTAATGTTCATTTCCTCAATCATAGCCTTAACCATAGCGGCAACTGTCTTAAAACCGGTCATGTACTTTCCGGCGCCCTCTGAAACACCGAGAATTACAGGTGAATTATTTTCCTGTGCGGTTTGGAGAATGGCTTTTGTCCATTCAAGATTATTGATGTTGAACTGACCGACAGCATATTTGCCTGCGACAGCCTTTTTTAACATTTCTGTAGCTGATACTAACATAATAAATCCTCCTTAAAAAATCAGAAAACAGGTAATAAATTGTAACTACCCATATATATCAGAAATTGCATAGCAATGATTCTGCTTATTTAATTTTAACCCAAGCTTCAGTTTCAAGCCTGTCGAAACATTCTTGGGTAAGTCCGTAAGTTTTTGTTCTTCCGCAGTCAAGACAGACAAGCTTAACCGAATTATCCTCGTATCTCAGAGAAATATGCTTTCCTCCGCATACGCAGTCTACACGGTCATTCTTGATGTAATCGGTAAGAATACTTAAAAAATCCATAATAAGATCGTATTCTTCCATATCAGTATTGACAGAAAGCGGCAGCAGACCGTCATAAAACGGATTGTTTTTTTCATACTCCACATATACTTTTTTCGGGTCTTTTCCGACAAACAAAATGTTGCAGCCCGCCTGAGGACATTTAAGTGTGAAAAAATTCCTGTTAAAAAGCTCCTGCTTTGTCATAGTGTACCTATGATACTCCTCGCATATCGGACAGAATACATAAATAACATATTTGGAAAAACTTGTAGTGATTCTGATAAGCTCTTTTCCGCAGCTTTTACAGCGATATACCGTTGATTTATTGCGGGGGACGGAAAAGATACTGAAATTTTCCGCTGTATATGAAATACAGTCACAGCATACGAAGATCATTGATTGATCCGGTTCGGTAAGCATATTTTTCTCCATTCTGTTATTTTTTATTTAGAAAATTGTAAAATTTGCATTATACAATCACATGGCCATTTTAATTCCGGGCAACCGGAAGCTGCCTTTACATATTTATTGTTTTTCGGTTCCGATTTTGTTTTCTCTGGCATAATAAAACAGGTATTGCTGCGCATATCCTCCGAGAGAGGAAAAGCGCTCTTTTGCGAATTGTTCAATTCTGCCTACCGTCTGCTCGGAATCAAAGTAATAATACTCTATGATTCTTTTTATCCATACGTCTACCGGAAAGCTTGACCGTTTGCCGAGCCCAAAAAGCAGTATACAGTCCGCAACCTTTGAACCGACGCCCTTTATGCGCAAAAGCTCTTTTTTTGCTTCATCATAAGTCATCGGATCAAAATATGCTTTGGAAAAGCCGTTTACAAAAAATTCTGCGGCGGATAATATATATTTATCCCGGAAGCCTGCTTTAATACAGGAAAGTCCGTCAAGACCGGCAGAATAAAGAATTTTTTCCGGAGAGGGAAAGGTGTAAAAAGTCTGTCCCAAATACTCTGCTTTATCGCCGTAATTTTCACAAAGCGTTGAGATTATCTTTTTTATTCTCGGAATATTGTTGCTTTGCGATATTATAAAAGAAACGGTACATTCCCACAGCTCCTGGTTAAGTATTCTGATTCCGCCGCCGAACGATACCGCATTTTTTAAAACAGTATCCTCCGAAAGCCTCGTTTTTATCGGCGAATAGTCGGTTCCGAAATCAAAATAATCAAACCACACACTGTTAAACTGTCCGATTGAAGTATTGTATAACGTTACGGTATCGCCCGACTGAGCAATTTTCAGCGGAGTATTATATGCAATTCCGACATAGCTGCCGTCGGATTCCTTCTCCCATCGGAAACACTGTCCGCAATCAAATATATGCTCAAGACAAAAATCCTTAACGCCCGTTAAAATTAAGTTATTATCAATTTGTCTGATTTCCATAACGTACACATTATAGCATAAAAATCAGCGAAAAGCAATAGAAAAAAAGGAAGTTTGTACAAATTTATTCAAATTTGTATATTTTACTTGAAAAAAATATAAAATGTGATATAATGTAAATGTAATTGGGCTGAATTGCTGTAATTACATGGTTTGTTTGTATAAAAAATTGGGAGTTTTGCTCAATACGGAAGTCTCCCATCTTTTGTATGAAAAGATTTTGCGTTATATATAAGGCAGACTTTTTTTGCCGACGGTATAATATATGTATTTTTTTCGGGTTTGACGGAATGATATACCGTAGAGAAATGTAATGCGTATCGCTGCCGGAACAGAGCGGATTTGTCTGACCGTTTTATAACCGATAATCAATAAAAGAAAGGAACTGATAACAGTGACAGATAAGGAACTTTTGGATAAACTGAGCTACAAACCGAAAAATGTGTATGAGCTGCTCGGTACTGATGAAACAAAGAAAATGCTTGATATGTGCGATGAATACAGAGAATTTCTCGATAAGGGCAAAACCGAAAGAGAGTGCGTTAAGCTTGCGTCCTGCGCAGCAGTCGAAAACGGATTTGTAAATATCGAAACAAAGGAAAAATTAGTGCCGGGAGATAAGGTGTACTTTGTAAACAGAGATAAGAATATTCTTCTTGCGATAATCGGAGAAGAACCGTGCGAAAACGGATTTAATATAGTGGGCGCACACATAGATTCACCTCGACTTGATTTGAAGCAGAATCCGCTTTACGAAAATACCGAAATGGCGCTTTTGAAAACACACTATTACGGCGGAATCAAAAAATATCAGTGGACTGCAATGCCGCTTTCGCTTCATGGAGTAGTGTTCACTACGTCAGGAGAAAAGGTTGAGATTACAATCGGCGAAAAGGAGTCCGATCCGGTATTCTGCATAACCGACCTGCTTCCGCACCTTGCAAAGGATCAGATGGCAAAGAAGCTTTCCGACGGAATCGAGGGTGAACAGCTCAACATATTAATCGGCGGAATAGGCGTAAAGTCCGATGAAATTTCCGAAAAGGTTAAGTTTAAAATCTTAAATATATTGAATACGGTTTACGGAATAAAGGAGGAGGACTTCTTTACGGCAGAGCTGGAGGCTGTTCCTGCGTATAAAGCAAGAAACGTTGGATTTGACGAAAGCTTTGTCGGAGCGTACGGACAGGACGACAGAGTTTGTGCGTTTACAGCACTCAAAAGTATTTTCGATATTCGTGAAATACCGAAGAAAACAGCAGTATGTCTGCTTGTAGATAAAGAGGAAATCGGATCTGTCGGAAATACCGGTATGCTTTCAAAGTTCTTTGAAATGGCTGTTGCAGAGCTGATTGAAAAGATTAACGGATCGTTCTCTATGACCTCGTTTAATAAAAATATCAAAAACTCGGCTTTTCTTTCGTCTGACGTCGGCGCTGCCGTTGATCCGAATTATGAAAACGTTTTCGAAAAAAATAATGCCGCATATGCAGGTCACGGTATGATACTGATGAAGTATACCGGCTCGAGAGGAAAGTCCGGCGCAAGCGACGCTTCCGCTGAATTTGTGCATGAAATGGTTTCGCTGTTTAATAATAATAATGTAATCTGGCAGGCCGGTGAACTCGGTAAGGTAGACCAGGGCGGCGGCGGAACGATTGCTATGTATATCGGTAACCTTAATATGAATGTAATAGACTGCGGAGTGCCGGTACTCAGTATGCATTCGCCTTTTGAAGTAACCGCAAAGTCTGATATTTATATGGCATATAAAGCCTATGTCGCTTTCTATAAAGATAGATAAACAAGGAGCTTGATGTGTGTAAACATCTGCTGTTGTGATGCTTTTTCGCTGCAACAGCAGATGTTTTTTGATTGACAATTGACGATTGTTATCCGTTTCCGCTTTGCAGGAATCCTATTTTATAATTTTCCGCTTTGTTGGAAGACCAATCAACCGTTACAATTGCCACAATTCTAAATATAGTGGTCCGCACAGCAATGTAGGACGTAGTCTCGAAGCGAGTTCTTGCAAGTTTGCAAAGCGAACTTGGCAAGATGTCCGAAGCTATCCACACCGGGGTGGTAAATCCGTTTAGGGGGGACTCCCCCTATCGGCGGCTTTTGGAGCTTTTCGCCGCCGAAAAGCGGAAGGAGTAGCAAAAGTAACAATTACTGTAGACTATAGCTCCAAATAAGCAAAAGTAATAACTTCTGCATTAAATATAAAATTAATTTATCTTTATATAAATCATAACCGCAACCTCACGTTTGTGGCGTTATACTTTTCGGTAACTTTTATTTTTTCTACGCCCTCCGCTTTTCGGCGGCGAAAAGCTCCAAAAGCCGCCGATAGGCGGGAGAACCCGCCTAAACGGATTTACCACCCCGGTGTGGATAGCTTCGGACATCTTGCCAAGTTCGCTCCGCTTTGCTGCGCAAACTTGCAAGAACTCGCTTCGGGACTACGTACTACATTGCCGTGCGGACCACTATATTTAGAATGGGGCGGTTATAACGGTTGTTAGGTCTTCCGGCAGAGCGAGAGTGATAATAAATTGTCAATTAAAAAGTGTGTTTTTTTTCAGAGCTGCGATTTAACAGATAGCTTAATTTTTAATAATTTTAAAAATTCCAAAAATTACAGCTTGATTTTTTGAATAAAATCGTGTAATATAGTATTCGTGGTTGACATAAAACATAATTATTGTTAACCGAGAAATGTATTAATATGATATTCGGATGCAAATCCGGGAAAGAGAGGACACACTATGAATTCCAAGAAAAGAATCATCACAGGTATTCTTGCTTCAGCATTTGCGGCTGCACCTATGACAGGTCTTTCGGCAAAAGCTATGGTGCTTCCCGAGGAGGTAACCGGAACAAGATATTCAGAGCCGGTGCAGATACTTGCAGCTTTGAAAATCATGGTCGGTGACGATGACGGAGCATTCAGGCTTGAGGATAATCTCAAGCGTTCAGAGGTTGCCAAAATGGCGATACACGCACTAGGACTTGAGGACGCGGCGGCTTCAGCCAAGGGCGAAACAAAATATCCGGACGTATCGGCAGATCACTGGGCAAACGGCTATATTAACTTAGCAACATCGCAAGGCTTGATAATCGGTGACGATGTGGGCACATTCAGACCTGACGATTCGATCACCTACGCAGAAGCGACAGCTATATTTGTAAGAGCATTGGGCTATGACGTAATGGCAGAATCAAAGGGCGGTTATCCTAACGGACACTTTGCGGTAGGCGGAAGCATCGGACTGACAAAGAACGTACAGGGATCATACGGACAGCCAATAACAAGAGGTAACATCGCATTTTTGGCGAACAACTCTTTGACAATCGGACTTATGGAAAGAAAGGGTTACGGCACAGACGCAACCTATGAAGTAACCGAAAAGACCCTTTTAAAGGATAAGCTCAAAACCGAAAAGCTTACCGGACAGGTAAAAGCAATTCCGGCAACAGGTCTTGAGGGTGATTCAAACCTTAATGACAACGAAATCAAAATCGGTGATAACGTATATGAAACAGCACACAACATGAACAACCTTTTGGGTTATAACGTAACCTATTATGTTCAGGAGGACGATTCGGGCGACAACACCGTAATTCTTGCAATGCCGCAGAAGGATCAGAACGCTACTACTGATATAACGGCAGATCTTTTTGAACAGCTCACAACAAAGAACGGCAAAAAGGCAATCGAGTATTTTGAAAAGAGCGATTCTTCAAAGACAACAACAGTATCTATTGAAGATAGCGCAAAGCTTATCTATAACGGTAAGGTAGCAGAGCTCAGCGACGAGCTTTTGAACCTTAAAGACAAGTCAGGTAAGATTACGCTTCTCGATACTGACAGAAACGGTGTATATGATATAGTTTTTGTAACCAACTACTACAATATAGTTGTAGAAGAAGTAACCTCAACAGGTAAAATCGTTGACAAGTACGGCGCAAAGACAATCAAGCTCGGAGAAGATGAGGACGTAAGTTACAGAATCGTTAAGGGATTGCAGGAGGTTAAGCTTTCAGACCTTAAGGAATACGATGTACTTTCCGTTGCTGAAAGTAAGGACGGCGAATTGTTTGATATAGCATTGTCAAACGAAACCGTTGCCGGTAAAATCACAGGTAAAAAGTCTGACAGCTTTATAATCGGAGGAAAAGAGTATAAGGTTGCAAAGAACTATCCCAATACTCTTGAAATCGGTACAGAGGGAATATTCTATCTTGACGTAGAAAACAAAATTGCCGCTGTTGATACTCAGTATGTAACAAGCGATAACTACGGTTACCTTATAAAGGCATACTATTCAGATGAGAGCGAAAAGGCTACCTTCAGAATCTTTACTAAGGACGGTGAGGACAAAACCTTTACAGCCAACGATAAAATCAGATTCAACGGTACGGGCGGTATAAAGAGCCAAGAGGCTGTTAACAAGCTTAACGACAACGGCGTGACAACAAAGCAGCTCATCACCTATACTGCAAATTCAGAGGGAAGAATAACAGAAGTATTCACCTCAACAGACAACACATCATCAGGTGCGGCGGTAAACGGAAAGTTCACTCTTGACTATTCTGTTAAGGACGCAGTGTACAACCAGAAGCTCAACAAGCTCGGCAACGTAAGAATCAACGACGATACAAAGATTTTCGACATTCAAGACGACGTTGAGGATTACAGCATGGCAAAGCCGGATATGTTCGAGGACAAGCAGAAGTATAACGTAATGATTTTCGATACTACAGAAGAATTTACTGCTAAAGCGGTAGTTGTAACAGGTGCAGAATTCCAGACCAACGCAGAAGCTTCCGTAGCGGTTGTTTCAGGTGTCGGTACAGCGTCGAATGCAGACGATGAAATAACAGACAAGCTCTTTGCATATATCGACGGCAAGGAAGTTGAAGTTCTTGCCGAAAGCACAGGTATACTTGTTAAGGGTAACGAAAAGAAAGAACTCGAAATCGGCGACATCATTCAGTATAAGACAAACGATAACGGCGAAATTGTTAAGATAAGAGTATTGTTCGATATCAGTGCAAAGAATACGGAATTTAATGAAGTACCGGTTGAGGATCTTGAAATTCTCTACGGTAAGGTTAGCAAGAAGTTCTCAGGCTCTATCAACGTAACCGTTAACGGCGGTGCGGTAAGAAACGTACAGCTTCCGTCAGATGTTAAGGTTTACAGCGTTGATTCTTCCAAGACAAAGAATAATGTCACAGTAGGAACGACAGGCGACATACAGGCTTATGACGCAGACGAGGGTAACAGAGTATTTATCCGCTTCTACGATGACGTTGTTAAGGAAGTAGTTATTATAAAATAATAAGAATTAAAATAAATTGCTGCCAATTAAATATCTTCTCTATACAATCAAGCAGTGTTCCGAGGACAGACTGCATGACAAAAAAACTCTCCCTTTGCCGGGGGAGTTTTTTTATACCGCAAATAAATATCGGTTGTTGTGGCTGTTTGTATGCTGCAATAAAAAAATATATTTCGGACACAAAAATCGGTACAGCGTCTAATATCCGCTTCCGTGCGATACATAACCGTGGACGGGGCACAACAAACACTCGGATAAGACATATATGCGGCAAAGAAATTCTGGCGGAACATGCGGCAAAAATAGGAGCCGGGAATAAAAGGGAGTTGCTTTCGCAGGTAATAGCAATACAAATCCAAGTCAGATAAATTACTCTTCATGAATTTGAGCAATTATTCATAATAACGATACGTTTGGCAGTGAAATAAGTGGTCAAAATCAATTTTCAAGGCAAGAAAAAGGACTTAAAAATGGCTTAACCATCAGCTTTGTCAGAAAGGTGAAATCTAAGTCAGATAAAGTAAAAACAGAAAATCTTGTGGTAAAAACAGGAAAAACTTATTAAAAAGTATTAAAACTTATACAAACTTGTGTGATAAGTGGTCAATAAGTGGTCAAAATTGTCCGCTCGTCATATTGCACAAATAAGAAAATAGTAAAACGAAAAGTGGCATAAAACATTATATTTCAAAAAATTATTTTAAGGAAGAAACAGATCATGTGATTTTTTATGGTCTGTTTTTTTCGTACCCAAAATACGGAGGTGATTTTTAAATGTGTAAAAACAATACTAAAATATGTTCTATATGCAGAATAGGCATGGAAACATATCAGTTAGATCCACATGAATTATTTTGTCCATATCTTCATTTTTTAAAAGAAAATGACTGCAAGATGTTTCGGACATTAAAAGATATTGAAAAAAAGAGAAACAAGGAGGAGAAATAAATGAATAATTTAGGATTAGATTATTTCTACGGCAGCGAAGCTGACCAATTCAGTTTTTATCGATTGCCAAAAGTTTTGTTTACAGACAAGAGTTTTTCAAAATTATCAGCTGAAGCAAAAATTCTATATGGTTTAATGTTGGACAGAATGAGCCTGTCTATCAAAAACGGATGGATTGATAAAGATAATCATGTTTATATTTACTTCACGTTAGAAGATGCTATGGATATGCTTAATATCGGAAAAGACAAAGGTGTAAAGTTGTTTGCTGAATTAGATGCTGAAAAAGGATGCGGTTTGATTAAAAGAAAAAAGCAAGGGCTTGGAAAACCGACAATTATATATGTTATGAATTTCGTATCAAGTGCCACAAGAAATTGTGAGGATACAACATCTGAAATACAGACTTCGGAAACTCAGAACTCAGGACTTCTCGGTGAAAACGAAGTCAGCACTTCTGAAAAAACGAAGTCAAGAGATCGGCAGACTATGAATTGCAGAGCCCTGAAAATCAGAACTCCTGATGTCGGAAAAACAGAATGTAATAATACTGATAATAATTATAATGAGACAAACGATACATACGTTAATGAGACTGATCTCATCAAATCACATCAGAAGAGATTGGATATGAATGAATATGCAGCTTGTAAAAAACAGATTGCAGAAAATATTGAATATGAATTCTTAAAACAAAATTATGGCGGTGATATGGCAGATGGTGTTCTTGAATTAATTACCGAAACAATATGCAGCAGTAAACTGGAGATTATGATTGCGTGTGAACTTGTACCGCACAGCATGATCAAGGAAAGATTTATGAAATTAAGGTATAAGCATATTGAATATGTATTTGATTGCTTAAAAACGGTTGAAAACAGAGTAAAAAATATAAAGAGTTATATGCTTACAATGTTATACAACTCATACTCAACAATGGGTCATTATTACACTGCAGAGGTTGCTGCGGATTTTAAAGGAGGATTTTGATATGCAGAACAAAAGAAATAATAACGAGGACAAGCTTTATCATAATACGGAGCTTCTTTTGAAGAAATATCGAGATGTGGTATGGAGCATCGAAGTGTCGGCAATTCAGGCGCAAATCAGCTTTGAAATCGAAATGGATTGCAGACTGGATGAATTTCTTGAAATGTCTTATGAAGCCGGAGCAGATTTGTCCGGAACGAAGATTCAGGAACAGATGCGGACGCTTGAGAGAAATAAGAAAATGCTGAAAATAATTGATGCCGCGGTGAATGCTCTCAGAAAAAAGCAGCTTGACGGCGAGACTTTTTACTGGATAATATATTACACGTATTTATCCGAGAAGGTTGTCAAAAAGGTTGAGGATATTATATCAATGACAGCAGCAAAAACAGGAGAATATATGTGCTGGAAAACATATTTTACAAAACGAAAAAAAGCAATAGAGACTTTAAGTACAATTTTGTGGGGATTTACATCAAAAGAGTGTCTTCCGATTTTAAAAGAATTTATTTGATGTAACATAGCAGATATTGGTATTCGAGAGAATATAAAAATAAGTTATGTATCTGAATAATTTGAAGAGTAAAAAATTCAGGAGAGCAAGCAAAGAATAAATGCTTGTATAATTCTGCCGGGGCTATCCCAATTTTTGTGTAAAAATTTTAAACACATAATTATGTAAACCTTTGTAATTACCCAAAAATCAAAAATCCGTATTTCTGTCAAGGCTGATTTTATCATGCATTTTAGCCTTTACAGGGATACGGATTTTGATATAATTTTATAAAAGGTTTATGTAAATCAAAAATGAGGTTTACACAAAATCGGGGATTTTCTCATTCTGCCTCAAGCATTTCCTGAATAGTACCTCCCAGTAAATCTTTCAATGCCTCTTGAATGTCATTAGCTGTCTGAATGTTGTATTCTTCAATCAAACCTGCTATGATGTTTTTCTTTCCTTCGCTTAACTTTCTTCTCCATGCCATACAAATTACCTCCTGTGGTTTGTATTTCTATTCTACCACAGAAGGCTTGAAATTTACAGACTTTTTTTCGCAGGCACTTTTAAGAGGACATATATGAGAAGGGTGCAATTATGCACCCTTCAGACTGTAGACAAAATGGTCACATCGCACCTATTACGGTGTTGTTTACAAAATAATGTTCAGAATTTCCATTAGGTTGTTTATTCGATAGTCACATAACTCGCTAACACCAGCTTGTTCAATATTTCCGCCAGATATACCAACACAACTAAAGCCTGCAAGTTTAATTGAAACTACACCTGCTGATGAGTCTTCAATACCAAGAACCTTGTGCCTTCTTTCAAATGGAATACCAAGACCAACTCTTGCTGTTTCTGCATAAAGCCATGGATGTGGTTTCGGGGCAAGCTCACCCAAGGTTCCTGCTTGTCCTTTTCTCAAGGCATAGCCTGCCGTGATAATTGCATCATAAAAATCAACTGGATTTCCTATATCAAGTTGCTTGAATGCGGAAATGATTTCGGGCATTGCCTTTTCATAAAGTCCGGAGGTTACCAGACCGATTTTAATCCCTTCTTTTTTTACGGTAGTTAAAAACTCTTTTAAATTTGGAGCGGGCGTAAATGCATCCTGCTTTCCTCTACCTTTTAAAATTTCATCCATTTCGTGGTTTACAATATCAAAGTAATACTGTCTTGCAAGTTCAAGACTTGCACCTTTTGCATACTTATCAATCATATATTGCAGATGTTCTGAAACGGAATGTCCTGAAATAAACGGCTCATCTTCTGCTTCTTTTTTGAAGTTTGAATTTCCTAAAAGTCTTGAAGTTGTCTGTTCAATCACCCACATCCAAAAACTCTCAGAGTGGACACTTGTTCCATCTAAATCCATCAGAATTGCTTCTGCTTTTGGTTCAAAATGTGTTTCGTACATCGGATAAATTGCAGGGTATCCCATACCGCTTTTAACATAGCAAAATTTTTTATTATCATACTCTATTATATCAATTTTTTTATCGTTGGGAGTAAGAATTTTCTTTACTCCGTCCCGACCAACTTCATAAAAATCGTTTTTATTTATCTCTTTCATTAAATCACCTACTTGTTTTATTATCAAATTTCCTGGATTTGTTCGCAGTAATTACCACATATCTTGCTGATGAAATTTAGTCTTTTTGTCAATAGATTACATTCCAAGCATATTCGTTTCTTTTATTTCTGCACCACATTTTATAAATGTTTTGACTTCGAAAGGAGTAAATTCTGCAGTGAATTCGACATTGTCAAATAAGAAATTGCATTTCTGCGCTTCATTTAATGAATTATAAAATCTGATAAGTTTTCCGTTTTCTGTTTTTCTAAGTGCCGACAAAAGAATGTTTTTGTTGTCAATTTCAAGCGTATCTTTCGGTTTTTCACCATCTCCTGAAGGGAAGAATGAGAGAACGAATGGGAGCTGGTTAAATATTTCTGCTTCGTAATCGATAAAATCAGCATTAACACAAATTCTAAAGTTAAAATCATGTTCACCCATATCAATATGCTCATATGTTCTATCTTCGGCTGCAAGCTCTACTCCGTCAACCGGGTGTGCTGAATATATCGCAGTTCTTAAAAGTGAGAGTTTGATTTCACTATTCTCAAAACTGCCACCATAAGTTCCATTGTTGATGATATTGATACAGTTCTCAGTATCTTTTAATCCACACCATTTCTGGAACACACTTTCCTTGCCTTCTTTTCGTGTTTCTTCTGTACCAAACATAGATTGTGCGTATGCTTTTGCATTTTTATCAAGTGTTGTTTCTATACACAGTTTGAACATTGTATTCTCATCATGCGCAAGAATTTTTACATCTATATCTAATACTTTACTGCGTTTTGCAAATGTATAGGTTACTATTGCCTCACTATTGATATACTTGAATTTTGCCTGTATTTTTGTTCTGACATCACCATTTTCAATCACTCTTACAAAACCTGTAGGTGTAAATTCACCGATACATTCATTAAAGCCATCTACTTCCATGCCCCAAGGGTCAGCATTGTCCTTGTATGCTTTTACCTTTATACTGTTTATCATTTCTTTGCCGTCAACTACATATTTTTCTACAAGTCCTGTTGCTTTGTTTATTGCAATATTGAGATATCGGTTATTTAAAATAAAATGTGTATTTGTTTCTTCATATGGTTTGATTCTTGTATTTTCCTGATTAAGTTCAATTTCACAATCAAATCTTGATATTCCTATAGGTGCAAGCGTTGCATGGAATACAACTCTCTTTCTCCAGTCCATACCGTGAGCACTTGCTTCTTGTTCAAGCTGAGACGGGATGTATTCGCCTTTTTCATTTCTGACCTTCACCTGATATATTCCGTTTGACGGGTGATTCTGCTCCGCCAGCTGAAATTCCACAATAAAATCGCCCTCAACCTTATATGGATGCGGATTATATACAAGAACTGGTATTTCTCCCTCTTTAGCCTTTGACTGCCCTTGGCATAATTTGAAGAATGATTTCGAGATATATCTGTCTAAAATTTCTTCACCATAACCGATAAGTCTTAAACTATCATCTTCTACCTTTTTGATTGCAGAGCCGGGGAGTACATCATGAAACTCTGTAAATAATAGTGCTTTTTCTGCATCTAAAAGCTTATTTTTGTCATAGTCTACACCGCTTTGTGTAAGCATCTTTTCGCACATAGTAAGATGGTTTTCGAGACTTCTATGACCTTGTTTAATACGAACCATAGAGGTATAACAACCTACCATACAATGCGTTAGCGATGTGTTTACTGATTCCAGGTCTGATTTATCCAATTCTGAAAAATATGCATCAAAATCAGAGTGTATAATTTCGTGAGTTTTGGTTTCTTTGATAAAAGTGTTTATATCATTTAAGTCTTTTTTACTAGGACCACCACCGTGATTCCCAATCCCCCATGATACAAGATTTACAGCCCTTTCGGGAAAATCTTTTATATACTGTTCTACTCTTTCAAGAGCTTTTCCCTTCGGAGTGTTGTACCACTCATACATCTTATATGCAGTTATTTCGCTGCCGTCAAATCCCTTCCAAATAAATGGTCGGCACTGCGTATCTCTTGGTCTTAAATATGCATAATTATCATAACCGCATTTTTTTAAAATCTGTACTAGACCTCTTGAATGACCAAACGCATCAAAACCTATCGATGTTTTAGGAATTCTTCCGAAATGTTTTTTGAAAAAGTCATTACCCACTCTAATCTGTCTTATTATACTCTCGCCACTAGGCATAACACAGTCGGGTTGCAAGTACCATCCACCCATTATACACCATTTTCCAGCCTGCACAAGTGTTTTGATTCTATCAAAAAGTTCCGGCTCATTTTCGAGAACCCACTCGTATAACACAGACTCATTATGATTAAATACAAAGTTATCATATTTCTCGCAAAATTTTGCCGCTATTCGAAATGTGGCCATTGCTTCTGCCATCCCTTCTGCTCGTTGCCATAGCCATACCGGATCTAGATGTGCATTACAAATTAAATGTAATTTATTCATAGTTTTGTTTCTCCTGCCTAAAAATCAACATAGTAATTTGATTTTTTATTTTATTTTTAATGTTATGATTTTATGACCTAAAACTTGTACTGACATTTCTCTATCATTTAAAACAATATCAGAAATGTCTTCTTCGTTCATTTTAACAAGTTTAGCTGATGTAACAGGCAAGTTAATTTTTATGTTTGTCTTTATATCTTCATCCGACTTATTCCAGAGTCTTACGATATAGCCATTCTTATCTTCTGCACACTTGATTGCAGCAAGAACGATTTTATCGTTATCAACTGTAATGAATGAATTTTCGCTTGGCAATTCGCCATTTACAGGTACACCCTGAATAGCTTTCATTCCCACCTTGAAATCATAAGCCATTTCCTGAACATTTCCATCTTCCCAGTTTCCTGTATGAGGATACAAAGCATAGTTATATTCAAGCTCACCAAATGAATGAAGTCCTGTGTATTTATCAAATTCTTCAGGAGTCATATCAGGGTTTGCTGTCATATACGCTCTTTGAGTTCTAAGGAGTGTAATTGCAATAGTTCTGTTTTCATCATCACGAATTTCATATTCTCTGAGTCCTCCTGAGAAGAATGCAAGACCGTTTTTGCCGTCTGACACACCGCAGAAATTCTGCATTGGATGACAAGGTGCAAACGGTTCAACATTATCCTTCATTTTCTTATGTCTTATGCTTCTTTCTTCAACTGCAAATGCTGATTCTACATAATCTGTATTTGTCATAATTCCTGATGGGAAATTAACATATAACTTGTGGTCACGAGCCTTATTTGTAAGCTTTGTATGTACCTTTAAGTATGGACATCCTTTTTCGAGTGTAAGTTCATACATAATAGGCATTGTAACAGTTTCACGAAGTCTGTCACGACCGTCAAGGGTTGAAGCTGCCGGGATTTCCATTTCCATTTCAACCTTGTATGTTGCACGAAGCTCGTTGTTTTCCTTGAGTGTTATTTTTGCATTTAATCCATGGCTTGTAATCATTGGATTTCTTACAGGTGTAACATACTTATGAGCCGAACCAACTTGTCCTTCATCAGTAAAGTAGTGCATATTCTTAAACTCTTTACCTGTCTTTTTATCAAGCATTGTAAATGTGCCGTTTGAATTAAGAGTGATTTTTAAATACTCATTCTCTAAAGTACCGTAATCGTTACCTATGAATTTTCTGTCATCTAAGTATTCTGTTTTATATACAAATTCAGGTTCTCTTAATCTTAGCGCATATGTGTTATATCCAAGCATTGGAATATCAACACTGATTAAAAGTCTTCTTCTGACCGCTGAGAACGCAGTTGCAGTATCAAATTTTCTTTCTGCACTCATCTTAATATTTTCAGCTGACAATTCAACAAAATCGACTTTATTACCATCTTTATCAACAATATCATAGAATAACATACCTGCATCAGCACCGCTGCCTACACCAACAGAGTCAGCAAGACCTGCTGCTGAAAGGTTTTTAGGTAAATCTATTATAACTTCAACTACAGCTTTTCTTCTTTGTGCAAGTGTATTGAAAAGAATGATAGTAAAGTCTGTATCCTTATTAAAGTCTTTTGCTGTATCAATTTTAGAGAAAAGACTTACAATACTTCTTCCCATTACTTCTTCTGAAACCGTCTTTGCAACAGAGAATCCGTAAAGTGCATCGTCATGAGCACGGTCTACTGCACAACCAACAATGGAATCGTGAGCGTGATTTGCCAACAGTCCCTTCCAAGCTCTCTTTAAGTTCTGATAAGGATATTCAGCACCATAAGCAGATGCAAATGTTGCAAGAGGCTCTGCAAGATTAATAAGGTTTGTTTCTGCAACTTCATTTATTAACTTAAGCTTTACACGGGATGCGTGAGTAACACCATAAAGACCACTCCAGCTACCCAAGTCAACTGCTTCATAACGCAGTTCGCCTTTATGTACGTGTAAATCCTTATCTTCATTTTCAGCAATGATAGTATCCATATACGAATCCATATCATCCTGAATTATTTCTATATCATCAGAAACGCTGTTCATTGCCTTAACCATTTGTGTATGCAATGGATGTGGTTCTGCGTTATCTTCCATATTAAGTGCAAGAAGGTGGTCACCTATCTTATACTGCATTGCCTGATCAGTAATATTTTTAAGTGCTTTTTTAAGCCCTTCTTCTGAATTATCAAATGTTGGTGTATCAACAGTTTGCTTTACTGCTTTTTCATAAAGCACATTATCACAAAGATGAACAGGAACATTTTCTTTATCGTAATTAAATGACAAATCCTTTGTACCCTTACCAAGTGCAATCAAATCATATACATAGAAGTACCAATTCGTTCTTGTTACTTCATCACATGTTTTATGAACGAATATCTGTGTTCCATCCTTTGCTTTCCACTTAAATAATGGTGGTAATTCATATTTATTTGTACCACGGTAGAACATTGCAGTCTTTATTCCAAAACCTTCATAAATCTGAGGAAGCTGTGATGTCTGACCGTAACCTGTTGCAGTATAACCTGCACGCATAGCACCGCCATACTCTTTTGCCATTTCAGTACCCATCTGTAGATTTCTGATTAAAGCTTCCGCTGCAACTGTATATGTTTCAGGCAGAGTGTACCAGCTAACAATAAATAGTTTTTTAGCTTCAATTAAGCTCTTAACCTTTTCTTTCATTTCAGGACGGACTGTGAAATAGTCTTCTAAAACAATTGTACCACCATCCAAAATAAAGGAATTGTATTCCGGATCCTTATCTAAAATATCAAGAATAGAATCAATCAAATCCATAAGTCTTAACTTTGACTGTTCTGCTGTATGCCTCCATTCTCTGTCCCAGTGTGTTCCCGTTATTACGTGCATTGTTAATTTCTTTGACATAATTTTTCCTCCAATATTAAAATTTTTTTATGATATCCCATATACTGCTTTAGCAGATACAGGTTTATACACTTCTGATTGTATTGCAATATTTTCTGTATTTATTTTTTATGTGTAAGCCGTTTTGTTTCGGCAATGTTACTGTTTCGTGTGCGTATAATAAATAGTAATTTCTATATTTAGGGTATTATAGAAATGTTATTAATGATTCCCCTTGCAGTAGAATTGCCGTCGCGGTTAATGTTTTTAAAATCGGTAATATGGATATATTCAGAAGGGTCAGCAATTTGTTTATTGTTTACAATTATATTCTTGAGTGTTAAATTTTTGAGCTGGCTATTTACATACGGATCAAACACCTCTATGTTATTTTCAATAATACAGGACTTTGGGCCTATGCAGAGGAAATATGACAGTGGATATATTTCCCTGTGTAGTGTAATAGGTCAATATCAATATTTTCTAAGAAAATGTTGTCGCCACTGCCTGCGTCACCTTTTTCAGGAGTCGTCTCAATTTTATACATAGGAGTTTGATAATATAATTTGAAGGTATTGATGCCTTTTACATTTTTAATAATTACATTATTGATGGAGCAATCAACTTGTGAGCCGTTATCATAATAATATATACCTGGCTGTATGCGAAGCGCTTTATATCTGCTGTTTGGTGAAAGATCAATGTTTTCTACTAAAGCATTTTTTAAAGGCCCCCAATTAACCGATGAATTTTGCCGATCATACATGTTTAGAGCAACGATGTCATCACCAACCTGACCACTTATGTTTTGTATGATAAGATTTTCGGTATTACCATTGATATGAAGACGTCAGCAAAGCAGTTTTCAAAATGAATATTTTTAAATATTACATTTTTGGCATTTCCTGTTTGTACGGAGAAACCTGCTGTTTGAACGAATACCATATTTGTTAAAGTGAATCCTATTATGTTGTTAAATAACATACAGGTGGAAACTCCAAAAAAACTTCTATTTTCATCATACATTCCGCTATCACCGTAGCCGAGTCTATAAGATTTTTCTTCATCCCAAAAACCGCCATCAATGGAAATGTTGCAATCTTCATTTCCGCTTTTAATTGGAAAGTGAGTGCCGTCTTGAGTATGCTCGTTACGAAGCATTAAAACATTAGTTTGTGCTGTTAGAGAAATGTGTTCTTTTTTGTCAGCGATGCTTCTGCGATTTGATGGAATGATAATTGTCTTATCTATGTAATACTTGTCATCTTGTGCAGGGATTGTGATAATCTCATTTTCATTTAATGCTGTCTGCAAAGCATCACTCCATATTTTGATTTTAGTATCTGTAAGTATAGTTGTTCGTGTTAAATGTTCATAATCTTTTAGTGATGCTGTTTTTGATAACATAGATATTTTAGCAAAATTTTCTTTGTCACAACATTCAAGAAAAGAGATGATACTTGTTTTGGTTGACATTTGATTCCGGCCCCTATATTATATTTTTACTATAATTATAATATATTCGTTTTCGTTTGTCTATGTTGTAAATTGCAAAAATTGTTATTCAAAATCGCTATTATAAGTAGCGAAATTGTGATTTCAATAAACAAAAAGGACTATGCAAGAAGTGCATAGTGGAGTGGTATAATATAAGTAGAGTCGACAAACACCCAAAAATCTGATATAATAAAAACAGAAGGAAAGGTGTTAAAAATGTCAAAGTACAGCAAAGAATTTAAAGAGGAAGCGTTAAAACTGTCCGATGAAATCGGAGTCAAGAAGGCAGCACTGCAATTAGGATTGCAATACTACACGCTTGCGGATTGGAGAAAAGCTCGCAAGTATACAAAAAAGCATACTGTAGTTCTGACAGAAAATGAAGCTAATGCAAAAATATATGAGCTTGAGCGTGAAAATGCAGAGCTTCGCATAGCAAATGAAATACTGAAGGATGCTCTCGGTTTTTTCGCAAAAGACCGGAAGAGGTAAAAACAGCTGAAAGGCATACATTTATTTTGAAATACAAAAACAGATATGCAGTAAAATTAATGTGCAAGGTCTTGAAAATCAGCGAATCAGGATATTACAGATGGCTGAAAAATAAAGATAAGCCCTCCAAACGCAAGCTTCTTCTGGTCAAAATAAAAGAAATCTTATCTAAACATCCCGATAATGCGAATTACGGATATGAGCGAATACATAAAGCATTAGAGATATGCGGGATTAAAGTGAGCAGAAATACAGTATACCGTGCTATGAAAGAGGGTTCTTTAATCCATAAATCAAGGAAACCGCATGGTATAACAAAGGCAAGCACAGAGATACAGGATAAAGAAAATTTAATAAAACGTGATTTTACAGCAGCTGAACCTGTAAAAAAACTATTAACGGATATTACAGAGGTTCAATGCTCAGACGGCAAATTATATATTTCGCCGATAATGGATTGCTATAACGGAGAAATACTTACCGTTGAAATGCGTGACAATATGAAAAAAGAATT
>CAKSIJ010000013.1 GCA_934462715.1 uncultured Clostridia bacterium
GAATGACAACCTCTATATATTAACACATCTTTCTCCCTTTGTCAACACTTTTTTACATTTTTCTTCCTGTTTGTGAAAATATAACAATATCATCAATGCATTTCTGTAATTCAAAAGGCATATATTATAACTCAACAGAAAACTGCGGCGGCAGATTAAAATCCGCCGCCGCAGTTTAAGCGGTTCATATTATTTTTTCTTTTCAACCGCAATCCATACTTCGCAAGTATAATCCGTATTCTGCACATCAGCATCGGGATAACTTTCAATTTCAATTCCGCAGGGCTGATATTCGCTTGCCGGGAAAAATTCCGTACATATATACTTATACACCTTTCGGAAAGCCTCCGGCATCTTGCCGATGCATTTTAAAACAGCGTAAGTATGCGCAGGAATTCTTTCGACAGTCAGAAAATCCTCCGTAATTTTTTCTCCATTATAATGCGCACCGATACCGTAAGGGAAATCCATTGCATTTTCTCCTTTCCGATATACTGATTATACCTCATGACGAAGCACTTTCCCTTTTTGTGCTTTGATGTGGCAGATATATCATTTTATAAGCTTTTCGACCGCCGAACCGTCTATTTGATTTACTGTAACAAACTTTCCGTCATAAAACACAGCCCAGTTGTTAAACACGCACGGAAGTGATTTTGCTTTTTCAAGCGAGTCTACCAAAACAAATTTTGACGGAATGTTTCTGTCGGTGCAATATTTTTGCAGCTTTTCAATCCTTTGATAAATATAAGGACATTGATAATCGTAGTAAACCGTCAATTCTTTATCATTGATTTCCTGTTTTACAGATTTTGCAAACTTCGGTTTTGTGCCGTCAAAGGATAATGCAAGCAACCTGTACCCGTCAGCTGTTTCGTCAACCGGTACAAACCCGAATTTTTTGGCAAATTTTTGATCCGAGAGCCAGTTTTTTTGAGTTTTTGCGCCGAGCATACATATGCCTGATTTACCGTTCGCCTTTGCGTCATTTATACAATACTCCATCAGCTGACGGCCGTAACCGCTTCCTTTCGGAGTGCCCTGCACCCAAAGACAATACATATAGTAATAATTTTCTCCCTCAATCGGCACCCACGCTTTTTCAAGCGGCGCATATTCTATAAACACACAGCCGTTTACATTCATTTTTCTGAAAATGTGACCCTCAGCCATCCGCTCCGACAACCAGCTGCGTTTAGCTTCTATTCCAGAATGACCCTTTTTCATTCTGATAATGCAGCACAAATGCTCATCTGCAACATTTTCGGGGGTTAAATTCACAAATTCTTTATCCATTCGATTGATTCTCCTGTAAAATTTTTATATACTTCTTGTCCGACAAAATTTCGTTGGTTACATATTCACCGTTGTAAAACAGTGCATATGTTGTGGCAGGGGCAGGAACATTCTGCGCTTCTTCTTTTGTTGTTATATGTATCGAACGAAACGGAACATTATTTTCATTTGCGATATTTTCAATCACCGGAACATACTTTGCCGTGAAGGGGCATTGATTGGTGTAATACAAAACATAACCCTTATCATCAATATGCGGAGCTTTGGCGCACTCCTTGAATTTCGGTTTATTCTCATCATTATCAAATGGCAGGTGCCAAAGCTGAATACCGCTGCTGCTTTCATCACAAACTGAAAATCCTTTATGTGCCAAAAACTTTGGATCTGCAAGAAATCCTCTTTTCTTTTTTGACGACAGTATGCACATACCTCTTTTGCCCTTTTTTCGGCTGTCATCAACAGCGTAATCGAGCAAATCCGTCGAAAAACCGTGTCCCTTAAACGACCCCGAAACCCACAGGCAGTCAATGTACATATATCCGTCAGCCTCAATCGGCACCCACGCATTTTCGGCAGGAATAAATTCAATAAAGCATTTACCCCTTTCCACGCTTTTATAAAATACAAGACCGTCATCAAACCGTTCGGTAAGCCATGCTTTTTTGGACGATACCTGAATATCCTTGTTGTTTGAAATTGCACAGCAAATATGTTCTTTTTCAATATTATCTTTAGTAACGTTAATATAATCCATAATTCTGACTATTTTCTCCTTTTTGTACGGCAGCATTTAAACATATATAATATGTCCGATTTTCAAGTCATTTCAGCAAAAAAATATGCAAACATAAAAAATCACCTCAACAAAGCTTACGTTCCATCAAGGTGATTTTTGTTAATTACCTGTTATTGCTTATCTTCCTCACCGGGTTTTCTTACCCACGGGCATTCAAGCTTATCAACTCTGTTAACAGGAACTGCCCATCTTACCGCATTTTTAATAACGGTCTGAACGTCCTTGTTATAGTAAGTCGGATATGATTCATGTCCGGGCTGGAAATAGAATATTTTTCCGTTTCCTCTTACATAGCAGCAACCCGAACGGAAAGCTTCTCCGCCCTCGTACCAGCCGAGCAATACAACCTTTTGGGGTTCGGGTACGCCGAACGGTTCTCCGTACATTTCCTCATGCTCAAGCTCAAAATATTTTCCCAAGCCTTGTGTTATCGGGTGTCCGGGATCTACAACCCAAACTCTTTCCATATCTCCGTCCTCTCTCCAGCAAAGGTTACAGGTTGTACCCATAAGTCTTTTGAAAGGCTTTGAATGGTGTGCGGAATGTAAGAATATCATTCCCATACCCTTTAATACGGCGTCCTGAACTCTGTCAACTACCTCGTCGGGTACCTCGCCGTGTGCCATATGACCCCACCAGATCAAAACATCTGTATTGTCGAGAACCTCCTGTGTAAGTCCACAGTCGGGATCGGCAAGAGTTGCGCATCTTACTTCAATATCGTCCTCCTTGCCCAAAAAATCGGCAATGGCACCGTGAATACCCTTTGGGTATATTTTTCCGATGTTCTCGTCCTGCACTTCATGCTTATATTCATTCCAAACAGTAACTCTGATCATGTTTTTTCCTCCTATCATATTTACAGCTGTTACAGCTTATATATTTGTCTTGATAGCCTCTGACTTTTCATCCGACTCAAAAGCGGCTTCCATAACTTTCATTACACGAAGTGCCTGTTCCGGTTTGATTGTCAGTTCTGCCTTGCCCTCGATTGCGTCAACCATCTGATTGTAAACAACGGTAAGATCGTCAACAACGTCAAGCGGTTCTGAAATTGTGATTGTTTCGGTAGACTTTTCGCTTCTCGGAGCCATAGTCTTTGTAGGACCTGCCTTTGTATAAACAATTTCTTCGCCCCATTTGTCCTCTTTATCGGTACATCTTACAATTTTACCGTCACAGTTCCAGTCGTCAATCTGAAGCGTTCCCTTTTCGCCGAGAACATACCATCTTGGGTGCGTAATGTAATTGTTGGTTGAAACCTCTATGTGAGCGAGCAGACCGCTTTCAAAGGTAATATCCAGACGGAAGTTATCGTCAACCTCCGGATACTGCAAGCTGAACATCTTGCAGAATACGTTTACTACCTTTTCATCTATCATGTACATAAGCTGGTCGATAAGATGAACACCCCAGTCAAGCATCATGCCGCCGCCGAGTCTTTTAATTGTTCTCCAGCCCGTCGGCATACCTCTCGACCCCTCAACTCTCGATTCGATAACATACGGCTTGCCGATTAAGCCCTCCTCAACCTTTCTTCTCATAAGAACAAAATCCTTGTTTGTTCTTCTGTTCTGATCGATTGTAAATACTTTGCCGCAGCGTTTTGCAACAGCCATTATTTCTTCAAGCTCAGCCGAGCTGATTGTTACCGGCTTTTCGCAGATAACATTTTTTCCGGCTTCAAGTGCTTTGATGGCAAGTTCTTTATGTACTTCGTTTGATGTGGAAACAAGTATGATGTCTATTTCATCATCTGCAAGCATTGCGTCAAATGACGGATAGTCTATCAAGCCTTTCTTATGTGCAAGCTCATATTTTTCGGGGTTAATATCATATACACCCTTATGAACGGCTCTTTCAAACTTTGTATTTTGCAGTGTGTCAACATGGTAATTCGCCATACCTCCGAAGCCGATAATTCCTACTTTATGTTGTGCCATTTTAATTCTCCAATCCGCCGCCGTGCGGCATTTTCCGATTTGTTGATAAAAGTCATATACACAAATCTTGAAATTTCGCTCTTTTAAGACTTGCATATTTCCGAAATAAAAACGCTTATGTGATTATACCCACCACATATCTCCGGCATTTTCGTGTATAAGGACGTTCTTCAGGAAAGCAATTGCCTTTTCAAGACCCTCTGTAGGTGACATCAAAGCGTCCTCATGCTCAATGCTGATTGCTCCGTCATAGCCTACAATCTTAAGTGCGCTTATTATATCGTTCCAAACCTCATAGCCGTGACCGTATCCGATAGTTCTGAATACCCAACCTCTGCCGGCAACGTCAGCCAGAGTCTTTGTGTCAAGCACGCCGTTAACCTTTGTATTGTATTCGTCAATCTTTGTATCCTTTGCATGGAAGTGATAAATAGCTCCCTTTAATGCTTTGATAGCATAAACAGGATCTATACCCTGCCAGAACAAATGGCTCGGATCGAAGTTTGCGCCGATAATATCGCCTACGGCAGCTCTTAACTTCAATAAGGTTTCGGGGTTGTATACAACAAATCCCGGGTGCATTTCAAAAGCTATCTTCTTAATGTTGTGTTCTTTGGCAAATTTCGCCATATCTTTCCAGTAAGGAATAACCTTTTCCTCCCACTGCCACTTTAAGATTTCCGCATAATCGGTAGGCCATGCGCAGGTTACCCAGTTAGGATTCTTTGATTCCTCGCAGTCGCCCGGGCAGCCGGCAAAACCGACTATCGTGTCAACTCCCAAAGCTTCTGCCGCAAGAATTGCATTTTTAAACTGGTTATGAAAATCCTCAGCGATCTTTTTGTTCGGGTGCAGCGGATTTCCGTGACAGCTTATAGCTGAAATTTCAATATTGTATTTCTTCAGCAAACTTTTGTATTCGTCAATCTTCTGCTGATTTCCGATAACCTCGCAAGGCTTTAAGTGTGCGTCGCCGGGGTAACCGCCTGCGCCTATTTCAATGCATTGAACGCCCAGATCGGACAAATACTTCAATGCGTCCTCAAAAGGCATATAATTAATAACCGGATTCATTACTCCCAATTTCATATGTATTACCAACCTTTCATTAAAAATCATTCAATCAATCAGCATTACCTTAAATGAAGCTTTTCCAAAACTCTTAAATAAATAAAGCGTATTTTTCTCGGATAATATTGCCGGACTATTTTCTTCACATATTCCTTATACTTCTCGTCGGTCACTTCAATCAGCTTGTCGCCGCGCAGAAAACCCGTCATAACTCCTATGATTCTGTCGGTTGTTATATCACGCTCGTTGTTGATTCTGTTATCGCCGCGGATTACGTATCCGTCATTTTTGCAGACCTTGACAATTCTGTGCATAACATAACGTTCTCCGCGCTTGTACAGCGCAACGTCATATTTTTTCGGTTTTTGCTTCGGCACCTCGACAACCACTCTGTCTATGCCCTCTCTGAGCAGCGGCATCATGCTGTCGCCCTTAACACCTCCGACATACACGCCCTTTTCCCGAAGTATTTCGTCTATATGAGTAAATTCCATAAACCCGTCCTCTGCTGATTCTTTTTATATAGGCTTATCAGGCAATCGCAGATTTTCCGCAATTACCTGATTTCACCCTGTTTTTAATTTTACACATTTATATGTATCGCTTAAAACTCGATTGTCTTGCCTGTTTTTGCGCTTTCGTAGATAGCTTCAAGAACCTTTGTAACGACGAATGCCTGTTCCGGCTTTACGAGCGGCTCTTTGTCGTTGATAACCGCATCAATCCACTGTCTTGCTTCAACATCGGCTGCACTTGCTGTTTCTCCGTCGAAGAAAGCAACTCCGCCTGCGGCACAGTCAACCTTTTCGATTACCTGCTTGTTGTATTTAATTTTGTTTATACGAAGTCCGTCGTGGCAGTCTGCGCCTGCCTTTGTACCTGCGAGCATACACATAGCTTCTCTCGGCTCTGCAAGATTGATTGCCCAGCTGCTCTTAACGATTATTGTAGCTCCGTCCTCCATTGTAACGAAACCGAATGCCGAATCCTCAGCAGTATACTTTTCGGGATCCCAGTCACCCCAAGCGTTTCCTGCACGCTTTTGGTTACTGAGCTTTTTATAAACAGAACCTTTAACAGATTTAACCTTATAGTTGTTCATGTGCCAGAGTGTGAGGTCAAGTGCGTGTGTTCCGATGTCTATCAACGGACCGCCGCCCTGCTTTTCTTCATCAATAAATACGCCCCATGTAGGAACTGCTCTTCTTCTGATAGCTTCAGCTTCAGCGTAATAGATTTCACCAAGCTCGCCGTTTTCGCAAGCCTCATGCAAAGCCTGCTGTTCGGCAGTGAATCTGTTCTGATAACCGATTGTGAGCTTCATGCCGGTTCTCTTCTGAGCGTCAAGCATTGCTTGAGCCTGTTCAACGTTCTTAGCCATAGGCTTCTCGCACATTACGTGGCAGCCTGCCTCCATAGCGGCGATAGACGCCGGAGCGTGCACATTGTTAGGTGTGCAAACGTGAACAACGTCAAGCTTTTCGTTTTTGAGCATTTCGTTGAAATCCTCATATGCCTTTGCACCCTCAACGCCATATTCCTTAGCTGCCTTTTCGGCTCTTTCAACGATAATATCGCAGAATGCAACCAATTCAACCTCTTTGATTTTTTTCAGTGCGGGCAGATGCTTACCGTTTGCGATACCTCCGCAGCCGATAATACCGAGTCTTACTTTTTCCATGTTTTTTTCCTCCTTGAAGTTTTACTTTATAATTTTTTACTTTCTTTCAATGTATTGTCAAATACCTCAATACATTTAGAATTATAACACATTCATAAAAGCAATAATATAATTAACCTATCAAAAAATATAACTTTTTTGTCATAGTTATTAATTATGCACTATTTTAAAGTATTTTTTTCAACACTTTTAACGAATGATGTGCCAATGCCTTTAAAACTGTTGATAATTAAAGTATATTGTTGTATAATTATATCCGTTCAAATTCATGATTTTGTAAAAGTATATTATTTAAATGAGAAATTAATATTACTTTTTTGTTTTAAAAGGTACGGTTAATATTATGGATAATAAAAAGCTCGACGAGGGAAAAGTCATAGAAAACGGAATAACTCAGCCGATGTGCGTACACACGCAAAACTCCTCCGGTATGCATATTTGTGCCGGTGCCCATATGCACGATTATATAGAGATGCTGTACTGCACCAAAGGCAAGTATATTATATGGCTCAACGGCAACCAATACACCTTTTCAAAGGGCGATCTTGTCATAATCAACTCCCGCGAGGTTCATACGATTTATTCCGCAACCGAGGGCGATGGCTCATACATCTGCGCCCGTTTTCTTCCCGACATACTTTATATATCGACCGTTTCGGCATTTGATGTAAAGTATGTGCTTCCTTTCATGCTGAACAACTCCAGTCATCAGCGAGTATTCAGTGCAGAAGAAATATCGAATACTTTCATTCCGTATCTGATGAATGAAATGCTCGGCGAATGGAGCCGCAGGGAATATGGCTATGAGCTTGCGGTCAAAACCGATATTTCCAGAATATTTTTGTGGATAGTCCGCTACTGGAACAGCCTTAACGTTGACATTTCCACACCCAACATCTCCAGTGAGGAGATGATAGACTGCATGAAAATGGCTTTGGATTATATCTCAAAAAACTATTCCGACGATATAAAAGCGTCGGAGGTTGCTGATATGTGCAATCTGAGCTACAGCTATTTTTCAAGAATATTCAAGCAATATATGAAAAAAAGCTTTTCCGAATATCTTAATTATATCAGACTGAGCAACGCCGAAAAGCTGCTTGCCTCAACCGATAAGCCTATCACCGAAATCGCATCGGAATGTGGTTTTGCGACATCAAGCTACTTTATAAAGCAATTCAGGGAGCATAAAAATATCTCTCCGAAGCAGTTCCGCAAAATGTTTATGAAATAGCTATCTGATTTTTCTGTATTCGGTCGGTGCTTTGCCTGTTTTTTTCCTGAATACCGCCGAAAAATAGTGTTCGTCGGCAAACCCGAACCGATAAGCTATTTCTTTAATCGGCATATTGGTATTTTGTATGATGGTTTTTGCGTTCAATATCTTGTTTTCCAGAAGATACTCGTAAGGCGTCTTGTTAAAGCCGCGCTTGAAAATGCGTATCGTCTGCGATTCGCTGCGGTATATTAATTTTGCCAGCTCCGACACCGAAATATTTTTTTCCGTGTGCAGATCAATGTATTTTTTCAGCATTACCGCCTCGTCCCGAAGCTCCTCCGGGCGCACAGCTTTTTCTGCCATGTACCCGAGCAGCTCAATGTAAACACCGGAGCATTTTCTGTTTATTTCCTCCGGAGATAATGTATTATTCTCACAAATTTCAAGTATTCTGCTTAAATATCCGTAAGTATCAACCCCTTTTAAAACTACGTTTTTATCAAGTCCGTAAATCCTTACCGCTTCATTCAAAAGAGGACCGGTTGCATTGAACCATATTTTTTTCCACGGCTGCACCTTGTCTGCATAATAATAGTGTCTTTTGTTGTAGTTAAGAATATATGAATCTCCGGCTTCCGCAGTATATTTTTTCCCGTCAAGCTCAATGTAGCCCCTACCGGAGATTACATACTCCACCGTAAATATATCCATGCCGTATCTTTCAATCACATAATCGGGATTTTCATATGTTATTCCGGCAAGCATTATTTTAAACGGGCTTTTAGACGATATTATCGGCGGCATTACTATATATTCATTATCCATGCGTGTTTTCCTAACCTTTTTATCAATTTTATCTATTTATTTATTATAATTATAGCATTATAATATAAAAAAGTAAATAGTTTTATAAAATTTTCGTATTAAACGAAACAGGAGGTATTATATGATTTACAGAGAAGAACACCCCAATCCGCAATGGGAAAGAAGCAATTGGCGGAATTTAAACGGCGAATGGGAATTTGATTTTGATTTCGGACGTTCGGCAAGAGATAAAAAGCTTTACGAAAAAGGTGCATTGCCAAAGAAAATTAACATTCCGTTCTGCCCGGAAAGCGAATTATCCGGAATAGGATACACCGATTTTATCAACGGAGTATGCTACCGCAAGCTTATTGAAATAAGCAAGGACGAATTGAACGGCAGAATTATTCTTCACTTCGGCGCCATTGATTATGAAAGCTTTATTTATGTAAATGGCCAGTTCGTAAAATCACACGTCGGAGGATATTCCTCATTTTCGGCAGATATAACGGATTACGCAAAAGAGGGCGAAAACGAGATTTTTGTTATTGCCGAGGACGATATAAGAAGCCGTCATCAGCCTTCCGGAAAGCAAAGCGACAACTACAATTCATACGGCTGTTTTTACACAAGAACAACAGGAATATGGCAGACAGTATGGCTTGAATTTGTGCCGAAAGCATACATTCAGCAAGCAAAATACTATCCCGACATTGATAATGGTACTCTGACAATCATAGGCAAAACAATTGGAAGCGGAGAACTTACTGCTACTGCCGCATATGAGGGCAAGCCTATGGCAAAGGAGTGCGTAAAGGTTTGCAACGGCTTCTTTACAATTCAGCTTAAATTAAGCGAGGTTCATTTGTGGGAGTTGGGACACGGCAGACTTTATGACCTTGAGCTTACATTCGGCGAGGATAAGGTAAAAAGCTATTTCGGAATGAGAAGCGTTCGTCTTGACGATTACAAATTCATGCTCAACAATAAGTCGGTATTTCAAAGACTGGTTCTCGACCAGGGATATTATCCCGACGGAATTTACACCGCAAAAACCGATGACGATTTGAAAAAGGATATTGAATTATCCATGAAGCTCGGCTTCAACGGCGCAAGACTTCACGAAAAGATTTTTGAAGCAAGATTTTTATATCACTGTGACAAGGCAGGCTACATGGTTTGGGGCGAACACGCAAACTGGGGCATGGATTATTATAATGCAATCACAGCTGAAAACTTCATAAGCGAATGGCTTGAAGCAGTTGCAAGAGATTTTAATCACCCGTCTATAATAGGCTGGTGTCCGTTTAACGAAACCTGGAACTTTACAGACTATCAGGAAAAGAACCTCAAAAACAAGCTTTTGGAAGACGTTTATCACATGACCAAGCAGCTTGACCCAACCCGTATTTGCATAGATACAAGCGGAAATTATCACACCGTAACCGATATATTCGATGTGCATGACTATGAGGGCGATCCCGAAAAATTCAAAGAATACTATGCTCATATTTCGGAGGGAATCGTTAACGACCAGATTCATCGCGCAAGCGGCGACCATACTCAAAAATATAACGGCGAGCCTATATTTGTAAGCGAATACGGCGGTATAAGATGGAGCGGAGAAGAAAGCGGCGAAAGCAGCTGGGGCTACGGAGACAGTCCCAAAACCGTTGAAGAATTTGTCAAAAGATATAAAGGTCTTACCGATGTGCTTCTCGACAATCCGTACATCAACGGCTTCTGCTATACTCAGCTCTACGATGTAGAACAGGAACAAAACGGCTTATACTACTATTCAAGAGAAGAAAAATTTGACGCAGAAACTATCAGAGAAATCAACTCACGAAAAGCCGCTATAGAGGATTGATAAAATTCAACCGATATTTCAATACAACATACGGCACCGCTTTCTTTGTGCCGTATGTTGCTTTATTTTATACAAATCTTTGCGTATCGGGAATATTATCCGACCCGTCCCACTGTCAAAACAACCTTACCGATATTTTCACCTCTTTGAAGCACAGCGTGCGCCTCTTCCGCCCGTTCAATCGGGAAAGTCTTGTAAATAGTCGGCTTTACAAGTCCTGCTTCAATCTTGGGGAACACATTTTTCACAAGCTCCGATAAAATCTGCGCTTTAACCTCCGGTGTTCTTGAGCGCAGCGTTGAGCCGATAATTCTCACATTTCTGACATAAATATTTTTAAGGTCGATTTCCGTTTTTTGCCCGGCAAGCGCCGCAATCATTATCCACCTTGCGCCGTGCGACAGATACGAAAGACATTCTCCCATATGCTCGCCGCCCAGGCAGTCTATAATCACATCCGCGCCATGACCGTTTTCAAGCTCTCTTTTTAAAACATCTGCCGTTTTTTCTTTTGATGTGTTTATTACAACGTCCGCATTAAGGTGCTTTATGGATTCTGCTGTTTCATCTGATAAAACAGAGGTTATAACCCTTATTCCGAACGCTTTTGCCATAGGGATAATCACGCTTGCAAGTCCGCTTGCTCCGGCGTGCATTAAAAGTGTGTTGCCCTCTTTAATTTTACCCTCGATAAAAAGATTTAAATATGCCGTTGCAAACGCTTCGGGAATTGCCGCCGCCTCAACCATAGTGCAGTTTTTCGGCACGGGCATGAGCATATCGTATTTTACCGCAGCATATTCGGCATAACCGCCGCCGCCCAAAAGTGCGCAAACCTTGTCCCCTATTTTCCAATCCGACTTTTCCTTTGCTTCATTACCGATTTCAACAATTTCTCCGGATATTTCAAGACCCATCCATTCGGGAGCTCCCGGAGGGGGCGGATAATCACCCTCCCTCTGCATTAAATCGGCACGATTAAGCGCTGCCGCCTCAATTTTTACAAGTGCCTCGTCCGATTTTATAATCGGGTCGGGTACATCGCTCCACGATAATGATTTATCATTGTTTACAAGTATTGCTTTCATTTTAATCTCCATTCCGCCGCCGTACGGCGGCACAAATCTAAACGGGAAAAAGATGCAAGCAGGTTGCCTTTTTGAGAGGTGACGGCGTATGTTTATACTCCTAACCTCGAAAAAGGGTAAGATGCGCAGCATATTTTTCACGTTAATCCTCCATATTTTTACTCATCCGGTGTATAATCCATACAATCCGTAACGTACCGCACAAACCTCAAAGGCGGCTGTGATTTTGTCGCAAGCTCGCCATACTGCTGAACGCAAAGACTCATACAGCTGCCGAGCATTGGCGAAACAAGCCTGTGAACCTTATAATGCGTTCCTCCCGATAAAAACAGAAACGGTATTTTAAGCTCTTTTTTCAAAAGACTTGTTATTCTTATATTTTCGGCTTCTTCCTCCTCACTGTTTGCAGCAGTCACAATTTTTGAAATATCTGCACCTCGCTTTTGATGTTCATATGCAATTTCAAGCACTTTCTCTGCTTTTGCATATTTGTATAAATGTGATGATATCAGAACCGATTTTTTCATATTATGTATTTCATCTATCAGCTTTTTCTGTTTGTCAATTGCCGCAGAATTTTTGGCAAGCTCATCGGGGGATTTGTCGAATGTATCGCCCATAATATCACCGAGTGTTCCGCCGAGTTTCAATCCGTCAAGAAGCCCATGCATACATTCTTCATCGGACAAGCCTTCGTTATATCCGTATCTGTAGTTTGTAATGTAAAAAGGTCTGCCGGCGCCTGACGAATATATTTCCTTTAAGTGCTTTCTTTCCCCGGGTGCAAGTCTGCAAATTTGCAGTCCGAAAGCATCGGCACCCTCATATACGGCACTTCTGATTGTATTTATCGCATTTGCCGCCGTTTCCGATTGTATCATAACGGTAACTGTCGGTCTGTAATTGTTTAAAAAATCAATCTTCATTTTCAGTTCCACCTGCCCATAGCATTTCTGCCGCCGTCAATCATTATATTTTCGCCGTTTATGAACTGCCCTTTATCTGATGCAACAAACAAAATTAAATCTATAATCTCCTGCGGTTCTGCCGCTCTGCCTAAAAGCGTTTTCATAAAAGCCATTCCCGGTCGGGTAAGCACAGGTCCCGGTGACACGCAGACGCAGCGAACATTATAGTTTGAACCGTATTGTGCAAGGGACTTTGTAAGTCCGTACATAACTCCGCTTTTTGCCGTCGGATAATCCATTCCGCGTCCGTCACCCTCTTTACCCGTTATAGAGCCTATGTTTACAATCAGTCCGCTCTTTTGTTCTCTCATCTGCTTCATGCAAGCGTGGGCAAAATAAAATTGCCCTTTTAAATTAACGTCTATACCCCAATCATACACTTCAATAGGTATATCGGGAAATTCAAGACTTCCGTCAACGTTGAGCATACGCACGGCAGTTCCTCCGGCAAAGTTTGTGAGAATGTCAATCGTTCCGAACACCTCCACTGCCTTATCACGGGCATTACAGACCTGTTTGTAATCGCGAACATCGCAAATTATACCTATAGCTTTGCCCTGCTCTTTTGAGTTAATTTTATCAACTTTTGCGTTCAGGACGCTTTCATTCACATCACACATCACAACATTTCCGCCAAGCGCAGCAAAATTCTGCGAAAACAACAAACCCATTCCCGACGCCGCACCGCTTACCACCGCAGTTTTTCCCGTAAAATCCATAGTAACATTCCTTTCCGTTTTTTATATAATTATACCATATTGACAAACAAAATAAAATATATTATAATACTGTATATCGGAACAATACTACTGCGAGGTGGAATTATGGAGATACTTTCAAACACAAAAATACAGTTTTTCAACATAGGAAAATACGGAGGTATGCATATTGATACAGCCGATTTTTCCGATAACCCCCGTCCGTTTTTCAGCATAGGAATGATACTCAGTGGAAAAGGGAACTTTTATGACCATAAATCCGAACCCGTTCATGTGGAGCGAGGTGATATTATTGTAGTACCCGAAGCGGCAACATATGTTTCACGCTGGTCGGGGGTTCCGGATATATCATATATAACATTTCACTTTGTTTTGGAAAAAAGCTTCGGTGCAAATATCCCTATTCAAAAAATATGCGGACTTGAACGTTTAATAGAGGATTTTAAATTTGCTTATGATAATTTTTCGGTGCAGGAAAAAGCTTTTAAAATATTAAGTATTTTCTACAATATTTTAGATGAGATTTTGCCTAAAATAAAAAAAGTCCCGAAAAGCAAATTTATAATACATCTGTAAAAAAAGCCATTGACTATATTACTTTCAATTACACAAGAAACATAACAATTAAAGAGCTTTCGGCAATTTCAAATCTTTCACCGTCACGTTTTTTTACGGCATTTAAAAAAGAAACAGGCATTACGCCGATTGAATACAAAAACCGTATTTGTATCAGAAACGCAAAAAGAATGTTGCTTATATCCGATTTATCCATTGAAGAAACAGCCGAAAAGCTCGGCTTTAATTCTTCGTCATATTTCAGACGTACCTTCAAGGCATATACCGGGAAATCGCCGAAAGAATACAAAAACAGCAATAAAACAGCTCTGAAAATATAGCCTTTTAATTTTCGGGCAGTTATAAAAAGAAATTAATTAAACAAAAAATATAGTATACCGATTTGGTATACTATATTTTTATAGTTATTATCAGTTGAGCAATGCAAGCTCTGTATCTTTATCGAAAATGTGGAGCTTGTTTGTATCAAATGCAACATCAATCTTATCACCGATTTTTGATGTTGAACGCTGGTTAACTCTTGCAACAAACGGCTTACCTGCGATTGTGAGGTAAAGATAGGTTTCAGCACCCATCATTTCTGTTACATCAACGTTTGCCTTAACAATATCGTTAGGACAGGTGGAAACATAAGCTTCATCATCGTGCAAGTCCTCAGGTCTGATACCGATAACAACTTCCTTGCCGATATAAGGCTTGATTTCCTCACGCGATGCCTTGCCATCAGGAATACGGATTGACTCGCCGTTGAACTCAGCGTAGAGTCCGTCTTCTCTCTTAACGAGGTTTGCATTGATAAAGTTCATTTGAGGACTTCCGATAAATCCTGCAACGAACATATTGTACGGTTTTGTATAGAGGTTAGCAGGTGTATCAACCTGCTGAATGATACCGTCCTTCATAACAACGATTCTTGTACCCATTGTCATAGCTTCTGTCTGGTCATGAGTAACGTAGATAAATGTTGTCTGCAATCTCTTGTGGAGTTTGTTGATCTCTGTTCTCATCGCAACTCTCAGTTTTGCGTCAAGGTTTGAAAGAGGTTCGTCCATAAGGAATACCTTAGGATCACGAACGATAGCACGGCCGAGCGCAACTCTCTGTCTTTGACCGCCCGACAAAGCCTTAGGCTTTCTGTCAAGCAAATGCTCAATGTCAAGAATTTTAGCCGCTTCCTTAACACGTCTTTCGATTTCAGCCTTAGGAGTCTTTCTGAGCTTAAGACCGAATGCCATATTTTCATAAACCGTCATGTGCGGATACAAAGCGTAGTTTTGGAAAACCATCGCAATATCTCTGTCCTTCGGAGCAACATCGTTTACAAGCTGACCGCCTATGTAAAGCTCACCCTCCGAAATTTCTTCAAGACCTGCAATCATTCTGAGTGTTGTTGATTTTCCGCAGCCGGAAGGACCAACGAGAATAATAAATTCTTTATCTTCTATATCTAACGTAAAATCACTGACTGCGGTAACGTTACCGGCATATCTTTTGTATATACCTTTTAACTGTAAATCTGCCATTAATATAATCTCCTCTCTAAGGTTCAAGTTTTTACATTAAATATAATACCACATTTCAAATAAAATTGTAAGTCTCTTAATTCACAAATTTAGAATAAATTTATTAGTAACATTGCCTAAAACCGCTTAAAACCACAAAAGCGGAAGCAAAAATCGCTCTTACTTCCGCTCTTTTTTTGTGTATTTTAGCCAATCATATTTTCAGGCAAAAGTATTACTGCTCTTTCTTTTTTGCGTCGTCAATAACCTTCTGCGCTATATTTGACGGAGCTGTTTCGTATCTTGTAAATTCAAAAGTGAACATACCTCTGCCCTGGCTCATTGATCTTAAATCGGTTGCATATTTGTGCATTTCGGAAACAGGCACCTCTGCCTCAACCAGATTCAGTCCCGGATACTCGCTCTCACCCATACCCATAATCTGACCTCTTCTCTTGTTTATATCTCCGATAATATCTCCCATGATATTCTCCGGCACATAAACCTTAAGAGAGCCGATAGGTTCAAGCAAGACGGGATTTGCCTGCTTCAGACCCTCTTTATAGGCAATTGAGGCGGCAGTCTTGAACGCCATTTCGGAGGAATCTACAGGGTGATATGATCCGTCCAGAAGTGTTGCTTTAAGATTAACAACCGGATAACCGGCAAGTACACCGTGCAGGCAGGAATCTCTCAATCCCTTTTCAACCGCAGGGAAATAATTCTTCGGAACGCTTCCGCCGAATACCTTTTCTTCAAATATCATTTCCTCGGTAATACCCGGTTCAAACTCGATTTTAACGTGTCCGTACTGACCGTGTCCGCCCGATTGCTTCTTATGCTTTCCCTCAACGGTAGCCTTTCCGAGGATTGTTTCCCTGTAAGGCACAATAGGATCTTCAAGCCGAACGCTTACTCCATACTTGGATTTAAGCTTGCTGACAATAACGTCAATATGCTGTTCGCCCTGTCCGTTTATAAGCGTTTGCTTTGTTTCGGAATTATTGGTCACCGTAAAGGTCGGATCTTCGTCCATAAGCTTTGTAAGACCGCTTATGATCTTTTCTTCGTCACCCTTTGAAACGGGATATACCGCCATAGAAATAACAGGCTGCGGAAATTCTATTCCGCTCAGAATAATATCCTTGTTTTCGGCGCAAAGAGTATCTCCGGTCTTTGTTTTGTCAAGCTTTGCAACCACTCCTATGTCTCCGGCAATAACTTCTTTTACTTCTTTTTGCTTTTTGCCTGTCAGAGTATATACCTTACCGATTTTCTCGTATGCGTCCTTATTTGGATTATATAATGTGCTGTCCGCTTTTACGCTTCCCGAATAAACTCTGAACAGTGACATCTTTCCCACATACGGATCGGCAATAGTCTTAAATATTATCGCAGAGGTGGTGTCCTGTGCGTCCTGAACCACTTCTACGGGTTCACCTGTTTTTGCGTTATGCGCGGTTTCGTTTATCTCGTTCGGATTCGGCAGATACTTTCCGATTCCGTCCATAAGGCTCATTACTCCGACATTCTCCTGAGCCGTTCCGCAGTATACCGGGTAAATGCTTCCGTTCTTAACTCCGTGTCTTATGGCTTTCTTTATTTCGTCAAAGGTAAATTCCTCACCGTTAAAATACTTGTTCATCAAAGCGTCGTCGGTTTCGGCAACGGCTTCCATTATCATATCTCTTAAAGGCGCAATTTCATCCGCCATACCGTCCGGCACAGGAATATCAATTCTTTCTATTCCCTCATATCTTCTTGCCGTCATATCGACAATATCGACATATCCTTTGAACTTGTCGCCCTCTCTTATCGGAATAACGAAAGGCGTTACGCCCTTTCCGAACTTTTCTTTCATTTCTTCAAGAGTTCTTGTATAATTTGCACGGTCATCATCCATTTTGTTCACAAAGAACATAATGGGAACGCCCTTTGTAACCGCATACTTGTAAACCTGCTCCGTTCCTACGGATACGCCGCTTCTTCCGCTCAATACTATCAAAGCCGAATCTGCTGCTCTCAGTCCCTCTTTAACCTCGCCGGCAAAGTCAAAAAATCCCGGCGTGTCGATCATATTGTATTTCATGCCTTTCCACTCAATCGGAATCATTGAGGTCTGCACTGATATTTGTCTTTTTATTTCCTCCGGATCATAATCCGATACCGTATTTCCGTCAGCGGTTTTACCCATTCTGTCAATAGCTCCGCTGTTGATAAGCATTGCTTCCGTCAAAGCTGTCTTTCCGCACTTTCCATGCCCCATAATTACTACATTTCTGATACTGTCCATAGCGTATCCGCCCATTTCTTTTCCTCCTTTACATATCCAGAGAGAGTTGAATTACCAAAGCTGTGTTTATGTAATCAAAATTCACAAGATACTTTATTTTTTTATATTAATTCTATACTATTTTTACAAAAAAAGCAACTTACATAATGTTTAAATTTTTCAAAAAGTTTTGTGCATTATGTATATCATATTTTTTAATTGTTTTCCTAAACAAGTAAAATTGTCCAAAAAAATAATTTATTCAAGCTTTATTGTATAATTTTCGCAATTTTAAAGGAAAATATAAGCAGAATAATTATGAGCCTGAAATCAAAAAAAGCTTTCAGGAAAAAACCGGCACTAAGCAATAAACAAACGGCATACTTAAATAATACGGAACAGAACATAAATAACCGTTCGCTTATGCCCGAAAATGAAAGGATTTAACGATATGAAAAAACTTATGATTATTATTACGTCAATTGCGCTTATGCTTCCGATGAATGTATACGCACTTTCAAAAAGAGGTTCAAGAGGAACTGAGGTAAGAAATATACAGTCAAGACTCTCGGCATGGGGATATAACCCCGGCAGCGTCGACGGTATATACGGAGCCAAAACCGAAGCCGCAGTCAAGCGCTTTCAGCAAAAACACGGTCTTACCGCAGACGGGGTCGCAGGTCCCGCCACTCTTGCAAAAATAGGTCTGCCGACAGGTAAAAGCTCTAACTATCAGTCAAACGTCAATCTGCTTGCAAGGGTTATCAGCGGCGAGGCAAGGGGCGAAAGCTACACCGGTCAGGTCGCTATTGCGGCGGTTGTTCTGAACAGGGTTAAACATTCGTCTTTTCCGTCCTCCATTGCCGGAGTTGTGTATCAGCCCGGTGCTTTCACCGCCGTTTCGGACGGTCAGATAAATATTACCCCCTCTCAGTCCTGCTATAATGCCGCAAAGGACGCTCTGAACGGCTGGGATCCCACGGGCGGCTCGATTTATTACTATAACCCCAACACCGCCACCAACTCATGGATAAGAACAAGAACCATTATAACACGTATCGGTAAACACGTTTTTTGCATATAAAACCAATTTAACAAAGTCACAACTATATGAAAATGGGCAGCTTATTTTCGGCTGCCCATTTTTTCCCAAGCTTCAATCATTTTCCCGATAAGCTTAATTTCAAAATTTATTTTCTCTTTTTCAGCAGATGTCACCCTTGCCTCATCGTTCATATACTCAGAAAAAGTCCTTACCCGCTTTATACGTTACCATTCCCATCTCAAAACCCTTGGGGTTACTTTTCAGGCATTGCTCTCTCTTTCTGTTTATATATTAACGCTATTATTATCATTTGCCAACAGCAGACTTGTTGATTTTTTACTCGGCAATCAATTGCTCATTACTTCCTATTCCGTTCATAAAGCTGTCAATCAAATATCTTCCGTCATTCTGCCGCATCAAAACAACATAGAAAGCCGCCGAGGTTTCGCTCGGATCGTAAACCGAATCCTTGTGCGGAGTCATGTCAACCGACACAAGAATATTAAAACCGTTTGACGATTTTGCGTATTCCGCAGGATTTATTCTTATTCCGGTCAGAGATGCCCATGTCATGCCAAAAACACTGTTTTCTTTAAAATATGTATCTGTACAGCTTTGCGTGCAGTATTTTTTCATCTGTTCAAAGTCACCTGCTTCAAACGCTTTGAAAAATTCTCCGACGGTTGTTTTCGGATCTGTTATGTCACTGCCGTAGTTAACTTTATCACCCGTTTCGGATTCCGAAGAATCAGCTTCAGGTTCGCTTGTTTTTAAATTTTCATCGGTAATTTTTACGTTCTTATCAGAAGAATTATAGGTGAGTTCATCAATTTTGTTGTTTTCATCATTTCTGCTTGTGCAGCCCGAGAGCAGACCGCTCGCAAGCACCGCACCGGAAAGTATAAAAAATGCGGCAGCGACCGATATTACCGACACAAGTCTGCTTGTTGTCTTTTTGTTTTTAATCATAAGAAATCTCCTTTTCAAAGTTTTTTTGCCGCTTGCCATTTGCGTTGTGAGTGGAATCTGTTTTGATTTTCCTGTCGGCAGCAAAGATAAAATCGTGTTTATATAGCTTATTTTTTCATCTCCCGACATATTTTTTGTAGCCAGAATATCGCATGATATTTCACATTCCGCCGCAATTTGATTTGATACATACCACGCTATCGGATTGAACCAATGCACGCATTTTACAGCTTCGGCAAACAGCTTGTACAAAATGTCATGACGTTTAAAATGAATCAATTCATGGCGCAGAATGTTGTCAAGCTGTTCGTCCGATAATTCTTTATCCGGCAAAACAAGCGTTGGCTTGAATATTCCGATAGTAAAGGGCGAAGCGGTATTTTTCCAAACCTTTACATTTATGCCTTTAGCGGTACATTCCCGAAGCTTTGGGCATGATATACTTTTGGCATTTTTATGCAGCTTTGCACACAGCCTGATATATCCTACAGTATTTATCAGAATCAAAAGCACCGTGCCGCCCAACCATAAATATGCCAAAGAGCCTACCCTGTTATTAATTATCCCGTTCCAAACATTACCCGCGCTTTCGGCAAAATGATATATTGCCTTATCGGATTTTACGGCAGCATCGGTCATTACCGGCTGATCGGCGGATATTTCCTGCCATGACTGTATCTGTTGTACGTCTTTAACTCTTGGGACAGTTATTTCGGATTTTATGTTGAATTTCACAGGCACAAGCATTGTAAAAAGCACGCAAAGCCAGATATAATAATGCCATGAACAGCCGAAAATTCTTTTCGTTACAGGGTGCAAAATGCATATTACGGCTGTCATTGCCGAGCCTGCAAGTGTTGTAATCAATATCGCCTTAAATATTTCACCAAACACTTTCAACCCTCCTTGTCCTCAAAAATTGCTTTCAGCTCTCTTATATCTTTATCGGAAAACTGTTCCTCCTCAAAAAGCGATGCAACCAGATTTCCGGCAGAACCGTCAAACAAATTCTTTATAAGACTTTTTACCTGTGTTTTTTTGTAATCCTTAGCCGTTATAATCGGCGTGTAATAAAGCAACTTTCCTATTTTTTTGGCTGAAATTGCCTCTTTTTCCACCAGCCGTGCAAGAAATGTTGCGATAGTTGTGCGCTTCCACCCCTTGTCCTTTACCGCTTCGCTTATTGTGGTTGAATTGATCGGCATACCGGCTCTCCAGATAACCTTCATTATCTCAAGCTCGGATTCACCGATACTAATGCTTTCTTTTGACATTATAATCACCTCCGAATTGTATTCTACTTTTGTAGACTACTATAGTCTATCACAGTAGAAATAATTTGTCAAGTATTTTTCTGAAATTAATAAAATATACTTCTGTAACAAGTCTTTGGAGTAGTATCAGAAAATCAAAAAAACTGCAAATCATCATAAAAAATGATAATTGCAGTTGTTAAATATAAAAATATAAAGAAGAAGTATACTACAATTATCCTTGCCTTTAATGATAATTATATTATGCGAGAAATAAATAATAAAGCTTTGTCATTTTACAATATATAACCCCATATAACCCCAGAAAAAAAGCGGAAACACAAGCAAGCCAAGGCTTATCCGTATTTCCGCTTTTTAGGCTTTGAGCCGCAATTCCGATTTTGCCGGCAAAACACCGGACATATTTTCGTTCTTGATTTATTTTTAGATATTTAAAAATTCACTTACTATATCCTGCATCTGATCCTTGTCGCAGACAATGTCAAATACTCGGTTTTTCTCTTTAAGTGCCGCAAGAGATTTCGGGATATTCATACCGCTTAATTCCGACAAAGAATCGAGCAGTGCAAACTCGTCTTTTCCGACAATTGCTTCACAGCCGCCCAAAGCAATCAGAACGCTCTGATTAAACTTAAACGGGCTTGCCGTCGATGCGATAATCGTCTTTGTCATATCGCCTGTTTTTTCCATATATTCATCATGAACAGCTTTTGCAACGGCAGTGTGAGTGTCGATAACATATCCGGATTCGTCCATGCATTTTTTAATCGTTTTACGGGTATGCTCATCATCGCAATATCCGCCGTAGAACAGTTCGGAAATCACTTTCTTCATCGCTGAATTGACTTCATACGCTCCGTCCCTGTTCAGCTTTTTCATGAGCGAAGCTATAAGTCCGTCATCTCTTCCCGATATGTCATACAAGAATCTTTCAAGATTGCTTGAAATAAGTATATCCATCGACGGAGATATTGTTGTATGAAATTCTCTTTTTTTGTTATACACTCCGGTATTGATAAAATCGGTAAGAACGTTATTGCTGTTGGAAGCACATATCAGCTTTGCAATCGGCAGACCCATTTTCTTTGCATAATATGCCGCAAGGATATTTCCGAAATTACCGGTTGGAACAACAACGTTAATTGCCTCTCCGGCTTTAATCTCATTTGCTTTGAGCATATCGGCATAAGCCGAGAAATAATAAACAATCTGCGGAACAAGTCTGCCCCAGTTGATTGAATTTGCGCTTGAAAGCTTAAATCCGCTGTTTTCAAGCTCTGCTTTGTACGCTTCATCGCAGAATATTTTCTTCACTCCGTTTTGTGCATCGTCAAAATTTCCTTCAACAGCCGCAACTCCTACATTGTTTCCCTCCTGGGTAACCATTTGAAGCTTCTGTATCTCGCTTACTCCGTTCTCGGGATAAAATACTATAATTCTTGTTCCCTGAACGTCCTTAAAGCCCTCCAGCGCAGCTTTTCCGGTATCTCCGGAGGTTGCGACAAGTATTACCACCTCGTCTGTTTCGTTTGTCTTTTTCATTGCCGTGGTAAGCAGATGAGGTAAAATCTGAAGCGCCATATCCTTGAATGCACAAGTCGGGCCGTGCCACAGCTCAAGAAAATACTGCGAGCCGTTAAGCTTATAAACAGGCGCAATATTAGCCGTTTCAAATTTTTCTTTTGTATAGGCATTGTTTATGCAGGAGTACAGCTCATCCTCGGTATAGTCCGTCAAAAACCTGCTGAGTACGGCAAACGCCCTGTCGGTGTATGACATTTCCGCCATTTTTTCAATTTCGGGCATAGCAATTTCCGGAATACTTTCCGGTACAAACAGACCGCCCTCCGCCGACAATCCCGCTTTTATAGCCTGAGCAGCCGTTACGGACAGTTTCTTATTTCTTGTACTTTGATACTGCATTTGTATCTATCCTTTCAATTGTCATTAGCGGGAATTTTCAAAACAATTTGATTTTTCCGCTTTAGTATTTATGCCGCCAAAGGCGGCATAAATACAGAAAATATGTGGTTTTATTTTACATACTTTTTAATGTATTCGGGTGCTTCGGAAGCGTCCATGCTTACCGAAATCATAACGTCTATATTGAACTTTTTGCTCATTTCATCAACGCTGTTAAGGAATACCTCCATACCCTCTGTTGTGTCCTTAACAATCTTTAATACTCCGTCAATATATATGTTGGATATGTCAAAATTGCTGCTGATGATTCCGCAAACAAATCCGAGAAATTCCTCCCATGATTTGATGTCAAAATCAGATGTATCAGCCATTCTTACCTTCGTATCTATGTCATACATATTTCTTCCGGTATTATTGCTGATAAAAATCACATTTCCGTGTGCTTCTCCTGCCGCACGGTTTACACTGTCAATAAGTACCTTTGTTTTTCCGGTTCCTTTTTTACCAATCAAAAGTTCTAACATAATAATTCCTCCATTTTAATTTATTAATAATCGGCGTCGCCGTTTATTTTCCAAGTCGTTTTTCAAGAGCTTCCTTTTCGTCCTCGTATCCGGGTTTCCCCAAGAGCGCAAACATATTCTTCTTATACGCTTCAACACCCGGCTGATTGAACGGATTTACACCGAGAATATATCCCGATATTCCGCAAGCCTTTTCAAAGAAGTATACCAGCTTACCAAAATTATATGCGTCAAGCTTTGAAACCTTTACACAAAGATTCGGAACTCCTCCGTCTGTGTGTGCAAGGCACACGCCGTCGGAAGCCTTTTGGTTTACATAGCTCATTTTCTTGCCTGCAAGGAAGTTGAGCTTGTCTATGTTATCTTCCGTTTCGTCGATAACGATGTCCTTTGCCGGTTCTTCAACAAGTACAGCCGTTTCAAAAAGGATTCTCATACCCTCCTGAATGTACTGTCCCATTGAATGTAAGTCTGTCGAAAAGTCAGCGGCAGCCGGGAAAATTCCCTTGTTGTCCTTGCCCTCGCTTTCGCCGAAAAGCTGTTTCCACCATTCGCCGAAATAGTGAAGCGCCGGCTCAAAGTTTACCATCATTTCAACGTTTTTGCCTTTTCTCAAAAGAATGTTTCTTGCTGCGGCATACTGATAGCACATATTCTTGTCCAAATCGTCAGTGCTGTATTCTTCTCTTGCGTCGGCAGCGCCCCTCATGATTGCGTCGATGTCAATTCCGGCTGCGGCAATAGGCAAAAGTCCTACCGCGGTAAGCACCGAGAATCTTCCTCCGACATTATCGGGGATTACAAAGCTTTCATAGCCCTCTGCGTCCGCAAGAGTCTTTAAAGCGCCTTTTTCTTTGTCTGTAGTGGCATAAATTCTCTTTTTCGCTTCTTCTTTTCCGTATTTCTTTTCAAGCAATTCCTTGAAAATACGGAAAGCGATTGCAGGCTCTGTTGTTGTTCCGGACTTTGATATTACGTTTACTGAAATATCCTTGCCCTCAACAGCTCCAAGAAGGTCTGCAAGATAAGTTGAGCTAATGCTGTTTCCTGCATATAAAATTGCAGGACCGTTTCTTTTCTCTTTATCTATAACATTATAAAAAGAATTTGTAAGCATCTCGATTGCCGCTCTTGCTCCCAAATAAGAGCCTCCGATTCCGATAACAACCAAAACATCGCTGTCCGAACGGATTTTTTCCGCAGCCTTTTTGATTCTTGCAAATTCTTCCTTGTCATAATTAACAGGTAAATCAACCCATCCGAGAAAATCATTTCCCGCACCGGTTCCGTTGTGCAGCATATTGTGCGCCGCCTTAACAAATTCCTTCATTCCGTCAAATTCGTGTTGCGAAATAAAAGGAGCAGCCTTTGAATAATCAAAAACCAAACTATTCATTTTCATCACTCCAAATAAAATATCTACATTTATATTTTAATACATTTTTCTCCTAAAATCAAGTATATTTTTAACTTTTTATTACTTTAATCTATTCTTTACAAATTATTCATATTAATATGCATAGATTGAACAATAAAAATGATATTTAAAGGTCGCCTCGGAGAAAAAAATTGTTATTTTTACTTGCACAATTCTTTGAAATATAGTATAATAAATAAAACAAGCGGTTGTAAATCTTTTTTTTGCAATTACGCAGCTGCCGGAGGTATCTTATGAGAATAATGGGAATAGATTACGGTGATTCGAGAGTTGGGCTTGCAATAAGCGACCTGATGGGCTGGACTGCCCAGGGAATCGGCACTGTAGCAAATCACGGAATGAAAAATCTTATTTCCGAAATTGAAAAATCGATCAAGGAATATAACCCCGAAAAAATCGTTATCGGTCTGCCGAAAAATATGGACGGCAGCTCCGGCTTCAGAGTTGATGAAACTCATAAATTTGCCGACGCTCTCAAAGCCGTTTACAGCGGTGAAATCGTATTCTGTGATGAAAGACTTACAACCGTCGGTGCGGCAAATATTCTCAACGCTACCAACACAAGAGGTAAAAAAAGAAAGAATGTTATAGACACCGTTTCTGCCTGTCTTATACTTGAAACCTATCTTGAAAGCCACAGAGGGTCTGTGCTGTAATATTTTTAACCGATATTGTTAATCCGAAAAAGACAACCCATGACTGTTATCTTTTTTGGGCAAAATTTTGTTTTCGCTGTAATTATGTCTGTTTTATTTTAAACTACTTCATATGGGCAAAGCGTTCAACCGCTTTTGCAAAGCTTTCTATCGTTTTGTCGCTGTCCCCGTGTTCGATACCGTCACGGACGCAGTGCTTCAAATGTCCCTCAAGCACAACCTGTCCGGCTTTATGCAGTGCGGATTTTGCCGCGTTAATCTGTGACAAAATATCCTCGCAAGGTATATCTTGTCTATCATTTTGTCTATTGCCTGTATCTGACCGATTATTCTGCTCAGTCTGTTGTGCAGATTCTCGTAATCCATACATTGCTTCATAAAAAATCATCTCCGCATATACCGCTGTGGGTATATGTATATTATAATTGTTTTTTAACCGAATGTCAAATATGTGAGAATGATTCGGATAACATTTTAAAAAAAATTAATTTTGCACATAAAAAAGTGCATCAATGTCAAAAATATACTTAAATTCAAATTATTTGTTTTTTGTTTTACGAAAGGAGATTTTTTGCCATGAAAACAATCAGCAGCAAAAGGATTACAGCAATAATTTTGATTATCCTTACATTGACGGCAATGCTGTCCGCCATGATTATCTGCAGGGTTTCGGCAGAAACGGGCAGAAGTGCGTCGGACGTTCAGCTTATTGCCCGTGCGGTCAACGGAGAAGCAAGGGGCGAGCCGTACGAGGGTCAGGTTGCGGTAGCGGCGGTTATACTTAATCGTGTTAAACATTCGTCTTTTCCCAACTCAATATCGGGAGTTATCTATCAGCCGGGTGCTTTCACCGCCGTTTCGGACGGTCAGATCAATGTGCCGATCGCTTCGGATTCGACGGTCTATAAAGCATGCCAGGACGCTATGAACGGCTGGGATCCCACAGGCGGCGCCATTTACTACTTCAATCCCGACACGGCTACAAACAAGTGGATATGGTCAAGGACATTCATCAAACAAATCGGTAAACACCGCTTCTGCAAATAATCACGCTCATCATTATGAATAAACAAAAAGAAAGGAACAATATCAATGACTACATCAATATCAAGACGCAGATACATTTACTGGGCATTGGGTGCCGTAATTGCAATATTGGCGGTACTTTTGATTTACTATTGCACTCAGACAAGAAAGCTTAAAAATCAAGTGGAAAACAACTACAACAGAGCATTTCATGAGCTTGTAAACTATGTTGACGATATAGACACTCTTTTGCAGAAAACAATGCTCGTTTCAAGTGCGGAGCAAATGAGCACTCTTTCCTCGGAATTGTTCAGACAGTCCTCTGCGGCAAAGGCTTGTCTGGGACAGCTGCCCGTTTCGCAGGTACAGCTTGAAAACACCGAAAAATTTTTGTCACAGGTCGGAGATTACACCTATATGCTATCCCAGGAGGTAATATCCGACCGCGAAATGAGCGATGAGGAATACAACACCCTGTCGGATCTCAGCACCTATGCGGCGTCTTTAAACGACAACCTCACAGCCATGCAGCAGGATATATATGACGGAAACATCAGCTTCGGAACGGTCGGTAAAAAATCCGGCGAATATTTGGATAATGCCGTGGAAGCCGCAGGCGGCGATGTTTTGTCGGACTTTGAAACCGTGGAAAAGGAATTTCAGGAATACCCGGCACTGATATATGACGGACCGTTTTCGGAGCATCTTGAAAGAATGAAGCCTGCAATGACTGACGGTCTGGAAACAAAAAGCAGCGATGAGGTTCTCAAAAACGCAAAAGCTTTTTTGGGCGAACGGGGAGATAATCTCGGCTTTACCGGAGAAAGTCAGAATATACCTCTTGAAGCTTACTCGTATTCCGCAAATTACGAGGACAGAGAAATCTATATCAGCATGACGAAAAAGGGCGGTTATCCGATATATTTTCTTGACACAAGAAACGTTGGAGAAGAAGAGCTTTCTTTCGGCGAAGCAACGCAGAAAGCCACCGAATTTTTAAATTCAAAAGGCTTTACCTCAATGACTCAAAGCTATTATGAAAAAACCGACGGCATTGCAACGATCAACTTTGCCTACAAGCAGGGTAACGTGGTATGCTATTCCGATCTGATTAAAATCAAGGTTGCGCTTGATAACGGTGAGATTCTCGGAATGGAGGCTCACGGATATATGATGAATCACAGACACAGAAACACAGAACCCTTAAAGCTCGGCACTGCGGAAGCAAAAGCGTGCGTAAACAAGCATTTAAAGGTTGAAGCAACATCGGTGGCTCTGATTCCCAAGGACAGCAAAAGAGAGGTTTTGTGTTATGAGTTTAAGGGAAATCATTCCGGAAGAAACTTTCTTGTTTATATCAATGCTCAGACAGGTAAGGAGGAAAAGATTTTAATGCTCATAGAATCCGATGAGGGTATATTGACCGTATAACAAATCAAAACTATAAATGCCGCAGACAGCCTTTTTCTGTCTGCGGCATACAATTCTTCAGAATTTAAAATATTCCTTTGCATTTTTGTAGCTTATTCCCTCTACAACGGTTCTGAGCGCTTCTCTGTCGTTCGGATATTCTCCGTCCTCCACCCAGGAGCCTATAAGGTTGCACATGATTCTTCTGAAATACTCATGTCTGGGATAGGAAACAAAACTTCTGCTGTCGGTAAGCATACCTATAAATTTTCCGAGTATTCCGAGGTTTGCAAGCGCTTTCATCTGCTCCTCCATGCCGTCCCTCTGATCATTGAACCACCAGCCGGAGCCGAGCTGAAGCTTCCCGGCTATAGGACCGCTCTGAAAATTCCCGATCATTGAAGCGAGAACATAGTTATCCTTTTTGTTAAGAGAGTAAAGTATTGTTTTCGGCAGTGAATTTTCCTTTTCAAGACTGTCGAGCAGATGCGACAGATTTTCGGCAACCGGATAATCATGAATAGAGTCAAAACCGGTGTCTGCGCCTATTTTCTCAAACATTTTTGTGTTGTTGTTTCTTATAGCGCCCATATGAATCTGCCATGCCCAGCCAAGACGTGAATATTCCTTTGCGCAGTGTCTGATTACAGCGGTCTTGTATATATCCTCCTCGTCTCTTGTCAGGCTTGCGCCGTTCATTTTCTTTTCAAATACCTCTGCCGCATTGCCCTCCCTGTACGGAACATATTCCACACCGTGGTCGGACAGTCTTCCGCCGACAGAGTTAAAGTATTCAATTCTTGATGTAAGCCATTTCAGCAGCCCATCAAAGTCCTTTACTCCGGTTTTTGCTATATATCCGCAGAAATCCTTTTTACCTATTTCAACGCACTTATCCGGTCGGAAGGTTGGCAGAACTTTTGTTGAAAAGCCTTTGAGCTGCCTGTGATATTCCAAATCATCGCACGGATCATCTGTAGTGCAGACAACCTCAACATTTGATTTTGTTATGAGTGACTGCGCTCTGAAATCCTCCTGTCCGAGCAGTTCATTGCACCTGTCCCATATCTTTTTACAGTTAGCTTCGTTTAAAATATCATCCGTTCCGAAATATCTTTTAAGCTCAAGGTGAGTCCAGTGATACAGCGGATTGCCTATCAGAAGCGGCATTGTTGCGGCAAAACGGCGGAATTTTTCATAATCATCGGCATTTCCCGTTATGTATTCTTCGTCAATTCCGTTCGAGCGCATCTGCCGCCACTTGTAATGATCTCCTCCCAAAAACAGATCGTACGCATTTTTGAATTTGTAGTTTTCGGCTATCTGCTTTGGATTCAGATGGCAGTGATAATCTATTATCGGCAGATCCTTTGCAAAATCATTGTACAGGCTTACCGCCGTTTTATTTTTTAACATAAAGTTATCATCAAGAAACATATTTTCTCCCTCTTTCGTTTTTTATTTGAATGCTTATACTCCCTCTTGCTTAATTATATTATTCCGCCCTCAAATTGTAAAGCGAATCAAAAAAATATGTCAATATAATGCATAAAAGAGCAAATATAATAAAAGACGGCTGTACAATGCTTCATGCACAGCCGCCGTATATATTTCATAAAATCAAAAACCGAGCCTTTCAAGGAAATCAACCTTTTCAACCGAAAAGCTTTTTCCGTTCAGATATTCAAGCTCACCGGCGTCGGTTGTAAATTCAAATAAAATCTTGTACGAGCATAATGCCTGCGTTGTCATTCCCAGGCTTTTATTTGTTTTATTGATTCCGTACTTTCCGTCCCCGGCAAGCGGATGGCCGATATGAGCCATATGCGCCCTGATCTGATGCGTTCTTCCCGTTATAAGGTCAACCTCGACAAGTGACAGATTATTTTTTTCTTTCAATACCCTATATTTTGTTATAACGGTTTTAGTTCCCGGCTTTGAATAATCGCTTATATATACTCTTTTTTCCTTTTCATCTTTAAAAAGAAACCCTCTCAATTCGCCCTGCTTTTTTTCAAAAATTCCGCAGGCTGCGCACAGATACAGCTTTTTAAGTTCTCTGTCCTTAATTTTTTGGTTCATGACCCGCAAAGCCTCGGCATTTTTTGCCGCAATCACAATTCCGGAGGTGTTTCTGTCCAGTCTGTTGCACAATGACGGAGTAAAAGTATTTTCCTTTTCGGGTACATATTCACCTTTTTTATACAGATACCCTTTTATTCTGTCTATAAGCGTGTTTTCGCTTCCGTCATCGTCCGCATGAACGCATACGCCGGCTTTTTTGTTTACCAGCATTATATTTTCATCTTCATAAATTATGTCAATATCGGTATCCGCCCTCAGATATGCGTCGTCGGCAGCATTTTTCTCAAAAAATTCGTCTTTTAAAAACAGCTTAAGCTCATCGCCCTCATGCAGTCTGAAAGCTCCGTCTTTTATATGCTTGCCGTTTACCTTTACGCAGTCCTTTCTCAGACTTTTGTAGAGCATTGTCTGCGGCATTGACGGACAAAGTTTTGTAAGAAACTTATCAAGCCGCTGGTCTTTATCGTTTTTCCCTATAATAACCTCTCTCATAATTACCTCTGTGACTGTACATATATTTTACCTAATATCATATTTTTTTCTCTAAAACAATATAATTACAAAAAAATAACGTTTTTGTAAATTTTACTCGAAATATATTGTAACACACATTATTATATGATACAATATATTTTATATATTTTTGTTATTTTTTTACGAGAGGAAGTATAAATAAATGGGTTTATTTTTTAATTATAACAAGCCCGGTCCGGGTGTTGACAAGGACGCACCCAAGAAAAAAGGCATTTTCAGATTTTTTGAAATATTCGGGAGAAAGATAGGCAAGCTGTTTCAGCTTAATGTGCTTTACTTTTTATGCTCTCTGCCGATTTTTGTATTGCTGTATCTGTATTTCATACCGTACATATCCGGTTTGTTCAGCAATATGCCGATAGCGGAGACAGGAATTTCGGAGGAAAACCTTTCAACATATCAGGCGATGATTACGCTGTTTCTTACCGTAATGTCGGTAACATTATACGGCTCGGGGCCTGCTTCATGTGCAGCAGCATATATAGAACGCTGCTTTGTAAGAGAACAGCACGCATGGATGATGTCCGATTTCTTCGGTAAATACAAGGAAAACTTTAAACAAGGCATGATTCTGTCGGTAATCGATATAGTCGCTACCGTTGCAGGCTTTTTCTCGATAGGATTTTACTACAGGCAGTTTACGGCTACCGGAAACAATCTCTGGTTTATACTCATGATTCTTCTGTTGCTTGCGGAATTTGTATATTCGTTTATGCACTGCTATATCTATCAGTTAATGGTTACATTTGAGGACAAGCTCACTCATCACATAAAAAATGCGGTTTTGCTGACCTTTTCAACATTTCCGATGCTGCTTATACTGATTCTGGTAATTGCGGTAATCGCATATTTCCTGTATACCACCTTCGCACCGATGTTTGCTCTTATACTGTCATTCTTATGTCTGCTGACATTCCTGCGTTTTCCGATAGAATTTTACACTTCTTCCGTAATTCAGAAAAAAATTCTTGACGGAATTACCCCGGACGATGAAGATTTTAAAGAAATTGAAACCAAAGATAACAATCAAAGCGGTATTCAGCAATAAACCGCTTAAAGCCGGCAAATGCATTTTGCCGGAATCGCCGTATTATCGGCGGAATGGAGGACTTTAAATGTATACAGACAACTATGATGTTGCGGTAATCGGTGCAGGTCATGCCGGAACGGAGGCTGCCGTTTCCTGCGCAAGGCTCGGAATGAAAACCGTAATATTTTCAATAAGCCTTGACGCAGTGGGAAATCTTCCCTGCAACCCAAGCATAGGCGGCACGGCAAAGGGACACCTTGTAAGAGAAATAGACGCACTCGGCGGAGTAATGGGAAAGGCTGCCGACAAAACCTTTATCCAGTCCAAAATGCTGAATGTCGGGAAAGGTCCTGCGGTTCATTCTCTGAGATGTCAGATTGACAGAAAAAGATACCATATAGAAATAAAACGCATACTCGAAACACAGAAAAACCTGCAGCTAAAACAGGCTGAAATCTGCAAAATACTTTCGGAGGACGGAAAGGTATGCGGAGTTGAAACTCATCTCGGCACACAGTACGGCTGCAAAGCCGTGATTATCGCAACCGGAACATATTTAAGAGGACGTGTGCTGATAGGCGATTACGAACGTCAGTCGGGACCGGACGGAACATTTCCGGCAATTGCTCTTTCCGACAGCTTAAAGGAGCTTGGGGTCAAGCTTCTCAGATTCAAAACAGGAACTCCCGCAAGAATACACGGTGATACCTTGAATTTCGACGAAATGGAAAAGGAGGACGGCGACGAAAAAATCACTCCGTTTTCCTTTGAAACCGAAACACCGGGAGAAAACAAAGCTTCCTGCTGGCTGACATATACAAATGCCGAAACACATAAAATCATAATGGATAACATAGATAAAGCGCCAATGTATAACGGCAAGGTCGAGGGAATCGGTCCGAGATACTGTCCGTCCATAGAGGACAAGATTATGCGCTTCAAGGACAAGGAAAGACATCAGCTGTTTATGGAGCCTATGGGGCTTGACACAAGAGAAATGTATGCTCAGGGCATAAGCACAGGCTTGCCGGTTGACATTCAGATAAAAATGCTCAGAACAATAAAGGGGCTTGAAAACGTAGAAATCATGCGCCCGGCATATGCTATCGAATATGACTGCTGCGACCCCACACAACTGCTCCCCACTCTGGAATTTAAGGAAATCGGCGGCTTGTACGGAGCCGGTCAGTTCAACGGAACAAGCGGATATGAGGAGGCTGCGGCACAGGGCTTGATTGCAGGAATAAACGCCGCGCTCAAAATAAAGGGCGAAGAGCCTGTTATCCTTGACAGGTCACAGGGTTATATAGGCACCTTGATTGACGATTTGGTTACAAAGGGAACAAACGAGCCGTACAGAATGATGACTTCACGCTCGGAATACAGACTGCTTTTAAGACAGGATAACGCAGACGAAAGACTTACTCCTATAGGATACAGAGCCGGTCTTATAAGCGAGGAACGCTATCACAAGCTTTTGCATAAGCTTGATTTGATTGACGAAGAAATAAAAAGGCTGCAAACCACCTCTGTTTCTCCGAAAATTGCAAATCCTTTAATTGAAAAATGCGATACAACTCCGATATCAACAGGCATACACCTTTCGGAGCTGATAAAAAGACCACAGCTTGGCTATGAGGCAATAAAGGAAATTGATCCCGACCGTCCTGTTCTTCCCGACGACGTATGCGAACAGGTTGAAATACGGTTAAAATACAAAGGCTATATTGACAGACAAATGCAGCAGGCGGAGCAGTTCAAGAAAATGGAAAACAAAAAGCTTCCGTCCGACTGTGACTATTCAGGTATTCACGGCTTAAGGCTTGAAGCAAGACAGAAGCTTGAAAAAATCAAACCTCTCAACCTCGGTCAGGCTTCAAGAATCTCCGGAGTATCGCCTGCCGATATTTCCGTGCTTATAATATGGCTCGAAGCCAACAGGCTTTTATAAACGCAGACTCACATTTCAACACCGGAGGTAATACGCTTGATTACTCAAACAGACGCATCTGTACTTTTGTGGATACAAAACAATTTACGCTGTGCATTTTTATCACCGATTTTCGTAACGCTGTCAAGATTGGGCGACGCAGGCTTTTTGTTTATACTGACAGGACTGGTTTTACTGTGCTTCAAAAAAACAAGAAGCTGCGGCTTGCTGCTGCTTATTTCTCTGATACTGGGTTTTACGGTAAATGACCTTATTATCAAAAGAATTGTCGAAAGAGTTCGTCCCTTTAACAGCGTTGCCGAAATACTGCCGCTTGTAACTCCCCCGAAAAGCTTTTCCTTTCCGTCAGGTCATTCCGCTTCGGCATTCGCATGTGCGGTGTCACTTTACTATACAAAACGGAAATGGTTTGTTTTCGGACTAATTACTGCCGCACTTATTGCCTTTTCAAGGCTTTATGTCGGCGTTCACTACCCTACAGACGTTCTTTGCGGAGCGCTTGTCGGAACAATTACGGCGGTTATTGCCGGAAATATTTATACACGCAAATATAAAACAAGGGCAGCCGTCAAATAACGGCTGCCCAAAAAAATACATAAAAAGAGGTGGGTTTCAAATGTCCGCAGCAAAAAAAATATCATACTGCGCCGTAATATCCGCACTTGCGATTATTTTCGGATATATCGAGGCTTTCTTCCCCATTCCCGTACCGATTCCCGGTGTAAAGCTCGGTCTAGGCAACATTGCGGTTATCGTTTGCCTTTATCTGCTGAATAAAAAAACGGCATTTGCGGTAATGATGATAAAGGCTGTTGTCACTTCGATTCTTTTTTCCTCTCCCTCGATGCTGATTTATTCGCTTTCGGGCGGTATTCTCAGCTTTATTGTTATGTGTATAATGAAAAAATACCGCTTCGGACTGCCGGTTGTCAGCATGGGCGGCGGTATTTTTCATAATATAGGTCAGCTTATCACCGCCGGTCTTGTATTAGGCAACGCAAACGTTTTGTATTATGCGCCGTTTTTGATTATTGCCGGCTCATGTGCAGCTCTGCTTACCGGCTTTGCCGCAAAGACGATTATCCGTATTCTTGAATCATTCGGCAAATAATTGTTTATTCTCATAAGATTTTATCTGTCCGATAATCTATCCGCCATGTAGTACACATATCCTGCGGTAATTATAACCGCCGCGCTCCCGGCAAGCATTTCGGGCTGCGGCAGGGTGAAAAGCTCATAATAAAGTCCGCAGTACGGAATAAAATACATGACAGCCGCAACAAAATACAAAAGCGGAATCAAAATCCACAGAAGCGGATCAAACATTCTCAAAAGTCCTTTTTTGTCAAACAGTATCCAGTCAAACAGCATCATCAGCGGTGCGATAAAATAAAAAATCATTTCAGCGATGCTCATACCTGTGATTTGTCTGTTAAATATCAGCCTTGCGGCCATGCATATCAGAAGCGACATCGTAAAGCCCGCTTTAAGTGACGGAAACGGCGGCGTCCCCTTTTTTGACGTTCCGTATTTTACAAGACTGTATATAACGGTAACGGCAATACATACGGCACACAGGAAATTTGTCAGAAGATGATAGTACATAAGACTTGAAATGAATTTTGTCAAATCCTTTCCGACAGTCATCAAAAACGCATAGATTTCCAATGCCAGAAACGCAAGGCGATAGATAAGTGCAAATGCACTGTTGAAATTTTTATTGTTAAATGCCGAACCCAAACGGTCGAGTATATATAATGCCGCGCCTGCCGCCGCCGCTTCGGCAAGCAGACGCTTCAATCCGTCATTATCCGCAAACATTCCCAGAACGTTCCAGAAATCCTCTATTCCGAACAGCTTTTTAAGCATAAACGCAGCCGCCGCAAAAAGGACTATTGCAGCCGCCAGCCAAAGAATCGGATCATATAGCTTCATTCTGCCCTTATCGTCAAAAAACAGCCAGTCCAGAACCATCATGACCGGCAGAAGTATTCCGAGTACCCAATCGTATGTAACCGTACTTTTCAAGACCGGCAGATTTTTAATAAATACCAGAATTGAGCAGAGAGTCAGCGCCGCTTTGACCATCTCGATACCCCGCGGCGGTTTATGCGTTATTCTTATTATGAATACAATAAAAACACAGATGAAGGACAGGAAATCAACAAATAACGTAAAATTCAGAATACGGGGTGTAAAAGTCAGAATATTGAATCCTATTTTGCTGCATATTCCCCATACGCTGAACAATATAAATATAAATCTGTAAATCATCGAAAGAGTTTTTTTCATTTTATTTTTTATCCTTTTTATTTTCTTGCGGCAATCTTAAAATTTGCATTTTGCAATTGCCTACAGAGAACTGAACCCATGAGGGGTTCAACTCCATCATGCTTAACCACTCGCTTTAATATCCGAACACACTCAAACGGTTGAGTTCTCCGAATTTTTGAAGTTGAATTTTAATTAAGTTCAAATTGGAATTTTAACTGATACCTAACTTATATTTTAGTATTTTTGTTTGGTCATATAAAAAAAATTCAACTTAAAAAACGAGTTCGTATATCAAAGCAAGTGGTTAAAGATTATTATATATTAATTTTAACAAAAAATCAACTCTGATATTAGATTTTTATACGAATTTAGATATTTTTTTAAAAATTTTTAAAATAGGTATGGACTATCACGAATAAATATAGTAAAATATAATATGATAATCGCAGATAACTGTAATATTTGCTTTTATAAATATAAGATATTATTATAAAATAAGAAGGAAAGGATGATTGAATTGGCTATAATGATTAACAGCGAATACGGAACCGTATCGGTCGAAAACAGCGTTATCGCACGAATAGCCGGGGCGGTTGCGAATAAGTGCTACGGTGTTGTCGGTATGGCTTCGCGCAGTAAAAAGGACGGTATAGTAAGCCTTTTAAAGGGCGACAGTATCACAAAGGGCATAAAGGTATCTGTCGAGGATTCGGCAATTGTAATCGAAATGAATATAATTGTTGAATACGGCGTAAACATACACGCAATCTGCGACAGTATCGTCCACAATGTAAAATATAAAGTCGAAAACAACACAGGTCTTAAGGTAAAACGAGTAAACGTACTTGTTGAGTCTGTGCGCGTTCAGTAATATAACCGTTGGGAGGAGATTTCAATTAACAGACTTAATGGTGAATTACTGGCGGAAATGATGATTTCCGGTGCCAATAATTTATATAATAAAAGAAAAACCGTTGACGAGCTCAACGTATTCCCCGTGCCCGACGGAGATACCGGCACAAATATGTCAATGACCGCTTCGGCAATGGCAAAGGCTCTCTCGGAGGTTGTTACTCCGTCCGCAACCAAAATTGCCGATACTATGTCATATGCGACATTAAGAGGTGCAAGAGGTAATTCGGGCGTAATATTATCGCAGTTTTTCCGCGGAATATCAAAAAGCCTTAAAGGGCTTGACGAGTGCAGCTCAAAGGAATTTGCCGACGCTCTCATGCAAGGCTCAAATGCTGCATACAAAGCGGTAATGAATCCTACGGAGGGTACAATTCTGACCGTCTCGAGAGAGGTTGCCCAATCGGCAGTAAATACCGCCGCCGAAACGGACGATCTCACCGAAATAATCAAAAAGGCAGTAAAACGAGGATATAAAACGCTTGCAAAAACTCCGGATATGCTTCCGGCACTCAAAAAAGCCGGTGTTGTCGATGCCGGCGGACAAGGCTGGCTGTTCTTCCTTGACGGCGTGCTTGAATACCTCGAAAGCGGAGATATTATCGAAGCCGAGGAGGCTGTACAACAGTCATCTGCTCCTCAGACAGCGTCACAGGAAAGCATTGATACAAAAAGCATCAAATTCATGTACTGCACCGAATTTATTATCGAGAAAAGCACTCCCGATGTAAATGTTACCTCTTTCAGAAAGGCTATCGAAAACAAGGGCGACTGTATGCTTGTCATTGACGATGATGAAATTGTCAAGGTTCACATTCATACCAACAACCCCGGATATGTTCTCGAAAGAGCCGTACTTCTCGGCAGTATGATCAATATAAAAATTGATAACATGAAATATCAGCATCAAAGCCTGATAAATAAGGATGAAAAGCCTGCCGCAAAGGCGGAATCCGTACCTGAAGAAGCAAAGCCTTACGGCTTTATAGGTGTATGCACCGGCGACGGAATATCAAGTATTTTTTCCGATCTGGGAATTGATACGATAATTGAGGGCGGCCAGACAATGAATCCGAGTACCGATGATTTTATCAATGCCGTCGGAAAAATAAATGCGGAAACGATTTATATTTTCCCGAACAATAAAAACATCATCATGGCTGCGAACCAGGCAAAGGATATTTCAGACAAAAACATTATCGTTATCCCGACCAAAACAATTCCGCAGTGTATAGGAGCAATGCTTGCTTTTTCTCCCGACAAAACACCTGAGAGCAACGAAAGCGCAATGCTCAAAGCAGTCGGAAATGTAAAAACCGGTCAGATTACTTATGCGGTACGCGATACGGAAATTGACGATATGGAAATTCACGAGGGCGATATTCTGGGTATCAGCGAAAAGGGTATACGCACCGCCGGAAAGGATATAAAGGAAATAACAAAACAGCTTATTGCAGGAATGATAGATGACGATTCGGAATTTCTTACGGTTTATTACGGAAAGGATATATCTCCTGAAACGGCAGACGCACTTTCCGAGGAGCTTGAAGAACTGTATCCTGATCTGGAAATCGAGGTTAAGTACGGCGGTCAGCCGCTTTACTACTATATTTTTTCAATTGAATAATTAAAGCAGCCCAAATACGGTATGCCTGTCGGCGTGGAGAGCGTTATATGCTTTTCACGCCGAATTTATAACGGTTACCGGCGGCGAAAATGCAGGAAAGGAGGTTTTTTTACGGTGCAGCACCCATTGTCCGAAATAAAAGGTATCGGAACAGTACGCTTGAAGCTTTTTGAAAAAAAAGGCATTTTTACAGCTGAGGATTTAATAGGATATTATCCGAGGGATTACGAGGACAGAAGCAAGCCGGTATTGATAGCGGACGTTCTCCCCGGCAGCGATGTGCTTGTAAGAGGTCACGTCCTTACTTCCGTGTCGGAAAAACGGATACACAAGGGTATGACGATATACTCGATGACGGTCGGCGACGAAAGCGGTATAATGTCGGTTACATGGTACAACAACAAATTTGTTAAACACATTTTCAAAAAAGGCGACGATTATGTATTTTTTGGAAAAATCAACCCCAAAACAAGCAAAAAGGAAATGATAAATCCGATATATGAACGTCCCGGCGCTCAAAAATATACCGGTAAAATAATTCCCATTTATCCGCTTTGGGATAAAATGACGCAAAAAATTCTTCAGTCGGCAATGAGTGAAGCCATAAAAACGGCAGGAACGCAAGTCGAATACCTGCCCGCGAAAATCCTGGCAAAGCATAAGCTTTGCGGAATCGATTATGCATTACATAACATTCACTTTCCCCAAAGCTTTGAAGCTTTCAATGCTGCACGGAACCGTCTTGTATTTGAAGAATTTCTGATTTTGCAGCTTGCTTTAATGTACAGCCGCGGAAAAAAAGAAGCAATGTATCGCAAGCCGTATGATAATCTCAGCTGCGCCGCAGAATTTATCAGCTCACTTCCTTATGAAATGACGGGCGCACAAAAAAGGGTTATCAGAGAAATGCTGATGGATCTGATAAAATCCGTCCCGATGAACAGACTGATTCAAGGCGATGTCGGTTCGGGCAAAACTGTTGTTGCCGCTGCCGTAATGTATACCGCACATTGCAACGGTTATCAGTCGGCAATCATGGCGCCCACGGAAATACTTGCTTCACAGCATTACGAAAGCTTTTCGGAATTTTTCAGAAACACCGATATAAAAATCTGTCTTTTGACCTCGGCAACAAAGAAAAAAAAGGAGCTGTACGAAAAAATAAAAGACGGTGAGTTTGATATTATTATAGGCACAAATGCCGTGATACAAGCAAGCGTCGAATACAAAAATCTCGGCTTGGTTATATCCGATGAACAGCACCGTTTCGGCGTGGCGCAAAGAGCAGCCTTGACCGCAAAGGGTGAAGCGGTCAATACAATCGTTATGACCGCAACACCAATTCCCAGAACGCTTTCCTTTATTCTTTACGGCGACTTGGATGTTTCGGTTATAGACGAGCTTCCTCCCGGCAGAAAGCCGGTTGAAACCTTTGCTGTGGGCGAAAATATGCGTGAGAGGATATATGCTTTTCTGGAAAAACAGTTAAAAGCAGGATTTCAGTGTTACGTTGTATGTCCTTTAATAGAAGAAACTCAAAACGCGGATTTAAAAAATGCGTGTGATTTGCAGATTAAAATGCAGGAGCAATTTCCGCAATATAATGTCGGTCTTATCCACGGCAAAATGAAACCGCAGATGAAAGAGGAAATAATGACCGATTTCAATTCTGGTAAGATTAATATACTTGTTTCCACCACCGTAATCGAAGTCGGCGTCAATGTTCCGAACGCTAATGTCATGATAATTGAAAATGCCGAACGTTTCGGACTTTCGCAGCTTCACCAGTTAAGGGGCAGAGTAGGCAGGGGCGGAGATAAAGCATACTGCGTTCTCTTTGCTCACGGCTCGGGCAAGGTGACAAAAAAAAGAATGGAAATAATGTGTAAATCCAATGACGGATTTTTCATTTCTGAGGAGGACTTAAAACTGAGAGGTCCCGGCGACTTTTTCGGTACCCGTCAGCATGGTCTGCCCGAAATGAAAATTGCGAATATGTTTACCGACAGACTTCTGTTGTCCGAAGCGCAAAGCACGGCAAAACAGATTATTTCCTCCGATCCCTTTTTAAAAAATCCTGAAAATAACGGTTTAAAAGAAAAGGTTAAGGAAATGTTTAAGGATAATATAATATTGAATTAGTAAATTCATGCGAAAAATCATTATTTTCGCATGAATTTAATTTTTTCTGTTTTCCGAACGGTATTGCGTTGGCGAAGCGTTCGTATATTTTTTAAAAAGTCTGCTGAAATACAGCGGATTGTCATACCCTACTCTTTCCGAGATTTCGGCAACGGTCAAATCTGAGGAAGCGAGCAGCTCCTTTGCTTTTTCAATTTTGAGATTAATAAAATATTCGCTCGGCACAATTCCCGTAACCTCTTTGAATTTGTGTGAAAACCGGCTTTTGCTCAAAGAACACATCTTTGAATACATCTGAGAATCATACTTAGCGTCAAATTGCATATTCATGAGCATAATTACCTTTTCTATATCGGAAATATCCTGTGTTACGTGAATATGCCTTGAAACCATCGTCATAAGATATATAAAAAGGGCATTTTCAGCCGATTTATGCATATAATGATTCAGATAAAACTCCCTGATTAATTCCTCAAAAATAACAACCGCATTTTCCGAAAGCTTGCTTTCATATACTCCCGGGTTTATTTTAAGCTCTGAAAGAATCTCAAAAACCGCTCTGCCCGAAAAGTGCGTCCACAGCGTTGTACAGCCGATTTTGTCAAAAGCATATTCCTGCGTCTGACCGGGATAATAAATTACAAAATTACCTTCATTTAACATATATTTTTTATTTTCATACATAACCGTGCAGTTCCCCGACTTAACATATAAAAAATGATAGTCGCTTCTGCCGTTTTTTCTGAAAATCTTGTAATCTGCATTGAAATATCTTCCGCATGAATTGATATTCAGGTATTTATCCGAAAAGAAATCGTTTTTTTCTCTTATGCCGCCACTCACAAAAATTCACCTCTCTTACCCATTATATCATATATTTCAAAATTATGCAACAGCTGTTTTGTGCATATAATCAGCCAAATACTTTATTGTATGAAATACGGTTATTTGATATACTTAAATCAAGCAAAATTCTGAAAGCGGTGAAAGAAATATGAGAGAAAAGACATTATTTAATGATAACTGGAAATTCCACAAAGGAGATTTTACAAAGCAAAATACCGTATGCAAGGGACCCGACTACATCGGTGCAAAAACCGAAAGAATGGTTTTAGGTCCTGCGGCTTACAATTACAGCGACAATTCCGATTCATATGAACCGTGCGATATTTGTCCCGATAACTGGGAAACGGTGAATTTACCGCACGATTATATCATAGAACAAGTACCCAATCAAAGCAATCCGCAGGCACTCGGTTATTTTAATTACGAAAACGGCTGGTACAGAAAACACTTTACTCTTGAAGAAGCGGACAGAAACAAAAGAATCACATTATATTTTGAGGGTGTTGCAACAAATGCGGCGGTGTATCTGAATGGCTGTCTGATGAAGCATAATTTTTGCGGATACACACCGTTTGAGGTTGACATAACCGACAATGTGTTTTTTGATAAGGAAAACATTGTTGCGGTTTATGCAAATGCCGATTCGCACGAAGGCTGGTGGTATCAGGGCGGCGGCATCTACAGAAATGTATGGCTGATAAAAACCGCCGATGTTGCGGTTGATTTGTGGGGTGTTTATGTTTCGCCGGTAAAGTGTGAGGGTGACTGTTGGAGAGTTGACATTGAAACAACCGTTTTGAACAGTTCATTTTGCGATGCCGATATATCCGTTCAATCCGTACTTCTTTCTACAGACGGACTAAAGGAAATTGCAGGCACAGAAAGCACCGTTTCTGTTTTCCGAAAGGATAAAGCTTTAATACATCAAAGCATTTCGGCAAACAATCCGTCATTGTGGGATATTGAATCGCCGAATATGTACAAAATCGTCACCAAAATTTTCAAAAGCGGCGAACAAACAGATGAAACCGAAACAAGCTTCGGCTTCAGAACCTTTGAGTTTGACTGCGACAAAGGTTTTATTTTAAACGGCAGACAAGTGAAATTAAAAGGCGTATGCTCACATCAGGATTACGGTCTTACCGGGAAGGCAGTTCCCGACAATGTATATAAATATAGGATAGAAATGATAAAGGATATGGGCGCAAATGCATACAGAACTTCACATTATCCGCACTCAGAGGCTACAATGGAGGCGCTTGACGAAAACGGAATACTCGTCATGGACGAAACACGCTGGTATGATTCGTCTGCCGAGGGTATCGAACAGCTTGAAACGCTCATAAAGCGTGACAGGAATCACCCGTCCGTAATACTTTGGTCTGTCGGTAATGAAGAACCCAAGCACATAACCGAGCAGGGCAGAAGAATAGCTCAGACAATGATTGCCGCCGTCAAGCGTCTTGACCCGATACGTCCGGTAACCACCGCAGTATCATATAATCCTTTGGAAGCAACCGTTTACGATTTGGTTGACGTAATAGGAGTAAATTATAATCTGCAACACTATGAGGAGCTGCACAAGAGATATCCCGACAAACCGTTTGTTATAACCGAATGTTGTGCAACGGGAACTACAAGGGGATTTTATCTTGACGACAACACCGAAAGAAGCTTTGCAAGCGCATATGATAAGGACGCAAACAACTGGTTTTTGGGCAGAGAAAGAACATGGAAGTATATTTCGGAGCACGAATGGATTTCGGGCGGATTTCAATGGATTGCGTTTGAGCACCGCGGAGAATGTATATGGCCGAGGCTATGTTCTCTGTCGGGGGCGATAGATATGTATTTGCAGAAAAAGGACGCATTTTACCAAAACAAATCACACTGGACAAAAGAACCGATGGTGCATATTCTTCCCCATTGGAATCATAACGGGCTTGAGGGCGAAAGCATAAAAGTTTGGGTATATACCAACTGTGAAGATGTAGAATTATTCTTAAACGGCAAATCTCTCGGATCGGAAAAAATCGAACGGATCGGTCACGGTGAGTGGATTGTACCGTATGAAAACGGGACTTTAAAAGCAATAGGCAAAAATAACGGAAAGGCTGCGGCTGAGGAATCGGTCGAAACCACCGGCAAGGCTGTAGCTCTCCGACTTTCCCTTGATAACAAAATACAATATGCAAACGGCAGAGATTTTGCGCTTTTAACTTGCGTATGTATTGATGAAAAAGGCAGAGAAGTGCCCGATGCTGAGGCATACATAAAGTTTTACACAAACAAACTCGGTGCCGTAGCCGGCACAGGGTCGGACATTTCCGACCATATACCGCCGAAATATCCGAACAGAAAAATGCGTGCCGGTAAATGCTCCGTTGCCGTCAGAGTCGGAAATGAACCGGGCATTTTAAAGGTTTATGCATTCAGCGAAAATCTCGGCGCCGCCGTCATAAGCATACCTTTGGAATAATAAATTTCAAAAAATAACGGTGCAGGGCATTTTTATCCCCGCACCGTATTTTTACTTTATAATCAATTCATCAAGACTAAGCTTCGGAACGTTGATAATTCCGTTTTCATCTTCAAAATATTTAACACTTCCGTTGTATTCGCAAATACGGCTTTTTTGTTTCGGATAACCGAGGGCAAGAAGATACAAAAGCTCATATTTTTCGGTATCCAACCCGAAAATTTTCAAAAGCTCATCTCTTTTTATTGCCCCAAGCCAGCAGCTGCCCAAACCCTTATCCACCGCACCTGTCATCATTGCGCATATTGCGCAGCCTGCTTCAACCTCAAATTTACCCTTGACCTCTTTATTGCCCAGAACGGCTATATATGCGGCAGGCTTTTCACCCTCCTTAGGCGCACCGTCCGCAAGATACCCTGCCCATTTTGTACACGGAAAAACCTCATTGAGAGTTTTTTCGTCATCGATAATTTTAAATCTCAGCGGCTGTACGTTTGCCGGATATGCGCAACATCTTGCATATTCAACTAATTTCACCAAATCCTCATGAGGTATTTTTTTATTCTCAAATTTTCTTATTGTTCTTCTCTGCTTCAAAGCCTGTGATACTTCCATTTATAACATTTCCTTTCAGATAAACCTTATTTGCCCGATTAACAATTCCATTATAACACTTTTTTACCGGGAATACAAGTAATTTTACATTTATACCTGCTTAATATTTAACAGCTTTATTAAAATTGAGTTAAAATATTATAATTGTATTGACAAATTTTACATAAATAAATATAATTATACCATGAATAAAAAAACCAAAACGGAGATGATGAAATGTCAGGTTATATGTTAAAATTTATTGTGGCAATAACGGCAGTGTTATCACTGACCGCTTGCAGTGCAAACGTCAAAAACGAGCAAACTGATATGCCCCATATAACGGATTCAAAAACAGCAGATACCGTTGCGCCCATATCTGTTGAAATAACCGAAAAATACAATTACAACAATCCGAACGAGGAGCTCAAGCTGCACTGTTCGATAGATTATTGCGAGCTTAATGTCGGCGGGGATTTTAAGGCTGCCTATACCGAACTGGAAAATGCGTTTGAAAGCTTTAATGCGGATTTTAAGAACAAATCGGATAATGAGCTTGAAGCCATGTCAAGCGAAACCGAAAAATACGCAGATATCGAAGATTATGTCAGGCTTGAGAAAAAGTATACCTCCAAAATACGCAGAGCCGACAGCAATGTGGTAAGCATTGCAAATGAGCTTACAGAGTATGTTGTACAGAATCTTGGCTTAACCGCTATATTCGGCGTAAGCTTTGACAGTCAGTCCGGAAAAAAACTTTCAATAGACGATATTGCAAATGATAGGGCAAAATTAGCCGAAGCGGTAAAAGTACAAGCGGAAAAATTTGATATACAGCTTCCTTTTGACGACAAATCAATTGAAGATTTTCTCAGCTCCGAGAATTGCTCATGGACTGTCGATTATAACGGAATTACCTTTTATTTTAATCCGTCCGGCAAAAGCGGCAAAGTGGATTCGGTAACGGTGGATTTTGCGGATTACAAAAAAATATTCAACGAAAAATATATTTCCGCACCGAAAGCGTATTTTGCTTCGATATCTGTCCAAGTTCCGTATTATTACGATTTTGACGGTGACGGAAAGCTTGACAAATTTGAAATGATATCAGAAACCGACGACTATGATAATTATGCATATGTAAGTCAAACAATAAAAATCAACAATTCAAGCCTAACCGAATCCGATTTATATTGTTATAACTTCTACCCCATGCTTCTGCATACGGAAAACGGAAATAACTACATATATCTGCAAAGAGCATACGATAACGATTATCATGATATAACGGTTTATGACGTAAACGAAAACGGCATTAAACAGCTTGATACAATTTCATCCGGATTCCATTACAAGCTGAAAAATGCCGAAAATTATGAAGTCGCACAAGATTTCCCGTACGATCCGGGCAGCTTCAAGCTTGACACAAAAACCGACGTATTAAGTACCGTAACAGGAGTAAGGGAATATTTTGCTGACAATCACGGCATACCCTCCCCCAAAAAGGATTGGTATCTGTTTGACAGCAATAACCAACCGACGCTTACATTGCTTGAAGATGTCAAAGCGTCACAGCTCGATAACGGCACCGAAAGCGGCAGCATTACTTTAAAAAAAGGCTCAAAGGTTCTTTATTGCGGCACGGACAACAAAAAGACCGCTTACCTTGCGCTTGATGACGGAACACGGGCGGCTGTTAAGATTGATTCATACGACTGGCCGAGAACAATTGACGGAGCAGCTATTGAAGATCTGTTTGACGGTATCATGTTTGCAGGCTGATACCACGGATAAGTTAAAAAAATAATCTTGTTTATATAAAAATATGCACATATTACTATTATAGATATTGTGCATATTTTTTTATTAAAAACACTGTACAGAACTGTCGATTTATGATAAAATTACAGTAATTATATATTATACATATAAATGTAAAAAGGAAAAGCGAAAAAAATTTGAAATTATTTGGATTTTTTTCAAAAAAACTATTTACAAAACCAAAAAAATGATGTATAATCAAATTAAAACAAAAGAAAACAAAGAAAAACCAAAAAGTGCGGTTTTAAAACCGCAAAAAAATCAGGAGGAGTACAAATGTATAAATCAGATTATGAAATCAAAAAAGAGTTGTGCGAAATCGGAAGAAGAATTTACAATGATGGTTTCGTAGCTGCAAACGACGGTAACTTTTCGGTTAAAATCGACGACGATACCTTCTTTGTAACACCTACAGGCGTAAGCAAGGGCTTCATGACACCTGAAATGATATGTAAGGTTGACAAAAACCTTAACCTTAAAGAGCCGAACAAATGGAAGCCTTCTTCAGAGTTCAAAATGCACCTGAGAGTTTATCAGGAGAGATCGGACGTAAACGCTGTGGTACACGCTCATCCGCCTATCGCAACATCATTTGCAATTGCAGGACTTCCCTTGGATAAGCTTATCATGCCGGAGGCAGTAATATTCCTGGGCGGTGTTCCTCTTGCAGAGTACGGTACTCCGTCAACAATGGAAATTCCGGATTCGCTTATGCCTTACATACAGGACTATGACGCAATTCTTCTTGCAAACCACGGTGCACTCAGCTTTGGCTGCGACTTGAACACTGCATTCTTCAGAATGGAATCAACAGAATTCTATGCAAAGCTTCTTATGTATTCAAGACTTCTCGGCGGAGAAAAGGAAATTCCGTGCGGTGAGGTTAAAAAGCTTATAGATTTGAGAAAGAGCTTCAAGGTTCCCGGACATCACCCGATGGAAAAACTTTGCCCGAGCTGCTACAAGGAGGGCACTGAAAACATGACCCCGACAGAAGCAGCTGAAAAATTCGGCGAACAGGGCTGCACATCATGCGGCGGAACAGCTCATCAGAATGCAAATATCGAGGATATTGTAGCAGAGGTTACAAAGAGAGTTCTTGAAAAATACAACAAATAATTTTGAGGAATTGATATAGATGAGTAATTCCGGATTATATACGGGTAACGGTGACAGAGGCTATACCTCAACGCTGAAACATAATCACATTCCGAAATATGACGGTCTTATAGAGTTAATCGGAGAACTTGACGAATATTCATCGGCTTTGGGACTTGCAAGAGCACAAAGCTCTGACAATGAGCTTTGCGAGGATATAAAAAGGGTTCAGAAAAAGCTTATCTCAATAATGGGTGAGCTTGCCGGAGGAGAAATATCGGTTAAGGACGAATGTATAAAGGCTGTTGAGGAGCTTTGCGATAAATATATGCCGGAGGTTTTTTCGGGGTTTACACTTCCCGGGGAAAACATTGTTTCGGCACAGCTTGACCTTGCAAGAACTATCGTAAGGAGAGCGGAGAGAACTGCTTCAAGGCTGATAGCGACAAGAAAAATCAGAACCGAAACGTACATATATTTAAACAGGCTCAGCGATATGACATACGCTTTTGCCCGTTACGCTGAAATTGAAAAAAAAAGTACCGCTAAAGAAATCGGCGCAGTAAATTCAAAAATTACTGCTTTATCGCTTTCTTTGGCAAAGGAAATATCGCTTGCGGTAGAAAAAAGAGCAGAGGAAACAGGAAAAAGAGTTGTCATCGCAATTCTTGACGAGGGTGCAAACCTCATGCTTCTTCATTCAATGCCCGATTCATACATTGCAAGCAGACAAATAGCACAGGATAAGGCATACACTGCGGTCGCACTGAAAATGCCGACGCATGTTGCCCTTGAGGAATCGAGGGGCGGCGCACTGGACGGTCTTTGCGCTACCGACTCAAACAAGCTTATGCTTTTGGGCGGCGGCGAACCGCTCATAATCAACGGCAGAGTTGCCGGCGGAATCGGAGTGTCGGGCGGCACAGCCGAGGAAGATACGGAATTTGCCAGATTCGGTGCAATGTATTTGGAAAGGAGGCTTAGCTTATGATAGACGAAAAACAAATAAGTGAAATCGTAAGAAAGGTTATGTCCGATATGGGCGCAGAACCTGCTCCGAAAAGAAAGCAGCTCGGCGTATTCGACACCATGGAGGAAGCAATAGCCGCTTGTAACAAGGCTTACGAGCTTTTCAGATATTATAACAAAGAGCAAAGAGAAAACATAATAAAAGAAATAAGAAAACTTACACACGCCGAAGCCGAAATTATGGCAAAGCTTGCCGTTGAGGATACAAAAATGGGCAATGTGTATCACAAAACCCTAAAGCATCATCTTGTTGCAGACAAGACCCCCGGAACAGAGGATCTCGAAACAAGAGCTTTATCGGGCGACAGAGGTTTAACTCTTGTTGAAATGGCTCCCTACGGAATAATCGGAGCAATTACACCGAGTACAAACCCAAGCTGTACCGTAATATGCAACAGTATATCAATGCTTGCCGGCGGTAACGGAGTTTTATTCAACCCCCACCCCCACGCAAAGAGAATTTCGGCATATGCGGTTGATTTGGTAAACCGTGCGGTTCTCGCAGCGGGCGGTCCCGAAAACATAGTTGCAACGGTTGCAAATCCGACAATGGAAACATCTAATAAGATGGTTCACGACCCGTCGGTAAGAATGTTGGTTGCAACAGGCGGTCCGGGTGTTGTTAAAATGCTTTTGTCAAGCGGAAAGAAAGCTATCGGCGCAGGCGCCGGAAATCCTCCGGTCGTTGTTGACGATACCGCAGATATTCCAAAGGCTGCAAAGGATATAATCGATGGTTGTACATTTGATAACAACCTGCCGTGTATTGCGGAAAAGGAATGTTTCGTAATGAACAACGTTGCGGACGAGCTTATTTCCGGTATGCAGAAAAACGGTGCGCTTTTGATAAATGCCGAACAAGTTGCACAGCTTGAAAAGGTAGTTTTGGTTGAAGCTCCTCCCAAGAATCCGGGTGATAAGCCCAAGCTTGTTATCAACAAGAACTGGGTCGGAAGAGATGCCAAAAAGATTCTTGCCGAAATCGGAATCAATGCCGGAGACGATATTCGCTGTATTATTTGTGAAACCGAATTTTCACATCCGTTTGTTCAGACAGAGCTTATGATGCCGATACTTGCAATCGTACGCTGCAACACCTTTGAAGAAGCTATGGAAATGGCTGTCAAGGCGGAACACGGAAACAGACATTCGGCTCACCTGCACTCAAAGAACGTTGACCACATGACTGCATACGCAAAGGCTATCTGTACAACAATTTTTGTAAAGAATGCACCCAGCTATGCCGGCATAGGCTTCAACAGCGAGGGTCATACAACCTTTACAATCGCAGGGCCTACAGGCGAGGGAATAACCTCCGCAAGAAGCTTCACAAGACAGAGAAGATGCGTACTTGTAGATAATCTTTCAATTATATAAAATGTTGCCGTATAAACGGCGGAACGGAGGTTAAAGAAATGAATATAAACGAACATGAGATCAGCCAATTGGTTGAAGCCGTACTCAAAGAAATGAACGGAGCGGCTCCCGCACCTGCCGCAAAGGCACAGGGCGGAGTACCCAAAACGGCTCACGTTGCAATGCTCACAAAACTCGGACACTTTGATGTTAAAGAATTTCCTATCCCCGAGGTCGGAGATGACGATATTCTCGTTAAGGTAGAGGGCTGCGGAGTATGCGGAACGGACGCTCACGAGTTTAAGAAAGATCCGTTTTCACTTATTCCGGTTGTACTCGGACACGAGGGTACCGGCGAAATAGTAAAAATGGGTAAAAACGTTAAAAAGGACAGCGCCGGAAAGCCTTTAAAGGTCGGCGACAAGGTTGTTACCTGTATGATATTTAAGGACAACCCCGACATAACAATGTTTGACCTTAACAAGCAGAATGTAGGCGGCGCAGACGTTTACGGGCTTCTTCCCGAAGATGACGTACACCTTAACGGCTGGTTCAGCGATTACATATTTATCAGAGGCGGTTCTACGGTCTTTAACGTAAGCGATCTGGATCTGGATTCAAGAATCCTCATTGAGCCTTGCGCAGTATTGGTACACGCTGTTGAAAGAGCAAAGACAACAAACATTCTGAGATTCAACTCAAGAGTTGTTGTTCAGGGCTGCGGACCTATCGGTCTTATATGCATAGCCGTTCTTCGTACTATGGGTATCGAAAATATAGTTGCGGTAGACGGCAACGAGCAAAGACTGGAATTTGCAAAGAAAATGGGCGCAGACAAAACCATTAACTTTATGAACCATAAGGGTATCGAAGCACTTGCGGAAGCTGTCAAGGATTCATTCGGCGGATATTATGCCGACTTTGCATTCCAGTGTACAGGCTCACCGGTTGCTCACAGCAATATCTATAAGTTCATAAGAAACGGCGGCGGACTTTGCGAGCTGGGCTTCTTCATCAATGGCGGTGACGCAACAATCAATCCGCACTTTGATTTATGCTCAAAGGAAATCACACTTGTAGGCTCATGGGTATACACGCTCAGAGATTATGCGACAACTTTCGATTTCTTAAAGAGAGCAATTGCAATAGGCTTGCCTATAAAAGAGCTTATAACACACAAATTCGGTCTTGACGAAATGAATGAAGCTCTTGAAACAAATCTTTCGCAAAAAGGTTTGAAAATTGCTTATGTCAACAAAAATTTCTAATAAAAGGAAAGGATGTTTTTGCTGATGGACGCAATAGGAATAGTTGAAATGTTTGGCTTTGTCTGCGCAATCAAAGCGGCTGATGCAGCCGCAAAGGCAGCAGATGTCAAAATAATCGCTATAGATTCAAATAAGCCTAAAAACGCAGAAACCGTAGCGGTTCCGCTGATTATGTGCATAAAAATGCAAGGCAGCGTAGCGGCGGTTGAAGCGGGAGTTGCGGCTGCCGCAGCGGCGGCGGAATCCTGCACGGGGCTTATTCAAAAGCATATAATTGCCCGTCCCACAGATGATTCTCAAAAAATGGCTTTGAGATCAAGCGTCGGAAGAGACAGGGTCGGACATATCAAAAATAATGCATAAACGGTTATTATAAGAAAGGCGGTATACATAATGGAAGCATTAGGTATGATTGAAACAAGAGGCTTGACAGCTTCGATAGAAGCAGCCGACGCTATGACAAAGGCTGCAAACGTTGTACTGGTCGGAACAGAGAAAATCGGTTCGGGACTCGTAAGCGTAATTGTAAGAGGGGATGTAGGCGCTGTTAAGGCTGCTGTTGAGGCAGGTGCGGACGCAGCATCAAAACTGGGCGAATTGGTTGCACAGCACGTTATTCCCCGTCCTCATCCAGATGTTGAAAAGATTCTTCCCACTATCTGATTAAATCAACACTGTCCGAATAATTAAGGAAAGGTTGGTACGGATAAATGGAATTTTCGTTAGGGTTGATTGAGGTTCAAGCATTGGGTCACGCAATTTTCGTGCTTGACGCAATGACAAAGGCGGCAGATGTTGAATTTGTCGCAACCGAGCGCAGATTGGGCGGCAGACTGGTTACTTTGGTTGTAAAAGGCTCTGTATCCGCTGTTACCGCCGCAATCGAAGCAGGAAAGGAAACCGCAAATCAGTTCGGATGTTTAAAGGCGGCTGAGGTTATAGCAAGACCCCACCCCGAAATATTTAAGTTCCTGCACCTCGATGAAAACGGCAACATAATCCCGGTATCGGAAACAGCCGCAACTCATGTAGGCGCTGTGACAGAGGAAAAGCCGGTCGCACAAAAGACCGAAAAGCCGAAGTCTGCCGGCACAGGTGCTAAAAGAACAACAAAAACACAAGCTTCTAAAGCTGCAAAAGCGGCTTCAGATAAAAAGTCTTCCAAAAAGGAAGCAAAGAAATAATTAAGTTAACAAGCGTTCAAAATGAACGCAAATAAAAAACAGGAGGAAATTAAAATGGCTGTAGAAGCATTAGGAATGGTTGAAACAAGAGGTTTGGTAGCTGCAATAGAGGCTGCTGATGCAATGGTAAAGGCTGCAAACGTTACATTAATCGGAACAGAGAGAATCGGTTCAGGTCTTGTAACAGTTATGGTAAGAGGCGACGTAGGCGCTGTTAAGGCTGCTACCGAAGCAGGCGCAGACGCCGGCTCAAAGCTCGGCGAATTGGTATCTGTGCACGTAATACCGAGACCGCACGGCGATGTAGAAAAGATTTTGCCGGCTTTGAAATAATTAAGGTCACGCTTGATTTTAACGGAAAAATCATGTCCGAGGGCTGCCGTTTCCCGGCAGTCCGCGGATTGTATCCGTTATATTCGATTTGATTAAAAGTCCGTTCCTGCGGCAGACCTGAATGATGTAAAATATTGCATATGATTTATATTGCTGCATGGCGGCGGAATGGAGATTATTATGGTAGACGAAAAATTATTGGATCTTGTAACAAAAAGCGTACTCGATGTGCTGAAAGCACAGGATAATTATGACGGCATAAAGGTCGGAGTATCGGCAAGGCACGTTCACCTTTCGCAAAAGGATCTTGAAACACTTTTCGGAAAGGGTCACGAGCTTACACCGAAAAAAATGCTCATGGGCAATCAGTTTGCCGCCGAAGAATGTGTTACGCTTGTAAGTCCCTCACTGAGAACGATTGAGGGTGTAAGGGTTTTGGGCCCGGTAAGAAAGGATTCTCAGATTGAAATATCGAGAACCGATACTTTTAAGCTCAAGGTCAGTCCTCCGGTTCGTCCGTCGGGCGACATAAAGGGCAGCGCTCCCATGGCATTGGTAGGTCCTAAGGGCAGCGTATTTTTGAATGAAGGCTGTATTATCGCAAACAGACACATACATATGACTCCCGCCGACGCTGAAAAGTACGGCGTTAAGGATAATGATGTTGTCGATGTTGAAATTCAGAACTCAAAGCCTACACGTTATTACAACGTTCAGGTAAGAGTGAGAGAGGATTTTGATACCGAAATGCACATCGATACAGATGACGCAAACGCAGCCGCTATCAGACAGGGCGACCATGTTGAGATTATAACAAAGCATTAAGTCCCAATGTGTATTTTATGAAGGGAGCTAATGAAAATCATGATTTTGGCACAGGTTACCGGAAGCATTGTTTCCACAAGTAAAAACGAAAAACTTATCGGCTGCAAATTTATGACGGTGCAGACGATTGAAAATAATAAATTAACCGACAACTTTATGGTAGCTGTTGACAGCATCGGAGCCGGTATCGGCGAAAAAGTGCTTATAGCTACAGGAAGTGCGGCAAGACTTGCATTTTCCGATAAAGAAGCGCCGATTGACGCTGCAATTGTCGGTATAGTAGATGAAAAGCAAGGCAATCTAAAATAACGCTGCGAAAATGCGCAATGCGCTGCGCCACAAATTCAAACGCAGATAACAGCCAATGCGCATTTTCATCGGTTATTATATTTGTTTTGGCATAGCCGTATGATATTTTAAATGCCGTTGGTTATGCTGAGGAGGGAAAAACTGAATGACGATCGAAGAATTACAAAAAATAATATATGACGCCGGAATTGTCGGTGCGGGCGGAGCGGGTTTTCCCACACATAAAAAGCTGTCGGCAGGTGTAAAGCAGATAGTTGTCAACGCTGCCGAATGTGAACCGCTTATGATGGTTGACCATCACATATTCAGAAAACATTTTCAGTCCATAATCGACACGCTCAATACGATGCTTGACGTTTTGGGGGCTGATGAAGCTATATTCGGAATCAAGGGCAAGAATATGTATCTGCTTGACCCGAAAATAGTTAAAAATCTTGAGGGTACAAGAGTAAAGATAAAAGAAATACCCGATGTATACCCTGCCGGAGATGAAGTAAACCTCGTTTACGAAACAACAGGCAAAATAATTCCGGAGGGCGCAATACCCGTAATGGTCGGCGTTATGGTAATCAATACCGAAACGCTTTATAATATCAGAAAAACTCTTGAGGACGGAGAATCGGTCTGCGACAAATATGTCACAATTGCCGGTGACGTTAAGGAGGATATTACGGTAAAGGTACCTGTCGGAATGAAAATTAAAGAGCTTTTTGAATATCTCGGGTACGGAGATATGGAGGGCAAGTGCGTTATTAACGGTGGCCCGATGATGGGAAAGCTTATTAACTATGAAAACGACGTGGTTACAAAAACCACTAAAGGGTTGTTGGTTTTCCCCGAAACCCACAGTGTTATACAAAGAAGAAAAATGTCGCTTCAAACCGTTTTGAAACGTGCGTCTGCGTCCTGCTGTTTTTGCAGAATGTGTACCGATGTTTGTCCGAGATACCTTTTGGGTCATTCGATACAGGTGCACAAAATCTTACGTGCCGCTTCACACTGCGAAGTGAATGACGCAGAAGCATTTCTGCAAAGCTCATTATGCTGCGGCTGCGGTGTCTGTACTGTTATGGGTTGTCAGCAAATGCTCAATCCGCAGATGGTATCAATGGCGGCAAAGGGTGCTTTGGCTAAAAAAGGCTACAGAAGAACAAACGGAATTGCTCCGACAGCGCCCCGACCCGAAAGAGAAGGCAGACTTATCCCCTCCGATACTCTCATTGACCGTCTGGGTATCAGAAAGTATGTTAAGGATAAGGTAGAAAGAAAATACATAGATTTCTATCCGGAGGCTGTTTATATTCCAATGTCACAGCACGTCGGAAAACCGGCAACACCTGTTGTTAAGGTTGGCGATAAGGTTAAAAAAGGTCAGCTTATTGCGGCTACACCGACCGATGCGCTCGGAACAACAATTCACGCAAGTATTGACGGTACTGTTAAGTCGGTAAGTGACAGAGAGATAGTTATTTCGGTTAAGTAATAAACAGATAATTGCAAAAGGTTATTTTTGCAATTATCCGATTAAGTTGCAAGGAACGGAGATCATTATGAATAATTCTATTGGTTTAATTGAAGTTATGAACGTCAGCAAGGGAATCAGAGTTACCGATGAAATGCTCAAAAGCGCAGGCGTTACGCTTATACACTCCGGTGCGGTATGTCCCGGTAAATTTGTTACGGTTGTCGGCGGTGATTTATCGGCTATTCAAGCGTCGGTAGACCGTGCGGTTAAGATTGCCGACGGCGCACTCATTGATAAGTTTGTTATCGGTAATTTGGGTGACAAGGTTTTTGAAGCAATCTGCGGAACTGCAGTTGTTAAAGAGAAAAAGGCACTCGGAATAGTTGAAACCTTTACCGCAGCCGCTGCAATCGAAGCGGCAGACGCAGCGGTTAAAGCGGCTGTTGTATCACTGATAGAAGTCAGAGTTGCAAGAGGTCTCGGCGGCAAGTGCTTTGTCACAATGACAGGCGAGGTTGCAGATGTTACGGCGGCAGTCGAGGCAGGCGCAAAAATTGCGGCTAAAACCGGTGTGCTTATAAACACGGAGGTTATTGCAAATCCGCACCCGGATTTGTGGGAAGCTGTACTGTAACGGCAAATACTAAAAAGGGAAACCCTATAGGCTTCTCTTTTTAATTTTACGCTTTCTTAGCGGAATGGAGATTGATATGTTAGCTGTAGAGAGAAGAAGCAGGATTGAACAGACAATTTTAAAAAATAAAACCGTGCTTGTTCCGGAGCTTGCAAAGGAATTTGACGTTACCACGGAAACGATAAGAAGCGACCTTGAAAAGCTCGAAAAACAAGGTGTGTTGGTCAGAACCTACGGCGGAGCGACTTTAGTGGAAAGCCGTGAAGCGGATATGGGTATACATGAGCGTGAAACGGTTAATTTCGAGGGCAAGCAAAGCATAGGTATGCGCGCCGCCGAGCTTATCAAGGACGGTGAAACGGTATTTCTTGACGCAAGCACGTCAAGCTTGCATTTGGCAAGAAACATCAAGAATAAAAAAAGCGTGACTGTCATTACCAATGCGGAAAAAATCGTTATGGAGCTTGCCGACTGTCCCGATATTAAGGTTATCTGCACCGGCGGTATGCTGCACGCAAAAAATATGTCCTACATCGGCAGAGTTGTTGAGGATACCATACGTTCAACCTATTTTGCAAACAAGGTCTTTTTTTCGTGCAGAGGAGTAACCCTTTCAAGAGGACTCATGGAATCTACCGAAGCGGAAGCGGAAATCAAAAAAGCTATGATTGAATGTTCCGAATCGGCAATATTCCTGTGCGACAGAAAAAAACTCGGCCGGCTCGGCGTGCCGGTTATATCCGGGCTTGATAAGATAGATTTCTTTATCACCGATATCAAGCTTGACGAGGAATGGAATAAGGCTCTTGAAAACTTTGATGTAAGACTTATAACCGTATAATTGAATTTTACGTCAGATTGCATATGCGCAATCTGACGTTTTTTATACCTTAAAAGCTTTTATCAAGTCTATTTACATCACTTACCGATTAACGGTACTGTTGTCATAGATATAGAATTTGATATGCCGGTTGTATGCATAAAATCAAATGTCCGTGTGCATGAAAATGCAGGCAGAGCCGCTGTCATGAGAGGTCCGGTGTTATACTGTGCCGAGGGTATTGATAACGGAAAAGACCTTGCTGCCGCAATTCTCGGTACATCAGCCGAATTTAAAACAGGTGATAATGATTTTATACTTCCGTCACTGTATGTTAAGGCATACAGTGAAAAATTCACCGATAAGCTTTATTCCAAAGCAACAGATGAGTATGACTGCTTTCAAATGAAGCTTATACCGTATTATGCGTTTGCCAACAGAGGCGAAACAGAAATGCAGGTTTGGTTTTTAAGGAAATAACAAAGAAAATGTATTGCATATATTACCTTTTTAAACCATATTGTACGGTTAAACGGAGAATTATCGCATTATTGCTTTAACATCAAAATTTTCATTGAATAAACTGAAACAAACTTGTAATAAAAATGTTATAAGTCTGTTCTTTTTTTTGCCGATACATATGTTAAAATTAAAATACACCGCACATGTTTTAAGTATAAATATGACATCATTGTAATACTATGATTTTGTAACCCAAAGGAGAGCAGTAATGAAAAACAAAAGCTACTGGATATGGAACTACGGAGATTATGAGATATACCACTCAAACCTTGCAAACTCAAGACGGCAGGAATACGGAGCCGATTGCCCCGTATTCTGGAAGTATTATGACGTTGACAAAAACGTTAAATTTGTATCAGACGTTACTGCCGAAAGCGACGGATACATAATTCTGCACCTGTGCGGTATCGGCTGCATATCGGTTGACGGGGAAAGATTTGCTTCGGGGAAAAAAATAAGCATATCAAAAGGGAATCATAAACTGTCTGTTTGCGTATGCAACACCTCCGGTTTACCGGCGGCATTTATTGAAAGCGACGTTTGCTCAACCGGTGAGGGGTGGTACTCAATCGACACCGGAATCTATTCATGCAGCGAGAAGAAGAAAATACCTGTCGGATTTGATAAGCAATATGACTGCCCCGAGAAAACTCCCGAGCATTTCATATTCAGCAGTCAGCGAATAAATCCTCAATCCAAGGAATACAGAAACGGCGGAATATTATTTGATTTCGGACGTGAGCTGTTTGGGTATCTTACAGTTCAAAATGTGAAGCCGAGTGAAAATATCCATGTCAGCTACGGCGAATCGCTTGAAGAAGCGATCGACATGGATTTTTCGATTCTCTTTGAGGATATAAGCGGAAGGTCCGAATACAAGCTTCGGCAGCGTGCTTTCAGATACATTTTCTTAAAGGGCGGCGAAAATGCTGAAGTATATGCTGATTTTGAGTATTTACCGCTTGAATACAAGGGTTCTTTCAAATGCGACAACGATTCGGTAAACAAAATATGGGATATGTGCGCATACACTTTGAAGCTTACGTCACGCGAGGTTCTGCTCGAAGCAGTCAAGCGTGACAGATGGCTGTGGGGCGGTGACGCTTACCAAGCCTTTAAATTCAGCAATTATTTATTCTTTGACAAGGATATAGTCCGCCGAAGCATAATTGCACTGAGAGGAAAAGAGCCGTTTGACGAGCATATCAACACAATCATAGATTATAGCTTTTACTGGGTATTGAGTCTTTACGAATACTATATGACCTATAAAGACGACAGCTTTTTAAAATTCATTTACCCCAAAGCGGTAAGCCTGATGAATTTCTGCGCCGACAGGGTTAACGGCGACGGATTCATAATCGGAAAAGGAAATGACTGGACCTTTATAGACTGGTCGGACCTCGATAAGGACGGAGCTGTCTGTGCCGAGCAAATGCTATGGATTGCCGCAAACAGAGCTATGGCGAAGCTTTCGGTTGTTGTCGGCGAGGACGGCGGTATGTACTCAAATACAGAAAAAATCATGATTGAAAAGGTCAACAAATTCTACTGGAACAGCGAAAAGGGCGCATATATCGACTGTTACGAAAGCGGAAAGAATCATGTAACAAGACACGCAAACATATTTGCCGTCATGTATGATATAGCGACCCCGGAACAGCGGGAAAGTATCATAAAAAATGTGCTTCTCAATGACAGCATTACAAAGATAACCACTCCCTATTTTGAGGGCTACGAGCTTGACGTAATGGGAAAAACCGATAATTTTGCGTACATTGAAAACATGATTAACAGCTACTGGAATGGTATGCTCGATTTGGGCGCAACCACCGTCTGGGAGGAATATGACCCTAAGTTAAGCGGTGCGGAGCATTATGAAATGTACGGAAATAAATACGGAAAATCTCTCTGCCACGCATGGGGTGCTTCACCTATTTACCTTTTAGGCAGATACTATCTCGGTGTTTATCCGACATCATACGGATATGATACCTTTGAGGTCAAACCGCAGCTCGGCAATTTTAAGTTCATTGAGGGAACTGTTCCGATAAACGGCGGCGAAGTAAAAGTCAAGCTGACAGAAAATGAGCTGAAAGTCATCGCATCAAAGGACGGCGGCACGCTTGTTTGGAACGGCAAGAAATATGCGCTCACGGCAAATGTGGAAGCTGTTTTGCCGAACAATATTTATTAATACCGATCTGCATTTTATCTGTAGGCAAATTTGAAGACGAAACGCACCCTTTTTGACTGGCAATATACCCCCCGTCAAAAGGGGCTTTTAATGCCGGAAAGAAAGTATACAACAGCTTTAAAGCCGAAACCTACAAATAAGCACTGAAACATTATACAAAGAAAACCGTGTCGAAAAAAATACAATTATATAATTGTAACAAATATTGGAAAAAATCAAAAAAAATATTGACGCAGGGCTTAAACTATAGTATAATTTTTTTAGTAATATGGTTTTTATCACATATTTAATTGAATAAAAAAGAAAGTAATGAAACGATGTGTGTATTTGGGCGCTTGTGCATCGTGGAGCCAGTAGCGCAACCGGTCTGTTGAAATCAGAGATTATCTCTGTATTTTTGCAGACTTTTTTATTGCATTTTTTTGCCGTCTGCCGGCCGAAATGATTTACGGTTGCAGAGGTTTACGGCAAAGCAGGAAAGGAGAGGTTTTATGCTGTTAAAAAAAACAGCCGCAGCGGCATTTTGTGTAATGCTTTTATCCGCACAAATGCCGGTCAGTGCCGCAGATATGACCTGGAGCTACGATGAAGAAAGCGCAACCGTTTCGGTTAAGGGCTACGGAATGATAAATGACGCAACACAGCTTAAGCAATACCTTGACAGAGCAAAGCGAATAAATGTGCTCGGCGGCGTTACAAAAATTGACAGAAACGTTTTCACCGACTGCGGAAACGTTGAAGAAGTGATTTTGCCCGACGGATTTTTGTCGGTAGGCGACAATTCGTTCAGCATGAGCAAAAGCCTTAAAACGATTAATTTCCCCGATACGCTCGAATCAATCGGAAATGAAGCGTTTATGGGCTGTTCCTCACTTGAAAACGTCACCATCCCGAAAAGCGTTTCATCAATAGGAAAAAATGCGTTTGGCGAATGTGTAAACGTCAGGGAGTTTAAGGTCAGCGAAGAAAACAGCACTTACAGTGAAATTGACGGCATTATTTTCAGCAAGGACGGTACGGAGCTGATATTATATCCGCCGGGCATGGAAGCCGAAAGCTACGCAGTACCCGAAAATGTCACAAAAGTACACAACAGCGCATTTGCCTACAATCCGTACATAACCGAAATCACTTTTCCCGACAGTACAGCGGAAATTGATGATTATGCATTTTATTTCTGTGACAGGCTGAAAAGCGTAAGCTTTGGAAGCGGTTTGAAAAAAATCGGCAATTATTCGTTTTACGGTGCAAAACCAAAAAACGTAAAACTTCCGTACGGAACAGAATATATAGGAAATAATGCGTTTAAAAACTGTGAAAAGCTTATAACCGCAGACATTCCCGGGACGGTAACATTTATCGGCGAAAATGCGTTTTACGGCACAAATAAAGAACTGTTCATAAGAGGCTACGGCGATACCGTAAAAAAATACGCTGACGCAGAATCCAAAAATTATTATAATTCCGTCAGAGTACAGCTTGACGGAAAAGAACTTGAATTCGATCAGCCGGCAATCATAGATAACGATTACACAATGGTTCCGATGAGAAAAATTTTTGAAGCACTCGGAGCGGTGGTGGAATGGGACAACAGCACCAAAACCGCATACGGCAAAAAGGACGGTATCACCTGTTCGATCAAAATCGGTGACAGCAAGCTTTATAAAAACAGCGAAACAATTGAGCTTGCCGCACCGGCAAAAATCATTAACGGTAAAACTCTCGTTCACATAAGGGCAATTGCCGAAGCTTTCGGAGCAAGGGTCGATTGGGATTCCGGCACGGGACTTGTCACAATAGCAAGCAATAATTAATCAAAAGATAACAATATAACCCACATGGAGGTAAAAAAACATGAAAAAATTTATTTTTACATCAGTACTTATTTTAACAACATTGGCTTCAGCGATGACAACATTCGCATGGGGCGGAAACAGAGGTTTGGATCAAGGCGGTTACGGTCAAAATAACAGACAGGACGCAAATATTTCCAAAAAAGTAACGTTTTACGTTCAGACCAACGGTGTGCAGATGGATAAATACGGAAGCATATCAAGCCAGGATAAAAAGTTTTTCACCGGAATTCTTGCCGAAACCACAATTTCAAAAAATTTGAGTTCCGATTATAAAATGGCGCTCGGCAACGGCGTTGCCGAAAAGGATATTACCGATAATTTAACCGAAGTTCCAAACCAGAGTGATGTGCTCAAAAAAATTGTCGATTGCTACGAATCGCAGGACGCATATATCCGTTCAAGCAACGGAAGTATCATTCCGTGGACAAAAATGAACTCCGATAATTACAGAGTTGAATGGTATGCGCTCAAATACGAAAGCAGCGACGGCTGGCACGTTGACGGCTGCATAATAGATCTTGAAACCGACAAAGAAATTTCAATTGTAGTTCCCTCGGAAAGCGCAAAAAAGGCTTCGTGTGTAGAATATGACGTTGCCTCCGGCAAATTCACCCCGGGCGTTATGCAGGTAAAGGGAAACAGACCTCACAGCTATTGGGATGGCGATAATGAAAATCTTGTCATTGATGGATTCGACAATGTATGGTATACTGTATTGGATGAGGACACCTTTACTGAAAATGATTATGTGATTCCGGCAAAGCTTATCAGTGCTGCTTCCGCAGTGGAAACTCTTGCAAACGCAAGACTTTCCGGTCTTACCCCCGAATTGCAGAAAGAGTACGGAAGAATTGATTCACAAGCTTACAAGCAGGAATATATCAACAGAACAGGTGCAGGCAGAACGCTTTATGTAACTCCGTTTATTACAAATATGCTCGCTGAAAAATATGGCGTTAGCAGCGATGAATACATCTGGCTCGCAATGGGAGATTCCTGCGGTAATGTTAAAAAGGTTTATGTAATGGACAGAGATATGGCGGCAATTGATAATTTGTTTGACAACGAATAAATCGGATTCGCCCGAACCGTACAAACTTAATCGGATTGAAAATTCTTAAATAATAATCAGTACGGGTCATGCGCAAAAACAGTTGCATGGCCCTTGATTTTTATTTTATTACTGCGCAGAACAACAGGTAATTTTAATAATTACAGCAAATAACAAAGAACGGAGGAAAATCAAGTGAGCAGAATGAACATATACCGCGTAGGAAAATTAATGGGATTAATCAGCGATATAATTGCAGTAAATCTTGTTTTTTTACTGACAGATCTTGTTTTTCCCCGGACAACCTACACGCTTCCCGTTTATCTGATTTTCGTATGCATAATAACAGCGGTTCAGATTATTCTTGATACCTATGCCGATTTCTATTCGTATACAACGCAGAATAAAAGGCTTCCGGTAACAATTGCCGTTGCAATGGCAATGTCGGTGTGCATTTCCCTGCCGGTTATCGCACTGACCGGAAATGCCTCCCAGCTCTCCCCTATTGAGTATTTTTTCTTTTACTTTTCGAGCTATGCGTCAATCATTTCCGGGCGCAAGCTTGTTTTTAAACTGCTTATTAAAGCAAGGAAAAAACAGTCAATGCTTATAATCTACGCAAAGGGCTGCCCTGAAGAATTTCTGAACAGGCTTAAAAGAAACGCCGTAGACTACGGAAGTGTAAGGCTTGTTGAAATATCGGAGGATAATGCGGAGGAAATCGAGGACGATATCGATAAAAGCGACAATCTGCTGATTTTAAGCAATGTTCCCGAAAGGCTCAGAGATAAATATATTCTGTATTCCTTCAGCAAGGGCAAAAGCGTGAAAATAATACCGACAGTTGAAAATCTCGCCTTGACCGGCGGAAGAATAACTCATATCGGAGATACCCCCATAATCGGTCTTAACAACGATACGCACTTTTCTGCGGCCGGGCTGATTAAACGTGCGTTTGACATAGCCGCCTCTCTGTTCGGTCTGATTATCACCTCCCCGGTATTTCTTATAATCGCCGCCGCAATCAAGCTTGACTCTCCCGGCAGCGTATTCTATTTTCAGGAAAGATATACAATACACAAAAAGAGATTTAACATCATCAAATTCAGAACTATGGTTAAAGACGCCGAAAAAATGGGCGCAAAACTTGCAACGGAGCGTGATGACAGAATCACACGCATCGGCAGAATCTTAAGGTCATGCCGTCTTGATGAGCTGCCGCAGCTTATTAATATACTCAAAGGCGAAATGTCTTTTGTCGGCCCCAGACCCGAAAGACCGATCTACGCGGACAGATACAGCGTAATGGTTAAAAATTATGATATACGCTACACCGTCAAGGCAGGGCTGACAGGCTATGCTCAGATATACGGTCAGTATAACACAAAGGTGTCGGATAAGGTACTCTTTGACAGTATCTATATCAACAATTTTTCTCTGTGGCTCGATTTAAAGCTTATCATGCAAACCGCACTGATTATGTTTGTCAGGGAATCGACAGAGGGCGTTAACGAAAATATGGCAAGCGTCCCCAATGCAGCGAAGTCCGAAAAAAGCAAGGCAGGTAAGCTATGAAAAAAATATCCGTTATCGTTGCCGCTTATAATGCCGAAAAATATATAGATAAATGCATACAGTCGGTTTTATCGCAAAATGCCGATACCGAGCTGATTGTTATCAATGACGCTTCAACCGACAAAACCGCTGAATGTTTGGAAAAGTACAAGGGCAGAATAAAATTAATACGCCTTGAAAAAAATACCGGTTCGATTGCGGGAGTAAGAAATATAGGTCTTGAAAACGCAGGCGGCGAATATATAACCTATCTTGATGCGGATGATTGGTACGAAAAGGGCGCATTATCGAAAATAATAAATTATCTTGACCGGTATAAACCGGATATTTTAAAATTTTGCTATTTGCTTGTTTATCCCGGCGGCGGCAGAAAAATTCCTAACGGCGAAGCCGGCGGACTGCGCTTTGTCGGCAAGGCTGAATTTGACAGATATGTATATCCGCATTTTATCGGCGGAATTAATCTGAACAGCGTGTGCTGTGCCATTTTCAAAAGAAGCATAACCGATAATATTCGTTTTCCCGAAAATTACCGAACCGCCGAGGACGCAGCGTTTGCTCTTGAAGCATACACAAAGGCACAGAGCGTACTGTTTGTTCCCGACAGGCTTTACTGCTATTATCAGTCCGGAAACGGTCTGACGGGCGGCGGTCTGAGCATACTGCAAAAATACAAATACAATTTTATGCTTACAAAGAAAATGCTTCGGCTGCTTCCCGAATGGGAAATGAACACACTGCCCGTCAAAATCAAAGCCCTGACAAGACCGGTCAGGCTGACCTTTGACAAGCTGAAAAGAATGTAGTGCTTTCGGTTTATCCGAGATGAAACGGAGTAATATTATGACCAAAGAAAAAAGTCTGTACAGGCAGGAACATATCAGCTTGGAATGTATAATGGCAGTTCTGTATTTTGTCTGTCTGCCCTTTACAATCGTTACAACCCCTTTCGGCTCCTTGCTGAAGGTTGTCACCATCCCGATTATAGCCGTGCTTGCAGTGAGAATGTTTATGGGGAAAAGCGAGCTTTCTTTTAACTATATCCATTTTCTGTATGCCCTCTATATTCTCTACTCAATCAGTATGCTTTTTCTGCGTGCCGATGATATGGCTATAGTCACCACTAAGGATATGGTTCTTGGAATACTTATGCTGCTGCTGATTTCAATGAGAGTATACAACAAAAGAGAAATCGAGTTTATCGAAACCGCATGGATTATTATGGGAATTTACTGCATAATCGTCGGTTTATCGTCCAAAGAGGTTGTGAGCGAATATGAAAGCAGAGCTGTTATAAGGGTTATGGGTTTTGAAGAAGATCAGAATCAGTTCTGCGCATACTTCATCATGCCGGTGCTTATCAGCATAAAACGCTTTACCGAAAAAAGACGGTTCTTCCCCGTTTATGCGGTCATCGCTGCGGTATCGTTTTATGTGATTCTGAAAACAGGCTCAAGAGGCGGTCTTATCGGCGTCTTTGCCGGAGTGATGGCATACATTGTCATCGGCATAAAAAAAACAAATACAAAAATAATTGTCACAGCGCTGTCTGTTCTTGCGGTGATTGCCTTTGTTACCGTTGTCATACCGATACTTCCCGAGGACGTTGCAATGCGTTTTTCGCTTGAAGCGGTCGAAAAGGACGGCGGCAGCGGAAGATTTGACATGTGGAAATTTTTGGTTGAATATTCCGCACATGAGCCTGCAAGACTGATCCGCGGCTCGGGAATATTCTCCACCTATGATATAATGCACGCAGCAGGCTTTAAAAACGGCGTGGCTCACAATGCATATATTCAGATTCTCAACGATGAGGGAATTATAGGCTTGCTGCTGTTTCTGGCAACAATCGGTGCGTGCGTTCTCAGAAACATAAAAAAAGAACCGCTCTATGCGTGCGCTTTTATCGCACTGCTGGCATTTTCAATGTCGCTCACCTTTTATGTATTCAAGCCGTACCTCAACATAATGATGATGTGCGCACTGTCGGTATACGGCTCTCTGCCGGAGGAAAGGCTCAACAGCTAAAATAACGCAAAACGGAGGAATGTGTTTATGCTTGATAAAATCAATCGTTTATTTAAAAGAAAATATTTTTTGTTCTTGCTGATAACGGCAGCAGCTTTTTCCGTATTTGGAGAAATGTATCATCATTTCATACTGTCAAATATCAGAGTGATGAAAATAAGCCTTAATTACCCCGGTGCTGAACAGGGCTTAAATCCCGATGGCAGCCGCTTCAATATATCGGAAATAGCTAACAGCGAGGTCATAGATGAGGCAAAGCAGGGTCTGTTAATGCAGGATTTATCATATGAGGATATAAAAAAGAGAGTGTTCGTTACAACAAAATTTTCACAAACCAAAATGGACGAGGTTACCTCCGACGCAAGAAGCGGCTTGAGAAGCTCATATATCCCGACAACCTTCTACGTTTACTATTCCCAAAAGGACAAGCTTGCAAAAAACGAAACGTACGAATTTCTGGAATCACTTGCAAAAACATATCAAAAGCATTTTTACGCAAAGCATGCAGAAAACAATTCTCTGCTTAAATACACCCCGTCAAAAGAGGATTTTACCGGATATGACTATTCGGAAATATACACAATACTCAGCGACAGGGCTGACGAAATGCTGAATCTCATCTCCGGCCACATGGAAGAAAACAGAGGCTTCCGCTCTCAGGACAATTTAAACTTCGGAACGGTAAGGGACGAGCTGGCAAATTTTAAAGATGTTAAGCTTGAAAAATTCAACGCATTTGTTGTTCAGAACAATATATCAAAAAACAGACCCGTCTTTATCAACAAGCTTTCCTACCTGATAGACAAGAACACAATAACGTATAACAAGCGTATCCGGGCGTCGGAGATTTCAAAAGACGCACTGTACAAATATGAATCGAGAATAACAGCAGTTGCTTTTGTGCCGTCTGTTGACAGTTCCTCCAGCTACTACATGAGCAGAACAAAAACAGGCATTGACGATTTGGCAACCCAATCCTATAATGACGGAATGGACGCAAAAAGAGTATCAAAAAAGCTTGACGAATATGACAATAGGCTCAAGAAGCTGAAAAAAGCAAAGAACAGCAATAACGAAGTCTTAGAAATTACGGATCAGTATCTGTCGGAGCTTTTGACCGACATAGATGCGATTTCGGAAAAAATATCCGCTCTTGACGATGAATATCTGAATTACAAGACAAAGGATTACGTATCGTATGAGCTTGCGGAAAAAAGCAGAGTGATTAACATAAAAATCATGATAAAATTTGCCCTGCTCGGCGGAATACTTGCTCTTATGCTGATTGCATATGCGGAATTTCTGCACGGTATCGTACACAAGAAAACAAAGTGCGCAACAAAAGCGCTGAAAATCATGACAAAAGGAAAGGACAACGAATAAAATGAAGCTTACAATATGGGATTTATTTAAATATATCTTTAAGCATAAATTTTTTATTGCCGCTATGACCGTATTAGCCTATCTTTTGTCAAAGCTTTATGTAAACAAAATTCAGACCTATTCGGCAGAGGTTATTATCAGCTACAATGACAGCTGTATTTCAACCGGATATGCGCTTGACGGCTCAAAATTTGATGTGAGCGAAATTGTGTCACCCAAGGTAATTGCAAGCGCAAAGGCTGAATTGCCCTTTAAAATTTCCGATGACGGGATAAAGGCAAATACAAAAATCACGCCTATTATTCCCGACAGCGAGAAAAACATAAAGGAAGCAAAGGAGAAGCTCGGCGAAGAATACGAGTACCACGCAAACGTTTTTAAGATTCGGTATAAAGGAAATGCGTCATATTACGAAACACGCGATACTCTCGATAAGCTTATCGATAATTATTTCAAATACTATAACGAAAAGTATCTTTATCTCGCAACCGTGAGCGAAATAGATTATAACTTGAACAATACCGATTACGATTATATCGAGCAGGCGGAAATCATTCAAAACAATGTCGACAATGCAATCAATGTTCTTGAGGGCTATGCGAACGGAAAGGAATACCGCTCTCCCTCAACCGGTCTTACATTCAAGGATCTTATCAATGAATTTGAGTATCTTTCCGAATTTAAGCTTCCGACCGTATTTTCCCGGATTTATGACGCAAGACTGACCTTTAATAAGGAGCTGCTTATAAATAAATACACCGATCGCATGGAAACAAACGAGCTTCAAAGCAAAAATTCAGAGGAAAAATCAGAGCTTGCCGGCGACAGAATGAAAGCATATGTTAAAGCAAACGTTGACGTTCCGAACTCTTACAACTCAAATCACAGCAACGGCGACGATAACGTAAGAATCATTGACGATATAGATCATCATGACTACAGATATATACAAGAGCAGACAACCTACGATTCACTCATCAAAAACTATGTAACCGACAAAATATCTGCCAATGTCAACAAAATTGATGCAAAGCATTGCAAGGACGTCATAAAAATCTTTTCAACCCCGGCTGCGGCATGGATTAACTACGAAAATACCGAAGCACAGGTAAAAAAAGATATTTCGGATATACTCACAGAGCTCAAAGAGCTTTATAACACCGCATTTTTGCTGATTGACGACTACAATTCCTATATCCCGGCACAGCACATAGAATGTCTTACCGGAATAAGGCATTATGAAAATGTATATTCATCGCTTTATCATCTGATTGCGCTGATTCTCGGCTTCGGATTGTCCTGCATACTTGCAATAGCCATAGAAATAATGAGAAAATACGCAGCATACAGCAAAAGCAACCCCGATGATGGCGATGAAGCTTCCGAATCAGGTTCAGACGCTTCGGGCAAAAATGCAGATTGATTATACCCAATATTAAAACCGAAAGGAAAATCCGCATGGTAGGAATAATATTATACGGTTCGTTCGAACTTGCTCCCTATTCAAAAATGTATATGAGGATTCTTGATGATCTTGGTATACAGTATGACCTTATCGGCTGGAAAAGAGAAGAAAAAACCGAATATACCGGAGAAAACGTGTTCATATATGAGGGTCCGGCGGCAAAAAGATTTTCAAGCCCCGCCGACAAAATCAAACCTGCTCTGGGCTACAGAAAGTATATTATGAATATCATCAAAAACAGAAATTACGACAAACTGATTATTCTGACAACGCAAACCGCCGTAATTCTTGCGGATATGCTCCTCGGGAAATATAAAAAGAAATATATTTTCGATTACAGGGATAAATCCTACGAATATTTAAAGCCCTACGGCATGGTTATAAACGGACTGATAAAATCCTCGGCGGAAACGGTACTGTCCTCCCCGTGGTTCAGGACTTCGTTAACAAAGAAAAAGGACTACATTATCGTACACAATTTCCGTGAGGAGCTTTTAAAAAACAAAAGAGAAAGCTGTGAAAAAAAGAATCCCGGCGAGCGAATAATAATCGGCTATACCGGTGCATTGAGATCTTACGAATATCACAAGAGCCTGTTTGACGTATTCGGCAGCGACAGCCGTTTTGAGCTTCACACCTATGGCTGCGGCGATGACTGTGACCGGCTTTATGATTATTCATGCAAATTTGACAACGTATTTGTGTACGGAGCTTACAGCGACAGTGAAAAATATGAAATTATCTATAAATTCGATATGATGCTTTACAACTATCCGTACAGCTTCGTCAATGACGGTGCTGTGGCAAACAAATACTACGATTCGCTTTTAATGAAAAAGCCTATGATTGTAAACAACAAAACCAAAATAGGCAGATTCATTGAGGATAACGGTCTGGGCGTTTCGATTGACGAGAGCTGCGGCAACGCACCGGAAAAAGTTTACGAATGGTACAAAAGCTTTGATTCCGGACATCTGGTTAAGCGGTGTGATGAACTGATTGAAAAATATCTTGAAGATAACAGAGCCTTTGAGAAAAGGATACGAGAATTGTTCTTAAAATAAACAAAAAACACGAATGAGGTTATCGGTTATGAAAAAGCTTCTGATTGTAAACAACAATATGCACATTGGCGGCATACAAAAATCACTCGTTAATCTGCTGGAGGAAATATCCGAAGATTACGAAATAGATTTGTTTCTTTTTGCAAATATCGGAGAGCTTAAAGACAGTATTCCGAAAAGCGTGCATATAACCGAGGGCGGATTTTTTACTCAGTCAATGGGACTGACTCATGAAGAATCAAAGAAAAAAGACCTGCCGACCTTTTTAAACCGCTCGTTCTGGACTGTTATGACAAGAATATTCAAAACAAAATTCAGTTTCGGAATCCTTTCAAGGCTTGAAAGCATAAAGGGCGAATATGACTGCGCAATTTCATTTATGCAAAACGGAGAGGAAAGAATGTTTTACGGCGGTTGTGTTGAGTTTGTATTAAATGCGGCGAAAAGTACTCAAAAGATATGCTTTATACACTGTGATTTTCTGAATTACGGCGGTAACAATGCCTATAACAGAAAAATGCTCGAACGTTTTGACAAGATAGCCGCCGTTTCCGACTCAGTCGGCAAAAGGCTTGCCTCGGCTGACGAAAGACTCAATGGCAAAATATATACCGTCCGCAATTGCTGTAACCGCAAAGAAATTATTGCTCTGTCAAATGCATATGAAGCGGAATATACTCACGGAGCAATCAATCTTTTTTCAGCCGCACGGCTCAGAAAGGAAAAGGGAATAGTGCGTATGCTCCCTATTCTTAAAAGAATCAAGGAAAACGGTCTTGACTTTGTATGGAGAATAGCCGGTGACGGGCCGGATTTGAACACCGTCACAAATTTAATTGAACGGTATAATCTCAAAGAAAACGTTATACTGCTCGGACGTCTTAAAAATCCGTATCCGTATTTTAAAGCTTCGGATATTGTCCTCGTTCCGTCATATGATGAAGCCGCACCTATAGTGTATGATGAAGCAGCGGTTTTCGGCACACAGGTGTTTACCACCGATACAACGTCCGCAGTTGAAATGATTGCGGACCACAGCAGGGGTTGGGTATGCAAAAATAACGATGAGGATATTGAAAAACAACTTTCTGACGTTATGCGCAATTTCAAACCATATAAATACGAATCTGAAAACGATAATAACAGGCAGGCAAAAAAGCAGTTTGCCGAGCTTATAGGATAGAACGTACCCGAAATATTAAGCTAAAGGAGCTGTAACCGTATGCTTACAGATAAAATCAGCAATTATATTCAATATATAAAATATATCGCAGGTTATATGTTCATGCACTTTATCTCCCTGTTCGCACGCAAGCTTCCGAAATATAAAAACCTATGGCTCGTAAGTGAAAGAAACTCGGACGCAAGGGACAACGGCTATCACTTTTTTAAATACTTATGCAAGGAACAGCCACAAATAAACTGCGCATACATTATAGACAAAAGCTCCGCCGATTATGAACGGGTATCAAAGCTCGGAAAAACAATCAGTCCGAACACTCCCTCTCATATGCTCGCTCTTGCGTGCGCCAAGGTTTGCATAAGCACACACATAATGGGCTTCACTCCCGATCCGTACCGTTTTGCAATACTCGACAAGTATTTTAGATTGGTACGCGGAAAAAAGGTATTTCTTCAGCACGGAATCATCATGAACGATTTAAAGGAGCTTTACTATCCGGCTTCAAGACCCGATTTGTTCATATGTACGGCTATTCCCGAATACAACTTTTTGAAAAGCCGCTTTAACTACCCTCCCGAAGTAATCCAAAGAATCGGCTTATGCCGCTATGACAGGCTTAATGAAAGACACACCGTAAAAAGGCAGATACTCGTAATGCCGACATGGAGAATCTATTTAAGAGGTCTTTCGGACGCGGACTTTATAAAAAGCGATTATTATAAAAGCTTTAACAGCCTGTTAAACAGCGCCGAAACAGCAAAAATGCTTGATGAGAATAATTTTGAAATGGTTTTTTATCTGCACTTTGAGCTTCAGCCGTATACCGGACTTTTTAAAAGCATTAATAAAAGAATAAAAACAGTAAGCTTCGGTGACGCTGACGTACAAACCCTGCTTATGGAATCGGCAATATTGGTTACAGATTATTCAAGCGTATTTTTTGACTTTGCCTACATGAAAAAGCCGCTTGCATATTTTTGGTTTGACGAGGAAAATTTTTTCGAAAGCCACTACCAAAAAGGGTATTTCGATTTTTACAAAGACGGTTTCGGTCCGGTGCTGAATACCCACAAGGCTGTGACGGAATACATAGCCGCCCGAATAAAGGATAACCTAAAACCGGAGAAAGAATATTCGGACAGAAGCAAGGAATTTTTCTGCGATCTCGGAAAAGACCACTGCAAAAAAACATATGAAGCCATATGTAACACTTTAAATTAAGCTTTGCACCAAGGGGGTTGGATTATATGAAGCCTTTAATCACAATAGGCGTTGCGGTTTACAACATTGATAAAGAAAGCCTTACGGAATGTATTGAAAGTATCGTTTCCAACCGTTCCGGCAGCTTTGAAATAATAATTGTAAATGACTGCTCAACAAACGGCTGCGATGCTGTATGCAAAAAGTATGCAAGTGCCGACAGCAGAATCGAATATGTTGAATTCGCCAAAAATCACGGAATCGGTTATGTAAGAAACGCAATCATTGAAAGAGCAAGGGGCGAATGGATTTTTTTTGTTGACGGTGACGATAAAATCTACAGCAATTTTGAGGATTCCGTCCGAAGCGAACACACCTCCGGCTGCGACATACTGATATACGATTATGAAAGCTTTACGGAGGAGCAGCTCTACAACTGCAGTTTTTATGACGGAAAATATGAGCTTTTAAGCCAAAAAGAAATTGAACGCTGCTGCATTGCCTGTCTTACCGAAGCACCGTGCTTTATAAAGGGCAAAAGTCTTTCAAAGGGCTGCACCGCAAAGGGCTACAGAAAGGATTTTCTGATAAAAAACAATATCCGCTTTGTTGAGGAGCTGAAAATATCGGAGGATTCAATGTTTTATGCGGACGCTTTGCACCGGTGTAGCAAAGCCGTATATTTTCCCTTTACTCTGTACTACTACCGCAGCGGCAACAAGCAGTCGGTTACAAACAACTACAATCCCGATACGGCAGAGCTCAGAAGCCTTTATCTCATATTTGCCTGCAAAAGAATCGCCGATTATTTCCCCGGCAGAGATGACGTTAAAGAGCTTTATTACTCCTACAAAATTGCTGCTGTCGCTTTTATGGAATGTAAGCTGAATATCTTTCACAAAAACAATCCAAAAGGCTATTTTGAGCGCAGAAAGGAATTTTTAAATTTTTTTTCGGAAGAACCCTACAATACCGCAATCGAAAAAATGAATCCGTATATGTACAATTGGCGCGAGAGGACAATAATATTCAAGCTTATTAAAAAGAGAAGCTTTTTTATGCTCAACTTTATTTTCAAAAATCCCATCGCACTGCATTGGTATGGCGGTGCGGCGCACCGCATTAACAAAATCAAAAGGAGGGTGGTTTTCCCGTGGAGAAAAAATTGAGCATATGCGTTGCGGTATACAATATCAGCGAGGAATATTTAAGGCAATGCATTGAAAGCATTATCAAGGATAAATCCCCCGATATACAGATAATACTCGGAGATGATTGCTCCGAAAACGGCAGCGGCGAAATATGCGGAGAATATGCAAAAAAGGACAGCAGAATTTTATATATAAGACAAGAAAAAAACGGCGGTGTGAGCAGGCTCAGAAACAAAATGCTCGATTCCGCTTCGGGCGAATATATAGGCTTTATTGACGGAGATGACGTTATAAGCGGTTACTGTATTCAGGCAATGAAAACCGCCGCCGATACCGGCTTCGACATTGTAATGTTTGAATGGCAGACCTTTGAAAAAAACGTCCCGAAAAGCAAGCTGAACGGTTCAAAAGCGAAAAAGCTGCCCAATGAAGCGGGCAAAAGTTTTTCCGGAGCCTGTCTGACCGGAGCACCTTCCGGAATTGAAGCTTACGGAATAAAAGCATCCACGCCGTCATCTGTATGCAACAAAATTTACAAAAGAGAATTTATAAATCAAAATAATCTGCGATTCCGTGACGGGCTGAAAAAATCTCAGGACGTTGAATTCAACACAAATGCTTTCAGCAAATGCAAAATGGTCGGGTATCTTGAAGAAACACTGTATTTTTACAGAAAAAATCAAACCTCCGTCTGCAACAGATACAGCGGCGATATACGCAGTACGATTAAAAGCTGTATGGATTATGACATGGAAAATTTGAAAAATCTCTTTAACGGCGACAAAAAATATATGGATTTATGGCGCAGATATAAGCTGATTCATTTTCTTACGGTAATCTTTTCTTTGGATATTTTCCACCCGGATAACCCAAAATCCAAAAGCGAAAGAAAAAAGGACTTTTTGGAAGTTGTTGACAGCAGGTTATACAGAGATTTTTTTGAAAGCTTCGATTTTGAAGCATACGGTTGGAACGAAAGAAAACTGATTTTAAAGCTTGCGTCACGAAGAAAGTTTGCATTATTGGATTTTATGTACAAATATCCGATAAGCTTTAAAATTTACGGACACATTAAAAAAATAATTAAAATAAAACAGTAAAGGTAAGATATTATATGCGTAGCGAAGCAACACTGAAAAATTCGATATGGGGGATAATTCAGCAGGTAATAGTGTGCGTAATGAGTCTGTTTTCACGCAGAGTAATGCTGGAAACAATAGGCGTTGAGGGTGTGGGTCTGAATGCGTTTTTAAACAGCGTCATCACCATGCTTTCTTTGGCGGAGCTCGGAATCGGAAGCGCACTGGTATATCATATGTACGCTCCGATTGCGGTAAACGACGAGGAGCATATTGCACAGCTCATGCGCACCTATAAAAACGTATACCGTATAATTGCGTCGGTAATTATGCTGATAGGTCTGAGCCTTCTTCCCTTTATGGATAAAATCGTAAAGGACGTTTCCTACTCAAAATCGTATGTATCCTTAATTTTCGTGCTGTTTCTTATACAAACAACCTCTTCTTATCTTTTTACATACAAAAGATCCATGCTGTCGGCAGACCAGAAGCAATATGTAATAACCATTTTTGATTTGGGATATAAAATAATAACTATCACTGTAGGCATCGTTATTTTAAAGCTGACGGGAGAGCTTGCATGGTATCTTGTAATGCTCATATTCTGCACCGTTGCGGAAAACGTCTTGATTTCAAGAAAGGTAGACAGGCTTTATCCGTTTATAAACAGATACAGGGAATATCCCGAAAAATCCGAAATGATGAAAATTGCGGCGGACGTTAAAAATATTTTCATCGGAAAGGTTTCCGGAGTTGTAACAAATTCCACCGACAGCGTGCTGATAAATATGTTTGTCGGTACGGTGCAGAACGGACTGTATTCCAACTACAACATTATTCTCGGCACTCTGCTTGCCGCACTCAGACAGTTCTCCGACGCTATGAGAGGAAGCATAGGAAATCTTGTTGCGGTAGAATCAAAGGAGCATATAGATCTGGTTTTTCAAAGACTGATGTTTATTATGTTTTTTATCGCAAGCTTCTGCGCGTGCTGTCTTACCGGGCTTATCGATCCGTTTATCAATATCATTTTCGGCAGAGGGTTATTGCTTGACAGAATTATCGTCTATGTGTGCATACTGAATCTGTATATGTCAACGATAACCATTCCCGCATTAAACATGGTGACAGCCTCCGGTTTATTTTCCTTCGATAAATATATATCTCTTGCCGGAACTGTTATCAACCTCATCATATCGGTTATACTCGGAAAAAGCATAGGAATGGCAGGTATTCTGATCGGAACGTCAAGCACATATATTATTCAGTTTATATTAAAGGTTATTCTGCTTTATAACAATTACCTGCACATCAGCTGTATAAAAATTTTCGCAAAAAATATTGTTTTTGCACTGATAACGGTTGCGGAGTGTGCTTTGGTAAATTATACCTCGGGGCTTGTAAGCTTAGGGAATGAATTTATAAGCTTTATAATTATAGGCGTCATTTCATGTGCGATACCCGTTTTCATCAATACAGCTTTGTTTTTCAGAACCATCGAATTTAAGTACAGCTTTGATTTGTTAAACGGCATAAGGAAAAAGCTTTTAAACAGCCGTCGCAAAAAATAACGAAATTGAGTTGTTTTTGTGTCAATTGCAATATTTTCCGTAAATTCCCCCGTGTAATAAAAAACAAACATTTGCCGCATAATAACAATGGTTTACCGTTTGATTTAAAAAATAAACGTCAATCAAACAAAAATTGTACAGAATTACTGTTGCCAAAATATTCATAGTATGTTATAATAAACATATAATTAACTATATTTCTTAAAAAACGGACCGATTGACAATTAAATTTTTGCATTTGTCTGTTTAAAAGCAATCTGAAAGGATGATAGAAATGGATCAGTTTAATGAAGAAAAAAATATAATTGAAGAAGAAGCCGTAATCCCTGAGGAAACAGCCGAAAGAGAAACGGAAAATGTTAAAATTGCACCGGACGTTGTTGCAACGATAGCCGGCGTTTCGGCGTCCGAAATCAAGGGCGTTGCCGGAATGTGTTCAAGCTTTGCCGGCGGTATCGCCGAAATGCTCGGAGCGAAAAAGAACACTTCAAAGGGAATAAAGGTTGAGCTCAAGGAAAACACAGCTGTTATAGATATGTACATTATCGTTGAATACGGCTTTAAAATTCCCGAGCTTGCCCGGGAGCTTCAGGAAAACGTAAAGAACAACGTTGAAACAATGACCGGCATAACGGTTGAAAAGGTTAACGTTCACATTGACGGAATAAGCTTCAAAAAGGCAGAGGAGCAAAAAAAGGCTGAGCAGCCGGAGGAAATCGAAACGTCCGATGAAGCAGACGCGCCGACCGATTCCGAGATAATCGTTGAAGAAGCAGAGCTTGAAGATATTCCCGTGGAAAACGGCGAAGAAGAAAATCTTTAATCTCGATTAATACACGTTAATACCGACGTACCGCAGCGGTACGCCGGTATGTGTTATGTCAGCAAACAGTTACTGTCGGGCTAATTACAATAAAGGGTGGTTCAAAAGATGAAAATCGGCAGCGTTGAATTAGAAAATAACGTATTTCTTGCACCTATGGCAGGCGTTACCGATTTGCCGTTCAGACGTATGTGCAGACATTATGGCTGCGGTATGGTTTACTCGGAAATGATAAGCGCAAAGGGTCTGTATTACGGCGACAAAAAAACCGACACGCTTATGAAGCTTGATGAAAACGAAGCCCCGGCGGCAATTCAGCTTTTCGGAAGTGATCCGGATATAATAGCGGAGGTAATTCCTCTTGCCGAAAAAGCAGGTCCGCAGATAATAGATATTAATATGGGTTGTCCCACGCCGAAAATCGTAAACAACGGTGACGGAAGCGCACTGTTGAAAAATCCGCAGCTTGCCGGCAGAATAATAAGAGCGGCAGCCGACAGGGCAACCGTGCCGATAACGGTCAAAATCCGTGCCGGCTGGGACGATAAAAGCATAAATGCCGTTGAAATGGCAAAAATTGCGGAGGAAAACGGCGCGGCCGCCGTTACGATTCACGGAAGAACACGGGAACAGTTCTATTCGGGATATGCAGACAGAAAAATCATTGCAGATGTTGTTAAGGCTGTTTCTGTCCCGGTAATCGGAAACGGAGATATTTTTTCTGCCGAAAGCGCAACGGAAATGCTCCGCGAAACAGGCTGTGCAGGCATTATGGTCGCAAGAGGCGCACAGGGTAATCCGTTTATTTTCAGACAGATACATGAGCTGATAACCTCAGGGGAAGTGAAAAGCATTCCCTCCCCCACAGAGAAAATTGATTGTGCGCTTGAGCTTTTCATGGGATTGGTAAACGAAAAGGGTTCATCGCGCGGAGTTAAGGAAGCAAGAAAGCACCTTGCATGGTTTTTAAAGGGACTTCGCAACAATGCGGAAATCAAGGACAAAATATTCAAGCTGACAAATCCGGAGAACATAATCGAAACTCTTGAAGAATACAAAAGAAACACCTTGGAATATTACAGTGAAAATGCTGATTAAATAGATTTACATACGATAAGGGTTTATCCCTGCTTTTTAGGAGGAAAACATGGATTTCTTTTCAATACTTACATTAATCGGAGGCTTGGCTCTGTTCCTTTACGGAATGGACGTTATGGGCGACGGGCTTAAAAAGCTGTCCGGCAGCAAGCTTGAATACTTTCTCGGCAAGCTGACCTCGAACAGATTTAAAGGATTTTTGCTCGGCTTTGCCGTTACGGCGGTAATTCAAAGCTCCTCGGCAACTACGGTAATGCTCGTAGGCTTCGTTAATTCGGGCATTATGAAGCTGAGTCAGACAATCAGCATAATCATGGGCGCAAATATAGGCACAACCGTTACATCGTGGCTTTTAAGCTTGTCCGGAATCAGCGGAGAAAGCTTTTTTATAAGGCTTCTGAAACCGTCATCATTCACACCTATTCTGGCGGCTGTCGGAATAATAATGTCTATGACCGCAAAATATGATAAGACTAAAGATATTGCTTCAATTATGATCGGCTTTGCTGTGCTTATGTTCGGAATGGAAACAATGAGCGGCGCTATGTCCTCTCTTAAGGACGATCCCAAATTTGCTCATATAATGGTTATGTTCTCAAATCCGATTATGGGTATATTGTCGGGACTTATTTTGACCGCAATAATTCAATCGTCCTCGGCTTCGGTAGGTATTTTGCAGGCGCTTTCGCTTACCGGTGCAATTTCATATTCAACGGCAATTCCAATAATACTCGGTCAGAATATAGGAACAACCGTTACTCCGATTATTTCTTCGATAAACGGAAACAGAGAATCGAAAAGAGTTGCCATAACCTGTCTGAATATCAAAATAATAGGCGTTGTCATCGTATCGGTTGTGTTCTATATGCTCAATGCTTTTATAGGCTTCTCCTTTATGCAAAATAACGTTTCGGCATTAAATATTGCGATTATTCATACACTGTTCAATATTATTTCAACAGTGATTCTCTTCCCGTTCTGCAGTGCGATTGAAAAGCTTTCGTGCATGATGATAAAGGGAGAGTCCAATCCGGAGGACGACGAGCCGGACAAACTCAGCACGCTTGATGACAGATTTCTTACCATGCCGTCCTTCGCCGCCGAAAAATGCCGTGAGCTTACCTATGAAATGGCAAGACTCGCTCAAAAAGCGGTTGCAAAAAGCTCCGGTCTGTTAAGCGATTATGATAAAAATATTGATGAACGCATTGCAAAATATGAATCAAAGGTTGATAAATACGAGGACAAGCTCAGCGCATACCTTGTTGCGCTTGCCGCAAACAAGCTTAACACGGCGGACAGCCATAAGGTTACAAAGCTTCTTCATATAATCGGCGACGTTGAAAGAATATCTGACCACGCAGTTAACATTTCCGAAACGGCAAGAGAAATAAATTCAAAAAAGATAAAGTTCTCCGATGACGCCGCAAAGGAAATAAAAACGCTCACAAATGCGGTTCTGGAAATTCTGGATATAACCACAAGAATGTTGGAGCATGACAATCTGGAGCTTGCGCACAGCGTTGAGCCGCTTGAACAGATCATAGACAAGCTCAGACACGTTATAAAGAATAACCACATCATGCGTCTGCAAAACGGCGAATGTACGGTTGAAATGGGTTTTATCCTTTCCGACCTGCTGACAAACTACGAACGAATTGCCGACCATTGTTCAAACATTGCCGTATCGGTTCTCGGCAACGCCAACAACGAATTTGAATCGCACGATTACCTTGCGCACATAAAAAATGACGGCGAGCATGAGTTCTTTGAAAAGTACAATTTCTACAAACAAAAATACAGGCTTTAATAACCGTTCTGTGATTCAGCCCCGGATTTTGTACAAAGCCTTTGCCAACCCTCCGAAATGATATATAATAGAATATCATTTCGGAGTTGTTTTATTGCCGTCTTAAGACTGTATAATTTCATCAAGCTTTTTAACGGCGCACCACTTCCCAATCAAATACTCTTTAAAACTTATGACTAATAGCTCAAAAAAATTTTCATCAAAAATAAGTATGAATCTCTGCAAAATCCGATAATGTAATTTGCCCGGCATTTTCTGCCGAGCTACGTTACATTTACAAGTATTCTCATTACATATACTCTTGCTCTCCTATCGAATAAACATCTATCAGAATAGTATTTATTATAAGAATATGTTCCTGTTTACAATCAATTTTTGTTTTAAAATCAAATCTGTCAATATCTTATAACCCTACATATTTTGTCTGATTTTAATCAAAATATGGTGATCAATTTTAAATCAACCATTTCAAATATATTCCTTTCTTTAACCTTTATTTTATTTATTTCCTGCTCGGAAACAAGTTCTGCATTTTCTGTAAGCAGCTGCAAATTTCCGGACAGTGGCAACTCTATTATATAACTGCGTAGCTGCGGCATGCCGCTATATCCCTTTCCGCAAGGCTCAATACTTATTGATATTTCATTTTCTATATTTTTATATGATATTTTAGTCTTTAGGAAGCTTCCATTTTTATATTCTTCACTCATTCCATCATCTTCATATAAAGTAAATTCACCTCTTTCGCCGGGATAAATCCGTATTATAAGCGTTTCTAAGGGTTCGCTCGTCATTCGTTTACTGTACGGTTGCATAGGTATAGGCATACCGCCTTTAACAAAAAGAGGGAATGTATTTATATCGCATTTTATCTCCGATATGCTTCCGTCTTCATATTTCTCATCACTGAATACGTTATAATAAGTTCCGCCCTTTATCCATACCTTTTTAACAGCAATCTTGTGCTCTCCCTCTCCTGGTATGGTTATCGGTGAAACAATAAAAGAATCCCCGAACATATACTGATTTTGGAATTTGTATGCATTTTCTTCGCATGGAAATTCAATGTACATTCCTCTTATAAGTGGCAAGGATTGTTCATAAGCCTCATATGCTAACGAATAAATATACGGAATAAGCTGAGAACGCATATGATATGCTCTTTTCATGGCGTTTTGAGCCGTTTCTCCCCACAGCCACGGACGCCTGTCAAGCTTTTCATCCCTTTGTGAATGAACCCTCAGACAAGCTGAAAAGGCTGTGAACTGCGTCCATCTGACGTACATTTCCCAATTTCTTTCGCCGTAAAATCCACCCGTATCATGTCCCCAATAAAAGCATCCGGCATTGGACGAGCTTATTGTAAATCTGACCTCATAGTCAAGAATATCCCATGTTGCCAGTGTATCTCCGGAGAAGAAAATCGGGTGTTTCTGATCTCCCCAACCGCCCCATCGGCTGAAAGATATTCCGCGCTTTCCGTTTTTCCTTGAATGTTCGTAATACAGTTCATTAAGCCATGGCAGGTGTCTTAAATGCTCTATTCCCTTTACATACGGTTTTACCTCATCCTGCTGCCAATCAACCCACCAAAAATCTACACCCTGTTTTTCAAGTTTCTCATGTGCTGCCTTAAAAAAGTTTTCCATATATCTCTCATCGGAACAGTCAAATTCAAGGTTTAAGCCGCTCTCCGCGGGAAAACCCATCAATTTTGCAAATCCGTCATACCATTCCTCATTGGTTCGTATGCCGTCGGCAGGGTGGTCGTTGAGTGTAACATAAATTTTATCGTCATGCAGCTCACGCAGCAGCTTTTGCGGATTCGTGATCAGATTTTTGTTCCATGTGTATCCCGTCCAACCCAAATTATCGGCATGACCGTAACCGTAATTTGCACGATATTTCTCATCATCTTCCGATTTTATCTGCCAGTCATGATAATGCCAGTCCATATCTATAACCATTATATCAATCGGAAAGTCATGCTCATCATACCATAGCTGTTTCCATTCTTTTGTCTGTGTACTTATAATTTCCGTCCTTATCCACTTCATAGAGTCCCGCTTTTTTCGGGCCCCACTCCATAAATCTTTGGCCCGTGTCAGAATAGAAAAAGTCAATGTATCTGATAAATTGCTCAAGCTGATTTTCCTTTATATTCTTCTTGAACACTGTCAAAGTTTCTCCTTGGAAAACGTCTGAAAAGTCCGTATCTTGATACATGAATTTACTGTCGTTTCTCGGTATATCAATTAATATCTTACGGTATCTGTAATTCTTGCCTGCTGACTTCAGCTGTTCGTCTGTCGGAGGAACATCATTTCCGTAAATAACCGCATATTCTCCGTTTGCTTTTTTCGTATCAAATGCACTCTTGTTATCCACAAGCGCTTCCTTTGAAGCAATTCCTTCACGTATCAATTCATTATAGAACTGCAGTGCTGATTTAAACCATTCTTGTTTTATGGTCGGCACTATTTCCTTTTTCTCATTATCATAATAACCAAAATAATCTACCGCACTCTCACTTCCGGCACCGTACAAAACATTCATAACAGTGCATAAGCTCCAGTTATCGCCGCCGTTATGCGTGTAAAACGGCCATACTTTTCTGCCGTTTTCCGTTATGCCGAGATCATTAATCTTGACAAGCAGATCTTTAAATTCATCTTTGCTTTTTATAGTTACATCACTTATGTCATCAAGAGTGAATTTACCGTTTTTCATATAAATTTCTTCAATTTCATCTTGTGTTTTTGCATTCGGATAAATTTTCTTTAAAATATCATCTCTAACATATATCCACCCCCTGTTATCCAATTCCCAAATAACACTCTCATATTTTTCGGGATCCTGCTCTGTATATCTGAGTGCCTTTGTACCCGTTCTTAAAAACTGATATAAATGCCCGTTGACTTTCATATTCTCATAGGCTTCCCTCATTTTAGGGTCTGAATTTACCATTTTCATATAATTGGGTGCCCATTTTTCAACTGCGTCTGTTAGGTCATAAATAATATCTTGCTTTACAAACTCGTTAATAAGACTCTTATTTACATCAAATCCTACATCGGGCCAGTTTTTTGTGGCGGCAATTTTTGCAACCTTCGATTCTCCGCTTTCACCGCTGTTATCAAACGAATTAACCTCATCTAAAGATATGCCCGACACACGGGTAAGCTCACTTCTGAATTTGTCATCAGTCGCTTTCTTGCCGATTTCCGCCGCTTGTGTTCCATGAGCCTCCCATACGACCAGATTAAGCTTATCACCTGTCCAATCAGGGATATCGTCTATCACCTCAACTTCATTTCCCACTTCGTTAAGCTTGAAAGGCAAATTTCCGCTTTGAACTTCATTCTTGTTTGTACATCCGCTGAAGCACGAAACTATCATACTTGCAGCAATTGTTAAAATTAAACTTTTTTCTTTCATCAATTTCAATTCCTTTCTTAAATTACTGTCAGGCAACTGTATAATATAATTTTTACAATCACCAAAATATCAATTTATTTTTTTATTCCTTAACACCCCCTAATGTTATACCTTGAACAAAATATTTTTGCACAAACGGATATACAATAATTATGGGCAGCGTAACAATGATAACCTGTGCAGATACCATTGCTTCGGGGGTGACGGTCATACTGTTTTGAAGCTTGGTTACATTTTCACCGTTTTGTACGGCAGCCTGAATAAGCGACTGCATTCTTTCACTTTCCTTTATTGTTTGCATTAATATGTATTGCAAAGTATATAGTGACGGTTTTTGAATATAATACAACGTTGACGTCCAATCATTCCATGCGCCTACGGCAATCCACAGCACTATTGTTGCAAGTATCGGCAAACAAAGCGGAAGCACAATTGAGACGAAAATGTGCGCTTCATTAGCTCCCATTACACGGCCCGCCTCAATAAGACTCTTTGGAATATTTATTTCCATATAAGTTCTGATAATCATTACATTATAAAATGTAAAACAAGCCGGTAAAATGTACACCCAAAACGTATCTAAAATATGTAAATGCGAAAATAAAATATATTGCGGAATTAATCCTCCCGATATGTACATAGGTATCATAAATATAATGTTAAACACCCTTTTATGCTTTAGCTCCGGGCGTGATAATGCATATGCAGTCATGAACTGTATCGTAACACCCACCGCAACCGCCACAATAACTCTCGCTATACTCACAAAAAATGCGCCGTAAATACTCTGTTCATTCAATAAAACCTTAAAATTCTCCAACGTAAACTTTCTCGGATATAATGTTATTCCTCCAAGCATTGTATCATTTGCATCATTTAATGCCTTTGCAAGAACATTCAAATAAGGAAAAAGCATAACTGCAATAACCATAAACATAATAATAACATTGAAAAAACTGAATATCTTATAACCGATGCCGTAATCTCCGATTTTATTTTTTTTGACTTTCATTTTCCTTGTTTTCCTCTTTTCTCCTTTTTATTTTATATTATCGAAATATCATTGATTTTTTTTGAGATAAAGTTCGCAACAAAAATCAAAATCAAGCTTATAAATCCTTCAATAAAGCCAAATGCTGTTGAAATAGAGTAATTGCCGTTTGTTATTCCCTGTTTGTATATAACCGTGGATATTACCTCAAAGTTAATGAAAGGATTTTGAAGTCCATATATCAAATCAAAGTTTGACTTAAACAAATTTCCGATTTGGAGTATAAACAGCAGTACAACCGTCGGCAATATGCTTGGGATTGTAATATGAATACACTGTTTAAACTTACCGGCACCATCTATGGCTGCGGCTTCATATAATGTCGGATCAATTCCAGAAATTGTTGACAGGTAAATTATTGAGCTCCACCCTAAAGTCTGCCATACCGTCAATGCAGTGATGTTCGGAACAAACAGATTTTGTATTGTTAAATATAATGTCCTCTCCGCATTGGGATTAAACAACAGCTTTATATCGTTAATAATTCCGTATTCACTAAATGTCGATGTTGCAATGCCTATAATGGAAATTGTCGATAAAAAATAAGGCAAGTAACTCACTGTCTGCGTAAAACGTTTGAATAATCCGTTTTTTAACTCATTCAACATCAATGCAAATATTATAGGTAACGGAAAAACTATAGTCAAGTTAATAACGCTCAATATCAACGTGTTCACAATCGCAGAATTTAAATCCGGAGTTGTCAGTATTTGCACAATATTACTTAATCCGACCCATGGGCTTTTAAAACCGAGAAAGTAATTATAATCCATAAAACCTATTAACAATCCCGGCATTGCTGCATACGAAAACAGAACAGTCAGAAGTATACCAGGCACCAAAAACATATACAGCGAAAAATTTTTGGGTAATTTCATTTTTTTCTTTTCGGTCAATTTTATCTCTCCTCTACATTTCATGATAACTGTTAATCCTTATACCTTTCATAATTTAATTTAAACTTATTACTTTGAATCCCTGCATAAAACGGAAGTTCACTTGGGAATTTTTTGTCTGTAAGTTCATCGCAGCCGATACTTTTGTTATTAAAATCTTTTGCATATGCGATCGCTCCCAATTCAACATAATAAGGGTGGTTTTGTATATAAACAATATTCTCCCGGTCAAATACCTTATCAGTTGCATAACTCACGTTATTATATGCCACACCGTATTGGCTGTGGTTGTCAAAATATATATCTGCATAAAAACTGTCATAATTTCCGGTATCATGAATGTAATTATGATGTATTGAGGTATATGCCCTGTCAGACCCCAATACTGTCCCGTGCATATATATTGCACCGGAATCTCTTGCATAAAGAGAAGTATTTGATATATCATTGTATGCTATTTCAATTGGTAAAACACATGGCAGCTTACCCTCAGAATTAATCCACGGTTCATACGCACATACAGCTATTGCTTCGCGGTTTGTATTATATATCTTATTGGAATATATGAAGTGTCCGCCTCTCGGATCATCAATTTTTCCGTTCGGATTTTGGGAAATATATATTCCTCCCCTGCCTATATAACCGCAATTTGAAATTTCATTATTCTCAACATATGTATATTTACCCACTAAATACATTGCATAGCCGGCACTGAAATTTATTTTTGAATTAATAATTGAGTTATTGTCTCCGCTTACATAGATTCCGTTTTCCCCTGCTTCAATGCAATTATACGATTTATCAAACTCTCCTCTCAATTGACTGTCCACAAATGTGAAATTGCTTATATATTCGAAATCATTATTTTCAAGCGTACACATTTCGCTGTTGTTCATATTAATACCGCCGCCGATCGTTTTTATGCCGCTGATTATTATATTCTTTCTTTCCGATAAATCTATCACAAGCTGACGCCGCTTCATTTCGACACTCAGCGAAGCTATCGTTTCACCGGTTGGTGGAATAATATAGAGATATCCCAACGGATCAACATACCATTCGCCCGGCATATCAATTGCATTCTTTGTATCGGTTATATAACCGCAGTCTATAAAATCTTTTTCATATTCAAACCATACATCTGTATGTTTTCCTATTTTAAACTTGCCTTTTTCCGACGATTCGATTTTTGCCGTAACCGGATACCAACCGCCTCCGACTAAACCTACAAACGTTGCGCCGTTCCAAAATCCGCTTTCTTGATTTAAGTCAGAATCGCTTACAAATTCAGTATTGTCATCATTTGAAATCGTAATATTTCCTCGCCTCATAAATAAATCGCTTATATTCTTAGGTTGGTATCTTTGTGATGTATCAGTATTGGGATATCGTGCCGGCGTAAGTGCTTTATCTTTATAAAACACCATGTCACGGCCTTTACCGATACTTGTACATCTTGCACATACTATTTTACCCTCATCAATATAAAATCCATTTACAGTTTCATTTGCCGAAATTATTACATTCTCCCCCTCTGCGGCTTTGAATATTATCGGATTCATAGGAGTTCCGTTATTTTTCGGTATCAATGTTTCCCGATACTTACCTGTATGTATAATAACGGTATCTCCGCCCTCGGCAACTTCTGCCGCTTTTTCCAGTGTAAGAAACGGCTCTTTTTCACTTCCGACATTTTTATCACTTGCGTTATTTGACTTTGCCACATGGTACACCGTTCCCAAAATCACATTTTCATTTATATATTCATCAAAAATATCAGCCAATCGATTGAATGTTGCTTTTTGCAAAATATCATTAACATATCTGCTGTAATCGATTACAACCATCTTGTTTTTATATGCTACTTTTTTCCCTGTTTCTTCAGCAAAGTATCTTATAGGTAAATACGTCTTTCCGTTTTTATATACACAAATCGCATTTGTTTCTTCTTTATCACATCCTAAGACATTTTTATATACACGGCCGTTTTTCACAATATAATCTGTAGTTCCATATCTAAGCAAGGAATATCCCTTCTCCGGAATATCCTCAGAATAATAACCGAGACTCCTTGAAATCAAGCTGATTTCAAGATACATTTTTCCTTCAAAAATCAATGGTTTTTCATGAATGTTATTTCTATTTATATATCTCTTACTGCCATTAACCATCATGACTGATGAATCATTATGCAATATAACCGCCGTACATATTTTTAGTTCAAAATCACTTAAGTTTGGACTTGTTTCTTCATATTGTGTAGGCAAACTTATCTTTTCCTTTATGAAGTCAACACTGTTCACGATATTGGCATATCTGCTTGAGAGAGTAACCGAATAACTACTTGAATATAAAGGAGTATCAAACGTATATTCACCAATTCCGTTTCTATCCGTTATAATTTCAAATTCCATATCGTTTATTTTGACGCCCAGTTTAGAATCACTGTTTGCATGAATCCTAATGCTATCAGAATAAAACGGTATGAATACACTGTATGATATTGTACTGTCTTCAAAAAATTCTATGTTCTTATTTGAAGCCCTACATCCATCAGTACGAATATAATTATTCAAATTTACCCTCAAAGTATCTTCTGTTTCACAAAACACACTATCTTGCACTAATATACTTTCTAAAATAATTACCAATATAATCGTAATGGTAAATACCTTGTATTTACGCATTCATAAACCGCCTTTCAACATTAAAAATAATTCAAATATTACAGTTTTAGTATAGCATATCAGTTCTTTTTTTCAATGATATTTTTTGCGTTTTTCTTGTCATTTTTGAACTCTATAATTTGGGATTGCCGGGATTGTTGGCTCTAATAAACGTTGAGGTATAGAAAAAAATGGCTCTATAATAAATGGGTTCTATTTATATTATACCACTCCAGCGAGAATGGAAAGTTTTTTTTCTACTCTTAAGAAGGAAAAACTATATCAAATTCCGACATATCGCATGAAAAAAGAAGAAGTCAAAACAATAGTATTC
>CAKSIJ010000014.1 GCA_934462715.1 uncultured Clostridia bacterium
TGCATAAGGAACGGTCGGAGGAGCTCACGTTGGGAGCGTGTGTGTGACTGGATTCAGTCGATGAAAGGAGATTTGGATAATGAGAAATTTGAAAAAAATGGCTGCTCTCGGTGCAGCTGCTGTTATGGCATTGAGCATGAATGTTTCAGCTTTTGCCGCTGCAACAGGTACGGCAAAAGCGTCTTATTCTGGCGGTAAGGTTCTTCTTAGCAGCCTTGCTGACATTGACGCTACTCATCAGTGGACTGTTGTTGTTATCGACGTTGCTGATCAAAACGCGAATTTAACAGCTGACAAGCTTTACTATATCAATCAGGGTACTTCCGGTGATGCGTTCTGGACTGACGGTATGGGTACTAAGACAGAACTTAAAGACGGAGATTACATAGTTCGTATTGGTGGCGAAACTATTGATACCACTGATAAACTTATTGAAATTCCTTTAAAAGTAAAAAAAGGCGGAACAACTGATCCGGAATATAAATTAGGTGATATTGATGAAGATGGGTACATCGGTTCGCCTGATGCTTTAATCGCGCTTCAGTTAGAAGTTGGATTATATGATGAAAGCACATTAAGCGACAATCAAAAATTAGCAGCAGATGTTGATGCTGATGGATATATTGGTTCGCCTGATGCTCTTGAAATGTTAAGATGTGAGGTTGGTTTATCCGACATCTTATTCAACTAATATTTCAAAAAAAATGCTATAGGAGGTTAGTTTTATGAAATTAACTAAAAAATTAATTTCTTGTGCGAGCGCATTGGCATTAGCTGCTTCAATGTTTACAAGTTTAGTTGCATTTGCAGAAACAGATGTTATTACTCTTGAAAAAAATGCTGCAAGTGCTGGCACAACATTGATAATAGATGCGAAAAGCAATGTAACATCTTCAATGATGTCTTTAACTGTACAATTGGATCTTGCTCCGATTAAGAATAATATTGATTCTTGTACAGTAACAAGAGGTTCTGTACTCACTGGTAGTGGTATGGGCAACTATATTAAAAACACAGGTAAGGCAATATTCAACGATGCCAATGCAATGGGTGGAGCTATAAGTGCGGGTGATGTTCTTGGAACATTTACAATCACATTAAAAGAAGCTATCACTTCTGATACAGTTGTATCATTAAGCAATCTTATTATGCAGTTAGATTCTGATGGGGACATGTCTGTTGATACAAAGTACAATTTAGCAGGTAATGCTGGTTGGACTAAAGTTAACACTCCTTCCATCACATTAACAGCAGAGAAAAAGGATCCTACAATCGCATTAGATCCTACATCAGCAACCTTAAAAATGGGTAAAACTGAAACTGTAACAATAACCGCAACAACAGAAAACTTTGATGGAACAGTTGAATGGAAATCTGATAATGAAAAAGTTGCAACAGTTGATAAGGGCGTTGTAACAGCAGTTGGCGCAGGCGAAGCTACTATTACAGCTACAGCAGGAACAGCTACAGCTACTTGCAAAATCACAGTAGAACCGGCAGATGTACCTGCACCTGTAATCACAGTTAAACCTGATACAGCAGAAATGATTCTTGGTAACACAGTTGAATTAGTTGCAAGCAACGATCAGGATGCTAAACTCACATACACATATAAGTCATCAAACGATAAGATTGCAACTGTTGACGTTAACGGTGTTGTAAAAGCTGTTGGCGAAGGTCCAGCAACTATCACTGTTTCAGCTGAGGGTGCTACTTCTGCTGAATGCACAATCAACGTAAGAAAAGCAACAGTTGGTGAAGATTTCACACCAACCGAACTCGGTAAGAAGATTAAGTTCATCGGTATGGAACTTTTAGGCGTTGATAGCAGCGACAAGTACGTTTACATTACCAAAGACGGTAAGGAAACAAGAAAGTATGACAAGACTATCGGCGAAATCCTCGGTGGCGTATGGGGCGAAGGTACATCTGTTGAAGGCTCAATAGCTATCGGTATAATCACTGCTGATGAGTCAAGTGTATTCAGCTTTGAAATAAAGTAAGAAAGGTGGAGTAATAACAATGAAAATTTATGAAAAGCCTATGGCAACAATAGAAAAGCTCGAAGTTAATGACGTTATCACCACAAGCGGTATTGAAAATATATCAAATAATGCTGCCGGAGCAGCTGCTCTTAAAACTGCTGCTGCTGCAGATGAAGCAATAGTTTTCGAGTGGTAATTTAAAATTTAACTCAAAAAAATAAGGATCTCCATTTTCGGAGACCCTTGTTTTTTTGTCTTTTTTCGGCAAAACGCTTGAAAAACGGTGTGAAATACGGTATAACTTATCCGCTGGAAATTTGCATAAAGCCGGCATCATTTCGGCTACATGAGCTGTCTGCCCTCTATCGCCTTAATCAACGTCACCTCATCTGCATATTCAATATCTCCGCCCACGGGGATACCGTGTGCAATTCTGGACACCTTAATATTCATAGGCGAAATCAGCTTTGACAAATACACTGCGGTCGCAGTACCGCTTACCGTTGGGTTTGTTGCCATAATTACCTCTTTCACATCGCCGGTAAGACGTTCCAAAAGCTCTTTTATCTTAATATCCTCGGGCGAAATTCCGTCCATCGGAGAAAGCGCACCGTGCAGTACATGGTATAATCCTTTATACTCCTTTGTTTTTTCAATCGCTATAACGTCCTTTGGATTTTCAACCACGCAAATAACGCTTCTGTCCCTATCGTTTGAAGAACAGATTTTACACGGCATACTGTCGGTAAGATTCTGACAGACAGGGCAAAGGCAAACCTTTTCTTTTGCTTCAACTATCGCACCTGCCATTTTTTCTGCGTCATTTTTTGACATATTGTCAAGCACGTAAAAAGCAATTCTTTCAGCGCTTTTTCTGCCGATACCGGGTAATTGCGCAAAGCTTTCAATCAAGGCTTCAATTAAAGGCGGAAACATCAAATCACAAACCTCTCATCAGAATAATCCGGGAATATTTATTCCGCCGGTAACGGCGCTCATTCCTTCGCTCATCATATCGTCAGCCTGTTTGATTGCGTCATTTACGGCAACCATAACAAGATCCTCCAGTGTTTCAACATCATCGGGATCTACAACCTCAGGCTTTATTTTAATTGAAAGAATTTCTTTCTTGCCGCTGACCTTAACTTCAACCATACCGCCGCCGGCAGTTGCTTCTACTGTCTTTTCTTCAAGCTCGGACTGAACTCTTTCCATTTCCTCCTGCATTTTCTGCGCCTGCTTCAAAACGCTGTTCATGTTCTTTCCCGTGTTCATTCCCGCACCGCCGCGGAATCCTTTGTACTTTCCCATTTTATTTCTCCAATCCGTCATTGATGGAATGACTTTTATTTTATATATAAACCGGCTTGCAAAGCGTTGCCGATCCTCCGCGCACCATCATTCTGCGGTTAAACCCTTTCGGGTTATTTAACTTTTTAATATCTGTAGTTATTCCGATTTATCCATTTCGGCGTCGTCTAAAAATTCTTCTCTGTCCTCGTTTTCGTCATTGTCAAACATTCCCTGCTGCACGCTGCTTTCGGTTTTGGCATCACTGCTTTCAACGGCGTTTGCTTTAAGCTTCACAACATCGGGAAATTCCGAAGTGATTGCTTCCAGAGGATCGCTTTCATCATCATTTACGGCGGATTTGTCATTCACTTCGGGAACATCTGCCGCAGGATTCTGTACCCTGTCGGGAAGCTTATAAATATCTATAACTGCGTCCTCAACGTCCTTTTCAAAAGCAATCTTTATTTTAAAGCTTGTCCTTGAATGTTTTGCAAACGATTCCTGCAATCGGTCAAGATACCTCACCGCAATATCTTTTAATGCCTTTTCATTTTCCTTGAACAAAAGCAGCAAGCCCTCTCCGTCAACGGTCACTCCGCACGATGAAACAACGCTTATCAGATACGGACAGTCCCTGCCTATTGCAGCGGCATATTTGCCCCAGTTTTTTGCAGCTATAACAACGGGAGATGAGGAACTCAAAGTTCCCGGAGCTATCGGTACAAATAATCTTGCCGATACCTCATCTTTTTTTTTATCCTCTTTTTTTTCTTCTTTTTGCTCTTTTTCCGGCTGCTGTTCTATAACAGTAATTCCGTTTTTTGCGGCTTCTTCAACCGCCGAAAGTCTGTCGAGCAAAGCCTCCTCCGAGCTGTCAAGCTCCGGTCTTGTCAGCTTCAGCAGTGCAAGCTCATAAATCACTCTTGGATTTTTAACCCATTTTGCGTCAGATTTTGCCTTTGTTAAAACGGCTACCGCATGAGAAAGCTTTTCAAAGGTTGCTTTCTGTGCCTGTGATTTGAGCTTTACAAGCAAATCATCGGAATATTCAATCATGCTTTTCGGATCATGAGTGATCTTGCATACAAGCAAATCTCTGAAATGCTTAATAACCGAGTCGCAGAAAACGTTAAGATCCTTTCCGTCCCTCGTCACGGTATCTATCAGATTCAGAACACGCTCCGAATCATTTTCGATAACTGCACTGCCGAGTCTGAAAAGCAAATCGCTTTTAGCTATTCCGAGAACCGATGTCACGCTGTCCCTGTCAAGATTCGTTCCGCACGCAGATACGCATCTTTCAAGTATGCTCAATCCGTCACGCATAGATCCGTCAGCCATCTGCGCAAGCAGCTCGTATGCGTCGTCGGTTATGTTTATTTCGTCTGCCGCCGCAATTTCTTTCATTCTCACAATTATGTCGTTCGGTGTGATTCTTCTGAAATCAAATCTTTGACATCTTGACAGAATTGTTTCGGGAATCTTATGCACTTCTGTGGTTGCCAAAATAAAAATAACGTGCGCCGGAGGTTCTTCGAGCGTTTTTAACAGCGCATTGAAAGCGCCCGTTGTAAGCATATGCACCTCGTCTATAATATACACACGGTATTTTGTCCTTGCGGCAACGTAGTTAACGTCCTCTCTCAGATCACGTATGTTATCAACACTGTTGTTTGAAGCGGCGTCTATTTCGGTAACGTCCAGAATACTGCCGTTCTGAATACCGCGGCATATTTCACACTCATTGCACGGCGAGCCGTTTTTAGGATTAAGGCAGTTAACCGCTTTTGCAAAAACCTTTGCCGCAGTAGTTTTACCTGTCCCCCTCGTTCCGCAGAACAAATACGCATGAGATATTCTGTCATTCATTATCTGATTTTTCAAGGTGGTTGTAATATGACTTTGTCCGATTATATCTTCAAACACCTGTGGCCGCCATTTACGGTATATTGCCTGATATGCCAATTACAACACCTCCTCTGTTTAAGACAGCGATTTTTCAAAAATCAAAAAAAGGCTCCAACCGAGTTATCCGTAACACATCAAAAAATCCGCTTATTGCTGCTTGGTTCCCCATCTGACAAGGTTCACGGCTTTCAATCGCACGGGCTCGGTCTTCATCGCCCCAAATTTGCATCTCTATCTATTATAATACAAAATCGCAAAAACTGCAATAGTTTTTGTAAAAAAAATTATGAATTTTTAATTAATTTCTTTCTGATAATGTCAAACACCTCAAGACAAGCCTGTTTTCTCACCGCTTCTCTTGTTCCGGACAGCTGTAATTTGTATACCTCTGTCTTACCGTTTATGCACACTCCCGTATAAACCAAGCCGACAGGCTTTTCCTTTGTTCCTCCGCCCGGTCCCGCAATTCCGGTAAACACGGCGCATACATTGGCTTTCGATACTCCGTAAAGTCCGTCCGCCATTTCCCGTGCCGTCTGTTCGCTTACCGCTCCGCAGCTTTTAAGAGTTTCAGGCTTTACCCCGAGAATTTTTGTTTTAGCTTCATTCGCATAGGTTACATAGCTTTCATTGAGGATGGCGGAACTGCCCGGAATGTCTGTTATATACTTTGCAAACAGTCCCCCGGTACAGCTTTCGGCAGACGCAATTGTCATGTTTTTTTCTATCAGCATATGCACAACCGCCTCCGGGAGAGTTTCTCCCTTATCGCTGTAAATCACATCTCCCAGAATTGTTTTGATATTCTCTTTGATTTTTGCAACAGCTTTTATGCCCTCCTCCTCAGAGGTGCATTTTGAAGTTATTCTGACCCGAACCCCAGGCGATTCCGCATACGGCGCAACCGTCGGATCGGAATACTCTGAAATATACTCGTCAAGCAGCTCGCAAACCCTCGATTCGCCCATTCCGAATATTTTCAGATTTTCGGAATAAATCATCAAGTTTGTTTTGCTTTCAAGATACGGCTTTACACTGAGTAAAAACATTTGTTCCAATTCGTGCGGCGGCCCCGGTAGCATTATAATACTTTTACCGTTATCCTCGATAACGCAGCCCGGAGCAGTACCGCAGCTGTTCGGAAGAATTACGCACCCTTCCGGCAGCATAGCCTGTTTTATATTACATTCCGGTATTTCGCGTCCCTTTTTTCGGAGATACTCTTTCATTGACGAAAGACTTTCTTCGTCCAAAATCAGTTTTTTTCCGCAAAATTCCGATATAACCTCTTTTGTAATATCATCCTGCGTAGGTCCTAAGCCGCCGGTTGCGATTATCAGATCGGATCTTGAAAATGCAAGCTTCAATACGCTTTCAAGCCTTTGAGCATTATCTCCGACAACCGTCTGGTAAAACACATTTATACCAAGCTCTGATAATTCGGACGCTATAAATCTTGCGTCGGTGTTTACAATTTCACCGAGCAGCAGCTCTGTTCCCACAGAAATTATTTCCGCATTCATTTCGATAAACCCTCTTTCGCTGCAATCGTTACTTATCGTTCTTAAAAGTCTGAAAGAAAATCGCTCAGAGTACTGCTTTGCAGCGAGCGGTGCTGTATTATTATACCGCCCCGAGCAAAAAGTAGTGCTATGGGCGATTTTATTCAGACTTCTTGCCCTCTATATAGTAGGTTGCTTCCATATCCGCAACCGACAATGCAAAAGCAAGCGGGTACATTTCAAACGCACTTCCGACAGAGCGTGCGTCCTCAATTCCCGAAAATCCCATATGATACCTTACGGCAAATGCCTCCTCACGTGAAAGCCTGATATATCCGTTGATTATATAAACGGATTTTTCACCATGGCCGTACGGCATTTTATCGTCAAATTCATATGTAGGAACAGTGTGCCAGACGCCTTTTTCGTCCTTTACGTTTCTTGTCCCCTTTTTGTAGCAATTCATCTTGCACAAATCGTGAAGCAGAGAAACAATTGCTACCGTTTCTTCGGAATAATCCATTTTATACAAATTTTTGCAGCGCTCTCTTTTAAGATAATCCTTCAGACAGTCATATACGTTCAGACTATGTTCAAGCAGTCCGCCCTCATATGAGCCGTGAAATCTTGCGCTTGCCGGCGCAGTAAAAAAATCGGACGATGGTGATGCAAGATAATCCCAAAGCTTATCTGCACCCTCCCGTTTTATTTCATTATGATATATTTCCTCAAAACGTTTTCTGTTATCCATACTGAATTTCTCCGTTTCTTTTCGGAAATTCCGCAAGCGGAAATTCCGGTCGAATCATCTATGCTTATTTATTTTCGAGGGCATGAATCTTGTCGATTCTTTTCTGATGTCTGCCGCCCTCAAACTCTGCGTCAAGCCATGCGTCAATAATTTTAAAAGCAAGCTCTCTGCCGATAACTCTGCCGCCCATGCAGATTACGTTTGCGTTATTGTGTCTTTTTGTCATTTCCGCACTGTATACGTCATGGCAGTGCGCCGCTCTGATTCCGTCTATTTTATTTGCCGCAATCGAAATGCCTATACCCGTTCCGCAGACAAGAATCCCCTTATCCGCATCGCCCGAATTTATGGCATTGCATACCTTTTCGGCAATGTCGGGATAATCGACGCTGTTTTCATCATAACATCCGAAATCCTTGTATTCAAGACTTCTTTCCTCCAAATGCTTTTTGATGTGTTCCTTTAACTCAAAACCACCGTGGTCGCTTCCTATTGCTATCATTTTCTTTTCCTCTTTTCTGTTGATTATATATTATTTTTTTCTTCCGCTTCACGCTCCGCCTGTGATTTTCTTAAATAAACAGGCTTCAGCTCATAGCAGGTCATTGTTTTTCCCTCGTCAAATAACCTTGCCGCCGCCGGAGCAAGTGCTGACGCCCTTTGCATATTTGCGCAGGACGGAGCAAACACCGCTTTATCGCCGAGAAGTTCTTCTATCACATCACGGTATGCCGGTACGCCGTCCCCGACAAAAACAGTTTTTTTATCCAAAGCGGACAGCTCCGAGCAAAGCTCCTCCACAGATATTGCCCTTGGGGCTTTTATTTCTTCAAGCTCACGGTTTTTCCACTCATAAACGGCATTATATACCTGCGATCTTCTTGCGTCCATAATCGGTGATATTAGGTATTCGCAAAACGGCAGATTATATGCCATTGCCACGAGCGAGCTGACTCCGATAACAGGCTTTGAAAGTGCGTGCGCCAACCCCTTTACCGTTGAGATTCCGATTCTGAGACCGGTAAACGAGCCCGGCCCCTCCGATACCGCTATAACGTCAATATCCTCAAGCCGCATTTCCGCCTGTGCAAGTACCTTATCTATTATAGGCAAAAGCGTTTGCGAATGTGTTTTTTTGTTGTTTACAACCGCCTCGCAGACAAGCTTTTCTCCGACGGTAACCGCTGCGGAGGCAACCCCTGCCGCCGTTTCGACCGACAATATACTTATCATCGTTTGTTCCTCCCAAGTCTTAATCATCACGGCATACAGTATCGATTTCTATATACCTGAAGCTTTCATCTTTGTCATAGTCCTTGCTTACAGTAATATTGTAAACGTTGTCCGGCAATATATCGGCTATGTTGTCCGGCCATTCTATAATTGTTACTCCGCCGCCGTCAAGGTATTCTTCAAAGCCGATTTCATACATTTCATCACTGTCCTCTATTCTGTAAACGTCAAAATGGTATATCGGCATGATACCTCCGGTATAGCAATTCACAATCGTGAATGTCGGACTGCTTATCGGTTCCGTCACTCCCAAGCCTTTTACAAGCCCCTGAACAAACGCCGTTTTTCCCGCACCCAGATCTCCTCTCAGACAGATCACATCTGACGGTTTAAGCATTCTTGCAAAATCGGCTGCAATTTTCTCTGTGTCACTCGGACTGTAAGAATTATACATCATATTAAAATAACCCCGATATTCTTCCGTTTTCATCAATATCAATATTCTCCGCCGCCGGTTTTTTCGGAAGTCCGGGCATAACCATTATGTTGCCTGTTTCAACAACTATAAAGCCTGCGCCGTTTGATACTCTCACTCTCGAAACGGTGATTTCAAAATTTTGCGGTCTGCCGAGCAAAAGCGGATTATCCGACAGCGAATACTGCGTTTTTGCCATACAAATCGGTTTTTTGTCCAAACCAAGCTCTTCAAGCCGCTTTATTTCCTTTTCCGCTTTCGGTGTGTAAACCGCACCCTTGCCGCCGTATATTTGCTTAACGATTATATCTACTTTTTCCTTTATTGATAAATCAACGTCATATAACGGAGCATACTCCGACTCATGTCTTTCCGTTGCGGCAATAACCTTTTCGGCTAAATCCTTTCCGCCCTCTCCGCCTTTTGCAAACACCTCGGATAAAGAAACCTCAACGCCGTATTTCGTACAAGCGTCAATGACTGTTTGCAATTCGGCGTCTGTATCGGTATCAAATCTGTTGAGCGCAACAACAACGGGGACTTTATACTGCTGCATATTTTCTATATGCTTCTTTAAGTTTTCAATTCCCTTTTCAAGTGCTTCTACATTTTCCTGTTTTAAATCGGTTTTTGGTATACCCCCGTTATATTTCAGTGCTCTCACCGTTGCAACAATTACCACCGCATCGGGTTTTAAGCCGGCAAAGCGGCATTTAATGTCCATGAACTTCTCAGCGCCGAGATCCGCTCCGAAGCCGGCTTCGGTAATCGCATAGTCAGCCGTTTTAAGCGCAAGCTTTGTTGCCATAATGCTGTTGCAGCCGTGTGCAATATTTGCAAAAGGTCCTCCGTGAATAAAGCAGGGCGTGTGTTCAAGCGTCTGTACAAGATTGGGCTTGATTGCTTCTTTGAGCAATGCGGTCATAGCACCCTCGGCATTCAGCTGTTTTGCGTAGACAGGCTCACCCGAACGGTTATACCCGATTATAATTTCTCCGATTCTCTGCTTTAAATCCATCAAATCAGCCGACAAGCACAGAATTGCCATTATCTCCGAAGCAACGGTAATCATAAATCCGTCCTCTCTCGGCACTCCGTTAACCTTGCCTCCCAAAGAAACGACAACATTTCTCAAAGCTCTGTCATTCATATCCAGAACCCTTTTCCAGACTATGCTTGTAACGTCAATATCCAAAGCGTTACCCTGATGAATATGGTTATCGATCATTGCGGATAAAAGATTATTCGCCGCAGTAATCGCGTGCATATCTCCCGTGAAATGAAGATTTATATCCTCCATCGGAACAACCTGGCTATATCCGCCACCGGCTGCTCCGCCTTTAATTCCCATAACCGGACCAAGTGATGGCTCTCTCAAAGCAAGAACGCATCTTTTGCCCAAGCGTGACATTGCGTCGCCCAGACCCACAGTTGTTGTTGTTTTTCCCTCACCTGCCGGCGTAGGATTTATTGCCGTAACCAGAATAAGCTTTCCGTTTGGGTTACTGCTTGCTTTTTTGATAAAATCACCCGATATTTTCGCCTTATATTTCCCGTAATATTCAATATCGTCCTCAGGTATTCCGATTGCTTCGGCAATCTCCCTTATAGGCTTCATTTCGGCTGACTGAGCTATTTCAATATCTGTCATCATGCCAACATCACTCCTTTTTGCGGATTTTTTTATTTGCCGTAATGTAAAAAGGTGTCAAGAATTTCACCCTGACACCGGTTTTACTTTATTGATTATTTGTTATGAAAATAATTCCTGTCATCATTAACCTTTTTGAGCAGCATTTCAAGACGGCGTTCAACATCACCCAGTACATCGTCGGCATACTGATCACTGTCAGTTCTCAGCTTGCTTGCCTGTTCGTTAGCTTCTTCGAGTATTCTGTCTGCCTTTTCCTGAGCCTGTCTTACTATTTCGCTCTCATCAACCATCTGAATCATCTTTGCTTCTGCAGTTTTGAGCATAGAATCGGCTCTGCCTTCTGCCTCGTTAAGTATTTTTTGTCTTTCTTCCTTAACCCATTTTGCTTCTTTAACCTCGTCGGGATATGAAAGACGCATTTCCTGAATAAAATCAAGAATTTCCTCCTTATCGATAAGAATTTTACCGCTCAATGGTACGGTTGACGCCTTATCAATACTTTCTTCCATCAGATTAATAATTTCCATTATATCCATTTTTCCAGACTCCTCACTTATTTATATTTCTTGATAATTTTTTCCTTAATTACAGACGGAATAAATCCGTCCAGTTCTCCGTGATACTTCGCAACCTCTTTAACCATACTTGAAGATATGTATGAATACTTGCTGTCAGTCATCATAAAGACAGTTTCGAACTCTGCGTTCAGCGCTTTATTTAAAAGCGCCATCTGAAATTCATATTCAAAATCCGCCACGGTTCTTAAACCCTTAATAATAACGCTCGCATTATTCTGTTTCGCAAAATCAACCAGCAGCCCGCTGAAAATATCGCAGGAAACGTTTTTGATATTTTCGGTTGCCGAATCGATCATTTCTTTTCTTTCCGCAGCCGAAAACACAGGGCTCTTGCTTGCGTTGTTTAAAACGCCGACGATTACCTTGTCATACAGCTTTGACGCACGTTTTATAATATCAAGATGTCCGTTTGTTATAGGGTCAAAGCTGCCGGGATATACCGCTATTCTCATTTTTGTGATCATTCCTTTCCGTTCTTCAAACATAAAGCTTGTCCAAAAAGCCAGCGGCAGAGAACTGATTCTCATTTCATTTGTATTTTAACTGTTTCGGAAGAATGTAAAAAATACAATTTCCGATCATAACTACCACGATTATCACAGCTTGCGGTATACCGTAATAAATGTTCTTCCGTATTTTCTCTGTTTCAGTATTTCCAGTCCGTCAAATTCGCCGTGTTCATCGGTATTATCGCTTTCGAGAACTATAATTCCGTTCTGCGATAATATACCGTTTTCCAATAACCCGGTTATTATCGGTGCGATTAAACCTTTGTTGTACGGAGGATCGAGAAAAACAATATCAAAGCCTCCGTTTGCTTCGGATATGAATCGCTGTGCCGTCATCGGTATAACCGCAGTTTCCGATTCAAACCTTAATGCCGAGATATTCTTTTTAATCAATCCCACAGAATGCACGTCACTGTCGCAGATAACGGCACTTTCCGCTCCGCGGCTCAAAGCCTCCAAACTCAGCGCACCGCTTCCGCCGAATAAATCAAGAACCCTTGCGTCGGGGATAAAGGGCATTATCAAATTGAACATTGATTCTCTTACCCTGTCGGTAGTCGGACGAATATCAGTTCCGTCAAAGTCAAACAGCTTATGACCCCGTCTTGAACCGGCAATAATCCTCAAACTCCGACACTCCCTTCACAGGGAAACTGCACATAAAAACCATAGTGCAAAATATGTACATTTCCCGTATCCATACGCATAAACCGATATGCTCGGATAGTTATTACAATTATATATAATATATTGTAACTTAAAAAAGCAAAAAGGTCAACTATATTTATAAAAAAAATGTGATTTTTTTCAAAAAAATTACGTTTTGTATAATATATGTATGTTTTTTTACTCCAATTTGCATTATATAGCGATAAAAATAAGCCGTACACCTTGTTTTATACCGAAATTTTTCATAAAAAACAACAGCGTACGGCTCAATACTATTTCTCTGTCAGTCCTTTTATAACGCCGTACAGCTTTTCAAGCGCATGAGGCTCTGCAAGCTTTTTAACCTCGCATGACATATTATCGAGTGCCTTTTTATCCGAGGCAAGCTCGTTGATTTTATCATAAAGCGTTTCCGCCGTCAGCTCGCTTTCGCATATAACCGCAGCGGCACCCTTTGCTTCAAAGGCTCTTGCGTTCTGCTCCTGATGATTTCTTACAACATTCGGTGACGGTATAAGCACCGACGGCTTTTCAAGCACCGCAATTTCGCTTACGGTAATCGCACCTGAGCGCGATACCACTAAATCCGCCGCCGCCATTGCGTCAGGCATATTGTCGATATACGGTACAACCCTTATATCATCGGTCAGCTTCATATCCGCAAGCTGTGCCTTTATTTCCTCATAATTTCTCGAGCCTGTTCCGAACAGCAATTGCAGCTTTCCGTCGGAAATAAGCTTGGGCAGGATTTTAACCATATTATCGTTGATTTTCTGTGCACCCAGACTTCCGCCGAAAACAAGCACGAAAGGCTTGTCTGACAAACCGAGCTTTTTTCTCGATTCCTGTTTATCCGCATTTAAAATTTCTTCTCTCACGGGATTTCCGGTAAGCACGCATTTTGAATGTTTTTTTATATACTTTTCGGTTTCCGGGAAGCTCACGGCAATGCAGTTGACATAATTAACCGAGCCTTTTACCGTCAGACCGGGATAAACATTCTGCTCATGTATCATTGACGGTATTCCTAGTTTATGCGCCGCCATTATGACCGGACCGCTTACATACCCTCCGGTGCAGACAACAGCGTCCGGGGCAAATTCCTTAATTATCTCGCAGCAGCGTTTTCTCGATTCTCCGAGCTTTTTTATTACCTCTATATTTTTCAAAAGATTTCTTCTGTCAAACCCCCTTATATCTATATATTCAATATCATATCCGGCAGCCGGAACAAGCCTTGTTTCAAGCCCTCTCCTTGTTCCTATAAAAAGAGCCTCAAAATTGCTCTCATGCTTTTTAAAATAATCGGCAATCGACAATGCCGGGTTTATATGCCCTCCGGTTCCGCCGCCGGCAAACAAAATTTTCATAAATTACCTCCATAACAAACAGCCGATTCCGGCTATTCTTGCTTCCTTGCTGTGCAAGCATATATATTTTTGATAAATGTTATAATCGGCTTCTGACCTTATACCTCGATACGTTTAACACAATTCCCATTTCAAGCATAAGCACCATGAGCGCCGAGCCGCCGTAGCTGAAGAACGGCAGAGTCATTCCCGTATTCGGCACTATCGCAGTAACAACGAGAATGTTGATAAGTGCCTGAATGGTAATCTGCGCCATAATTCCGACAACGGCAAGCGTTCCGAACATATCGGGAGCGTGAAGCGCAATTGAAATTCCTTTCATGATAAGCGCCGCAAAAAGAACTATAACCAATATTGCGCCGATAAGTCCGAGTTCCTCGCATATTACCGCAAAAATGTAATCGTTGTACGGTTCGGGAAGAAAGGTTCTTTTTTGAATACTCTGCCCCAGACCTCTTCCGAAGATTCCGCCCGAAGCAATCGCATACAAGCCCTGAATAACCTGATAGCCTCCCGACTGCGAATCCGCAAACGGGTTTAAGGCGGTCAGAATACGCCCTCTTCTGACGCTGTCGGTCATAACGTAAAGAACCCCGAAAGGAACCGACATAGCCACACAAGCAAACAAATTCTTCCATTTTGCGCCCGCACAAAGCATAACCACTCCGGCAATTCCGCATATTACTATAGCTCCGCTTACGTGCGGTTCAAGAAACATAAGTATTCCAACGATTCCTATCCAGACAAACATAAGAAGCGTTCCCTTAAAGGTTCTTAAATCGTACTGCTTCTCCTGCGACTTTGCCGCCACAAAAAGTGCCATAACCGGCTTCATAAACTCTGACGGCTGTATTTCCATACCCACGTTCAGCCAGCGTGTAGCACCGTTATGATTTACACCCACTCCCGGAATTATAACCAAAACCAACAGTCCGATACAAACAATCATTGCAAGACCGACATATTTTTTAAGCTTTCTGTAATCGATTCTTGACAATACTATCATTCCTATAAATCCGAGCACGGCGAAAATCAGCTGTTTTTCCACGAATTTATATGAATGTCCGTACGTTCTCAGACTTTTCGGTGCCGACGAGCTGAAAACCATTATTATACCGAAGCTTACTATTACAATTACCAATGTAAGAAAATTAAAATCAAGCGCAGGCAGCTTTGACATAAAAACCGAACCTGTATTCTTTTTTTTCGTTTTTTTCACCGGGCGCTTGTATTCGGTATGCGTGGTATTGCCGTACCGTACGCTTCTTCCTCTTGTATCTCTGTAAATTTTGCCATTGTCTGCCATTACACTCCTCCGTTCCACAATATCCGCAAATTTCAATCTTCATTTTGCCGCTGCACAGCGGCTCAAATCCCAACGTGAAAAAGATGCTTTTCAGGTCAGGTCGCCTTTTTGAGAGGTAACGGCGTATGTGTATACTCCTAACCTCGAAAAAAGGCAAGATGCGCTGTATATTTTTCACGTTATCCTCTCATAAGAACCGGAATCAACGATACAAATGCCAGTACACACAGTATAAGGGTTACTGCCGAAAATACCAAAACAATTTTATTTTCTTTCCAGCCGCACATCTCAAAATGATGATGAATCGGTGCCATTTTAAATATTCTTTTTCCGGTCAGCTTAAAGGACGCTACCTGTAATATTACCGATAAGGTTTCAAATAAATACACAAATCCGGCAATAACCAGTATCAAAGGCATTTCAAGTCCGACGGCAATCACAGAAATTGCACCGCCGAGAAACAGTGAGCCGGTATCTCCCATAAATATTTTTGCCGGATATTTGTTAAAGAACAGAAAGCCGATACATCCTCCGGCGATTGCAATGGACATATACCCTGCGGCACTGTCACCTAAAGCCATGGCTGTCAAAGCAAAAAACAGGCTTACTATAACGGTAATTCCGGCAGCAAGTCCGTCCAGACCGTCCGTAAGATTAACAGCATTTACCGTTCCGCATACAACGAACATAACAAACACAAAATACAGCCACCACGGCATTGTCACGGTATGATCCAAAAAAGGAATTATTATTTCCGACGTAAGCTCACCCGTAAAGCGCAGAATCAATATGTATATAAAGGATAATACAGCCTGAAGCAAAAATTTCTGTGAAGCGGTAAGTCCCATGTTTCGCTTTTTTACAACCTTTACATAATCATCTATAAAACCGATAATTCCGTAGCCGAGCGTTATAATAAGCATAACAAGAAGCTTTACGTCCTTTTTTATTAAAATCGCAATCAATGTACTCACCGTAACGGCAATTATAAACATTATTCCGCCCATGGTCGGGGTGCCGCTTTTTTTCATATGCCACTTCGGTCCGTCCTCCAATATCTGCTGACCGAATTTCAGCTTGTGCAGCCACGGTATAAGTACCGGGCCTGTTACAACCGTTATCAGAACAGACATTGCAAACACAATAAGGTATCCTATATCCGCACCGTTTTTTATCAATTCCGTTAATCCGCTCATTTTTCTCTGTTAACTCCTTTTTGCAAAAATCTCACCGAAGCAAGGCTATCTGATTTTTAATCAGTCCTGTTCGGTCAACTTTGTGGTAATTTTTTCAAAATGCATTCCTCTCGACGCCTTGATAAGCACGCAGTCGCCGTCTTGAATATAGCTTTTGATGTTGTCGCAAAGCTCGTCTGTATTGGCAAAGCTTACAATATTGTTAACGCCGCTTTCCCTTGCTCCCTTTGCGATATTTCTTGCATTTTCTCCTGCGGTGATTAAAATATCAATACCGTTTGAAAAAACTTCTTTTCCCAAATCATAATGCGCCTTTTCGGAATACTCTCCGAGCTCTAACATATCTCCCAAAACCGCCGCTTTTCTTTCATTCCTGTTGGATAAAACCTTAAGCGCAGCTTTAACCGAATCGGGAGAAGCGTTGTAGCAGTCGTTGATTAAGGTAAGCTTTCCCGTGTTGATTACAGACATTCTCATATCGGTCATAACAAAATTTTCTATTCCCGAAATTATCTGATTCGGTCCGATATTATAATGCACTCCGCACGCTATCGCCGCAAGAGCATTGTATACGTTATGTATTCCGGGCACCTTTACTCTGATACTGTATTTTCTTCCGTAAAAGCAAACGTCAAACGCAGAGCCGTCCAGACCCATATCAACAACATTTTCCGCTCTGTAATCGCAGTCCCCGCCCATTCCGCAGGTAACAACCTTGAATTTATTAAAGCTTTTTGTTTTCTTCAAAAATTCATCATCGCCGTTTACAATCAGCAGACTGTTTTTATCAAAGAAATCACAGATTTCCGTTTTTGCCTTGTATATTCCCTCCTGCGAACCGAGGTTTTCTATGTGCGACATTCCTATGTTGGTAATAATGGCAACATCGGGTCTTGCAATATCGGCAAGATAGTGTATCTCTCCGAACGCAGACATTCCCATTTCAAGCACTACAGCCTCATGCGCTCCGTTAAGCTTCATTACGGTGAGCGGAAGTCCTATTTCATTGTTATAGTTACCCTCCGTCTTTAATGTGCAGTATTGCATATTCATTACCGCATAGAGCATATCCTTTGTCGTTGTCTTTCCGACGCTGCCCGTTACGGCAACGGTTTTCACTCTGAATTTTTTCTTATAGTATTTTGCAATCATTCCGAGAGCAAACTGTGTGTTTTCTACCAGAATCGCACTTTTGCCGTCAACCGCCCCGATTTCTTTCTCCGTAAGTGTAGCACAGGCACCGTTTTCAAACGCTTTGCCTATAAATTCGTGACCGTCCGCCCTTTCGCCCTTAAATGGTATAAAAAGCGAGCTGCGGTCCGCTTTTCTCGAATCTGTCATAATTGATTCTATCTTATCGTTTTTATTTCCGAAAATAATTTTTCCTCCGGTTGCCTCTGCTATTTCACCTACTGTTATGCCTAACATAATTCTCCTCCATTTCGCCTGCATGCCATAAACCCGACAATTCATTTCTGCCGGATATTTTTTCTTTTTGTATTTAAAACAATTCTATCTGTTCCCTGTTCTCTTCAGTATTTCATCGACCGCTTCACGCTCGTCAAAGTGTATTTTTTTTGTTCCCTTGATTATATAGTCCTCATGCCCCTTTCCCGCAAGCAGAACAATATCGTTTTCACGGGCATTTGCCAATGCGTATTCAATGGCATTGTATCTGTCCGGAATGACTATATACTCATCGGTTACATCGCATATTCCTTTTTCAATATCCCTTATTATTGCAATCGGGTTCTCTGTTCTTGAATTATCCGAGGTGATTATTGTAAAATCCGAATTTTCGCCGGATATTTTCCCCATCACGCTTCTTTTGGTTTTATCCCTGTCGCCGCCGCAGCCGAAAAGCGTTATCACTCTGCCGCCGGCAACGCTCTTTAACGTTTTTATTATCTTTTCCAAGCCGTCCGGAGTGTGCGCATAATCGATTATCACCGAAAAATCGGTATTGGTTTCAATTCTTTCGCATCTGCCCTTGACGCCGCTTGTTTCGGACAGTCCCTTTAAAATTACCCCCTCCGGTATTCCCATGCTGACCCCGGCGGCATATGCGCAAAGTGCGTTATATACCGAAAACTCTCCCGGTATCGGAATGTACGCTTTCAGCCTTGCGCCGTTACTGTTTATAACAAAGCTTGAGCCATTTGCCGTTTTGGTAACATTTTCTGCCGTAATATCGGCATTGTTCATACCTATGCTTATTGATTTTCCTCCAAAGCTTTCATACAATCTTTTACCATATTCATCATCTGTGTTGATGACGCAGCAATCACACATTTCAAAAAGCTTTTTTTTTGCATTAAAATAGCTTTCCATGTTTTTGTGAAAGTCCAAATGCTCAGGTGTAAGATTTGTAAAAACTCCCAGATCAAAGTCTGCGCCGTAAACCCTGTCAAGTGCAAGCGCATGGGAAGATACCTCGCAAACGGCATATTCACTCCCAAGCTCCCTCATATCCTTTAGTATCTTCCAGAAATCGGCAGACTCGGGCGTTGTTGACGTTGAAAAGCTTTCATTTGTCAAATACCTGTTATAAAAGCACCCGTTTGTTCCTATCAATGCGGTTTTTTTGTCCGCACTCAAAAGAATATCCCGTATCAAATGAGTAACGGTGGTTTTCCCGTTTGTTCCGGTAACGCCGACAAGCGTCATCTTGCAGTCGGGCATACCGTATATCCTTTTTGCAAGCTCCGCCATTTTTCTTCTGGGGTTGCAGTAAAGAATCACCGGGATGTTGCTGTATACCGGAGAGTCGGCAACAATTGCCGCCGCCCCTCTTTGCTCCGCTTCCTTTATGTAACGGTAGCCGCTGTCATTTTCTCCCTTGACGCATACAAATACGTCGCCTTTTTTTATCTTTCGCGAATCACAGGTAATTCCCTTTATCGCACAGTTTTCCTGCGGCCATTGATTACCGAATAATTCACTTGCTAAAATAATATCATCGCCTTTCCGCTTTGTTGTTTTTATAATCAATTTAAGTCGGTTTGCCTATGTTTTTAGGTGAGATGTGCGTATTTTTTTCTGGCTTTCCTCATTTGGGATAAATGCGTGCAGCTTGCCTTTTTGAGGGGTGAAGTCATATGTTTATACTTCGAACCCCGAAAACGGGTGAGATGTGCGTATTTTTTTCTTGCTTTTCTCATTCGGGATAAAATGCGTGCAGCTTGCCTTTTTGAGGGGTGAAGTCGTATGTTTATACTTCGAACCCCGAAAACGGGTGAGATGTGCGTATTTTTTCCCGAATTAATCTGATGACTCATGGCGGAACTCTACACTTATTACCGTAGCCGGCTGGACTTTTTCTCCCGGCTCAATGCTTTGTTTAAAGGCATATGCGCCCTTTGTTGAGTTAAGACCTGCGCCTACGGCTTCAAAGTTCAGACCGTAGTCTTCAAGCTGCTGACGTGCAGCTTCAACGGTCATACCGGAAACACTTGGGACTGTCACAAGATTATCCGCGCTGACAGGCTCGGTATACAGAATCACGGTCGAGCCTTTCATAACGGAAACACCGGGCTTCGGAAGCTGATCCTCAACGGTATCGGTATCTTCGCCGCCGTTTCTTCTTACCTTAAAGCCTGCGTCCTTGATAGTCTGCATTGCTTCTTCAATTGTTTTTCCTCTTACCTCAGGGATCGAAGCTGTATCTGCCGCAGCTTCTTCTTCGGTAAACTGACGTTCGATTCCGAGGTATTCAAGCGTTTCTTCAATTACCGACGCAACAACCGGGGCGCATATTGTACCTCCGTATCTGACTGCGCACTGCGGTTCGTCCATAAGAATCAGACACACAATCTGCGGATCGTCAGCCGGAGCAAAACCGACAAAGGAAGCGATACGCTTATCGTTATTTCTTCCCTTTTCGGAGGTACCGGTTTTTCCGCCGATTCTGTAGCCCTTTATATATGCATTCTTACCCGAGCCTGTCGGGCTTGAAACAACGCTTTCAAGTATTTCTCTCATTTTTTGAGAGGTTTCTTCCGATATAACCTTATTTCTGATTTCCGGCTGATAGCTTTTAAGCACTCCGGTTTCATCTCTGATTTCCTTAACAATCATCGGCTTCATAAGATTTCCGCCGTTGATTACAGATGAAATTGCGCATATGTGCTGAATCGGCGTAATAGAAAAGCCCTGACCGAAAGCACTGGTTGCAATATCGGTTTCGGAAAGCTTATCCTTCTGATAATATATACTGCCTGATTCGCCGTTTAAGTCAATTCCGGTTTTTTCGGTGTAGCCGAACGCTCTGAAATATTCCATAAATTTCTGTGAGCCGATTCTCAGTCCCAGCTCCATAAAGACAGGGTTACATGAGTTTTGCACTCCCTGCACAAAGTTCTGCGCACCGTGTCCCTCATGCTTATGACAGCGGATTTTTCTGTCCGCAACCTGTTTAAAACCGGCGCAGTAAAATGATGAGTTTTCATTTACTACATTTTCTTCAAGCGCTTCCGCCGCTGTAAGAATTTTAAAGGTCGAACCCGGCTCGTATGTATCGGAAATCGCCTTGTTTCTCCACATTTTCTGCATTATGGCGTCGGTTGCCTTTTTTCTTTCTTCTTCGTTATCGGATTTATAACCCTTTAGCTTTTCGTCCTCGTCCAATCCCACGGCAAGATTTACAAATTTTGTAATATCGTTGTATGCGTTTACGTCAAAATCAGGCTTTGTTGCCATTGCGTATATTTCTCCGGTTTTCGGATTCATCACAATACCTGCCGCACCCTCTTTTAATGAATACTCCGTAACCGCTTCTTCAAGATGCTTTTCCAGAAAATGCTGAATCGTTTCATCTATTGTAAGAATAACGTCGGCACCCCGTTTGGAATCGTTTACTTCCTCATAATCGTAATCGGCGTTCGTTCCGGTTGCGGTTCTTGCCGACAATATACTTCCCGGCTCTCCGTTCAGCTCCTTGTCAAACATAAGTTCAATGCCCATTCTTCCGTCATTGTCATATCCGGTGAACCCGAGGACATGAGGTGCTATCCCGTAGGAATAATATCTTTTTGAATCATTTTCAAAGGATATACCCTTGAAATAATCGGAAATTTTCTTTTCCTTTTGTCCTCCGTCACCCGATGAAGCCGTTTCCGATTTCTTCGGATTTTTCAATTCGGTTATAGCCGCCGATTCCTCAACGCTCAGTCTTTTTTTAATTATCTGATACTGTGAATTTTCCTTTGTCAGTCTGGAATATATGAAGTCATATTCTAAATTTACGATCGGAGCAAGTCTTGTCGCCACAATTTCGGCGGCGCCGTCTTTTTTAATTTGCTGCGGATTGCACACGAGCGTATTTACGCTTGCGCTTTCGGCAAGCGCCTTTGAATTGCGGTCATAAATCGTTCCCCTCATTGCCGATACCTTGGACGAGCTGTTCTGCTGTGCCAGCACCGCGTCGTTATATTCTTTATAATTAAAAATCTGAAGCTTTGCGATTTTAATTGTCGTAAGCGACAGTATCACCACTGCCGATGTGAACAATACGAATATTCTTCTTCTGATAAGCTTTGAATTTACCGCCATGTTCTTATCCTTTCATTATTATCGGTTCCGGTTACAATATTTTATCGCAATCGGATATTATGACAAATTTCAACAATTACCCTTATTACACAAAAGCCAAAGACCGTTTCAGAACGCTATTCTGACTGTCTTTGGCTGCACTATTCATTTATTTACGGTATGCCGCACTATGTTTCTTATTCAAAATACGTTACCGATATATTTTATTTTGCTCCTATTGAAAATATTCCCGCCATATTTCTTTTTAGGCTCTGCGCAGCTTTTTTAAGTCTGTTTGATAACCCCTCTACCTCTCCGGCAGTCACTTCGGTGACGTCATCTCTTTCAACATTAACATATTCGATCTGGTACTGCTCCGGGCGCTGCATATTGAGTCTTGTTTTGGCGATCTTTTCGATTGTTGTAAGATCAATGCTCTGTTCAAGCTCAAAGGCTCTCTGACTGGTATAGCTTTCAAGCTCTGAAATTTCACTTTGCAGACTTTTTATTTCCTGCTCGGTTTCATAAACCGCAACATTTTTTGAAATCATATAATATGCCGCCATGCACAAAACAACCGCATACACTATCGGTTTAAAATTTCTCTTTTCAATTTTTTTGTGAGCTTTTTTCTTTTCTATGTGTTCCTCAGTATCATTTCTTCTGTCAAGCTCATATGCGAGATTTGAATAATTCATCTGCTGACACGCCTTCCTTTAATAATCAACAAGGTTTAAGCAAAACCTTTATATGTACTTCTGCCCGAAAAAATCAAGTAAAGTCCGTTGCCCTAACGGTGGCGGACATTTTGTTTTACAATTTTTCCACAACTCTGAGTTTTGCGCTTTTTGACCTTGAATTTTCGGTTTCCTCCGCTTCTGACGGTAAAATCGGTTTCTTTGTAATTAATTTAACAACGGGCTGCCTGTTACAGACACACACAGGGAAGCTCTTTGGGCAAACACAGCCCGTTGCCAGATCAGTAAAAGCTTTTTTAATGATTCTGTCCTCCAGCGAATGGAAGGTTATAACCGCGAGCCTTCCTCCCGGAGCAAGCAGCTCCGCAAAGTCATCGACCGCATTTTTTAAAATTCCCAATTCGTTGTTGACTTCGATTCTTACGGCCTGGAAAATTCTCTTCGCCGGGTGAGAGCCTTCGGCTCTTGCTCCCTTAGGAATTGCCGCCTTTATTATATCCACAAGCTCAAAGGTCGTTTCAATCGGCTTTTGGCTTCTTTTTTCAACTATAAATTTTGCTACTCTCGCCGACCATTTTTCCTCGCCGTATGCGTAGAAAATATGTTCAAGCTCATTTTGCGAATAGCTGTTAATTACATCGTATGCACTCTTTTTATCATTTCTGTTCATTCGCATATCCAGATGCGAATCATGCATATATGAAAATCCTCTTTCGGCATTGTCGAGCTGATATGACGATACTCCCAAATCAAGCACTGCGCCGTCAATACCGGCAATTCCAAGCTCGGACGCAATCTGCTTTATATCGGAAAAGTTCCTGTTGACAAGAGTAATTCTGTCTTTAAATGCGGAAAGTCTTTTTCCTGCCGCTTCTATCGCTTCGGAATCTCTGTCTATCCCTATCAGGCGAACATTTTTCGCTCCCGACAGAATACCGCAGCTATGACCGCCGCCGCCGAGAGTTCCGTCAACGTACAGCCCGCCGTCCTTTATATTCAAGCCATCAAGCGTTTCTTTGTATAAGACCGAAATGTGCTTAAACTCCATAAATACCTCTCATCAGATGGACAGATTGTACTTTTCGATTCCCGCAACGATAATTGCCGAATCGTCATCTTCTTCATTCATCTGTTCCCATGCCTCGGCATCCCAGATTTCAAGCTTGCTGTTCGCACCTACAAGTACAATATCCTTTTTTAAACCAGCCGCTTCAAGAAGCGTCGGAGTAAGAGGTATTCTTCCCTGCTTGTCAAGCTCACAGGTAAGAGCTTTTGAAAAGAATTTTCTTGTAAACTTCGATACGTTTGTATCTATACTTCCCGGAAGTGCGGCAACCTTTTGCGATATTGATTCCCATTCCTCCTCGGTGTAAAGGTTCAGACACTTTTCAAGCGGCGCTTTTGTAATATAAACGGTACCGGAAAGCTTTTCTCTGATTTTTGCAGGCAAAATAAATCTGCCGCGCTCATCGAGCTGTCTTGCATATTCGCCAACGAAAAAAACCATCCTATTCACCGCCTTACTTATTTATTCTTAGGTCAAAACACCAATTCAGTTTCTTTTTCCACCATTTTAATCCCATTTCAACCCTTACGCTCCCTATTATACACCAAACATTTCATTTTTGCAATACTTATTGTAAAATTTTTTTAATAAATTTTATAAAATTTTAAGGTTAATATCTGTGAAATTTTTCAGGCATAAATAAAATCTGTACAAAAAACATATATAAATGATGATTTTCAAGAAAAGTTATCATTATCATAATTATCAAAAAGTATAGTAAATACATGAATAACATACAGTATAATATCTTCTTTGCATAAAGTTTTAATAATTATGTAATTAAGACACAAACATATGCAAAAAACAAAAAAAACGCAAAGTGCAGATTTTCTCTACACTTTGCGTTTTTTAGAAATTCAGCTTATTGCCTTCAAAATCACAATACAAATAATCTATATTTGAATTTTCTGCCATATCATATAATTTTTTTGCCGTATCTGATGGATTTTGAGCCGGTTTTGAATCACCGTCAGCTCCCGCCATGCCTTGAGGAGTAATCATCCAACCGGGATGAATCGAATGAAATTCAATTTCCGGATACGCATTCTGCATTATTCTCGTTGCCATATTCTGTGCAGCTTTTGACATGCAGTATCCATATTCGCCTTTTCGCCAACAATCTCCAATTGAGCCGGCTTCGGATGATATATTTATTACGGATTTTGTCTGTGATTTTTTTATCAGCGGCAAAAATTCACGGAATACACGAAGCACTCCCGCGGCATTTACATCAAACTGCCGAAATATAATGTCAAAATCAAATTCAGGATTTTCAAGCATTAAACGTTTGCTGTCAAGCCATATACCCGCATTGTTAAAAAGAATATCAACCGAGGGTGATTTTTCCTCTATAAATTTTCTGCATTTCTGCACTGAACCATAATCTGTTACATCACATACATAGCTTTTGCATCCTTTAAGTGTTGTCAGCTCATCATTGGTGTTTATATCAAGTGCATAAACAACGTAACCTCTTTTTATTCCTTCTTTTACCAAGCAAAATCCCAACCCCTGAGATGCACCTGTAACAACTACTGTTTTATTCATCACATTTTACAGCTCCTTTAATGAAATTATTTGTATGATGTTCCATATCATAATTTGCCTTATCAAACTCTTCCATAGAATAAATATGCTTTGTTGCCCCGGTAAATTTCCATATTCCTTTTGAAATTAAATCCAATCCTCTTCTGCAAAGCTCTGTTTCAAATTCTATTCTTCTCTCATGGCAATTGATAAGCGTTATAGCTTTCATATTCCACAATTTAAAATCAACTGTTCTGTCACAATCGTTATGAAAACCTCCGACACCCACTCTGCCATGTGCACACGCTAATGCTCCGGCAAGATTCAATCCGCTTGGGGTTCCGGTAAATTCCATAACATTTTCAAATCCAACATGAAAAATATCGGTCTTATGTCCGTCTCTTGTTAAATCGGGAGATTCCCATGTTTTCCAATTAAGACAAAATTCAGGATCAAGTTCATCAGGATGATAGACCTCGTCAGCGCCGTATTTAAGCGCATTTTCACGCGCTTCTTCACGCAAATCCACTGCCACAATCCGTCCGTATCCCATGGCCTTAAACATGGATATCATGCCCAATCCCATATATCCCGTTCCAACAACAACTATTTCATCATCAAGAAGCTTTGGCATCATACGGCTTCCCACACTCATAAGACAACCTATCGGTTCAACAATGGCATCTTCGTCTTTAATATTTTCGGGAATATGCATTGTCTTTTGCGGTTCCATAACTATGTATTCTTTATATCCGCCGCCTCCAAGACCTGTTACACGATCTCCTATTTTAAACCCTTTCACATTTCTGCCCACATCAGCAACATATCCCATTGTTTCATGTCCGAATATTTGTCCCGGCACTGCGACAGTCCACGGATACCATTCTGAATGACACATTCCCGTATAACGCACTTTAACAAGTATCTGATCATCATTAATTTTAGGAATGTCCACCTCTGCCACTTTACTTTTTCTTGGTCCTTCCATTACTATTTGTTTCATTTTAACTACACAACCTTTCATGTATTTGATAGTATCATTATATCAGCTGTATATTTATAATGGAATAAACAATCCATACAAAAAGATGGACAAATCGGTTATTTTATGATATGATATATATGAGGTGTTTTTCATGAAATTATTATCATGCGGAGAAAGCCGCCATATAAAAAGCTGTATAGAGCATACGCATAATTGTTTTGAGATTGTAATAACCATACAAGGCGCTAACACTACAACCATTGCCGGTTCTGAATTTTCCGTGTCGCGCGGTAGTGTTGCAGTAATTCCTCCCCAAGTGCCACATTCACATTACAGCAATACAGAGTTTTCAGATATGTTCGTTCAAATTACAGATATATTACTGCCTGATGAAGTGAATGTATTTAAAGACACGACACACGAAATTGCTACTATTGCTAAAATTATATATACAAATTATATTCAAAAGGACAGCAATTACAAAACTATTCTTCAATACTTGACAGGAGCTTTTTATGAATGCTTAATCAAATATTACGGAAGCGGTCATAAATACGAGTTCGTATCACAATTAAAAAATATACTTGCACATAATATGTCCGATTCGCAATTTGTTATTTCCGACGCAGTAAAAAAAATAGGAATAAGCTATGAATATATGCGCCATTGCTTTAAAGAGGAAACAGGGCAAACTCCCCTTGAATACCTTACAGCTATGAGAATACGGCAAGCCAAACAATATCTGACTACGGCAAAATATTATTCGGTTTCCGATATTGCTTTCATGTGTGGATTTTCGGATTCATATTACTTTTCAAGATGCTTTAAAAAGCATACCGGAATATCTCCATATAACTATCGAAAATCATAATATTTATATAAATGCATACAACAACATTACAGTTTTTGTTTATAACTTAGAACCATTTAAACCCTTATTCGCTTTTTGTCACCAAGTCCTAATGATAACAGACTCACTATCTTTTAAGGACAACCCGATTTTGTCGTAAAACCGTATCCTTTTCTTGTTGTTATAACAACATTCTCTGATTATGACGCTTTTGTAAGTGATTCATATACGGGCGAAAACAGAGTGTTCTCGTTCATAAGAACTGTGAACGATATTGAGTTTCCTGCAAATCAGATAAATGCATTTGTTGATATGACAAACGGAAATGTAGTATGGTATGACTTCTCATACAGCGATTCCGACGTTACCGAATTTGACGCAATTACCTGCAAACCCATGTGGGATAATTTGGATAAATAAAATCAAACCGCTCTCAGCATGAACTGTAAAGCTGCATTTAAGATTTACACAAAATGAGTGATTTTCCCGGTCACCCGTTATCACAACAATTGTATTTTTCGTTTATTTGCAGCTCTCGGCTTTAGCCTTTTCCGGAAAACACATAATAATGATTTCTTTTACATATATTGTATTAAACATTGCCGCCATTCGGGAGCTTATCCCCCGAAATCAGCGGCGGCATTAATATCATTATTTCCGGCAGAGGTGAAAGTATGAAAGATTATATCGAAGAAAGAACCGCAGCTTTGGCTCATTACATTATAGAAACCGGTTCAACCGTCAGAAAAACCGCAGCAGTTTTTCATGTGTCTAAATCAACTGTACATACGGTTGTAGCAAAATAGAAACTTTTTATATAGAAGCGGCACAATAATGCGCCTTTGGGAAATTTTGCGCAATTCAAAATTTCTCCGTAACAACCGATTAGAAAAATGCGCAGTAAAAAAATCCCGAAAACCGATTAAAATACGGCTTTCGGGATTTTTGCTGTTAAGTTATCGTTCCGTCTGTATTAATGTAAGCAAATACATTTCTTGATATTCAAAAAATCAGCCCACTATCTCATCCGGATCATCATACGCGGTTCTGGCAGGTATTACCCAAATCATCTGAGTGCGACTGTCCCACTCAACACGGCAATCCAGCGCATCTGTTATATCGCGGAGCTTAAAATAATTGTTTCCTTCAATATTATAGCAGGTTGCCTTAATCGGCACACCGTCAAGCGTTAAAAATGCCGATGACGAAAGAGCTGTTCTTTCGCTGCCGTCACCCGGCGTTAATTCACCGCCGACCGCTGTGTAATCATAAAAGCTCAGCATATCAATAGAATTTGTTGCACCGTCATACTTAATATCAAAGGTTTTAATGGTTCCGTCAAGGATTTTTGCAATATCCCTGAGCTTAAAGTAGTTGTTGTCGTCAATGTTATATGCGACTGTGTTAAATTTGCGTCCGTCCAGGCAAACAGTCTGTGTTTTTGCAACGGAATTTTTGCTGAATCCGTTTCCCGGATAATAGGTAAATGTATCTTGCATATCATCCTCGTGAACCAGATAGCGAATCTCTCCGTTATAGAAAATAGTGTAGATTTTTCCTGTTATAATCCAAGGGTCTATATCGTTGGGATCTACTCCGGGAATATCAAGCATATCTGCGTCTCGGTCAAACGAAAACTCTTCGATACCGTATACATTTACCCATTCTCTGTCTTGTATTTTATTGATTTCACCGTTGTTTGAAAGAACCCACTTACTGTACTCTGTCATCTTATTCTCATCAGCGTTGATATATCCGTAACGGAAATCTTTCAGCTTTGCAAGTCCTTCAGCTGAATATGTCAGCGCACCCCACTCACCCCAAGGCGTATCTACGGACAAAACGCCGATAGGGGCACCGAGCGCCGCCGTATCCGCCGCAGACAGTGTTTTGGTTAAATCTCCGAGATTGCTTGTCGGAATGTAACATACCTTTGAGTTGAACCAGATTTTTGAATTTGTTCCGTCATAGTCCATCTCAACAACATCAATTGCCGCACCTTTTTTAACCGAACCGACAACCGAAGAGCCGTCAGAAATATCACAGTCAACAGCCGCTATTGCTTTGTAATGAGTTGTCGGTTTTTCGGTGTTTGCGAGCTGTGCATTCACATACTTTGCGTCAACATAATAAAGACCTTTTTTATAGTAAATTTTATAGTGACCGTTTTGCGGAGTGGCATCTGCAATCTGAACCGACTGGTTGATTTTAATAATGCCCGATTTTACATAATCCTTATCATCGGGAGTGGTCTTAACCATTAAAAGTCCGGTTGCTTTGCCCACCGCCTCGATTTTCGGAGCGGTTGATACCTGATTGTTAATATCTAAAATATAACAATTTTTTCTCGGCAGGAAATATACAGCCGGCTTCCAGCTTGTGAAAGCAGTACCGTCTTTCTCGCCGCACTGTCTGATTGAACCGCGCGATTCGTCAACGCCGCCCTCACTCCATATGGCAACCCAATTCTCATTGTAGGCAACAACTTCAAACTCATTCGTTGTTGTAGCATAAAACGCTGTGTTTGCGTTTGCTTCTGTTCTGCTGTTTTCGGAAAACAGGGGTTCATATCCTATTGCTCTGAGCTCATCAAGTCTTCTGATATGATAATTAATCGGCGGATTGCCGGGATAAAACGAAGCTTTTACCGAGCCGATTTTTCCCTCATCGCCAATATGTACAATAGCCATTCCCACAAGCGGCAGCGAATCCGGCCGGCCGTGTCTTACCCATTCCGTCGGCACTTTGGCATAAAAATTTCTTTCCTCGCCCTCGGTTGTTTTGCTTCCGCCGTAGATATAATCTGAAAGAAATGTCATCTCTATTGCGTGCTGATACTTTTCGGTATCGGAAGACGCCCATTGTTTGTTTAACTCCTTTTCGGCAGTCTTGCCGGCTTCAAGTATCGGTGTTGTTTCACGAGCCGTTGTATAAGCAAGGACATATCCGACTGTGCCGTCAGAAAGCTGAATTTTATGAAACTTTCTGTTGTCCTCTCCGACTACATAAGGCTCCAGAACCGTCACTTTGGCTCCTTTGCTGACCTCGCCTACACCCCCTGAATAAGCCGGGGTTTTTGTAACATTTACAGTGCCGCCGTATACAACATAGGCTGTATCGCCCGCCTTTAGTTCGGCTGCGGCAGACACAACAGTGCAAAGCAGCATAAATGCGCAAAGCACTGCCGTTAAAATTTTCTTCAACACAATAATTCCTCCTTTTGTTTTTTACGTTGATTTATTAGAATTTGTGTATTACAATTATTATATACCATATTGATGTAATATGCAAGATGGTTTAAAAAATTTATGTTAAAATTGTGAAATATGTCAGAAATATAATTTATGTATTCTTTATCCATAGACTGCACCCCCTCTTTCATATACTCGGCACTTCCGGCGGCGAATATAAAAGCGCAGGCATAACACCGCCGGTTCGGACACCGTAAAAAAATCTCACAAACTCCTTACTTATGCGGCAGTAACAGCCGGATAGACGGCGTTGTGCAAAAAGACAAATTATATATGATTCCCGAAGACGCACCAAAATCTGTTGACGCAAGAATGATTAAAGGAATAAAACGAACTTGGATGTATGAGTATGCAGTAAAATTAAATCACAAAAATTGAATATTTGGATTTTGACGGACATAGTATGTAACGTAAATCTAATTTGGAAATGGAGGACTAATGTTATATGAAAGGACAAGTTTTACATATAACCTTCCACAATCCAAATACAATATCAGACTCTGAAAAAATAGCCGGTGAATTTATTTCACGGGCGGCAACTGGAGTATTAACCAAAATGATTTTAGATAATCAGGAAAAACGTACCTTAACAAACAACTCTGAATCAGAAAGTGATTTGGATTAGGAAATAAATAGAAAACATACTCTGCCCGAACGATATTTTGAGGGTGGGGTATTGTTTTAATCAAAGTGAAAAACATATCCAAACTTACAGACAACAGTGTAAAATGAACGGAAGTGAGATTTTATGAAACTCGGTGTGTATTGCAGAGTGTCGACCGACAAGTTAGACCAGTTAAACAGTTTGGAAACTCAAAAAATGTTCTTTGAAGAATTTGCTGAAAAAAACGATCACACGCTTGTGAAAATATATGCCGACGAGGGAATTTCGGGGACTCAGCTTAAAAAGCGAACGGCATTTTTGGAAATGATGCACGATGCGGAGCTGGGGAAATTCGATATGGTCGTGACAAAAGACGTGTCACGAATGGCAAGAAATGTGCTGGATTTTCTGCAATCAATCAGAAAACTAAAATCAATGGGAATACCGGTTCTGTTTGTCAACACAAACCTATCTACGCAGGACGGCGAAATGATGCTGACAATGCTTGCAACCGTTGCACAGGAAGAAAGCAGAAATACCTCGTCAAGAATAAAATTCAGCAAGCGCCTGAATGCCGAAAAAGGGAGAGTCCCGAACCTTGTCTACGGCTATGACAAAATTATCGGCGAATACTTTAATCTCAACATCAACGAATTTGAGGCGGACATCGTACGGCAGATTTATAAAATGTATATCTGCGACAATCTGGGTGCCGGCAAAATTGCGAAAATACTGAACGAAAAGAATATAAAAACCAAACGGGGATATAAATGGTCACAAAACGCAATTTGCAGACTGATAGCAAATGAAATTTATACCGGCATAATCGTAAACGGAAAACAGGAAATCGGCGATTTTCTGACAAATGAGAGGATTAACAAACCCGAAGAAGAATGGAAGATTTTCGAGCGGCGAAACCTTGCAATCATAGACCGTGAAACCTATGAAAAGGCACAGTGCATTATGGCAGAAAACGCAACGAAATTCAAGTCAGACGGCACGAGAAGAAATTGCAAAAACATATTCAGCACCCTGATTAAATGCGCCGACTGCGGGCATTTTTTCCGCCGTACAAAACGCCAGATTAAAAACGGCGAAAAAATCAGTTGGGTGTGCTGCGGACGAAACTTGCAGGGTAAGAACTCGTGCGGCAACAAAATCGTTATTGACGAGGGCGCGCTTTTAAACTCAATAAGGGAATATCTTTCGGGGCTTATCTCTGACAAGCAGAGGGTTATCAAAAAAATCGTTTCTGATTTCAACAAAAGCTACGAGCCGATGAATAAGAACCGAAAAACGAAAAAAGAGCTTGAAAAGGAAATAGAAAAGCTCAAAAAGAGCCGCCGGAAATACATTGATATGTACGACAACGATGTTATATCAATGGACGATTTAAAAGAGAAATCGGCTTCGATAAATGCCGAAATAAAACACATTGAAGAAAAGCTGAAAATGGCACGGTACGGAATTACACAGGGCGAAAAGCTGCAAACAGGGCTTGCAGACACCTTCAAAACCATCGGCGACATATTAAACTCCGCCGAGATTACAAATGAAATGTTAAAGCAGGTTATCGACCTTATTGAAGTATCGTCCGCCGGTCAGGTTGACATATACTTAAAACTGCTGACCGACAAAAGGGCTTGACAAAAAGTATCAATTTAATGACAACCGTACATAAAGATATTACAGAACGTTTAAGGCAAATAAACCCAAGACTTGCCGACGAGGCGGCGGCAGTTTTAATGGAGAACAAAGCCGAAAGGCACATAAGAGGCGGACTTGCGACCAAAGAAAAATACATAAAACTAAAAAAAGAAAAAAATACATACTGATTAAAAACGAAAGGGGCTGAATCGGTCATTCAGCCCCTCACGCCGTTGAAAATTCCTTTGTTATTAAGTAAAGAAGCGGTGCAAGCTGCTTTAAAATTGCAGTTTTTGAACTGTCGGTTTCAGATAACCCAATGTAAGTAAAGCCGTAATACAGAACAATTGCAAATACGCCATAAGGCAAATATTTAATAAATTTTTCATTGTCGGCTTTACTATATGCGATTCGGAAAAATATGTAAAATTATATATGAAAGAGTGTTGAGAATAAACCGCATATCCGCAATACGGATATTTTCTTTTTACCGATTGACACAAAACAGCGCAGCAGTCATAAAGCCGCTGCGCTATAAAGATCTGATTTTTCGGTTCACATCAAAAAGTCCTGTGTCTTTTAAAGCATACAAAACATTAAACCTTTGCACCCTTGGCAATAGGCACGGGATAGCTTTTCTGTCCTATAAGAGTTTTACCGTCATCGATTGTAACCTCTTTATCAAACACAACATATTCAAGATTGACATTTTCGCCGATCACGGAATCCTGCATTATGATAGAGTTTTTAACAACCGCTCCCTTTTTAATGACAACACCTCTTGAAATTATCGAATTGATTACTGTGCCGTTGATAACACATCCGTTTGAGATAAGGCTGTTATCGGTAACTGCGTCCGAGCCGTAAATAGTGGGCGCCAAATCCTTATTCTTGGTATAAATCGGATTTTTCTGATTAAACAGCTCAGCTCTGTGTTCGTCATCAAGGAATATCATATTGTTTTCATAATATGATTTCAGCGAATCCACAATATCGCAATATCCGTCAAATTTATAGCCGGTTATAATCATACCCTGAAGCTTTTTGGAAAGAGAATCCTTTATCAGGTCATGATCTCCTCTTGAAATAGCTTCGTCTATTATGCTCTCGAGCAAAGCTTTTTCCATGACATATATATCAAGGCTTGCATATCCCGATTTCGGATACTGCGGCTTAACCTCAATATCGGTAACACGTCCGTTTTCATCAATATCTATCAATGTAAAGCGTGACAAGTCGGATTCCTCTGCACCGGTCATATCCTTATATACAACCGTAATATCCGACTGATTTTCGATATGTTTGTCAACAACCTCCGCAAGGTTGATATTATAAACAGCATTGCCGAGTGATAAAATTACATATGTCTGGTTGCTTCTGTTTAAAAATCTTCTTGCTCCGGCAAGCATATCTATGTTTCCTCTCGATCTTCCGTAGTCCATTGCATCGAGATTCGGCGGAAGAACGTTAAGACCCTGATTATTTCTGTCAAGATCCCACGGGCTTCCCGATTTTACATGGTCCATAAGAGAAGAATAGTTTGCTTCGGTTATAAGACCTATATTTGTAATACCTGCATTCGCCATATTTGAAAGCACAAAATCTATAATTCTGTAGCTTCCTGCAATCGGAAGCGCACTGACTGCTCTTCTGTCGGTGATCGGAGGTATTTTATCATTGTTTGCTACAATAATACCCATTGTATCTCTCATTGTTTTCATTCCTTTCCGTGCTTATTGCCCTGCGTCAGATATTGTTGACTTCTACCATTGATCCTTTCGGTATTTCCGCTCCGTCATTGACCTTGCAGCCGCCCTCCAAAAGTACAATATCATCACTGCAAAGATGAGAAGCATATTTGTTGTCCTCGCATGACGTTGTTCCTACCTTTGCATTTTCACCTATAATACATTCCGGTCCGATAACCGCCTTATGAATAACAGCATTTTTGCCTATTCTGACATCGGACATGATTACCGAATCAATAATTTCCGCCCCTTCCTCAATCGTAACTCCCGAGGAGATAACAGAGTGCTTTACCGTACCCTTTATTGTGCAGCCGTCGGTAACGGTGCTGTTCTTAACGCAGGCTCCGTTACTGATATAATGCGGTGCAAGCGGTTTATTTCTGGAATATATATTCCAAAGTCTTTCTGTAATATCAAACTTGGGCGGAACATCGAGCAAATCCATGTTTGCCTCCCAAAGACTGCTTATCGTTCCTACGTCTTTCCAGTAATCGCTGAACTTCCAGCTCATCATTTTTTCGCCGTTTTTGAGCATTGCCGGAATAATGTTTTTACCGAAATCGTTTGACGATTCGGGATCAGTCTCGTCCTCGGTAAGATATTTTTTTAAAATCGCATAATCGAAAATGTAAATACCCATTGAAGCAAGGTTGCTTTTCGGGTTTTTCGGTTTTTCTTCAAATTCAACTATCATGCCGTCTTCGTCCACGTTCATGATACCGAATCTGCTTGCCTCCTCCCACGGCACGGGCATTACCGCAATCGTTATTGCAGCGCCCGACTTTTTATGTGCTTTCAGCATTTCTCCGTAATGCATTTTATATATATGGTCGCCCGAAAGAATCAGAACATTCTTAGGGTTAAAGCGTTCAAGGAACATCAGGTTCTGGTATATGGCATTTGCGGTACCCTTGTACCACTCGCCTGCTTTTGCGCTCTGATAAGGCGGCAGAACATACACACCACCGTGATTACGGTCAAGATCCCATGGGCTGCCGTTTCCTATATAAGTATTAAGCACCAGTGGCTGATACTGTGTTAAAACACCGACAGTATCTATTCCGGAATGTACACAGTTGGATAAAGGAAAGTCGATTATTCTGTACTTTCCTCCGAACTCAACCGCCGGCTTTGCAACATTTTTTGTCAATGCGCCGAGTCTGCTGCCCTGACCTCCGGCAAGAACCATAGCAACACAATCTTTTGAAATCATATTTATACCCATTCCTTTCCGTGCCGTAAGGCACAAAACCGAAGCCTGAAAAAAATCACCCGCAAGTAACTGCTTTGCAGTAAGTTGTGCTGTACACCGGTACTGCTCACTGCGGTTCGATCACTGAATGGCTCTGACAATTAACTGAATTGTCATTCACTCCCATTCAGCCGATTCGCTTCCACGAGCAAAAAGCAGTGCTATGGGCGATATTATTCAGACTTTTCCCTACGGTCTTTTTTCTGTTTTTTGTTTTCTTGTTTGTTTTTTTCTTTTCAGATATACGGTTGACAATCCGTATAAATCAATCGACAGCGAATAATCAAATCCGCCGGCAGGCGATTTGACTGCTTTAAGCAGCTTCTTCGTACTCCTGTTGCTTCCGCCGAATTGTTTTTTTGAGCTGTCCAAAAGTATTTCATATTCACCGCGCTGCGGAACTCCTATGACATATCCCTTTCTGTCAACAGGCGTAAAATTGGACACAATTACGGTATTATCATTTTTTGTTTTTGATTTACGCATAAACGATATAACCGAATTTGCGCAATCATGATCGTTAATCCACTCAAATCCGTCCCAGCTCTGATCGATTTCCCAAAACTCCTTATGTTCAAGATAGAAATGGTTAAGCTTTTTCACATATTCGGTCAGCTGTTTATGCTTATCATTTTCAAGAACGTTCCATTCAAGCTGTTCGGCAAAACGCCATTCGAGGAACTGTCCGAACTCTCCGCCCATAAACAGAAGCTTCTTTCCCGGCAAGGACATATAATATCCCAAAAGTGCTTTGTAGCTTTCAAATTTCTGATCATAGCTTCCGTACATTTTGTCAATAAGCGACCGTTTCCCGTGTACTACCTCATCATGCGACAGCGGAAGTATAAAATTCTCACTGTAGGCATAAAACATAAGAAACGTCAGCAGATTATGATTTGAGCTTCTGAAATACGGATCCATGGACATATATTTGAGCGTATCGTTCATCCAGCCCATATTCCATTTGAAATTGAAGCCCAGACCGTCGTTTTCGACAGGCACCGTAACCTTGGGCCATGACGTAGATTCCTCCGCAATCATGAGTATATTCGGAAAATTCTTGAACATGGTGATGTTAAGCTTCCTTAAAAAATCAATAGCTTCAAGATTTTCGTTTCCTCCGAAAAGATTCGGAAGCCATTCTCCCGAGCTTCTGCTGTAATCGCGGTACAGCATCGAGGAAACAGCGTCAACTCTCAGTCCGTCAAAATGATATTCGCTCACCCAATAATAAGCGGAGGATAAAAGGAATGAAACAACCTCGCTTTTTGAATAATCAAAAACCATTGTTCCCCAATCCTTGTGTTCTCCCAGTCTTGAATCGGCATATTCATAGGTCGGTGTGCCGTCAAACATATAAAGACCGAATGCGTCTTTCGGGAAGTGTGCGCTTACCCAATCCATAATCACCGCAATTCCTGATTTATGAAATTTGTTGATTGCGTATTTCAGATCCTCCGGAGTTCCGTACCGGCTTGTCGGAGAAAAGAAGCCCGACACCTGATAACCCCATGAGCCGTCATACGGATATTCCGTAATCGGCATAAACTCAACATGAGTATAGCCGTATTCGGTTAAGTAATCGCAAAGCTCGTCCGCAAGCTCCCTGTAATTCAGGTAGCTTCCGTCCGGATGCCTCCTCCAGCTTCCGGCATGAACCTCGTAAATAAGCATCGGTTTATCATACGGAGGAGTTGTGCTGCGCTTTTTAAGCCACGCCGAATCGCTCCACCTGAAATCCGACGATTCGTAAACCACCGACGCAGTTGCGGGACGAAGCTCTGAATAAAATGCAAACGGATCCGCTTTCAGTCTGACAATTCCTTTCTTATCCTCGATTGCATATTTATAAATATCGCCTTTTTTTATAAAATCAAATGCACCTGACCATACACCCGTTGTTCCGAGAGGCTTAAGCGTATTAACTCCGCTTTTCCATCCGTTAAAATCACCCACAAGCGAAACCGATTTCGCTTTAGGAGCCCAAACGGCAAAATTCCATACTTTATCTATTTTATGTGCGCCAAGAAATTCATATGACTTAAAATTTGTTCCCTCATTAAACAAATACAGCTGATATTCACTTATCTTTTCGCAAGCATTGCTTGTTCCGGACATGATGTTAAAAACCTTCTTTCATTAGTTTTATGTAATAAGAATTTATAATCTCTTACTTTTGTATATATTATAACACATTTTGCTTATACAGTAAATACCAATATATAGAAAATTTGCAGATACTTTTTTATATATTTTGACTAATTTCGACATTTTGTATATAAAATTTTAGTATAAATATATAAATAATATGGATAAATATCCTTTTTTGTAGGATTATGTCAAGTTATATATACCAAAATAGTATGTTTTATCCTCAATTTCCTTAAATTACATAATAATTGACAGGTATAACGAAAATTATGAAAGCTTTTATTTATAAAATATTAACGATTTGTTCTTTCTGCTGTGCAAATGCATTTATTGTGACTATTTATCGTGTGCGTACACAATTTTTTATTTATTTTTTACAATATATCTTGACACAGGCATAAAAATGGTATAAAATATAAAGGTACTTTATATTTCTTAAACTATTAATCCGGAAATGTTGAATTATCCGTTGCCGGCATATCAGGAGTATTTTTCATATCATACCGTTATTGAAAGATATTTGCCGTTTTTTCGGATATTTGCTCTGCGATACAGTGCAGATTACCCCGTTGGGTAAAGCATAGATTAATATGTTTAATGTATAAATTAACATAATTATTCTTATTCAGCATCTCCCGATTTGAGTTAGATAGATAGGGTATTTAATTTTTTTGGGGGTGAATAAAATAAATACATCACAGATAATATTGACGGTTCTTGCCGTTGTTTTCGCTCTTCTGAATATAGCTTCGTTCTTCGTCGGAGTTACATACAGGAAGAAAATAGCAGAAAAAGAGTTTGGTTCAGCCGAGGAAAAGGCCAAAGCAATTGTAGCTGACGCTGAAAAAGACGCAAAAGCAAAGCAGCGTGAAATATTGCTTGAGGGCAAGGAGGCTGCACAAAAGCTGAAAACAGAGGCAGAAGCAGAAATTAAAGAAAGACGGCGTGAGATTTCTGTTCAGGAGAGGAGAATCAACCAAAAGGAAGAAACCCTCGACAGGAAAACAGATTCTCTTGAAAAAAAAGATCACCTTCTTTCCCAAAAGCTTAAAGATATGGACAAGAAGGAAGCCGAAATTACCGAAATAAAGCAACAACAGCTTGACAATCTTGAAAAAATATCCGGCTTAACACGAGATGAGGCAAGAGATCTCATCATGGCGGATATTGAAAACCAGACCAGGCACGACGCTGCGGTTATGGTTAAGGAAATCGAACAGCAGGCAAAGGAAAACGCTGAGAGAAATGCAAGAAATATCATTGCATCGTCAATTCAAAAGGTTGCCGCGGATCATGTTGCGGAAACAACCGTATCGGTTGTAAACTTACCATCGGATGAAATGAAAGGACGAATCATAGGAAGAGAGGGCAGAAACATAAGAACGCTCGAAACCGCAACCGGAGTCGATTTGATAATCGACGATACACCGGAGGCAGTTATACTCTCCAGCTTCGATCCGATCAGACGTGAGGTTGCAAGAATTGCACTTGAAAAGTTAATTGTTGACGGAAGAATACATCCCGCCCGCATTGAAGAAACCGTTGCAAAGGCAAGAAAAGAAGTTGAAGCAACGATTAAGCAGGAGGGTGAAACCGCTTCTTTTGAAACCGGTGTTCACGGTCTGCATCCGGAATTAATTAAGCTGTTAGGTAAGCTTCGTTTCAGAACAAGCTATGGTCAGAATGTTTTAAAACATTCTATTGAGGTATCTCATCTCGCAGGCGTAATGGCAGGTGAACTGGGAGCAGATGTAACGCTCGCAAAGCGTGCAGGCTTATTGCACGATATAGGCAAGGCAGTCGATCATGAAATTGAAGGCTCGCACGTCACAATCGGCGCAGATATAGCCAAGAAATATAAAGAAAACAAAGAGGTTGTCCATGCTATTATGGCGCACCACGGCGATGTGGACGCAAACACGCTGATAGCACAGCTCGTTCAGGCAGCAGATGCAATTTCCGCCGCAAGACCGGGCGCAAGAAGAGAAAACCTCGAATCATATATCAAGCGTTTGCAGAAGCTTGAAGAAATTGCAAACGAATTTGAGGGTGTTGAAAAGTCCTTTGCTATTCAGGCAGGCCGTGAGATCAGAATTATGGTTAAGCCCGAAGTTATCAATGATGACGGTATGATTATTGTTGCAAAGGAAATCGTTAAGAGAATTGAAACAGAGCTTGAATACCCCGGACAGATTAAAATCAGTCTTATCAGGGAAACAAGAGCTGTTGATTACGCTAAGTAATCTGCTGAAAAAAGAAAAAATCGGCTTGAAGCTTTCACGGCTTCAGACCGATTTTTTGTATTTTGTTAACATTTTAAAGCTCTGACTCATATGTTTCACTCCGAACTCTGAAAAAGATCGAACGGCACAGTATATCTTGGTATTATTTTCTGACTATATCATCAATTGTTGCATTACATTCTTTTATAACATCGGTCGGTTTAATAAGCAGGGTGCAGCCGCATATACCTGCGCTTATTGCCATTTTGTCGAAATTCATACAGCTTTTATCTATATAGGTCGGGTATTTCTTTTTCATTCCTATCGGAGATACGCCCCCTCTTATATATCCGGTAAGTCCCAAAAGCTCCTTAACGTGAATCATTTCAACGCTTTTATCGGCTGCCGCAGCGGCGAGCTTTTTAAGATCAACCTCGCAGTTTACCGGAATACACGCTACCATAATTCCGTTTTTTGCACCTCTTGCCACAAGGGTTTTAAAGGACTGTTCGGGAGGTATTCCTGTTTTTTCGCTGATCTTCATTCCGAAATCCTCTCCGATTTCTCCGTCACATTCATATTCTATTGCTTCAAAGTCGATTTTTGAAGCCTGTAAATGCCGCATGGCATTTGTTACAATCTGTTTCTTTTTTGCCATATGATAAACCTCCGTTTCTTGTCACACGCTTACGGAATTACTTTCTTCCGCTGCAATCGGCATTGATTGTCTTGAAAGCTTTCTGTAAAGGATTATAGTAAATACAAGATGGAACAATGCGGTTGCTATCCACGAAATTGGATATGACGTATACAATATTTCAAGCGTATGGAATTTTTTAAAAACCGTGTATACCCACACGATACGTATTCCGCATACACCAAGTATTGTTGCGATCATAGGCAGAAATGAGCTTCCCATTCCTCTCAGTCCGCCGACAAGCGTATCCATTATTCCGCAGAAAAAATACAGTGAAACAACATATTTCAGTCTTAACATACCGTATGCGATAACCTCGGGTTCTCCGGGAACATAAAGGTTAAACAGCTGTTTTTCAAAAAGAAATACCAGACATTCCATTATAAGACCTATCATAGTAACCTGCACACAGCCTGTTATTATCATTTTTTTAACCCTGTCAAATCGATTCGCACCCACATTCTGACCTACAAACGTAATTACGGACTGATACATTGAATTCATTGCAATATATACAAAGCCCTCAACATTGCTTGCGGCAGCACTGCCTGCAACCGCATCTGAACCGAACCCGTTAATAGACGACTGTATGGTTATATTCGATACTGAAAAAATAACGCCCTGTATTCCTGCCGGGACTCCTATTTTAAGTATTCTTAACAGGATATTTGTATGTATTCTCAATTTATTCAAATGCAGACGACATTCATTGTCAAGCCGCATAAGATGAAAAACAATCCACACAGCCGAAATGTATTGCGATATTATTGTTGCCATTCCCACACCATCGGCTTTTCTTTTAAACACAATAACAAAAACAAGGTTCAACACAATGTTAACAATTCCGGAGCATCCGAGAATTGTCATAGGTGTTTTTGTGTCGCCCGACGACCTTAATATGGCCGCGCCGAAATTGTATATCAGTGAAGCCGGCATTCCGGCAAAGATTATTTGCATATACAATGCCGCTTCGTCTATAATTTCTGCCGGAGTATTCATCATCAAAAGCATATTCTTTGCAAGCGGTATTCCCAGACAGCTCAGAAAAATTCCTCCGATTATTGCAATTGACATTGACGTATGAACCGATTTATACACCCCGTCCTTATCGTTCGCCCCGATAAAGCGGGCAACACACACCGCCGATCCGGACGATAATCCTATAAACATATTGAGCAAAAGATTAATGAGCGCCGTCGTGGAGCCAACCGCTGCAAGTGAATTGCTTCCGGCATATCTGCCCACAACAATAACGTCTGCGGCATTGTACAGCAATTGCAAAAATCCTGTGAGTATTATCGGAATTGTAAATAAAATCAGATTTTTAAATATCGGTCCTTCAACAATTCCCAATTCCTTTTTTTTCATTGTTATCCTCCATTCCGCTCGTTCGGAAACACAGGCTCACACCAAGAGTTTCAAAACAAAATATCCGTTCATGCAAATAACTGCTGTGTTTTTCAACACAACAGCTATCATTATAACAAAAACAAAATAAACAGTCAACATTAATCTTTCACAAAATTAACATTATATATATGACCGATTTTAAACAATTCTCGAACGCTTTCCTCCGTTTAAAAAGCTTTCAATATTTTTAAACACTTCGTCAACGCAGCGGCAGCGTGCTTCATATGCGCCCCATGCCATATGCGGAGTAAAAATAACATTATCCCGGTTTAGTAACCGCTGATACGGATTTTCTTTGAGCATAGGCTCTGACGAGTACACATCAACTCCCAAGCCGCCTATTATACCCTTTTCAATAGCTTCGGTTACAGCCTCCTCATCTGCAACCGGGCCTCTTGCAACATTCACCAACACACAGTTTTTCTTCATCATTGCAAGACGTTCCCTGTTTATAAGATGGTATGTATCGCTGCTAAGCGGTGTATGAAGCGTGATAATATCGCTTCTTTGGCACAGCTCGTCAATCCCGACGCACTCGTACTCATCAACCGGAGTTCTTTTATATGCAAGTACCCGACACCCCATTGCCTGCGCAACCGCCGCAACCTTTTTGCCTATACTTCCCAATCCGGCAATGCCCCATGTCATACCGTTCATTTCACGGAACACCGGCTTTACACAGTTAAAAATACTACTCTCGGTATATTTTCCCGATTTAACAAATCTGTCATATGCACAAAGCTTTGTAACAAGCGAAAATACCATAGCTGCTGTTACCTGAACAACGCTGTCGGTGGAATATCCGGCAACATTGCATACGCCGATTCCGTGATTTTTGCAGTATTCGGTATCAACGTTGTCAAACCCCGTTGCGGTAATGCATATAAGCTTTAAGCTTTTGGCTGACGGAAGATTGCTCTCGTTCAGCTTAACCTTATTCAATACAACTATTTCCGAATCGGCAATTCTTTCGGCAACGTTTTCGGGAGCTGTTGACTGAAACGCCGTTACCGTCCCAAGTTTGTCAAACACCGATACGTCTATATCGTCACCGAGTGTATTTGCGTCAAGTATAGTGATTTTCATTATTTGCCTGCCTTTCTTTAATTATGAAAGGTTAAAACCCTCATGATTATAATTCATTAACCAGTTTTTTATACAAATTTCCTCTCTCCTCAAAGTTTCTGAACATATCAAAGCTTGTGCTTGCAGGGGAAAGCACAACACTTTCTCCCGAAACGGCATTTTCCCTTGCCATGGCGACAGCTTCGGGATAGTTTTTCGCCTTTAAAACCTTTACAGGACATTCTGCCCCCCTGTCGGTGCACGCTTTATTCAGTGCCGCTTCTATAGCCTTTGCCGTTGCGCCTATAAGGATTAAAACTCTTACGTTATCAAGTATAACCGGTCCAAGCTCATCGTAAGGAATACCCTTATCCTTACCCCCCGAAATCATTACCACCTTATTTTTAAATACTGAAAGAGTATTTTTTGTTCTGTTTGGGCTTGAATCTATTGAGCTGTTGTAATACTTAACTCCGTCAAGCTCTCTTACAAGCTCAATTCTGTGTTCAACACCGCCGAATTCCTTTGCAACCGAAACAATATCTTCTTTTTTAACCAGACCGAGAACCGCTCCGATTGCCGTCATATAGTTTTCAACATTATGCATACCCGGAATTTTTATATCCCCGATATTCAGTATTTTTTCATCACCGCAGTAAATTGCACCGTCCGACAGATGAATAAATGCGTCCTCCTTTGAAGAAAAATATCTTGTTTCCGCCTTTGCTTCCTCACCGATTTTTCTTGTTACCTCGTTTGAATAATTAGTAACAAGTATATCGTTTTCATTCTGATAAAGCATTATGTTTTTCTTTGCGTCTATATATTCCCGATAGCTTTTATGCATATCGAGGTGATTCGGCGATATATTCGTTATAACCGCAATGTGCGGTGATTTTTTCATTGTGTGAAGCTGAAAGCTTGAAAGCTCCAAAACCGCATAATCTTCCGGGTTCATTTGTCCGACCTCTGTCAGAAGCGGTTTTCCGATGTTTCCGCCGAGCCATGTCTTATATCCTGCCTTTTCAAGCATTTTGTTGATAAGCGTTGTTGTTGTGGTTTTTCCGTCACTGCCTGTCACTCCGATAATCGTGCATGGGCAAATATCAAAGAAAACCTCCATTTCCGATGTCACCTCAACACCCCTCGCTCTTGCCTCGTTAAGCTCCGGAATGTCATAACGCATACCGGGGGTTTTGAAAATAATGTCGCCGTCTATATCGGAAAGATAATTGTCGCCCAAATGCATTGTTACACCTATCTTTTCAAGCTCAAAATAATTCTCTCCGAGCTTATCCGCTGTCCTTTTGTCACAGGCTGTAACCTCTGCCCCGAGCTTTCTTAGATACTTTATCAAAGGCAGATTGCTTATGCCTATTCCGATTACCGTTACCCTTTTTGTTTTGATTCTGTTTTCAAATTCAACAAGCTTTTCATTCATAATTATGACTGCCAACTCCTTTCTCAAAACCGATTATGCTTATTTTCCCAATCAGAATTTGTTTTCCGCAAATGCGCAAAGAAGCTTCGTACACGCATTTATGTCGTTCTTATTTGCCATTTCGGCAGGCGAATGGATATATCTTGTCGGAATTGATATTCCGCCGGTTTTTACGCCCGAGCCTGTCAGAGATATTGCTCCCGCGTCCGTTCCGCCATCGGTCATAACCTCAAGCTGATACGGAATGTCATTGTTTTTTGCAAGCTCAATCAATACGCTTCTGACATAGCTGTCGCAAAGCACCGATCTGTCCATAACCTTTATGCACGCTCCGCCGCCAAGCTTTGTTGCTATCTTTATGTTCTCGGGTGTATCTCCCGTGTCGGTTACGTCAATCGCAAGGGCATAATCGGGCATTATTCCGTATGCCGAGGTTCTTGCTCCCCTTAATCCGACCTCTTCCTGAACCGTAAACACAAAATATATATCATTTTCGGATTTAATCTGTTTTAACGCTTCAATCAGAATGTAACAGCCTGCTCTGTTATCAAGCGCTTTTGATATTACGTTCCTGCCCTGTTCCGAATAATCTCCGGCAAAGGTACACATCTCGCCTACAGAAACAAGCTTTTCGGCTTCTTCCTTGTTTTCCGCTCCTATGTCAATATACATTTTGCCTATTTTGCGCTCTTTGTTGTCCTCGTCGCAGCCGATTACTCCGATCGTTCCGTTAGCAAATCTGACTTTTCGCATATTCAGATCCTTGTTATATAAGCCGCCGACCGCAGAAAAACGCAGATATCCCTCTTTTTCAATGTACGTAACCGCAGCGCCGATTTCGTCCATGTGTGCCGCAAACATCAGCTTTTTGCCGCCGCCTTTTTTGTGAACAATCAGATTTCCGAGTGCGTCTGTGCAAACTTCATCTGCATATTTTTCACATTCGCTCTTTATCAGCTCTCTTATTTCGTCCTCCCTGCCAGACGGACCGTACTCCTGTGTGAGTTTTTTCAGTAAATCCATTTTTATCATTCCTTTGTGCTTCTTTAGCTTTTCTTAATTGTATTCTTGACTTATTTTTTATTGTTTAAACTTATTGTATGCTTTTGTAGGTCGGCTGCGTGTATGGGCGCATATTGCTGTCCCAGAAAAAGAATTTTGCCTGATTTGCGGTTGTTTCCTGACTATTATTTGATACCGCATTAATAATATGCAAACCGTTTTGACGAGAACGATGATAACTTATTGTCAATTTACTAATTTGAGTTATATTATTCTCATAGCTTGCCATATATATGTTAATATTATCATTATCAGCTATTCCTTTAAGCGGCAACAACATAAATGAATAGCCGTTGTCAAGCTTTTCAGGTACAGAAACAGTACACAGACTGGGAATTAAATTATCATACAAAAACTCATATTTATTTACTAATTCATTATTAATGTCCACCTGTTTATAAATGTGCTTTATTTTTCCATTTTCATATTTGCAGCCCGAAGGTATAAAATATGTATTGGTAGCATCGTCATTTAATCCCAAGAACTTAAAACAGTTATAAGTATATTCACTATTATTATACTCAAAAATTGTATCATTGTATAATAGCTTACCTGATGGAAACGTGAATTCACTTTGTTCTAAATTGCCATTATATTCTTTTGGATCATATCCATTCTTCTTCTTTGCTATCATTGTTGCTGCATCAGTCATAAAATTGTCATAAAAAACAGGGTCAAACATAGCAACCTTTATTTTATCATTATCCATATAATACTTACGTCTTGCATCGTCCCAAGTTAAATCCACATGTGACCACTGTCCGTCAACATTAACACAATTCCAAACATGACTTCCGTCCTTGTGCAAACAAGACACACATTCGACCCCAATTTGATTCAAAATATAACACATAGCCTGAGTATAACCTTGACACACTGTCTCACCCTGAATAAGAGCAGAGTATAATGTATGGTATTGAAACTTATCGGCATCATCAGTGGTATAATGAGCAATATCGGCTATAAAATCGTGTGTCAGCAAAACACGCTCACGCTGCGATAACAATTCATAACCGCCCAAGGATTCGATGAAATCATCTGCCTTATTCTTTATTTTCGTCCTATATTCACTGATGTAATTCATATCATACGCAAAAGAAACAAGCACTGCAGCAATCTCATCATCGTTATATCTACCTGTTAGATAAAACGGCTTTATAAGCAATTCTCCCGCTTCATTTATCAAAAAGTCCATAGTTGTACTGAGATCTTGTTCTGAAACGGTATAACCATTCAAATGTATTACAACAAAAAGATCGGTTTCCTTTATCGTTTGTTTTTTACTATTTGTAAAGCTATATTCATGTTTGAGTTGATTCTCGCTGCGATTGCACCATTCTATATCCATTAGCTTATTATAGATATAATCCGCTAAACTTTCTTCGGGTGTTGAAAACAATGACATACCATTATTGGCAACATTAATATCTTCCACCGTACCGACAAAAACGGCACCGGCATAACCGGGAGCCGGGTATTTTTCATTTGCGATTGATATTTTTTCTGCACCGGCTGTCACAGCCGCAGAAATCAGCACCAAAATTCCAGCAATCATAGACGCAATTTTTTTCATAAATTAATTTTCCTCACTCTCTCCGTCCAGCACCTTATCGAGTGCCTCTCGTGTTCCGCCGAAATACTCATACGCTCTGTAGAGCTGATTATCCACAAGAGTTTCAACCTTAGCAAAAGCGTTTTCTATCTGCACAAGCGTAATTCTGTCAAGTCTGCCCGTAGGTTCAAGCCCTTTTTCTATCTGGAAATCAAGAACAAACGCTTCCAGATCGTTGTCAAAGGTATTATCGGTATTGTTCAGCACATATCCGAGCAAGCCGAGCCTTTCCTTGACTACCGAAATATTTTCCGAGCTATCTCCGACAGACGATTCCTCAGAGCAATTCAGAGTTCTGTATTTCGATACGTCAATCGGTTCGGTTGTATTCGGTATCTCCTCATTGGGGTCAATGCCCTTTTTATTTATTTCCCTGCCGTTTCTTGTAAGGTAACGTCCTGTCGTAATCTTAAAGGAATCGCCGTTTCTCATATTAAAAACGTCCTGGATAACGGCTTTTCCGTAGGTTGTTGTTCCGAATACTCTTGCAATTCCCGAATCCTGCATTGCGCCGGTGAGAATTTCCGCAGAGCTTGCGGTATTTTCATCTGCCAAAACAGCAAACTTAAACTTCGGCTCCTTTAATTGCGAATAATATGTCATGTTGTTTTCCTCCTGGCGGAACATAGTCTGAACTATTACCCCCTCAGGAACTGTAAGTCTTGCGATTTCAACCGCCGAATCAAGATAACCGCCGGGATTTCCTCTCATATCAAGAATAATCTGTGTGATTCCTTTTGTTTCAAGCTCATCAAGAGTATCGGAAAATTCCTGTGCTGTTTTTATCGCAAAGTTTGTAAGAGATACATATGCTGTCTTATCATCGAGAACTATACTGCTGACGGTCGTTGCATTTACAGGCCGTCTTGTAAGGGTATATGTACTTCTTTCCCCGTTTCTTTCAACTGTAATGCTGACCTCTGTATCAAGCTCACCGACTACCTTTGACTGCACATAATCAACATTTTTTCCTTTCATATCCTCTCCGTTGACTGCGGTAATCTTGTCGCCTGCCATAAGCCCCGCCTCTTTTGCACTGCCGCCGTCAAGGATTTGATTTATTGTTATATACTCGCCGTCACCTTTAATTACAACGCCTATTCCGTAAAAGGTATGATTTATGTTATCAACATAATCCTGATATTCGCTTCCCGAATAGTATTCGCTGTAATCGTCAAGACCGTCAAAGCCTGCCTTTAAAAGACTCACCAATCCCTCGGGATTATCCTTAAGATAGTTTTCAACGGCACGTCTTAATATTTCCTCTTTGGTTACACTCTCGTCAATGTAAAGCTCCGACGCATAGCTGAAAAGCTTATCAAGATACGTATATTCAACATTTTCTTCTTTTTCCGCAAATGCGGAAAACTGCAATATATTTATCACAGCTATAACCAACGCGATAATCTGTTTTATTTTGTTACGTGTAGTTCTCATGTGCATAAACTCTCCTTTTCAATAGGCTTCGGGTGAGCCGTTTATATTTTTCAGTTTTTCTTTCTGATTTTAAACCTGAGCGAATATTCAAAATCTGAATTTTGCATATTAACCGTATAATAAAGTGCAAGACTTCCTCCGTCCGGGTCAAGCTTTGCTGTCAGTTTTTTTGTGTAAATTATAACGGGTATACTTCCGTAGGGCATCTGATATAAAAATTCGGTAGCCTTTCCCGGGCAGTAATTCATTCTTGAAGAAAAATCTCCTTTTCTTGTAACCACAACATCTCTGCCGTCATATTTCACCGTCACCGAGCAGTTCGGCATACCCATTTCTTCTTTTTCGTCATACATTATGTAAGTAGTTCCGTTTTTTTGGTAATATGCCCCGTCGGTAATCAGCTCCAGTCTTTCTTCTCCGAAAGCGTCCGATTCGTTTATAATCGTAAGCTCGGCATTATCCTTGTTCAAGTGCTGCACCTCCCGTTATTTGCGGCGCTGCATACCGTATTCTATAAGCTTATCGAGCAGCTGAGAATATCCCAAACCCACAGCGTTCCAAAGCTTAGGGTACATACTTATGCTTGTAAACCCCGGCATGGTATTGATTTCATTTAATATAACCGCATTATCGGAATATCTTACAAAGAAATCAACTCTCGAAAGTCCCGAGCCGTCAAGCGCCTTAAAGGCACGGACAGAATACTCTCTGATTTTTTCGATAATTTCCTCCGGAAGCTCTGCCGGAATCTGAAGCTTTGTGGCATTGCTTACATACTTTGCGTCAAAATCGTAAAATTCCACCTCGGGTATTATTTCCCCGACCGTTGCGGCTTTCGGATCGGAATTTCCGAGTACAGCACATTCAACCTCGTGACCGTCTATGTTTTCCTCAACCAGAACCTTACGTCCGAACTTGAATGAGTTTTCCAAAGCATTAACAAGCTCCTCCTTGTTGTTAGCTTTTCCCACGCCGACCGATGAACCGGTTGAAGCAGGCTTTACAAAGCACGGATACCCAAGCTTTTCCTCCGCTCTCTTAACAACAGCGTCAATATCGCTCATTTCGGGATCGTTAACAACAATCCATGCCGCCTGCGGTATTCCGGCATTTGCAAACACAAGCTTTGTAAATGATTTATCCATGCCGTTGGCAGACGAGCAGACTCCCATACCGACATATTTCATTTCGGCAAGCTCCAAAAGTCCCTGTATTGTTCCGTCCTCACCGTATTCGCCGTGCAGTACCGGGAATACAATATCGGGCTTTATCTTTTTGATTTTGTCCTTTTCAAAAACCAATATCGCTTTGTCCCTTGCGTCGGGCGATATAACCGCCGGGGTCAGCTTTTCTTTATCGGTTTTCCATTTTCCGTTTTCTATGTACTCGGTTTTTCCGCTGTATAAACGCCATTCGCCTTTTTTGGTTATTCCTATCGTAATTACCTTGTATTTATCCTTATCCAAATTTCTGATTACAGAAGCTGCCGATATACAAGAAATATCATGCTCCGGCGACTGTCCTCCAAAAATTACGCATACTTTGATTTTTTTACAATTCATTAAATATTTCCTCCGATTTTATATGCAGGTCCGTTATAAACACAGAACATCTCCGCACATCTGATTACTATTACACCTATTTTATATAATACTACAAACAACAGAAAAAATCAACCCAAAAAGAGTTGATTTTATAAAATATTCACTTTTTTTCTGAGCTTTTCTATAACATTTTCAAAATAATCCGGCAGCGGTGCGTCAAAACGCATTGCTTCGCCCGTCACCGGGTGGTCAAAGCCTATAGTCCTTGCGTGCAGTAGCTGACCGTCAAGACCGAATTTGTCCTTTTTTCCGCAATAGGTTCTGTCACCCACAATGCTGTGACCGATATAGCTCATATGCACCCTTATCTGATGCGTTCTGCCCGTTTCGAGAATACATCTTAAAAGCGTATATTCTCCGTAATCTTCAAGAACCTCATAATGTGTAACCGCTTCACGTCCTCCGGCAGCTATCGCCATTTTCTTTCTGTCCTTCGGGTTTCGTGCAATCGGCGCATTAACCGTTCCGTTCTCCTTAACTCTGCCATTAACAAGCGCAATATAGCTTCTTAACGCCTTTTTTTCCTTGATCTGCGCCGACAAAGCGATATGTGCGGCATTGTTTTTGGCAACAACAAGCAAACCGCTTGTGTCCTTATCTATGCGGTGTACTATCCCGGGACGCACAACTCCGTTGATTGCAGAAAGACTGTCACGGCAATGATATAAAAGCGCATTGACAAGAGTGCCGCTGTAATTCCCCGGCGCAGGGTGAACCACCATTCCCTGAGGCTTATTTACAACCAGCAAATCGTTATCTTCATATATTATGTCAAGCGGAATATTCTCCGGTTCGACAGACAGCTCCTCAGGCTCGGGTATTGTCACCTCAATCCGCTCTCCGCCCTTTATTCGGTATTTTTTATCTATCCTTTTCCCCTTGCATAAAACAAGACCGTCGCTTGCCAGTGAAGCCGCATACGAACGTGAAATATCCTCTATTTCCTCGCTTAAATACTTATCAAGCCGTTCTCCGGCGCTTCCCGCGGCAGGTATCAAAACAATACTCTCCATAAAATTCTCCATTCCACCGCCGTACGGCGGCACAAATCATAACGGCTGTGAGTTATTTTCCGTCTTGTCAAAAAACAGTATATATATTATCAAAAGCACCGCTCCGACGGTTATTGCTATGTCCGCAATATTAAATACCGGAAAGCTTATAAAGGTTGTTTCTATGAAATCCACAACATACCCTCTGAAAATTCTGTCAATCGCATTTCCGAGTGCTCCGGCAAACATCAGCATGAGCGATGTCATAAACAGCCTGTTTTTCGGCTTCTTTACAATAACATACCCGACAACCCCGATACAAAATAGCAGAGATACTATGCTCAGTATTATTATACCATAGGTTTTATTTGCCAAAAAGCTGAAAGCTGCCCCTCTGTTTTTCACATAAACAAAATCTATCACACCCGGAATAACTCTTATCGAATCCGAAGCGGATATGCAATTTGACACCCAAATCTTCACCGCTTGATCCAGCACAACAAGCAAAACTGCCAAAACAGACCATAAAATCATACTTATATTTTCCTTTCCGATATACCGTTACAATTACTTTATTATTTTTTAATATACTTGACGGCAGCCGTTATTTCTTCCTCCGTAACATCAGTACACTGATATACGCTGCCTATATTTTTTGGCAAAACAAACTTAATTTTGCCCGAAGTCGTTTTTTTATCCTTACCCATTGCTTCTCTGATCTTTTCCGTATCTTCAATCTCGGTTTTGGTTTTAAAGCCGTAATCCCTCAAGATATTTTCAAGCTCTGAAAACTCTTTTTCGGAGAACACGTTTCTTTTCATAGCAATATAAGCCGCCGCCAACATTCCCAAACCCACACATTCGCCGTGCGAAAGCTTAAACCCGGAGCAGGCTTCAACCGCATGGCCTATCGTGTGACCGAAATTCAGATCTGCTCTCAAGCCGTTTTCAAATTCATCTTTTACCACAACGTCTGCCTTTATTGAGCAATTTTCAAAAGCCATATCTGCCAAAACCGAGCTGTCAAGCTTTTCTATAGCAGCTTTGTTATTTTTCAGATAATCAAAAAACACTTTGTTTCTTATCATTCCGTGCTTGATTACCTCGCCCATTCCGGAAATAAATTCTCTTTTTGGAAGCGATTTGAGCGTAGAGGTGTTTATATACACCAGCTTAGGCTGATGAAATGCGCCGAGAATATTTTTTGCGTTCATGAAATCAACCCCGGTTTTACCGCCGACGCTGCTGTCCGACTGACTCAAAAGCGTTGTCGGCACTTGTATAAAATCTATACCTCTCATGTATATTGCCGCCGCAAAGCCTGCCATATCTCCGACAACTCCGCCGCCGAACGCGGCAATCAGACTTTTTCTGTCAAGACCGTTTTCAATGCACGCTTTGCATATACCTAGAACCGAATCCATGTTTTTATTCTGTTCTCCGCTTGCCAAAACATATTTTGAAGCTTCAAATCCGTGCGCCGAAAGCTTCTCCATAATCTCATCCGCATACAGACGGTTCACATTATCGTCCGTAACGACCATAATCTTTTTATAATTCCCTGCGGATTCTATTTTATCACATAAATTTTCAAAATCAATATCAAAATATATATTATAAGATTTTTCAGCTAAATCAACAAATAATTCTTTCAAAATCAATCACCCTTAATCAAAAATATTTTAGTCACAAAAGAGTGCAAAAGGGCTGCTGAAATTACAGCATCCCTTTTATATATTAAACCATGTAATTTTACATTTGCATATACAGACTTTATCCACCTATCTGACACCCATCACCGAATATACCGCGCGCCGCATTATACAGCTTCTGCATATAATCATCGGTCATAGGCTCTGTGCCCTTCAGCAGATATTCTCTGCCCAGTCCGGCATATTTATCCTCGCCCATTCTGTGGTACGGAAGAAGATGAAGTTTTTCGACTCCGAGTGATTTTGCAAATTTTGCAATTTCCGATATTTCTTCAACGGTATTGTTAAAAGTCGGGATAACAGGCACTCTTATTGTGAGATTCGCACCGCTGTCCTTTATCCTTTTCGCATTTTCAAGAACAAGCTCGTTAGTATGTCCTATAAATTTCTTGTGCTTCTGCGGATTCATGTGCTTAATATCCATTAAAACATAATCAAGATATTTCAAAAATCTTTCGATTACGTCAAAGCCCGCAAAGCCTGTTGTTTCTATTGCCGTTGTCAGTCCCATGTCCTTAGCGGCTCTCAGCAGGGCAACTCCGAAATCCGGCTGCAAAAGCGATTCTCCGCCCGAAAGGGTCAGACCTCCGCCCGAACGCTTATAGTACGGTGCGTCCTTTATTACCTCCTGCATAACCTCTCTGACGGTTACGTCCCTGCCGATTATCTTCTCTTTTCCTCCAAAGGTCATCGGCTGTATTTTAAATTCCTGCGATTCCGGATTGCAGCACCAGTGGCATCTGAAAGCACAGCCTTTTAAAAATACAATCGTTCTGATTCCGGGGCCGTCATGAATCGAATACTTTTGTATATCAAAAATACGTCCCACGGTATTCATATAATCATTCATATATGCCTCCAAAGCTTCATAACCGCACGGTTTTATCTGTTAAATGCCTGTTCGGTACGGTTGATAATATCGTCCTGCAATGCCTTTGACAGCGTTGTGAACAATGCGCTGTAGCCTGCAACCCTTACTACAAGATTTCTGTAATTTTCGGGGTGCTTCTGTGCGTCAAGAAGCGTTTCCTTGCTTACAACATTAAACTGCATATGCATTCCCTTCTGATCGAAAAATGCCCGTATGTACGATGTAAAGTTGAACAGTCCCGACACGCCGCTCAGTGCCGACGGGTGGAATTTCTGGTTATACAGAGTACCGTTTGAAGCTATTTCATGATCAAGCTTCGCAACGGAATTAGCCGCCGCAGTCGGGCCTTTTGTGTCGCTTCCGGAGCATGGCCCTACGCCGTCGGCCACCGGAGTGTTGGCAAGTCTGCCGTCGGGAGTTGCACCGGTCTGATGTCCGAGCAAAACGTTTGCCGATACTGGGTAAAGTCCGGCCTGGAACATTCCTCCCCTCGGATTTTTATACTTTTCGACTTCCTTTGTATAAACATTTGCAACATCACGGGCAAAATAATCAACCTCCGGAATATCGTTTCCGTATTTCGGCAGACTCTTTATTTTATCCAGAAGCTTTGCGTATTTCTGCTTTTCTTCCTCTGTTGCAAGTCCCTCCATGAACATCCTAAATATATCTTCTATCTGCTTGTCTGTTACGCTCTTGCCCTTCGATACCAGATCGGCAACCACGTCCTTGGTCGATTTTTCCGCTTCTTCGGCGGTCATTCCGTGACCGTAATTATCCGAGAGTGCTTTTTTAAATTCAGCCAATGTGAGGTATTTTTCATTAAATACAAGCTCTTTAACAGCGTTCAGCCCGTCCGTAACATTGGCAATTCCAAAGCCCTGCGGACCTGTAAAGTTATATACCGCTCCGCCCTCCTGGATAGTTTTTCCTCTGCCTATGCAGTCCTCAATCATTGATGACTGGAACGGCAGCGGACATCTTTCACGGTGTGCATAATCTATCGCATTGTTCGCATTGACCATAAGCCTTATGTTATATTCCATCTGCTTTTTGTAAGCGTCATAAAACTCGTCAAAGGTTTTCATATCCTCAACCTTGCCCGTTTCAAGTCCGACAAGCGTTCCCTTGTCATATCCGTTTGAAAATACAAGCTCAAGCGGACGGCACATATTAAAGAACGCAGCGTCATGCCAGCCGTCGGTTTTGCCCGGAACCTGAGGTTCAACGCAGCCTATTATGTTATATCCTCTCGCCTCATCAAGCGGAATACCTCTGCTCATGAGTGCCGGAATAATTATTTCATCATTGTAATATGCCGGCAAGCCTACTCCCGTTCTTGTAAGCTCGGCGCACTTTAAAATAAATTCGTTCGGCGTTCCGTTCCATATTCTTACCGAAAATGACGGTGCAGGCAGCTGTGTATGCATTGAAGCCTGAATACACATATATGATAAGTCGTTTGTTGCGTCAAGTCCGTCCTTGGTTTGTCCTCCGGCGCAGAGATTCTGGAACAGGCTGTAGCCTGCAAAGCCCTCAGACGATACCTTATCTCTTACCTTATTAAGGTCATTGAATTTAACCCATATACAGTCAAGAAGCTCCTGAGCAAAATCTCTTGTAATCAAGCCCTTGTCTATATCTGCTTTATAATACGGATACATATACTGATCAAACCGTCCCGGGGAAATCGAATGTCCGCTCGATTCAATCTGCAATAACATTTGTATAAACCAGAATGCCTGGCAAGCCTCCATAAAGGTTTCGCACGGGTTTTCCGGTACTCTCCTGCAATTCTGCGCAATCAGCAAAAGCTCGCTTCTTCTTTGAATGCTTTCGCTCTCCTCCGCAAGCTTTTCGGCAAGGTCAGCATATCTGTTGGCATATGTAATTGCCGCTTCGGCACATATAATTACCGAATGAAGAAAATCACTCTTTTTCGGATAGTCTGCGTCATAAACCCTGCACTTTTCAAGCTCTGCCTCAGCCTCTGCTATCAGACCTTTATAGCCGATTCTTAAAATTTTTCCGTAGTCAACGGTAAAATGACCTATTCCGTTGTAAAAATAATTACCCGGAGTGAATATGTTATGCTCGATTGCCGTAAGCGTTTCGGGCGACATATATGCGGTTGCAAGCTCGCTTGTTGTTTTACCTTTCCAGTAAGGATATATTCTGCGCAATACCGCTTTGTTTTCCTCCGATATGTAAAACGGATCTGCCTTTCTTGTTTCCACGGTATCAAGCTCGTCCTCAAGCCACTGATAGGAATATTCCGGGAACACCTGACAGCTTCTCGGTCTTTGGGTTGCACTTCCGACGATAAGCTCGTTTTCTCTTATGGTGATAGGTATGTTTTTCAGTATGTACGAAAATGCCAGCGCTCTTCTTCTCACAATCGGCTGACCCTCGGTTTGCTTGTAGCTTTCGGTCAAAAGCTCAGCTCTGTCGGTTTCTATCTGCGGCATATTCGCAAACAGCTCTGACTTTAATGCCGATATTCTCGGTGACATCAATATATCCGGAGTCTGAAATTCTGCCATTTTTCTCTCTCCTTTTTTCGGTGATTTTTTACTTTATAAGGTTTATTGTAATTTATATTTCCGCTATTTTATCAATTCATATTTTATTGCTTACAGTATATCATAAAACTATAATCATTTCAATAGATTTTATAAAAAATTTTTGATTTTTTTGATTTTTTTTGTTTTTCTTTGTTTTGTTTTTGTTTGCCGATTTTATTCTATATTTTTTTGAATTATTTTTCTTGACAAATACATACTCATATGATAGAATAAATAAAAAAGAATAGTTCAGGGGAGCTTGTGTAAGTTCAGGCTGAGAGGAAGCAGACAGCTTCGACCCTATAACCTGATTTGGATAATGCCAACGTAGGAAAACAAGACGGATTTTTCAGCGAAGTTACCGGAATCGGGTGGCTTCGTTTTATTTTTGCCGCCCGTAAGGAAGCTTACATTTTCTCCTGAACAAAAAACAAAGCTGCCTTACGCAGCGGAACAGGAGAATTATTATGGAAGAAACAAAAACATCTGTACTGTCAAACTCACTGATATGGTTCGGAGCCGGAATATCCATTGCGGAAATTCTGACCGGAACGCTGATAGCGCCTCTCGGCTTTGCCAAAGGATTTTCGGCGGTTCTGCTCGGTCATATCATCGGCTGTCTTTTGCTGTTTGCCGCCGGAATTATCGGTGCAAGGACAGAAAAGAGCGCAATGGAAACGGTTAAGCAGTCATTCGGTCAAAAAGGCTCGCTGTTGTTTTCGTCACTGAATGTTTTGCAGCTTGTAGGCTGGACGGCAGTTATGATAGTATCGGGCTCGCAGGCGGCAAATGCCGTTACCGGCTTTGCCGGAGAATGGTTCTGGAGCGTTATTATCGGATTGCTCATTATCGTATGGATTATGATTGGAATCAAAAATCTCGATAAACTCAATTACATAATAATGGGAGCGTTATTCATTCTCACTATAGTAATGAGTACCGTTATATTCAAGGGTAATAATGCAATAATGCAGGGAGAAAACATAAGCTTCGGCGCAGCGGTTGAGCTTTCGGTGGCAATGCCTCTTTCATGGCTGCCGCTGATATCGGATTACACAAGATACGCAAAAAAACCTGCCGCTGCAACTTTGGGCAGCTGTATAGCGTACTTTGCCGCCAGTATGTGGATGTATATTATAGGTATGGGTGCGGCAATGTTTACCGGAGAAACCGATGTAGGTCTGATAATGACAAAGGCAGGTCTTGGTATTGCGGCAATCATTATCGTGATTTTCTCAACCGTGACAACAACCTTCCTTGACGCATATTCAGCCGGAGTGAGCTGTGAGAGCATTTCCAAAAAGCTTAAAGAAAAACCGGCTGCTGTTGCAGTCTGCGTAATCGGAATAATACTTGCCGTATTTACGCCGATTACAAAGTTTGAGGACTTTTTATACATTATCGGCTCGGTATTTGCACCGATGATTGCAATTCAGATTACCGATTTCTTTATTTTGCATAAAGACAATTCGGATAAAAGCGTTGATTGGATTAACATTGTGAGTTGGCTGATAGGATTCGTAATTTACAGAATTATGATGAAAATCGACACGCCGGTGGGCTACACACTTCCGGCAATGATAATCGTTTGCGTGATTACCGTTGCCGCAAGCAAGCTTTTCGGTACAAAAAAGTGTGACAGCCAAAATGCGGGACTTTGATTTTAAACAACTGGAGTCTGTCTTATGCCGAAAGGTATAATTACTTTCTTGCCGACAGGATATGCCGAAAAAGGGTCAGCAGGCGGGGAGCGCCGCAGGCTGACCGGTGTATCTTTTTATATAGCGATGGGAGTCTGTGTTTCAGATTGAGAGGAAGAAATTAATCTTCGACCGGCCAAAGGCTTTGGGAATCCATATTTCCCGGGCTTTTGCGGAATTAATTATGTAAGCTTGATATGCGAATATCAAAATTTTCAATCATGAAAGGGAGATTTTTATTATGTTGGGAAAAATGCTGGAGAATGTAAGAACAAAAACACCGCTGGTGCATAATATCACAAATTATGTAACCGTAAACGACTGCGCCAATATACTGTTGGCTTGCGGAGGCTCGCCGATTATGGCGGACGATTTGGACGATGTTAAGGACATCACAAAAATCTGCACAGCCCTGAACATTAATATCGGCACAATTCAAAGGGACTTAATACCCTCAATGCTTGCTGCGGGAAGAATATCAAACAGCTTAAACCACCCGGTTTTGCTTGATCCTGTCGGTGCAGGCGCTTCACGTATAAGAACAGAAACGTCGTTGGAGCTTATAGAAAACATAAAATTTACAGCCATAAGAGGAAACATTTCCGAAATCAAGGCTATCGCTTTAGGCTCCGGTGGCGCAAGGGGCGTTGACGCAGATATCACGGATTCCGTAACGGACGAAACAATTCCGTCTGTTATAAAGTTTGCCCGTGATTTTTCCGTTAAAACAGGCGCAGTAATAGTCATTACCGGCGCAATAGATTTGGTTGTGAGCAAGGACAAGCAGTTTGTAATCAGAAACGGTCACCCCATGATGTCCTCCGTTACGGGAACAGGCTGTATGCTGAGTGCCATGACCGCCGCATATCTGGGCGCCAACCCCGGCAGCGAAGCCGAAGCGTGCGCCGCTGCGGTATGCGCAATGGGACTTTGCGGTGAATCGGCACATGAGCGTTTATCGGAGCGTGACGGAAATTCAACCTACAGAAATATGATTATTGACGAGATATATAATCTGACACCCGAAAAACTGGAAAAGGGCGCTAAAATAACAGCCTATAACAGTTAATCCGATTTGTATTGGCGATAATTGTAAATAATGAAAGGGATAATATCTATGAAGTGTGCAAGCAAAATTATGAGGCTATATGCCGTAACGGACAGAGCATGGCTTAACGGCGAAACATTATACGAACAGGTCGAAAAAGCCTTAAAGGGCGGCGTTACCTGCGTTCAGATCCGTGAAAAGGAAATGTCACACGAGGATTTTTTAAAGGAAGCCGTAGAAATAAATGAATTATGTAAAAAATACAGCGTTCCTCTTATAATAAATGATGATGTACAAGCAGCGGTCGAGTGCGGCGCAGACGGCATTCATGTCGGACAAGAGGATATGAAGGTCGAAGATGTCAGAAAAATTGTCGGCGATAACATGATTATCGGCGTATCCGTCATAAATGCCGAACAGGCAAAAAAAGCCGTTGAGGGCGGAGCAGATTATCTCGGTGCCGGTGCTGTTTTCCCCACGTCAACAAAGCTTGACGCCGATTACATGACGTCAAGGGAATTAAAAGAGGTCTGTGCACTTTCCGATGTTCCCGTTGTTGCCATAGGCGGCATTAACAAAAATAATATCACCGAATTAAAAGGCAGCGGAATTGACGGAGTTGCGCTTGTATCGGCTATATTTGCAAGTAATGATATAACAAATGCGTGCAGGGAGCTTCTCGCTTTATCAGAGCAAACCGTCAAAACAAAAATCGCCGGTGCGGTTTTTGATATGGACGGTACGCTTCTTGATTCCATGCCGATGTGGGATAATATAGGCACCGATCTGGTAAAGCTTAAAGGCTGTACTCCAATTCCCGGATTAAGACAGTCAATCAGAAGCATGAGTCTCTATCAGGCAGCTTGCTTCATCAAAGAAAATCACCCGATCGGTGACAGTGTTCCGGAAATCATGGACGGAATCAACAAGCTAACCGAGGACTACTATTTTAACAAAGCCGCAGCAAAAGAAAATGTCCGTGAATTTCTTACGCACCTAAAGGACGGCGGCGTTAAAATGTGCGTTGCAACCGCAACCGACAAATATCTCGCCGAAGCCGCTTTGAAAAAAGCCGGTTTATCGGACTTCTTTGAAAAAATATTTACCTGTACCGAAATCGGTCACGGCAAGGACGAGCCGGATATATTTAATAGAGCTTTGGAATATCTTGCGGTTGATAAGGATAAGCTTATGATATTTGAGGACGCTTCACACGCTGCCGAAACGGCAAAAAAGGCAGGCTTTAAGGTATGCGGCGTTTATGACAGTGCCGAAACGGATTTTGACAAATTGTTGGATAATTCCGACATTTATATAAAATCATTTAAGAAAGCAGGAGATTACATTGATTAAAAAGGTATTGACAATTGCAGGCTCCGATTCAAGCGGCGGAGCAGGGATCCAGGCAGATATTAAAACAATTACGGTAAATAAAATGTACGCAATGAGCGTTATAACCGCTTTGACCGCTCAAAATACTACCGGAGTTACGTCAATCATGGAAGCAACCCCGGAATTTGTTGCAGATCAGCTTGACGCAGTATTTACCGATATATTCCCCGACGCAGTAAAAATAGGAATGGTATCGTCCGGGGAGATAATCAACGTAATTGTCGATAAGCTGAAAGAATATAAAGCCGTCAACATAGTGGTTGACCCGGTTATGGTTTCAACAAGCGGCTGCAAGCTTATAGGCGACGACGCTATCGGAGTTCTGACCGAAAAGCTTATTCCCATTGCCGACATTATCACACCGAATATCCCCGAAGCGGAAATCCTTTCCGGAATGTCAATTCACAACGAGCAGGATATGATCAAAGCCGCTGAAATTACTGCGAAAAAGTATAACGGCGCAGTGCTTGTTAAGGGCGGTCATCTGATTAATGACGCAGTGGATCTGCTCTATAGGGACGGCAAAATAGGTTGGTTCAGCTCGGAGAGAATCAACAATCCGAATACGCACGGAACAGGGTGTACTCTTTCCTCTGCGATTGCGTGCGGTCTTGCCGACGGAAAAACCATCGAAGAAAGCATAAAATCCGCAAAGGAATATCTTACCGGAGCTTTGAGAGCAATGCTCGATCTGGGTAAAGGCTCTGGGCCTTTGGAGCACAATTATTGTATTATTTCTTAAATAAAAATCTGTGTTGTATAGTTTTTAAACTATACGTCACAAAAGCCTTAATAAATACAGGCTTTTTCCATAAGTAAAGAACAGTTAATTCGAACTGTCGCAGTTCGAATTAACTGTTCTGTTCATTTTTCAGCTTCAGCTTAGGTCTGAGAGAGTCGGGCTCATGCCTAATTATTAGCTTCAATAAATCTTTGTAAAACAGCAGCGATTTCTGCTCTTGTTGCATTATCTTGCGGTTCTAATGTGCTATTCGATTTACCCTTTATTAAACCGCTTCCTACTGCATAGCGCACAGCGAAAGCTGCATATCTATTGCATATATCTTTTTTGTATTCGATAACAACCGATTTATCAACGCTCCTGCCTTGTAACCATTATTGAAAAAACCGAATATCTCGCACATATTTTTCTATGGTGTTGTCGCTCCTCTCTTCCTCATAAAGATATAGTCTGAAGTTATTGATTGGTTCATTTGTAATAATTTTCTCATTCACTGTATTCACACACCTTTCAATTGTATATTTTACAACATTATAAAAATATATGACTTTTCATTGTGAATATCAGGAATCACAAGCAACTAAAAAAGACTTCAAGTTTAAACCCCGAAGTCTTTTATATAACCAAACTAAATCAACGCTTTATATATTGCAGAAATGTCATCTTCACTGACATTTTTGCGAGTATTCGCAGGACTTCCGCTTGCGAATGCGTCAGATGTCATTTTGGGAATTGTGGAGATGAATTTATCAATGTCAATCCCATATTCCGCTATTGTCGGAACTTCACACTTTTTGCATATTTCAAAAAGTCCGTCAATAAATTTATCCGCTGCAGTTTCATCGCCGTCCGCCGCGGCTGCTGTTCCGACTGCCCTTGAAAGCTCCGCAAACCTTTCCGTCGCACCGTCTTTTGCAAAGTCCATATTGGGTTTTGAGGCAAGTACAAGAGTTTCAACATTTAATGCATCTACCGTAACATCAAAAACTGTAATTGCATTGCTATACGATACCGAAATATCATATTTCCCGGGAGTACCGCTAAAACCCTCAACATTATATTCATCACCGGCCAACAGTCTCTTTTCGCCGTTATCATACACCGCCTATTATCCTTTTCATTTCATCTTCCACCGATTCTATTTTTTGTTAATGGTTTCATATTATTTAAAGACTCCCACAGAAAAAACTTTGTTTCTTCTGTGCAATCCATATGCTTTAGTTTTATTTTCTTTTGCGGCATCAGCAAAAGTTTTTCCGTTTCACCGCCAATATACTTATTTCCCGAATAATTTGCCCAAATACCCTCGGCATTTATAATGCTGCCGGTATTGTTATAAACAACAACTTTTCCTTCGTTAATCGGTGATACATAGCAATCGCCCATAGCTGAATCCATAAGCTTTTCCACATTTAAAAGTCCCCAGCCATATAAATTATCCTTACCTATATCACCCAAATCAGCAGAAGTTGTTTTCAAAAGCTCTTTAAATTTCTGCGGCGTAACGTCCTCGTCAACTGAGAACATAATAGCTGCCGCCCCTGTTACAAGCGGTGCCGCCTGTGAAGTCCCTTGCATCAATATATACTCATCTGTTCCTTTAAGGCTTTTCACTTTTTCTCCCGGTGCGACAACAAATACCGATTCATTTTTCTGTGAAAAATACGATTTTTCTTTTGCAATTCCGACAGAACCAACACCTATAACTTCATCATATCCGGCAGGATAGTATATTGTATCATTCCCGTCATTTCCGACTGCGGCAACTATGATAACGCCTTTTTCATATGCGTATTTTACAGCGTCATAAATCACATTCTTATCCAGTTTAATTCCTAAACTCAGATTTATCACTCTGCAATGATATTTATCAACAGCGTCATATATTGCCGTTGCCAATATATCCGTTCCGGCTGAAACATATTTATCTACACATTTGAGTGCGTATATGTTTGCTTTCGGAGCAGCTCCGACAATGCCGATACCGTTCATCTGTGCCGCAATAATTCCGGTCACATGAGTACCATGCCCGACATTATCCGAAAAATCATTGCTCTTTGATTTATCGGTATAATTATATCCGCCCGCCAAATTATCATCCAAATCAACGTGAGCATTGCAGCCGCTGTCGATAACCGCAACATTAACCTGATTACCATACGTTTCAAACTCCCATGCATAATCTGCATTAATCATTTGCGTCTGCCACTGCTGCGAATATAATTCATCATCGGGAAGCTTAAATAAGCTTATCGGCTCTATGCCCTCGATTAAATCCACCTCATCATTTGCTTCGCAGTATGCAATATATTGATTCAATCCGCCTAAGTCGTTTAAATCGTCAATTTTATAGGTGTTTTTATTTTCTCCTATTTCTGCAAATCGTGATGTATCTAATACCGATGATATATCGGTATTAAATTTTACTATGTACCCTCTGCTGTCCGCGCTTACTCTGCAAACCGGAATCAAAAGCATCGGCAAAATAATAAATAATTCAGTTTTTTCATGTAGTTTCATCTCGCACCCCGGCATTTATTAATTTGTTATGGTATATGTTTTCTTCTTTGATAATGGTACTGTTTTATGGTTAATTGTATATCCTTTTTGTTTAAGCCCTTATAAAATTCTTCTATATCCGTATCTTCCTTTGTTTTGATTGAATATGTCAAGTATATCGTCTTTAACTTATTTGTATTTATCTGTGTCTTTTAATTTTAGATAATAGTAAAAAGTGTTTCTTGCAAGACCTGCCAATTTCAATAAATCTTTAAGCGGATACATTTGCCTCAATTCAGCGATAATCAACGCTTTTTCCCGTTCTTTCGCTCTTTCGCAAGAACTAAGGCACTCAGTTTTTTAAGTAATCTATCTCCATTCTAAGACGTTGGTTTTCAGCAATCAAATCCTTTTCGGGGATCTCCTAAATCATATTTTCTTGCTGTTTCGTAATATCCTAAATGATGTTCTCGCATATCCATTATAACAGATATTTTGAATTTCGGCAAGTAGTTTTTGTTCTTCCTTCCTTGTTTTACCTGCAAAAATATGCACCTCCAAAAGTGTCTAGCTTTTGGGTGCATATCATTTTCTGAAATTCTGCATTGTTTTGATGACCTGTTCCCACAGCATAGATTATTTTATCTGCACTTTCGGCTGATTCCTCTATTTTTTTGATATTTTCTTTATCATCTGCAATTGATAATTTAACCTTTTCTAATGAAGCTGAAAATGATTACTACGCAGACACAGCCAATAAAGCACAGTTATATGATGTTCAATACCCGATAAATGGAAGTATAAACACCTCAGATGATGTAGATTATATAAAGTTTATACCTGAAGCAAGCGAAATATACACAATAAACTGTATAAGTGCTTCAAATGCAAAAGCAGAGTTGTACGGTTCAAGCCCGACCCCGATAAAATCCGATTTCAATTCATGTAAGGCTTGGCTTAAATCGAATCTTACATATTATTTGAAAATCAGCGGCAATATCGGTGATTATGTTATCACAATTCAAAAGGACGTACCCAAAGAAGCGGACGAATTTAACATATATGACTATGATATAGGAACAAATGCTTACAAAAAATCTATCCTGAAAATGTGCAAATTCATGTCGGATAACAGCGACACAGAGGGCGCAAAGCAGATGTATGACGAATACGAAAGCATTTTAAGCCGTGAATCCGCACTTCACAGTCTGCCGGAGTTTTTATCGGGTCACCCGAAAGATATAAGTAATTTTGATGAAATTGTGAATCAGTATTATTCTACAAAATACAATGATTTGGAAACGGTTCGCCGTGAATATCTTGCACTGATAGACAAATACACCGATTACGGACAGACAGAATTAATGTCAGCAGATAATGAGGACAGCACAGAAGATGAAAAATTTCCTATTGTAAGAAATTACTATCCGCCGACATACTCGATAACAGGAGAAATAATAGAGGACAATACAGAGGGTGAAACCGATTCGGGAATATTTCTGCAAAGTTTACCTGCTTTAAAAATACTTGAAGCAACGTCAACAAAAATCAAGTGCAATGTTACTTTCCCATCATCGGGCGAAGAAGGAAATGTACTTTATCTGGTTGACTTCAACACATCGGACGGCTTAACAGTGGGTAAAAATGTATATCCGGGTAAAACTGATTTGCGAAGCGGTGAACACATAATTCACAATTTAAAGCCGGGCGGAATATACATTGTTGAAATACTTTGGTCAACAGATGGCGGAGAAACCTATGGCAGAAAAAACAGTATATGCAGATTTGTGCAATTAGATTATGCCGATAACAATGAAACGTTCGAGCGGTATGATAACGGCGGACGTGTGGTTGCAGAAATTGAGCCTGAGGACAAAGCTCTTGCTAAAGATTCAGAATTTAACACATGGCTTGACAGAATGGATAAGGCATATTCAGCATTAAGAGAGCTGACAGGTTATACGCCGTATGACGCTCAAAAAATTATCATGAAGTCAACGAGAGATAATTTAAATGAATATTTTAATGATATTGACGGCTTGAACTATTGGACGGTCACGCTCGGATATTATGACTATACAAGAGTATTCAAACATAACAGAGCATATGTCAGAGGGCATTTACGACGGCTTTCAAAAAATGATTGGGGAGAAACTCCGCTGCATGAATTAAGCCATGTTTTTGATTATCGCGGTTGGGATTTCGATTCCGAAGCCTTGGCATGGTTCAAAATGTATTACATCTGTGACACTCTCAATGCACGAATTTACGAACCGGGACGATTTGAAGATGAAAGCAAGGGTTGGTATACCGGAGAAGGATACTACAAGTTATTGTCAAAGGACAGATACTTAGACAGTTATGCAAATTCATTTTCTAAAAACAAATATGCTTCAGCCGGATTTGCGGTGATATTGATAGATATACAAAAACAAATAGGCTGGGAGCCTTTTAAAAAGACTTTCAGATACTTTTCGGATTTGGATATAAATCAAATACCTGATACGGACGGAGAAAAGCTGTTGCTGTTCTTTACAAAATTAAAGGACTATTCCGGTAAGAACGTGTTTGCGTATTTATCAAAAAATGAAACCAAGATAATCAAAAGGCAATTTGGAATAGACCTTAGTTATGTTGAAGCCAAAATACCATTGACAAGCGGAGGAGCAACAGCCGCAATTTCCGCTGAAAAAGGCTCATATGCGGTGTATACATTTAAACCCAAAACATCGGGAAATTACTACGTGTACACATCGCCCTATTCGGGAAGCGGAATAAGCAATGATACCTGTATAGAGATTTATTCGGATTCCGAAATGACGAATATGATTGCTTCAAATGATGACTACGGAGGAAGCAGATTTTCTCAGGTTAATGTTGCAATGACAGAAAATGAGACATATTACATAAAGGTAAGACATTACAATAACGGTCGGCTTCTTGCACAGATAAACGTTATGAAAAATGCCCCTGTCAGGGACTTGACAATTGATGAATATCAGGATATAATAACAGATAATGGAGATTATGCTCTGTTTGGCTTTACACCGGATAAAACAGGTACATATGTTTTCAATGTGTCGGAGTACAACGGCGGAACACAAAACTATGATACGTATATCAAGCTTTATGACAGTGTTGGAATGACTAAGCAAATTGGAAACGGTGAGAAGAAAATCATTGCGAATCTTCAAGCAGGGAATAAATATTGCCTGAGATTCTCCGGATTTATGCTGCAATATGCAAGAGGAAGAATTACCGTGTCACGAGGGCAAACGCTTGAATTTAAAAAGAAATCGGGCGGAAGCTACATATACGTAAACAATCCGGAAAAGTTCATAGATGACGATATAATATACCCGACAAATGCTATGCACACGATGAATAATTTAATATACCGTCAGGAGGATATATCCGGAACAAATACTATGTATGTAACTCACTCATGCTCGGACTATGAAAATCACCCGACAGGTGAGTTCTATTATGACATTGATTTTGAGAACAACACAAACAGCAGTATTACGATAAGTATATATAAGCTAAACTACCTTGTGACAAAAGACTACGGCGAACTGCCGACACTTTGTTATGACAGACTAAGCGATAACAGTGAGTATAGCGGAACATACACAATTCCTGCCAAAAGCCATGTGTTATTGTTTAAGGATATACTGAATCAAGCGTTAAAACTACCTGTCAGAAGCGATAATTATTATTGCTTGCTTGGTATTTTCCTTGATTTCAAGGTTCTTAACAATAAGAAACTCACTGTAAATACTTTGGCAGCTTACGATGAACAATATTTGCGATTAACAACATCATCAGACGGCACTTTGTATGCTAATGTCAATAATAAGATAAATTATTGGAAATTTATTACGTATTTATATCCTAATCGAATTGGAGAGCGTGACATAAATAAGAAGATGAAAGGTATTGACCGCACAGGATTAGCGGAAATTAATGCAGAAGTCAATATTGCGATTGATGACAGCATACCTTCTCAAACATTGCCAATATACATGACTGACAAGTTATATGGTGAGAATATACATAATCCTAAATACACATGGATAACCGCTATAAATCCGTGGAATGACATTGATTGGGGAATGTACTATGCATTACCGTCAGCAATGAACAGTTTTGAATATGACGATGTGTATAACGGCAAGACAGGAAAGTGGTATTTTGATTTCCGACACGTCAATCCTAATGTATTTAAGGATAATTATTGCAATCGATATTCAGATACTTTGTCGGGCAATGAATTAAATAACAGCATAAATGATACGTTTATAGATTACTTTAAACATCAGGCAAGCATTGACAGACCTAAAAATCCGTTATCTTTGTATCCTCTTCCGAACGAAGTTTCAAAAAAACAGTGGCAAGAGGTTGCCATGATGATGGGCGAATGGGGTACTACATATACATATGATTTTTATGTGCAAAATAATGGTGATATGGATAGAAATCTAAAGTATATGTTCAGAATGTCTAACTATATTGCGGTTAAATTGACGGTAACAAATCTTACAACAGGGGTAACACAAAACAGTTTAAGAACAGTAAAATCTGACAAGGTGCATGGAGAATTTATCCGTCAGGAGCAAGAACTATTTGATTTAAATATAGAAAAACGCAGCAATTATCATATAACACTCTCGATATTGAACGGAGTTGGAGTAACCGGATTTGATAATTGGTTGGAATTGAATTAAAAAGGAGAGTAGTATTATGAAAAGGATTATTGCAATTTTAATGGTAATAGTATTAAATATAACCATGATTACAGTAAACGCAGAGGATTTTTCTGTTGCTGAAGCTGTTGAGGGATTTAAATTAATAAACCACCCTGAGGCTTACACAGAAGTTGTTAACGGCAGTGAAAGAGATATACAAAGGCAAATTCAAAGAGAGTTAGACCGGGAGTATCCAGACCATAACATGACAAAGGAAGAATATATAGATTTAATTAAATCACAAAGCGTACTAACACCTGAAAAAATATTTTATTTTAATGATTTAGACACAACTAAATATTCAAAACAGTATGCTGAAAACGGTAGTTTCGAGTATCTTATCAATCCAACAAAACTGTGGGCTTTATCATACTGCAATCAAGCAACAGGAGGTGTTTTTAACGAAAATGATTATAATAAAGTACTATTATACAGATACCTTATGGACAATGAGGGATTGGATTTTTTAATGGACTCGGAAGCTGTAAGCAAATTAGTGGCAGAGGAAATTGACGATAAAATATTAGACTGCAAGCTTGTCAATATTGTTATGGCTACAATACTATATCTAAAAGGAGAAAAGGCAGATTACGGCATTAAAATCTATAGCCTTGATGCCTATGACGATGAAGAATGTAATCTGGAAAAGTTCAAAGGATATAAAATGTCGGAGCTTATGGCAAGCTTGGGTTCGTACGAACAATACTCTGTTGAGGGTGTATTTGAGGAAAAACCTATTTACCAAACCGAAGCCGAAAGTCTGCAATCGGACGGACTGTTAAAGGGCAATGACAAGGGACTTGACTTATTAAAGCCGATGACAAGAATAGAAGCAACAGCAATGCTTGTGCGTGCAATGGGATATGAGGATTCGCAAACCTCCGATACGTCTTACTTTACAGATGTTCAAAGTGACAACTGGGGAGCTAAATATGCCAATATCGCCAAGGACAAGGGCATTACAACAGGTGTCGGAAACGATATGTTTGCCCCGAATGATACAATTACCGCAAGCCAGTTTGCAACGCTTATACTCCGCAATATGGGCGAAAACCCGGATTGGCAGACCGCAATTGATACCTTTGTTGAAAGAGGACTGATTACCTCTGAACAAGCCGGGAAAATGGACTTGTTTACCCGTGGGGATATGGCAAAAATCATATATGAAGCACGGCAAAAAAATATGTTCTGATAGTTATTGCTGACATTAAAAAAGAATTGCAGTACCCAATATATCAAATATATAACACCGGGTACTGCAATTTTTATTTTATGCCTGTTTGCCGAAAAGCGTATCTTCAATAGCTACTGCCGCCGAAACCTCTACCGATTCCAGAACATGAGAGTAAATATTCATAGTTATGCCGAAATCGGAATGACCCAATCTCATCTGAGCGACTTTGGGCGATACTCCGTGAGTTAGCATTAAAGTAGCATTCGTATGCCGAATATCGTGCAGCCTAATAGGTTTTAAACCGTTATTAACCAGTATTCTGTGGAATTTCCTTGAAAATGTATTAGGGTTATAAGGCTTTCCGTTCGGCTGACATACTACATAATCACCGTCATAAAATAGCTTGCCGTATCTCAGCTTATTTTCGTTATACCTTGCCCTGCCCTTTTTCAATAGTGCAATAATATTGTCGGTAATAGGGATTTTTCTCTCACCGCTTGCGGATTTAGGCTTTTTGGTTTTAATTCTTTCTTTGCAGACCTCTTTACTGACTTCAACAAGATTATCTTCTATAGTAACAAGTTTCTTATCAAAATCTATGTTGTGCCATTTTAAGCCTAAAAGTTCACCGCGCCTTAAACCCAAAACAAGGTCAAGAGTAATCGGCAACATCATGTCAGTACCGTTTATAACTTTAAGCAGTTTTTCAATTTCAGCTTCATCATACACCTCTGCCTGATATTTTACAGGCTTTGGAAGTATAACGCTTTTGCATACGTTCTTTTTGATAAGCTCATTATCAACTGCTTTGTCAAATGCGGCAGAAAGATTGTGATATATGTTTTTAACCGTTTTCGCACGAATCGGCTTGCCTGTCACAGGAGATTTGTTTGATAATTCATTTATCCAGTTCTGCACGTCAGCTGATGAAACATCTTGAATCGGTAATCTTCCCAATGAACTTGTTTTGATGTAATGGTTTATATTGTATTTATATCCCTGCAAGGTTGTGACAGACAGATTATTGGCAATATATAAGTCGTACCACTTATCCACCCATTCGGAAACGGTTATGTTATTTGATTTTACATAGCTTTGATTTTCATAATCATCCATAATCTGACGTAATCTTTGTTCTGCCATCTTTTTGGAACAACGAACAGTTTCATAGATTCTCTGCCGTTTTCCTGTTGTTTTATCAATCGGTAATTCGATAATCAATTGATAACATGATTCTTTACTTTTAATGGTTCTTTTTCTTATGTGCCCTGATACACGCATGGTATGCAGCCTCCTTTAAATTAATTACTTGATTATTGTTTAAAAAACTGTTAAGTTCATCTTTGCTGACAAGATAAATGTTGCCTATTTTGTTGTATTTGAGTCCGCTGTATTTTACAAGTGCAGCAGCCTTTTGATAACAGATACCCATAATTGCTGAAATATCTTTAATTCCGAGATATTCCTTTTCATGCATAGTGATTGCTCCTTTCTTGCCACCTACGCAAATTGCCTGACTTTATTATTAGCGCCTATAAAATCAGGCATTGGTGGCAGGTGACATTTTTTATGAAACCATTTTTGTTAATTGCGGACGATTTCCCTTTTTCATTAAGGTAATGTATGTGGCATCTTTTTTTACAGTTGTATCAAAACGATACCCAAACTCCTCAAGCTTTACACTTTTTTCGTTCATCTTTCGGGAAAAAGCAGACGAATTTTGAGGGAAATCTTCTGTTCCTGCGTATTCTTTTATCTTGTTATACACATCAGTCATTTTACCTGTTACTTTAAATCCATGCTGAGAATTAATATAACGGATAACAATATTTACAAAATTGTCTTGTTCATCGGACAAATCTTGCAAATTACTTGTGTTTTCAAAGAATATTTTTTGAAATTCTTCCAATTTGTAACCTAAAGCAACAGCTATGGAACACATCCAAGTAAAAGCGTCATACATTCTATGACTTTTTCCGTTTAAGTCAATTGAGGGTTTTATGCTCATTGCCTTACTGATAGTCTCAAATATATCATATAATATGTACGGCTTATCTTGTTCAAAAGAATCCCAAAATTCTTTTTCAGTTTTCCTTTTACCGTTTGCAAGAGATTTAAGCTCAAACATTAAAGAACGTTCAACAAAATCAGCTCTTTTCGGAACAATGTCAATTCCGTTAAGAATGACTATGTTTTTAAGAAACAGCAGTACTTCGTCTGATGTGCTGTAAAGTTTTCTTTTTGCTACTGTTGAGCCTGTGACGGCTGCGCATAATATGTCGCTTTCATTATCCTTTAACGGTCGTGTATTATCAAAGCAAACAACGGTATTATTTGCGCAATGGTTCTTTAATTCCTCTACATTAGAGGGAATAAGTGTATTCTCCGATAATGTTGGGTCTAACAGCTTTTTTATCAGTTTTGTTAGTGTGGATTTACCACTGCCGTGTGTTGAATTTATTATGCATATCATGTGTGAAGTATCATATATAAACAGATGACATAAATACACAATAAACAGTTTCAGGCAATCATCACTGACGTTCACATAAGGTTTCAGCAACTCGGTCAGCGTTTTTTTGCTTTTTTTAGGCATAGTCTGTTCAACCATAATATTATTTTTGTAAAAGAAATAATCTGTAGTATATACAAATTTCATTTTACCTGCAGTCATTTTCAGGCAGGTATTTTTTTCGTCTGCAAAGAAGTATATATTTTCATCTTCATTGCCTGCAAAACGGCTGTAAATCTTTTCTGTTCTGTTTTCAATCCTGATATCATCATAAATCCTATAATAGACACCATTGATATTCGGTAGTATACCTATATCCAATGCATTTCTTAAATAAGAATTTATTATTGCTTTAAAATCGGGTGATGATAGCCTGTCAACAGCTTCATATTCAGTGTTTTCTGAATCGCCTTCAATTGTAATGGGATATTTAACATAGAAATCATCTCTATTATTAAAATCCCTGACATATTTAAACTCTTTAAGTAAATCATATGCAGTTTCTTCAACGATTTCATTTTCGTCGGGTGTTATGTTTGTTACATCTTGGTTATTCATTTTCTTACGTCCTTTCTGGTTTTAAAATTTTTGCCACCTGCCACCACCTGACAAATTATTAGGCAGTATATAAGTTTTTGAGCCTTTTGAGTGGTGGCATTTGTTTTACTTTTTTTCTGAAGTGTTTTCTGTATCAGTATCATCACTGTGTTCTCCTTCAGTGTTTTTTGCGTTGTTACGTTCATACTCGTCAAGTATTGCAGAGATTTCTTTTAAAGTGAGCCTTTTTGCTTTCAAAGCTATCCCTCCTTTCTTTGTGAATTGATTTAAAGTTTGATTGTTAAGTACAGAAGATAGTAAATTTGAACGACCCCTTTCATTATAAATTAAGAAGTATATGACCCAAATCTATTTTATTTCTATGGATATTAATTGAGAAAATAAAAAATGGGATAGAATTTTCATTCTATCCCTATATCAAATATCGTTAATGCGTTAATAAGCTCACTGTAATAATTAAAAGGATACAAAAAATGAGCTGTTAAGTATTTGAAATTAAATATGGCTAGAATTAAAATTACTATAGAGTAAAATAAGTTTTAAAAATTTGAAATCTATATTAACAAATAGGTTTGTCATAAACTTCAATTGTGAGATTAGTATAGCACAACTTTTATCTGCTGTCAACAAAATTCAATTCAATTTATTGAATTTTGTGGAATATTGCGACTTTTTCTTGAAAAATATGTATTTTTAAGCTCTGGTGTCCTATAATTTATTTATTAAAAACTTGACTTTTTGCCAAATTTATTCTATAATTATTCATATATAGCTTGCCATAAATGAATATTTAACATATGGCAAAATGACGAATGACATAAAATCTACAGAAAGTTGGTTGATTATATGAAATATAGAAAGTATAGAAAAGAGCTTATAGATAGGTGTATAAAGGTTATAAGAGAAAATAATGTTAGAACACAAGAAGAATTTTCTGCATATTACTATGAGGAGTGTATGAGGGAATTATCAGAAATTAAAGAAAAAAGTAAAGGAAAAAGCAAACAAACAAAAGTCCTTGGGGGAGAGACAATGTATCCATCACAATCAACCGTAAATAGATGGCTTCATTATGCACATGTTTATCTTAGTTCAATGACAGGCTGTTATACCGTTTCCACGGAAAAATCTCACAAAGAACGAGCGCGAGATTCTGTGAAATTTATTTTGCAAGAGCATGCAAATGAATATGAAAAAATATCAGAAAATGAATTTGTCATTGAGATAGATAGCGGCTATGAACAACATGTAGCCAGAGGCATACAGGACTACCTAGATGGCAGTAGTTATGAGATAACATATATGTTGGATAAAATACTAATAAAATTTGATAAGAATAGTAATAGAATGATAGACTCTCTTGAAGAATTATTATATGAAATCTATCAAGAGTAATCAGATGAGGAACACAGAAATTTCCCTGCCGATTTCTGTGTTCCTCTTTACCCATGCAAGCACCCTGTCACAGGCGCAAGCGTATTAATCTGATTTCCTGTAAACAATGATATTTCTTTCAGAACCCGATATATAAAGTGATTTAGTATAGTTCCCGATAACCTCGGTATATTCGGCAATATCGGAATCTAAGTCAAGATAAGGGACATTTAACTGCTCCGAATTTGAGCATATAACGATGAATCCGCCCATATCCGAATCAATGTTCCTTTTTGCCCCATAACATTCATCTAACGTCATAAGAACCGTTATAACGTCAGATTTGATACATTTAGGGACAGTAAACCTATCAATATCGGAAACGTGACCTATTTTTATCATTTTTCGGTCACCGCCTTAACCAGCTTTTTAAAGGGCAAAGGCACAAGCTTCCATTCCCATACTTTAGGGCATAGCGGATGATAGAACAGTTGACCGTTGCTGTCTGATATGCAATAGCATTTCTTTGCATATTGGGATATAACCGCAATCACATCTCTTGCCCTTTTCTGAAATGCGGTATTGCTCTGATGACCTGTTCCCACAGCATAAATTATCTTATCTGCACTTTCGGCTGATTCCTCTATTTTTTGAATATTTTCCTTATCGTCTGCAATTGATAATTTAACCTTTCCGTTGCTGATTTCGGGGAACAGATTAACTATATCGGCAGAACCAAACCCCAATTGCATTAGATTTCTCAACACATTACAAGTTGTTCTGTCAAAATATATCCCCTCCGAGCTTCCAGCCGATAACATGATAACCGTTGCTTTCTCCTTGCTCTCGTCCCAGATTATACGGTGCAGATATTTCTTTCTTCCGCTCTCGTCATATTCAAACATGATTTTTGTGTTACTTTGTATTACTTTCATTTATAAATTCCTCCTAAAATAAAAAATCCCCGAACAGAAATCAATCTGTTCGGGATTACTAAACCTTAAATCTTAACCTTTTTTGTTAATCACCCATCTATGCGGTTGAGGTCTGCCGTCAGCAGCTTTACGTCTGCGAGGACAAAAGCCCGGGGACGGTCTGCCAGCGGTATTTGAAAGTCTTCGTCTTTCTCCGCAATAAGTACACATATATTCAGTTTGTCCAATCATAATAAATTTTCCACCTTTCTTATTTTAATAATTTTAGCCGAACATTATAGAAAGACCTATAACCAGTATGACTAATCCTACCCATACAGAAATCTTCAAAGCTGATAGTCCGCCTAAAATAAGTACAAATGCTACAACATTCTTTTTAAAATTCATACGATTCTCCTATAAAACTCTGTTTTTGCAGTGACTTTTTGCACTGATAACATAATATATTTATAATAATTTTCACACAAAATTAAACAGAACCGGTTCAATTTTGCGTTTTATCATCAGATTGCTTTTGTGCCGATGTATCCGAGGGTTCAAAAATACCGATTTCGGATTTGTCTATAAAAAACAGTTTGAATACTTTTACCAGTAGAACAATTCCGCCCACAACAAGCGAATACCGCCATGTCAAGTCAAGATATTCATCTGCAAATAACATATTTGTGACGTATACTGCCCCTGAAAATGTCGCAAAGAACGCAAACATTGAAATAAGTCCATTCAATGCAAAAACCTTTCTAAAAACAAAGTATACAGTAAATGCCAATGCAAATATAGAACAAACCATAAAAACCGTTAATAAAAACGCAGGTAATTCCAATGCTGTTATTGATGACATCATATATGATATTAATGCGCATATCAAAAAGAAAACAGATATCTTTAATGACTTGCTTCTTTGTAAAAATTCTATCATATTTATTTTTCCTTTCGCAATTAACATTGTAGTTATTTTAAAAGACCGCCCAACAGGTTACCAACAGCACCTGCGGCTGTGTTAGCGGTAGTTTGCTCGGGACCATGTTCATTTGACATAGTTGCTCCGGGTAAAGTGGGAGCCATCAATACTCTGCCTGTTCCTCTGTACACGTTGACAAATCCTTCTCTGGACAAAACAGAGCCTACAAGGCTTGATGTACTTTTTTCTGTAGTAAATTCTAATGATGATGACCATGCAATTGCCATATTACCGTCAATTTTGATAACATCATTATCAAGCACGAACTCAAATAATTCTTCACGAGGTACAGGTGTCTCTAACACACAAAATCCATTTCCCGACAGAGTTAAATTGAACAGACCTTCTCCGCCTAAAGCAGCGGTAGCTAAATTACTGCGTGATACTATAGACTCGTTTAAATTTGCGTCACAAGCTAAAAACAAGCCGTCATCTAATACTATACCACCGCCCCATTCAGTAACATTTTCCAATATTATATGATTATAAGTAGGTTCAAGCATTAAATAACCGGTACCGCTAAATATGGGCTTTACAGCAGATTCGCCCGTAACAGCTCCCTTAATCATCTTGCCGAAAAAATCTCCGACTCCTGAAACATCTGAGTTCATGGATATATTACCTGTTTGCCATTGCATAGCTCCTGCTTGCAATTTAATGCTTGTATTGTCTAACTCGCATAGTACCTGTCGCTTTTTTACATTCATTTCGCTCATAAAATATGCGTTTTCAGCTGTTTGCGGTGTAACGCTCAAATCATCTTGATGTTCGTACACTGAATATATACCCTCTTTTGCAATGCATTTTATATTCGGGTTATTAAAAATATTATTAATTCTTATCATTTTTTAATTCCTTTCAGTTTTCAATATTTAATAAAATTGCTTATTGATAATTTAACAGACAACCTAAAGCTTTTGTAAATGAATACTTATTCTTTTTAACGTTTGGTATAACTTTTTCTAAAATATACATTGCTCTTTTGACGTTTTGAGGCTGATAACGAATAAGTTCATTTCCTCTTTTTATATGAATACATTTATCTACGGAAATTCCCGGAATGGGAATCAGCAATACAAATGCAGCCAGATTATCTGCGAAGCTATATTCAGAAATTTCATTATAGCCTATCGCATCAACTTTGTTGGAAATAGCCTGATTTAGTGCGTTAGTTTCAAATATGATACGTTGAGTTGTAAAAAACAAGGTTCCGCCAACGCTCAAACCAAGAAATTTTGCTCTTGAACATACCATTTGTTCTACCATTTGTTCACCCGGCAGCAATGCCGTCCTTAAACTGCTCATAAAATCACTCGCTTTCTATTGTTTCAGCAATGAAAATATAACGTAAATACCTTATCATTTAATGGCAATCAAATCAAAGCATACATAATCTATACTGCCTAAGGTTTGAACGCCTTTAAACATCATGTAAGGAACAATTGCATCATCTATAGAAATTGTAGGTGAATAAATATCATCTCTTTTATCAAATAGAATTATATCGCCCTCATATGATGATTTATCTTTAACCTTGTAAACAGTATAACCATCAGAGCTTTTGTCTTTAGAACATACATAAAGATTATCATCAAAACAACAGAGGTTTGCATAATCAGCAGGATATTGTCTAAGCTGCTTATATGTATAGTCCGGACGTTCTATATGCACGGTGGCAGTATTGCTATCATAAACATAATTAGATTCATTATTACTGATGTAGTGACATCTTTGTTTAAACTCATCTACAGAAAGTCCCATTTTTTTCAAAATTTCACTTGCTTTTGAAAGGTTAGATTCTTGTGTAGATTCAAATTCTGATGGTAAACCCTCATATGCCAATGGATTCTCTTCCAGTGTAAATGAATCTTCAACGAATCCCCATTCGCTATTTGCCGAACCTTTAACGTTGCCGATTTTAACTGAAATATTATCGCTGTTAAATGTCATATTTACAGTACCGCTATGGCTATAGCCGTCACTGTCAAAATTGAATGAAAGTTTATTTCCATTAATATCTTCATGCTCAACAGATTCAAGTATATCCGCGATATGTCCTAAATCGCCGTGCTCAAAATATCTGAGATAAAAAGAAATAGTATCATCTTCATTTTTGATGATTTCCAAAATATATGTATTTGATTTTAAATCATCCGAAGCCCATATTTTATCTTCATATTTATTAATATCAAAAGTATGGTTTTTTTCTTCATTATGTGATGACTGAGATGTGGTAACGGTATCTGTATTTTTGTTTAATTGCTTTTTTGAACTTATACAACCCAGTAAACAACTTACAATGAAAATAACTGTACTGCAAAACAACACTATCTTTTTGTGGTTTTTCATGATATTTTCTCCTTAGCTCAGTAGTCTAACCAATCACTGAATGAATCTTGAAGTTGATTTAATGATTTTACTGCTTGGTCAACCACTATGTCACAATAAAATAAATATAAAGCCAGCGGAACTAAGCATATTACAATAACATGAGAGCCTTTCTCAAATATATCCTTGCTGAATACATCTTTCAGTTTTGATGTTATAAATGCATCAACTCCTACACCTTTTACTTTATATTCTTGTACCAAAACCAAAATCGACACAGCGAAATCAATTAAGTATAATATGATTCCTATCCATGCCCAACCCAGTAAATATATTGCCAATAAGCTTAATAAAGCCATAATCAAAGCGGTTTTCCCATTTTTAAGTAAACTTAACATAATATCCTCCTTAACATTAACCCAATAATAATTCTTTCATTTTTCTTAATTAGCTTTAATTCTTTAAATATAGTAACAGTTAAATGCTATTGATAATGTAATCTCTTTGATAAATACCTCATTCATACCCCTCCTGTAATTTTGATTGTAATAATTTATAAAAACCGAATCCTTAGCATACTGTTGAATCTTTTTTCAGTTGTCTAATCCAACGCTCGGAATACCCAAATTTCCTTGACATTGCACCGACTTCTGCATTTGGGTTTTCAGCAATATATGCTTTTACGGACTCGGGTTTATATAAATGCAACGGAAAACTTATTTGCTGTCCTTTGAACAGCTTGTATATTTTCTCCATATTCTCTAATCCGATTTCATTTCTTATTTCCTCATAAACATCATAAAAATCGCATTTTTTGATAATATTTTTCATAGCAACATTCCTTTTTTTCCAAATTATACCATAATTAAACAAACAAGTAAAATGCAATCTTCAACGCACACTGCATTGTAAACTTCCGCAAATTGGTACTAAAACACCATTTAAAGTGTTGAAAATATCAGCTATAACATACAATCACTCCGTTTTCTCATAATAAAATTTCTGAAAATATTTTATAAAACTATTTCAAGAATATAATATATGTCTGAAAACAGTGTAATTACGGATAACAGAATACATAAAAAAAGAGAAATAAAACCAATAGAAAAATAGTTTTCAAAAAAATGCAACCTACCACCACCCCACAAGATGACAATAACAACAACAAAAATACAAGCCTACAAGGTGGTAGTATTGATAAAATTCAAAACAGACAATAAATACAAATCAAGCGCAACAATAACCCTCGCCGCCGAGAATGTCGCCGAAAGAGGTGACAGCAAATGTTACTACATCACAAATCGGTCAGAACTTACATAAAGAGAAAAAAGCAATAAAAAAGCCCCCAAACGAAGCATACAAGCCAAGTTCAAGGACAATTTAAGTGGCAGGGGTACAAGGACTCGAACCTTGGGCACGTGGTTTTGGAGACCACTGCTCTACCAACTGAGCTACACCCCTAAAGAACTATTCCATTTTAACATAATATTAACAAAAAGTCAACAGTCGATTCACAAAAAAATTCACAAAAATACATCTGAAATAGTAAGATGAAATCAGACAGATTATCCAAACAAGCATAGATTGACAAGAAAAACATAAAAAGCCGTACTGATACACACCTCAAAAAGGTCTGAACTATATGGTGCATATCAGCCGGCTCTGATTTTATACCAATTAAGAAAGGCTACATACTTTCTACAGTTTCGATACCCAAAAGTGCCAATGCGGATTTAATAACCTGTGATGCGGCGTCGACTATAGCAAGTCTTGCTTTTTTTGTTTCCTCATCAACATCTCCTTTAAGAATCGGGCGGGTATTGTAGAATTTATTAAAGCTTTTAGCAAGCTGAGTTACATATCTATTTATATAAAACGGTTCATTTTTGGCAGCTGAATCCTCGATTGCATTGCCGAAAGAATTGATTTGCTTTACAAGCTCATATTCTTCATCAGTAACTGCATAAGAGAAGTCTGCATCTGAGTAATCGATATTACACCGTCTTAAAATGCTTTTTGCTCTTGCGTAGCTGTACTGAACGTAAGGAGCGGATTCTCCCTCAAAATCAAGCATACTTTCCCACGAGAACACAATATCCTTTTCACGGCTGTTTTTGAGGAAAGTATACAATATAGCGCCGATACCGATTTTCTTTGCGACTTCCTCCTTATTTTCCATTTCGGGACTGTTTTCTGTGATGATGGCAAGCGTTTTATTTATTGATTCGTTAAGCACGTCCTCCAGAAATACAACATCGCCATGCCTTGTCGACAGCTTTTTGCCGGGGAATTTAACCAATCCGAAATTAACGTGAACGCAATCATCCGCCCAATCAAATCCCGCTTTTTTCATTACGGCAAAAATCTGTTTAAAGTGAAGTGCCTGCGGAGTTCCGACTACATATATATTCTTATCGAAATTATAAGTGCGGTGTCTGTAAAGCGCTGCGGCAATATCACGTGTCGCATATATGGTTGCGCCGTCCGATTTTAAAATTATGCACGGCGGAATATTTAATTCGTCAAGCTTTACAACCTGTGCGCCATCGCTCTCGCAAAGAAGGTTTTTATCCTTTAATATTTCCACAACCTCCTGCATTTTATCGTTATAAAAGCTTTCTCCGGCATATGAATCAAACCCGACGCCGAGCATATCGTAAACTCTGTTAAATTCCTTAAGGCTTATATCTCTGAAATATTGCCAGAGCTTTGTTGTTTCGGGATCGCCGTTTTCAAGCGATTTGAAATATTCACGGGCTTCATCGTCAAGCTCCGGATTTTTTTCGGCTTCCTCATGAAATTTTACATATATCTTCAGCAGCTCGTTTATCGGATCTTTTTCGATTACGACAGGATCTCCCCAGCGCTTGTAAGCGCTTATCAGCTTACCGAACTGCGTTCCCCAGTCGCCTAAATGATTTACTCTTTCCACCTTATAGCCGAGATAAGAATATATCCTTGAGAGCGAATTCCCGACAGCAGTTGAAAAAAGATGCCCGATATGAAACGGCTTTGCAATGTTCGGAGATGAATAATCGATAACAATTGTTTTTCCGTTTCCCTTATCCGATTTTGAAAAATTTCCGTCCGATTCTTTCACGGAATTTAAAACATCGGTAATAAACGCTTTGCGGCTGCAAAAAAAGTTCAGATAACCTCCGACTGCCTCAACACGCTCAAACACCTCTTCCGTGTCGAAAGTAGCTGCCAGCTCTCCGGCAATTGCTGCAGGTGCTTTTCTCATAGTCTTTGCAAGGATAAAGCACGGAAAAGCAATATCTCCGAGCTTCGGCTCGGGAGGCGTTTCCATGACCTTTATAAGCTCCGGAGCGGATATGCCGGTCTGCTCCTCCAGCTTTTTTGCTATATGTAATTTGTAGTCCATTTTATATCATCCTTTCGGTATTTTACGGTGATAAGACAACCGACATTATAAATTGGAGTCAACTCTACTCATGCCGGAACACTTTTTCAATTAAAAATCACAATAACAATAGTATATTATTTTTTCATCGTTTTGTCAAGTGCCGAATAAAAAAATAGAATTATGCGGGATATAAAAAAACGAATTTATATGATACGAGGCTATGAATTGGGCAATTTCGGTAATTATGACGAATATACGGCGGATAAATAAGGTATATTTATTTGAAAAAAATGTTGACATTTTACTATAATTGAGGTATAATTATAGTAATTATATGATGGTACAGCAATCATTGTAAAACAATCAACGCAATCGCAGAATACATATATTTTGCGGATTGCACGAATGTAAAACAATAACAAAGGAGAGAGAGAAATATGAAGAAAAAAATCATGGCAGTCTGCCTGGCTTCAGCTTTAATGATGGCTACTGTTCCGGCTTCTTATGCGGCAGTTCCCCCGGAGTTTGTCGGTTTGGCACAAGGTGCTTTTAGTTCAATAGAAGCAATAAAGGTTCCTACAGACATAAAGCTTAAGGACAGCGCAGAAGCTGACTATCAGAACGGACCTGTTACACTTAACGTTAAGGACGCTGAAAGCACATCGTTTGATTTCAGAGCGGAAATCGCAATGAAGAGCATTAAGGACGCAATGAATCAGTATGTTGCAAAGGCAAAGGCAGGTCTTAAATTATTGGGCAAATCCGATGAGGACATTAATGACGCTGTAAAATCCTGTTATGTAAAGGGCGGACAGTTTATAATCACCGTTACATATCCGACAGACGGAATAGAAATTCCGGCTTCATTCGTAAGCAATAAAGGTATGTCTGATTTTACCTCTACCACAAATAAGCATAACGATGTTTTTGAGGAAACTGTAGACAGACAACAGGAAGCAGGCAAGATTACAATAACCGTTGATGTTAAGGGTGGCACAACTTTAACTCTTGACGAGCTTGACAGCAAGCTTGACGATTTGATTCTCACCTGCACAGGCGTAAAAGTCAGCAAGACAGGCACATACAAGGTTGTAGGTAAGGTTGAGGGTAAAACCACCATTTCTTCCGGCTCGGATGATCTTGGAGATATTACCTATAATTTTGTTCAAGGTGATTCAAGCGCAGTTGCCATAGACGGCACGGCAATGAACATGGAAAAAGACCGTTATGCAAATGACGGCGAAGTAAGCGGAACTATCGTTGTACAGTCATCATCGGGCGGAAGCCTCGGCAACGGCAGCGCAACAGCACCGCGTAAAACTTTGACAATCGTTATCGGAGACGGAATTGATAATAACACAATTACATATGCAAACAATATGAAGGTTTCCGTTGATTCAATTCCTGTTCCGTCAAGACCCGGCTACAAGTTTGCCGGCTTCTACAGCGATCCCGAATTGACAAACGCTCTCGAGGGTGAGATTGAAATGTCCGATAACATGACCATTTATACAAAATGGGAAAAAGAAGAAGTAAATCCTCCTCTTGACACAGCAGAGCACTTTGCTTATATAATCGGCTATCCCACCGAAGACGGCAGCAAGCTTGTTCGTCCGGACGCAGGTATCACAAGAGAAGAAATTGCAACAATATTCTATCGTCTTTTGAAAGATGAAACAAGAAATTCACTCTTTACCGATGAAAATGATTTTTCTGATGTAGCAAAAGACAGATGGTCAAACAAAGCTATTTCAACAATGGCAAAGGGCGGATATCTTACAGGTTACCCCGACGGAACATTTGAGCCTGCAAAAGAGGTTACAAGAGCAGAGGTTGTTGCAATTGCAACAAGATTCTACAATGTAACATCCGATTCAGCAGTTGCCGGCTCTGCTTTGACTGATGTTGACGGTCACTGGGCAAAAGCAAACATCAACTATGCTGTTGAACAGGGCTGGATAAACGGTTACGAGGACGGCACATTCAAGCCTGATCAGACAATCACAAGAGCTGAGGTTATGAAGATAGTAAACGGTATATTGGGACGTCATGTTGAAGAAAGCGGTCTTGTTGAAGACGCTGTAAGATGGGATGACAACAGTAAGAGTGCTTGGTACTACTACGATGTAATCGAAGCTACAAATCCGCATACCTATGAGCGTGCAGAAAACGAAACAAACGAGAAGTGGACTGCAATTACCGCAAACAAGGTTTGGGAAGAAAAGCCTACCTATGAGGACGCTTCAAAATAAGCTGTTTTGAATGAACAATTAATATATTTAAGACCGGGGATTTATTCCCTGATGGTGTACTAATCGAGGAAACCGCATAAATGCTTGAAACTATAGTGTTTATGCGGTTTTTCTTTACTTTTGAAGTAATCAAAGAAAATCAAAAATAATAGCAAAAAATCAATTAACTGTAGTCAAACTGTAGTCAAAAAAAATGACATTAAAAAGTGATATGATATAATAACAACGAACGGCACCGAAAAATAACATCGGTGCCGTTTTCGTTTATTCATGTTCTCTGATATATTTGACAGTCTTTCTCGCCAGCCAATAAGCATTAACATCACTTTGAA
>CAKSIJ010000015.1 GCA_934462715.1 uncultured Clostridia bacterium
CAGAAATGGTGTAAAAATGGTGTAAATCATTTTTCACATATGCTGCAACACCAGTAAAATCAAGGAGATGTGATATAAAATGAAATTAGGTATAGTAGGGCTTCCCAATGTAGGGAAATCAACCCTGTTTAACGCAATAACACAAGCAGGAGCGGAATCGGCAAATTATCCGTTCTGTACAATCGAGCCGAATGTCGGAATTGTCGATGTGCCTGACGAAAGAATTGACGCTCTTGCAAAAATGTACAACCCAAAAAAGATTACGAGAGCCTACATAGAATTTGTGGATATTGCAGGACTTGTAAAGGGAGCGTCAAAGGGCGAGGGTCTGGGAAATAAGTTTTTGTCGCATATACGCGAGGTTGATGCAATAGTACACGTTGTGCGCTGCTTTGAGGACGCAAATATAACGCACGTCGATGGATCTGTTGACCCTGCACGCGACATTGAAACAATAAATCTGGAATTGATTTTTTCGGATATTGAAATACTGGAAAGAAGAATTGACCGCACAAAGAAAGCGATGAAAGGCGATAAAAGCCTCTCAACAGAACTGGAGCTTCTTGAAAGAGTAATGACTGCGCTTGAAAACGGAAAACCGGCAAGAGCTCTTGAATATACCCCGGAGGAAGAAGTTATAATGCGTGAAATCGCATTGATTTCCTTAAAGCCCGTAATATATGCAGCAAATGTTTCAGAGGACGATTTTTCAAAGGGAATAGAAAATAACCCCTATGTCAACAAGGTACATGAAATTGCGGAGTCGGAGGGTTCTGCTGTTATGCCCGTGTCGGCAAGAATCGAGGAAGAAATATCGCAGCTTGATCCCGAGGAAAAACAGATGTTTTTGCAGGAGCTCGGCATGAGCGAATCCGGTCTTGACAGACTTATTAAAGCAAGCTATTCGCTGCTCGGTCTTATCAGCTATCTGACGGCAGGAGAACCGGAGGTTCGTGCATGGACTATTACAAAAGGCACAAAGGCTCCTCAGGCGGCGGGAAAAATCCATTCCGATTTTGAAAGAGGCTTTATAAGAGCCGAGGTTGTTTCCTTTGACGATCTTATGAACTGCGGTTCTATGACTGCCGCAAAAGAAAAAGGTCTTGTGCGCTCTGAGGGTAAGGATTACGTCATGAAGGACGGAGATATAGTATTGTTCAGATTTAATGTCTGATTCTCGTTTTTGTATACAAATTTTGAACTCATGCGGTTATTTTCGGCAGAAAATCACTTTCCCGGCAAGCCTCATGAGTTCAGATATGTTTTCGAAAAAAACGAAACCGCAATGCCTTACAATTGCTGAAGGACTTGTAAAAATGAGAAAAATATTAAAAAATACCGCAAAATTTTAATAACGATTTGTTAATTTTGCAAAAGTTATTGACAATTTACGAATAAAATTGTATAATAATAAGAGGCATTTATATGAGAAGCAGTGCCATACATGAGGTTTGATTCCCGAACCTGCATTGTTTTTATTATTTATTGCCGTAATAATGAACTATGCCGTCAGCTGACGGCAGAATGGAGGAAGCATGGATTGTATATTATTGGCAGCCGGTTATGCTACAAGACTTTATCCTCTAACAAAGGATAAGCCGAAAGCATTACTTAAACTGGGGAATAAAACTATACTTGACATTGTAATGGACAGAATATCAGAGATTGACAGAATAGATAATGTTTATATAGTAACAAATCACAGGTTTGCGGACGCATTTGAGTGCTGGAAGAATGGATACAGCGGAAGACTGAGCGTATCGGTTCTTGACGACGGTACGACTGACAATGACAACAGGCTCGGCGCAATCGGGGATATGCATTATGTTATAAAGCAAAAAAATATATCGGACGATGTATTTGTGCTTGCAAGCGACAATGCATTCAGATTTTCGCTTGTGAAAATGGTAGATCTGTTTTATTCATCGGGGTGCGATACAATATCCGCACATTACATCGAGGATCTTGACGTACTTAAGGCTATGGGAGTTTTGCAGCTTGACGGCGACGATTATGTTACGGAGTTTGTCGAAAAGCCGCCTCAGCCGAAATCTCATTATGGCGCACCGCCATTCTATATGTACAGAAAGGATACGCTGCCTTTAATCGACAGGTATCTTGATGAGGGAAATAATCCCGATGCGCCCGGACATTTTATTCCGTGGCTTATAAAACAGGTTAAGGTTAAAGCATTTACCTTTGATGAAATGATTATCGACATAGGTACGCCGTCAGCTTACGAAGAAGCAAAGCGTATATTTGCCGACTGAAATCGGCAAAGAAAGGGATAGACAAATGAGTGAAAGACAAGCAAAATTAAAAAGAAAAAATGAAAAAACAGAGGAGCAGCATCACAGCAAAAAGCGTTCTAAGGGCGAGATAATTACAAATGTTGTAATAGGTGTGACTATTGCAGCGTGTCTCGGGCTCGGCGGCTGGGCAATCGCCGACAAGCACATGACAAAGGCTCAGCAAACGGTATCGCAGGATCAGACTGCCGATACTCAGCAGGACGCTTCCGCACAGCAGGTTCCGACAATCGAGGAATATGCTCAGTCCATGGGAATGACCGGAGAAGATTTTATCAAGGAATACGGACTTGACCAAAGCGGTCAAGATATTTCACCGTCAATGGAAATGACTCTCGCAACCGAATATATGACTCTTGGAAACTATGCAAAGCTTCAGGGACAGGACGTTGAAACGGTTAAGCAAAGTATGGGCCTTGAGGATTCCGGCTACAACGAGGACACAATGATGAGCGAGGTTCTGGCAGATATGCAGGCATCAGCCGGCACAGCCGATGAACAGCAAACTGAAATCACACCTGAACCGACAAGCGACGGAAATTCTGCCGAATAAAAACAATGCGAATTGTAAAGGAAAGGAAAATAACGCGAAAAATATGCTACGCATCTTTTTCGCGCTGAGATTTGTGCCGCCGCACGGCGGCAGAATGGAGGATTAAAATGGATTCAAATGAAAAGGAATTTAACAGTATCGGCAATGAAGAAAATGCCGAAAAAGAAATAAATGAAAATGTTGCGGAAGAAGCTTATCAGCCGGAAACCGGCGAAATCGGAGAAGAAGCAGAAAATTCCGAACCGAATGATGTGACGGAAGCTGAAAATACCGAATCTGCCGATGCTGAATCTGATGATGCGGCGGAAGCCGTACAAGAAATTAATTCCGTTGAAGAAATAGGCTCGGAAGAAGTTTACGGCGGCGAAACCGATGAAATCGAAATCGGAGAGGGTTCCTCAGAGTCAGAGGAAGACGCTGTTTCTCCGGAAGATGTGGAAACAGAGGACGAAACCAAGAAAAAATCCAGCGCGCCGATAATTGCGGTTATAATCGTACTGGCATTGATAGTTGCAGGACTTGCTTATGCCGTATTCGGCAACAAAGGAAACAAGTATAATAATCTCGGCTACGTTAATGTAAGCGGAAGAACCATACAGGAAATTGCAGACAGCGCAGGTATAGAGCTGAAAGACTTTTTGAGTGAATACAGTCTGCCGGAGGATATGCCGTCCGACACAACCGAAATTGCCGCCATATATTCCATGCCGGCAAAGGTATATCTGCAAAATATGATAGGTATAAGCTTTGACGATATGAAGCAAGCTATGAATATACCGGAGGAAACAACTCCCAATGAGCCTAAAACACTCGGCGAAAAAATCAAATCTATATTTGTTAAGGAAAAAACGCAGAAAATAGACGAAAATACACCGTGGTACGTTGTTGAGGGCGAGCTTACCGTTGGAGATTACAGCGGCGGAAGTCTGGATCAATTCAAGGAGTTTTACGGTCTTGGAGATGATGTTACCGAAGAAACAAAAATGAAAGAGGTGCAACCTCAGATCAACAAAAAAACCGCTGAAATGCTTGCAGAACAGCAGAAGAGCGAACAGGAACAGAGTGCGTCTGGCAATGAAAATACCGACGGCAATCAGGAAAGTGCCGCACCGGAGCAGACAGACGGCGCTGAAAATGCAGATAATGCCGGCGGAGAGAATACCGACACGCAGGCACAGGATAATGCTGAATAATTAATTGAAAAGGACTGTAAAACCATTGACCCCGACTTGTAAAATACAGATTGAAATGTTGTGACGCTTCACAATATTTTCTGTATATTTAATGTGTCGGAAATAACGGTTTTGCAGTCCTGTTCCTTTTGAATTGCAGCTGTATTTAATTGATTTTTATAAAAGTGCTGCCGCAGGCAGCGTAATGGAGGAACAGTTATGATTAAAATTGATATTTTTTCGGGATTTCTGGGAGCAGGAAAAACTACACTTATAAAGAAGCTTATCTCGGAAGCATACAAGGGCGAAAAGCTTGTATTGATAGAAAATGAGTTTGGCGACATAGGAATTGACGGTGCATTTTTGCAGGATTCCGGAATACAGATTAATGAATTAAATTCAGGCTGTATCTGCTGCAGCCTTGTCGGTGATTTTTCGGAGGCTTTAAAAAAGGTTGCTGATGAATACAATCCCGACAGAATAATAATCGAGCCATCCGGAGTCGGCAAGCTAAGCGATGTTATCAGAGCCGTTGAAAAAGCCGGACTTGAGGGTGCGGAAATCAATGCGCTTGCAACCGTTGCAGACGCTAATAAGTGCAAAATGTATATTAAAAATTTCGGCGAATTTTTCAACGATCAGATTGAAAATGCCGGATGTATAGTGTTAAGCCACACGGGAAACATACCGGATGAAAAGCTTGAAACAGCATTACAGCTTGTAAAAGAACACAATCCAAATGCGGTTATCGTGACAACCGATTGGGACAAGCTTGACGGCAGGGAAATTCTTTCTGCCATGGAAAGAAAAGATACGATAGCAGATGAGCTTAAAAAGCTTGAAGCTGAGGAGGAGTGCCCGGTATGCGGCGGACATCACCATCATGATCATGAACATCATCACGATCATGACGAGTACTGCCACGACCACGAACACCACCACGATCACGAACATCACCACAACCATGATAAGTGCTGCCACGATCACGATCATGAATACCACCACGACCATGATGAGTGTTGTCACGACCATAATCACAGCCATCATCACCACGCAGACGAAGTATTTACAAGCTGCGGTTACGAAACAACGCACAAATACACCAAGGAAGAAATGGAAAACATTCTCAATGAGCTGACAAATGAGGACAAATACGGTCTGATTCTCCGTGCAAAAGGAATTGTTTTGTCGGCTGACGGTCAATGGATTCATTTTGACTATGTGCCGGGAGAACCCGATGTGCGTTTCGGAAGTGCCGTTGTGTGCGGAAGAATATGCGTAATCGGCTCTAAGGTTAACGAAAATAATATTAAGGAACTATTCAGTCTTTAATCTGGCGTTTTAAATTTTTGGAGGAATACATTTTATGGAAATACCGGTTTACTTGTTTACCGGCTTTCTCGAAGCCGGTAAAACAAAATTTATACAGGAAACCCTCGAAAGCAAGGAATTTGATACAGGCGAAAGTACGCTTGTGATTATTTGTGAGGAGGGAGAGGAAGAGCTTGATAAAAGCAAGTTTGCGGTAAAGAACGTTTCAGTTGCGGTTATTGAAGAACCGGAAGAAATAAACGTTAAGAATCTGACTGCGCTTACAAAAAAATATAAGGCTGAACGCATTATCATGGAGTATAACGGTATGTGGATGCTCGATGATTTGTACAGCAGCCTGCCGAAAAACTGGAGTGTGTACCAGGAAATATTTACCGTAAACTCCGAAACCTTTGTAAATTATAACCAGAACATGAGAAGCCTTGTAATGGATAAGCTTAAAAGCTGTGAATTGGTAATGTTCAACCGTGTAACGCCCGTTACATCACTTGAAGAGCTTCACAAAATAGTAAGGGCAGGCTCGCCGAGAACGTCGATTGCCTATGAATTTACCGATGGTCACGTTGAGGAGGATAATATAGAAGATCCTCTCCCGTATGATATTGAAGCAGATATAATTGAAATTGCCGATAAGGATTATGCAATCTGGTACAGAGATTTGGGAGAGCATCCGGAAAGATATGTAGGTAAAATGCACAAGTTTAAAGGTATAGCCGGCAGAGATAAGCAGCTTGGCGACTGCGCTTTCATCTTTGGCAGACACGTTATGACCTGCTGTGAGGCGGATATTGCTTTCAGAGGTCTTATATGCAAGACGAAAGAACCCACAAACATCAAAAACAGGGATTGGCTTACGGTTACCGGCAAGCTGGTTGTCGGTGAGCATAAGGCTTACGGCGGCGAGGGTCCGATGATTATAGTCAAGGAATTTGAGAAAGCCGAAACGCCCGATCCGGAGGTTGCGAGCTTCTTTTAACAGTAAAAAACATCACTCATATTGCGGTTATGCATGAATGAGTGATGTTTTTTTAATGTTTGCAAAGCTGATTTCTGTGTTTTCCCACAGAAAATCATATCAATTTTTTGTAGAAGGGCAGCAAAATTTTTTCATATTTTGCGGTAACGTATGTCTTATAGCATTTCTTTTGAATATCGGATATATACGGAACGTTATCAATGAATCGGTTAATAAGGTCAATATTGATTTTGGGTACAATCCTTAAAACCGCTTTACTGCAATCTTCATTTTTCATTGAAGAAATAAAATCATAGTAGTAAATTCTTTCGCCATCCGATTTGATTGCTGATGTAGGAAATTGATAAATCCGTGCATTAAGTTCAATCTCACTTTCTAAAATTATTTTTATTACACTTTCCTCCGCATGGAGAAACAAGCAGCTGCCGCAATTAAATATCGGTGCAATTTCGGCTTTCTCAGCCTGTTTGTCATACAATATTCCCCAGTTGCTGTTGTTTCTGTCGAAATTTCCGAGTAATGCGTCCATAATGAACATATTCCAAAAATGCTCGAGTAAAATCCCCGGTTTAATGAATTTTTGCTTTTTGATAGTTTCAAGTATGCCGTCAAGCTCTGTTTCCGCCCCGTCATTCCCTGAATCGGCAATTGAATTTTTTACGGAACGAAAATCATATAAATGCTTGTTGCCGTCCGTAAATTCCCTGCACGCACAAACAAGCTCTGCCCTGCCGTTCACAGTATATGTCCCAAGCATTGTTTTCTGTGCTTTTATACCCGTCATGTTAAATATACTGCCGGCAATATGCTCGCTGATTATACTGCTGTTGTACAAATCTTCTGCCGGTCTTTTACCTCTCGCCGGCGGTGATTTAAGTATATATCTTTCGCCCTCATATTCTACCGCAATTTTATTTTCGTCTGCGCAGTTGTGCGTCCTGTCAGTAAAGCGCTTACAGTTTGTAAAATCTATTGTTTTTGGCATATTTTACCCCCCACAAGTGTTTTTGCTGACATTTATCATACATATGTATTTTTTTCCAATACGGTTATTATACAACATTTTGAAATATTTTTCAAGCTTTTTTATTATAACTATTGAAAAAAAAAGCTTAAATCATATTTTAACATATATTAATACTGTTATAGGTTAGCCGTTAATGCAGCCTATTGATTTCATAAAGCCCTGCATATCGATCAGATTATCTTTCATTCCGTATTCTTCCACGCTCTTTGTCCATTTGTCAAATTGACAGCAAAGAGCGTCTGTGCTGTGAGAATCGCCCGTCAGAATCAGTTTTACATCTTTTTGCTTAAGATAATCCCACATATATATCCCCGGGTACGGAGTTTTTCTTACACCTCTTGATATTGCGCCGGTATTGACTTCAAATATTTTACCCGATTCGGCAAGTGTGTCAACTGCTTTTTTATACGCTTTTACAAACCGTGTTTCGCAAACATCAAATATAGGATCAATTTCATTATATTTCGTAATGACATCTATATGCCCGATAATATCGGCATTGATTTTTTGCAAAATACACGATACCGTTCTAAAATATTCCTCAGCAACCCCATAAATATCTCCGCCGAAATATTTATTTGCCGCATATATAAGCTTATCGTTTCCGTCATCTGCCGCTATATATTCTTCTCCAAGCTTAATATAATGAACCGAACCGATAACGTAATCATATCCCTCCGGCGGCAGGTCGGTATAAAAATCTTGTTCTATTCCCAAAAGAACCGTTATCTTATCCTTATATTTTTTCGCCAGCGAGCGCACCTCGTCACGGTAGTTTTTCAGCCGTTCTCTTTTCATGCAGTATTCTGTATCAAAAAAAGTATAGGAATGTCCCGTGAAGCCTATAACCCCCAAGCCCTTGTCAATTGCTGCCCTTACCATTTCCTCGGGAGTATTTTTTCCGTCGCAGTAGGTTGTGTGAGTATGAATATCACCGATAATCATTTCGTCATTTTCTCCTGCTTAACCTTTTTATCGATAACGTGTCTTGAAGCAAGCTCCCTGTGAATATCCTCCAAAGATATTCCCATTTGTATCATCAGCACCATAACATGATATGCAAGATCGGCTATTTCGTATATTGTTTCCTTTTTGTCATCTGCCTTTGCGGCGATGATAACCTCCGTGCTTTCCTCTCCGACCTTTTTGAGTATTTTATCGATCCCCTTTTCAAACAGATACGTTGTGTATGAGCCTTCCTTTTTCTCGGTTTTTCTTCCCTTTATCAGTTCAATCAGACCCTCATAGGAAAAGTCTTTTAATTCTCCGCTTTCCCATACAGGGTTTGTAAAACAAGAATCCGTTCCCGTATGACACGCAGGACCGTCCTTTTCAACGGAAATTACAAGAGAGTCCTTATCGCAGTCCGCCGTGATCGACACAATATGCTGATAATTTCCGCTCGTTTCTCCTTTGAGCCAAAGCTCGTTTCTCGAACGGCTCCAAAAACAAGTCAATCCTTTTTCCATTGATATTTTAAGGCTTTCTCTGTTCATGTACGCCAGCGTCAAAACCTTTTTGGATATTGAATCAACAACAATTGCCGGTATCAGACCTTTTTCATCAAACTTTAACTCGTCAATATTAATCATTCTGTATTCGTCCTTTCGTATAAGCATTTAATAATAAATCATTAATGACCGTTAATTTGTATTTTTCTATATTCTCACAGGTATATTTTCCTTTTTAAGGAGCTTCTTTAAATCCCCGATATTTACCTCGCCGAAATGGAATATGGAAGCGGCAAGTCCTGCGTCAACCTTAGGGAGAGCCTTGAACAGGGTAACGAAATCCTCCGCCGACCCTGCGCCGCCAGACGCGATAACAGGTACGTCCACCGCATTTGATACGGCTTCAAGCATTTCAAGGTCAAAGCCTTTTTTAACTCCGTCGGTATCTATCGAATTGACAACAACCTCTCCTGCGCCCATATCAACGCATTTTTTTATCCACTCTATACCCTCCATACCGGTGTTCTCTCTGCCGCCTTTGGCAAAAACTCTGAAAACACCGTCAACACGCTTAATATCTGCCGATATTACAACGCACTGATTTCCGTAAAGCTTCGCCGCTTCGTAAATAAGCTTCGGATTTTTTATTGCGCCCGAATTAACGCTTACTTTATCCGCACCGCATTTAAGTACCCTGTCAAAATCCTCAACTGTATTGATTCCGCCGCCGACTGTCAGAGGGATAAACACACGCTTTGCAGTTTCACAGAGTATATCGCTAAACAACTCTCTGCCCTCCGCCGATGCGGTGATATCATAAAACACAAGCTCGTCGGCTCCGTTTTTGCTGTAATACTCCGCCAATTCCACAGGCGAAGATACATCGGACAACCCCTCAAAATTTACTCCCTTAACCACTCTGCCGTTTCTGACATCAAGACACGGTATTATTCTTTTTGTAATCATCCTGCCACCTCGATTGCTTCTTTAAGCGATATTGCCCCGGTGTAGTACGCCTTTCCGATAATCGCTCCGTATATATTCATTTCAGCAAGCCTTTTAATATCGTCAATATCCGATACTCCGCCCGACGCCGTTATCCGAACAGAAAATCTATCGGAAAGCTCACGGTACAGTTCAAGGTTTGTACCCTGCATTGCTCCGTCTTTGGAAATGTCGGTGCATATCAGCGTTTTTATTCCCATACTCTGCATTTTTTCGCAGAAATCAAAACAGCTGTATTTCGATTTTTCCGTCCAGCCCTTTATTGCAACAAATCCGTCCTTAATATCAACGCCTACCGCAATTTTATCGGCATACTTTTCGCACGCTTCTTTCAAAAACTCTTCGTCCGTAACCGCCGCCGTTCCGAGAATCACTCTTTTTACCCCGATACCAATATACCTTTCTATAACTGCCATGCTTCTTATTCCGCCGCCGACTTCGACAAACAATCCGCAGCCGTCAACAATCTCTTTTACCACATCGACATTGGGTGTTTCTCCGCTTTTTGCTCCCTCCAGATCAACCAGATGTATATATTCGGCTCCGGACTTTTTAAAATCCTTTGCAATTTCCACCGGATTGTCGCTGTAAACAGTCATTTTGTTATAGTCACCCTTCAGCAGTCTGACCGCCTTTTTTTCATATAAATCTATAGCCGGAAATATCAGCATATTATCCCTCCGTTCCGCCGCCGTGCGGCGGCACAAATCCAAATGTAAAAAATATGCACCTCATATTTTTCACATTATCCGTTCACTAATGTTTTATGTCCCTGTTATTAGATTTCTGCAAAGGCTTTCAATATTTTAAGCCCTGTATCGCCGCTTTTTTCAGGGTGAAACTGACATCCGAAAACATTTTTCTTACCGACCGCCGCAGTCAGCTCCGCACCGTATTCTGTTGTCGCAAGCAGGCTGTCTTTGCAACCTGTTCCGTAATAGGAATGAACAAAATAGACATAATCACCCTCATTGATATATCGGAAAAGTCTTGATTTTTCTTTTGTGAAATGCAGCTTATTCCAGCCTATATGCGGTATTTTGTATTTCCTCGGAACAACCTCCGCAATAGGTCTGATTTCACCCTTTATAAGTCCGAGTCCCTTGTGTTCTCCGTATTCATAGCTTTTGTCGAACAGCAGCTGCATACCCAGGCAAATACCCATAATCGGCTTACCCTTTTGGGCTTCTTCGATAATCAGCTCTCCCAAGCCGGATTCGGAAAGCTTTTCGGCAGCGTCACCGAAAGCTCCCACTCCGGGAAGTATTATTCTGTCAGCCGATTTTATCTGTCCCTTATCCGATGTAACTATCGTCTTTTCCCCTATATATTCAAAAGAGCTTTTAAGTGAAAATAGATTTCCGACGCCGTAATCCGCTATTGCAATCATAGTATTCTCCGTTCCGCCGTTTTAACGGCATTAGTGTTGTTAAAGTACGCCTTTTGTTGATGGGATCTCATTTTTATGTCCCTCGTCAATTCTTGCGGCAGCTCCGATACTTCTTGCGCACGATTTAAACGCACCCTCGATTATATGGTGCGAATTTGTTCCCGACAGCTGTTTTATATGAAGCGTACATTTTGCATTTCTGACAAAAGCAAGCCAAAATTCTTCGCATAATTCGGTATCAAATGCTCCAACTTTTTCTGTCGGAATTTCAAGCCCGTATTCAAGGTGCGAGCGTCCCGAAATATCAACCGCCGTCAGAATCAAAGCTTCGTCCATAGGAAGTATCATATTTCCGTAACGGTATATTCCTCTTTTGTCGCCTATCGCCCTGTCAAATGCTTCTCCCAGAGCAATGCCTATATCCTCCACGGTATGATGATAGTCAACCTCTGTATCCCCTTTGCATTTGACATTCAGATTGAATCCCGAATGTTTTGCAAAAAGCGTAAGCATATGATCCAAAAATCCGCACCCCGTATCTATCCGGCTTTCTCCGTTTCCGTCGAGCCGCAAAAACAGTTCTATATCGGTTTCCGCAGTTTTTCTTTTTATTTCCGCACTTCTCATTTTAATCCTCCATTTCGCCGCCGTGCGGCGGCTCAAATCTCAATGTAAAAACGATGCTTTTCAGATTGTTTTTTATGTCCCTTTATATTAATTCCTTTACAGTCTTAATCAATGCTTCCATTTGTTCGCGTGTTCCTATTGTTATTCTGTTATAATCGGCAATTCTTTCGCTGTTAAAATGTCTTACCAGTATACCTCTGTTCTTCAAAGCCTTATACAATTTTTCTCCGCTTATCCCGGAATGTTTTGCAAACACAAAGTTTGCTTTTGAATCGGTCATTTCAAAACCGAGATTTCTTAGCTCGTTCATTGTAAACTCTCTGTTTTCAATGATTTTTTGACAATTGCTTTTCGTGTATTCCTCATCGCTCAAAACGCCGATTCCGGCAGCCATTGTCATTCGGTTAATATTATATGGGTTGGTTGAATACCTTACGGTATTCAGATCCCGTATTATTTCAGAAGATGCAACTCCGAAACCAAGCCTTGCCCCCGCCATCGAACGTGATTTTGAAAAAGTTCCTGTCACAAGCAGATTGTCATACTTGTGAATCAGCGGGATACAGCTTTCGTTTCCGAAATCAACGTATGCCTCGTCTATAACAACTATATTATCCGGATTGGAACGCAGTATTTTTTCAATATCTCTTATCGGCAAGGCTATGCCTGTCGGTGCATTGGGATTTGCAATAAATATTGTTTTTTTCAAGCCGCAGTATGCGTCAGCATTTTGAGTGAAATCATCATTTAAAGGTATAATTTCATAAGGCAGACAATTAATCTGCGCAAAAACGCTGTAAAAGCCGTATGTAATATCGGCAAACGCTGCCGGTGTTTTTTCATCGCAAAATGCCATGAATGCAAAGTTCAGCACCTCGTCTGAGCCGTTTGTAAGTATTACTTCGTTTGTATCAACTCCCAACCGCTCTGACAGCATACCCCTCAGTGCCGTACAATCCGGGTCGGGATAAAGATTAAGCATTTCTGCCGCTTCACCGGCAGCCTTTACTGCTTTTTCCGACGGCGGAAATGGTGATTCGTTTGTGTTGAGCTTTATATACTGCGTATCCTTAGGCTGTTCTCCCGGCGTATACGGTACAAGCTTACTGTACTTCTCACTGAAAAATCTGCTCATATATTTTCCCTCCGTTTTATCTGTATAAATCAGATGATTTATTTCTCAATACGTATAACGGCGCTTTTTGCGTGTGCCGTCAGACCCTCTTGTTTTGCAAAATACTCAACGTCCCTTGCCATATTTCTGAGCGCCTCTTTTGTAAAATAAGTATACTGTGTTTTCTTCACAAAATCGTCAACCGATAACGGACTTGAAAATTTTGCCGTTCCTCCGGTCGGCAGTGTATGATTCGGACCTGCCATGTAATCACCGAGTGCTTCGGGGCAGTTCTTTCCCATAAATACCGAGCCTGCATGGCGTATCGAATCCAGATAATCAAACGGATTGTCAACACAAAGCTCCAGATGCTCCGGCGCAATTTCATTTGCTATCTCAATAGCCGCAAAAAGGTTATCCGCCACTATTATTTTTCCGTTATTGTCTATAGATGCTCTCGCAATCTCTGCTCTTTCCAAAAACGGCAGCTGACGTTCGATTTCCTCGCTCACCTTTTCCGCAAGCTCCGCACAGTCGCATACCAGCACTGCGCTTGCCATTTTATCATGCTCCGCCTGCGACAGCAAATCCGCAGCCACAAAATCGGGTCTGCACGTACTGTCAGCAACAACCAGTATCTCGCTCGGGCCGGCTATCATATCTATTGAAACCTTTCCGAACACCTGTTTTTTCGCTTCGGCAACAAATGCATTTCCCGGTCCGACAATTTTATCCACAGCCGGAATACTCTCCGTTCCGTAAGCCAGTGCCGCAATTGCCTGCGCACCTCCGACCTTAAATATTCTGTCCACTCCGGCAACATATGCGGCGGCAAGTATTACCGGGCTCACCTTGCCATCCTTATCCGGAGGAGTCACCATAATAACCTCACGGCAGCCGGCAAGCTTTGCCGGAATCGAATCCATAAGAACAGTTGACGGATATGCCGCCGTTCCTCCGGGGACATATAATCCGGCTCTGTCAACGGGGATAATTTTCTGCCCCATAACGATTCCATTTTCGTCATTTATTATAAAGCTGTTTCTTTTCTGCTTTTCATGAAATTTTGTTATATTTTTTGCGGCTCTTTTTAAAATCCTCAAAAATTCCGGATCGGTTGCATTGACTGCCTCCCCGATTTCTTGACTGCTGACAGCCAAATCCGAAAGCTTTGCTTTATCAAACTTTTCGCAATACTTAAATAAAGCTTTATCTCCGTTTTTTCTTACATCGTAAATTATATCCGCAACAATATCTTCAACATCAACCGTTGGCGCTGTACGCGCAAAAATATCCTTTTTATCAACCTCATTGTATTTTAAAATCTTTATCATGAAAATCACCCCTTATTTTCGGCAAGCTTTTTGATTATTTCTTCTATCATTGTACCCTTAAATTTAAATGCCGGTTTGTTTGCAATCAGTCTTGCGCTTATCGGAACTATATCCTCAACCACTTCAAGATTGTTTTCCTTAAGAGTTGTCCCCGTTTCGACTATATCGACTATCACGTCCGAAAGACCCAGAATCGGGGCTAATTCAATCGAACCGTTTAAGTGTATAATATCTATATCTCTGCCCTTTGAAGAATAGTATTCTTTTGTTATATTTGTAAACTTTGTTGCAACTCTCAGTGTGTTTTGCGGATTGTCGCGGAAGCCTTTCTTTGCCGCAACCGCCATTTTGCATTTTCCTATGTCAAGGTCAAACAGCTCGTACACATCGGGAGAGTATTCAAGCAAAATATCCTTACCGGCAATACCTATATCCGCCGCACTGTGTTCAACATATATTGCAACGTCAGACGGCTTTACCCAAAAGTATCTGACTCCCTTTTCGGGGTTTTCAAAAATCAGCTTTCTGCTGTTTTCTCTTATCGACGGACACTCATATCCCGCCGCTTCAAGCATACCGTACACCTTTTCCCCGAGTCTGCCCTTCGGCAGAGCAACGTTAAGCATTGTTTTCAATGATTTCAACCCCCTTGCTGCGGAGCTTTACAAGCTGCTTATATTTCACTCCGTCCGGAATTTCTCTTTGCACCATAACGCTTTGTCCGTTTGCCGCAAACAGGCTTACGGCATTATTAAGCTCGCAAAGCTTTTCTGAGCCGTCATAAAGAATCATTGTATCGATGTCATACTCTTTTTCCGATTCGTTAAGTCTTTCTATCAAATCAAGATAAACCGCAAAGCCTACAGCCTTTGATTTTCTTCCCATTTTCTTCATGAGCTTGTCATATTGTCCTCCCGACAGCACGCCCGAGGCTATACCGTTTATAAAGCCTTTAAAAACAAAGCCGTTATAATAGCTCATATCGTTTATCACCGAAAAATCTATTCTTACCCTGCCGCCGGCTTCCGTCTTTTCAAGTTCGGTTATAATATCCTTTAATTCCTCAACATATCCGCCTACATTGCAGGACAGCTTTTCAAGAACAGGAATAACCTTTTCGGGTGCTCCGTACGCCATCGTAAGGGCTTTAAGCTCCGTTCCGTCCGCATCGGCATTTTGGCATATTTTATCTATTTCGCTTATGTTTTTTTCACCCACACATTTTAAAAGCTTTTCTTCAACCGTTTCTTCAACCGTTTCGTCAACCTTCATATTTTTGATAACTGCGCTGACAATCCCCATATGGGAAATATCGAGTACATAGTCCTCCGATATGTTCCTTAAGCTTTCGGCGGCAAGCGCAAGCACTTCATATATGCAATAATTATCTATATTTCCGATACATTCCAAGCCTACCTGCATTATTTCCTTAAAGGAATGTGTACCCTTTGAAACCCTGTAAACATTTTCGTTGTAATAAACCTTTTTCGTTCCTTTCGGATTGTCTGCGGTATTCTTGATTATAGATAAAGTAACGTCGGGCTTTAATGCCATAAGCTTGCCGTCGGTATCGGTAAAGGTAATAATGTTGTCCGATACAAGAAAATCCTTGTTTCTGACATACAAATCATATTCTTCAAACTTACTCATCTTATATCTTGAATATCCGCAGCGTTCGTACAGTGAACGAAGCTCAAAAATCGCTTTTTCATCATTTTTCAACATTCCCAAATCAAGCTTCATTAAATATCATTCCTTTCATTCTGCGGCATTTTTATGTCTTTATTTTTTACTATCGTTGTTCAGTCTTTCAAGAACCGTGTTATATCCGCCGTTTCCGTACATAAGACAGCGGTTGACTCTGCTTATCGTTGCGGTGCTTGCCCCGATCTTGGCTGATACGTTCTGGTAGCTCATACCATCTCTGAGCATTTGCGCAACCCCAAGTCTTTGCGCCATATCCTTTAATTCCTTGACGGTGCATATATCCTCAAAAAATCCGGCGCACTCGTTCTCATTTTTTAATGATAAAATTGCCTTATAGAATTTTTCCATATCCTCCGAATGAAATCCGCTCATGTAATATCAATCCTTTCGTTTTAAATATATATCTATAGATAATTGCAGAATAATTATTTTGCAATTAAAAGATTCTGTTTTCGCTTTATCACTTCACCATATTAACACACTGTAGTGTTAAAGTCAATACTTTTTTCAAAAATACTGCTTTTTGCTGTAAATATTTATATTTGCAGTCGGTTTAACTATACAAATTGTAAATAACTGCGACACAAATTCAACAATTCAATGCAGAAAAACCGAAAGCGCAGATCTGTGCTTTCGGTTTTTTCATGATTAAATTGTTCCGTTTTCAGCCGAAAATTCCGCTTCGGTGAACTCATGCTTTGTTCCGTCCGGCATAATCAAAAGCTTTTTCACATCATTCGGCGCTTTGATTTTTATGCGGAAATTCCCATCGGTAATTTTCCAGCTTACGTTAACATTTCCGTATACTGTAGGCACAGCTCCTTTGGCATATGTCAGCCGCAAGGAGTTCGGCTTGATAACAATTCCGTCATCATACGTACACTGCACGCCCAAAACGCATGACATAAACTCATACAAAGGCGCACTGCTCCATGCATGGCACTCGCTTCTGGTAATTTCGGGATAGGTTTCGCACCACGTTGTACAGTTCAAATCAAGCATATGCTTCCAGCCGTCAAACATATCGGGCATTAATTCATTATAAAATCCGCTTTTTTCAATCGCGCGGAACAGGTAATAATTCATAGAAAATGATGTTTTGCTTATATCGTCATCTTTTATGTGCTTCATTATCTTTTCCGCTCTTTCACCCTCTGCCGCACCCGACAGAACCGCCCAGATAATAGTGTGCATACTGTGGTTTTTGCTCTCATGACCGTCGGTATACAGCTCACCGTCAAAGCACAGGTCGTTAACCGTCTTTTTCAGCTTCTCATATCTTTCATTGTACTCATCGGCATAGTGTGCTTTTCCGAGCTTTTCACATATATATGCCGCATTTTTCAGTGCATATAAGTAATACAAATTGTATACCGTCAGAATATCGCCTTGCTTTACATCGGGTACTCCCTCATTCCATTCAACTACCCAATCAACGTAGTCCCAAACGTTCGAACGGCTGATGTATCCGTTTTTGCGCACCTCATTGTCAAAATAACTCAGTATTTTATCCATAACTCCGAGGTTCTCATATACAAATCCCGAATCTCTTGTATAGTCAAGATAATTTCTTAAAAGGAATATCCAGAAAAACGAAAATCCCGGTATTATCTGCACCCATGCGCACGGATAGTTTGCCCGAAGCATTCCCGAGGAGCACTGCGAGCCTGCCAGATCCTCAATACATTTTTTTACAAGTTCGGTATCGTTTGACATCTTCATCGAAACATTCGCTTCAACCGCAGTATCCATTTCATACTGCTGCTGTTCATAATGCGGACAGTCAACAAATATTTCGTGCATACAGCAAAGCATTGTGTTAATGCTTATTTTATACATTTTGTTAAAATATTCGTCAGAACATTCAAAAGTTGAGGTTATGTTCAGAGGATAATTAATCCTTTCGGCATAAATATTATCAACCGCATTTTGGGCATTATCCGCTTCAATCCTGATAAATCTGAACGCCTTGAACCAGTAGGTTTCAAAATGATAGCCGTCCTTTCCGGTATGTATAAGGTCGCACACACCCCTCAATTCCCCGGTGGAATCGTCACGTTTGCATTTTTTTCCGTTTTCCGGCGAAACGTAGCACTCGGAATATATCATTTTAACATTGCTCATTGGGGCAATATCAGCATATACCCTTGCGCATACATATTCTCCTGCGTCCAGCTCGATAAATCCGTCACCTTTTTTAACCGTCTTGAAATTAACCTTTTTCCCGGGATAAATCATCGGTATCGGGCGCGGCTTTAAAAATCCGATTTCCGTAAGACAGCCCCAAGGTATTTCCGGTTCTTTTGAAAAATCAATCTCAATTCCGTCCCAAAAATCGGTTTTTATCTCAACGCACGGTTCGGCGGCATAAATTTCCTCACTCGGCGCAAGACTGTCAAAATACCCCTCCGCTTTGAAAAGCCTGTGACCGCTTCTGTAGCTGCATTTCCACGTATCATCGGAGGTTATTCTCTCGTTTTCCGATACTGCTTCAAATATAACCACAGGCTTTTTTGTTTTATATACCGTTGAAAACTGTTCTTTGACCGTTAAGTGCATTACCTCCATGCGGATAGTATTTATGCCTTTATCGAGTACAGCCTCCACAGTATCAAAATATCTTACCTCCTGCTTTCCTCTGCACGGTCCCTCACATATGTATTTATCATTTATATAGAGAATATATCTCTCCGAAGCAAACAGATTTATTTTAAATTGTCCTTTTTCCGAAACGTTAACCTCTTTATAAAAATCATATATCCCGGTTTTTGTTTCGTTTTCGCTTACAGTAATGAATTTTGTCATATCAGCTGTCCTTTCATTTCCTCCCCCCCGATACGGCGGTATTGGTACGGATTTTTCAATTGACCCCATTATACCATACCGATTCGGATTGTGCAATGCCTGTGCATAATTTTTTATTTTATAACCAGATCGAAAAATTCTTTTTCGCATGAAAATATGATTTCTTCTCCCGTTTGAATTACTATATTATTCATACTTTCATCAAAAAGCAAATACCCTTGTGCCGCAAGACCCGCCTCGTTCGTTCTGCGGACAGGTGCCGCATAATATTTATCCATATCGAAAACTTTTCCGCTGAATGTATAATTGTAATGCACGTCATTTCCAACAACTGTCATATCCTCCGACATCTTATTGAAAATTTTATCAAAAACTGTTCTTGTTATTTTAATATCAATCTTATCACCGTTTCCGACCGCGGTACCGTTAAAGCTTACAGTGTCCTTTATGTTTCCGATAACACATACGGCGGTAATTACTGCAACTGTTGAAACAACAAAAATAATCCTTTTCATAAATTATTCCTCTTTCTTACCCGTGGTAGTGTAAAGTGTATTTGTGAACTCTTTTGAAAACCCCAGTATTTATGCGGTTTGAGATGCGTCATTGTATAAAATGATGATTGCCTCCCCTTATTTCCTTTGTAATTACCCTCAATCATACTCTGAAATGCTTGTCAAGCCCGGGCTGTAAGCCCGTTCATTTCAGGCTTTACAAGTATTTTGGAGTATGATAAAATATTGCACAAAGAAAATAAGATTTCCGGTAGTTTTCATAATTCACTTTACACTACCTTACCCGTTGACTTCAGGTAATTTTAAAAGCATTTCTAATTCTTCTTTCAATTCATCATGATTAAGTATGCTTCTTTTAAAGCTTCCGTTACCGCCATTTACGTAATTTATATTACCCAATACGATATATTTTCCTTTTCCGTTTACCGACAACGATATCTCCAACTCTGAATCATTTATCTGATATCCGTTTGCTCTGACTAATGTCAAGCATGATTTATATTTACTTATACATTCAATAATTTTTTCAGAATCATAATCAACAATTTCAAGTCTGTCATATTCATCATCAGCTCCGAAATGAGAATTATATACTATTCTGTCAATTCGTATATCATCTTGTTTGTTACAGATTGCCCGAGGCATGAAAGGTACGGAAAAAGCAAAAATAATCAATAAAATAATAAATATATTCCCTGCTGTTTTGAGATTTTTTCTTTTCGGTTTAATACAAATTCGCATAACGTACAATCATCCTTTCAACCAAAATTGTCAATTAAATTATACCATACCTTTTTAATTAGTCAACATATTTTCGCGAAAAAAATTACACATTTTGCAAGTTTTCTGTATTCTCATTCATTACCGATAATTTTTCTCAATCGCTCATTAACGGCATTTCTTATATTCAAAACAAACTCGGGATCCGACGTACATTTATCGAATATAACATTTCCCGCAATTCCCTCGATTATTTTCAAAACCTCATCATAGCCGATATATTTTTCAAGCAGCTTCATTGCCGCCAGATCCTGCAAAGCCTGATAGAACACAATCAATCTCAGGGACTCAATCGGTCCGTTTTCTCCCGGATATACAGAGAACGAATCTCCTGCCGGGAAAGCTCCGCCGCTGTCATTCTCCAAAAACGGATTTATCTCCCTTTTGGAATACTGCGCATAATAGAAATTATATCCCCACTGCAAAAAGCCTGTCAGCTTATATTTGTACATTTGCAGCGCAATATATCTGTTTCTTGCCGATGGCATTGCTATAAATCTGTTTGAAACGCCCTTGCCCTGTACACAGCAGTAATAACCCCACAGTGCCTCCGATTTTCCTATAAACGGATTGATATGATCTATCTGAACAACAGGAATTTCAACTATTCCCTTTTCGTAAAATTCAAATTCCGAAAGAGCGTCGATTATTTTGCAGTCCTTTAAATATTTAACGGCAACATTTTTTGCGGCAAGATAGCTTTCAAGCTGTTCGCCGTTCGGCTCGTCCGAAATATGAAAATAAACCCTGTCAAAAAGACCTCTTTTTTTAAAGAACTCTGTAAGCTCCGGCAAAAACTGCGATAAAAAGTTATCGTATTCCGCATCGCCTGCCGGAACGTCCCAGCCAAATATTCTTTTTTCCTCTCCGTTTTCCTCCGCAATGATTTTCGGCGTAAACTCAGCGCCCCATTGAGTAAAGAGATGAGCAATCTCAAAATACTTTATTCCCGAATCAAGGCATATTTTCACCCAACGCTCCAAAAGTGAAAAGTCAAAAAAATACTTGCCTTTATCTCTTTTTATTTTAACAAGCTGAACGGTCGGTCTTTCTCCCCCAACCTCGGTATCGAGCGGCGGTGTGAAAACAGGCGTCAGAATCATGTTAACTCCGTAGTCCGCAGCCGTTTTGATAAACTTTTCAACTATGCTCCAATGCTCCTCGCTCCAAGCAGGGACTTTATAGCAGCTTGCAAGACAGTCTGAATGAAACCATTGTGTAAAAATCAAATCGCTCTCCGGCAATTGAATCGGCAGCACCTCATAGGTCAGCTCACAGCTTTTGATTTCCTTTGAGTTCGACAGTTTAATTACAATTTTATGTATTCCCTCGGGTGCATTTCTGTCCGCCTTTATCCATAAGCTCTGATACCAACCGTTTGCTTCAATTTCGCTGTTTTCAATGGGCTTTAGTATATCGGGGAACATTCCCGGTTCGTTGCTTATGTAGTCGGGATCATCGAGTGCGTCCTCAAAAGATGTGAGCATTACCGGCACACAGCCTACCGAATACACCGTTATATATTCTCTTATATCGCTCTCGATACTTATATTGATTTTTGTTTTGTGTATATCCTTAAACGCTATCTGATACGCTCCCTCCTCACCTTTAAGTACGGTTATTTTTTCTGTTTGCTTTGCTGTATAATCAAGCTTCGGCAAAACCTTTTCCAGTGATGATACCGTGATCAAGTCGGTCATTATCCATCTCTCCTCTGTGATTTTATAATATAATACCATTATATTGCATTTTAAAAGATATGTAAATAGAAAATACTTGTCCTTTTTTCATTTCATTTTTGGCAACATAAGACTATTTTTTATAAAAGCAATTGACAAAAGCCTCACCGGCTGTTATAATAAAGCCGTGAAATCAAAAAAAAGCAGGACAGGTGAACAATATGAGCTTTGAATCAAATGTTAGATACAGATTTACCGTAATGGACGAAAAAGATAAGCTTCTTCCGGTTTACCTCATCGGCATAGGCGAGGACAACAACCAAAACGTTTACAGAGAAAGCGGTTATCATTACGATCAGATTTTATTAATTGATTCGGGCGAGGGAATATTTGAGTACGGCGAAAAAAAATATATCATAACAAAAAAAACCTGTATATTCATACCGAAAAATATTCCTCACTCCTACACAGCCAAGACGCTTCCTTTTAAACTGTACTGGATATGCTTCGGCGGAGCATATCTCCCCGAACTTCTCTCATACTTTCAGCTTTCCGATATATGTATATACAGCGCTCCGTCATATTCAAAGCTTAAATCACTGCATAATAAGCTTTATCAGATTGCCGAAAGTACTTATGATCCCGTTATGTATTCAAACTACACCTACGAAATTTTAAGCAACTTCTGCCGCCAGAGAAACACCTCGTTTACCGACGCAAAAACCTCCGGCAAGCTTGCCCGTATCAAGGAATACATCGAAGAAAACCACACAAAGGATATATCACTTGATTTTCTGGCGGATAAATTTGAAATCTCCAAATACACGATATGCCGCTGCTTTACAAGAATATATGGAATATCTCTCGGAGAATATCAGCTTAAGCTGAAGCTGACAACCGCAAAGCATATGCTTATGTATTCCGATGAAACCGCAAAAAACATTTCCAAGCAATGCGGCTTTAACGATCATGTTTATTTCGGAAAGATTTTCAAAAAATACGAAAATCTCACCCCGAAAGAATTCAGAAAAACTTTCAGGCAATAAAATCTCCTGCGGCAATTCCCCTGCCACAGGAGGTTTTATCCTTATATAATATTTTCATCTGTGCATTGTTCAATAAATTCGGCAAACAAGGAGTTCGGCCATGTAAACCATTCTCTTGTATATTGAGTCGGATCGTCCGCATCAAAGCTTTCGTGCAGATAACCCGTATCTGCGTCGGAATTTACTATCATATCAAGCATTTCAAGCTTTTCCTCACGGCTTCTTGCTGTGATTCCCTGCATTACAAGCGCCATATGCCACACATAATTTTTCGGAGTATGTCTTGAACCTATTCCCTTTGCCGCCTTTCCCTCAAAATAAAATTCATTATCACAGCTCAAAAGGAATTTTCTTGTGTTCCGATATATTTCATCGTCAGAATCGGCATAGCCTATATATGGTATAGATAAAAGGCTCGGTATGTTTGCGTCGTCTATCATCGAATAATTCCCCATACCGTCGGTTTCACAGGCATATATCTTTCCGTATTTTTCATTTTCGACAACACAGTATTTCTTTATACCGTCATCGATTTCATTGCTCAGCTTAATACATTCCTCCGCAAGCTTATCGTTTTTACAAACCTCGCGAAGCATTTCTGCCATATACTTTAAAATAACAACGGCAAACATTTCCGAAGCCGTCAGATAACCGTATTGACAGCCGTCGTCACTCGGTCTGAAGCCCGACCACGTCATACCGGTGTATACAACCGGATTTCCCATGCCGTCATTGTGAATAGTATCCCACGGAGCGTTGGGATCGGGTCTGAAAAATCTGTAGGGCGATTTTTCAAAGTGACGCTGTTCAACTCTGAATTGATTTACTATAATCTGCGCAATATCTTCAAGCTGTTCTCCGATTATTTCATCGTTCCCTGTTTTCCTCCAATACAGATACAAAAGCCGTATCGGATAGCAAAGTGAGTCAACCTCGTATTTTCTTTCATGCACCCACGGACTGTTTTTCGGCAAATCATTGGGGTGTCCCTCGCTGCTGTTCGGATATTCGTTGAATGCGTTTGCATACGAATCAAGCTTTATGTAGCCGAACTGCCTTTTTATAACACCCTCTATAATCTCCGCAACGTCTTTGTTTTTCGCAATCGGCAGATAATGTGTTATCTGTGCGGTCGAATCTCTCAGCCACATCGCCGGAATATCTCCCGTCAGCACAAAATATGTGCCGTCATCGCATTTTTTCAGTGCTGTTTTAACCGTATGCTCATAACAATTCTTATACATCTTTTTAAGCTTCGGATATTTTTCAAGCTTCTTTTCATATTCATTTACTCTGTTTTCTATTGAAATTGGTATTTCCATGTCTTTTCCTCTATCTATAATGTTTTTAAATCTCTCTCGGTTATTGCAAATATATTTTTTCTATAGCTTCAATAACCTTTTTACCGTATTCTCCGTTGCATATTTCAGAGTTTTCTCCTCTGATGTATTTTGCAAATTCCGTCAGCTGTCTTTTTAAAAATCCTCCGTCCTCTTTAACCTCAATCGGCTTCCATCCGCTGTTTGAATATTCATAAAGACTGTCGCTCTCGGACACTTTCAGAGTACCGTTCGTAAAATAATACAAAACCTCATAACCGCACGGTGCATATCCGCAAAACGTCACCGACGCACTTAAGCCGTTTTTGAATTTCATAAAATACTGGGCATGACCCTCAACATTATATTCATTCTTTGCATTGCCGAAGCTTGACGAAATCTCCGCCTCGTTCATTCCGGTTATGTAAAACAGCTTATCGAGTGCATGAGCACCGTAGTTCATAACAATACCGCCGCCCGCAAGCTTCTTATCCAAAAACCACCTTGAACGCTTATCGCTGAAATAATCCGTTGTTCTTCTTTCCTCATACATAACAAGCTTTCCGAGCCTTTCCGATTCAACATATCCTTTTACCGCCCTGTTTGCAAGAAAATATCTCTGTACATGACCCACGGCAAGCTTTCTGCCGCTCTTTTTTTCGGCTTTGAGCATCTCGTCACATTCTTTTACCGAATTTGCCATCGGTTTTTCAACAAGCACGTCAATTCCGTTGTTCAAAAACCAAACCGAAGCCTCGCAGTGCAAAAAGTGCGGCAGATTCAATATAGCTGCTTGTATTCCCGAATCCGATGTTATTTCATGATAATCGGTATAATACTTAACTCCGTATTTTTCCGCAATCGGCTTGACCGCCTTCTCATTCACATCGCAAACTGCGCAAAGCTCAAAATCGTCCGATTGCTCTATTGCCTCCAAATGCATTAAACCGATACTTCCCGTTCCGATTACGGCAATTTTTATTTTGTCATTCATGAATCACAGCTCCTTTTTCCATGCTTCGATATTATCGGCAATAAACTTATCGTCATTTAAATGCGGATACGCCCTGTAAACACGGTCAATTTCCTCCGCCTGTCCCTTTGACAGCGTTTCCTCAGGGTTTAAACAATAAATATTTTTCATGAGTCCCTGTCGGCGCAAAACCTCATGAAGCCCCGGTATACAACCCGAAAAATTATTTGCCGTATCAAAAAACGCACCGTTTGAATCGGTTACCTGTGCCGCCAATGTGAGCATTTCCTTTGATACTGCTTCCTTACCCTTTTCCTCTTTTATCCGATTGAATATCTCAACCGCCTTTTTCGTCCATACCGACCAGTGACCGAGCAAGCCGCCGTCAAAGCCTCTTTTTACCGTTTTGCCGTTTTTATCAAATGAATATTCCGTCAGTAAATCTATGACTATATTATCGTCGTTTCCTGTGTAGAGAGTTATCTCGCCGCTCCTTTCGGACATTGCCGCCGCCCTTACCACATCAAGAGTCTGGTATCTGTTAAAGGACGCACACTTAATTGCGGCAACATTTTCGGTTGCGCAGATTTTCTCCCAATAATCATAACTAAACACGCGCCCGTCGACTGCTGTTTGCAGGTAAAAGCCTATAACCGGCATTATCTCCGCCACTCTTGCGGTTCTTTCAATAAGCTCCGCTTCACTTAAGCTGTTCAGTCCTCCCGGGCTTAATAAAACAGCGTCATATCCGTACTTCTTCGCCGTTTCCGCTTCCCTAACCGCCTGTTCCGCTGCTCCGCACACACCGGCAACCTTTACTATGACCTTATTATTCTTCTTTTCAAAGCCGTCTATTTCCTCCGAAACAATTTTAAGTATCGGATCAAACAAAGCAATTTCCGGCTTTCTTATTTCAAACTGCGTTGTATGTACTGCCGTTGCTATGCCTCCGACGCCGCAGTTTAAATAGTATTTCATCAAAAGACGGATTCCTTTTTCGTCTATTTTCCTGTTTTCGTCAAGCACCAGCGGCGTTGCCGGAATTACAGTACCTTTTTTCAAAATTCCAAGTGCTTTTTCATGTCTGTTCATTGCTTCTGCTCCTTTTTGCAAACATTTTCGGTTATTAATAATTTCCTTTTCTTTCTTCAAAATGAGTAGGCTTGTTCAAGCTTCTTCCGCCGTCAAGTATCCATTCCGCCTGCCACCGTATAAGTGTTTTTGCCGATACACTCGGATAGCCGAAAAGCTCCGCCGCAAGCGACGCGTCATTTAAGTAAGCGTCAGTTCCGTTATCATTTTCAAAAATAGGTTCTTTTCCGAGATAACCCCCAAGCTCCTTTGCTGCCTTTTCAATCGACACAGTTTCGGGTCCTGTTACGTTTACAATTTTAGCCGGCGATTCCGCATACAAAAGTCCTCTTAACGCAATTTCATTAGCGCTTCCCTGCCATATAAAATTAAAGCATGGGGTTGAAAGGCTTATCGGCTCACCCTTGATAATTTTTTCGGCAAGGTCATATAAAACTCCGTAACGCAGGTCAACCGCAAAGTTTAACCTGTATGTAAATACTTTTGTGCCGTATGCGTTCGCCGCATATTCAAATGCACGCTCTCTTGCAAGACAGCTCATTGCATATTCGCCGTTTGGAAGCGGTCTGCAATTCTCATCACAGCCGCCGCCAGCAACCGGTGTAATCGGATAGATATTTCCCGAAGAAAATACAACTATTCTTGACTTTTTAAACTTGTCTGCCACAAATGCCGGCAGTGTTGCGTTCATTGCCCACGTCTGCCATTCGTTTCCGTTTGTTCCGAACTTTTTGCCCGCCATGTATATAACATTCTCACATTCGGGAAGAGCATACAGTTTTTCTTTATCAAGCAAGTCCGTCTTGATAACCTTAACTCCGTTGTCCTCCATAAACTTTACGGCGATTTCGTCACTTCCCCTTGACACTCCGATTATCTGTTTGTCAAAGCCTGCCTTTTCGGCGGCTTTCTTTGCAAGCACGCAAAGCGTAGGTCCCATTTTTCCGGCAGCGCCGAGAACCATAATATCGCCTTTTATTTTTTTCATATCCTCAATCAGCTTTTCTGACGGTGTTGTCAGCATTTCATTTAACTTTTCCTCTGTCCACATAGCTAATAACCGTTCCTTTCCACACAAATTAATTCTATAATTTTAAGAATTTATATATTTAAAATATTCTTCTTTCGTCATCATAGGCTCAAACTGTTTTTTTATTTTTTTCGCTTTTTCCGCTCCGTTTGTCAAAAGCATTGCAGCGGTACACGCAAGAATCTTTGCCGCAGTCACATAAGCGGTTTCTTCGACCGATATTTTAAATTCACCGCTGTGAAGCTTTCCCGAAAATCCGCCGATTGACGGCTGTATTACCGGAATCAGTGCACTCAAATTTCCCATATCGGTAGAGCCTGTAATTTCTTTTCCTTTGACTATATTTTCTTTGCCTATTATTCTTTCAGCCGCACATTCCATGACATTTGAAAGTTCTCTGCTTTCCATAAGCGGAAAATATCCCGGCAAATATTCGATTTCGGCAGTTGCTCCGATCATTTCGCAAGCACCCTTAACGGAGCGTGCCACAGCATTTTTCCCCTTTTCGATCGCTTCAAAGCTTGCACCTCTCACATACATTTCCATTATTACCTCATCGGGAACAACATTCACAACATCTCCGCCCTTTGTGATAATCGGGTGTATTCTTATTCTGTCCTCATCTTTAAAGGTTTCTCTGTTTGAATGTATTCCCAGAATTGCCAGCGCTGCGGTATTCAGTGCATTAACTCCGTCATACGGCGTACTGCCGTGAGCCGCTTTTCCTCTGAAGGTTATTGTGCCTGCCGAAAATCCGAGGTTATAGCCTTGCATATACAGCTTGCTTTTTGGCTCATCTGGTTGTGCGTGCAGCATTATTGCCATATCAATATCGTCAAACGCACCCTCCGCTATCAGCTGCTGTTTTCCGCTCATATATTCGATCCTGCCGTCATTTTTCAGCTTTTTTCTGTATTCAAGGTCGATAAATTCCTCTGCCGGCAAAGCCATAAAAATAACGTTGCCGTCAAGCTCTTTTATGATATTTTTAAGTCCGTATGCTGCGCCGAGCATTGCCGCAATCTGCGCATTGTGTCCGCAAGCATGAACTCTGTTTTCGCTGTCGGCGTCCGGGTGCTCCGAACATTTCAGTGCGTCCATTTCGCCGATTATACACACATTGATTCCGTGCTTCTTTTCCCCGATTCGCCCCTTAACCCCCGTTAATGCGCATGGGTATGTATATTTTATTCCAAGCTCGTCAAATACCTTTCTCACGGCTTCGGAGGCTTTTTCCTCGCAAAATCCCATTTCGGGATTTTTGTATATATATCGTCCTATGTCAATAATCTTTTCTCTGTTTTTATCAGCTTCATCGCATATACGCTTTATAATTTCACTCGTTTCCAACGCTTTTCACCTCTTGCATTGTCAGTAAATTCTTCATAATTTCCGTTTCGCCTTTCAATTCGTCAAAGGCTTCGTTTCTCAAAAACTCAAACAGCATACAAACGTCAATATCGCTTTGTTTCAGTATTTCGATAATTCTTTTCCAAAATTCTTCTCCGTTTCTCTCTTTCAGAGAATATCTGTTTATATCTTTATCAACATTGAAAACATGAATCATTTTAAGATACGGCAAAAAAGCTTTCAGCGTTTCGCAGTTTTCCTCACGGCTTATCCATGGGTCATATTGGTAATACATTCCCAAATTTTCCGCCCCGACATCTGATATCACTCTCAATGCAGCGTCCTTTGTATCGGTCAGCGAATCGTTGTGATATTCAAAAGCTACGGTCAAATTGTATTTTTCGGCGATTTTGCATATTGCTTTCACTTCGTCAATCAGAGCTTTGTATTCCCGTTTGCTCAAGTCCCTGTGTGACTTGCTGCCGCCCCATATTCTTATTATCGGCGCATTTAATGCCTGTGCGGTTTTTGCATATTCTTCAAATTCATCAATTCCGGTTTCTCCGAGCCTGTAGTATGAGCCGTAAGAACAAACGGTGATACCGCTGTTTTCGGTAATTTTCCTTACCCTCTCAGCCTGCTTTAAATCCCCCGGCTTTACATGAACATCGCTTCCCCATTCTATTGCGGACAATCCGCACGTTTTACAGTATTCGACTATTTCCTTCGCACTTTTGCTTCTGAATGTTACCGATGTCAACCCCAATTTAAGCAAAATTAAAACCTCCTTGCCGTTTTAAACCAATTTATTATATCATTTTTATCGGTTAATTCAAACACTTTCATAAATTCATGCAACAAAAAAGCACTTTTGCAACAAAACAATACTCTTTATTAATGAAATGTTAACGGTACTTTTTACTGTTTATTAAATTATCCAAGCAATTGTCTGTATGTCATATTCAAAAACAAGCAGGAATTGAATAACTCCAATTCCTGCCGCTTTTGTTTTAAAAAGTCACTCAATCCTCACTGAAAATATACACTGTATGCAAACCGCCGCCGGCGAGATCAAACAATGCTCTCGAGCATTTTGAACCTGCCTGCTTATAGGTTCTGAGGTCCGCCTTTGAACCGTTTTCAATTGTATATCCGTTCTTTGTCTTGTGAATAATCTTATATTTTGCTACGGAGGAATCATAGTAATTATATGAATAATTAATCTTATCCGGTGTTCCGTTAAAATGTTCTCTAAGATTTTCGCTTGTAAGCTCCAGCAATCCCTCTCTGTCCTGATATACATAACCGTACATCCACATCTGGTGGTTTGAGGGTTCTCCGGGGACCTTAGCCAATCCGGACACGCCAGCTTCAGAATATCCTATCGGATTGGTTTTTGTAGGTATTGTTGCAGTGTCATGTGTAAATCCGGTAGTTCCCGGTATATTTCCGAGCGTTGAAATGGTGTGCTCATGACCTGCCGGGCATGAAGTAAGATTATATTCAGGCTTATTTCTGTCCTCATATGCAGGGTGACTGAGCGAACACCATGCAGGATTTACACCATCTGCGTCAAAAAACAATCTTACTCCGCTTACTGTATTGTCAATGCTGTCGAATACCACATGAACAAAATCTCCCGGCGACACCGTCATATTGACCGGTTCGTTGCACGCATTGAAAGCTTTGTCAAACAGCGATTTCCCGTCAGTTTCATTTTCCGCAAACACCTCCGTGGTAGTTTCTCCGTCGCTTATAATAAGCTTAACGCCCGGTTCATCGTCATTGTTAATCGTTTCTTCGCGATCAAGTACTATACCGGTAGTCATTTTTGCAAATCGTACATTAAATCCAAGTGCTTCGCTTGTCTTGTATATAATGGCAACCTTTGCATACGGCGAATCCGAATCAAAGCTGTAAAGCTTAAATAGGTAGCTGCCCTCTCTGATCGAATTATAGCTCGTTGTCGAATAATAATTCAATTCTGTTCTGTCGGTAGGCACCTGCAATATTTTTGTGTTTGCGTTAATATAATACTTTCCGCCGAATGAATACGCTCTTTGTCTGTAAAGCAGATTTCCTTTATAGTTTGCCGATGCGGGCTGATCGTTTGATGCAAGCACCATTTTCAAAGCATCGGAATCCTTTGAGCTTTCATTTCTTGCAGCTTCGATTTTTTTGATTTTTCCGTCACTGTCAAAAACAATCTTTGCCACTCCGTCATAATCACTGAGCTTTTGCCGCAAACCCTCCGAAGACATTTTTACAGTCGAGCCGTTTTCATCAACCCAGCGAACCGCCGAGTCGGTATTTGCGGTCTTGACTCCGTTTGTATCAAGCGCATAATAGGTTAAAAGCAAGGCATCATTTTCTTCATCGATTGTATTTTTTATCAGATATACATATCCGTCAAGAGATACATCTCCGTCCGTAATCCACGCAACCTCACCGAACATATCGAGCACTGTCGCAACATCGGTATTTTTGCTGATAGCTGTTCCGATATATTTGTCAAAGTTTTTGGATAGCAAATATTCATCGTTTCCGATTTTTATATAATGTCCGTCATCTCTTGTGAAATCGCTTTTGATTTTCCCGCTGATTTTTTTATTCACATAATACAGCTTGACATAATCGCCGTTACAGTAATAATTGACCGCACCCTCTCCGAGTTCTTCATACTTAATCGGCTGTCCATCAGCGTTGAGTATGCTGTACACTATCGGGTCGTTTGAATCGGTTTTTTCCAGAGATACCACGGAATCGCCATCCGCAATCAGGTTTACAAACTCTTTCTTTTTCGGGTGGACGGAATCTATGTAGCCTGTAATAAATTCCTCAACAACCACTATATCAAAATCAAGCTTTTGCTTTTTGATAACTGTAATCGTACCATTTCCGATATTATCAAAGGTATCTGCATTATAGCCGGTAAGATATTTACCGTTATATATCATAACCGAACCGTTTTTTATCTTTACCCTTTTCTCAGCACTGCTTTTCTCGTCCGGAGTATATGTAAAAGCATAATCATTGTACCCGGTCAGATCCTTATTGTTTATAACCGTAACATCATCACGTTTTGTAACCTCATAAGCAACAAGAGAATAATCGTCATCGGAATCCTTGTTCAGAAAGACTCTCAAATCTCTGCCTATAAAGTCACGGATATCTGTCATGCTTTCATCAAATGTAAAAGTCACCTCACCGATTTTCGCCGTAAATTCCTGTTCGGGTGCTTCTCCGTAAATTGAGGTTATATCGGTACTCAAAAGAGTTCCCTCAAGAGTATATACGCCGACAATGTCGTTAAGGAAATTCTTTGTATCGTTTTCCTTTTCATATATCGAAGGCATAAGTTTTATCGGAAAGGAATTGTAAATCAGGGTTGCCGCGTCCATTCTTGACATCGGAGAAGTACCCGATGCCGTAATGCTGTTATGCAGATCATTCTGATTTGCAATGGCGAGATAACCGTCGGGGTATCCGCCGAGCTTATCGGCATACCGAGTATAACCGCACACCGACAGAATGATTTTAACCGCCTCATTATAGGTTACGGTATTATCCGGCTTAAATTCGTTATTTCCGTAGCCGGAAATTATTCCGAGCTCTTTCATCGGCTTTAAGTATTCATATGCCCAGTGATCCTCGCCGACATCCTCCCACAGACCCTTGCTTACCGTTGTTGTTCCATCCTCACTTTGCTCCGTTTCGGGGTATATCAGAGTCAAATCATTTGAATTTGATCCAAGGAAGAAGCTGCGCCAGTTAAAGCCGTCCGAATCGCCCGTCTCGCCGTTTCCGCTTCCGGCAGAACCGTTCAGGGATTTAATCGACTTGTAAATCAAGGTTACAAATTCGGCTCTTGTAACAGCCTGCGACGGTTTAAAGCTTCCGTCCTCATAGCCGTTCATTATTCCAAGCTTTGTGAGTATATCGGCAATTCTCGTTTCATTTGTGTTTTCCGGCATATCGGTATATTCCGCAAACGCTCCGGCATTTCCCAAAGCGATTGCTGCGGAACATATAAGTGCAAAAATTCTCTTTTTCACCTATTAACCCTCCTTTGCTTCAAGCTGTCCGAGAATATTGGCAAGCATAACCGCCGCCTGCGCTCTTGTACAACTTTCCGACGGCTTGAAATAACCGTTATCGTCACCGTGCAGTATTCCCGATTTTACAAGTTTTTCGGTAGCTTCTGCGGCATATTCCGCAATATCAGCCTTATCCTCAAAATTAATCATTTCTTCGTTCTGAGAAAACTCAAATCCGGCAGCTGCCGCAGCACGCGTCATCATAACGGCCGCGTCCTGTCTTGTGATTGAATCCTCCGCTCCGAAATAACCGTTTCCGTAGCCTTTGGCAATATCAAGCGCCGAAGCCGTTTTTACAACGTCATAGTACCACTTTTCGGCTGTAACGTCCTCAAAGCTTATATCCTCCGCATTTTCCGCTTTCAGATCAAATACAGAGATAAGCATTTTCAGAAATTCCGCTCTTTTAACGGTATCTGACGGCGCAAACGTGTTTTTATCTCTGCCGTTAACAATACCCTTTGATACAAGCTTTTCAATAGATTCTCTTGCCCATTCGGTATTTTCGTCAATATCGTTAAAGGAAATTTCCTCCTTTTCGGGTGTTACGGGATAATTCTGAGAATAGTTTCCGCTCTTACCGCCTGTTGCCGTGTTACCTTTGCTATTGCCGCCTGTGCCGACATCACCCCTGGAATCGTCCTTGGACGTACCTGTAGCATTTAAAAGCTTTTGAATATCCCGTTTCTCCCATTCGCTGCCGTTTATCAGCGAAAGGTCGATTGCGTTACCGCTTGTTTTGCTGTAATTTGTAAGATCAAATCCGTTTACCGCATTATTATCATTAAGTATAGTCTTGATATGCGATGTACCGCTGTTTTTATTGTACTTTATTGCGGCGATGGTCGTATTGTATATAAATGCTTTTTTCATTGTATCAAGATCCTTAAAGGATTGATTCTCCATTTTTTTAAATACTTCCGTTCTGCCGCTGTCCTTGATTGAGCTGTTGTAAAGACTGCTTGCCGAAACGTTATAATCCTTATCAATGGTATCAAATCCGAGTGTTTTCTCATCTATTATATTACTGCCGTCAAGCAGCAAAGATGATTTTGACTCGTTCAAAGCCTGCATATAAGCATATGCCTTAACCATATCTCTCAAAGCGTCCGCGTCGTTTATCTTGTCCTTTTCGCTGAACAGCAGCTTGCCTGCAGCAAGCTTATCGGAAAGCTTGCCGTATACGGTGTCGCTTATGTTAAGTGCGTCGGCATTTGAATCGATTTTCTTTGCAAAATCCTCTGCGTTTGTCTGCGCCAGTATATCGCTGACTTTCTTTTTTATGTTATAAACATGGGTAAAGGTCGTTTCACGTTTTGCTCCGCCGGCTTCAACATATGCGGTATATTTGCTGCCGCCCATAGCCAAAGGGAATGAAAACTCAAATTTTCCGTCCTTAATCTTTACCTGATCCTGCTTCATCACATATCTGTCGTCAAACCGATCAAGGCTTCCGCCACCCTCCATGATTACCAGCACTGTTGCATAGGTATCGTTGCTGCTGTCAAAAAATCTGCCGTTGATTTTAACGCTGTCTGCGGAGTAATCGTAGTATGCACTGTCGATATACTCCGCTCCCGCTGTGCCGGAAAGGCACAGCAGGAGAGCAGCCGTAATCAATGCTGTTTTCTTTAAATGTTTCATATAAACAATGTCCTCCTTAATCTTCTTTTGCTGCTCTGATTGAAGCTACACAGTCAGGTGCAACGCCGCTCGGGTTACTGAAAGTAAACATGGAATCGCCGGACCATTTCGGAGCTTCTGTATCAAGGAAATCCGTAATAAGATAACCGTCAGCCTTTAAGAATACATACGTTCCTATATCGAGCTGCAAAGCACCGAATTCAAGATCAACCCACTTGTTATCCGAAATATAGAAGTTAAGATCGGATTTTTTGATAGGATCTCCGGCAGTTCCCGGAACACGTTTCTGAATTTCGAGTGCATTACTCTTAACTATAATGTTATATCCGCCGTTCAAGAAGGTGTCAACAGTGTTCTGCAAGCCTAATATACAGTAGTTTGAGCTTACGTTTACCTTGTAGCCGAACTTGATAGAGGTACAAGCCGGTAAAGGCGTTCCATAACCGCACAGCTCATAGTGTGTTGTTCTTCCCTGATCTCCGCTCAATGTCAGAGTACCGTCATCGCCAAAGGTATATTTTCCGTCAACCGTTGACCAACCGGCTTGATCCGCAATCATATCCTTAACATTTACCGTATCATAGTTGATATTCTTGCTCAACTCATTAATTACCGTATTTATACCCTCGTTTGCCGCTTCTATTTCTTTCTGCGTAACCGTACCCGATTCGTTTGCTGCAACCGCAGTATCAAGCGCGGTCTTAACCATATCCTTGTAGCCTTTCTTAAATGTTCCTGCGGCAGTACCCTCTCGTATACCGTTATACAATCTCTGGCAAAGGTCTATGTTCTTTGTCAGCTCGGTACGGTCGGTTCGTTCTCTCTGTACCGAGATAAGCAATCTCGGGGCACCGGTTTGGTTAAAGCTGCCCGCCATCGACTGCGAGGTGTTAACCCCGGTAACTGTCCACCAATAAGGTTTTTTTCCTGACGGAATGTATTTAACATTCGCAAAATTCTGATTGGTTTCCTGTTCGATAACCACATTCTTCATTTCGGGGTCTTCAGCAATTTTAACAATATACTTATCCGAACCGTTGTGTTTGTCCCATGTGAAATTACAGCCGAGGTTTGAAACGTTGTCTGTGCCGTTAAGCGGTGAAATCAGTCTGAAGCCGGTTTCCTCCGCCTTTTTAACCTCGATTTCGCTCTTTTCCTTCAAAAGTCCCATTTGGCTCATATCAATTTCGGCAATACCCGGGAATTGCTTTGCTTCTTTTGAATCCTTTTTCAGAGTAAGCTTTCTGTTTTCAAGATCCTCAAAATAGCTTCCGTCAGTTTTATCCTCTAAATTATTTTCGTATACGCCGTATTCCTTGAACTCGTTTGCAACCATGTTCGACATACACTTATACAAAATGTTGTCTTTTACTGTGTTATTCATAGGCTTTCCGAGATCCTCGGGGACATCTAAAATTGTTGCAAGCTCGGGGTATTTGTCTTTCCATGGCGATTTGTTGTAAGGCACCTGCAAAATAGTATTGTATGCCTGGCCGCCTTTTGCAGCATGGTAAGATGCCCAGCCCACGCCTCTTGCATCAAAGAACACGCCATTATCACAGTCGGCGATAATGTTATTTTCAAACACATGGTCACGTCCGCCGCCTATCATAATACCGAGGTTACACTTGTACATGATATTATGATGAGTATTAACGCTCGACATCAAATCATCATAGTATAAACCTGCAACAAATATCGAACCGCCCTTGGTTGCAGTTGTGTCAATATCATGAATATAGTTGTATGCTATTTCTATACCTCTGTTTGTATAGTTACGTCCGGTATATATAGCACCTGCATCACAAGGCTCGTTTACAAGATTATATAATTCGTTATAGAGAATCCTGTGGTCATTTCCCTGAAAGTTTATGCCTGCCGCAGAGGAATTGTGTATCAGATTGTGCTGAATAAGTGTGCCTACACCCTCAAGCGATATACCTATACCGCCTGTTTTGTCTCTTTTTGCGAAATCATAGATATGATTGTTTTCAATCACATTGTTTCCTGAGGTAAGCGTCATTCTGTCACCGCCTGTAAGTCTTATTCCCATTCCGCCGGTAAAGCATATTGTTGAATTTTTAATTGTACACTCGGATGCATCCGTCATTGTTATGGCATTTTTGCCAATATGCTTAACCTCGCAGTTATCGATAACAATGTTATTACACTTTGTAAAAACCATACCGTTGCCCTGAGTTCCGCTGAAGCTGAGATTTTTCAGAGTGATATACGACAGCGATGTTGCTGTCAGCATATCGGTATTCCTGTCCGAAAACTCTATATCGACGCCGGCTATATTATACGGCGGATAATAATATAACAGTTTATTCTTGGAATCCACATAAAACTCACCCGGGCTATCAAGCTCCTCCAAAAGATTTTCTATCAAGTATCTGTTGTTTGAACTCATGCCGTAATAAGGTTTTTTATCCAATTCGATGGAAGATCCGCTTACGGCTTTCAGCATGAGAGTTTCATATCTGTACTCAACTCCCCAATAACCGCTAAGCATTGCCGTATTTGCCTTAGACCAACGTGCCGCACGGTTTCCGGCTTGCTTGCCGGAAAAGGTTGTTGTGTTTGTAACGGTATTGATACGGTCAAAGCCTGTGTTCGGCCAGCGTGCAACTGTCTGCTCGCTGCCGTTAACGATAAGATTCTGGTTATTCAAATCCGCACCTGTCATGATGTTTGACAGATTGTACACTCCTATGTACTTTCTTGCTTCGGCGGGAATCCTGTCAAGCACTTCTTTATCCGTCAGCTGATTAAACATGGCCGGTGTGAGCTTTTTGCTCATTTTTATATTAACCTTTTCGTCCTTGTAGCCCTGTATAACAAAGGGGTCTCCGACAGTTCCCGAGGTGTTTTCGTTGAGCTTTATCGTATCTGTGATATAATAATCTCCGCCTCTTATATTAACCGTCACCTTTTTTCCCTTTGCCGATCTTCTTGCCGAAATACCCATCGCAATACCTGCCGGTATTGTTTGCAGCGGTGAATAATATGTTCCGGTGTTTGAGTCGCTTCCGTCGGGAGATACAAAAATCTGAATTTCGTTCTCCGGAGCAACGTATACGTCCTCCTCCGGGGTTACTTCTCCGTTCTCCGCAGCCGTTTCCGCCGAAACAGTTACGTCCTCCTGCACAGGAGAATCATTCTCCTGTGCAAAGACATATGCCGTTGTTAAAATCTGCGATAATGCAAGAATTAATGAACATATTCTTTTTTTAATCATTTATTAAATCGCTCCTTTCGGTACCTTGCAGTACGTTCTCCAATGCTGCTTGTGTAAGGACTTATTGATTTTTGTACAGCAAAACCTTTTCTTTCAAAACAGGCTTCATTCTGCCTATTCCGTCCCACATCATGATTACCGCATACCAGTCCTCGTCTGCTTCTGCCGGAACATCAATGTCCAGATTTACCAATTGATCCTCGTAGATATAGCACTCATCAAATGTCTGCACCTTGCGCAGCTCGCCGTTTCCGTTGTATATTGCCGCAACTGTTACAAAACGGTTGCCGGAATTTACGTCAAATTCGCTCTCTGAAACAGCCGGCTGATAATCGTCAACTCCTATGCCCATTTCCGCTGTTGATTTTGATACGGCGTCCGGAACGTTTGCTCCGGTAATTGCGATTTCATAATTGTCATCAACTGTAATACCTGCATCCTCAACCTTGATTTCACGGTTTTTCTCAGGCTCACTGTCATCTATTGGGTTACCATCCTTATCATGAGCTATGCCTATTATCAGATATTTGGGATAAGAATTCTTTTTCCACTTCTGATTCCCCTGTTCCTCTGCAGAAAGAGAATCATACCATTCGTCCATCCTGAAACAGCGCCTTGCCCATTCACCGACATATACGTTGTCCTGCATTGTTCTGTTATAAACTCTTCCGAGGGTACTGTTGATGATATTTCTTCTTTGCGTAAGAACGCTTGTCTTATTGGCTTCGGTATAATATGTCAATCCGGCATCCTTTATCGTTTTGTCAAAATCGTCAACTCTTTCAAGCAATTCTGCAAATCCGGGGTATTTATTTATCCACAAATTTTTGTCAAAATCGGGATTTGGAATAAGCTTATCCTCGTCTGTCAGAGTATTTGCTTTCTGCTTTGCCAGATACTCGTCATAGTTACTGTACATAAGTCTTTTCAGAGCCTTATACATACTTCCGCCGTTGTAATCCTCAAGCTCATCTATATGGTAGTGTGCTTTGGTATCCCACCAGATACCTCTGTTGTCATATGCCATACCTCTGCGGCAGCCAATTGCTATGTTTCCGGAAAAGATGTTATCAGAACCTCCTCCTATCAAGTATCCTCTTGACATATTGTATACGATGTTTCCCGTAATCGTAACACCGCTCTGCATATCATCGGCATAGATAGCCTGATTATCGGTACCCCCGTAGTATACTATGCCCGCACCGGGATCATACGCCCATTCCTCGTAATTCAGCCGTTCATACGGATCATATATATAATTGTTTCTTATAACGTTTCCTCTGTTTATCCAGCTTCTTCCGAGATATATTGCACCTGCGTCCCAAACATCAGCCATTGTATTGTAAACCCTGTTATACTCTACAATGTTATCATTTCCGCCGAATGTTACCGCTCCTGCCGGGCAGTTATAGATTTCATTATGTGAAAGAGTTGTTCCGACTCCGTTAAAGGATATACCTATCGTCGGGGCAACAATACCCTTACGGCTGTCGATTATAGATGTCTTGCAAATCTTACCGAAATCATGTATGCTGCAGTTTTTGATAATATTGTTTGAAGGTATCAGCTTAACACTATCTCCTCCGGTTATATCTATTGCTCCCGAGTTTAAATCAAACAGTGATGATTTTAAAATCGCAAACCCTGTAACGTTATTGCCGTAAACGGCTCTGTCATGTATTCCTGTAATGATTGAGTCATAGATTGTTATATTGTGGCAGTCTGTCATTCTGAAAGCGTTTCCGTATGCGCCAATCATGTCTATGCTTTCAAACTTAACGTTTGACACACCGTTCATTTCAATCATATCGCCGTATGCTCCGTTGGTCTTGTGAAAAGTGAGGTACATACCTTGTGTTTCCGACAACGCTTTGCTTGGATAATAATACAGTTTCTTTGCCGTTGCGTCAACATAGTATTCGCCGGGCTCATCTATTCCCTCAAGCGTATTATACACGATAATCTGCGGATTTTTATGGTATGGGTTAACCGAAGCATTAACCGGATTTATATTGTCAATAGCTACCGTTGTATCTCCTACTTTTTTCATGGATTGCAAATATGTCCACGAATATTCGTTTGCCTTTGCAATTACCGGTATTTTATCACCCTCTGCATAGTATGTGATAGCTCTGTTTAACTCCTCCGGTATCTCGTATGCAGTACCCTCGCTGTTTAACGAAAACGTCAGAACTCCGCTGTTGGGCATTCTTGAAATCTGCTGAGCGGAACCGTCAACGCACAAAACGTCGACGGGACTTCCCTTAAGCAAACCCTCATAGTCCGACAAATTAGCCTCGTAAACCTTGCCTTTTACCGAATCCGAAAGACGTTCGTTGTCAGACAGGGTAAATCTGGCAGGATCAATATATTTTCCTCTTGTGAATTTAACACGTTCTCCCTGATACGCTCTGAAAATTACCGGCGCGTCCTCAGTACCACTGTCCTCCGAAGTAAGTTTTAATGAATCATCAAGATAGTATGTCCCCTCTTTAAAAATAATGTGAACAGTCTTTCCGGGGTTCTGCTGCCTATAATACCTTTCAAGCTCTACCGCACGTGCCGGCGTAGCTACCGGAGAAGTAAGATATCTTCCATCGTTGTTGTCATCGCCGTTTTTCGACGAAACATATACCTTGACTTCATTGCCCTGCGCATATACAGGCACAGCCGATGCACTGCTAAGAATTACACAAGCCAAAAGTGAACTGAAAATTTTTTTCATGATTATCTTCCTTTCTGCTTTTTAGAAGCAAAAAATTCGTCTATCTGTTTTTGTATGTCGTTTTTAACATCTTCCAAACCTGCGTCCTCATATCTTTGCATCATTTCTTTGAAAATCTCCTCGCTGTCTCTTGAACCGTTTGCCAGTGCCGAATATTCTGAACCGATTGTGCCCAGTGCCGTAATCTGCGGCTTTATATTTTTATCGCTGAACCAAAAGCCTGCAATACGTGACTTTGCGGCAGAATCGTTAAATTCCTTTGTCTTTGCCCAAACGTCATCGTCCTGGTTTTCGTTTATCAGCGCGTTGAATTGGTTTCCTACCATCCAAGCCTGTATTCCGTAGCCCGAATCCTTGATTTCGGAATATTTTCCGTCTGCGTTTACGGTGTAGTTTTTATCCTTGATACCGAGCGAAATAAGATTATATAATTCCTTGTTTGTGTTAACAAGAGAAATAAGCTTGACGGCCTTTTCCTTATTTTTCGATTTATGATTAATTCCTATCATGGTTGCACGTGTTCCGCCGTTTTTAACAAGCGCCTTGCCAACCTTAACAAAATGGTAATCGGGGTATATACTCTCGATTCCCGGCTTCCATGTTACCGAGAACACTCCGTATCTCTTAGCCTTAAAATCTGTATCGTCGTCCGTAACCGATGCTACGTCTTTTCTTATATATCCCTTAAGATACCAATCCCTCAGGGTTTTGAGACTCTGTTGGTATTCCGGTGTATCGTATGAATAAATAAGCTCTGTCGAATCTCCCTCTGTCGGAAGTACCATACCGCCCGCAACCTCTTCATAATTATTGCTGGTCCACATTACATTACCGTAATTTGTTCTGTACGGATAGATGTCAGGCTCGCCCGCCTTAACCTTTGCAAGGAAATCCTCCAACTCCTCGGGTGCTTCTATGGATTCCTTATCAAAGCCATACTTTTCCGCAAGACTTTTTTGTATTCCGTATGCAAACTGCACAGCCTCTATCTGAACATTCGGAACCGCATAGATTTCGTCCTTATACTTAACGTCATCCCAAATATAGTCGTCTATTGCGTCCCAGAGTTCGGGTGCGTTTTTGTCGATAAGCTCGGTAAGGGGTGCTAAAACCTCGTTTGAAATTCCCTCTGCATATGAGCTTAAATATCCGACAAACATCAAATCAAAATCGGAGTCTCCGGCTGCCATTTTCATTCTCATCTTTTCTCCGTAAGCACCCATGTCTATTGTTTCAATATTAACCTTTGCTCCGATTTCCGGAACTGTGATTTTATTGATTTCTTCTTCAACCTCTGCCTTTGCGGTCAGATTGTTGTTAGTCGGGAGATACCATGTGAGAGTATCTACCTTAGTTTCTTTATTTCCTCCGCACGAACAAAGTCCACCCGCAATTGCCGTACACATAATCAGGCTGATAATTTTTTTCGTATTCATATTTCATTTCCTTTCTTTATAAATTGCTTAAAATTGTACTCATTAAAATGCTTTAACCCTTAACACTTCCCAAAACCATACCTTTAACAAAATATTTCTGGAAAAACGGAAATACAAAAAGTATAGGTCCTGCAACTACTACCGCCATTGCCATTCTTACTGTTTCGGCAGGAATATCCACAGCCTCGACAGCAAGCTCCTTTGCGGTTTGGTTTTCCTGTAACAGCTGAAGATTCTGCATAATTCTCTGAAGCATATACTGCAAGCTCTGAAGCTCCGGCTTATCTATGTAAAGCATCGCCGTATACCAGTTGTTCCACTGTCCGAGGAATATATTAACTGCCATCGTAGCCAAAACCGGCTTTGAAAGAGGATAAACTATCTGGAACAGTATTCTGTATTCCCCGGCGCCGTCTATGTATGCCGATTCAATAATAGATTCGGGCAGTCCCTGGAAAAATGTTCTCATAACGAATGCACTCCATACGCTGAAAAGTCCGGGGATTACGTATACCCAAATGGTATTGTTCAAATGAAGATACTGAGTTATAAGTATGTAGCTCGGCACAAGCCCTCCGTTAAACAGCGTTGTAAAATACATTATAAACGAGAGCCTTTTTCTCGGCGCAAAATTCTTTCGCGAAAGCGGATATGCAAACAGCGAAATCATCAGCACCGACAGCACCATCGACATAACGGAGAAAATCGCCGTTACCTTGTAAGCGTTAAGAATTGTTTTCGGATTTTTAAATACATATTCATAAGCCGACCAGTCAATTCTTCTCGGCAGAATACTGTAGCCGTAATACGATATATCGGTTTCATTTGACAAGGAAACAGATACAAGTATAATAAACGGTACAACAACTGCCACAGCCAATATCGCTAAAAATATTGTCAGCAGCGTTTGTGAAATGATATTGTTTTTCTTCATTGTATTAGTCTCCTTTCTTAGAATAAGCTTCTCTCGGGGTCAACTTTTCTGACGATTGTATTAGTCGCAAACACAAGCGCAAAGCCTACAACCGACTGCAAAAGTCCTGCCGCAGAGGATACACCCATATCTCCCTGCACACGCATTACACGGAAGATATATGTCGGAATAATATCCGTTACCGAATAAAGTACGCCGACGTTTCTCGGTACCTGGTAGAAAAGTCCGAAATCTCCGCCGAATATACCGCCGACCGCAAAAATCGTCTGTATACACAAAATCGGTACAATTTCCGGAAGCATGATATACCATACCTTATGTCTGCGCTTTCCGCCGTCAATTTCAAGTGCCTCGAACAGCTCGGGGCTTATCGCCATGAGAGCCGCATAATAGAGGATACTTCCCATTCCGAAGCCTTTCCATATATTACATATCGGCAAAATAAATCTCCATGCCCACGGCGTTTGATACCAGTCATATTCGGGAAATCCGAACTTTATTAAAAACTGATTTAAGAGTCCGTATGTAGGATTTAAAAATGCGAACACCATGTAGGATGCTATAACCCACGAAAGGAAGTTCGGAGTTATAAGCATTGTCTGAAAAATCTTTGTACACAGTCTGCTTTTGAGATTATACATAAGTATCGCAAGCAGAATTGCCGCTATGGTGCCGGTTATAATCATGATAATATTCATGTACACCGTATTCCATGCGATATGCAAAAAATCGTTAGAACTCAGAAAAACCTTAAAATTATCAAGTCCGCACCATTCGCTTCCGAATATTCCTCTTGCAAATTTGTAATCTTTAAAAGCTATGATTATTCCGAACAGCGGAATATAGCAGAATATTACAATATGCAGCATCGGTAAAATACACATAGACCAAAATTCAAACTGACTTTTGTTCCATTTTTTCTTTTTCCCCGTTTTTGTGACCTGTTTATTTACTGTTTTGTTGTCTGTTTTCAAATTATTACACCTCGTTTAAGGAACTGCTATAATATCCGTAAGCACCTTTCTGTTTTCTGCCGCACTCCAGATATAATACTGAATTTTATAATTTTCGTCTACATATGGCAGCGTCATCTGTCCAGATAAAACGGTTTTTTCCTCGCCTCTTTTAATGGTTCCGCTGTCATGAATATAGCCGTACTGTCCGCCGGTTTTTGTATCAACTATCGCAGCACCGATAAAATAGGGTTCATTTTCCGCACCTGCGTAGTTTCTCATCTTTAACTGCAAGATAACGGTTGAATTCTGCGCCTCTGTGAGATCCTCTATCACCTTGCCTGTTGAAGCGTTTAAAACAGTGCTTTCAAACTCAAAATCCAAAGGATGTGTTTTAAAGCTGATTTCATAGTTCTTGTCGATATTGTAGGTATCCTTTGTTATATCTATAGTTGCGCAAACCTTGTAGACTTTTTCATATTCAAGGTTGGCGTTTGGCTTTATAACCGCATAGCTTTTATCATTTTCCACATCTGCGGTAATTGTTGAGGGAATTATGTTGCCCTCCTCGTCCTTTATGTAGAGATTCTCATACGTTATTGAGCTTTTATCAACCTTTGTGCTGAAATTAACTCTTATTTCCGGCATAAGGTCAATATCCTCTGCCCCGTCCTCTATCGAGAATCCTTCAACCGAAGCCTGTTCAATCTTCCTAACAAAAATATCATCAATATAATAGTCTGTCATCATATCCGATTGATTTTGGTCGCCGATTGCAAGGTATAAGCCGTCAATTCCTTGCGCCTTTGACGTAAATACAATACCTCTGCCGCTTTCTGTGTAAGGCATTTTTGTTATTGTGTCGATATATTTTGCGTCATATCCGACACGCTTGTTGACTGTATCCACTACATAAGTTATTTCATAAAAATCATTTGAAAAACTAAGCTTATTCATAAAATATGTGCGTGTTCCTATTGACAGATAATTTACGTGCCTTGCCGGAACAACTTCTGTCGTACCTGACATCGGAGTAAAGAATTTTGTAGTGCCTATCCAGCTTTTCGGGAATTTTACCTTGAATTTTATTTCATAAAGTCCCGGTCCTCCGTTCGGGAATCGGAAATGCACCCCCTGCTTTGCTTCACGGGCAATGCGGAACGCTTTGTTTCCGTTTTCCTCTGTAACAATGCCGGCACCCTGTTGTATGTATTGCTCATACATTTTCGGCGCAAGCTGCTTCATATAGTCTATACCGTCTGTATTTTCAAAATCCTCGCTGAAAATCAGATTATCATATTTTGCATAAACGGTCATATCACCTGTAATTCCGGTTCCGTCAAACGGATTGGTCAATTCGGGATCCAAGTACCAGCCGGCAAAACCGAAGCCCTGCTTACTTGTTTTAGGAAGCTCTGCAATATCTTCAAGAGTGTATATCGGCGCAACATCTTCTCCGCCTCTTGTATCAAAGGTTACTTTGTACTGCTTTGTCCATGCCGCATATACCGTTATATCCTCGGTAACTCCGCTGCCGTCAAACGGCTTTGTCAACTCTTGATCCCAAAACCAGCCGTCAAAACGGTGTCCGAGCCATACGGCAGTCGGTATATTTTTCAATGTTCCTATTGTATATCTTGCCTCAAGCGGTTCGCCGCCGTTAGTTTCAAATTCAACCTTGTTTGCCCAGAGCCATTCTGCATAAACTGTCATATCGCCCGTTACACCCGTTCCGTCAAACGGTTCGGTCAGCTCAGGATCTTTATACCAACCCTGAAATTCATATCTTTCTGTTGTCGGATACGGTAGTTCAACGGTATCGGTAACGGTAGTTCCGACAAGATCGTCTCCCTTTCCCTCTCCGACCACAAAACTTATGGTATGAACCTTAAGCCATTTTGCGTAAACCGTCATATCGCCGTCCACACCCGTTCCGTCAAACGGTTTGGTCAATTCTTCATCTCTGTACCAGCCGTCAAACTGCCAGCCTCCGTCTTTTGTGAGCTGTACGTCCGGAAGCTTAACGCTGTCAAAAATGGTTGACGCCTGATCCACTGTTTCGTTTGCGCCGTTTGTTTCAAACGTTACCTTTTTGCTCGCAAGCTGTTTTATATAAATATTGTCAAGCAAGAAATTATCACCGTCATTAGGCTCATAATATCTTCCTGCTCCCAAACTGACTCTTATTCTTGTCCATTGATTTGTCTTAGGGAACTCATCAACGCTGTATTCAAGTTTCATCATTTCGCCATCTGTTTTTTCACCGGTTATCTGAACCATTCCAAAATTGTTTCCGATATCGAGAACTGCCTTTACGGTGATATATCCCTTAAACTCATGGTCTATCAAAAACCTATCTTGATTACGCGTTTTACCCAGCACGACCGGTCCTCTGTCGTTAGCGTCCCAACCAAACACGCTATAACCTCCGCCGTAATTCAACAGCAGATTCATAGATGGAACCATTGTCATACCTTTGCGTGAAGGTTTAAAGCTGAAAGAGACTTCATATGCAGTACCGTCTGTTTTTATTTCAACCGAATTAATGATTCCTCTTTGAATAATGTTTCCTCCTACGCCGGACTGATAATCCATATCCGTAGATGTATAAAGATATTTCATAGCCTTGTTGCCGTTCTTTTCGGTCACAAGTTCCTGCGAAAAGTAATCATACTTTGACGATATACTGCTTGGTATATCATATATCGACTTATCGTATTCGTCCGATTCAAAATCCTCCATATAGAGTATTTTATCAACATTTTCGGATTCCTCCGCAAAGGCAAGCGGAGCTGCCGAAAGTGTAATGCTTGCCGCAAGCATTGCAGCTATAATTTTTTTAATTTCCATGTAAATTTCCTCCAAAAGCTTTGGGGAACCGCTTTAGGCGGCTCCCCACCGTCTTTAAGTGCCTATTTAATTTCTGTCTTTTCCGCAAGCGGATTGAGTGTGTTCAGTCCGTCAAGCGTAATCATGCTTATAGTGTCGCTTTCCTCTGCATTTGAGGGAACTTCAATTTCAACAGATTGCTCCGATTCAGCGTTTGCGTCAATCGTCTTTTGAGCCTCTGCCGTACAGCTCTTTAATGCGTTTCCGCTGTAAAGTCCGAATACGGATACATAGTTTACGGAATCCTCAACATTGTTTCTGAGCTTAAATGTTACGTTAATCTTCTGATTTGCATTATCCTTAAGGTTTGTAAATGCGCTTCCGTCATAATTCTTAACGGTTACTTCAAATACGCTGAGTGCCAGACCGCGTGTTGTGAACTTGGTCACAAAGTCCTCAGTCATGTTGTATACAAGATTCTTTACGTCCTTTGAAACCTTAACGGTATACTCGCTTCTGATGTTGAGTCTTCTGTTAAAGGTAATTCTTGCTATAGTCTTGCCGTTAATCTTATCTGTCGAAACATTGTAATCCTCCTCCGAAAGATTGAGAGCTCCGGAGTAAACGGTTACTGTTGACTTGTTTATTGTGTTTGTGTCCATAAGGCTGTCAAAATACAGCTTGATTTCGGGTGTAAGGTCAACGCCTGTCGCACCGTCCTGCGGGTCAGCCGTAACTGTCGGATTTGTCTGCCAGAGAGCATAAACCGTCATATCATCTCTTACATCGGTGTTTATAAACGGTATTGTGCAGCCCTCGTCTGTGTACCAGCCGATAAATCCGTAGTTTTCTCTTGTCGGTTCTTCCGGAAGCTCAACGTTTCCGAGCTTATCGCTTGTTTTTGTTATGCTTTCTCTGCCGTCCATGAAATTAAAGGTTACTTCATGCGCTTCTGCCTGTCTGATATAAATATCGTCAAGCAACACACTTGTTTTGTCTGCCGGTTCATGATATTTGCCGAGATTGAATATAAATCTCAGATTCTTCCACTGTGAATCAGCTGAAATATCCACCGTTTCGGCATATTCTCTGTGTATTAAATTTCCGTCTGTTTTCTGTGCATTAACAAACACCTTTCCGTTTAATGTTTTTCCCTCGTCTGTAAATTCAACTATTGCTCTTACAGTTACATATCCGTTAATGTCAGCGGTCAAAAATTCTTTATCATCATCTGTGAAACGATTTTTACCCAATGCCACAGGACCGCGATCATTGCCGTCCCATGCAAATAAACTAAAGCTTCCGCCGTGATTCTTAAGTATAAACACCTCCGGTACAAAACCGACTCCCTTTGTCGGCTTGAATGAATATCCGATTTCATATGATGTTCCGTCTTTCTTAACTTCAACATCTTCTATGGTGTAATTCATTACTTTAGAAGCAGGTGTATATGCTGTATCTGTTTTGTTGTACTGATACTTCATCGCTCTGTTGCCGTTTTCTTCAGTTACTACTTCTGCGGTATAATAATCTTTTGCTTGTGCAGACCTTAACCAACCACTGTGGTAGTCGTCATCTTCAAAGTTTTCTCTGTAAATCATATTGATCCACTTTGCGTAAAGTGTTATGTCTGCATCAATAGTTGTCTTTGTAAACGGAATCGTCAAATCCGCATCCTCATACCAGCCGTCAAAGCCGAGTAAGCCGTTTGTCGGGATCTTATCGGAAATATCAACGTCACCTGTTGTTTCAATCGGATCAATTGTGCTTTCTGTCGAGTTGGTTACGAACGTAATCTTGTGGAGCTTTGTCCATTTTGCATAAACCGTCATGTCGCCGGTAATGCCTGTTCCGTTAAACGGAATTGTGCAGTCTTTATCCTTGAACCAATCGATTGCCCAGCCGTCCTTTTTGATAACAGGTAATGTGATGTAATCCGATATTGTGGATATAGGCTCTTGGGTGATTGTTTCATCGTTGGTTACAAATGTAACTGTCTTTGTTTTAACTGTTGTTACATAAAAATCATCAATGCATAATTCGGTTCCCCGCGGTGCGTCTTGATTCCAGAGCAAGGATGCCGAAATTGGCATGATATGTGACATATAACGCTTTGTTGAGCCTGTATAGTACTTAAACTGATACTCTTTTTCACTAATAACTTCTTCTCCTGTTTCTGCGTCAATGTACTTTACAACGCCTATCGCAGCCGTATATGCGTCTTTTCCCATATTATCCGCCGCAACCTCCACTGTCGGATTTATGAAAAACTGTGAAGATATATATGTGCCGGGTTTAATGCTTGACTTTTTAATTTCTATCTTATTGTTAGTATTCCCCAAGCTCAGTGTATATGTTATATCATTTCCTGCGATATTTGTTTTCCACTGTGAAATACTTGACCAATCACGTTTATCCCAATGATTTCCCGTTGCTGTTATATTCATGAATGATTCCGTTTTTGCTTCAATCGGCTTGAATCTATATCCGATTTCATATGCATCTGTTGTGGGTTGCATTCCGCTCGTAGTATTTTCGTCATAGTTTGAAAACTTAATTTTCTGGTCTATATCGAATATAGTTCTCATGTTGTTATTGAAAGCAGTGCCGTTACGTGTGTATTTTATGTAACTGTTTCCGTCTGCGTCCGTTGCTGCTTCGCTGTCCCATAAATCCGATAAACCGCTGTCATAAACATCGGGATATGCTCTGCCATCAACACCCACATAGTACAGATAATCACTTTCCGACCACTTTGCATAAAGCGTTTTGTTTTCCGTTACCGATGTACCGTCATAAAGATTTGTACATTCGGGTTCTGTATACCAACCGTCAAGCTTGTAACCCGCCCTTGCCGGCGCCGGAAGCTTGTCGGCTCTTCCCGTGCTTTGCAAAACAAGTACATCATCTGCCGATATACCCTCTGCCTGTGTATCAAATGACAGTGTGTATGCGTCAAGCCATTTTGCATAAACATTCATATTTTCCGTAATTCCCGTTCCGTCAAATGGCTGCGTGAGTTCTGCGTCCTTGTACCAGCCGTCGAAAATAGAGTCTGTTTTTGATACTGCCGGGAACCAGCCTGAATTGATTTCTCCCGATGGGGTTGATACCTGAATCGAATTCTCACCGTTATTCAAGTTAAAAGTAACGGTTTTATAGGAATCGGACTCTTTAAAGTATACATTATCTATCATAAAGCTGTCGCCGTCGTTCATATTTGTATTACCGGTAAGGAACATACGTATATTAAACAAATTACCCCATAAATCCACACCATTTTGTTCGGATATTTTCTCCGTAACGACTTTACCTTCGTCATCAGTATAGCTTCTGTATACCTGTGCAATGGTATTTTTGGTATTCTTGCCGGCATCGTTTCTAAGATATACCTTAACATCTACCCACTTGCCGTTAATCATGCTCACATTTTTTCCGCCCGGTGTTGTAAGCATATTGTTTGCGTATTGGAAATAAATATTTGCATTTGGCGATGACGTATTTGGACACAAGCTCATAAATCTCTGTGATACGGTAGCCAGTGCTGTATCCATTTTATAGCTGAAGCCATACTCGTACCAATTGTCAGCCGGTGTTATTCTATCCGCAAGCGGCTTGGAAAGCTGGAACGGATCGCCATTTATATTTGAACTCAGTGTTTTTGTTCCGCCGGCACTGTCAAATTTATATTTCAGTGCATGGTTGCCCGTTCCCGTACCGTCGTCTTCAAGCGAAACGGTCCAATCCTCTGAGGTTCTTTTCAAATCTGCACCGTATAAACCGCGGGTTGACAAAGCAAATCCCTCAGGAATCTCCGTAATATTTTCAAAATCATAGTTAAAGTCAAGCTCAGAAGCCGCCATCACCTGCATTGGCAAAAGCGATGCCGTCATCGCCAAACTTAACAATCCTGCTAAAATTCTTGTTTTTTTCATTATTATGTATTCCTCCTTAATATTACTTTTCATTTTTTGCCAGAAATTCTTTTATCTGTCTTTCAAGCTCACGCTTGATAACCTCTGCTCCCGCTCCGTCCAATTCACGGTCATATTTTTCCCAATACGTTTCTGGATCTGCTGTGCCGTTGCTTATCAGTGTATACTTCGCACCGACCTCTGTGCAGCTGTTCATTTTATCCTTTATGCCCGAATCGTCCGGCAGCCATCCAAACAGCGGCGACTTTACGGAGCTTGTGTTTATCCGTTTGGTTTCCTCCCAAACGTCACTGTCCTGTTCACTGTCGGTATATATGATAAACTGATTGCCGAACAGCCATGTGTTATAAGAAAAACTGTTCCCGTTTCTCCGTACAACATTATCGGAAAGCTTTTCATAATGCTTTCCCTCGATACCGTAGGTCAGCAAATTCAATATATCCGGTTCTGTGTTTACCAATTCCAGAAGCTTTAGCGAATCGATAGGATATTTGGAATTTGCACTTATCGCCGTCATGGCTCCCTGTACCGAATTAGTTGTCATATACGGCTCTGTAACCTGCACCGCATACACATCATTGCCTGTCATCATTTTTCTTTGCCTTTCAACTCCCGGCTTATACGCTTCAAACCATACGGCGTATTTGCCTGCCGCCAGCTCGTCTGCGCTGTCTATCGCAACTGCGGCGTCCTTTCTGATATAACCCTTGTTGTACCAGTCGTATATTGTTTTCGCCGCTTTGTATACGTCTTTGCGTTCAGTCAGTTTTTTGGCACTGATAACACCGTTTTCATTTACAATATCAATAGTTCCGACCGTCATTTCCGCATGTATGTTATCATCAAGAGAGCCGAAGCCCTTGTATCCCCAGTTCATTCTTACCGGATATACATCTGTTTCGTTCTCCTTAACCGCCTTTAAAAATGGCTCTATATCATATGTCGAACGGACAGCGGATATATCGAAATTGTATTTGTCCACAAGGTTTTTATCAAATATCACAGCCGTTGAGGACGCCGAAATCTGCTGATTCGGCACTGTATAAGTTTTTCCGTTTATCTTTGTTCCCTCCCAAAGATACTCCGGAATTTCTTTCTTTAATTTCGGAGCGTATTCCAAAAGTGCGTCCAAATCCGTAAAATAGCTGTCATACACCTTTAAATTGTACAAATCGATCCAACCGGTAAAAAACAAATCAAATTCTTCTCCCGATTCGATTTTGGCATTGATTCTGTTGGCGTAGTCATATTCCGAGGGCACAAAATCAAATTTAACGCCGACTCCGAGCTTTTTTTCGGTTATCTCATTTATCTTTCTTTCAACCAAATCAAATTCATTGCTTCTCTGCCCCGGAACAAGCCATTTTAAAACAGGCTTGCTTTGCGGCGTTCCCGAACAACCCATACATACCGTCAATATAAATAATGACATCAATCCCGACAGTGTTTTGTTTCTTTTAATCTTTATCACCTCCCTTTTGTTAATCTGAGAATTCATTTTCAACATTCCTCCCTTTCTTTTATAATGGTGATTTTCGTTGTAAGCGTAAGCTTAACATTTTTCTCCGAAAGCATTACAAGCCTCATAACCGGTCTCTTTGCGTAATCAACGCTGTAGGGTTCACATTCGATTGTAAGCGGCTTCCAGTTCACAGGCTCTGCCTTGACCCTCTTGTGGTCATACATATTCAATATAAATGCCGCCTGCGTCGGCCCGGTAAATTCAAACTCATCTGTCACTGTATATTCAAACGGATTATCCGATTTTATCGTTCTTACGTTGCTGACAACTATATTTTTATCCCATACATTGTTGTTGTCGCAAATCCATTCAAGCACTCCGTCCCTGTATTCGCTCTTTTTCATCACGCTGCCGTAGCCATGCTGTGAGTGTTGGGAAAACATTATGCCGTTCACAACCGGAACTGTCATGTTGTGCGCCGTGCTTGACGAAATTATATCTGCGCAAGCCTCGTTGTATCCGACCATACCCCTGTCAATCAGTATCGGCTCGCCGTCCGCATCTATCGTAAAGCTTCCCTTGTCGGGGTGACAGTGTGAAAAGCTTTGCCCCGATATTGAGAAAAACTCAACTCCGTCACGCTTTAAATATGTATACCCGCAATCGGGAAAACAATAGAAACCGTCCTTGATTCCTATATTCTCCGTGCCGTCGTATTCAAAAGGCTCTCCGTAGAGCAGATATGCAAAATACCAAGCTCCGACCGCCCAACCGTCAGGCTGTTTTCTATCCTGAATTTCATAGTACTTTCTCCACAGAGGATTCTTTGTAGCCTGATACATAAACATACAAATATGTTTTCCGAAGCTGTATCTTCCCGTATCTCCCACCGTTCTGAACACGTTTTTTCCGCCCGACATTGTGAGCATAAAATCACTCGGCTTGTCAAGCCGTCCGTTTATGTATTCGTAAATACTTTTTCCTCTGTATCTTGCCAGCGCACCGGCTGTCAGTGAATAGGATTCGATTGTGTAGCCGTAATAACCCAATCCCTCTGGTATTCCGCCGTCCGGCTTAATTGTGCCGGCAAGCATTTCATTTACATCTGCTTCAATTTCATCGATTCGCTTTTTGTATCTCGGAAATCTCTTTGTAAGGGTTATAAGTCCGTATATATACCCCGGAGAAAACGCCAAGCCCTGATTCATATGATAAATGTATTCCATTCGCTTAAAGTCACCGTCAAGCCTTGAAATGCCCTTGTTTACTATCGCCTCATATATGTAGTTTCTTCCGTGCCAGGTAAGTATTCCTCCGGCAAATTCCATAAATATGCTGAGTCCGTAGACGGCGAACGTTTCTTTAAATACCCTGCCGTTCCAGGTTACTCCAGTAACAAGTTCTTTCGGCTCAATGTACCAGGTACAGCAGCTTGCAAGCGATAATGCATACCGCGCCGCCATTTTCAGCATTTCAATATCCTTTTCTATGTAGCCGACAAATGCCAGTCCGGCGGCTCCGCCGTACAGCTCCGGTCCTTTTGTCGGTGCAACACCGCAGATCGCACTCTCGGGAACAAAATCCATATACTCTTTCATGCTTTCCTTTGTTTTTTCATAGTTCTTTACATAGAACGGACTTTTCATTTTCTTTCTGAGTTCTTCTCCGTCCGATACAAAAAAGTTTGAAAAAAGCTCTATGTCCGGTTTTTCCTCAAAGCACCCCTCCCAATCGGGAATTGTGTTGCCGCCGTTTATTTCATCATCTGTCGGAAATTTGCTGTCCTCAACACCGATATAGTTTACCGGCACTTCATACAAACTGTCCGAATCGTTGTAAAATTCTATTTCTATACTTTTTATGGTTTTCTCCGATGCTTTACCGTGGTATTCGTCAATTTTTCCTGTCCCTTGTTGATTTATTATCTCCGCACCGTTAATTCTCAGTTTCACTGTCACAAAATCCGGTACTTTTGCCTCAAGATAAATTTCGTCAAATCTTTCAAGTTCAAGCTTGCAAGTTCTTCTTGCACTTACCGTACCGCGCGGCATAACCATGAAATTAACTCCGCACCAAGTTTGTCTTGCCGACCCTTGCGGCACTTGCGTATAGTTTTTAAGTGTTTCGTATTTGTGATAATCCCGGTATGCCTCGCCGCCGTCGTAAAACGGCTCTATAACACCCTTTTTTCCGTTGCCCATTAATCTGACATACATTGCTTTTCTCTCCATTCCGCCGCCGTATGGCGGTACAATCCAAACGCGAAAAAGATACAATATGCGCAGCATATTTTTCACGTTATCTTTCCTTATCCACATACATTATCATTGTCACCCTTGTGCCGTTTGAGTCGGACTCAACGCTCATTCCGCACTCCTCGCCGTAAACAAGCTTGATTCTCTGATTAACATTCCTCATGCCGATGTGCCTTGCAAAATCCTCAAACGGTACTTTGAGCTGTTCTCTCATTTGCAAAAGCTTTTCGGGCGACATTCCCGGGCCGTTATCCTCGACAATAAATATCAGCTTATCTGAATCCCTTTTTGCCGCAATCTTTAATATTCCTTTTTTGTCAGTCATTTCCTTAAAACCGTGCATCACGGAATTTTCTATAATAGGCTGCAGGAAAAGCTTCAGGCAAACGCAATCCTCACAAGCTTTGTCAACGTCCCATATGGCTTCAAAATCAAGTCCCGTTTTGAGCCTTTCAATTTCTATGTATTCCTTTGAAATCTCTATTTCCCTGCCTACCGTCGTTTCGTACTTCGGTTCGTCCATCGCAAACTGCAATATGTTGCAAAGCAGAATGATAATTCTTATAGCGTCATTGTCACATTTCGTGATTTCCATTATCACCGCATTGGCAAAATTCAAAACATTGAATACAAAGTGCGGATTTATCTGCATTTGCAGAGCCGAAAGCTGTGCCGAATGAAGCGCATTAAGGCTTTGCGCGATTTTTTCTTCAATATTTTCTCCGTTGTTAAGCAGTTCCAGAACATTACTGTTCAAATTCTTTATGTTTTTATCCTCGGCAGGGTCTATTCTTGACAGTATATCCGAAATGCTTTCATATAAAAGTATCGAGCAGACAAATGCCATTATAAAAACCACCGCAACGCTTACGGCAAGATAGAGCAGAAAATATATAGTTGCAGTTTCATATACTGTTCTTGCGTTTCCGCTGCCCTCTGCAAAGGTCATTGACACCGATTCGTTGCTGAAATCATATATTCTGTCCTTTTTCGTACCGTTCCCGGTATTTCCGCATTCAAATACCGTATTTCCGTCTATATTGGTCAGTATCAGCCCTATGTCAAGTCTGTAATCGTCAAGCCGTATTTTATGTTCAAGCTCTTGCTTATTTAGAGAGAATATCATAAGTCCCGAAAGCTCTCCGCCGGGATTTATACCATGGCATACGTTAACGGTATCTCCCGATGAATACACAAATTCACTCTTTTTGCAGGTTAAATACCGCTCATACCATTCGGGGTGAATTTCGTCAACATATCCGCTTTGTGCGCTTGAAATAACATATCTGTTTTTCATGCTGTATATCCCGATCGACTCCACAGTATCGCTTGTTCTTACCGCATTGATTATCAGTGAGCTTATTCCGTCGCCCATTGCGGTTGCCTCCATTCCGCTCATCTTGTCGATGCTGCTCATCATGAAAGTATTTGTCACATTCTCCTGTGAAATGGAATTAAAGGAATCGTTTATTTGCTTAAACTGCTCCTCCAGGCAAATCGAGGTTTTCAGATATGCCACGTTAAGATTGTTCTCTATTTCGTTATTTATTTTTCCGGCATATATAATCGCAACGATTACATCAATCAAAATAACAGGAATTATGAAGCATAGAATAATAATCTTACGAAATTGACCGAAAACCGTTTTCCAACGAGTATTTTTCATCAGATTTTTTATTACCTTAACTTTCATATCAAACCTCGCTTTTTCCGGTTTTACGGCAAAACCTGTTCCTAATCTCTTCCCGTCTTAATATACTTTTGTCTGTATTTGAGCGGTGTACACCCTGTATACTGCTTAAATGTATTATAAAAATGCGTTCTGCTCTTATACCCAAGACTTGTGTGCAGCTCGCCGAGTGAAACGGTTTCGTCCTTTATAAGCTCTTTTGCCTTTTTAATCCTTGCCCCGTTCAGATAATCTCCGAAATTGCACCCCAGATACTTTATCATAAATCTGTCAACCGTTCTTTCGCTCATATAAAGAATTGAAGCAATATTTTTTCTTGTTATATCGTTTTTGTAGTTTTCTTCTATGTATTTATTAATTTCAAGTATGTTCTTTTCTATGTTTTCAATTTTCGAGCTTTTTTCTATAAACCTCCCGATATTTTTGAAAAACCCCCGCTCCGAGCATTGTATGTTGCGTTTCATTTCCCTCATGCTTTCGCAGATCTGATAATTATCGGCTTCGGTTTTCAGCGCAAAACATTCTGTGATTCTTGCTTTCAATTCCTCCGGCGCCTTTGTAAGCGCGGCATTTTGAAGCTTTGAGGCAAACAGTACCGCATATTCCTCGCTGCTGTAAGCCACTGGAACGGAATAATACTCATCATTTTCGCAGCATATAATTCTCATAAACGCCTCCGTAAAGTGTTCCTTTCCGTGCTTCCATTTATTGCTTATATAATCCTCATAGCCGGCTATTTTAAAATACATCATGCAGCACGGAGAATATTCGGATATTCCGTTTAATATCTCGCTTTCTCCGTTCAGCTCCTCTTCGGAATCCAGAAAATAACGGTTTATCAGATTTTTTCTTTCTCTTATGAGATCATCGCTGATAAAACGGTTTGTATAGCTCTTTTTTGAAAGGCATTTGTTAAGCTTATCAAAGGTTTCGTCCAACTGAGCAAAACTCAAAGGCTTTGTAATATATCCCACAACATCGTATGCCAGAGCTTCGACCGCATAATCGAATTTTTTATATGCGCTGAAAAGCACAACCTTGATATTCGGGTATCTCTGATACACAAACTTTGCAATATCCACACCTGTCTTTTTGGGCATTAAAATATCGGTAATCACGGCGTCAACGCTGTTTTTGGTTATGTATTCCACCACGGAAGCGCCGTTATCAAACATTCCCACAACCTCAAAATCATATTTTTTCCAATCAACCAGCCTGTAAAAGTGCTTTAAAAAGTTTGCATCGTCATCTGCTATAATCAACTTATACATTGCGTTCCTCTTTCTTGCATTACATACTCATTCTGTCCTGTAATAATTATAAATTACACAACTTTTAAATTCAACCGATTGCCTTTTTTTGTCCAAATAGAGCAATTTTTCTTAAACCTTGAACAAATTATGAACATTTTGTAAATTGTGTTTTTACGGTTGCCCCGATTATGTAAAAATGCATATTTATTTTGTTTAACAGTTTTTTTCACTTCTTATTATAATATACAAGCGTCAGCAATACCAGCGGTAATAATTTACAGAGTCAAACCGCCCGTAAGATTTAAAAAAAATTATATTTCTAATCTTTTTCTAATTTTTATATTGTATTATAATTTCAGAATCAAGAACGGAGGCATTAAAAGATGAAAATTTTAATTATAGATGATTCGGAAAACCTGTGCAACGCAATAAAAAAATGCCTTGAGGGGCAGGGGTATTCGGCAGACACCGCATATGACGGGAAAAGCGGTTTGAGAAAAGCTCTGACAAACGAATATGATATTATCCTGCTTGACATAATGATGCCGCAGATGAACGGCTATGAAGTACTTAAAAAGCTGAGAGCCGAACAGCGCCGTATACCTACTATTATGATTACGGCAAAAAACGAAGTAAGCGATATGATCGAGGGTCTGGAGCTTGGCGCAGACGATTTCATACAAAAGCCGTTCAATATAGACGTGCTTGCGGCAAAGATCAGAGCAATTGCAAGAAGAAGCAGCATTGACGGTGCCGACAGCGATATGCTCAGATATGCGGATTTCATTCTTACAAATTCCACACACAAGCTTACAACCGATAAGCTTGAAATTACACTGAACGACTGTGAGTGTGAAATAATGAAGTATTTTATTAAAAACAGCTCTGTTATCGTACCTGCGGAAAAGCTTTCGGAGATTTCGGAAAATACCGACAGCGAAGAAAAAATACGTGCCTGCGTCGACCGTCTGATTAAAAAGCTTCAATACATCTGTTCAAGAGCAAGAATCATAAAAATCAACGGCGTGGGATATAAATTGTGCTTTTGAAAAAAATTAACAAAAAAATACTTGCTTTAATGTTCTTTTAATGTTACTATATTATAATAGCAGTCATAAAAGGAGATGAGCTTATGGCTATTGAAGTATTCAACAGATATGAACACAAATATCTTATAGATACCGCCTCATACAAAAAAATAATTAAAATAATGGACACGCATATGGTTTCCGATCCGTACAACAAAGACCGCAAGCCGTACACTATCGCCAACATATATTATGATACCCCGGACGATTACCTGATAAGAACCTCATTATTGAGTCCGCCCTACAAGGAAAAGCTCAGACTGAGGTCATACGGAGTTCCCGAAAAAGATTCAATGGTATTTCTTGAAATAAAAAAGAAATTCAACGGAATCGTAAACAAGCGCAGAAGCGTTCTGACCCTTTCGGAAGCCTATCGGTTCACCGACACCGGGGAAATACCTGAAATAAAGGATTACATGAACGAACAGGTTTTAAATGAAATTTCTTATTTTCTGTCACGCTATGAGCTTCTCCCGAAGCTATATCTGGCATATGACCGTATCGCATATTTTGAAAAGGACAATAACGATCTCAGAATTTCATTCGACACAAACATACGCTCAAGACGATACGATTTGGGTTTGGAGCTCGGCGATTACGGAGAAAGGCTTTTGGAAAACGGAATGTACCTTATGGAAATAAAAACCTCTCTTGCAAAGCCGTTATGGCTGACAAAAATGCTTACAGAGCTTGAAATAAAAAGAACCGGCTTTTCCAAATACGGAACCGAATACAAGCAATATATCGGCAATCCGAGCGCAAAAGCAAGCAAAAAAGCTATATAAAAAACAAGCCGCCGTAAGGCAGCGGAACGGAGAATTATTATGAATGAATTATTTAACACCATACTTTCAAACGTTTCATCGGATATAACGGTGATGTCATCGGTTGTAACAATACTTGCCGCCCTCCTGTTCGGAGCGGCAATAGCCTTTACCTACTACAAAACTCAGCAGGAGGCGCTTTATCAGCGAAGCCTTGCAGTAACGCTGTTTATGCTTCCGGTTATCCTGTCGGTAATCATACTGTTTGTCGGGAGCAATATCGCCAGAGCCTTTTCTCTTGCCGGAACTCTCTCGATAATCCGATTCAGAAGCAACCCGGGCGACGCAAAGGATATAGGCTATATATTCTTTGACATTGCGGCAGGTCTTGCCTGCGGAGTCGGCTTATACGGTTACGGAGCATTGTTTGTGCTTATACTTTGCGCCGTTATCTTCTTTATTGAGAAAAAGGGGATTTTCACACCCAAAGCTGTCAGAAAACAGCTTAAAATCACAATTCCGGAGGATTTAAACTACAAAGGCGCTTTTGACGATATACTCGGCAAATATGCAAAAAGCTATACTCTTACAAGAATAAAGACAACCGATCTCGGCTCGCTTTTTGAAATAATTTATACCATATCGCTTGACGGCGACATAAATGAGCAGGAGCTTATAAACGAATTAAGAACACGAAACGGCAATCTTACAATTATACTTTCGGAGCTGCCGCAGGACTCAAAATAATATGCCGCCAAACAGCGGCAGAATGGAGGAATTACTATGAAAAAACTGTTATTCATACTTCTTGCACTGACCTTTATCACAATTCCGATTATTTCGGATGCAGATGATTCGGACAAAACATATAAGGATATATTTCAAAAAGACAAGGTAATCGATGTTTATATAGACATAGACGAGGACGATTTAACCGATATAAGAAATCATCCTCAAAATGAAGAATACCACTCGGCAGACATTACTGTTGACGGCATAAAGGTTGAAAATGCCGGAATTCGAACAAAGGGAAACATGACCTTAAACTCGGTCGCAAGCTCCGATTCGAACAGGTACAGCTATCGGATCAAATTCAACAAATACGTCAAGGGCAGCAAGCTGCTCGGGCTTGACGAGCTTTGCTTAAACAGCGGATATTCCGATCCCTCGTATATGCGTGAATATCTCCATTACGAAATGCTTCGCAAAATAGGAATGAACGTACCCGAAACCGCTTTTTGCAGAGTGTATATAAACAATGAATATGCAGGCTTTTATTTAGCCGTTGAGGGACTCGACAGCACATTCTTAAAGGACAATTTCGGCGAAAACTATAAAAACGGAAATTTCTATAAAATGGACGAGGGTTCAACGCTCGAATACAAGGAGGACGAAAACTACACCTATGCCGATTTGAAATCGGGCAACGATACCAATCTTGCAAGCTTTAAGGAATTTGTCAAAAAGCTTAACGATGTAACAACGGGCGAAAAGGGCGATATTGAAAGCTTCTTAGATGTTGACAGCGCACTGAAATATATCGCTTCAAACACTGTATTATGCAATTATGACAGCTATAACGGAAATATGCACCATAATTTCTATCTGTATGAAGATGAAAACGGAGTATTTACCATTGTTCCGTGGGATTTCAATATGTCATTCGGGGGCTTTAACGGCGAAAATTCCGAGGTAGGAATAGATACTCCGTTTATTTCCGGCAGTCTTGAAACGCTGCCGCTTATAAATAAGCTTCTTTCCGTTCCCGAATATAAGGAAAAATATTATGGGTATATCAAGGAAATGATGAGTATCCTCGAAAGCTTTGAGAGCCGTGTAACAGAGCTTAAAGGAATAATATCTCCATATGTAAAGAATGATACAACCGCCTTTTACACATATGATGAATTTGACAGGGCAACGTCAAAGCAGAAGGAATCAGCCGCCGTTAAGCCGTCCGATGAGCCGGACAATAACGAAAACGGAAAACGGGGTAAAAGCTTCGGCGGCGGTTCATCTATTATAAACTGCGTTGAAAACAGGCTTGAAAATATTAACAAGCAATTCAGCGGTGAAGCCGAAAAAACAACCGAAGCCGCACAAAACGCAAGAGGAGGTCCCGGCGGAAGATTCGGCGGTGACAGACAGCCTCCGCAAGGACAACCGAATGGCAATAACGGCGGCAACGGTAATAATTTCACACCGCCCGAGCCGCCGGAGGGTTTTCCGGGCGGAAATCCGGAAGATAACGGCGGAAACGCAATGCAGCCGCCGGAGCAGCCGCAGGATTCCGGTCAATCTCAAAATCAAAACAAACCCGGCTTCGGCGGAGGACGGGGAGATTTCAAAGGCGGCAAACCCGATTCCGACAGTCAAAGCAGCAGCTCAACCATAAGAGTACACATTAACGGTCACATCGTAAAATTTGACAAGGATCCTTATATAAAGGACGATACCACTCTTGTCGGCTTCCGTTCGGTGCTTGAAGCGCTCGGTGCAGAGGTTGACTGGGACGAAGCGACAAAAACCGTCACTGCATCTAAGGACGGCACAACAATTAAGCTTGTGATCGGCGATAAAACCGCATATGTAAACGGCGAAGCCGCCGAGCTTTTGCAAGCCCCGGAAATTGAAGAAAATTCCACAATGATTCCGATAAGATTTATTTCGGAACAATTAGGTATGACGGTTTCGTGGGATCAAAGCACACGGCTTATCACCGTAACTTCAAAATAAATTAATAATTATCAATTTACTTTTTTATACATTTGTGTTATACTTCATTATAATAGCAAAAGGGGCTGTGAAAGCAGCCCCGGCTGCAATATTATGCCATCGGGCAGAATGGGGATTTTTATGAGAATACTTGTTGCGGAAGATGAGAAAATTTTAAATTCAATGATTACCAAAACACTTACAAACGAAGGCTACAGCGTCGATAGCTGCTATAACGGCGAGGACGCTCTGCATTTTCTTAAAATGGGCGAATTTGACCTTGTAATTATGGACATCATGATGCCAAAGCTCAGCGGCACCGACGCAGTAAAGGCAATGAGAGCCGGTCATGATGAAACGCCGGTAATTTTTCTTACCGCTAAGGACAGCGTATCGGACAGAGTAAACGGTCTTGATCTCGGAGCGCAGGACTATATAGTCAAACCCTTTGCCTTTGAAGAGCTTCTTGCCCGAATACGCGCCGTAACAAGAGCCGTTTTGGGAAACAGTACAAACATACTTTCCATAGGGGATTTAACGCTCGATACAAAATCAAAAACCGTAAAGCGTGCGGACAGCATTATCACACTGACGGCAAAGGAATATGAGCTGCTTGAATATATGATGTATAACAAAGGAATAATTTTATCACGAGAAAAAATAGAAAATCATATCTGGAACTTTAATTATATGGGCGGAACAAACGTTGTTGACGTATATATCAGATACCTCCGTAAAAAAATCGATGACCCTTATGAGAAAAAGCTCATTCATACGATAAGAGGCTTCGGATATTTAATTGATGAAAAATAAATTTGCGGTGAATACGCCCATGGAAAATTGGTTTTGTGAAAGGGTTTGGTGACATAACAATGGGAAAGCTTTCGGTAAAGTTTAAAATCACACTTTGGTATACAATTATAATGATTATAATTTCCTTTGCCGTCCTTGTTGCAATGACATCTCTAAGCGCAGGGCTTTTAAAACGAAACATATCCGAACGGATGATAAACACTGCCGACAGCTTTGCACGCGAGGTAGAAATAAGCAGAGATATTATTAACATTCCGAAATTCAAATTCTATAACCGCAGCGTTCACATGGTTTTGCTCGATGATAGTTTCAACGTAGCCGGAGGTCAGATTCCTTTCGGAATATCGGACGAAATGTCCTGCACCGATAACGGCGTGCGTGTTGAAAGTCACAACGGAAACGATTACTACGTTTTTGACAGACGGGTTCTGCGCCGTGACGGAAGCGTTTACTGGATCAAATCCTTCGTTTCCGCATCTGATACCGTAAACAGCATCAATTCGGTTGCAAAAAACAACGCTATGCTGATTATAGTAATGATAATAGCGGCTTCTGCCGGAGGATATATAATAATAGGGAAAATACTCACGCCGGTGAATAAAATACGCCGTACAGCAGAGGAAATAAGCGAAAGCAACGATTTATCCCAAAGAATTTCCCTGCCCGACGGAAATGATGAATTTCACAAGCTTGCGGCAAGCTTTGATAAAATGCTTGATAAAATCGAGCAGACCGTCGAGCGCGAAAAACAGTTTACGTCCGACGTGTCCCATGAGCTCCGCACTCCCGTTGCGGCTATACTTTCTTCATGCGAATACATGACCGGCTATGCAAAAACCTATGAAGATATAAAGGAATCGGCAGAGGGCGTGAAAAAGGAAGCCGAACGAATGTCAAAGCTTATATCGGAGCTTTTAACAATTTCAAGAATGGATAAAAACACGATTCAGTTAAGCTTTGAAGATGTGGACTTCGGCGAGCTTTTAAACTTTGTCTGTGATGAACAGACAGAAATTCATGACGACAATATCACGCTCAGCAGAAATATAGGCGAAAACATCATGGTCAAGGCGGACAGATTCATGCTTGCACGGCTTTGCATTAATCTGATCTCAAATGCCTATAGCTACGGAAAGGATAACGGAAATATCACCGTCACTCTGACCTGTGATTCCGGTAACGCCGTAATGAGCGTTACGGACGATGGAATCGGCATAGCGGAGGAAAATATTCCAAAAATATGGGAACGCTTCTATCAGGCAGATCCCTCCCGAACCATTGACGATAAAGGAAATATGGGACTCGGGCTTTCAATGGTTAAATGGATCGCCGATTGTCATAAAGGAAGTATGACCGTTAAAAGCACTCTCGGCAAGGGAAGTACGTTTACCTTTACAATGCCGATATGCTGAAATTATTGATAAGCTTTACAAATCCGGTAATTGCTGTGAAACAATTACCGGATATTTCATTGACAAATGCACAAAAAAGGTATATAATTCTATTATTATAAAAAACAGAAAAAACGGAGATAATTATGTTTGAAATTTTACACACCAATGGATTGGCAAGAAGAGGACGTTTTCACACTCCTCACGGCACTGTAGAAACACCTGTTTTCCAAAACGTGGGAACACTTGCGGCTATAAAAGGCGCCGTATCAACCTTAGACCTTAAAAATCTCGGCTGTCAGATTGAGTTATCCAACACATATCATCTGCACCTGCGCCCCGGCGATAAGGTAATAAAAAGCATGGGCGGACTGCACAAATTCATGAACTGGGACAGACCGATACTCACGGACAGCGGCGGATTTCAGGTTTTTTCGCTTGCAAAGCTGAGAAAAATCACAGAGGAGGGCGTAAGCTTTAACTCTCACATTGACGGCAAACGCATTTTTATGGGACCCGAGGAAAGTATGCAGATACAGTCAAATTTAGGCTCTACAATCGCAATGGCATTTGACGAATGTGTGGAAAATCCCGCACCGTACGATTACGTAAAAAAATCATGTGAAAGAACGCTTCGCTGGCTTGTAAGATGCAAGGACGAAATGAAAAGACTGAACAGCCTTGAAGATACCGTCAACAAACAGCAAATGCTTTTCGGTATCAACCAGGGCGGAATAGACGACGGAATCCGAGTGTGGCATATGGACGAAATCGCAAAGCTTGATCTTCCCGGCTACGCTATAGGCGGTCTGGCGGTGGGCGAAACGCACGAGGAAATGTACCATATTCTTGACATTGTTCTTCCCCATGCTCCCGAAAACAAGCCAAGGTATTTAATGGGCGTCGGAACACCGTCAAACATTATCGAAAGCGTTGCAAGGGGAATAGACTTTTTCGACTGCGTTATGCCGTCAAGAAACGCACGTCACGGCTTCATGTTCACATGGGGCGGCACAATCAATCTGATGAACCAAAAATTTGAAAGAGACCCTCTCCCGATTGATCCCGAATGTGACTGCGAGGTATGCAGGAATTACTCAAGAGCATATGTAAGACACCTTTTCAAGGCAAAGGAAATGCTCGGCATGAGGCTTGCGGTTATGCACAACCTCTATTTTTATAACAGTCTTGCCGCACGCATAAGAGAATCGATAGAAAACGATACCTTTGATTTGTTCAGAGCAAAATATTCTCCGATTCTGGATAAAAGAATACAATAGCATTAAAAGTACCGCCGACTGTAATTATCGGCGGTACTTTTAAATATCAAGCAATTCTGCAAACGATTATTTTCCGCTGTCACCGTAGTTTTTCAAAACTCTTGCGGACGGATCATCAACGTCGCAGCCTTTCCAATTCTTGTTGGGCATCCAAAAATCCGGAATCATCTCTGCCTGACCTGGATAGTACTTTTCAAAAAGTTCCCGATACAGTAGAGATTCCTTTGTGAACGGCTTGCAGTACGAATACTTGCTTGCCTTTTCTTTAAATTCTTCATCGCTGTACAGGGAATTTGCATACTCTTTCAGATAATCAACCATGGAATGTCCCACAGCGTCCGAAAAAGCGGCTTTTTCACGATAAAGAATATCATGCGGAAGATAATCCCCCTCAAATGCCTTTCTTAACAGATATTTACCTTTGTTATATTTATTCATCTTCATTTCGGGGTCAATTGCCATTACATATTTAACAAAATCCAAATCCCCGAAAGGTACTCTTGCTTCAAGAGAATTAACCGAAATACATCTGTCCGCTCTGAGCACGTCATATGCATACAGCTCTCTCAAGCGCTTCTGCGCTTCTTTCTGAAATTCCTCTGCCGACGGCGCAAAATCGGTGTATTTATAACCGAACAGCTCGTCCGATATTTCACCCGTGAGCAAAACTCTTATATCGGTTTCTCCGTGTATCGCCTTGCAGACAAGATACATTCCCATGCTTGCTCTTATGGTTGTAATATCAAAGGTTCCGAGAATCGACACAACCTTTTCCAGAGAGAAAATAACATCATCCCGCGAAATAATAACCTCAGTGTGATCGCTTCCGATGTAGTCGGCAACCTCTTTTGCATATTTCAAGTCGATAGCGTCCTCGCTCATTCCTATTGCAAAGGTTTTTATCGGCTTATCGCTCTTTTTGGCGGCAACCGAGCAAACCAGTGAGGAATCAAGACCGCCGCTCAGCAGGAATCCAACCTTAGCGTCCGCAACCAGTCTTTTTTCAATACCCGCTACAAGCTTGTCATGAATGTTCTTGCACACCTCGTCTATCGGGGCTTTGATAACCTTGTCAACCTTTGCTATATCGTTGTAGCATATGAATTTTCCGTCTTTATAATAATGTCCGGGAGGAAACGGAATAACCTTTTTGCACAAGCCGACAAGGTTCTTTGCTTCGCTTGCAAAAACTATCACACCTTTATCGTCGTAGCCGTAAAACAGCGGTCTGATACCGATAGGATCACGCGCCGCAATATATTCTTCGCTCTTTGCGTCGTATATAATACAGGCAAACTCAGCGTCAAGCCTTTTGAACATTTCAACGCCGTATTCCTCATACATCGGCAACAGTATTTCGCAATCCGAATCGCTCTTGAAGCTGTACTTCTTTTCAAGTTCCTTTTTCAGCTTTTCAAAGCCGTAAATCTCTCCGTTGCATACAACGTAGCTTCCATCAAGCTCAAACGGCTGCATACCCTCGGGGTGCAGTCCCATGATTGCAAGGCGGTGAAAGCCCAATGCGCCTTTTTTCGTGTCAACAACCCTCGAATCGTCAGGACCTCTCGATACGGTCATGTCAAAGCCTTTTTTAAATGCGGCATAAGGAACGTCTGCGCCGCAGTAACCCATAATAGAACACATAAGTAAAACCTCCGTTTTGCCGTCTTTTGCAATAATTCGATTTGCTGTACCCTCGTCCTCGCAAAAGCCGGTATAAATATATTATAATTTTATCAGCTAACTATAGGGCGAGTGCCTGGCTCGCGGTGCCACCTACTTTGGTTCTCTTTTTTCGCATAACGCAGCGAACTTTGCGGCGCACCTACTAAGGAGCTTATCCCTTTCGGATTGCAGCTCGAAAAGTGTTATTCATACGGAGCTTTGGCGCATGGCTCTCACCGTCCCACACTCGCTGTTGCCGGTTTTCCGTACTACTTCTCTTTTCTCAAACGCTTTTAATTTGTGTTATCAATAATTATTACTCGACATCCTGAAGAGCGTCATATCCCTCTTCGCCTGTTCTTACCTTTACAACGTTTTCAACATCGTAAACAAATATCTTACCGTCACCGATATGTCCGGTGTAAAGAACCTTCTTAGCGGTTTCGATAACGCTTCTTACAGGGATCTTGCTTACAACTATATCAACCTGTACCTTAGGCAAAAGATTTGTTTCAACCGGTACGCCTCTGTAATATTCGGGCTTACCCTTTTGCTGTCCGCAGCCCATTACATGAGATACAGTCATACCGGTAATTCCAAGCTTGCTCATTGCATTCTTCAATGCGTCAAACTTAGCTTCCTTACATACAATTTCAATCTTGGTAAACTTAGGTGTTGTTCCATCGTCAAATGCGGGAACCTTCTTAACCGTAACAGCCTCTGCTACAGGTGTATCGCCGCTTACAGCCACAACCTCGGTATCATCCGAATATGAAGAATACTTGTCAACTGCCGGTACGAAGTCAGGATATGCGCTCGGCAAGCCGTGCTCCGTGATGTCAAGACCAAGTATTTCTTCCTCTGCCGTTGTACGCAGACCGTGGAACTTTTTAATCAAGGTAAATGTAATTATCATCATTACGGTTGCATATGCGCCTACCGTAATTACGCCCAAAAGCTGCAATCCCAATTGTGTGAACGAGCCAGTGTAGAACAAGCCGCTGAGTCCGGCAGGAGCGTCGGGGTTTGCGAAAAAACCTACTGCAATTGTACCCCAAATACCGTTTGCCATATGTACTCCGACAGCGCCGACAGGGTCATCTATATGAAGCTTAATATCAAGGAATTCAACTATTACAACAACCAAAATACCCGATACAATACCGACTGCTATAGAACCGTATGCGTCCATAGCGTCACAGCCCGCCGTTATACCTACAAGACCTGCAAGAGAAGCATTCAGACACATCGAAACATCAGGCTTGCCGTTTCTGATCCATGTAAAGAGCATTGTTACAACGGTTGCAACAGACGGAGCTATCGTTGTTGTAAGGAATATTGTTGCCAGCTCCGAAGGAGTCGTTGCGGCAGCACCGTTAAATCCGTACCAGCCAAGCCAGAGAATGAACACACCCAAAGCACCCAATGTTATTGAGTGACCGGGGATAGCATTGACCTTGACTACCTTACCCTTTGCGTCCTTAACATATTTACCGATTCTCGGTCCTAAGAATATAGCACCGACAAGCGCTGCAATACCGCCTACCATATGTATAGCGCATGAACCTGCATAATCATGGAAGCCTAATTGTGACAGCCAGCCGCCGCCCCAGATCCAGTGTGCTTCAATCGGATATACTATAAGGGAAATAACTCCCGAATAGATACAGTATGCGGAGAACTTTGTACGTTCAGCCATAGCACCCGATACAATCGTTGCTGCCGTTGCACAGAACACGAGGTTAAATACAAAGGTTGAAGCTCCGGTAAAGCTTCCGTCAGCCGGGCTTGCGATAAAGTTTTTAAAGTTTGCCCAAAGCTCCAGATTCGGCTTTCCTATCAGTCCGAAGAATGTATCCTCACCCATCATTATTGTGTAACCTAAAATCGAGAACACAACCGTACCGATACAAAAGTCCATCAAGTTTTTCATTATGATGTTTCCTGCATTCTTTGCTCTTGTGAAACCCGTTTCAACCATCGCAAAGCCTGCCTGCATCCAAAACACCAGTGCAGCTCCTATCAAATACCAAAATTCTATAGTCATATAAATCATCCCTTTTCTGTTAAATAACACTCAACCGACATCACATTATTCATAGACAACCGGCATTCTTCTTTTATGTTCGCTTTTTGCGTGGAATTTGTCGATTATCTCTTTATCCCTCTCATTTACTTCGTTGTTGAGTATGTAATTATCTATAGCGGCATAGGTTATACCCATTTCGCTCTCGTCCGTTTGTCCTTCAAATAAGCCTGCCGACGGCGCTTTTGTTCTTATATGTGCCGGTGCGTCAAGCCATGCGAGAAATTCGTATATTTCGGTTACGGTCAAATCGGCAATCGGATTTATGTCGTATGCTCCGTCACCCCATTTTGTGAAGTAACCCATATACCCCTCGCTTCTGTTTCCCGTACCGGCAACAAGTCTGTTTTCCGACGCGGCAACAGCATAAAGAGCTGTCATACGAAGTCTCGGATTGATGTTTGCCGAGGCTGCTTCGGTAAGCTCTACCGCTCCCTTGACCGCCTCTGTCATAGCCTTTTTCACATCTCCGATGTCAACTATGTGAGTTGTAATTCCGTATTTCTCCGCAACGGTCAGAGCGTCGTCCTTGTCCTCCGTGTGGTTTCTTTTTGTGCCGCACGGCAGAATCAAGCCCACGGTGTTTTCACAAGCCGCCTTGCACAGGATTCCGACAAGCGTACAGTCCTTTCCGCCGCTGTTGCCGTATACAATTCCGTCTGCATGGGCTTCTTTCAGCTGCCTGCGGATAAACGCAACCCTTTTGTCAAACTCATCTTTGTAGCTTCGCATGATTAATTACCTCTTTATGTTATGTAATTTTTTTATATAATTTTTCCCTTTTGCATGAGGGAGAAAATGCGTGCAGATTGCCGTTATGAAGTGCGCTGTCGTACTTTGTGTACTTCAAGCACTGAATAATGGTGAGATGTGCGCATTTTATTCCTCATTAGCGTACACTGAACAATAGCTCTCCGTAACTTGGTAATGGCCAATCTTTTTCCGAAGTCATTGTTTCGGCTTCGTCTACAGAAATTCTCAGCTCGCCCATTTTCGGAATTATCTCATCTCTGATGTAGTTTGCGGCTTCGGGTACTTCATCGATTGCTTTAAGGCTTATGAGTGCGTCCTCAAGAATCTTTGTTCTGTCGGCAATTGTATCGGTAAGTGCCGAAAGCTTTGCGATAAGACCTTTTTCGTATTTGCAGGGCAGCTCGGGAGCAACGCTGAGTTTTACCGATGCTGTTTTTGCAAGTTTTGCAACATATGCTTCGATTGCCGGAAGAATTTGCTTCTTTGCCATATCAACCATTGTAAGCGCTTCAATTGTTACCGTCTTGGTGTAGTTATCGAGCATAATTTCAAATCTGGATTCAAGTTCTGCCTTTGAGAATACCTTATGCGATGTCAGCATATCGACATTCTTTTTATCAAGAAGCTTAGGCATACAGTCGGGAGTTGTTTTGAGGTTCAAAAGACCTCTCTTTTCGGTTGCTTCCTTAATCCATTCATCATCATATCCGTTGCCGTTAAAGATTATTCTCTTGTGATCCTTAATTGTTCTCTTAATCAGCTCACGGAGTGCCGTCTGGAAATCGTCTGCGGCTTCAAGCTCGTCTGCGTATTGCTTTAAGCTTTCTGCAACCGCACTGTTAAGCATGATGTTTGCACAGGAAATACTGTTTGAAGAACCCAGCATACGGAACTCAAATTTGTTTCCGGTAAATGCAAACGGCGATGTTCTGTTTCTGTCAGTTGTATCCTTTTTAAATTCGGGAAGAACATCAACGCCGAGCTTCATTTTTGTTTTTTCCGCTGCACTGTACGGAGCGTCATTTTCAAGAGAATCAAGCACTGCCGTAAGCTCATCGCCGAGGAAGATTGAAATTACTGCCGGGGGAGCTTCGTTTGCTCCAAGTCTGTGATCGTTTCCTGCTGTTGCTACCGACAATCTCAATAAATCCTGATAATCGTCAACCGCTTTGATTACTGCACAAAGGAAAAGCAAAAATTGTGCGTTGTCATGCGGTGTATCTCCCGGCGTTAAAAGGTTTACTCCGGTATCTGTTGCAATTGACCAGTTGTTGTGTTTTCCCGAACCGTTGACTCCGGCAAACGGCTTTTCATGAAGCAGACAAACAAGCCCGTGCTTCTTTGCAACCTTTTGCATGATTTCCATTGTCAGTTGGTTGTGGTCGGTTGCAACGTTTGTTGTTGAATATATAGGTGCAAGCTCATGCTGTGCCGGGGCAACCTCGTTATGCTCTGTCTTTGCGAGTATTCCCAATTTCCAGAGTTCTTCGTTAAGGTCTGCCATGTATTCGGCAACTCTCGGCTTGATTGTTCCGAAATAGTGATCGTCCAATTCCTGACCCTTCGGCGGTTTTGCTCCGAAAAGCGTTCTACCTGTGAAAATCAAATCCTTGCGCTTATCGTATACTTCTTTATCTACAAGGAAATACTCCTGTTCGGGTCCGACCGATGTTCTTACGCAGTGTACGCTTGTATTTCCGAAAAGATGTAATATTCTGAGTGCCTGCTTGTTAAGCGCTTCCATCGAACGGAGCAGCGGTGTTTTTTTATCGAGCGCTTCGCCGCCGTATGAGCAGAACGCTGTAGGAATACAAAGCGTTTTATCCTTTATAAATGCATATGATGTAGGATCCCATGCTGTATATCCTCTTGCCTCAAAGGTTGCTCTCAAGCCGCCCGACGGAAAGCTTGATGCGTCCGGTTCACCCTTTATAAGCTCTTTTCCCGAAAACTCCATTATTACTCTGCCGTCGGGTGACGGTGTAATAAAGCTGTCATGCTTTTCTGCCGTGATTCCGGTCATCGGCTGAAACCAGTGTGTAAAGTGTGTTGCTCCTTTTGATAATGCCCAGTCTTTCATAGCTTCGGCAACTGCGTTCGCAACCGTAATGTCAAGCTGCGTTCCCTCGTCGATTGTCTTTTTCAATGATTTGTAAATATCATCCGACAGAGTTGCTTTCATGATTCTGTCATCAAATACCAGGCTTCCGAAATAATCAGATACCGTTTTCATATTAATTCCTCCCTGTAAGAAAATAAAAAAGACAAAGACGCAAAAGAATCCAAGATTCTCAGGCGTCTTTGCCTTATCTGATTTGCATTATACACCCATATCTAAAATTTGTCAATAGTTTTTTTGAAATTTTTTAAATTTTTTTGAAAACAAGAAAATACGCACATTGCATAAAACAACGTGCGTGTTCTTTTTGGCTCTATAATAAATGTTGGGGTATAGAAAAATATTTACAAAAAAAGCGAGCATATTTGCTCCAAATCCTGTA
>CAKSIJ010000016.1 GCA_934462715.1 uncultured Clostridia bacterium
TTTCAGCTCCCGTTTCCAATAACGGTATTCGCTTTCGTTATAAGAACGGTGTATTTCCGCCTTTATATATCGTCTGTCCTCTGAAAAGGGACGAATGATATTCATATAAACAGCAATAACACATAAAACGATAAGTGGAGCTAACAGAATACCGTACAAAAATATTTCGTTTTCGCCCTGTTCCATTACTTCATCAACTCACAAAGTCTTGCACACATAACGGCAACCTCCGCTCTTGTAGCGTTGCCTTTCGGGTTCACATTACCGTTTGAGCCTTTAATAATTCCCGCGCTTACCATTGAAGCCATTGCCGTTTTTGCATATTCCGAAATATCGTCCATATCCGCAAACGCTTCAAGCGATGTAAGCTCGCCTGTTTCCTCAATGTAGCCTTTAGCAAGGAACGCACGGTATGCAAGAGTGATAAGATCCTGTCTTGTAATGCTGTTTTCCGGCATAAAGTTCTCTCCGCTTCCCTGTGCAATACCAGCCGCCTTTGCGCTTCCGATTGCGTTGTAGTAATATGTGCTTTCCGGAACGTCCGCAAAGTTTTCGGTAAATTCATCATTTACGCCCAACATTCTTGTGAGAATCAAAATGAAATCTCCTCTTTTGATGTTGTTCGCCGGCGCAAACTCGGTTTCGCTGATTCCGCTTATTATGCCTTTTTTCTTTAATGCGTAAATGGAATCCTTTGCCCATGCGTGGTTTTCAAGGTCCGTGAAAATTTCAGTGCTTTCTGTGGTGTTCGGTTTTGACGGATTTGCTGTATTACCCGGAGCTGACGGTGTGTAACCGCCACCGTTGCCGTTTCCTCCACCGCCGCCGTTGCCGCCCCCCGGTGAGCTTTCGCTGTCGGTCTTAACGCTTGCAATCTCCGAATATTCGCCCGTGCCGCCGTCGTTCTTTGCCGCTATCTGCACATAATATGTGGTGTTTGCTGAAAGTCCTGTGATGTCTGTGCTTACAGTTGAGGCTTTGTCAATTTCCTTTGTGCTTGTAAGCTTATCCTTGCTTGTGCCGTACTTTACGGTGTAGCCTGTTACGCTCTCATCTGACGGCTTTGTCCATTTAACGGTTATTTTCTTGCTTTCGCCCGTAAGAGTCGGAGCTGACATTTTCGCCGGAACTGCCTTGTCTGAAATTCCCTCAAATACCGCCATGTCCGCAGAATCTGTCTTGCCGTTGCGGTCAAAGTCCGAAGCTTCGTTAAATTCCTCTGTCTGCGATTTTTCAGCCGCTGTCTTGTCGTCCGAGTCAATCTTTCCATCGCCGTTTACATCACCCGGAATAAATTCCGCATTTGTGATTTCAAGCGCCTTGTCAAAGGTTACTCCGGTCTTTTTGTACGCAACATATCCCGCTCCGAAAAGCTCAACAGTGTATGCGTTGCCGCCGAGTACGCTGTTTTTTATCGTAAAGGTCGGAATGTCCGTGCTTTCGCGGTGTCCGTTTTCCTGCACCGGCTTGTTGCTTACCGAGTTTGTGATTACATAACCCTTGGTTGTTTCGCTCGTGATTCTGAGCGTGATTCCCGTGTCAGCCGCCGCATTGAAGCCCGGCACTTTGTCCATTGTCAGCTTGACAACAGCTTCTGCGCTTTGGTTTCCCTTTTCGCTTGCGGTCGCTTTTCCCGATTCCTGCGCCGAAACGGTTATCTTTTCTCCGTCCGTCAGGCAATATGTATTTTCAAGCTCGGGCGCAACGCTGAGCGTCACCTCGTCCCCCGGCTCTCCCGAAAAGGTTACTATGTAAACCTCCTCATCATCGCCGAAAGCAATGCCCTCCGATGCAATGCCCAATGTGAATTTCTTTTCCGTATTTACCGCCGATATGTCGGTCGGCGCATACCATACTCCTGCCGGCGGCTCATTCTCTCCTTTTAAGAAGCGTGCGGATTTATAATCCATGCCATCAAAGGTAAAAGCGTTTTGAACAACCGTAGTATCTCCGTTTGCTCCCGATATGCTTACCTTGATTTTTGCTTCGCCGTATTGTGTGGCTGTGTCGGTTGCGGTTACATCTTCAAAACGTACCGTAATCTGTTTTTCTCCGTCCGCAAAGACGGGCAGTGACGAAAAAGCAATGCAAGCCGCCAAAGCAAGTGAGCCTATTTTCGCCGTCATTCTTAGTTTCATAGTGAATTGTACCTCCTGTTATGTTGTTGTTAAATATATTAAAAAATATATTTGTCAAATTTTAATGTATTGCGCTTTCATTACCTCCGGCATAACCGAACAAATAAAATCAAGCTGCTGCTGTGATTTCTCCCTTTCGTCCCATATGACATAATCGAGAACAGCCGAAATAAACAAGTATACAAGCGGTTTTAACATCTGTTCGTCACACTCTAAAAGCTCAGACAGTTTTTTTGTGTATTTGTCATATGTAAAGTTTAAATCTTTTCCGGCTCTGCGTATCTTTGCCCCGTAAACAGGACTCGCCGCCATCTGATAGACAAACCTAAGCTCGTTTTTGTACTTTCCGACTTCATCAAGACAGTTTGAGAAAAACCCCGGCATATCGTTAAGGCTTGCAAATACATACCTGAATATTTTGTCCGTTACCGTTTTAAGCCCGTACTCGGTCGATTCGCACACGATACTCGTCTTGTCGCCGAACCAGTAGTACAGAGTCCCCTGAACCAGTCCCGTAGCCTTGCACATCTCGCGTATCGTTACGTTCTCCAATCCCCTGCTTACAAGAAACGGAAACACCCTTTTCAACAGCTCTCTCTTGTCCTGAAATATGGCAGTATTCATTCCCGGTCACCTCCTATACGCATTGAGCAGTTGTTTTATTCCGTTCTCAAAAAAAAGTCTGCAACATAATCGGAATTATGTTGCAGTCACAAATTTATTTTCATAAACTTTAATTCAAAACAATAAAAAATCAGACAAAATCAACAAATTTTATATAAATGATAACGTTTTTATGTATAAAATGGCATGATTTTCAGACCAACGCTAAAAATGAAAATAGCATTGGTCTGAAAATTGTGTCATTTTTTGTGCGCATTGATGAAAATTTGCAAAATTTATGTCAAACCATTGACAAAAGCTCGTTTAAATGTTATAATAAAGCTATATTATATGTACTCAAAAAAATTCTACCACATAATTCCGATTATGTGGAACTACCTTACTGCATAATTCCGATTATGTGGAACTACCTTACTGCATAATTCCGATTATGTGGTTTTTTATTATGAGCTTACGAAAGACAAGGTTGCAAGATACTCATATCAATTTATACTAAATCAGTCATAATCGATCCGAATTTTTATTCGTTCTCATATGTGCCGGCACAATATTTTCAATCTCTTCCCCGCTGTTTCAGCAGCGCAAAAGACCTAATTTTTGTATCTGCCTGCGGCAGACCTCTCCGCTTTCCATAGTATAAATACGCGTTGTGTTCACGCTCGAATGACCCAGAATATCCGCAAGCCGTACAATGTCCTTTCTCAGGCTGTAGAATGTGCGTGCGAAAAGGTGTCTTAAATTGTGCGGAAACACCTTTGCTTTGTCTACCCTTGCACTCTCGCAAAGCGATTTCATCAGCTTCCAGATGTTTGTCCTGTCAAGCGGTCTGCCCGTTTTGGTGATAAAAATGCTTCCGCTCGTTATCTTTTGCTCCAAGGCAAATTTTTTCAGCATTTTGCATAATTCATACGGCAACATGATGACTCGCATCTTTCCTTTCATGTTGATTGTCGCCTGTCCGCTCTGCACTGCCGAAACGGTAATATATGAAAGCTCCGAAACCCGTATCCCGGCAGAGCATATTGTCTGCATGAGCAAATATAATTTGCGGTTGCCTCTCGCACTTGCCGCCGTAAGCAGTCTTTCATACTCTCCTTTTGTAAGCTCCTTTTCCTTTCTCGCAAATATCCGCCGCTGTATTTTCAAGGTCTTTACCCTCAGTGCAAATTGCTGCGAATATTCAAAAAAGCTGTTCAGCGAGGATAGTATGGAGTTAACGCTCGCCGGTGCATATTTCCCGATTAACCGCTCCTTATATTCCAGCACCTTTGTTTTACTCAGCTCCCCGTTCCCCAGCCAGTACGAAAAGACCTTTATATCTCTGATGTATTTCTCAACCGTCGCTTTGCTCTTTTCGTCATCTATCAAATGCTCCTTAAATTTCTGTATGGATTTTTCCGTAATTTTTTTCATCGCTTAGGCAACTCCTTTTTATTTCTTTCCTAACCTCTTATTGTAAAACGCAAGTTTTACAACAGCTCCTTATATATATTTTACCATTAATATAGGAATATACCACAAAGCTTTGAAACATTTTTTTGGATTTCATCATATTAAATACTATTGCGCCAAATATACCGCCGCTTTTTGTTATCTATGCGCATACAATAATTAATATTTTGTCCTTATGCTGATTAACAACTAATATAACAGGTAATAATACTGTATGAAATCAAATAAATTGATCTGTATCCGTTATACTTTTAAAAATTTTATTAACAATTTATATTTCTTTTCCATAACTATTGATTTTTTTTTAATTTATGGTATAATATATGGTGTTAATTCTTATATACGGGGATGCAACGGCTTCGACGGGGATAAGGAATCCGGAGCTGCAGGTAGTGTTGAGTTCCACTTTAATCGGCTCAAATTTTAAAAATAAACGCTGAAAATAATTTAGCATTTGCTGCCTAATCAGGCAACCGTCTTATCTTTGAGTACCGCGGCTTAGAATAAGGCGTATACCGGCGGTGAACGTGAACGGCGGCTCGCTCCTGCCGCCGTCATGATTTTGGAGCTACCGATTGCGGCGCTTTGGCTGTGGAACGCCGCTTGAGGGAATTTTGACCATTGCCTATACCTGTAGACGCTCGGGAGGATTTGTTTTCGGACACGGGTTCAACTCCCGTCATCTCCACCAATTCCAAAAGCCGCATAAACACTAACAAATCAAGTGTTTATGCGGTTTTTATTTGTTTTCACACCCTGTCAAAATCCGTCAAAAAAGGCTAAAAAACGCTCCAAAAAGTTGTCAAAAAGTTGTCAGCCTTACACATCATGTTCCATGATATACTTGACAGTCTTTCTCGCCAGCCAATAAGCATTAACATCTTCCTTTAGCTTCTCAACCCACAAATCGGAATCGGACACAATCCCCCTGTGAGCCAACTCCCAAACGATCTCATTAACCTCGGTCAAATCATCATCTTCAATATACCTCTTAACGCAAATCAGCCCTTTGTTCTTTAATTTCACCGTACTTTTCTGCCCCTGCAAGGGGATATAGGCTTAACCTCTATAAGAGGCACTGAAAATTTCACATAGCATTACTATCACCTAATCAGACAAACCCGCCGTTTTTTGGCGGGTTTGTCTGTAAGCTTAAGGCGGAGCTTTTTGCACTGCCTTACAGTATATTAAAAAACTTAATTTTCACTCTTTTTCATGAAAGCCAGAACAAGAGAAAGCACAATTGGGAAAACGCTTGCCGCCAATATTCCGAGCTTCAGATTATCTCCCATCATGCTTGCGGCTTTACCTGCAAAGGTAGGGCCGCCGGCACAGCCGAGATCTCCGGCAAGGGCAAGAAAAGCAAACATTGCCGTTCCGCCGCCCTTTATTGAAACGGCAGCCTTGCTGTATGCTCCGGGCCAGAGTATACCCGAAGCAAACCCGGCAAGCGCAATTCCGATCAATCCGACTGCCGGCGCTTTTGACAGCGATACAATGACATATGAAGCAACGCACAGACAACTGCTAAAAATCATCATTCTGTCAAGCTTAATCTTCTCTCCGTATTTTCCGTACATTACTCTTGATACTCCCATAAGTACCGAAAACAGCGTTGGTCCCGCAAGATCGCTGACCGATTTTGATATTCCGAGTGCCTTTTCGGCAAATGCCGACGCCCACTGGCTTACCGACTGCTCGCTTGCTCCGGCACAGCACATGATAAGTATAAATACCCAGAAAAGCTTATTTTTAACCAATTCCTTTATAGACATACCGCCCGAATTGTTTTCTTCGAGAGTTACAATCGGCACCTTTAAAAATCTGATTCCGTTAACAATCGGAAGTATCGCCCACAAAACTGCCGGGATTTTCCAGTTATGTATTCCGATAATATTGAAAACCAATGTTGATAATATCACAACCCCGATCGTTCCCCAGCAGTAAAAGGAATGGAGCATACTCATGGTTTTATCCTTGTGCTCGCTCGGACATGCCTCCACCATCGGGCTGATTATTACCTCCAGAAGTCCGCCGCCCAGCGCGTAGAACGAAACTGCGGTTAAAAGTCCGGCAAGCGGCGACGGGAACAAATCCGGAAGAACCGCAAGCGAAACCAATCCCAGAGCCGCAAAAAAATGTGCAATTACGGCAGACGCTCTGTAACCGATTTTATCAATAAAAAATGCCGAAGCAAAATCCACAATTAGCTGAAGCACGAAATTAAAAGTTATCAGCATTGTAATCTGTGAAAGAGGTATCGAATACTGCGACTGAAAGGTAACAAACAGCAGCGGTACAAAGTTGTTTACTATCGCCTGAACTATGTAGCCCGTAAAACAGGCTGTGATTGTTTTTTTATAATTTTGTTTCATTATAATCTCCGTTCCTCCGCAGCAGGGCGGAATGTATCTCATTATTGTACTTTTGAAAGCAGTTAATTGCCGCTTTTACAGGTATCCAGAAATTCCTTTACTACGTGAGGCGGTTTTTTGCCCTTTCTCCATATAAGCGCAATCTGTGTTTCAAGATTTTTTTCTTTTATTGTCTGTATACGCAGCTCCGAACACATAATGCTCATGGATTGGGGAAAGATAGCCGTAGCAAGTCCCTCCTTTGCCCATAATAAAGCGTCCCTTGCGTCATCGCAGACGCAGAAAATATCCGGCTCTATATTCTGCGCACGAAACTCGCCGAGTATCAGCTTTTCATAACGTCGGTAAATTATCAAAGGCTGATTTGTAAGCTCGCAAAGCTTAATTTCTTCTTCGTTATCCGCACGCATTTTAGGTGACGACACGGCAATCATCGGTTCTGCCGCCAAAAAAAACGCTTCCACTCCGTCAAGCCTTAAAGGCGTTCTGACTACCGATACGTCTATTATACCGTCAAGCAGATAATTAAGCAGCGAATATGTCATTCCGTCATGTATCTCAAAATTTACATCGGGATTTTTCTTTACGAATTTTGAAATATACGGCATTATCGTGCCGACCGTGGTTGAGGTTATACCCAATTTCAAAACCCTCGTTCTTTCCGACTTTGAAACCTCAAGCTTTGTTGACTCGGCATAGCTTAAAAGCTCTCCCGAACGGTCATACAAAAGCTTACCGGCTTCGGTAAGGGTAACGCCCTTGCTGCTTCTTTCAAACAGGCTGACATTCAGCTCGCTTTCAAGCTGCATTATCTGATAACTCAGCGGCGGCTGTGACATATTCAATCTCCGTGCCGCTTCGTTGATACTCCCGGTATCGGCTATTTCGCGAAAATATTCCAGTTGTCTGAGCTCCAATTCCGTTCCGCCTCCTTTTTTATAACGTATAAATAATTGTAAAACGGTCATTTGCAATAAAAAAGCTATTACTTAAAGCCTGATATACAAAAAATATATTAGCCATGCATAAAAACAATATTATCCTTATTGATTATAATGGTTTATAATATGAATGTCAAGAATTATTTTACATAATCCCTAATAATTGTTATTTTTATCGAAAGGAATGTACAATATGAAAAAACTTCTTAAATTTCTGCGCCCTTATGCAAAGGAAAGCGCATTGTCACCAACGTTCAAGCTTCTTGAAGTAATATTCGATTTGCTTGTGCCGGTGGTAGTGGCAAAAATGATAGATTCCGGAGCTGCGCAAAACAATACAAGCTATATCATACGCTGCTTTGTGATCCTTCTTTTAATGGCGGCGGTCGGATTGACCTGCACGATATTTGCACAATTCTTTGCGGCAAAGGCAAGCGTGAGCTTTTCCGCAAATCTCAGACAGGCATTGTTCGACCACATACAGGGTCTTTCATTTACAGAGCTTGATACTCTCGGAACCGATACTCTCATAAACCGTCTTACGGACGATGTAAACCAGGTTCAGAACGGAGTAAATATGACCCTCCGCTTACTTATAAGAAGCCCTCTTATTGTATTCGGCTCAATGATTATGGCATTTACGATAAATGTCAGATGCGCAATTGTCTTTGCGGTCACCATACCGATTCTGTTTGTGGTCGTATACTTAATCATGACGGTCAGCATACCGCTTTTCGGAAAGGTTCAGGACGGTTTGGACAGAGTAACGGCGCTTACAAGGGAAAATCTCACAGGTGTGCGCGTTATACGTGCATTTTGCAGAGAAAAGCACTCTGTTGAGGAATTTGAAAGCAGTAACCGTGAGCTTACCGCACTCAACGAATTTGTCGGAAGAATTTCCGCACTTTTGAATCCTTTGACTTATGTTCTTATTAATATAGCGGCTGTTTTTCTGATAAACAGGTGTGGTGTACAGATAAATCTCGGAAAAATGCAGCAGGGCGAAGCGGTTGCTTTGTACAACTATATGCTGCAAATGATTGTTGAGCTTATAAAGCTTGCTTCGCTGATTATCACAATCAACAAGGCTCTTGCCTGCGCAAAACGTGTATCGGCGGTGCTTGACGTAAAAACGAGCATGGAATATCCCAAAGAGCTTGATAAAACAGCCGTTTCGAAAAATAACTGTGCGGTCAGCTTTCAAAACGTGACCTTTACTTATAAAGGAGCCGGAGCGCCCAGTCTTTACGATATTTCTTTTAATGCCAAAAAAGGTCAAACCGTTGGAATAATCGGAGGAACGGGAAGCGGTAAATCAACGCTTGTAAGCCTGATACCGAGATTTTATGACGCAAGCGGCGGCGATATTTTCATTGACGGAATTAATGTAAAGGATTATACAAAAGAAGCCCTGTGCGGCAAGGTCGGCATTGTTCAGCAAAAATCGCTTTTGTTTAAGGGCAGCGTCAGAGATAACTTAAAAATCGGAAATGAAAATGCCTCCGATGACGAGCTGTGGGAGGCTCTCACGGCGGCACAGTCTAAGGTCGTTGTGGAATCAAAGCCCGGGAAGCTTGATTTTGAGCTCGAACAAAATGCCGCAAACCTTTCCGGCGGTCAGAAGCAAAGACTTTCAATTGCAAGAACGCTTGTAAAAAAGCCTGAAATTCTCATTCTTGACGACAGCTCGAGCGCACTGGATTTTGCAACTGACGCCGCTCTCAGAAGCGCAATTAAAAATCTCGGCAAGGGAATCGTCACATTTATCGTTTCTCAGAGAATTGCCGGAATACGTCATGCGGATCTGATACTGGTACTTGATAACGGAAAGCTTTGCGGAAAAGGCACGCACGATGAACTGTTACAATCATGCGATACTTATAAGGAAATATATTATTCTCAGTTTCCCGAAGAAAAACCGTCAAATAATTAAGAAAGAGGTGAATATACATGAAACAAACTCAAACGAAATCCAAAGAAAAAAGCTCACAGGCTTTTAAAAAGCTTTTAAAACTTATTTCAGGCTATCGCTTACTGCTGCTTTTGAGTATACTGCTTGCGGCAGGCACGGTTATTTTGCAGCTTTATGTTCCTATACTGTTTGGAAATGCAATCGACGAAATAGCCGCAGAAAAGCGTGTTGATTTTTCAAGAATGTGGTATTATTTAAAAAGAATTATTTTCTTTGCTTCATTTTCAGCCTTTACAGTTTGGATAATGAATATGATTAACAACAGAATGACCTACAGCATAGTGAAGGACTTGCGTTCAAAGGCTGTTAACCATATCCAAAAGCTCCCTCTTTCCTATCTTGACAAGCACAGCACGGGCGACATTGTAAGCAGAGTCATTGCCGATGCGGATATTCTGTCGGACGGCTTGCTTCTTGGCTTTACTCAGCTGTTTTCGGGAATCATAACGATAATATTTACATTAATATTCATGTTTTCAAAAAGCGCGGGTATAACGGGAATGGTAATACTCCTCACTCCGGTGAGCTTTTTCGTTGCAAAATTCATATCGTCACACTCCTACACAATGTTCAGAAAACAGAGTGTGACACGAGGTAAGCAAACCGCATTAATAGACGAGATGATAGGCGGTCAGAAGGTTGTAAAATCCTTCGGCTATGAGAAAAGCTCGTCAAAAAGATTTGATGAAATTAACAGGGAGCTGCAAAAATACAGTCTGCTTTCGGTATTTTACAGCAGTCTGACAAACCCGTCCACACGATTTGTCAATAATATAATATATGCCGGGGTTGCGCTTGTAGGCTCGCTTCTGATACCGGGCGGCTCGCTTACCGTCGGCGGTCTTACGGTTCTTTTGTCATATGCCAATCAATACATGAAGCCGTTTAACGATATTACCTCCGTGCTGACCGAAATGCAGAACGCGCTTGCGTGCGCTTCAAGAATATTTGAATTTCTTGAAGAAAAGGAAGAAAGCAACGAAGCGGACGGCGAATTGGAAAATGTATCGGGGCGAGTTGAAATTGATAAGGTCAGCTTTAGCTACACCAAGGATAAAAAGCTTATCGAAAACTTCAATCTGACTGCAAAGCCGGGTATGAGAATCGCTGTTGTAGGTCCTACGGGCTGCGGGAAAACCACCTTAATCAATCTTTTGATGCGCTTTTATTACGTTGACAGCGGAACAATCAAAATTGACGGATACCCGATTAATGAGCTGTCGCGCCATTCGCTCAGAAGCAGTTACGGAATGGTTTTGCAGGACACGTGGATAAAGCACGGAACGGTTCGTGAAAATATATGCTTCGGAAAGCCCGACGCAACCGAAGAAGAAATAATAAAAGCCGCAAAAGACTCTCACAGCTGGGAATTTATCGAAAAGCTGCCGAATGGTCTTGATACGGTGCTTAACGATAACAGTATAAGCCAGGGTCAAAAACAGCTGCTTTGCATCACAAGAGTAATGCTCTGCCTGCCGCCGATGCTGATACTTGACGAAGCAACTTCAAGCATTGACACAAGAACCGAGCTGCAAATACAAGAAGCGTTCGACACGCTTATGGAAGGCAGAACAAGCTTTGTTGTTGCGCACAGACTATCCACCGTCAGAAACGCATCCTTGATTCTCGTAATGAAAGACGGTAAAATCATTGAACAGGGTACTCATGACGAGCTTATCTCAAAAGGCGGATTTTACAACAAGCTATACAACAGCCAATTTCAAAAAAGCTGACAATTAACGCAAAAAATTTACAGTGCATCTCACCTTTTTTACGTTTGGTGCTGCGTCACCATACGGTGGCGGCATAAAAAATTGATAAAGTAATAATTTGTAATTATACAGTAAAAAAATGTATTTAATTTAATTTGAAAATGTGATACAATATAAATAAACCGATGTTTATAAAAGCTCCTATTAAAAACGAATCAAAAAAAACAGAAAGGACAGAATAACAATGAAATTTGATTTTAATTATTACAACCCCACAAAAATCTATTTTGGCAAAACCGCATTGGACAACTTGCTGCCGGAATTAAATAATTACGGCGAAAATGTTTTACTGATGTACGGTAAAGGTTCTGTCAAAAAGAGCGGACTTTATGACCGGATTAAGGCTATTCTCGGGAAAGCCGGCAAAAAGGTTGTCGAGCTTGCGGGAATAAAATCCAATCCGTCATACTCACAGCTTTTGGAGGGCGCAAGGCTCGTAAGGGAAAATAATGTTGACTTGATTCTTGCAGTCGGCGGCGGTTCGGTTATCGACTGCGCAAAGGGTATTTCGGTATCCGCATACTGTGACGGTGACCCGTGGGAAAAATACTGGATAAACTTTGAGCCGGTAGAAAATAAAATCGTTCCCGTAGGCTCTGTTCTGACAATGGCAGGCACAGGCTCGGAGATGAACGGCGGTTCGGTTATTACCAACGAAGAAAAAATGATAAAAAACGGCAGAGTGTTCCCGGCAGAGGTCAATCCGAAATTTTCGATTCTCAATCCCGAATACACCTTTACCGTTCCGGCATATCAGGTATCGAGCGGTATATTTGATATAATGTCACACTTAATGGAGCAGTATTTCTCCGGAACGGACGATAACACAAGCGACTACATTTTAGAGGGGCTTATGCGTTCGTTAATACACAGCGCAAAGATTGCCGTTAAGAATCCTACGGACTATGAAGCAAGAAGCAATATAATGTGGTGTGCGACGGTTGCGCTCAATACAATTTCCGGTCTTTCAAAGGAACAGGACTGGGAGGTTCATATGATCGAGCATCAAATCGGTGCATACACAGACTGTGCGCACGGCGCAGGTCTTGCGGTTGTTTCCGTTCCCTACTATAAATACATCGCTTTGTACGGAACCGATAAGTTTGCACGTTTCGCAAAAACCGTATGGGAAATTGATACTTCAAAGATGACTGCCGTGGAAGCTGCCGCAGCCGGTATTGAAAAGCTTGCCGAATTTATCAAGGTTATCGGTCTGCCGACAACTCTTAAAGAACTCGGAGCAACGGAAGATATGCTTCCGCTCATCGCAAATTCAACCGTAATCGGCGGCGGCTACAAGGTAATGCAGCCCGACGATATTTTAAAGGTTTTAAAGGAATGTTATTAATTCAATAATCGGACGCTTTGCGGAATTTTCCGTAAAGCGTCTTTTTTCTTGACAAACTGTTTATCGGGTGATATAATCTTTTTAAAATAATTTTTGAAAGGATTCAACAGTTACAATGAATAAAAAAAGAATACATTATCTGGATAATCTGAGATGGATAACGGTATGGCTTGTTGTACTGTTTCATGTGATAAATATCTTTTCCTCTACCGGTGAGGTCGGGCATTACAAGGCTCCCGGTATACCTCAGCTTGATATGATCGGGTATTTTGTATATCCGTGGTTTATGGCACTGCTTTTTATCATTTCGGGTATATGTGCAAGACAGGCACTCTCGGTGCGCACTGACAAAGAATTTGTAAAAGAAAGAACAAAAAGACTGCTTATTCCTTTTGCGCTCTATATGCTTTTATTCTCCGTTCCGACCTCCGCTTTCAGCTTTATGGTACTTGATGGCTGGTCTGATTTTGCGGCAGTTCCCAAACCCGTTCTTGTTGTGATTATGTTTTGCATAGGCATGGGGCACGCATGGTTTTTGTTGGAGCTTTACTGCATTTCCCTGATTTTTATACCGCTGAAAAATCTGATAAATAAGCTTAAAATACCGTTCGAAAAAACCGGAATCCTTGCATTGCTTTTATTTATGATACCGCTCTATTTCTCGGCACAGGTTTTGAATCTGCTTGAAGTGTTCAGAAATATATTTTATCTGCTGCTGTTTTTGCTCGGGTCTTTTGTAATATCGGAGCAGTCGGTGCAGGAAAGGCTTGAACGGTATAAATATCCCCTGCTTATCGTTGCTCTCGTTCTGTATATTCCGCAGGGACTTCAAAGCATGGGGCTCGGCTTTGCCGTGTCGGCAAAATCTCCGTTGGCGGTGGCTTACGGCTATACCATGTGCCTTGCGCTCATCGGTATCGGAAAAAGCTTTTTAAACTTTAAAAACAAATTTACAAATTATATGCTCAAAAGAAGCTTTTGGGTTTATCTGTTCCACTATTTGCCGATGCTGATAATCGCATACCTTACGGTTGAATATCTGCACTGCCCCGTTTGGGCGCGCTATCCGGTTGTTTTGGTGCTTACCATAATCGCCTCGCTGCTGATAAGCGATGTACTTTATCGCATTTCACGGTTGATGAAAAGGAAAAGGGCTGATCATGATGTATCGGCAAAAATTTAAAAAACAGATTATATTATAAAAAAACAATTTTTTTGTGATTCGGCATATTTTTCATTATTTCTATTGCTTTTTCCTCATAATATGATATAATAACTGTATTACAATAATACTATAGGAGAGGTGTTTTATGTCTTTTTTAGATGAAGTAAATGAAATAACATCTGATGTACAAACATTGTAAAAAGAATTAGATAAATATATTAACATAATACAAGAAAATATTGTTAATGAATTGTATGCCCAAATAAAAAACGATATAAAAGAAAAGGCAAGTTCATCTCAGTATATACGCAATGGAGATAATAAACTTATCACCGGAACAATAAATGCAATATCAAGCAGTCATATAGACAATAGTTTCCTTAGTAAAATATATCCAAAGAAAGATGTTTTATTTAAAAAGTATCCATATGCACGTTGCTACAAAGATTCTGACAATGACTATGGTATAGAATTTGAAAATTATATAAAAGAGAATGAAACATTTGAGTTTGAGTTACGCAAGGATAACCCCAACCTTATGCCAAGTTTTGCAATAAAATATAAATATTTATATTAAAAGATATGAGTAACCTTTTTACAAAAAAGGTTCAGACCGCCGACAAAAGCAAAGTCAGCGGTCTGAGCAAGAGCCATGCTCCTGCTGAAAATGCATTATTTATTATAGTTTCTCTTAATCTTTTTGGTTGTGGTTTTTTCAAACTCTACAGCTCTGAATTTAACCTTTCTGATCTTCTTGTAATCGGCAAGCTTTTTGTTAAGCTCCTGAATATCCTTTTTAATCTGTTCTCTTACAGCTTCCTTGTTATCCTCGCTATCGGAATATATCTCGGCTGTAATCATCTCATCTTCCTCGTAAACCAGAACCTCTGTAACGTTATCAATATGAGAAATAAGGTATTCCAATTCTTCGGGATAAACGTTTTTGCCGTTGGCAAGAATTATCAGATTTTTCTCTCTGCCGGTAATTGCAAGATATTTTTCATCTACTATTTTACCGATATCTCCGGTATTGAACCAACCGTCCTTTAATACCTCATCGGTAGCCTCCTGATTGTTGTAATATCCCATCATCACAATATCGCCTTTAACCCAGATCTGACCCTCGCCGTTTTCATTCGGGTTGTAAATTCTTATCTGAACCTCCGGTATAGCGTTTCCTACAGTTCCGTATTTAATATCGTCAACTCTGTTAAGAGCAACAATAGGCGAACATTCGGTTATTCCGAAGCCGTTGATAATCGTAATACCGAAATCGTCAAAGCCTTTCATATAAATATCGTCGATAGGCGCACCGCCCGAAATTATCATTTCCATATTTCCGCCCAGCTTATCAAGCACCGACTTAAAGAAGGTTCTTCTCATATCTATACCCACCTTGCGCAGTGCGTTACTCGTCTTTATCATGTTCCTCAAAAGCTTCGCCTTACCCTGCTTTTCGGCAGTTTTCCAGATGTTTTTATAAATATTTTCTATAAACAGCGGAACAACCGACATATGCCCCGGCTTTGCCTCCTGCAAATCATGCATTACGGTTTTTAAGCTGCTTGTAATATATGTTGTGTATCCCATCCAGATCTGACACAAAACGCAAGCCATGAATCCGAATGTGTGGTTAAGCGGCAGAATCGCCATACCGTTTCTCGGGATTTTCATACATGAAATGCTCAAAAATGCGTCCCTCGTCAAATTCTTATGACTGAGCATAACCCCTTTCGGCGTTCCTGTCGTTCCCGAGGTGTATATAATTGCGCACATTTTTTCGGCGTCAATTTCACAGTCCTTGTAATCTCTGCTTCCGCCCGAGATAAGCTCCTGACCAACTGCACAGCAATGCTCGATTTCATCGGTTGACAAAATCTCACAACTCAATCCGTTTTCCAGCATTTCATTCACAGCTTTTTTCTTCTGCTCCGAATATACAAGCAAATCGGTTTCGCTCGATTTTAAGAGCGCAAGTATTTCGTTCGGCTTAAGCTCCTTATCTATCGGGATTATAACGTTTCCGCCGTTCACAACGGCAAAATAGGTAACAATCCATTCATAGCTGTTTTCGCCCAGAACCGCTATTTTTTTATCCTTATATCCCTTGCTGAAAAGATATTCTCCAAATGCGTCAATATCCTTTTTGAATCGGTTAAAGGTAATTTCCACCTTTCTTCCGTCCTTGTTGTACTTAAATACATTTTCATCTTTAAAATCCTTTGCCACACAGTTAATCATGTCCTTTAAATCCTTGTAGCAAACAGACGCCTTGTAAATACCTTTATTCATATAATTTCCTCCATTCCGCTTTTTCTCATGAAAGCGCAAAATAATAAACCGTCAATGCCATCACACGGCAAATCAATCTCATATCCGGCATAAAACATTTAACATATCTACTATATTATAACACACACTTTAAAATATTACAATATTTTATTGCAATTTTTTATAAAAATCGGTAATATAGCTGATTCTATCTGCTTTCGGTTATAAGCTTTTTCAAACGATTCATTGCTTCGGCTGTTTTTTCATGAGTTGAAAAGGCGGTAAGTCTGAAATAATCCTTGCCGTTTTCCCCAAATCCCGCACCCGGCGTTCCGACTACATTGATTTTATTGAGCAATAGATCGAAAAATTCCCATGATTCCATACCGAATGGGCATTTGAGCCATATATACGGAGAATTTTTTCCGCCGAAATACTTAATTCCACATTCGTCAAGTGCGTCTGTGATTATCTTTGCGTTTTCACGGTAATAGTTAATATTTTCCCGGATCTGTCCGAGTCCCTCCGCAGTGAAAACAGCGGCAGCTCCGCACTGAACAATATATGATACTCCGTTGAACTTTGTGGTCTGACGTCTGAGCCACATTTTGTTAAGCTCATGCTCTCCGCATTTCAGCTCATTCGGCACGACGGTATAACCGCAGCGTGTTCCGGTGAAGCCTGCCGTTTTTGACAGCGAGCAAAATTCTATTGCACATTCTCTTGATCCGTCAATTTCAAATATGCTCCTCGGCAGATTATCCTCCGAAACAAAGGCTTCGTATGCCGCATCAAATAAAATAACGGCATTATTCTTTTTCGCATAGCTTACCCACTCCGAGAGCTGTTTATAATTATATGCCGCACCTGTCGGATTGTTCGGCGAACACAAATAGATAATATCCGCATGAACCGAATCGTCCGGCATCGGCAAAAATCCGTTTTCCTCACAAGCCTTCATGTAAATTATATTTCTGTTATCCATTGTATTCGTGTCAACGTAAACAGGATATACCGGGTCGGGAATCAGCACGGCATTATCCTCCGAAAAAATATCGAGAATATTTCCTATATCGCTTTTTGCTCCATCGGAAATAAATATTTCGTTATCCGACAAATTCACGCCGTGACTTTTGTAATAGCCCTGAACGGCGCTTCTCAAAAAGCCGTACCCCTGCTCATCGCCGTAGCCGTGAAAGGTTTCGCTCTTTCCCATTTCGTCAACCGCCTTGTTCATCGCCTTTATAACTGCCGGGCATAAAGGACGTGTAACATCGCCGATTCCCATTCTGATAACGTCAGCCCCGTCATTTTCCTTTATGTATGCGTTTACTCTCCTTGCAATTTCGGAAAATAAATAATTTTGTTTAAGCTTAAAATAGTTTTCATTAAGTTTCATCTTAATCTCCATTCCGCCGCCGTACGGCGGCACAAATCTAAACGGGAAAAAGATGCAAGCAGGTTGCCTTTTTGAGAGGTGACGGCGTATGTTTATACTCCTAACCTCGAAAAAGGGTAAGATGCGCAGCATATTTTTCACGTTAATCTCCATTCTGCCGCCGTACGGCGACACACATATCTGCTAATCTATAATTTTGCCCTCAAATACAAACTCCGCTCCGCCCTGCATTATTACGCTGTTATCGGAGCAGTACTTAATCTTCAGATCGCCGCCGAGCAAATGTACGGTAATGAACTCGTCAGCCTTGCAGATTCCGTTTCTGACAGCTGCCGCAGTAACTGCGCACGCACCCGTTCCGCAAGCCATTGTTTCGCCGCTTCCTCTTTCCCACACTCTCATAGCAAGCTCATGCTCATTGATTACCTCAACAAACTCCGTATTGATTCTGTCCGGGAACTTTTTGTCATTTTCGTATAAAGGACCTGTTTTTTCAAGGTCAAGTCCCGATATTTCATCGCAGAAAATCACGCAGTGGGGATTTCCCATTGAAACGCAGGTAATATTAATATCCTTGCCTGCAATGTGAACCCTTTTATTTATAACCTCGCTTGTATCCGCAAGCACGGGAATTTTTTTTGCCTCAAATTCCGCTTTTCCCATATCAACCGTTACCGACTCAACACTGCCGTCTTTAACCGTCAAATGCAGTTTTTTTATTCCGCTAAGTGTTTCAAGAGTTATATTGGTCTTGTCTGTCATGCCTTTATCGTACACATATTTCCCGATACATCTTGTCGCATTGCCGCACATTTTCCCCTCGCTTCCGTCAGCGTTGAACATTCTCATTTTAAAATCCGCCCTGTCGGACGGAAGAATAATAACGATTCCGTCACCGCCCACTCCCTTGTGTCTGTCCGAAAGCTTTACCGACAGCTCGCCGGGGTTTTCAATTTTTTCTTCAAAGCCGTTAAAATAAATGTAATCGTTTCCGATACCGTGCATTTTTGTAAAGTTCATTTTAATCTCCGTTCTGTCGCTATGCAGCGGCATATATTTCTGTGTGAAGAGAGGTGACGGTGTATGTGTATACTCCGAACCTCGAAAAACGGTAAGATGCGCAGCATATTTTTCACACCAACCCAACGCAAAAAAGATGCAAGCAGGTTGCCTTTTTGAGAGGTGACGGCGTATGCTTATACTCCTAACCTCGAAAAACGGTAAGATGCGCAGCATATTTTTTGCGTCATTTTATATATCGTTTTTTGTCATATCCTCAAAGCTCTCTCTTCTAACCGCAATATAATCATCATCGCCGTTAACCATGATAACAGGGAGCTTTGGTATACGGTTATAATTTGAAGCCATTGAATAATTATATGCTCCGGTTGTCAGCACCGCAAGAATATCTCCTCTTTTTATGCTTGACGGCAAATGAACATTTTCCTGGATTATATCTCCGCTTTCACAGCAGCGTCCGACAACGGAGCATTTAAAATCACATTCCTCGTTTGCCTTGTTTGCGGCAATAACCGTATATGCCGATTTATAGAGTGCATATCTGGGATTATCGGGCATACCGCCGTCAACCGAAACATAATTTTTATACTCCGGTATTATTTTTACAGAACCGACCGTATACAAGGTTATTCCTGCGTCCGCAACAATGCTTCTTCCGGGTTCCATTCTGATAAGCGGATAAGCGATTCCGAGCATTTGGGCTATTTTCTTTGTTTCATCTGCAACAAGTCTGATATTTGCTTCTATATCTATAGTAGGATCGTCCTTTGTATACCTTACTCCGTATCCGCCGCCGAGATTCAGCTCCTTTGTTTCAAAAGCGTACTTTTCTTTCATTTCCGCCATAAATTTCATCATGATAAATGCCGCCGCAAGATATACGTCCGAGTCAAAAACCTGCGAGCCGACATGACAGTGAAAGCCGCAGAGCTCGATATTCTTTTTACAAAGCGCATACACCGTTATCTTTTCGGCAGCACCGGTGGCAATTGCGGAACCGAATTTTGAGTCAACCTTTCCTGTTGCGACTGCCTCATATGTATGAGGATCGATTCCCGGAGTCAGTCTTAGAAGTATCTTTTGTTTAATTCCCCTTTTTTCGGCTTCTTTGTCAATCGAATCAAGCTCCTCGATATTATCCGCAACAAAATATCCGACACTGTTATCCATTGCAAAGGAAATATCCTCATCGGTTTTGTTATTACCGTGAAAATATGCTTTTTCCATAGGAAATCCCGCAGTCCTTGCGGTGTATATTTCTCCCGATGATACAACGTCCGTTCCCATATTTTCGTCAGCCGCAATTCTGTAAATCTGCTTGAATGACGCAGCCTTGCTCGCAAGCAGCGGCATAGCGCCCTCACCGAAATACTTTCTCATGGCGCTAACATACAAGCGCATATTATATCTTATTCTTGCTTCGTCCATCACATACATCGGAGAAGCATATTTGTTTATCAGCTCCGCTGTGCTGTGACCTCCGAAAATCAGCGTTCCGTTTTCGTCAACAACCAGATTATTGCAAATTAAATTGTCCATCGTTTTATACCTGTTCCTTTTAAATTATGTTATTCAATTATATTTTTCATTTCATACAAGCCCGGCTGTTTTCCGCAGATAAATAAAGCAGCTTCGCAGGCTCCCTCGGCAAACAGCACTCTGTCATGCGCTTCATGTTTTAATGTTATTGTCTGTGTATCCGTGCCTATTACAACGCTGTGTTCCCCGACAATGTTACCCATTCTCAGGGAATGAATACCGATCTCGTTTTTTTCACGCTTTGCCTGACCGCTTCTTCCGAATACGCAGTGAAGTCCGTCCCTTACCGACTTTATTGCGTCCGCAAGCATTATAGCCGTTCCGCTCGGTGCGTCAAGCTTTCTGTTGTGATGTACCTCAACGATTTCAATATCCGCTTCCGCAAAGGTTTTTGCCGCAGTTTTTGCCAGCTCGCACAAAAGCGCTATGCCGACAGACATATTTCCTGAAAAGAACACCGGTATATATTTTGCGGCTTCTTTTATTATTGATATTTCCTCTGCAGTATGACCCGTTGTAGCTATAACAACCGGCTTTTTATACGATACGCAAAAATCAATAAGCTCGCGCGCCGCAGAATGATGTGAAAAGTCAATCACGCAGTCAAAGCTTTCCAATACGTCCCCCAAGCGTTTGTAGCAGGAAACGGGGGCTTCCGCTCCGTTTTTATCCACTCCTGCCGCCAATGTAATGTTTTTATATCCTCTTGCAAGCAGTCTTGCGGTTTCCGAACCCATTCTGCCGCCTATACCGTTTATTACCACTCTCATAACAAATTCTCCGTTCCGCTGCCGTCAGGCAATATTATAAAATTCCCGCTTCCTTCATCAAGCCGAAAAGCTTTTCCTCATGAGCCTTTTCTATCGGCGTAAGCGGAAGCCTTAACGCATTTTCACCGTAACCCATAGCCGCAAGCGCCGCCTTTACCGGTATCGGATTAACCTCGCAGAACAGCGCATTTGTCAGTTTCAGATATTCCAGCTGTAAATCAAGGCTTGTTTTAACATCTCCGTCCAAATACGAATGAACCATGCGTGAGGTTTCATACGGCAATATATTCGATAAAACTGAAATTACGCCCTTTCCTCCGAGGGACAAAACAGGCACTATCTGGTCGTCGTTTCCCGAATAGATGTCCAATTTTCCTCTTGTCAGCCCGGCAACCTCGGCAATCTGAGATATATTTCCGCTTGCCTCCTTTATTGCGCATATGTTTTCATGCTCTGCCAAAACCGCACAGGTTTCCGGCAAAAGATTGCAGCCCGTTCTTGACGGTACGTTATACAAAATCAGAGGCTTTGTGCTTGCGTCCGCAATTGCGGCAAAGGATTTTATAAGTCCTCCCTGCGTTGCCTTATTGTAGTACGGTGTTACAACAAGCATTGCGTCTGCACCGATGTCACAGCAGTATTTTGTAAGTTCAATTGCATATGCTATATCGTTTGATCCCGTACCGGCAATGACGGGTATTCTTTTGTTTACCTTATCAACTGCAAATTTCACAACCTCACGGTGTTCTTCGTCTGACAGGGTTGAACCCTCACCCGTTGTTCCGGCTACGACAATTGCGTCGATTTTCTTTTCAATCTGCCATTCGATAAGTCTTTCAAATGCTTCAAAATCAACGCTTCCGTCCGCTCTCATGGGAGTTACTATTGCGGTTGCAGCTCCCGTAAATACTGTTTTCTTCATTGTAATCCTCCTATATTTGTTTTTTTGTAACAAAAAAATGATAGCTTTCGGCTATCATTCAAATCAAAGGTATAAAAATAAAAAGCATTTATTCTTATATTTGGTTTTCATGATAGCTCTCCGCATTTCTGCGACAACAGCTGAAATCTTATTTTACTCTGCCAGATCGGTATTTTGCCGTTTACCGTCTTCGGCACTTACCCCTTTCGCCCGATTCTGCTTTGGCAAGCATTATAAACCGAGTTACTATTGATACAGTGCTCCTCTATCATTGTCACCATTATAATATACAACCTTTTCTTTGTCAATATTTTATTTCAAAAAAAACATACAACGTATCCCTAAATAGGAAAACACACCAAAAAGCAGACGGATAAATTATTCATTTTTATGCAAATATTACTTTTGTATTCACTAAATATTCATTTAAATGTATAATTATACATTTATCCCTCCATAAATTCTTTCAGCTTTTTCAGTGCGCTCTTTTCTATTCTTGACACCTGCACCTGAGAAACACCTATAATTTCAGAAATGTTACTCTGAGTTTTTCCCAAAAAATACCTGAAAACGATTACCTCCCTTTCCTTTTGTTTAAGAATCCCCATCGATTCTTTGATGCTTACGCGGTTTATTATTCCGCTTTCCTCCTCAACTGCGCCGAATTTTTCCAGAAGCTCTCTGTCATCATCATCGGATACCGGGCTTCTGTTAATTGATTCAACCGGAGCGGTTGCCTCCATTGCCTCGGTCAGCTCCTCCCCGGATATTCCGCACTCCTCCGAAATTTCCTGTATTGTCGGTGATCTGTTAAGCTGCTGCGACAGCTTTTCCTGTGCGTAACGTGCTTTCATTGCATTTGTTTTATGCGTTCGGCTCACCTTTATTATGCCGTCATCCCTTATAAATCGCTTGATTTCACCTATTATCATTGGGACTGCATAGGTCGAGAACTGAACGTTGAAGCTTGTATCGAATTTCCGAACCGCCTTTAAAAGTCCCACGCTGCCAACCTGCATTATTTCTTCGGAATCATATCCCCGGTTAAAATAGCGTTTTGCAATTCCTGCCACAAGTCCCATATTGTTTTGTATTATTTCATTCTCTGCTTCACGGTTTCCGTTATGTATTTCTTCGAGCAAAATTAAATTATCTGTCATTTTTTTATTACCTTTTGCATTTTAACCGTTGTTCCGACTCCCACCGTACTTTTTACTTCTATTTTATCCATGAAGCTTTCCATAATAGTAAAACCGAGCCCCGAGCGTTCAAGCTCCGGCTTTCCGGTATATAAAGGCTCCATTGCCTTTGCAACGTCCCCGATTCCGCAGCCTTTGTCGCTTATTGTAAATTCGACTACGTTGCCTATAATTCTTCCGTCCATTCTTACCATTCCCAGACTGTTCTCATATCCGTGAATGATAGCGTTCGTAACAGCCTCCGATACCGCAGTTTTGATTTCCGATAATTCCTCGCAGGTAGGATCAAGCGGTGTGACAAATGCCGCCGCAGTTATTCTTGCAAGATTTTCGTTGCTTGATTTATTCGCAAATTCAAGTTTTATCATATTTTCCATAATTCTTCTATCCTCCAACATTTGATTATAATGCTTTCAATGCTTCGTCCGCACTGCCGCATATTGTAATAAGCTTGTCTATTCCCGACATTTCTATTATTCTTTTCACATTTTTTCTTGCTCCGAATATTACGACTTTTCCGCCCAATATTCCCGTAAGCTTATATCTTCCCATTATAACGCCTATACCCGAGCTGTCCATAAAGTCAACCTTTGAAAAATCAAATATTACATTTACGGCGTTCGAGCTTTTTATTTTAGCGTCAACCGCACGCCGTATTTCTGCGGCGGCATGGTGGTCAAGCTCTGTATTGACCTTTACAATTACACTCTTTCTTTCTCCCAACAGTTTTAAATCCATAAATTCCATATCCTTTCTTTTGTATTCTCCCGGCACACTATCTACAGTATTTTAAATTATTACTGACATGTAGCGGTGCGGATTTCTTCAAGTATTATTATATTCTTCGGATACTGCATTTTTCCTTTGTCGAAATGTGTAAACCGTCAGACACGATAACCGCAAAAAACCGCTTTTTTGTGTTTATTCACAATTTAATGACATATAAAATATCGGATAATGCGGAATAAGGCTGAAAAAACACTTACAAAAAAAATACAAAACAAAAAAAGCCCGGAATTTTCCGAGCTTTTCCGATGTTATGACAGCATATTATTCATATTCTGTCATATTAATTCTGTTCATATATACTTCTCTGGGCTTTGAGCCGTTTGCACCGCTGATAATTCCTCTTTCCTCCATCTGATCTATAATTCTTCCGGCACGCGCATACCCAACCTTTAAACGTCGCTGAATCATTGCGGTTGATATTTGCCCAAGCTCCACCGCAAGGTCTATTGCCGCCGGCAAAAGCTCGTCTGCGTCATCGTCCTCCTTTGATTCCTCCGATGCAACATCGCCCGAAGCAAGGCAGTCGAGATGATTTGATAAATCCTCAGAATAGTGCGTAACCTCGCTGTTTTCCTTGATGAACGAAACGATATTTTCAATTTCCGAATCAGATACAAACGCACCCTGAACACGCAGTGCATTGCTGAGTCCTGTCGGGTGATACAGCATATCTCCCTTTCCGAGAAGCTTTTCCGCACCGCCCTTATCGAGAATTGTACGGCTGTCCACCTGACTTGATACCGCAAATGCTATTCTTGACGGAACGTTCGCTTTTATCAGACCTGTTATAACGTCAACTGACGGTCTTTGAGTAGCTATAATCAAATGTATTCCGGCAGCTCTTGCAAGCTGTGCCAGACGGCAGACGTAGTCCTCAACCTCTTTTGCCGCAACCATCATAAGGTCGGCAAGCTCATCGATGATTATAACTATCTGCGGAAGCTTCTGCTCATTGTTTTTAGCCATAAGCTCATTATATCCGGTAAGGTTACGCGAGCCTGTTTCGGCAAAAAGCGCATATCTTCTCATCATTTCTCCGACTGCCCAGTGCAGTGCGCCCGCCGCCTTTTTCGGATCGGTGACAACCGGTATCAGCAAATGCGGTATTCCGTTATACACGCCAAGCTCAACAACCTTAGGGTCAACCATTATCAGCTTGACCTCCTCAGGCTTTGCCTTGTATAAAATACTGGTGATTATCGTATTGATACACACTGATTTACCGGAGCCTGTCGAGCCTGCAATTAAAACGTGCGGCATTTTTGCTATATCTCCGACAACAACGTTTCCTCCGATGTCCTTTCCGAGCGCAACTGTAAGCTTTGACGCTGCGTCCCTGAATTTTGTACTTTCGAGAAGCTCACGCACCGAAACGGTATTAACGCTTGAATTCGGCACTTCGATACCGACCGCCGCCTTTCCCGGCACTGCCGCCACCAATACCGTGGGAACTGCCAGATTAAGCGCAATATCCTCTGCAAGACCTGTTATTTTGGAAAGCTTTATACCTGTATGAGGCTGTATTTCATATCTTGTTACCGACGGACCCTGTGTAACCTGCAAAAGACGTGCTTCCACCCCGAAATTTTTCAGTATTTCCATCAGCTTATTAGCTGTTTCCTGCATTTCGCGCCGTTTGTCCGCAGAAGCCGCCTGCGGTTTTTTCAGCAATGAAATCGGCGGGAACACATACTCCTTAACCTCAGCTTCAATAGATGTTTCAATGTCATTTTTAATCTGCGCCTTTTCCTCCTCGCTGACTGCTTCCGCTTTGGGCGGATTCTGCTGTTTTTTCACGCCGTCCTCCGCTCCGCTGTCCGAAGGCTTCTTTTCATCGATTTCTTTTTCCGCTTCGTCCAGCGTTGTTCCGATTTCAATATCCTCGGGGATTTCCTCCGGTTCGTTTTCTGGCGGTGAGAATATTATTTCATCGATACGCGCTTTAATATCGTCCTCGGTAACAACTCTGTTTTCCTTTTCAGTATTGCCGTTTTCTTCATTTTCGGCTTTTTCCGTTTTGCTCTTTTTTGTGTTTTTCTTAACCGATTCGTCATCATCCCCTATGGTAAAATCAATTTTTTTCGAAACACCCTGCACTCCCGACGAAATTTTCTTTGCCGTCTGTCTGCCGTTTTCGTACACGTCCTTATGCTCTATCGCACGCGCTTCCTCTCTCAAACCGAACAAGCCCGAAACAAACGATGTAACCAGACTGAAAAGAGATACCTTAAATATAACGCTGATATTTCCCAGAAATGCGAATATCAGAATAATTGCGGCAGCCACTCTGCCTATCATGTTAATAAGTATATTTGCCAAAGCACCGCCCAGTATTCCTCCGCTCAAACCGTACACCGCTTCATATGCCAGATCGGAATAATCAACAGCTCCTATTGCCGCAGTCTGGTATATACCGGCAAAAAGAACACATTCCAAAAGCAGCAAAACAAGCTTCAAGGTAAAATTCCCTGTGTCTTTTTTCTTTGACACATAAACGCTAAGTCCGGCTAAAGCAGGCGGCAGCAAATATGCCGCAACCGAAAACAGCGACAGCATAAACGTCTTTATCATTCCCGAAAGCAGTGCAGAGCTGTCCGAATATATGAATACAGCCAAAAGAATTGCCGACAGCAGCAGCGAAATTATGTAGACTGAATAATGCACAGGTGCGCTTTTATTGCTGCTCGTATTTCTCCTCTTCTTTTTAGATGACCGTTTCTGCAACGATCCGTTTTTGCCCGTTCCCTTTTTGTTAGGCATAATCCTACCTCCGTTTATTTATAAAGCTATTTTAAATTATTGTAAAAATGCAATAAAACTATATACAGTGACAATACACCATTATTAATTATAGCACATTATATAAAAAATTTCAATATATGTAATGAAGTTTTAAAATTACACTTATCTATTTATATATCACAATTTACATTTACAATCTTTTAATATCAAAAATTTTATATCTTTTGCACAAATTAGTATTTTTTTCATAAAAGTTGTTGACAAACACCGCTTTATGTGCTATATTAAATTCATAAATCCGGTGATAAGAAATAGTAGCTTAGTCTTCGGAAGTCAGAGCGAGCCGTCGTTGGTGTGAGGTACGGTACTTACGGTCTTTGTGAATGGGTCTTTGAGGAGCAGCGGCAAACGGATATTGTTATCTCAGTAGTTGCTGACGCAGTCGCAGCGTTAAAGGCGTAGGATATGAAGTCAATTAATGGCCGTGTCCGTAATTAAGGAAGCTAATGCTTTGAAGCAGGGTGGCACCACGATATTTTGAATCGTCCCGGCAGCAGATTAATTTATTTAATTTGCTGTCTTTTTGTTTTTCGGAATATCTTAAATTTACTGCTGATATTCATAATACTCTCCTTAACTGTAATTGACTGCAAGGTATTAATTTTATTAAAACAAAAGGAGTATAAAAACTATGAAAAAGATTATTAAAAAGGTATTATTAACATTAACATCGGCAGCAATATTGATAAGCTCCGCTTCCTGCGGAAACAACACACAAAACAACGCTGTTTCCGAAAACACATCAGATACAAAGGTTTACAAAATCGGCGTTACGCAATTTGCCGATCACCCCTCTTTGGACAACTGCCGTGAGGGCTTTATCGAGGGCTTGAAAAACAACGGATTTACAGAGGGTGACAATATTGAAATAGAATTTAAGTCGGCGCAGTCCGATATGAATATGGCAAACCAGATAGCTCAGACCTTTGCAAGCAACAAAAAAGACCTTGTATGCGGTATCGCAACTCCGTCGGCACAAAGCTTGTATGCGTCATGCGAGAGCGCAGGTATCCCGGTAATATTCAATGCAATATCCGATCCCGTTGCGGCAAAGCTTGCCGTTTCGGAAACCGAAAACATGAAAGGCGTTACAGGTATTTCCGACAGACTTCCGGTAAAGGAACAGCTTGAATTAATAAGAAAGGTTCTTCCGGACGCAAAGAAAATCGGTATACTTTACACAGTCGGCGAAGCAAATTCGGTAAGCACAATCGCAACCTACAAAGAGCTTGCCGGCGAATACGGCTTTGAAATTGTTGACAAGGGCATTTCAAAGCAGGCAGAGGTTCCACAGGCTGCCGACTACATTTTATCAACCGTTGACTGCATAAGCAATCTGACGGATAATACGGTTGTTTCGGCTTTGGGCGTAGTTCTCGACAAAGCAAACGCAAAAAACATTCCGGTATTCGGTTCTGAAGAAGAACAGGTTAAAAACGGCTGTATCGCTTGCTGCGGTCTTGATTACTTCAAACTCGGCGAACAGGCGGGCGAAATGGCTGCAAAGGTTTTAAAAGGTACCGACATAGATACAATTCACTATGAAACTATAAAAGAAAGCTCCGTATTCGTAAACGAAGAGGTTGCTCAGAAGCTCGGTATCACACTTCCCGAGGATATAAAATAATTACATTAATTTGAGAGGTTTGACAGAATGATTGGAATAATAACAGGTATTTTGGAGCAAGGTCTGATATTCGGCATTATGGCTCTGGGAGTATATATAACGGTAAAAATACTTGATTTTCCGGACTTATCGGTAGACGGCACCTTCCCATTGGGCGGTGCCGTTGCCGCAAGTCTGATTTTGCACGGAATAAATCCGTGGCTTGCAATGATAGCGGCTTTTTTCTGCGGTGCGCTTGCAGGTATGCTTACCGGATTTTTGAACGTTAAGCTCAAAATCCCGGATCTGCTCTCGGGTATTCTCACAATGACGGCTCTGTATTCGGTAAACTACAGAATTGCCGGTGCTCCGAATGTTTTTTTAATGGGTGAAAAAACCATTTTTACAGAGCTTCCGTTTGCGTTGCCGTCATCTGCTGCAAATTATTCCGATCTGTTCGTGCTTGTTTTCATTGTGCTTATCGTAAAGATATGTCTTGACTTATACTTGAAAACAAAATCGGGATTTCTTCTAAGAAGTGTGGGCGATAACCCCAATCTTGTTATTACTCTCGCTCAGAATCCCGGAAAAATCAAAATAATCGGTCTTGCCATAGCCAACGGACTTGTCTGCATGGCAGGCTGCATTAACTCAATGAAAAACGTTCAGTTTGATATTTCCGGCGGTACCGGAACCTTGGTTATGGGTCTTGCCGCTGTAATTATTGGGACCTCTCTTTTTTCAAAGGTTCGCTTTATTAAAGTTACAACGGCTGTTTTCGGCGGCATGATAATATACAAGGCTTGTATCGTTGCCGCTATCAGCTCCGGGCTGCAATCATCGGATATGAACCTTGTTATTACCGTACTGTTCGTTATCACGCTCATCATCAACAGATATGCGGAAAGCAAAAGGAGGGATTGAGATGCTTGAATTAAAAAATATCCAAAAAACCTTCAACACAGGAACCGTTGATGAAAAAATCCTGTTTGACAACTTTAATTTTCATGTTGATAAAGGCGAATTTGTTTCTGTTATCGGAAGCAACGGCTCGGGTAAAACCACTATGCTCAACATTGTATCGGGCGATATTGCTCCGCAGGGCGGTGAGGTGTATATTGACGGCGAAAATATCACATCACAGAAGAATTACAAACGTTCAAAAAAAATTGCACGTGTGTTTCAGAATCCGGCAATGGGTACCTGCCCGTCAATGACGGTATTTGAAAACCTTTCGATATTTGACAATAAGCTAAAGCCCTATAATCTGACAGCAGGTCTTAACAAAAACAGAAAGGATTTCTATAAATCACAGCTTGAAATTTTGAATATGGGTCTTGAGGACAGACTTAACGTTAAAGCCGGCTCTTTGTCGGGCGGTCAAAGACAGGCTCTTGCGCTTGTCATGGCAACTCTCGTTAAGCCCGATTTGCTGCTTCTCGACGAACACACCGCCGCACTCGACCCGAAATCCTCGGATATAGTAATGAAGCTTACCGACAGAATAATAAGAGAAAAGGGCATTACAACCTTAATGGTAACTCATAACCTTAAATACGCTCTTGAATACAGCGACCGTTTCATACTTATGCATGAGGGTAAAATTGCCGTGGAGAAAAAGGGTGAGGAAAAAAAGCAATTGTCAACAGATGACATTATGAGTATCTTTAACAAGCTGCAAATTATAGGCGAATAACGCATAAGCTTGCACTGCTTACGGAATTTTAAAACTCATTTCAATGCACGGCGTTAAATAACATCGCAATTCACAAATCCGCAGGTGATCGAAAAATTTAATTTCGGTTACCTGTTTTTCTTTTCCCTTATCATTAATTCAGGTTAACATAATACCTCTAAAATGCATATTATGTATAAGCAGATGTTAAATAACCGCTTACTGTCCCGAATGTTCCCCGCTGATTTTAATACGGTTTTTACATCTGCCGGAGTAATTTTTTGTGAACTCATAGAAACGGAGGTATTTTTATGGCAGAAAACAACGGAACCGCCTGCCCGGTAAACGGCTGCGGCTGTGTAGGCTATGCTTACGTACCGATTCAATATCTGAATAATACCTATTCGGTATCGGACGCTCTCTCAAACGGAACCCTGTTCCCCGAGCTAAATCTGAATATTGACGAATACGGCAGCGTTTGTAAAGGAATCGGAGGCGACAAGTAATGGAAAGAACCGCTTTATTAAAAAAAATACAATCGTATCGTTTTGCCGCATATGATATGCTTTTGTATTTAGACACCCACCCCGATGATAAAAAAGCATTTATGCTTTTTAAAGAGCTTGTGGCAAAAGCTCAGCAGCTTGTTAACGAATATCAGGAAAAGTTCGGCCCTCTGACCGCTTTCGCTGCCGCTGCAGACAACAGCTTCAGCTGGCTTAACTCTCCCTGGCCATGGGAAAAGGAGGATAACAAATAATGTTCAGCTATGATAAATTTTTACAGTTCCCGATAAATATCAAAAAGCCCAATCCTCGTCTGGCTAATATAATTATTACTCAGTACGGCGGTCCAAACGGCGAGCTTGGTGCTTCTCTTCGCTACCTTTCTCAACGCTATATGATGCCTGATGATGTAACTAAAGGGTTGCTTACCGATATAGGTATGTCGTGTCCGAAATGCTCCCGCACAAAGTACTTTGTTCCAATACAGAATTAAGCACCACACTCCACTTGTGCGGGAGCAAATTTAAATAAACATCTAATTTCTCCCTGCTATATACGACAACTTTTTCAACTATATTCTTGTAGAATATCTCATCACGAACTGTTCCTTCTAAAATACACCTCATATGATCGCACATATCTTTTATGGCTAAGTCCGCATCATAGCTACATGATGCTTTTTCTGCTGATAAAAGTAATGTTTCAAGTTTTGCGATTTCTGCTTCGTATTCAAATTTTTTAGCACGATAATCATCTTTACTCAAGTCGTTACTCAAATAAAGATCAAGTAGCCTTTTAATTTTGAGCTTTAAATTTTCCTTTTTTTTAATTATTTCTGATTTGTCTATGTAATTATTATCTTTATCTGAAAATACAGTTTTTAAAACATCAAAGATTTCTTTTAAAATAGCTTCACAATTGAGTTCAAGTGATTCTATAACTTTTTGAATAATGAGCATAAAATCTTCGTCTCGAATTTGTGCTGAAACATTACAACCAATTTTATTGCCACAGGCATCTACTTTCTCATTTCCGTGTTGTGCAGCATTAAAACATCGCCAAGCCTTATATTGACTTCCATCTTTTCTTTTTTTGGTCCGCGAAACGAAATGTCCACCACACTTTCCGCAAAATATTTTACCGGATAACGGATAACGATTACTATGTTTTAGTTTTATTTTATCATTTGGCTTTCTCTTTGACAGTTCCTCCTGTGCCATATTCCAAATTTCCCTTTCAATAATCGCTTCATGATGATTTATAATTTTCACAAATTCTTCTTCACCATGATTATACTTTTTTGAATGGGTAAGATAATCAGGGGTATATGTCTTCTTTTGCGTCAAATCCCCACAGTATTTTTCGTTTCGCAGCACTTTTAAGATAACAGTATTTGACCATATTTCATTTCCGGTTATTGTCCTATATCCTGCCTCACGAAGTTCACGAGCAATTGTATAACAGCCTTTTTTTTCAAAAACATACTTATGAAAAATAAGCTTAACAATTTTTGCACCTTCCGTATTAATGTGCATAGTACCGTTTATGACATCATATCCGAGCATATTACGACCGAATACAACTCCCTTTTCCATTTGACGTTTCTGTCCCCATTTTACACGCTCGCTTGTTTTTCTGCTTTCCTCCTGCGCAAGTGATGCCATAATTGTCAAACGAAGTTCTGCATCAGGATCAAGTGTAAATATATTATCAAGTAAAAAATTTACGCCTATATTTAATGATTTTAACTCTCTTGTATATTGAAGAGTGTCAACTGTATTTCGTGCAAATCTTGATACCTCTTTTGTGAGTATTAAATCAAATTTACCCAAATGTGCGTCTGCAATCATTTTGTTAAAGGCTTTTCTCTTTTTTGTACTTGTTCCGGTCAGTCCCTCGTCAGCATAAACCTCAATCATTTCCCAATCCGGATTTAGATTTATATATTTTTCAAAATAACATTTTTGACTTTCAAATGAATTGATTTGATCATCCTTGTCTGTTGATACACGGCAATATGCTGCAACTTTTATCATATTTTCACGCTCCTCTCCATTATATTTTACATCAAAAACTTACTATTTACAAAAAAAATTAAGATCGATTGAATTTCTTTTCAAGTAATTTAATGGCATTCTCATATTGATTAAGGGTTATTTTATTATTCTCATGCAATGAAAGTAGCAATGCCTTTTGTATGCCCAGTATGCGCTCTTTATTACCCACTTCAAATGAAGACGTGGCTATGTTGATTATTTTATTCTTATCAATCATAATGAATCGCCCCTTTCATTCAAATATATGTGTATCTGTTAGCATTTTATTCAACTTTGAATACTACAAATTAAAGCACTCATAAAATGCTCTAATTTCTAATATCAAAGTGTTAAGCCATACCCGTCCCGAAAGACGGGTACAACTTATTTTCTTGTTTTGAAGCAATTTCAGATGGTGTTTTGCAAGAACACTCCATAGGGATTTCACCTCTCCGCCATCCGACCGAGCTGCCCCCATTGCCTGCGACGGCGTTCACAATTCGCCTTTGGGCTCGTTTTGCCTGTCGGCAAAAGCATCGCTTATCAGGCGATTGCTCTCTTTTCCCACAAAAGCTATGCTTTTGCGGGAGCCCTGAATTGTTATCCGCTCGGACTGTAGCTGGGCAGAAGTATCATTGTCCCGATATAAAGTCATCGCCCGCAAGGTAGCCGCCTTGCTTTGCGGCATTGATATTTCTCGCTCGGATAGTTTTTCATCTTAGAAAGAAGGATGAAGTAGAAGCAAAACTATTGTCTTGGCGTATCTGCCGCTTGGCTCGTCCATACCGGAATGTATCTGTTTGCCGTTATGCTGCACCGCCGTTATCTTGCGTGCTTTCTTTGTAAAATAACATAGGCAATTATCAGCCTATCAAAAAGCACCTACTGATAAATGCTTTTTGATAAGATGATAATGTGCTACCGCAGAGAGCAAAAAAACTGCTCTCTGTGATTTAGCCTTAATTATGATATACTTTCAAGCTCTGCTTTAAGTTTTTTTAATGCTGTGCTTTTATGTGTATATGTACTTTCAAGAGATGTATCAAGCAGAAATGCAATCTCTGCCAATTTCATATTCATTATGATATGAAAAGCAATGATAATCCTTTCAGACCTAGTCAGATGCAACATGGCATCAATGACTTTTTCATTTTCAAATTAGTCGTAAATCATTCCTATCGCCACCTTATCTAATATTTTTCTGTATTCATTAGCGACCTTAATAGGTCTTTCTTTGATATTCTCAGAATTATCACTTTGGGAATACCTTTCAAGAAACATTTGCTTAAAAAGCTGCTCAAAATAACTAGTCATTTTGCTTTACCTCCAGAAATTTTAATTAAAAAAATCTGTTGGAAAGCAACTTCTAATACTATTAAACCACATTCAAACCCAAAACCTTAAGATTTGAGTAAAAATTTTTAAATGTTTTTTTGTTTTCTTATTCCAATCAAGTTGAATCGACTGGAATAAGTAGACTTCGACAATGATTTATGTAATATTTTTCATATCATAAAGTTCAACCGGATAAGATATGCTTTTATTTTAAAATTAAAGCGAAAACAAAATTTTTAAATGCTTTTTGTTTCTAAAGCTTATTCCATATACAAAGACCTCTTTGTCTATTTGCACACATTGCAAATAAGCAAAGAGGTCTATTTTAATACTGCTTGTTATCAAGGCTATACACTCTATACGCTTTATATATAAAGCTATTTATCTATTAATCATTTAAGAAACAGCTCAATAACAGGCACAATTACATTTGGTTTTATTACAGGTATTTCAAGTATTGTTGTGCCGGAAAGGTCCTTTTCGTACGAATCTGCAAGACTTGTTACTTCATTATCGGTAAATATAATTTCACTGCCATCATGTAAAAACTGTGCATATTCTATCTTACCTGCAAGACCCGGAAGTTCCAAATATCTGAACGGATATTCGAAAAGATGTACATAAAGTCGCTTGCCATCCTGACTTTGCGTATATTTGTACCCATTCAAAGGGACAAATTCTTTTTCCGCCATTGTGCACCCATAAATAGAACGGCTGTTATACTTCATCCATTCTTCATATGCCTTTAAAGCATTATCCGCACGATAATCAATATATCCTCTGGCAGTTGGACCTACATTCATAATAAGGTTTCCTCCCAAAGAAACTGTATTTATGAGCATACGAATAAGCATTTCAGGAGATTTCCAAGTAGTTTCATCACGAAAATAACCCCACGCTCCGGACATCGTTTGACAAGACTCCCAAACAACCCTTTCTCCGGTTTCTTTATGTCGAGGCCATTCTGTAACCTGATATTGCTCCGGCGTCCAGAAATCCTGATCCATACCTCCGCGGTTATCAATAATTACATTTGGTTGAAGATCTCTTACCGTCTTGAAAAGCTTTTCAATTTCCCAGTCTTCCGGACCTTTTCCCATCCAACCGTCTTCTTCGTGCTTGTACGAAAAATCAAGCCATAAAATATCAATCTTCCCGTAATTCGTAAACAGCTCTGTTAATTGATTTCTCATATATTCAGAATACTTTTTCATATTCCTGCCTTTATTAAGCTCATGTGCATTTTCATCATTTCTTCTCGGATGATAAAAATCAACTGTAAAATCAGGATGATGCCAGTCAATCAGTGAATAATAAAGTCCGATTCTTAATCCTTCCGCACGAAATGCGTCAACATACTCTTTTACAATATCACGTCCAAACGGTGTATTCATGACATTGTAATCTGTATATTTGGTATCGAACAAGCAAAAACCCTCATGATGCTTTGTGGTAAGCACGGCATATTTCATTCCGGCTGCTTTTGCCTTTTTTGCAAGAGCTTTCGCATCAAACATATCGGGATTAAAATGTTCAAAATATTTTTGATATTTTCCCTCCGGAATACATTCAATTTTCTTTATCCATTCATGTCTTGCAGGCAATGCATACAAACCGAAATGAATAAACATACCGAAACGATCATGAACAAACCATGAGGTATCGCCCGGAGTTTGCTTTGTAGTATAGCTTGACATTGTACCACTTTCCTTTCTTTCATCTTTAATTCATTCTCAATTATATTCCACTTCATTTTTCTCTCTGTCGGCAGAGAAAACATTTAAATTTGCCGGCGGTTCTCCCAAATCAGGAATATCTACAGTTTTTCCGCCCTCCATTGCACACTGATGCGCAATCAGACCCGGAATATTATATCGTGCCGCCTGCCATGCATTTGTAGGCGCAAGCTGTCCTGATACATATGCCTGGCAGAAATCATCAACCATAAATTTGTGTGTACCTGCATGACCTGTCGGAAGGTTGTCAAATTCTTTTGGAAGACGAGCGCAAGCCTGAATTGGCGCCTCAGTTGTTCCCCATGTTCCGTTTACTGCCTGTTTTAAGTAATCAGGCTCATTTTTATGCTTTGTAAGCTCAAACGGATTTAATAAATCACTTACATCTTCATAATCAACCAAACCTTTATCATCCATTTTTAAATAACTGTGCTGCATGAGTGAGCATTCATACGATGCCTTTGTTCCATTAAAAGATGTTATAAAAGTCTCCGGAGTGTTCCATGCAATTCTGCGATTTTCGCTTATTCTAACAATCGCACCGTTGCTTAATTTCAAAAGCATTGAGCTGTTTGAAAACGGACTGTCCCAATAGTTCATGCCTTTACCAAAAATATCGGTATCTATTCTGTCTTCATAACCGAACGCTGATACCTTGACAGCATGCGCTTTTGCAGCAGACAAAACCATCGACGTTGAATGTGTGGGATATAAAAACGGCGGAAGTCCAGCCATCATTTTCCATTTATCGCCCTCTGTATACTTGAAAACATCATAGAGTCTTTTCATGTCATGATTATACTGCGCTTCCGCATAAACCATGTCGCCCATTTCTCCCGATGCCATTTTTTTTCTGCAAAAAACAGAAGCGGGTCTATATATACCGGTTTCTCCCATCATATATGTCAGACCGGTTTCTTTAACAAGACGAACAATTTCGTTGATTTCTTCCACCTTAAGCGCCATAGGCACTGCAGAGTAAACATTTTTCCCTGCCTTTAATGCAGCGATAGCCATTTGACCATGCAAATCTCTCTGTGTAAATATTGCCACTGTATTAATATCATCGGAAACAATAACATCATCAAAGGATTCAAATATTCTGTCTGCACCGAATCTTTCTTTAAAATCCTTTGAACGTTCCGGAAATTTGTCGCATACGGCCACATACTCAACAGCCGGATGAGCCTTAAACAATGGGACAAAATGCTGACAGAATTGTCCGCATCCCACAAATGCGATTCTGATTTTTTCTTTATTCATTAGAACTCCTTCTTTCAAAAATTATTTAATTATATTTTACCACAATACCTTATAAATTTCCAATGTAAATATGTTGCTTAAACAAGGTAAAATTGTTGTTTTTAGTTGCCTTGGTGTTGAATTAATAATTTATTTATGTTATGATATATTTAGAATTTTAAAGAAAGCGAGAGAACAAAACTATGCTTGACTATATTGGCAAATTGATGGATGAAACAGACTTTCCTTCGGAAGCGCACGATTATTTTATTGAGTTTTACAAACGCCTTGACAAATCGGATATTGATTTTCTTTATGAAATGCAGTCAGTATACTATCTTGAAAAATCAAATAACGCTGATGAGGCGAACAATTATGTATGCAATCAGCTTGAGAATCATGCTGTCCGAAGAAATTTTGACAAATATGGTTTTTACATGATTTTTCTTCTTTTCTGCTCTCAAAAGCTTGAAAATCTTTACAAACAGAAGCATTATAGCCAAAAACTATTTATAGAGCTTATGAAGGATCTCGCATCAAAAAACGAGGAATGCAGACAAGTGCATAACGCCTGGGGTACATTTGCTTTCCTGTGGTTTCACAGACATTATCTCTGTACGCGCTTTGCACTGGGACGTTTTCAATATGAGACAATCACGTTTGAACGCGAGTACAGAAAAAATGAAATTGTATTAAAACCGACGGATGTCGTCTATAATCTCCATATCCCATCCTCAGGATCTATTGACGAAAAAATACGAATGAAATCATACAAAACGGCATTTGATTTTTACGGTTTTAAAAAAGGTGATATAATGCCAATTGTATGTCACTCATGGATACTATATCCGGAAAACAAATATATTTTTGACAAACATTCAAACCTATATTCTTTTTTAAATGACTTCGATATTATTTACAGTGGAGTTTGCGATAACGCTTTTCCTAACGCATGGAGAGTATTTAACACTGATTTTACCGGAGATACAAACATTTTGCCACAAAACAGTTCCCTGCAAAAGAATATTGTAAAATGGCTTAAAAGCGGCAAAAAAATTGGTGATGGTTACGGAGTTTTAATATTTGACGGAGAAAAAATAATTAATAAAAATCAGAAATCTTAAGGAGGTCATCCGTATGAGCTATGAAATGGAAAAATATTCATTTAACAGCCGACCGAATAAAAGCTTATATCTTATGGAAAGCGGATTACAGAAATGTCATGCCGGACATACTCCAGGTATGCAAATACATCTTAATTATTCCATCACTTTTGTTCTTTCGGGCAAAGGTACGTTCAGAGTGAATAACTGTGATTATCAGATTTCTAAAGGACAAGGCTTTGTAATAATGCCAGGTGTTTCAGTTACATATAAGGCAGATGATATTGAGCCATGGCAATACATATATGCTTCATTTGACGGTATGGATGCAGAGGCAATTATGCATGCTGCCGGAATTGATCGTACGAATGTATTATTTAAATTTCCAACAGACGACGAAATGTTATGCAATCTAAAATCCATGTACCTTTCAGGGAAAAACTGCCTGATGAAGGGCTATGATGCAATCGGATATTTTTTATTGGTTATGAGCAGACTTATTGAACAACAAAGTAGCAAAATGAGTTCTTCAAACTCTGATGAATACTACATCAAAATGTCCCTGTCATACATAGACGAAAATTATACACGTGCAATATCCGTAAGTGATGTTGCCGATTATATCGGATTTGACAGAACATATTTTTACAGAATGTTTGTGCGTGAAATAGGCATGCCGCCATCATGTTATATTAATGATTTAAGAATAAAGAAAGCAGTATCGCTGATGGAATTCAGACAATTATCCCTGAATGAAATAGCTATTTCCACCGGTTTTTATGATTTTTCTCATTTTTCTAAAGCTTTTTACGAAAAATACGGAATTGCACCGGGTAAATACAGAAAAACGAATTTTAATCACGAAAAATAATTTTATATCAAAAGGAGTTCAAAAAAATGAATTATATACTAATGACAACTGCAATTATACTGTCTGTGGTAAACGCTTGTCTTTTAAGAGCTTTTTCAAAGCAAAATAACGAGGGCTATTCTCCTTTTTTATTTAACACCGGAGTCAACCTTGTTTGGATCATAATTTTAAGTGCAGTTTATATTGCTAACGGCGCAAAATATAGCTCTGTCTCTGTTGCGTTTGGAGCTGTTTACGGCATTTTGCTGTTTGCGTTTCTGTTTTTCAAAACACAGTCCATGGCAACCGGTCCTGTTTCTTTAAGCACTCTGATAGGCAGCTGTGCATTCGTGATTGCGACAGGCTTTGGAGTTATTTATTGCAGTGAATCAATCAATATTTTTCAGATTATAGGAATGATTCTGCTTTTCATCTCTCTTTTTCTTTGCGTAAGTCCCAAAAAAGGCGGAGAAAAAATAAGTGCCAAATGGCTTTTATATTGTCTCGGATTTTTCCTTTCCGGAGGGTTTGTAGGTATTTTATATAAGCTTTTCGGGAAATCCGGTGCAAGCAGTGAAACAGACTCAATGATACTTACCGCCTCAGTTGTTTCAACAATGCTGTTTTTCATTTTCGGAATGTTTGAAAACAAGAGCAAGCATATGCCGCATATCACCAAAGCAACGTTGTTATTTATGCTTTTCAGCGGAATGGCAAGCTGCCTCTATATAAGACTAAACGTTTCTCTTTCAAATCTTATCCCAAGCGTAATTTTCTTTCCCGTCAGCAACGGCGGTATGGTTATCTTGTCTACAATCGCCGGAAAACTTATTTTCAAGGAAAAACTCAGCAAAATACAACTAACCGGTATAGCAATTGGATGTGCAGCAGTTGTAATAACCGGTTGCGGCGAAGAATTATTCACGTTTTTTATAAAATAACCTGCTTAATAAAGAAGCTTATCTCAAACCATATCAATATATATGGTTAAGATAAGCTTCTTTTTATCTCATATTATTCTTTTTCAGCCGAATTTGTAAGAGGAACTAATCCGTTATCCCATACAAAAGCGTTAATTTTCTTTACATCCTCTGTAACAGTCAGAGCATCGCCGGATAAAACATATCCGTTCAAACCCGCTGTTAACTCGGTCGGTATGTATTTAACCTGCAACAGCTTTCCTGCACTGTTATATGCTGCAAGAATAACATTTACATTTTTTGACTCTCCTTTGTTTACAGCCATAAATTTTGCCTTAACAGCAGTATTGGCACTTGGCATTGAATCAAGCTCATTTCCATCGTTGTCACAAAGTACAAGTCCGCTGATGTTAAATTCTTCACTCTCTGTTGTAAATGTCAAATAATCTTCATCATCTATCTTCAGAGTATATTCTGTGCTGTTTTTCAATCCGCCGTCAATTGTCAATGTCAGTACGCCGTCTGAGATCAGCGACGAATCTGTCTTCTTTTCATTACCTTCATAAAGCGATACCTTTAGATTTTCCGAGCACACACCAACCAATAATTTATCCGCACCGCTCTTTTGATTTGTCAATCTGCCGTCTGCTCCGATAAAATCTATAGATGTAATTTTATTGGATGCCGTAATTTCTTTTTGCGATACTGTTTTCACCGTTAGATTGTCAAAATAACTTCTTCCGACACGAACGCCGCCTAAGAATACACAAAGCGGGGCTGTCAGTTTGGGAGCAACAAGCATTCCGGTAATGCTTTGATACGTTCCGTTTGCATCTTTAATCATTAAATCATACGCAGCCTTTGCCGGATTGCCTGGATACTGCGGATAATATCTGATTTTAAAGCTATTCCAATCCGATTCCTTATATAGCGTTTTATCCGCTTGCGCGGTCGTTCCCGTAACCGGAGCGACGGATTGATTTGACACTTGAATGATACCTTGATAAAAACATCTTGTAAGCTGTATCAGAGATTGTCCTCCTGATTCATTCTGCCATTGTCCCAAACCAAATTCCAATCTGTCTGAATTTGCACCGGCGCCGTTCCTCCAAATATTTTTCACATCAAACGAAATGTCTGCATATTGAAGATCATCATTTACCGTAAAATCTGATTTAATATAAACCCCTCCGACTCCTGTTGCATTGGTATCAACATAAAGTCTTGCATCTCCTTCGAACGGTTCCTCCGGAGATGTTACATTGTACCCGGTAGTAAAAGTTAATGTTCCCTGCGGCGGAAGTGTGTCAAAATTGTAATTTGATACAATTTTTTCTTCAATAATCCTGCCATCTGAAATTTGCGGAATCACACTTACATTGATTACATTATCCTGAGAATTTCCGAGTATATCCGATTCAGGTAAAATTTCAATTTTGTATTGTTCGTATGCATTGAGAGTTTCTGCAAGAGTGAAATAAAATCCGGTCGAATTTACCGTTATGCTTTGCGGTGTAATTGTTTCACCGTTTGCACATAAAACCGCATCGCTTACAGTTTTATATTTTGTCACTGTAAAATCTTCTGCAACCGGTAATTTCACAGGGCTTTCACTCCATGAAGCGGAAATCTTGTTTTGACCAGCATTTGCATAAACCCGTTTTATGCATTCATCAGCGTTTTCATATTCCCTGATTGAAATATTGTCAAGTCCAAAATAGGTATTGTCGGTTGTTCCTGTTCCGCAAAAATATCCGAAAGCACCGAAAGAACCATCTGCCGGCAATGCGTAATTTGGATTTGGATTTGCAGTATAAAGCTGTTCTCCGTCAATGAAATAATTTACCTCTTTTGTTTCCGGATAATACACTAAATCTACCCTATGCCACTTTTCGCTATCAGCCTTTGAGATTTTATAGTCCTTATCCTGCGAGGTCAGCAAGCTTGCCACCATGGCACGGTTGCTTTCCAAAGAGCCGACTTCTCCCACAGACCAACTTCCGTCATCATTGCCCGTAAAATTAACAACGATTGATTGTGCCGCACCATCAGCTCCTTTTGTGCTTAAAATACCTGCCCGTATTCTCTTGATGTTTTCCCCTTGATCTGCACCGTTAAGCAATATATCAAAGCTTGTAATAATAGGCTTTGTCCCTATTGTCAAGCCGGATTCCTTTGCAGCTCCGTTTAAGGGATTAGCCGCCATATAAGCATTTGTCTTTGATGCTATTTTTAAATAGGAACCGTCAAGATCATTTCTGGCGGTAAGAACGGCCGATGTAGGATTATCTCCGGAAAAAGTTTTCTGCGTCCACCCCGCAGGATAATGCCAGTACTGATTTGCACTTGCTGCAATGGTGATGCTTTCAAAATCCTCATATAAAGGAGAATCTACCGTTTTTGCGCTGACAGATGTCAGTGCTGTTGTGCTGAGTAAGCATGAAAGTGAAAGAAATGAACAGCACATTCTTTTGAGTTTTACATGAAATTTTTTTTTCATTTTTATACCCCTTTCGTTTATAAAATATAGGCAAATAATCAATTACCCTTTATTACATAAAAACCACAGGTTCCGGATTCTTTTCACACTTCCTTTCTGAATCATTTCTAATGTGGTTTTTAATTGTAAACTTATTCTGTTTTTACCATCTTACAAATTACCAAATTATCAAAATAGGTGGTGCCGCTGCGAATCGCACCGAAATACACCTTTCCGAGCATTCCGTCTTTCGGTGCGGCTGCAGCTCTCACGTTGTCAAAAAGCTTAACATATACGCCATTTTCTCGATCCATAATATATAGCTCATATGCCCCTTTTAAAGGATTGTCCGGATGCCTCGGATAGTATCGGATTTTAAAACGATTAAACTCATTTGAATGATATAATTTTTTTGCATCACTGCTTATTCCAACCGTTGTTGTGCCCATTCCGGGATCAGCTGTGCTTGCAATTGATATTTCTGCATTACCATCAGGGTAAAATCTCGTAAGTAACATTCGTGAAGAATTTTCGTCATCAAATGCAAGACCCAAGTCAAGGCGTTTACTTGCGTTGGTGTCAAAATCCCATGTCATTTTTGCATCAACAGATATATCGATATATTCCAAATTCTCATCAAGAGCATATACTTCCGGATTGATAAATACAGAAGCAACTCCGTTTCCGTTTATTCTTAGACAAGTATCACCGTTGTGCTGTTCAATCGAACAATTTCCGCTAATACTTGAATCAAGCTCATCAAATGTATTCTCAAAAACCCTCACCGATTTGTATTTTTTTCTGACTTCACCATAAGGCAGAATCGGCACATTTTTGTTATCATTGTTCCAGACGAAAGCTTTTACGGAATAACACCCTTCCGGAATATTTACAAAATCAGAACAAAAGACAGTTCCCAAAGAATTATCGACACTTTGTACATGTGTTTCAATCAGTTTTCCGTTACTGTCATAAAATGCGATAATGCTTTTTGCATTTTTTGTGTATTCAGACACTGCAAATTTTACCCCGATTTTTAATGTATCATCATTTATGAAACTTATTTCTTCACCATTTTGATCAATTAGTGTTTGCATACCCGCAGCTCTTATATATTTTACACTTTGTCCCAACGAAACATTATATAGTCCGTTTACACTTTCTATCTGTGTTTCATTTCCGTAAGAATCATAAAGAACAGCATGTTTACATCCCAAGTCTACTGTCACACTGTCACTTCCTTCCAATGCCCACATTGCATAAACATCAGTACCGAATTTGCTGCTCGTAAATCTTAACAGTTGAACATTATCCTCTCGTATCACTTTACTGTCGGTGATTTTACCTCCCAGTACATAGTTCATGCCGGCATATGCCAGGTAGGAATCGTTCGGTATTCCTGTTTTTCCCTCATTGTTGTACTTTTCGTTAAGATATGATATAATTCCGAAACAATCCTCTCTGTTCGTGTCCAAAATTCCTCTGCGTTCAAGATTGTAAAGTGCCGACATATCGCCTACGCCGTTCGCTTTATATAAAAGCGCCGAACGCACGATCCAATCAGCTTTATTGCTTCCGACCTTTGAATCAGAGCTTGGATATCCATACTCTGAAATTAAAACCGGCATATGTGATATATCACAGTTTTTTTCAATATCACTTTGATATTCTTTCAGGGTATTGTAGAGCTTTGCACTTTCAGGCGGTGCGTTTTCTACATATGTATGAACATTCAACATGTCCATGCCGTATTCGCCGCCGGCAATTCCTGCATCAAGCGCTTCTTTCAGCCAATAATCCCTTCTGTCATTAAGCCACAATCCTGTGACACTAAGTCCGGATATTGAAAGCTTATACTGTTTCCCGGGCTCAGACATTTCATTTTCAATTTCCGTTGCCGCTTGCTTTGCCAGATTTGTGATTTTCGCCAAATCCGCAGGAGTAGCTTCGTTTCTGTTAAAGCTGAACAAATCAGGCTCGTTCCAGATTTCATATACCTTTGTATCCTGATATGTATTTCGCATAACATATTTACAAAATTCTTTCCATCCGGCAAGCTCTTCAGTATCTGTCGGAATGCAATAATTTTTTCCCAGGAGCATAATCCAATGCGGTATATTGTTATCTCTGAATAATTTTATTCTTTTTCCGGGCTCTGTCTGCCAAAAGTCTTGCACAAAGCTTCCTGTACTGTCGATAACCTCGCTCCACAATACAATCGTTCTTGCTCCGGCTATGTTTGCCTTTTTTAATAAATCCATTCCGGTCTGCTGAACGCTTGCTGTGGGATCGTCTATATAATAATTAATCCAGGCAAATTCTGAATTGATCCCCATTGGATCAGTTTTAACTATGCAAACAGTATCCTCATCAAATGTAAATTCAGCTCCATTTGTTTCGGAATCGACATGCCAGCTGTAAATGCCGCATTTTTCAACCTCACCTATATTTACAACTTCATTCATTACTTCTCCCGGAGTGAGATCAACTAACGATTCCTTTACAAATACCGTCTCTTTTTCCTTATTTTCAAGCCGGTAGGTCAATTTTGTACTAATATTTCTATCTGTCACATTTCTTATTATGTTGGTTACCGACTTTTCATTATCAAAGTACGAAAATGTATTTCCGTTTATGTTCGTTTCCGATTCAATTGCAACAAGATTTTTTGCGTTTCTTTTTTTTATCGAAAATTCGTTTATGTAGAGAGGGCTTTTTGAATATGTTGTCAAGCTTCCGGTTGCAATTCCTGTTTCAGAAAGAGAAATTGCAATATCTCCTTTATCGTCAACACCTTTTGCAAATGCTGCATCGGATAGCTGCAATGAAAATGTTTTTTCTTGATTGTCACCTATTAAATAAACTATATTTGCAAGCTGTTTCCCGTAATGAATCGAATCATACCAAACAGCAAAATATCCCTCGCCTTTATCTGTATAAGTAATTTTCACATCGTAAACAGATCCATCTGTAGAGTTTCCGATTGAGTAATTAAGCGGGAAATACAGCATACTCCCATACCCGTATGATATTCTCCACAAATTATTCTCTGCTGTACAGCTTGTCTTAGCGCTTCCCTGCGGCATTTCGACATTTTTCCTTATAACATTTTGTCCGAATCTTACATACGCTTCATTTTCTTCTCCATCATATTCATTTACAGATATTGTATCTATACCAAACCAACTTTCTGTATCATTTGCTGTCTGTGAATAGTATGCAAAATCACCCAAATAACAGTCTTGCAACTTAGTGTAGCTTCTGTTTTGATTTGATGACAACAACTCCTCCCCGTCAACATAATATCGGACATTTCCGATACCGCCGTCATGATCCGGATAACACAGTAAATCAACTTTATGCCATTTTAGAGAATCCTGTTGTGAGATTAAATATTTACTTCCGTCAATTTTTGACAAAGCAGCTGCCATTCCTCTGTTTGCTTCCATTGAACCGATTTCAGACGCTGACCACGAACCGTCTTCGTTTCTCATAAACTGAATCATTACAGACGGCGTAACATCAGCCGTATTTCTGTTTGCAAGAATACCAACTCTTATTCTTTGTACAGAGGCACTTTCCGCTCCGTGTAAAAAAACCTCGCAGCTGATTTTAATTGGCTTATATTCCAACTTAACACCAGATAAGTGTGTGGCTCCTCCAAAGTTTAATTTGGAAGTATAATGATATATTTGCAGATATTTTCCTTTAGACGTGTCATCTTGCCTGTCTGCAATTTTTGCGCTTGTTGCAGAACCGTATACACCCGAAAACATCCATCCCTCCGGTACTTCCATACTTCCGGTTGTTAATTTAATGTTTTCAAAGCTTTCTGCAAGCGGAGCAAGCTCCGCGTTGTCGGCAGCGCCGACAACGAAGCCTGCAGATGAAGTAATTAGTATAAAGGTAATAAGGAAAATTGCAGTAATTCTTTTTATAGAAGCATTTAACATATAGAAACCACTCTCCTGATTAATCAACAAACTGAAGCTGTGTAAACTTCTTTGCATCCTTTACTCTGCCGATACCACTCGCATATTCAATCCAGCCCTTTCTGCCGTTTCCGTCATTATCATTCCACATAATTGAAAAACCAAGCTTTTGATTCACTTGCGGCTTCCAACCCTTTATGCCGACAATATCCTCCCAAGGCATCGACCATTCATAATAAGTTTTGTTTCCGTTTCTGACAGCCGCTCCCTTTGCCGTTTCACATAATCCTGTCGGCGTTCTGTCAAATTGCGCTTTATGCCTGTAAGTCTCAACTGTTTTTCCATCCGGAAGAAGCGCTATCGCAAATTCATTAAATACCGTATTTGCCTGACCTATAGCGGTAAATGCCTCTTCTCCGGTATCAACAAGCAAGCCAAACTGTATGCCGTCGCACTGCCATGAATTTTGCGCACTTTGATTTTGGAAATACACATCATCAGTCACCTCTGAATGCATATAAAGGTTTTCATCATCCCACATAACCGATACTTTTGCACTTTTATCATCCGCACCATTCCACGGCTCATCTCCGATAAGTGCTACATAATTGTTAATAGAATCAGCTTTCATATATGTATTTTCCGGCCATTCTCCCGATGACGCTGTTCCGTCAACTACAACTTTTTCCTTTGCTCTTGTAGCAATATTTAAATCATACGTTTTTGAAAATGCTACAGGAGTAACTTCATTTGTTACCACAGAATAGGCAAAATTTCTTAGACCTTTTTCCTTTAAATCGGGAACGTTAATTGTTATATCTTTTGACTCATTTGCTCCTATGATTCCAATATCTGTCTTTCCTGCTTTTGCAAGCTCCGGCGGTTCTGAAAATTCAATATATCCGCTGATCGGCGTGTCGTTCATATTATTTTCAACCCTTGCGGTTACATTCCAATCATCATAATTGCTTTTGTCTTTAATATCAAAAGATAATTCAGAGCTTACGTTATCCACAAAATCAACAGGAATCTGCGCATAACTTATATTTTTATCATTTTTTCTCAAATACACATCGACATATGTTCCGGTGCCCAAGCCACCGGCAACATCACATAAAACTCTTGCCTTTCCGTCTTTGACCTCAGTAACCGTTTCATGATCGTCGCCATAAAGTGCTTTTGCGGCAACAGTATATCCACTGCCTTCCTTAACAGAAACGGTAAATGCAGCTTTTCCCTCATCTTTTGCACTTACTGCACGATACTGATCATACTCAATGATAGGCTCATGGTTTTTTACCAGATTCCGCTCAAAATTGCCTACAATGTATGCCGGTCTTTCATCAATAAGAAAAGTAAATATACCGTCCTTTCCGTAAATGACTGTCTTGTTGCCGTATCTGTCATAATAGTCTACCTTATCCACTCCCAGATCAAGTGTAAGTGATTTTGAGCCGTCTGCACTCCACATAGTCAGTACATTTGAATTCCATTTTTCACTTTTAAACCTGTTCAGGTAAATTTCATTACCGGGTTCCCATGTTCCGTCCGGAATAACGTGACCGCCGAGAACATAATTCATTGCGGTATATGCAACATATGGCTGCGTTGCAAGACAGGTTTTTCCGTCTACCTGGTATGCAGGCTCCGGATGCGTTACAATTCCAAAATTATCCTCTCTTGCCGTATCAATGATTGATTTTTGCTCCATGTTATAAAGGAACATATAATCTCCGACACCATGTGCTTTAAATAGAATTGTGTCTCTTACAATCCAATTTGTTTTATTTTCAATTCCGGTGTATTCATCAGGTGTTGTTACACCATATTCCGAGATGTATATAGGTATATCCTTAATTCCATACGGTTCTACCTGTTTTTGATACCACTTCACAAGTTCGTAAATCTTTGCAGCCTCCGGAGATTTAGTTTCATGATAGGTATGCAATGCCATCATGTTCATCCCGTTATCTCCATCTACTATTCCGTTTTTCAGACATTCGGTAAGCCATTCTTTACTAAAATCCAAATGCACTCCCGTTACCGAAACACTTGCTATGTGTGCCGTCGGATCGTATTTATTGATTGCAGCCCTGGCATCCTTTGTAATTCTTGTCAGTATCGGTGCTCCCTCAATAGGTTTGTTATGCGTAAACGGATTGAACGTTACTACATTAGGTTCGTTCCAAATTTCATAATAATCAATATAATCACCGAACGTTTTTGCAATATACTCACAGTATTTTTTAAAACCGTTATATTCCTCCTCTGTATCAGGTAATTCAATATAGGGACTTACCTTCCAGTTGCTGTTATACCTTGCGTTATTATAGCAAAGCATTCCGCTCACCCTCAGACCCAAATTGGAAATTTGACGTATCAGAGCAGCGTCGGACGTTTTCTCCCCTACATAATTACCCTGTGCAGGCTCGGCATCTCCCCAGGTAATTCCCATTCTGATGCCGCCGACATTTGCTGTCAGAATTGTGTCTAAAAGTTTATTTTGACTGTCTTTTTTATATCTGGAAATATGCGCGTTCACCCATGCAAATTCTGATTTAATGCCGTTGGGATCTGTTTTTACAATAGATATTTGATCCTCATCAAAGGTTTTCTTAACACTGCCGTCATCATTCAGAAAGTCAATCTTCCACTCGTACATACCGCAGATGTCGCATACAATATTAATATCACGCAGCAAATTACTTTTCGGAGGAATGACAAAGCTGTCCTTTTGACGATATGCAATATTTCCGTTCTCTGAATTGATAAGACGGTATTCTACATTCACACTCTGTTTTTCGGAGGTAGTATTTACAAACTCGTTATGCACCTTTTTTTCACTATTATAAAACTCGAATATATTGCCCGTTCTGTCCGTATACGATTCTACCGTAACAGGATTTGCGCCGGCTCTTCTTGTTACTTTAATTGACCGAAAAAGCATTGGTGACGGTGTCACGGGTACTGATGAATTACTTTCTTTAAACGAGATTTTTAAATCGCCTCTTTTATTAATACTCCCATTGAATGCAGCGTCATTCAGAGTAAACTTGGCTGTTTTCCATGTATCTGTCGATGTTCCGTAAAGCTCGTAAGCTACTTCAGATCCCCAATTTACCGAATCGTAATAGCAAATTGCATATCCTGAAAGACTGTCAAAGTATTGAATTTCAACATCATATTCCGCCCCGTCAATGTTTGAGCTTTTAAATGATTCCGGAAGCTTGATGTAAATGAACGGCTCATTTCCCGCACCCGCAAAGCTCCATACTCTTGTTCCATCGTTAACGTATGTCTGCGTTGCCATTAAATTTGAGCCGAACGTTAAGCTGTCAACGTTATAAAGCTCTGCTTTTTTATCAAAAACGATCAAAGCTTCATTGCTATTTATCTCGTAACGCTCCATGTTATCTTCTGCCGCAGCACTGCCGCAAAGCATCGGCAGTATAATCGACAGATTGAGAAATGCAGCAATAATCCTTGCGAAATAATTTCTTTTCATCACAACAATCACCTGCTTTCATTAGTTTTTATAGATATAGAGTGCTGTCGGATAATAGCTTGAGCTTATTAAAACCATTTCCGAACCGCGTGCTGTTGTTTTATAATCATAGATATCCTCCTCCGTTCCGGAGTAAACTTTATTTCTTTGAGTATCATAAACTACGATTCGGACATTTGCACAATTAACCGTTCGGTTTACCGTGGTGGTATCATTATATCCTATCCGCAAAATTAAACCGATTGAATTGGGTCTTGTAACGTTTGCCGCAAAGTCATTATCATACCATTTTTCAATCACATGCCCGAATGTACAACAGGTTGTTGCTGTTACATGCGTTGACTCTCCCTGTGCTTCTCTGCCTGCGACAGTATTATCAGGGTTGTACCAGTTCGGTCGATGTTTTCCGTCCTTATTTTTGCTATAATCTAAAAGCACTTCTGCATCACAAACTTCTCCGACTGAATTTGTTGCAACCCTCATCAGATCACCTCTGTCGATTTCAGGCATATTTTCATAATAAGAATCATCAATCGGATATTTTACTCCTATGCCGCCTTGATAACCGTAAATAAAATACCTGACCTCATCATCCTCTGTGAGTTCCTGCGTTATCTCATCGACCATAAAAGGCTTATCACGATCTGATAATGCTGCACTCTTGTTTTCACGCAACACTATCGCGTCAGCGGCCGGATAGGAAAAATCAATTTTATATGCCGACATTTTTGCCTCCGGCAGATTTCTTGAAAACCACGAATAATCAGTTGCTAAAAAACTGCGTGGATCCGAAGTATTTTCTCCCTCATCCGGTACAATAAAGATCTGTGTATCACGGTCAATTACCGGTTCCGGATAAAAAGAGCTTGCCGTAATTGTTTGCGCCCAATAAAAAGGCGTAGTTTGTCCTGTATATGAAACCATTGCAACCAGCGACCCATTCTCCTCTGCTCTTTTTTGAGATGGTGCAGCAGTATCAATTTTCCGCAGCTCGCCGCTGTCATTTAACTGATATCTTATCAGCTGACGAACAGTTCCCATGTCTCCGCTTTCATACAAAGCATTCATTACAGCGTCAGGAGTCTTATATTTTTTCCCGTCTATTTTTACGTTTTTTGTAACATTGAATGTCTTAAAAGTGTTATCTGAAGCAAATATTTTTACAATTACAGTGTCTTCATTATATTCATCTATAACAGCTTTATAAAGATATCCAAATGTATTCTGGCTGACAATCGGTATATAATCGCAGATTTCATTATTTACATTCAGTTTAAACTGACCTGCGTTACCAAAAGCAATTGAAATATATCCTTTATCCCGAATTTCTGCATTCAAGTTATAATCTACATTATCAATAGAAATCTTTGTAATCCCATTGTCCTCGCTGATGGCTGTGACAGTTCCGCTGATAGTATGTTTTCTGACGAAAAGCTCTACATATTTTCTATCCTCGGAACGATATGCCGTAATTACAGAGCCTCTCTCTATCATGTCCAATGTCAGTGTATTCAGCGTTTCAACATCATAAATTTTTAAGTATTCGGTATCGTCGCCACAATCAATTGTTTCTGTTTTTTGATTTCTGTCATATATAACAGCATTGTCCCTGTCAACAGTTTGAACAACATATGTTTCTTCTTTCATAATGTTGATTGCAATGCACCGGTCGGAATAAAAACTTAAAACAATATATCCATATTTCAAATTATTAAGTTCATTTGCCTTATTCTCAGTCAGTACTTTTCCGTTCATAATAAACGGAACTTCTTTATGTACACTTACCTTTTTAATTTTTTCTCCGTTTGCTGTATAGTATGTAAGCTTATTATCAGAAAATTCATCAATGTCCTTCGCTTTGATTGTTACAGTTTCTGTATCACTGTAATAATATGCAACTGTATTTTCATCGCTGTCATCTTGATAATACAATTCGACATGATTACCTATTTGCTTAAATATATCGGTTTCTCCGACATTCAAAACAAGGCTTCCCATGTGTACAGTGCCCTTGCCGGCATTTGTAAAATCAGTTAAGGAAGTGTACTCGTTCTTGGTAATAATTCCTTTCGCACAATATACATCTCTATAAAATTCCAATGCGGTTTTGTCGCTTATTCCAAAATTAGCTGACTTGTTCTCATCTATACCATCCAATCCAAAAACGTTTGCATGACACGCATTATATAACATGCGGTAAATATCATCTGACGTAAAGTTTTCACTGATATTTTTTGAAATTCCTATATCCCATGCCTGTTTCAAATATCCCTGAGGATAGCCGCCTTTTTGTTCTGCGAGGACCCCGTATCCTAAAATACATACAAGAATTTTACATATCTCGGAGTAGGTTATAGCTTCATCCGGTTTGAAAAGCCTATCCTCTCCGACAGACAGTGCGCCTTGAGATACTAATCTCGAAACGCTTATAAAACAATCATCCGCTTTTGTAACATCATAATAATACTGTTCTGATGAATTAGTATAAAATTTATCTCCGATAATCCCTGCAGCATAAATGGCAAATTCACCTCTTGTTATCGCTTTGTCACGGTTGATTTCATTTTCACCGACAATTTCAAAAGCGTTTAAAAAACTGATGATTTTATCGGAATTATTATCTGTGTTTTCACCATAAACCGGCATCAAATAAGTGAACATATTTAATATCAGTATTAATAAAACAACAATAGAAATTTGCTTTTTATTTTTCATTTCAATCTCCGTTTCTCTGCTGTTTGTGGTATAAACGTGCCACAAACAGCAGCAATTTTATTTGTAATGTGTATATTGTTATATAATTTCGAAAGCATTCATAAAGTTGTAAATCATCTGTGCAGCTTCAGCTCTTGTTACAAAAGCTTGGGGTCTGAAAGTTTTATCCTCATAACCGCTGACTACAGAATTATAATTCAATGTTTTTACCGCAGGCAACGCATAGTCGCTTATATTGTCTGAATCAACAAAATCTTTAACATTGATGCTATCATCGCTGTTGTCATCTGTCTCTATGTTCCTAAAGCTTAAAACATTGTTTAACATAACCGCTAAATCCTGTCTTGTAATAGGCGCATTCGGGTCAAACAGTTTCTCACCGATTCCATTTGCAAGATGATTGTTTACTGCCGCCGATACATACGGATAAAACCATTCATTATTATTAACATCATCAAAATCACAGTCGACATTTGCGGTATCAAGATTCAGCATGCTTACAATCAGTTTTATTGTTTCTGCACGGGATATGTTGTCACCCGGCATAAATTCAGTTTCTGACTTTCCGCTGATGATACCTTTTTTACATAATGCGTTTACTGATTCATAAAACCAATGCTGTTCTGTCACATCTAAAAATCCTGCATTTTCTGTAGGGGTAATCGGTGTTACGGGATTTTTTTGAGATATATCTCCGGCTACAATTGCTGACTTTCCGTTCCCGGAACCGCTGCCTGTCCCGCCACTGTTATGGCTTGGATTATTTGTGGTTTCGTCCTTTTTATTAATGACTCTTTTTACGTCATCATAGCTTTTGAAATATGTACCCTGAAGTTCTGTAAGCTTTGCAACCGATAATCCGCTTGTAAGGATCCCCGAATAATTTTCGTAACGCTCCAGAACATTTTTTACCTCACCATATCCATCTGCATTATGAATTGCAGTAAGAACTGCTACTTCAATTGCTGTGTTTTCAAACAAAACCATTGCTGTAGTGTCGGTGCTGCTTATGTTATTTTTTATTCCGCACTCGATGATTCTTGTTGCAAATTCGTCAATGTCTTTTGAATCGGTGGTTGTATACCATGAGTGTAATATTCCATCTTCTGACGTAAATAGTCTGATTTTACTCATATACTCACCAATAACGGCTTTATTTTTTTCAATCACAGCCTCTACCAACAAAAGCTCTCTAAATAAATCACGCGCACCTGCTTTGTCCTTTTTGACAAATTCATTAATGCTGTCCGGTGTTTTTTGAATGTAATCAGTCAACAGTTCTGTCATCGCGTCCTGCGATACCGACTGCCAAAGAGTTTCATTAAAGTCTAAAGCGGTCAAATTGTCATTTATAAAGCTCTTAACATCAGCAATTGTTTTTTCTCCGGTGTCACTAAAGGTATTATCAGACGCTCTTCCGACCTTTATAGCCAGCCGGTATAACTCATCAAGCGCTCTTTTGTTTTCTTCATAATTTGAAAAAGAAATTTTTTTCTGTATCGGTTGATTTTCTGTACCGAAATATGCTGTAAGCTCACCACTTGAGCATTCAATTCTGATATCCTTTTCAAATGCACCGTTTTTATCTGCTGTCATTTCATCACAATAACAAATGACAGTTTTAGCATTATCATCGGTCAAATCAGCTGCATTCACGCCCGGCATAAAGATTATAACCGGAATCTTTTTGCCCGCATCTGTTATTGGTACCGTTCCTTTGATTGTTGCTCTGCCTTCTGTGTCGAAATCACTGAACGCCACCTCTATACCTGATACACCGGTTTCAGCTTCTTTACTTTGAATGCTGTTTCCGCTCTTATCAACAGACACCATAGTTTTGAGCGATTTAAAATGATCTGTTCCATCCAGCAAAAATGCAGCAACCCTGTCTATGTTTTCGGTAATTTCCAAAAAACGTGAGCTGATTGTAGTATTTTCACCATATTTAATATGTACCGGATTTAAAGCTGCAATGTCAACCAGCGCATTATCTTCGTAAGCTGCAAGCATCAATAAAAAGGTTTTATCCTCAGCAGACGTATTGTATACATCAAAGCTTGCGCAAAGCTTACTTCCTGCTGCCGGAAATTTTGTAATACATTCTCCGTTTTCATCGGCAAGCATAATATTTCCGATATAGTTTTCTCCATCATTTGTTTTGATAGTATACTCTGTTGAATCAATTGTAAGCGTATATGTCTGATTTTCAGCTAACATTCGATTTTTCAAATCAATTGTATAAACATCATCCGATGCAACTTGAGAAAAATCAACATTTTCATTTCCATTTTTCAATTCTATAACAGGCTTTTTCATATCCCTTGTGTAAATTTTAATTTTATTTATTCCTGCCGGTATACCGTTTGCAGATGAAATATATTCTCCATAACTGTTTAAAAGCTCAATACCTGTTACGCCGCCTTCGCCTGCTGCCATTACAGCTTTTTCAATCATAAGATTATCATAATAGGTATTTCCTGTTCTTACTGCTGAAAGACATATCGCTGCCAAAACTCCATCAACAGGCTTCGCAGCCGGCTGTGCCGCTTGAAGCATTTCTACATATTCTCCGTCATCGTTTTTAATGTACAGCTGATACTGACCAACTGTTGAATCGCTCGGATTTTTAGGATAATACCTGATTTTAAAAGAATTCCAATCATCTTTTTTGTAAAGCGATTTTGCGACCGAATCAACAAAAACCGGCGTTGTCCCCAATCCGTCACCAGGCACTGCTGATATAGATGCCTGAACAATTTCAGGGAAAAATCTCGCAAGTACGACTCTTGGATATGAGCTGCTGCCATTTCTTTGTGCAATTCCAAATTCAAAACGATCCAGTTCAGGATTTGCCGCTGCTCTCCATACGGTTTTTGTATCAAAAGAAATATCAGCATATTCTATACCTGTATCGTCAAGGGGAATATCAACATTCAAATATGAAAATGTAACCGCACCGTCTGCGTTGATTTTCAACCTGTTATCCCCGTCAAATTCTTCAACCGTGCAAGCGCCGGGATTATTTGAATACATATCCAAATCAATACTGTCAAACGAATATTCCGCCGCTTTTGTTGTTTCAATGTCTGCGCTTGAGCTTACAGGAATGACGCTTGTTTCAAAAATGTGACCTAACGGGTTTCCTAAAATATTCTTTTTTTCCGATACTGTTATACGGTATTGTTCAAAGCCCTTCAGTTCCTCAGAAAAATCTATTATCATGCCTCCATTGTCACATGCAATGTCAGTGACGCTGATCGGTGTTCCGTTATTATTTTCAAGCATATCCTTTGCATTTGCAAATTTTACAATTGATATATCAGAGTTCTGCGGAATTTCTGTCACCGGAACACACCATGAATATTTAACTTGTTTTGTTCCTGCATTGACAGTGCTGTACTCCGCTTTTACCTTTTCTTTCGGATATTCAAAAACCTTGACATTATCCAGACCAAAGTAGCTATCCGGATGTGTTCCGTTTTGTGAAACATAAACAAATGCACCTAACGAACCGTCTGCCGGATGCACATAATCAGCATTCGGATTTGATGTTGAGAGCTTTACGCCGTCAACACAATAAGTGACCTTTGCAGCATTTGCACCCGAAGCAGGAATATAAACCACCTGAACTTTATGCCATTTTGAGGCTTCCTCAGCCGGAATGACATACTTTTTGCCCATATCGTCAACCAAATTTGCCAAAAGAGCGCGGTTGCTTTTATACGATCCCACTTCACCGAGTCCCCAAGAGCCATCGTCGTTTCTGGAAAAATCGATTACGCTTGATTGCGTTGTTTCCGGCTCTTTTGTGGACATAAATCCCACTCTCAGTCTTTGTCTGCCTCCATTCTCCGCTCCGCTGAGATATACTTCAAAGCTGGCAACGATAGGATTGGTACCGATTTTAAGACCTGTCGATATGCCTGCTCCTCCCAAAACCGAGCTGTCATCATGCTTAAGGCGAAGAAAATTTCCCCCTGTAGCGTCCTCTCTTTTCACGATTGAAGCATTCGCTGTCTCTCCTAACAATGATACAGACTTCCACCCGTTTAGGTGTTGATGCTTGCCGCCTATCGTGTCTGTCACCATCTCTGCGCCCTCAAAATTCTCACTCCATTCCTTGACTGATGATTCCGCAAAAACATTTGTTGTTTGAAATCCGCTAAAAGCTATAACAATTAAAAGTGTTAACGCTAAGCAGAAGCTTATTTTTTTACTTAAATACATACCTTTCATTAACCTCAACCTTTCTTCTTGTCTTTTAAATAAATAATTGCCACAAATCAGTTTTTGATTATCTGTTTATTTTTCAAACAAATAGCTTTTTCCAAATTCCATTTCACAAGGAAATGTATAGTTTTCACCGGTAAAAAGATCCTTAAAGGTTTTCTTACCGTCAAATCCAAAATCATATATGCCCTGTTTTGCTGTATGTAAAAAAACGTAGGAATCTGAGGCATATACAACAGCCGGCAAATTTGTATAAACGTGAACTCCTGATTTTTTATAAAAGCTTACCAAATCCTCCGGATTAACAATCCAATGGTTATTATCATCCAATTGCACACAGCGATGTGTGAACTCATAATATGCAACATTATTCTGTTTAGCTGTATTGATACATTTATTTATCAATTCGGTTTTCGCCGGAATAACAAATACAATTGCCTTATAACTTTTATAAATTTTTTCAAAATCCGAAGCAAGATAAATGTCATACGGCGCGCCGGTCAGTCCCAATGTTGGTTTTGCATCTGCCGGCACATACCAATTATCACTGACACATTCAGACCACACGTTTTCATCAATAATGACCGCCACTTCAGCGCTGCTCCTTCTATCCTTTGTCATTGACGCCTCATAAATGCTGTGACATCTGCCCATTAGCCTTAAATAATCGTCGTCATTATACCATCCTCCCCACATATCAAACCACCACATAGCATGTCCATGCGTCAAGGCTCTGGAAAAGTGCATTTTTATCACTTCAAGCGCAATACTTTTTTCTGGTCCAAGAAAAAGCGGTGAGTTATATCTTGGCAAATCATTAGGGCCCTTCGTCAAGTGGGTTCTTGTGTCATTTTCCGCAAAATACAATTTATTATGCAGCTTCAATGAATCAAGCGGCAGCATATTGCAAACGTCGAAGCCGGGCTTTCTAAGCTCTGAATAATCCATAGGCGAACACAAAAAGTCCACGCTATCAGATTCCAGAATTTTTTTCAACGCATGGTGACATGACTGCCAATCGTAGCAGGTAAATGTGTAACCGTAAAAGCTTCCGACAGCCAGGCGGTTTTGAGTCATCTCTTTCGCTGCATTTGTAAACTCAATTACTCTTTGAGCCATTAGTTCTGACAAAAAACGTTTATATGCTTTCGGAGTGTTTTTTACGCCATCTTCATCATGAATTTCCGTCTCAAACCATGACACTTCTTCATTATTTAAGATTATATGATTTTTTTCTCGGTATATTGAAAACGCTTCTCTGGCACGTTTTCCGTCGCCGCCATCAGGACCAAGAGGAAACCATTCCTCAGTATTTCCGCCCGATATTTGATAACCTACAATTCTGTCACAATAATCCTTTGTTTCAATATAAGCAATAAAATCCTTTAACAGTCTTTTTACTTCTCCGGCCCATTCATCAGAAGCAAAGCATACACAGCGGTAATCTGAGTATTTTCCGAAGCAAAGCTCATCTGAGTGGTCTCTTTCCCACTTTCTTGGCAAATTGACATTCACTCTTGGAAAAATATATGCGTCGGGGCATACATCTAAAATTCTTCGAAAATTTCTGTCGATAATTGAATAATCTGGTTCATCCTTTTCATATATTCCCTCCTGAAAAGGCGGCAAACCGGATTCTTCATTTACGCTTCTTGTTGCAAACATCATCTGAACGGAAAAAAGATTATATCCCTTTTGTGCAAACTCTTTATAACAGTTTTTCTCTTGAAAGTATGTAATATATGCCATCGGAATAATAGTCTCACCGTTTACAACAAGCATCGGTGTTCCGCCAACGCGCTCAATCTTTGAATGAATCATAGTTTCTCCCCTTTCATTTTCTCTGCTGCTGTACGAATACTCCAATTATTTTCATTTAACGCTTTTTCTGCCTCAAGCTCATCACAGCCTACTATTTCAGATAATATTCTTAACATTCTTGCTCTTAGTTTAATGTTCGATGGTTTTAAATTTATCATCATATTTTCATATACTTTACCGGTTTTTATCATTGCACAGGTTGAGAGCATATTCAACACCATTTTGTGTGCCGAGCCTGCTTTCATCCTGGTCGAACCTGTTACAACCTCAGCGCCTGTATCAGTAAGAATTTCAATATCGGATACCGCAGCAATTTTTGTGTTTTTATTCGAGGTTAGAGCAATTGTTTTTGCTCCGGTGTCTCTTGCCGCTTTCAACGCTCCCACAACATATGCTGCACCTCCGGCAACAGAAATCCCCACTAAAACGTCTTTTTCGCATATTCCATATTTTAAAATATCATTTCTACCGCATTCTTCTTTGTCTTCCTCATTCTCACTTGCCTGCGTCATACATTTATCTCCACCGGCAATAATTCCTATCACTACATTTCTTTCAACTCCGAATGTAGGCGGACACTCCGCAGCATCCAACACACCAAGTCTTCCTGATGTGCCTGCACCAATATAAAATAGTCTGCCTCCGGACTTCAGTCTTTCTGTAATAGCATCAACTGCAACTATGATTGACGGCAATGCGTTTTTTACTGCTTCGGCAGCATTAAAATTTTCTTCCGAAATCAATTCAAGCATTTCACATGTATTCATTTTGTCGATATGTGTTGACTTATCATTGCGCATTTCTGTTTTTAGCATTATAATTCTCCATTCTTTACTTTAGATTATTCTTTAAATTTTCCGTAAAATTTGTTTCTGCGTGTCCGAACTGGCGGCAACAGTAAAGCGCTGCACCATATATCTGGTTTGCGTCAGCAATTATAAAATCCACCCCCGGACAATACCTCTTCAAATAACCAATGACCAAGTCGGCTCTTTTTGTCATTCCTCCCGCAAGAACAGCCTTTGCTTCGCAACCATACCTTTTTATGGCAAAATTTATTATTTCGGATAGCTTTTTAAGGCTTTGTTCTATTATTTTCTCTGCAGTTTTATCTCTCCGATCATATGCTTCAAAAATAATCGGCGAAAAGGAAGCAATATAATCCTTTCCGGCAGAGTATACTGCATTAATGGAATCAAGTAGGCAAAAGCCTGCAAATTTCTCCGTTAGCTCCGCAATCAAAGAAGCATCACCTATTCCATTTTCATATCGAAGCGTTTCATAAATTGCTTTTTTACCTAATTCGTAACCGCAATACTCTTCATCAAAAATATATCCATACCCACCTATTTTAAATATTTCGCCTCCCATATTAACCGCCACAATAGAACCTGTTCCGCATATTACTGAAAGATAGGTTTTTGACGGTGTTTCCGTATAAATTGCATTATATAAATCCGATTGTATCTCAAACGATATATTCGGATAATTTTCACACATAAATTTTTTTATCCGTTTCCGGTTTCCTTCATTTCCGCATCCGGAAATTCCCATATAAATTCCTATAATATTATCATTTACGGCAAGCATACTGTCTATACCGCATTTTAACACCTCAAGCGTTTTATCCATTCCGCATGAATTAGGATTTGATCCTGAAAAAACAGAACGTTTTAATACCTTTCCCGATTCTGTAAAAAGAAGAAATTCAGTCTTTGTTCCGCCGCCATCTACAGCCAGCAATGTTCTTCCGTACTCTCCGCAATCTATTCTCCCCAACAAATAATCACATGAAACATTTAGCAAATCAGCCAATCGGCATAAATTCCAAATATCCGGATTTGACAAACCGTTTTCCCACTTTGATAAATTTTGTGATGTGACAAAAATCTTTTCTGCAAGTGCAGTCTGACTCAGTCCCATTTTCTTCCTGTGATATCTGATTTTCTCCCCAAGTTGTTGATTTTGCATGAATTTCACCTCTATTTTCATTATAACATATTTCTATTTCACCGACAATCACTTATCCGTTGTCATTTAACCTATCATTTTAGCCAATTAGTTTCATCGTAAATGCTTCTTATCATTCGCTTTTTAGTGCAATATTATTCACAATATAAAACTCAGCTTAAAGACATATAGACAACGGCAGCGGTAAATGACTGTTAATTTTTTCACAATACCTGTAAGGCGTTATTGGTTTCGTCTTATTATTACCACGCCGTAGCCATTTGTCTTTATCACGATTTCTGTGTCCGGCAGATCTGTTTAAACTGATTTTATCCTTTTACGCCGCCTACATTTACTCCGCCGACAATTCTCTTTTGGAATACAATAAAAACTATCAAAAGCGGAATTGACGCAATAATCAACCCCATCATATATGTATTCATCTTAAGAATTGTGCTTTGCTGCATCATATATGTCTTAACCGGCAATGTTTGAATTTTATTATCGGTCAAAAGAAGATATGGGAAGAAGAAATCACCCCAAGCCATGCTTAAAAGACCAATTGACACATAAATAATTACCGGCATTGATAACGGTATGATAATTTTTACGAAAATATATAAATATCCTGCACCGTCAAGCTGTGCCGCTTCAATATACGAATCCGATATACCGTCAAATGTGTTTTTAAAAAGCATAATATTAAAGCAATCAGCAGCTGCAATAAAAATCATCGGCCAATATGTATTCATGAAATTAATTCCGCCAATAGGAAAGTTGACGAAAGTCATATAAAGCGGAACGGTTCTTACAGAACCGGGCATAAGCATTACCCAAAGGATAATCATAAATATAAGCTTGCTGCCCTTTGGGCGCAGTTTGGACATTGAATATCCCCCAATTGCGCAAACTGATATACCAAACAGCCATTCTGCAAGCGACAATAAAAACGTATTTATAATACTCTGACCAAATCCCAGATCTTTCCATGCACTTAAAACTCTATTCCACAATGTGGATACGGACATATCCGACGGAAAAAAATTATTGGGCTGCGTGTAAATTTCCTGTGTATCCTTAAAAGCGGTCATAACCATCCACAATGACGGCAGTAAGGCAATTAAAGAAGCAAGCACCAGCAGTGAAAAGAAAACCCAGTAAAGCGTTTTTCCTTTTATTGTTTTTAAGTCGGAATGATTTAATATTCCTGCCTGTTTTTGAGAAAATTTGTTCATGCTTCATTCCTCCTTATCAATAATTATCCTCAATGTGCTTTTGAAGCTTGAAATAGAATATAGTCGCAAAAATCAAAATTACGAACATAATCGTGCCCAGCGCAAGAGCATTTCCAACTCTGGAGCTTACAAATCCATATTTATATGCAAGATATGCAAGCGAATTTGAAGCCCCGTTCGGCCCGCCTGCCGTCATGATCATAGGCTCCTGCAAAACCTGAAACACTCCGATAATCTGTCTTACCAAAGTTAAAAGCATAACGCCGGCGACCTGTGGCAAAGATATATGTATAAATCTTCCTATCGGAGTCGCTCCATCTATTGTTGCAGCTTCATATAATTCTATAGGAATAGATTGAAGTGACGCAAAATATAAAAGCATGCTTCCGCCTGCACCATGCCAGGTCATTGCAATAATCATTCCGACAATTGTAAATCGACCATCGTTAAGCCACACATATGTCGGGAGATGTAATTTGTTAAGAATCACATTCAGCAAACCTGTATTACCCGGATCATACATCATACCCCAAAGCAGAATATATACAACGGTCGGTAACACCGTCGGCATATAAAGCATTATTTTAAATCCGTTTCTCCAATGCACCATTTCATTAATCATAAAAGCCAATAAAATCGGAATCGGAAATCCAATAACCAATGACCATAGAACATATTGAATTGTATTCCACAAGGTCGGAAGAAAATCTTTATCCCGCAACACCTTGGCATAATTGTCCACTCCGCAAAATTCGGTGGGTGTATAACCCTGAAGTTTAAAAAACGACAGGGTTATACCTTGAATTTGCGGTCTTACAATAATGTAAAACAGAACAAAAAGCATAGGAAGCATAAAAAGCCATCCCGTTACCTCTCTTTTTATGTTAAGCTGTTTCTTTTTCTTTGCTCTAATACTGTTTGTCTTCACAAATACCACTCTTTCTGTTTTATTTGTTTAGTTTTCCAAATCATCAAGATACTGTTCCTGGAAATTGCGGCATGCTTCATCAAGCAGCGCCTTGCAGTCAGCGTCTTTATTTTGCAATACCTGTTGTATGCATCCATCCAATAATCCGTACAAATCCTGAGCGCATCTGGGTTCTTCTGCTCTTAATATAATTGATGAATTGCTTAACGAGTCATTGTACAATTTGAAATTTGCGGGATTGACATTAATATTTTCCTGTGTCCAATCATCAAAGAATTTTTGTCTTGGATTTTCTCCGGTAAAGCTTGCAAGCGTTTTTGCACCAATTTGCATACCCTTTTCCATAAGCTTTTGCTTATTCGCAACCCATCTTTCCTTTTCTTCGTCTGTCAATCCTGTAAGATTCATCCATTTTAAAATAGCTTTTTGCTGATCTTCATCTGATTTACTTGAAATACAGGTTAATGTTCCGCCCATTAAAGCGTATCTGCCCTTAGGTCCTGCCGGGATTGCCACAAAGCCTAATCTGTCCTTATCCATGTCATATTGCAGAACACTCTGTGCGGTTCCTCCGCCAACACCGAAAGTCATAGCTGCGCCGCCTGTTGCAAAGATTTTTGTGTAATCGCTTCCTGTTACAATAACATCAGCTGGCAAAACATCGTATTTCCATTTTAAGTCTTTTACATATTGAAGTGCTTCGGCACATTCCTCTGTATTAAATGTCGCTATCCATTTATCGTCCTTTTTCTCCATGAAATCTACGCCAAAATCCCATGCAATCTGTGTGAATATCCACCCTCCGGAATTTTCTGCTGTCGGGATGACAAATCCGGGTTTTCCCGTTTTCTCTTTAATTTTTTGCGCCATTTCCGCAAGCTCGTACCAATCCTTCGGCTGATGCGGCGTTCCATCGTTTTCTATGTAGCCCGCAGCCTTTAACATCTCCATATCTACCGCAATGCCTGTTGCATATGAATCATTTGGTATCGCATACAAGCGATCATCTTTCATAGCAATATCTCTTACAACAGGATTTAATTTCTCGAAAATGCCCATTTCTTTTGTCGCATCAGTAATATCTGCTAAATAGCCTGTATTAATCAGATTGGCAATTTCAGAATAAAAAGCTGTAAATTGATTCGGTAACAATCCTGCAGCGGCTTTTGGATAGAAGGTTTGCAGATCAAATGTCCATGTATCCGGTGTAATTTTAATATTAGGATTATCCGTTTCGAATTTTTCCTTCTTTTTATTCATTTTTGTAAGCTCCGGGTCTTCAAGCGGCCAATTTGCAATCGAGACATTTATTTTTCCGTTGACATTGTTACCTGTGCTTTTTTTACCGCATCCGCTTAATGAACCTACAGCTACTAATGTGCTTGCAGCGATAATTGCGCACGTAATACGTTTCAAATTCATTTTACCTTGTTCTTTCATTTTTTTTACCTACTTTCTTGTTTTTTTAGAAACATCGTTTCTGTTAGCTTGATTATATATTACTTGCAATTCATTTTCAAGAAACAATTTATTCTTTTGCATCAATTCTAACACTTTACTGCAATATATCATGCTCTATTATTTGTCTATGCACCATTTTTTATCATACCCCACCATTTTTCAACTTTGATGTTGACTTTTTTGATGTTATTATATATAATTTGATTATATTGATTCCCTAAACAAAACCATAAACAGAAAGAGGTATTGCAAATGAAACGATTCATATCAAAACAACCGCTCAAAAATATAATCATCATTTTTTTGCTTCCGCTGTTATTATCAGGGACATTATATCTGTTTTCAAGTTACCAAAGCATTTCTTCATCAAAGGCACATATTAACGTGCAATTCACCAATCAACTGTATGACTTTGTTGAGTTAAACAAAAAGCTTACCAACAATGTCTTTCAGGACTTTTTGAATGTAGCCTCATTTGCGCCTATAACAAATATTCTTTGTGCTGATTCAACACCGAAAAAATACGATAGCAGTGTAAGCGACGCACAAAGCGTGCTGAAATTATATATGCAGAATAACCCCATCGTAAGCGGAATATGCCTTATAAACAGGTATTCCGATTTTGTTGTAACTGAAAATGAAGTATACCAATTTCAAAGTTTTTTTGATTTAAATTGCAAATATTCCAAATACGATTTTGAGTACTGGGCCAATCTGCGCGTAAAACCGAATAGTCCCAAACTTTTAGATTCCGGCGAAGTTGTTGTTGAAGGGAAAAATAAAGTGATTATTCCATACATCTGTACCGTTCCGAACACTATAGGCAACTCATCATTCATCATTGTAAATCTTGATCTTGAATATGTTTTTAATATGCTTAAATCATATGGGTATACTCCCAATGCAAAGGTTTTCCTTATGAACAATACCTCATATCGCTGCCTGAGTACAGACGGTATGATCGACCTTCCCTTTAAAGACAAAAATCTTGTTTATGATCTTTTAAAAGAGAATTTCAGCACATACAGCGATGTTGTAATGAATGGTGTAAAATATTATGTAATGGCGGCATCGTCAACCAACAGTCTTTACAATTACAGTTATATTGTATGTGTTCCGAATTATGATATTGCCAACAGCACGTCTTCGGAACGTACCGCATTTGTCGTAACTCTTATGCTTGAAACCATAATTCTTGTGCTGGCATTTTTGGTTTTTATTGTAAATATATATAAACCCTTAAGATATATCAGCTTTCTTACGTCTGATAAAAACATAGAAAATAACAATGTACTTAAAAATATTATTAATTATATAAGAATCTCCGCAGATAACATTTCCTCTCTTGAAGGCACTTTGAATGAACTCTTGCCGGCAAGTATACAAAATTATCTGTATAATTTATCAAAGAAAAATGCACTTCGCGATACTGCATTCGAAAAAATAGCATTTAAATATGACTATTTTCTGCCTTTATCCTTTGAGATTATCTTTAAACAGAAATTTTATGAGGATATTAATATGCCCTATCTTTCGGCGCAGGCGATTGATGTTATAAATACACAGTTTGAAATCAATTTTCATACCTATTGTATTTCCAAATCCACAACCACGCTATCAATACTTCTTAATCTGCAAAGCGAAAATGAAGCATCTCAAGTAAATGAAACAATAAGAACTACAATGGCTCTCTTTTCCGCTGACAATATATATTTATCGATATATATCGGAATTGGTACAGTTATTACCGACTTGTCATGTTTACCCGAATCAGTCAAGCAGTGCACAGAGCACATTCATTCCGCTTTGGTTGAAGAGCGAAAAAATATTGCAAATGCCGCAGCAATATTTGGTCATAAAGAAAGTATACAACTTGAAAACTACCTGACAAATGCAAATATTGACGCTGCACTTGATTTAATAAAAAACATTGATAACCGTCTTTTGAGTACTCCGAGAGATATTGTTTCAACGGTTTACATTGATATCTTATTCAGTGTACATCGCATAATGAAATTGAAAGGAATTAACCCACAAATTCAAGGTGATTCATTAGGATTTGACTACATTTCTGAAATTTCGCAAAAATCACAAAGTGATCTGTATGATTACACTGTGGCTTGCATAGAACAAATAGGATCTGTATTAAATAATTCCGGAAACACATTCAATATTGAAGATGCTATTGAGTATATTCGCAGACATTTTACCGAAGATCTCTCTTTGGATATTCTTGCAGAAAAATGCCACACTTCACCTCAATATCTTTCAAAACGCATTAAACAGTATCTTGGATTTACCTTTTTGGACTATCTATCATCACTACGAGTTGAAAAAGCAAAAGAATTACTCTCGACTACTGCAAAAGGTATAAATGAAATAAGTGAAGAAAGTGGATTTATCAGTCGCAACACATTCTTAAGAGTATTTAAAAAATACACCGGCGTACCTCCATCAGAATACAGAAAAAAACATAAAAACAGCCACTGAATTATAGAATAATCAACCTTTTGGCAATAACCTCTTTTCGATTGTAACTATTAGTTGATTGCGATTTTTTATATTATATGGTACAATAATTGAAAACATTAAGAAAACGGAGTAATCATTATGGATACAAAAAAAGTACATTTTGAATCTGCTGAATGGATTTCGGCAGGAGGAGAATATCCTGCGCCTATGTTTAGAAAAAGCTTTACGGTTTATGACATTAAAGAGGCAAAAATTTTAATAGGTTGTTTTGGAATGTTCGAAGGATATATAAACGGCAAACCAATAACCTATGACAAATTTGGTACTCTGAATACTGATTTTCATGAAAGATATCATATAACATCAGATGGGATGCCATTTGACGAGAAAACCGGGCACAGACTTTATTGCCCGGAATATGATGTTACATCATTGATATCTGACGGAAAAAATACTCTTTGTTTTATGACCGGTTCAGGTTGGTATGAATCAAACAACGATTATCGTTACGGTCATGTAAAGTTATGCTTTCTTCTGACAATAGTCCATTCTGACGGTAGAAAAAGTATAATTGTATCGGACCGCTATGTAAAAAAACACAAAAGTTTTTTAAGTGAATGTGATATCATCACAGGAGAAACACAAAACTTTGAAAATTTTCCGGACAATTGGAAAAATGCGGATTTTGATGACAGCTCATGGGAAAATGCTACTGTCGAAAAAGCACCCGATACATGCTATTACCCCCAAAGCTGCCCCGGCGACAGAGTGATCCGCAGAATTGTTCCTACACTCATTGCAAAAACGAACGGCAAACGCATTTATGATGTCGGCGAAATAATAACCGGATACCCGGTTATTTATTCCCCCCAAGGGATAAAGCAGAAAATCACCATTCGATACAGCGAGCTTTTGGATAACGATGGCAAGCTTGATGAATTGAAGGTTTATAATCAACACACTGTTTTTTATACCGATGACACGCAGCGCACCTTACATGCAATGTTTACATGGCTTTGTTTTCGTTACTTTGAGGTAGACGGAGAATGTGAAGTCGGAAATTGTTTGGTAATTCATAGTGATGTTGCCGTCAACTCATCATTTTCATGCGACTCAGATGTATTGAATTGGATTTATAGTGCCTATATATCCACCCAACTTGCCAATATGCACGGAGGAGTCCCCTCAGACTGTCCGCATACCGAAAGACGTGGATACACCGGCGATGGTCAGTTGGTCTGCAATGCAGCAATGACATATTTAGATGCACAAAGTTTTTACAAAAAATGGATTTACGACATTGCTGACTGCCAAGATAAAATAACAGGACATGTACAATACACAGCGCCGTTTGTTCCAGGCTCTGGCGGAGGTCCCGGCGGTTGGGGGTGCGCAATTGTAAATGTCCCCTACGAATACTACCGGCATTATCGTGACAGCAGCGTGTTGGTAGATTTATATCCCAATATGCTGCGTTATTTTGAATATCTGGAAAATCACAGCAAAAACGATTTGGTTGTATCAGATAGAAAAGGCTCATGGTGTCTTGGAGAATGGGTGACTCCCGAACAGGAAACATTAAACCTATTTTCCGGAATCAAGATTCCTGCTCCTTTTGTTAATACATATTTTTATATAAAATCAATCAAGCAAGTGTTGGAAATTGCAGAGCTTCTCGATATAACCAAAGACAATGAAAAACTTAAAAACCTGCTGGAGCGCAAGAAAGCCGCAATGATACATAATTATTTTGATAAAAATACCGGTAATTTTTGCGACAATGTTCAAGGCGCAAATGCTTTTGCGATTGATATAGGCTTAGGTGATGAACGTACTCTTGAAAATATGATTTCAAACTACAGAAAAATTGCCCATTTTGACACAGGAATTTTTGGAACAGATATTGTCGTGCGTGTTCTCTTTGAAAAGGGTTATGCTGATGTAGCAATTATGCTTCTCACATCAAATGATCCGATTTCATTTTATCATGAAATGTCACTTGGTGCAACCACACTTTTGGAATATTGGAGTGGTGAGAGATCGCAGTGTCATCCTATGTTTGGTGCTGCTTCAGTGTACCTTGCTGAATATATTCTCGGAATTCGTCGTGCTAAAGGTTTAAAAAATGATGAGATAATCATAAATCCTGTTTCTATGAATGTTATCAAAAAAGCATCCGGATTTGTAACATCCTGCTTTGGGAAAATATCTGTTTCCTATGATGCCACCTCAGTGATTGTGACCATACCTGACATTATGAAAGCAAATATTGATATTTCTGATCGAAAAGTTATCGTAAATCAAACGCATTAAACTAATTTTTTATTTGGAGCATAAAAAAACTTTATACATTTTTGTATAAACACCTCTTACGGTTTAATACACCATCCAAAGACAGCGAAAGGCATATAAATATGCTCATCGCTGTCTTATGTTTTTTAATAACAACTCGGTCTTGCCGCAAAGCCGAAACCGCTGTTTGTTGTAATAACGACATTATTTCTGCCGCTTGAACAATGGATAACAAGAATGTTTCCGGCAGCGTCCTTTCCGGCAACGATTCCGACATGAGATAAATCACCGAAAAAGGCTAAATCCCCGGCTTGAGCGCTGCTCCAAGATATTCGGCTGCACTTTGCAATTTGCCCTTTCGTTCCGTGTCCTATTGCAGACGCATTATATCCGGAATTGATAAAGCTCCAAGTAACAAAACCCGAACAGTCAAGCCCGAAAGGTCTTTTTGTCCCGGTTGTTTTACT
>CAKSIJ010000017.1 GCA_934462715.1 uncultured Clostridia bacterium
GCATCCGCAGGTTACCGCGAAGCATTAGCAGAGTACAATATTACACAAAGCATGTCAAGAAAGGGTGAGCCGTATGACAATGCCGTAGCAGAAAACTTTTTCAGCTGTCTTAAGTGTGAACTTGTTCACCACAAGCACTACAGAACCAGGTCTGAAGCGCAAGCTGATATATTTGCTTACATTGAAGCTTATTACAATTCTGTGCGACCACAATCAGCACTCAATTGGCTTTCGCCGGTTGAGTATGAACACCTACTTAGCGTTTATGCCGCGAAAGTTGCTTGACAATGAGTAGCCGGTATGATAGGCTTGTGCCTGGGCGAATTGCCCTTGGGCTACTTCGTTCTTTCGCCGGTACATCATGCCGGCAGAGGCTCTTTGTCAAGCAAACCGTGGAATAAATGCGGTCGGTTTTAGTGAATTAACGAAATACTGCGATTCATTTCGTTTTTTGAAGCTTTTTTGTGTCCATTTTTGCTGGGAGGGCACATCATGCGGTAAATCCACCTTTTTTGACACTCCGTTCCCGGAAAAGCTCCATTCCTTTGATATGCATTTTTTTATCATTATAAATACCTCATTTTAAAATTTTTTGAAAGTAAAGCTTTTTATGCTGAATATATAGAAAATTTTTATATATTTTCTTGACACAGCAATCTGTTATGTATATAATTATATTATAAACTCAGCATAAAATCAATATAATTATAGTTTAATATATATAACTATATTCTACTGTAAGCATTACAATTATCTTGAATATAACGAAGGTGTTGAAAATGAAAAGCTTTATTACGGCGAAAATGCATATGCTTGGAATGTATCCCGTTACTCTCGGGTATAACTACGAACAAGACGAGGTTGACCGTCCGGACGGTTTGGGAATGCACCAGGTGTTTTTGGTCAGCGACGGCTCGGGGGAGGTTATTGCCGACGGCGAAAATGCAAGCGTCCGGCGCGGAGATATGTTTTTTTTGAGAAAAAATGTTGCTCATTATTACAGCGGAAATGAAAAATTCAAAACAACATACATGGGCTTTGACGGAGAATGGTGCGACAAAATTTTTGAATATTACGAAATAGGGGACAGCGGTATATACATAGGAAAAAACACGGGGATTTTTGAAACGGAGGTAAAGCGCTTTTATGAGGACAGCCAAAGAATAAACAGCTCGGCAACGCTTTCGGTATATGCTCACAAAATAGTGACGGCTTTTTTTGAGGAAGCATTAAAAACAGAGTGTACCCCTGTTGAAGCGGTGAAAAATTTTGTTGAACTCAATTATAACAAACCGCTCAGTTTTAATGATATAATGGAGATATATCCGTATTCAAAGGCAAAGCTGTGCCGTGACTTTTTAAACAGGTACAAAATGACGGTTTTTGAAATGATTACAAAGGTACGGCTTGAACACGCCGAAACGATTTTAAAAAGAGACCCGCATATCGGACTGAAAGCTGTCAGCGCAAGATGCGGATTTAATGATGTGAGCTATTTTTGCAGAATGTACAAGCGTTATTACGGAAAAACCGCAAAGAAATAAAATGTGTATTTCATATATTCTGCGTGTGAAATCTATAGTACAAAACGGTTAAATATTTGTTAATTTTAGGACATATATGTTGACATTTGGGCAAGCAAGAGGTATGATAAACAGGACGAATCTCAAAGAAGCATGATATTTGCCATGTGAAAAAGAGATTTTTTTGATTTACTTAAAATTATGTTAAGAAAGGACTGAGATTAATGATTGAGGTTAAGGGTTTAACCAAGCGTTACGGAAACCATACCGCAGTATCAAACCTTACATTTACGGTTGAGGATAACTGTGTATACGGATTTCTCGGACCTAATGGCGCCGGAAAATCCACTACGATGAACATTATAACCGGCTGTCTGTCGGCAACCGATGGCTGCGTCAGTGTTGACGGTCATGACATTTTTGAGGAGGCTGTAGAAGCCAAAAAGAAGATAGGCTATCTTCCGGAGTTACCGCCGCTTTACTTTGATATGACGCCGAAGGAATACCTTGTTTTTGTTTCGGAGGCAAAAAAAGTGCCGAAAACCGAAAGGGAGGCACAGATTGAAGAAGCAATGGAAAAGACAGGCATAAAGGCTGTGGAAAACAAGCTTATAAAAAGCCTTTCAAAGGGTTACAGACAAAGAGTGGGAATTGCACAGGCAATTATCGGAAATCCGTCTATAATAATTCTGGACGAGCCGACAGTCGGACTTGACCCTAAGCAGATTATAGAAATCAGAGATCTTATAAGAGAGCTTGGAAAAACACATACCGTTATACTGTCAAGTCATATTCTTTCCGAGGTTCAGGCGGTCTGTGATAAAATACTTATCATATCAAACGGAAAGCTTGTTGCCTGTGATACACCGGAGAAGCTTGAAACGCTGTTTGCCGGATCAAAGACTTTAAAGCTTACCGTAAAGACAAGCGCAGAGGACGCAAAGAGAATAATTTCGGAAACGGATGAAATACAGGAGATAAAGGCGGAGGATTCGGGCGAGAACGAAGCGCGTATTGAAATAACTGTTGCAAAGGAAGCGGACATTGCCGAAAAAATATTCTTTGCATTTGCAAAAGCCGGAAAAGCGATAGTTAAAATGAACGAGGAAACCGCAAGCCTTGAAGATGTGTTCCTTGAACTCACATCATCGGAAAAACCAAAGGCGCAGCAGGTAAACGCAAAGACCTCGGACAATGAACCGAAGAATACGGAAGAAACGGACGAAGAAGCGGAATTTAAAGAAGGAGGCGAGATAAATGACGGCAATATATAAAAGAGAGGTAAAATCATATTTCAACAACGTTTTGGGATATATATTCTGTGCATTTATACTTTTGTTTATCGGCATTTATACTATGGCAATCAATCTGACCGGCGGTTCGGCGAATTTTGAATATTCTATAGGCAACATGGCATTTATATATATGATTGCGGTGCCGATACTTACAATGAGAGTTATAGCCGAGGAAAGAAAGCAAAAGACAGATCAGCTTTTGTATTCGCTGCCTATGAGCATGAGCGAGGTTGTAATGGGCAAGTTTTTTGCACTGCTGACGGTACTGCTTGTTCCGACCGTTATAAGCTGTATATATCCCTTAATTTTGACAGCATACGGAAAAATCAATTTCTTTGCGTCATACGGAACTATACTTGCATTTTTCCTGCTCGGCTCATCATTGCTTTCCATGGGACTGTTCATCTCATCCCTCACGGATAACCAGATAGCCGCAGTTATAGGCACATTCGTTGTGGTTTTGATAAACTATTATATAGTAACTCTCGCAGATTATGTTTCCTACAGTACAACCGCAACGTTTGTTGCCTTTACGGCGCTGATTCTGCTTGCCGCACTTTGTATTTATTTTGTTACAAAAAATTCGGTAATAGCGGTGCTTGCGGCAGCGGTTGCCGAGGTGGCTTTATTGGTATACAAGCTGATAAATCCCGACGCATTGTACGGAGTATTTCCGAAGCTTATGGGTAAAATTTCCGTGTTTGAAAGATTCTATAATTTTCCGAACGGTATGTTTGATCTGACATCTGTTGCGTATTTTATAATTGTAACGGCGGTATTTTTATTCCTTACCGTTCAATCAATGGAGAAAAGGAGATGGAGCTGATGAATATGCAGGATAAAATTAAAGAACAATTTGCAAAGAAAAGCTTTCGTCTTGGCGGCTACAGCGTGCTTGTTTCGGTTATTGTGATTGCCATAGCCGTATTTGCGGTTATGTCGGTCGATTCGCTGTCGACAAAGTATACAAAGCTCGATATGACAAACGCTTCGATTTACAGTCTTTCCGAGGAATCGGTTAATATTGCAAAGGCTGTTGATAAGGACGTTACGATATATCTTCTTGCACAAACCGGCAGTGAAGATACCTACACAAAGAATATTATCGAAAAGTATGCCGGATATAATGATAAAATAAAGGTTGAAGCAAAGGATCCTGTAGTATTCCCGAGCTTTGCAAAGCAGTATACCGATGAAAACATAACAAATAATTCGCTGATTATCACCTGCGGAGCGAAAAGCAGATATATTCCGTCAAGTGACATATATAAGACTACCACCGATTACAGCAGCTATTCGCAGACAACCGAATTTGACGCAGAAAATCAGATAACAAGCGCAATCAATTTTGTGGTTAGCGATGGTTTGCCTAAGCTTTATTATACATCGGGGCACGGTGAGGGGGCATTTTCATCTCAAACCGCATCGGAGCTTGAAAAGCAAAACATAACAACGGAGGAAATATCGCTTCTGACGGCTTCTCAGATCCCCGATGACGCAGATCTGCTTGTAATAAACAATCCGCAGTCCGATATTGCTCAAAACGAAAAGGATTTGCTTTTGAACTATCTTAAAAACGGCGGAAAGCTTGTTTTGATTTCGGGATATACCGGAACGGATATGCCTGTTTTGAATGAGCTTATGAGCAATTACGGAGTGACCGGTGAAAACAAGCTTGTATATGAGAGCGACGCAAAAATGTATCTGACCGGCTATAACTATTTCCTTGTACCGGATATGCAATCCTCAGACATAACCGACCCGATTATCAGGAACAATTATCCGGTGCTTATGCCGTTGTCATACCCGATAGTAAAGACTGAAAGCTCCGCTTCAGCCGCAGATGTTACGGATTTGCTGACAACCTCATCAAAAGCTTATACAAAAACCAATGTTGAAAGTATGAACAATCCGGAAAAACAGCCCGAAGATGAAGAGGGCAAATATACTGTCGGAGTTTGGATAACCGATACTACAGATAACGGTGAAGCGCAGATCGCATGGTTTTCATCGGCGCAAATGCTTGATGACAGCATTAATCAAATGGTCGGCGGAGCTAACAGAGATTTGTTCCTTAATGCAATCAACAGTATGTGCGAAAGGGAAGAAAGCGTTGCAATACACGCAAAGAGCCTTCAATCGGAGAGTCTGACTGTTCCGTCCGGCGTAAAAAATCTTTGGAGCATTGTGTTTATATTCCTTATCCCTGCATTGTTTATAGCGGCGGGAATATATGTTTCATATAAAAGAAAGCATACGAATTGATTTGTTCGCAATGTTTCTTGTGTTAGATTTATGCCGCATTACTGCGGCAGATTGGAGATTGAAATGAAAAAAGACACTAAAATTATAGTTCTTCTGGCGGTTTTGGTGGTGTTTGTCGGCGCCTATAAGCTTATAGGTCACATGAACAATAAGGCTGAATCGGACAAGAGAACAGCGCTTTTTGACTTGAAAACTGAGGATATTGCAGAGCTTGACTGGACTTATTCCGGTGCAAAATTTTCAATGACAAAGGATTCTGACATATGGCATTGGTCTGAGGACGATAAATTCCCGATAGACCAGGAAACGGCAGAGGATATGGCAAAGAAATTTGCAAAGGTAAGTTATTCTCAGGAAATATCGGAGGATAATAAGTCGGAATACGGGTTCGGCAATGATAACACGGTTATTTGTGCAAAGGATAAATCGGGCAACGAATACAAAATAACCTTGGGCGGAAGTATTTCACTGACAAGTGAAAATTATGCAACTGTTGAAGGAAAGGATTCTGTATATGCGATAGACGCCGATTTATCAATAGCGTTTGATAAGCCGATTGACAAGCTGCTTGAAAAAGAACCGATAGATCAGGTTGACAACTATAATAAAATAAATATAACCTGCGGAGATAAGAGCCTTGAGTTGACTAAGGACAGTGACGGAAAATGGAAATCGGGTGATACAGAGCTTGACGAAGCCAAGGTAACATCGCTTGCAAACAGCTTTTTCGGATTGCTGTGGCAGGACTGCGATTCCTATAATGCCGATGACGCTAAAAAAGCGGAAAGAGGCTTTGATAATCCGTCCGGAACCGTTTCAATATCCTCCGACAGTGATGAGCTTAAAATACTGTTCGGTAAGGAAGAAAACGGAAGTCTGTACGCAAAGCTTGACGGCTCAAATATGATATATACGGTCGATACCGATATTAAGAGCAAGCTGGAAACAACATTGGATTCGCTGAAGCTCGATAAAACGGCGGAAGAAGCCGACGTACAAACCGACAGCGGAAGTACGGACAATTGACAATAAGATCAGTGACAGCGCAGCAATTGCTGCGCTGCTTTTTTGTGTGAAACTTGCTTTAAATAAAACCGGTAAGCCTGGCATATTCTTATAGTATTATAAAAAACTTATTTTTGACGTTCATAAATAATTAATAAAATATCTTATTTTTTTTCATTGACAAAATCAAAAAACGTGATATAATGTAATCATAAAAGGTCAAAGAAAGTCAAAGTCAATAAAACGATTAATGTTTGACTTTGAATATCTTGGCAATAATATTAAACGGAGATGAGAAAGCATGGCAATGAGTGACAAAATTGAAGCCTTTATACTTGAACTTCTGAAAGAAGATGATGACTGGCTTGAAATAGGACGTAATGAGCTTGCCTCGGTGTTTAACTGCGTTCCCTCTCAGATCAACTATGTAATCTCCACAAGATTCTGTCCCGAAAGAGGTTATGTTGTTGAATCAAGACGGGGCGGGGGAGGGTGTTTGAGAATCAGACGGCTTGACAATCAAAAAGCTTCACTTCTGAAAGATACGATTAATTGTATCGGAGCTTCGGCAGATTACAAAACCGCAGAATCCTTAATACACAGATTAGTAACTCAAAATGAAATCGATTCAAAAAGCGCCGCTTTGATGATGGCAGCAATAAGCGATAAAAGCCTGCCGCAGTCTATGGGCGCAAAAAAAGATGAGATAAGAGCAAACATAATTAAAAATATGCTTACTGTTTTAATGTGAGCGTAAGGCGAACGGAGGTTTTTACAATGTATGATATTTTTTCAGACTTTTCGGATTTTTTTGACAGCTTTGATATTTTCCCGACCTACAGAGATTCTGTAAAGTGTCCCGGATGCGGCAGGACCTTGCAGGATTTCAGAAATATAGGAAAATTCGGCTGTGCAAAATGCTATGAAACATTCAGACCGCAGGTTACATCGGCTTTGAAGCAGATTCATCAAAACACACAGCACACGGGAAAGCTTCCAGCCGGAAGTGCGGCGGAGCTGAAGCTCAAGCGCCGTTATGAGGAGCTTAAAGCAGAGCTTAAAAAAGCTGTCAGCGAAGAGGATTATGAAAAGGCCGCAAAGCTTCACAAAGAGCTTAAATCACTCGGAGATATTAATTAAGGGAGGCGGAAGTTATGATTTGGTATAAACAAAAAAATGATAATGATATAGTGGTAAGCACAAGAATCAGACTTGCAAGGAATCTTTCAAAATATCCGTTTCCGAACGCTATGAATCCGGAAACTGCAAAAAAAGCCTGCACTGAGATTCAAAAAGCAATTCTTGAATCAAATTCAACACTTGCAAATGATTTTAATTTATATAAAATTGATGATATAAGTCCGATTGAAAAAACAGTGCTTGCTGAAAAGCATCTGATAAGCCGTGAGCTTACCGAAAAGCCTGAAGCCTGCGTAATGGTAAGTAAGGACGAAAGCATGAGCATTATGCTTATGGAGGAGGATCATATCAGAATCCAGGTTATCATGGGCGGCTTAAAGCTTGACGAAGCATTTGAAACGGCAAGCAGAGTTGATGATGTGATTGACGAAAACGTTCAATATGCTTTCGACAAGGACTTCGGATATCTCACAAGCTGTCCGACAAACACCGGTACCGGTATGAGAGCGTCGGTAATGATGCATTTGCCTGCACTTACAATGACCGACAACATTTCAAGAATTATTTCCTCCGCAAGCAATTTGGGTATTGCGGTGAGAGGACTTTACGGCGAGGGTTCAAAGGCATACGGAAATCTTTACCAGATTTCCAATCAGGTAACCTTGGGACTTACCGAAAAGGAGATAATCGAAAAGGTTAAAAATATAGTTAACCAGATTGCAGAACACGAAAAAGAAGCGCGTAAAAAGCTTTTGGAGAATAACAAAAACTACATCGAAAACAAGGTTTGGCGTTCGTACGGAATTTTAAAGTACGCAAGGTCAATAGATTCAAAAGAAGCTAAAGCACTTATTTCAGATGTTATCATGGCAAAAAATATGGGCATAATCAATGATATAAAGGAAAATCTTACAGAGCTTGAAATACTGACCGAGCCGGCTTCGATTGAAGCTGATTCGGCAAAGCGTCTTACTCCCGAAGAACGCGACATAAGACGTGCGGAGCTTATCAGAAGCAAGCTTTAAACAGGTTTTATCAAGCTGTATTCAACAGCGTTAATATATAAACAGAATTAAAGGATAAATACAAAAATTTATCCGGGAACACATCAAAAATGAAAGGAAAGTGATTTTTATGATGTTTTCAAATTTTACGGAAAAAGCAAGAGATTCAATATCGTGCGCTCATGATATTGCGTGTGAATTGGGTCATCGTTATATCGGCAGCGAGCATCTTCTTCTCGGCTTGATCAGAGAGGGCAGCGGAGTTGCCGCAAAGGCTCTTGAAGCTGCAAATGTATCTGAGGAGGCTGTAAAAGATAAGCTTGCTTCCTTTATCGAACCGGGTACCCCGCTTAATCCCGATACCGAGCTGTCGCTCACACCGAGAAGCAAGCGTATACTTGAATTCAGCGCTATGGAGGCTCAAAGGTTCGGTCACAGCTATGTGGGCACGGAGCATATATTAATGGCTATACTGCGTGACGGTGACGGTGTGGGCGCACAGATTCTTGTTTCGCTCGGAGTAAATCCGTCAACACTTTACAATATGCTGTCACAGGACGTTAGCAGCGAAAGCGGCTCATCGTCTGCCGGCAAAGCAAAGAAAGCAAACAAAACTCCAACTCTTGACAAGTTCGGCAGAGATCTTACCGAGCTTGCGAGAGAAAACAAATTTGATCCGGTTATCGGACGTGATAAGGAAATTGAAAGAGTTATCCAGATTCTGTCAAGAAGAACAAAAAACAATCCTTGTCTTATAGGTGAACCGGGCGTAGGTAAAACGGCAGTTGCCGAAGGACTTGCACAGAAAATTGCAAATCAGGACGTGCCGGAATCCTTAAAAGACAAAAGACTGTTTGCTCTTGATTTGTCCTCACTTGTTGCAGGTGCAAAATACCGAGGCGAATTTGAGGAAAGGCTGAAAAAAGCGGTTGAAGAGGTTATTGCCGCAGGAAACGTTATCCTGTTTATCGATGAAATGCATACTATAGTAGGCGCCGGATCGGCAGAGGGCGCAATTGACGCTTCAAACATTTTGAAACCGTCACTTGCGAGAGGTGAATTGCAGCTTATCGGTGCAACGACTCTTAACGAGTACAGAAAGTACATCGAAAAGGACGCAGCCCTTGAAAGACGTTTTCAGCCTGTTATCGTGGGAGAGCCTACAATAGATGAAACCGTTCAGATATTGACGGGTATCAGAGATAAATATGAAGCTCACCACGGAGTAAAAATAACCGATGAAGCAATTGACGCAGCCGCAAAGCTATCGTCAAGATATATCACAGACCGTTTTCTCCCCGATAAAGCGATAGACCTTATCGATGAAGCGGCTTCAAAGAAAAAGCTGTCAACTCTGGTTGCTCCGGATACCTTAAAGGAGCTTGAAGCACAGCTTGAAAAGCTGACAAATGAAAAGCAGGAAGCAATAACTGCTCAGAACTTTGAAAAGGCAGCCGAAATCCGTGATAAGGAAAAGAGCGTCAAGGAGGAAATTGACAAGGCTAAGGGTGCATGGAAAGAGGAAAATGCAGCGTCCAACGATTTGAAAGTAACGGCAGAGGATATTGCCGATATTATTTCAAGCTGGACTAACATTCCTGTTACAAAGGTAGCGGAGGAGGAAAGCGAAAAGCTTAAAAATCTTGAAGCTATTCTTCATAAGAGAGTTATCGGTCAGGATGAAGCCGTATCTGCGGTTGCAAAGGCAATCAGACGAGGCAGAGCGGGACTTAAAGATCCGAAACGTCCTACAGGCTCATTCCTATTCCTCGGACCTACGGGCGTAGGTAAAACAGAGCTTTCAAAGGCGCTTGCCGAAGCAATGTTTGGATCGGAGGACTCAATAATCCGTGTTGATATGTCGGAATATATGGAAAAACATTCGGTATCGAAATTTATCGGTTCGCCTCCGGGATATGTAGGCTTTGAGGAGGGCGGTCAGCTCACCGAGAAGATAAGAAAGCATCCGTATTCGGTAATTCTTTTTGACGAAATCGAAAAAGCTCATCCGGACGTATTCAATATAATGCTCCAGATACTTGAGGACGGACTTCTTACAGACGCACAGGGCAGACACGTTGATTTTAGAAATACGGTTATCATTATGACGTCAAACCTCGGCGCTAAAAACATTTTGAATAATGTTTCAAAGCTTGGCTTTGACTCGGATCACAATCAGCCGCAGGAAAACAATGACGCTAAAATCAAGGAAAAGGTTATGGCTGAAGTTAAAAATGCCTTTAAACCTGAATTTTTGAACCGTATAGATGATATTATAGTGTTCAAGCGTCTTACAGAGGACAATATTAAGGCAATTGCAAAGCTTATGCTTTCAAGCCTTGAAAAACGTCTTGCCGCAAATGAAATCAAGGTTGAGTTTACAGATGAAGCTGTTGAATTAATTGCAAAAGAGGGCTTCGATCCGGTATACGGCGCAAGACCTTTAAGACGTGCAATCCAGAGTAAAATCGAAGATATGCTTGCAGAAAAGATTATCGACGGCGATGTGGTTAGCGGAGATTCTGTTAAGGTTACCGTAAATGATAACGAGTTTACCGTTGAAAAGTAAAAGCTGTGAGCGGGCAAAAAATTAATATAAAGTCAAACGGCACCGATTTGTCGGTGCCGTTTGTTTATTGCGTTGAAACTTGACTGTTAAATAAAGCTTTATTTCTCCGCAAGCTTTTGATGAGCGGGGAAGAAGCGATGTGTTATTTAACACTGTTATTTGTTGGCAAGCTCAACAAGCTTTTGATATTTAGCCTTAGCGTCAGCCTGAGCTTTATCAAACAATTCCTTTGCTCTTTCGGGATTTGAACGTGCCAATGAGTTGTAACGGACTTCGCCCATGATAAAGTCCTCATAGTTTAATGTAGGCTCTTTTGAATCGAGAACGAACGGATTCTTACCCTCGCAGGTACGTCTTGGGTCATATCTGAACAAGTGCCAGTAGCCTGCCTGAACTGCTTTCTTTTCCTCGGTCTGAGCAATGCTCATGCCGCCTGCGATACCGTGATTGATACACGGAGCGTAGCCGATAATTATTGACGGACCGTGATAGCTTTCAGCTTCAAGAATTGCCTTTAAGCACTGGTTATAATCAGCACCCTGTGCAATCTGAGCAACATACACATAGCCGTAGCTCATAGCGATAGCTGCAAGGTCTTTCTTCTTTATTGCCTTACCGGCAGCGGCAAACTGTGCGATAGCACCGGTAGGTGTGGACTTGGACGACTGACCGCCTGTGTTTGAGTAAACCTCTGTATCGAATACCATGATGTTTACATCCTCACCGGAAGCGATTACATGATCCAGACCGCCAAAGCCTATATCGTAAGCCCAGCCGTCACCGCCGAAGATCCAAACGGATTTCTTTGCAAGGTATTCCTTGTCTGCGATAACGTTCTTAGCGTCCTCTGAGCCGATATTTGAAATTGATTTGAGCAATTCTTCCGTAGCAACCTTGTTTTCCGTGCCGAGATTCTTTGTTTCAAGGAACTTTTCGATTGCAGGTTTAGCTTCGGGAGCGTCCTCTGCAATTCTTTCCAGTCTTTCAATGTTTGATTCTCTCAATGCCTTTTGACCGAGATAGATACCGAAGCCGTATTCGGCATTATCCTCGAACAGTGAGTTAGCCCATGCCGGACCTCTGCCGTTTTCGTCAGCGGTATACGGTGTTGACGGTGATGAACCGCCCCAGATTGACGAACAGCCTGTTGCGTTTGCAATGTACATTCTGTCACCGAACAGCTGAGTAACAAGCTTAGCATATGGTGTTTCGCCGCAGCCTGCGCACGCACCCGAAAATTCGAGATAAGGCATTCTGAGCTGTGAACCCTTAACTGTGTTGATGCCAAACTTATCAAATACGGACGGCTTTGTTTTCAGCTTGATACCGTAGTCAAATATACCCTGCTCGTCAAGCTGACTGTCAAGCGACTGCATTGACAGTGCTTTCTGACCCTTAACCTCCGGACACACGTTTACACACGAGCCGCAGCCTGTACAGTCAAGTACCGATACGGCAATTGCAAAGTACATTCCGTCCATCTGTCGCATACCGATGTATTTGATGTTTTCGGGTGCGTTGTCCTTTTCTTCTTCTGTAAGAACAACAGGTCTTATACAGCCGTGCGGACATACATATGAGCAAAGTCCGCATTGCAGACACACGTCGGGATTCCATACCGGAACGTCTATGGCGATTCCTCTCTTTTCAAACGCCGATGAACCGAGCGGAACTTCACCGTTTGCATAAGGTAAAAATGCGGAAACGGGGAGCTTTGCTCCGTTAAAGCTGTTGATAGGAACAAGAATGTTATTAACGTAATCTATAAGCTTGCCCTCGCCGTCATGCTTTGTCCCGAGTTCTTCATATTCTGCCGACTTCCAACTCTCCGGAACGTCAACCTTAACGATTCTCTGAGCGCCTGCGTCGATAGCGTCATGATTCATCTTAACTATCTTTTCGCCCTTCTTTGAGTAAGAAGCTGTTGCTGCGTCTTTCATGTACTTGATAGCGTCGTCCTCGGGGATAATCTTGGCAAGCTTGAAGAATGCAGACTGTAATACAGTGTTGATTCTGTTTCCGAGCCCGATTTCCTTACCGATCTGAACACCGTCTATTGTATAGAAATGAATGTTGTTATCCGCTATATATTTTTTAACCTGACCCGGGATATGTGTTTCAAGTTCTTCCGCATTCCACGGACAGTTAAGCAAAAATACTCCGCCCGGCTTTACGTCGGAAACCATATCGTATTGTCTGATGTAGGAAGCCTTATGACAGGCAACGAAATCAGCCTTGTTGATAAGATAGGTTGACGTAATCTTGGCATTTCCGAATCTCAAATGCGAAACGGTCAGACCGCCCGATTTCTTTGAATCGTAGTCAAAATAAGCTTGTACGTTCATATCGGTGTTGTCGCCGATGATTTTAACCGAGTTTTTGTTAGCACCGACAGTACCGTCAGCACCGAGACCCCAGAACTTGCAGCTTGTAATGTTTGCCGGTGTGGTATCGGGATTTTCATCTATATCGAGTGAAAGGTGAGTTACATCATCGGCAATACCGATTGTGAATTTCTTCTTTGTATCATTTTTGTATGCTGCAATAATCTGAGCAGGAGTTGTATCCTTTGAACCCAGACCGTAACGGCCCGAGAATAGCTCACAGTCAGCAAATTTTGAGCCTTGCAGTGCGGCTGCAACATCGAGATAGAGAGGTTCACCGACAGCACCCGGTTCTTTTGTTCTGTCAAGAACGGTAATCTTCTTAACTGTGTCCGGAATAGCGTCTATAAGATGTTCAACAGAGAAAGGTCTGTAGAGTCTTACCTTGACCATGCCGACTTTCTGACCGTTGCCGTTGAGGTAGTCTATTGTTTCTTCAATAGTGTCGCATACGGAACCCATAGCAATAATGATATGCTCTGCGTCCGGTGCGCCGTAGTAATTGAACAGCTTATAATCTGTTCCTATTTCTGCATTGATTTTATCGAGATATTCGCTTACGATACAGGGAACTGCTTCATAATGCTTGTTTGAAGCTTCTCTTGCCTGGAAGAATACATCGGGGTTCTGTGCCGTACCTCTTTGAGCGGGATGCTCAGGATTCAATGCATTGCGTCTGAATTTGTTCAGCGCGTCCCAATCGAGCATTTTTGCAAGAGTGTCATAATTCCAACAAGCAACCTTGCGGTATTCATGAGAGGTTCTGAAACCGTCAAAGAAATGCATAAACGGAACGCTTGCCTTTATAGCCGAAAGGTGAGCGGCAGCGCCCAAGTCCATTGCCTCCTGAGGGTTTGAAGATGCGAGCATCGCAAATCCGGTCTGACGACAGGCCATAACGTCCTGATGATCACCGAAAATAGACAAAGCATGCGAAGCCAATGCTCTTGCCGAAACGTTAAATACGCAGGGGAGCAGCTCTCCTGCTATTTTATACATATTCGGGATCATTAACAGTAAGCCCTGTGAAGCGGTGTAGGTTGTTGTCAGGGCACCGGCTGCGAGTGAGCCGTGAACTGTTCCGGCAGCGCCTGCTTCGGATTGCATTTCGGTAACCTTAACTGTATGACCGAAAATATTCTTCTGACCGGCAGCAGCCCATTTGTCTGTTACCTCTGCCATAGTTGAAGACGGTGTAATCGGATAGATTGCAGCAACGTCGGTAAACGCATATGAAACATAAGCCGCCGCATTATTTCCATCCATGGTTTTCATTTTTCTTGCCAATGTAAATTCCTCCTTTAATCTCAGAAATCAGCCGACATTAATAACGTGCATGACGTTTTATCTGAATAATATGTACAGACCGGTTGATAATATACAAATATATTATCACATTCGGCTGATTTAAGTGTTCTTTTTTTTAAAAGCCGATATACGTTTTATGCATACCATCTTGTATATTCTAACACATTTTATATAAAAATTCAATAGTATTTTTAATATTTTTTTAAAATTGCTGTAATGATTAATAAATATAGCGTTTTTTATACAATCTTACTATAATTTTTTGTTATAACAGGAAATACGACAGCAGCTGTTGTTTTTTTTATTTTTTTGCAAAAAAACACGGCAGAGCCAAATGACCTGCCGTGCGGAAAAAAGCGTTATTATAATGCAAGAACAAGAACCCCGGCGGAAATAAGTATGCCGCCGGCGGCGGTTTTGAAAGTGAACGGTTCTTTTAAAAATACAAATGCAAGTATCATTGTTATTACAATGCTCATTTTGTCTATCGGCGCAATTTTTGAAGCGTCACCCATTTGCAGAGCTTTGAAATAGAAAAGCCATGAAGCGCCGGTTGCAAGACCGGACAGGATAAGGAACAGCCAGCCTTTTGAAGTGATTTCACCAAGCTGTTTTGTGTTCCCTGTGATAAATACGATTATCCATGACATAAACAATATAACTATTGTTCTGATTGCTGTAGCAAGGTTGGAATTTACCCCGTCAAGACCTATTTTTGCAAAAATTGTTGTCAAAGCAGCAAAAACCGCTGATAAAGCCGCATAAGCAAACCACATAAGTACTCTTCCTTTCTTATTACGAAAGATTATAATTTTAAAATTTAAATAAGTCCGTTTTCCGAAAGCTGTTCTACATCTGTTATTCCTTTATACATCATATCGACGGTAACCTCATAAGGTATAACCCTCATATCCGGATCTTTGAGCGCCGTTATAATAACGGGCTGCATATTTTGTATTGTGGTGCGGATTTTACGCTCGCTCAAAGATGTTTCGATACCGATTGATTTAAGAAATTTTAAAATTCTGACAGCTTCCGGAATGTTGTTGTCAACGGCAAGCTGAACCGCAGTGCAGTAGCCGACAACATCTCCGTGCAGAAATTTATCCTCAAAGCCTTCAAGAATTGTAAGACCGTAAAATAACGCATGAGCCATTGCGCCGTTATAGTCGGGATTAATGAGCATTGAAACCATGCCTGTGGTTATTATTATCGCAAGAATAATCTGCTCAAGCTCGTTGCTGATTTCGTTGTTTTTGCAGGCGTCCAAAGCAGCTTCAGCATATTTGAACAATGGCTCGGAGCACATAGAGCTGATTGTCAGACCAAGCTGTGTGGAATAATCAAGCTTGTGACCTCTTTGCGAAAATTCTACTTCATAGTGCTTTGCAAGAGTATCACCGATTCCGGCGCGCAGGTATTTATACGGCGCTTCGGCAATTATCCTTGTGTCGATAAAACAATGATACGCAGGCTTTTTAAGATATTCAAAACCGGCAAAAACATGATCGTATGTATATGTAACAACCAATGCCGAGGCTGCAGCACAGGTTGAAGCAATGGTGGGGAGGGTGACAACCTCAACCCCGAGAAGCTTTGCAAGGTACTTTGACATATCAAGAGCCTTTCCGCCTCCTGCTCCGACAACAAAATCCACATTTTTATCTTTATATAACTTATAAAGCTCCTCTGCTCTTTCCTTTGTACATTCGTCGCCATAAATCACCTTGTCAACAAGCTCAAATTCACTGCCGACCTCCGATAAAAGCTTATCTGACGAAACGCTTAGAGCGTTTTTTCCGCCGATCAGCAAAAAACGTTTTCCGAGTGGTTTGCAAACCTTGTTAAATTCCTTATAAGCGTCCTCGCCTATTGTATATGACGGGAAATATCTCTGATTCATTTTTTGTCTTTCCTTTCCTGTGGTTAAAATAAAAAAATGTGCAAAGGAGCCATAAAAACACAAACGGTTTTTGACAGCTCCTTTAATTGCAATAATTATTTATTATTTAATAAGCATTGTTGTAAGGTTATACTTTTCGGCAAGCTTTTCAACTGTTCCGTCAGCCTTAAGCTCGTCGATGGTACTGTTGATTTTCTCAACCATATCGCTGCCCTTTCTGAATGCGATACCGTACTGCTGTGCGCCGAATTCGTTGTCAACATTTACTACAAGATCGGGGTAGTCTGTACCTTCGCCCACCATTCCGTAAGCGCATACGCTGTCTACGAGCGCAATGTCCGCCGTTCCAGCGGCAACCTCCATAATAGCCTTTGCCATTGAATCAACAGCCGTGTACTTTGCGTTTGCGAAAAATTCTTTTGCCGAAACCTTAACGGTAGCGTCATCCTCAATAGTACCCTGGAGCTTACCCTCGCCTGTTGAACCCTGCTCGGCAACTACGGTTGCGCCGCTCGGATCTTTGGCAAGCTCGGCAGCCTTTTCGGGCTTCATAACCATAGCCTGTGTGTTGTTTAAGTACGGATTTGTGATTCCCATGTTTGCTTTTCTGTCATCTGTGATACACATACCGTTCCAGATGCAGTCTATACTTCTCGAATTAAGCTCGATTTCCTTTGTGTCCCAGTTTATTTCTATAAATTCGGCTTCAAGACCGAGCTTTTCAAAAGCTGCCTTTGCAAGCTCTGTATCAAATCCTACAAGCTCTTTGTTTTCATCATAGTAATTCATCGGGTTGAACATTGTGATTCCGACAACTGCCTTGCCGTTTGCCTTGATCTGCTCATAATCCGATTCTGTTGAAGCGGTGTTTGTCTGTTCACCGTTATCTTTTGTTTCCGATGGGTTCTGTGTTCCGCAGCCTGCTGCCGATAATGTAAGCATTGCTGCCAATGATAATGTTAAAAACTTTTTCATGTTAAAAACTCTCCTTTAATTTGCTTTTGTTTATTATTACTTTACCACTATATCACTTTATCATAGTAAAGTCAATACTGTTTTTTCTATTTTGGCAGATTTCAATATATTATTTATTATTAACGATATTTCTACTGTTCAATATGCATACCGTTTGTTGTTACAACAGCAACAGGATTGCCCAGATCATCATTTATTGTTATTTCATAAAAGCAGCTTCTCCGTCCGTCCTTAATAAGCTTGCTTTCGCCAATCAGAACATCGCTTTTTGCCGCGCCGATATAGCTTATCTGGCTTACTGCGGTAACGGTCAGCGGCTTATCAAAGTTTGCCGCAACAGCAAATATGAAATCCGCCATTGTGTAAATTGCGCCACCCATGACTCTGCCGCCTGCGTTTTTGTGTTTTTCGGTTATTTTCAGACTGCACCTCACATAATTTCCTTTAACTTCTTCGATGACTATACCTGTTGTTTCGGTTGCATATACGTCTTTTTTAAAAAACTCTCTTGCTCTTTCCAAATCGGTCACTGTTATTGCTCCTTTTGCGTTGGTATGTAATCGTTAATGCCATTCCGAAACACTTTAATGCCGTACATGGTCGGGGACAGTAAAACGATTATTTTTATTATATCACAATAATATCGAAATTTCAATATGGTTTTTTTCGGTCTACATAAATTTTCTTGCATTTTTTGTACAACCTATCCAATTTTTATCAGTTATATGGACATTTTTTAAACAAATGATTGACAATTTGGTAAAAATGCAGTAAAATATTTATATCAGAATTAGTATCGGCATAATTATTACGCAGTCGAGAGGTGGTGAATCCGGTGCAGATTACCGACATAAGAGTAAAGAAAATCCCTTCCGTGGGAAAGATGAAAGCGGTTGTTTCCGTTACTTTTGACGACGCTTTTGTTGTACATGATATTAAGGTAATTGAGGGTCAGGACAAGCTGTTTACTGCTATGCCAAGCAGAAAAACACCTGAGAATGAATTTAAGGATATTGCTCATCCGATAAACAGTGAGATGAGAGATCTTCTTGAAAAAGCAATTCTCGAAAAGTATAATGAAGCACTTGAAGAAGACTGATTCCGGCTTTAAGTATTTAAAGAGGTTCGACAAAGTTTAGCCGACCCTCTTTTTTCTTTACATACTTTTGGAGAATAGTGATTGTTTTATGTCCCTGAACCATGATATGCCGATATTATTTTATTTGCATTTTTTTTATTTCGGTAAATATTTCGGCGTTTTTCAGAAACAGATCTTTTTCTTTGGGCGTCAGACAGTCGGTAAGCTCAGTAAGTCTGTTTATAAAATGATTTTTGCCCGAATCGTTGTTAAGATCGCCGAAGAGCAGACTGTCGGTTGAAATTTCAAGCACGTTTGCTATCTTAACGAATGTTTCAAGCGAAGGTATACCTTTTGCACGTTCGATCTGCCCGATAAAGGTTGTGGAAACGTCCAGCTTTTCCGCCAGCTGCTCCAATGTTAAATTTTTCTTTTTACGCTGTTTTCTTATTTGCTCTCCCAATAATACATAATTCAAAACATTAACACCTGCCTTTATGTTATTCTATCATTTAGACATTATCATTAACAGAATTTGAAATCTTAAAACATTAACTGAAATCTTTATTTTGTATTGACAATTATCCAAAATAGTGCTATAATTTTGAAATAGAAGAAACAGCACAAATGATTTGCCGCATATTTTACCTGATTTGGGGTTGGGGCATGATAGCAGATAAAATGGTATATGTATATGAATGAAAACTATGAAAACAAAACAGGGAACACTAAACAGAAAAATAAAATAACCGCTATGATACTGTGCATGCTGGGCTTTTTGGGGCTTGCCGGACTGCACAGGATATATGCAGGAAAGAAGAAAAGCGGAATATTGTTTTTTGTGACTCTGGGGTTTTTTGGCGTCGGAACAATGTTTGATCTGACATGTATTGTGTTTGATAAATTCAGTGACAGTGAAAACCGAAAATTGACGGTGGAATAAATTCTGTTTATATTTGTTTAAAACAGCATAAAACCTCCGGAAGCTAAGCAGGCTTTCGGAGGTTCGTCGGTTTTTATATGCATTATCTTTCAAATACGGTATCAAATATTTCAGATACCGCCTCTGCCATACACATAAAACCTAAATCGTTCGGGTGACAGCCATCAACCGTGCAGCTGTCATTTCCGAATATTTTGAAAATTTCGTCCCCGGGAATGAAGTATACGTTTTTGTCGCCGCCGCTTTTTGCAATGTCATAGGTTTCTTTGATTATTTCTTTTCTGTGAATACAGCTTTCTGAAAGTGATAGTTTTGGCATTGACATGATTATTATCGGAATATTCGGGTGCGCTTTTCTTATGGTGTCAAACATGGGTTTGTGAGTTTTTTTCAAATGCTCTGCGTTGGGCGCATTATAATCGTAGTCATAAATGAATGCACTCATATCAAGTTCTGCTATATACTCAGCAATTGCAGGCTCACCCATTCCGCTTCCGGAAAAACCGAGATTTATAAAGTCAAAATCATACTTTCTTGAAAGTATATTTGCATAAGCATTGCCGGGACGTGACGCACAGCCTCCTTGTGTTATCGAGCTTCCGTAGAAAACAACCGGCTTTTCGGTTTTGTAAGGCTCGCCTCTTTCAAGAGCAGCGTTATCCTCCAAGCCTATGTATAAATTCAGCACTTCATTATATAAAGGAAAGTTTATTGTCAAATCCCTCATTTTTCTGTCGGAGAAGTGTATAATACTTTCGTAGCCATGATTATTTGTAAAATCATCAAATGAAAAGCTGGGCATAAAGGTTGTAAAATATGTATAGCCATTATTGTCTTTTGTGTATAAATCAAATCCGCTGCTGCCGGAAAGCGCCATGTGCGGCATAAATCCGGTTGTGTTTGATATAACCTTGATTGCAACATATTCCGAATTTGTTTTAAAGCGTATTCTTCCGCCCGATGTGTTGGTATTTAAAATTTCAACGCCGGGATTTACGTTTTTTGCAATATCGTTGGGCATTCTTAAAAATCTGCCGAGCTTTTCGTCATACATTAATCCGTAAACTTTAAAGGGGTGTTCGTTTGCGCTGTAAAATTTAATGTTGTTTTCCGTTATTGTCGTTATCTTTAGGTTTTTGTCAATATCCGATATGTTCTTAGCCATTTGAATATTCCTCTCTTTATTATTTCTGTATTTTGAATGATTGTAAAGGGTTGGTATTAATCAATAATCATTACCATAGGTATTATACACCAAAGAAGCAGTAAATGCAACAAAAAAATTCAAAAAAAACCGGAACCGCATTGCAGTTCCGGCAGGATTACCTTAGATAAGGCAAACAAGCTTACGCATTAGCTTTAGCAAGCTTTAATGCAAGCTGCGATTTCTTTCTTGCAGCGGCATTCTTATGAAGAATACCTTGCTTAACACCCTGGTCAAGCTTTTTAACCGCGTCGTTGAACAACGGAGCGATTGCGCTCTTGTCCTCAGACTCAACAGCAGCTTCAAACTTTTTAACAGCAGTCTTTATTGCTGTTTTGTGCATTTGGTTAATTAAAGTTTTCTTTTCAATAACCTTAACACGTTTCTTAGCAGATTTGATATTTGGCACTGAAAACACCTCCAATAGATTTAATCATAATACCTTAATATTCTATCACAAAAAAACAAAAAAAGCAAGTCTTTTTTGTGATTTTTTTATAATTTTTTTAACAAATTTTTTCAATAATAAAAATAAATGTTGTTAATAACGCAATAATGGGGGTGTGACGGCACATATCGGGAAAGAAAAATCTGCGTGCGCATGAAAACGGAGGGCAGAGATAAATGTAATCTAATCTCTGCCCTCCGGCGGTATAAATGATAAAAGTGATAGGCATACGGAAGCCGTACACGGCAGTTCGGCTATCGTATATCTGATGATAGCACACATCAGCGGGCTATATTTTAATTATTCCCGCAATGTAAAATAATATACATTTGAATTATCTTTGTACTCTGCCCGAGCCGTCGCCGCCGGCAAGGTTATCAACGTCTGCTCTCGATACGAGGTTGAAATCGCCGGGGATTGTGTGTTTAAGTGCGGAAGCGGCAACACCGAATTCAAGTGCGTCCTTGAAGTTCTTTCCGTCAAGCAGTCCGCAGATTACACCGCCGGCAAAGGAATCGCCGCCGCCGACTCTGTCAACGATAGGTGTGATTCTGTACTTTCTTGAATGATAAAATTCATCATCATCGCGTGAATAAATGCACGCAGACCAACCGTTATCCGAAGCCGAATGACTTTCGCGGAGCGAGCTTATAACATATTTAAAGTTAAATTTTTTAACCATCTGACCGAAAATGTCACGATAACCGGAAAGCTCAAGCTCACCGCTTGTAACGTCCGTATTGCCGGGCTTAAAGCCGAGAACCTTTTCAGCATCCTCTTCATTTCCGATACATACGTCAACATACTGCATGAGATTTGTCATGACCTTCTGAGCCTTTTCGCTTGTCCAGAGCTTCTTTCTGAAGTTTAAGTCAACCGACACCGTAATGCCTTTTGCTTTTGCGGCTTTTAAAGCTGCTTCGGTCAATTCGGCAGCCTGATCGGAGATTGCCGGAGTTATTCCGGTGAAATGGAACCAGTCGGCGCCTTTGAAGATTTCGTCAAAATCAAAATCCTCGGGTTTTGCCGTTGATATAGATGAGTGAGCTCTGTCATATACAACGTTTGAAGCTCTCATTGCCGCACCCGTTTCAAGAAAATATATTCCGAGTCTTTCTCCGCCTCTTGCAATGTGCTTTGTTTCGACATTGAGCTTTCTGAGTGCGGCAACGGCACATTCTCCGATAGGATTTTCCGGAACCTTTGTTATAAATTCCGCATCGTGACCGTAATTTGCCAAGGATACCGCAACATTTGCTTCTCCGCCGCCGTAGCATACGTCAAATTCGTCTGCCTGAATAAATTTTTCGTTATTGGGAGTGGAAAGTCTTAACATTATTTCTCCCATTGTAACTACTTTTGCCATACTAACATATCCTTTCGTGTCTGTAATTTAAAAAATATTTTATTTACATATATAACAGTCCGATTACATCTGACTTCTTTGTTCCTGAATTTTTCTGATAAATTCTTTTGCCGTTTCGGTGATTTTTTTATAGTCGCCTGTTTTTGCGCCTGCTGTCAGAGATGAGCCTGCGCCTACGGCAACTGCGCCTGCTTTTATCCACTGGTCAACATTTGATACGTCAACACCGCCGGTAGGCATCATTTTAGCCTGCGGGAGCGGTCCTTTAATATCCTTGATTATCTTCGGTCCGAATAAGTCGGCGGGGAAGATTTTGATAATATCCGCACCTGCCTCCATAGCCGTTATAACCTCGGTTATGGTTACACAGCCCGGAATGTAGGGAACACGGTATCTGTTACAGAGCTTTGCACATTCAAGATTGAATGCCGGGCTTACTATGTAGTTTGCGCCCGAGAGTATTGCGATTCTGGCGGTTTCCGAATCAAGCACCGTACCTGCACCGAGAATCATTTCTCCGTTTGTGTACTTGGAAGCGAGAGCTTCGATTACCTTGTGAGCTCCGGGAACTGTAAACGTAAGCTCTATTGAGGGACAGCCGCCTTCAAGACAAGCGTCCGCAATTTTTATTGCTTCGTCGCCGGTATTTGCGCGAACAACGGCAACAAGACCGGCATCGGTCATTTTTGTTAACAATTTTTCTTTTTCCATTATCTGTCATCCTTTCGGCTTTGTACTGATTTGTATTATTCATATACTACTATATTCTACCACATCTATTGTATTTTGGCAATAGTTTTTTGCATAAAAAACATAAAAAATCAATAAATTATTGCAATAATACAACCATGCGGCAAAATAACATCGCAGGCTTATAAAGACTAAGGCTCACATCTGTAAAATATCACCTTACAGACATGAAAATTATGCTTGAAAACATAAAAAATATACAAAATAAATAAAATGTGTAAAAAGTCTTGCAATGACGCATAATATATGTTATAATAGGTATGTAAGCATTAAGATATTGACGGAGGAGTGGACGAGAGTCCACTCTTTCATGTTATATGAGATGACATGAAAATTTCCGGAGAGGAGAGCATATGGCAGGAATAATAGAAAAAAAAGCCCTTGAAACGGCGGATTCTATCGCTTCCGAATGTGGCTGTGCGGTTATAGGAGCCGAATATAAAAAAGAGGGGGGAGAGAGGTATTTAAGGATATATATTGATAAGCCCGGCGGAATAGGGATAGACGAGTGCGAAAGCTTCAGCAGAAAATTTGACGAAGTATTCGATAAGCTTGAGCTTATTGACGAAGCATACATTCTGGAGATTTCCTCGCCCGGCGCAGACAGAGTTTTGAAAACCGAACGTGAATTTACCTATTATAAAGGACGAAAGGTTGAAGCAAAGCTTTATAAAGCAATTGAAGGCAAAAAGGAATTTTGCGGAACTCTGGGTGATTTTGACGGTGAAACGGCGCAGATAGATGTTGACGGTGAAACGGTAAAAGTACCTGTTAAGGACGCAGTATATATAAGATTGTATTTTGAATTTTGATAAACGCAGTGCCTACGGCACGGAAAGGAATGATTTAAAAAATGGCAGAGGCAAAAAAGAGAAAAGGGAAGAAGTCGGAATTTGACGAAGCGGCAGAGCTGTTGGGAGCAATGGGAGATTTGTGCAAGGAGAAAAACATCAGCACAGATTTTATAATCAACGCGCTTGAAACCGCACTTGTAACGGCATACAAAAGAAATTTCAATTCCGCACAGAATGTTAAGGTTACCATAGACAAAGTTACCGGACAGTTTAAGGTTTATGCGGAAAAAGAGGTTGTTGAAAATGTGGAGGAGGGAGATGAACAGCTGTATATCTCTCTTGAGGACGCACATAAGCTTTCGGCAAAATATGAATTGGGCGATATTGTGGACATAGAAGTAACTCCGAGAAATTTCGGCAGAGTTGCGGCAATGAACGCAAAGCAGGTTATCACCCAGAAGCTGAGAGAAGCCGAGCGTGAGCAGGTATATAACAGCTCGGCCAAAATACTTAACGATATAGTAACGGGCAGAGTACGCAGAATCGATGATGACGGCAGAGTTTTCGTCGAGGTTGAGATAGAGCATGACGGAATCAGCGAAACTGTTGAAGCAATGCTGCCATCAGACGAAATCCCGAAAAGCGAGATGCCGCCGAAGCTTCATTATGCACCGAATATGAGAATAGTGTGCTATGTGAGCGAAGTAAAGGCAGGAAACAGGGGAACACAGGTTGTTTTGTCAAGAACTCATCCTAACCTTGTAAGACGCTTGTTCATGAGAGAGGTTCCAGAAATCAGTGACGGCGTTGTTGAAATCAAGAGCATAGCAAGAGAAGCCGGCTCGAGAACCAAAATTGCAGTTTACTCCGAAAACAAGGATATTGACGCGCAGGGTTCATGCATAGGCAAAAACGGAATAAGAGTTAATCAGATAAGCGATGAGCTCAGAGGCGAAAAGATCGATATTGTTAAATGGAGCGAAAATCCCGTTGAGTTCATAACGGCAAGCTTAAGTCCGTCGAGCGTTCTTGACGTTCAGATTAACGAAGCCGAAAAGATGGCGGTTGTTACCGTTCCTGAATATCAGCAGTCGCTTGCCATAGGCAGTAAAGGTCAGAACGTAAGACTTGCGGCAAAGCTTACCGGCTGGAAAATAGATATTAAAAAGCCGGGAGATGAGCTTGAAGAAGAAAAGCCCGGTGAACCTGATGATACGGAGGATACCGCATTTGACGATGTTGCAGCGGAGCTGTTGGATACTGCTGCCGTATCGGAAGAAATAGCAGCCGATGATGAAGCAATAACAGAGGGCGAATAATTTATAACCTATCGGAATCGGATTTGATTTATGCCGCCATGCGGCGGAATGGAGATTAACATAAATGGAGAAAAACAAACCCAGGCACATACCGCAAAGAATGTGCGTCGGATGCCGAAGTATGAGGGATAAGCCGGAGCTGGTGAGAGTGTTTGCCGACGGCGATGAATTGAAAATTGACGAAACCCACAAAATGAGCGGCAGAGGAACATATATTTGTAAGAACAGCGAATGTATTCTTGCGGCACAGAAGAAAAAAGCGCTCCAAAGACAGCTGAAAAGACAGGTGCCGGAGGAGCTTTATAAGGAGCTGATTGCTTATGTATCGGGATAAGGTACTTTCCATGATAGGACTGGCAAAAAAAGCAGGAAAGGTATGTGCGGGAGCGCCGCTTTGCGAAAAGGAAATCAAGGCGGGAAAATCGGAGCTTATTATACTTGCAAAGGATATATCGGATAACGGCAGAAAGGCTGTAACCGATTCATGCAGATATTATTCTGTCAAATATATAGAATACTCGGACAAAGAGGGATTGGCAAGAGCGGTCGGAGCGGAAGGCGAGAGAACTGTTATTTCGGTTAATGACAAGGCGCTTGCGGAGGCAGTATTGAAAAAGTATACCGATTTTTTAAATCAGGAAGGAATGGTGAATAAATAATGGCAGCATCTAATGTTAAGGTTCAGGAAATAGCAAGGGAACTTAAAGTTCCGGCAAAAGAAATAATAGAAAAGCTTTCCAATTTCGGAATTACGCTTAAATCGGGAGCTTCACTGCTTGAAGAGGAGCATCTTTCGCTTATTCTTGAAATATATACACAGGAATACGATATGGGCAGCGAGCCTATTGTGAAGCCTAAGGTAAAGGAAAAGCCGGCGGCGAAAGAGACTGAGAAGCCGACCGCAGCCGAAGCAAAAGCGGAGGAAAAGCCGCATACGGAAGAAAGCACGGCGAAAACAAAGCCGCAGCCTAAAAAAGCGCACGAACAAAAACAGCAGCCGAAGCCTGCCGAAGAAAAGAAGATCGAAATGGCTAAGGATAACGGCAAAAAACCGAAAGAGAACAGCTCTGATAACAAAAATAAAAAGAAGAAAAATGAAAAACGTCCGGCATATCAAAAGGAAAAGGGCGAAAAGATTCAGCTTGATTTCAATGTTGACGATAACGAAAAAATCAAGATCAGCGATGAACATAATGTGCGTTATGTAGACACAAGAACCTCTACCGTTGAGCTTGAAAAGATTGAATCGAGAGAACGTCTTGAAAATCTTGTTACCGACAATATGCGCGATATGCAGGGCGGAAGAAGCAAGGCAAAGAAAAAGAACAGAAACGAAAAGAATCTTTCGATGCCCGATAAGCAAAAGAATAAAAACGAGAAAAAGGAAGAACCTAAGAAAAAGGAAGAGCCTAAGCTTATCGAAATCCCGGAAACAATCACTGTCGGCGAATTTGCGCAAAAACTCGGCAAGCCGGCGGCTGAAATCGTTAAAAAACTTATGATGCTCGGGGTTATGGCTACAATCACTCAAAACATAGATTTTGATACCGCATCGCTTATTGCCGATGATTACGGAATAGAAATCAAACAGGAAATAATCCTTACAAAAGAGGATATACTCTTTGAGGAGGAAGAGGATAAGCCGGAGGATCTCGTACCCCGTCCGCCCGTGGTTGTTGTTATGGGTCACGTTGACCACGGTAAAACCTCGCTTTTGGACGCTATAAGACATACGTCGGTAACGGACACCGAAGCCGGCGGTATCACACAGCATATCGGTGCGTACAGTGTTCGTCTTAATGACAGGGATATAACCTTCCTTGATACACCGGGACACGAAGCGTTTACAACCATGAGAGCAAGAGGAGCACAGGTTACTGACGTTGCAATACTCGTTGTTGCTGCCGATGACGGTATCATGCCGCAGACGATAGAAGCTATCAACCACGCAAAGGCGGCAGGAGTTACAATTGTTGTTGCAATTAACAAGATAGACAAGGAAAATGCAAATGTTGACAGAGTTAAGCAGATGCTTGTCGAGCATGAGCTTGTACCCGAAGAATGGGGCGGAGATACGGTATGCGTTGAAATATCCGCAAAGAAGAGAATAAATATAGATTCGCTTCTTGAAATGGTTCTGCTTATTGCTGATATGAAAGAGCTGAAAGCAAACCCGAATAAACCTGCAAAGGGTACGGTTATCGAAGCAAGAATCGATAAGGGCAGAGGTCCTGTCGCAACGGTTCTTGTCCAGGACGGTACTTTGAATGTGGGCGATATAGTAATTGCCGGAACAGCCGTAGGTCACGTCCGTGCAATGGTAAACGATAAGGGCAGACGTGTAAAAACAGCAGGTCCGTCAACACCTGTTGAAATTCTCGGTCTTTCCGAAGCACCGTCCGGCGGCGATCAATTCAGAGTTGTTAAGGATGAAAAGCTTGCAAAGGACGTTGCCGAATCGAGAAAACAGGAACAAAAGGAAACTAAGTTCAACTCTACCGTTAAGGTATCTCTCGATAATCTGTTCTCACAGATTGACGAGGGCAATATGAAAGAGCTTAATGTAATTATAAAGGCTGACGTACAGGGATCCGTAGAAGCGGTTAAGCAATCTCTTGAAAAGCTTTCAAATGATGAAGTACGAGTAAGGGCAATCCATGGCGGAGTAGGTGCGGTAAATGAATCGGACGTAATGCTTGCGAACGCTTCAAACGCTATTATAGTCGGCTTTAACGTAAGACCGGACGCAGGTGCTGCGGCTGCCGCTTCTCAGCATGAGGTTGATATTCGTCTTTACAGAGTTATCTACCAGGCTATCGAGGAAATCGAAGCCGCTATGAAGGGTATGCTTGACCCTGAATTTAAGGAAAATGTTATCGGTCATGCAGAAGTAAGACAGACATTCAGAGTTTCGGGCGTCGGCACTATCGCAGGAAGCTATGTAACCGACGGTAAAATCACCCGAAACGCTCAGATCAGACTTGTTCGTGACGGTATCGTGGTTCACGAGGGTGAAATCGACAGTCTGAAGCGTTTCAAGGACGACGCTAAGGAAGTTGCTGAAGGCTTTGAATGTGGTATCGGAATTGCGAACTTTAACGATGTTAAAGAGGGCGATATAATCGAGTGTTATGTGATGGAAGAAATAGCAAGATAGGGGTGCGGATTAAAATGCGCGCATCTCACCGGTATTCACGGCTTGAAGTACACAAAGTAATGACTGCGCCGCTCATAACGGCAATCTGCACACATTTAAATGCGCGCATCTCACCATTATTCGCGGCTTGAAGTACACAAAGTACGACTGCGCCGCTCATAACGGCAATCTGCACGCATTTAAATCCGCACAGGCTGTTGATTTGTTGATATAAAAACAAAAATGCGCGCACTTCACCGGTATTCACGGCTTGAAGTACACTAAGTATGACTGCGCCGTTCATAACGGCAAACTGCACGCATTTAAATCCGCACAGGCTCTGCTTTGTCGATATAAAAAATAAAACAGCGGAACAGCAGGAGTCATCTCCTGCTTTCCGCACACTATAACCGCACAAATCGGGAAAGGGAAAATTATGGCAAAAGAAAGAATAAACAAAATAAACGAAGAGGTTATGCGTGAGCTTTCTCAGGTTATAAGAGAATTAAAGGATGCACGCATACCTATGATAACAAGCGTTGTAGCCGTTCATGTAACAAATGATTTAAGCTATGCCAAAGCCTATATCAGTGTGTTCGGAGATGAGGAGGTGCAGAAAAATGCACTTGCCGGACTCAAAAGCGCACAGGGTTACATTCGCCGAGAGATCGGACACAGACTGCAATTAAGGCACACACCGGAATTTATATTTGAGCTTGACCACTCGATTGAACACGGATCAAAGATAAATCAAATGTTAAAGGATATTGAAAAACAGGATAACAAAAATGGATAATATAAAGGATTTAATCAGAGGGGCAGAGAGTATATTGCTTCTTTCGCATATTGATGAGGACACGGACGCTTTTTCGAGCTCGCTTGCGCTCAAAAACGTTTTGGACGGTATGGGGAAAAAAGTAAAATACTATTTGAGCGAGCCTATAGAAAAACGTCTTTCGTTTTTGAGTGACGATTACGAAATTTATGACCCGCAAAAAGGCTGTGATGATGAGTGGGATCTTGTTATCTGTCTTGACAGCGCAGATGTCGGCAGACTTGGCGACAGAGCGGTTTTTCTTGACAGGGCGAAAATGACGGTAAGCATAGACCACCATTACACCAACACAGGGTATGCAAAGGTAAACAGAGTTGACGGAGATATGTCGTCCGCGAGCGAAATGGTTTATGATTTAATTTGCGAAATGGGCGAAAAAATCACAAAAAAAACGGCAGAGCTTTTATATGCCGGTATAATGTCGGATACGGGGTGCTTAAAATACAGCTGTGCGTCGCCCAAAACTCTCAGAACCGTTGCCGCACTTATGGATTGCGGAATAGATCACGCAATGCTTTGCAGAGAGTTGTTTGACACCGAGGATATAGAGGTTATACGTTTAAAGGGATATGTCATGGACAGCCTTGAAAGCTATTACGGAGGAAAACTGACAATTGCGGTTGTCGATTCGGAGATAATGGATAAATTCGGAGTGAGGGTCAATGACATCGGGGATGTTGTGAATATTCCCAGAAGCGTAAAAGGTACGCAGGTGGCACTTTTGATTAAGAAAACAACTGAAAAAATAAAGCTGAGTTTTCGTTCAAACGGAGTGGTTAACGTTGCGGAAATTGCTGTAAAAATAGGCGGCGGCGGTCATGCCATGGCGGCAGGAGCGTCAATGCCGCTTATGGATTTGAACGAAGCAAAGCAAAAGCTTATTAAATTAATCGGAGAGAGTATAAATGATTGAATACGATAAGGACGCAATTTGCTATCCGTATATTACCGAGTTTTTAAGAAGCGAGGTAAACCGTCATGACGGTGTGTTAAAAGAGCTTGAAGAATACGCAAAAGAAAACAGCGTTCCGATAGTTCAGCCCGAAACGGCACAGCTTTTGGAGGTGCTTGCGGCGATGAAAAGACCGGCAAGGATTCTTGAAATAGGCTGTGCAATCGGATATTCAGCATTGCTTATGGCACAGTATCTTGCAGATAACGGAACAGTTACAACAATTGAATGGGACGCAGATATGGCGGTTCGCGCAAGAGAAAATATAAAAAGAGCCGGTTATGAGGATAAAATCAATGTTATACATAACGATGCAAAAGAGGTAATTCCGACTTTGACGGCGGAATATGATATTATTTTTCTCGACGGACCGAAAGCACATTACATATATATGCTGAATGACTGCATACGTCTTTTGAAAAAGGGCGGCTTGCTTGTTGCGGACAATGTCCTTTATAAGGGAATGACGGCGGACGACGCTCATGTCATAAGAAGAAAGATAACGATAGTCAAGCGCTTGAGAAGATTTATTTCCGCTCAATTGCAGAGAGATGAATTGAGAACCGTTGTTTTACCGTTAGGCGACGGCGTTACGGTTGCGGTAAAAATGTAAGGGGGTTTACAGCCAAAAATGAATAAGCCTGAGCTTTTAGCTCCCGGAGGGAGCTTGGAAAAGCTGAAAACAGCAATCAATTACGGTGCTGACGCCGTATATATAGGCGGTGAAGCATTCAGTCTGAGAGTAGCCGCTGAAAATTTTTCATATGAGGATATGCGGGAGGGTATCCGCTATGCTCATGAACGGGGAAAAAAAGTATATCTGACGGCAAACATTTTGCCTCATAATGACGATATTAAAGAATTTAAACAGTTTATAAATGAAATAAGACCGATGGACTTTGACGCTGTTCTGGTTGCCGATTTGGGAATTTTCGACATGATGAGAACACTTGTGCCCGAAATACCGATACACATAAGCACACAGGCGAACAATGTGAATTACCGTTCCGCCTGTACATGGTACAAGCTCGGCGCAAAAAGAGTTGTGCTTGCAAGGGAAATGAGCTTTGATGAAATAAAGGAAATAAGAGAGAAAACTCCGGAGGATCTGGAGCTTGAAGCGTTTGTACACGGCGCAATGTGCGTTTCCTATTCGGGTCGATGCCTTTTGTCAAATTACATGACGCACCGTGACGCAAACAGGGGAGCGTGCGCTCACCCTTGCCGCTGGAATTACTCGCTTGTTGAGCAGACAAGACCGGGCGAATACATGGACGTCTTTGAAAACGAAAGAGGAAGCTTTATTTTCAATTCAAAGGATTTGTGCATGATAGAGCATATACCGGAGCTTGTAAACAGCGGAATCACAAGCTTTAAGCTTGAGGGCAGAGTTAAGACCTCGTATTATGTCGCAACCATAGTCAAGGCATACAGAGAGGAAATTGACCGGTATTGTGCCGATCCGGAGAACTATGTGTTCGACAGGTCGCAGTATGACGAGCTTTGCAAAATAAGCCACAGACCATATTCCACAGGCTTTTATCTCGGCAAGCCGGGAGAAAACGAGCAGGTTTATACCGACAGCTCATACATTCGTGATTATGACCTTATCGGTATGGTGGAAAGCTATGACGAAAAGAGCGGTATTGCAGTAATATCTCAGAGAAACAGATTTTTTGTCGGCGATGAGATAGAGGTGATACAACCGGGAAAACCGTTTTTTAAGCAAAAGGTTGAGTATATGGAAAATGAAAACGGTGAAAGTATCGAAAGTGCGCCCCATGCAAAAATGATAATCAAAATGAAAATGGATCACCCGGTAACATCGGACGCAATGCTCAGAAAAGAAAGAAAACAATAGTGCAGGTATACGGTATGAATATAAAGGTATGGAAATGGTTGGTTAAAAATGGAAGAAGCAGTCTTTTGTTTATTGCGCTTCTGACAGTCGGAAGTATTCTGCTTTCGATGATTTCGCTGCAATTTTCAATGCAGTCAAAAACAATTATTGATATAGCTACCGGCGCTTCGGATAAAAATTTTATTTCGGCGTGCGTTTCGATAGCGATTATGCTTGCGCTGATGCTTGTAGTTCAGATTTCGGTAAGCTTTATAAATGTTCATGCCAGTTCAAGACTTGAAATAGCTTTAAAAAATCACATATTCGGGATTTTACTGAGAAAGGATTATCTGGCTGTTTCGGAGTATCATTCGGGCGAGCTTTTGAACAGAATAAACAGCGATGTGTCGGTGATAGTCAGCGGAATAGTCACTATTCTTCCGAAAGCGGCTTTGTTTCTGACAAGCGTAATAGGAGCGTTTGTACTCCTTTGGAAAATAGATAATTTTCTTGCAATTGCAATATTGGCTATAGGACCGTTTGTGCTGATAGGCGCAAGGCTTTACAGCAGGCGTTACAAGGCTCTGCACAAAATGGCGCAGGCAGCGGACGGAAAAACAAAATCCTTTATGCTTGAAATGCTTCGTAATCTTTTAGTTGTAAAATCCTTTTCAAATGAAGAATTAATGCTTGCAAAGAGTGAAGAGCTTCAAAAAGAAAGTTATAGGCTGAGAGTCAGAAGAACAAAGGTATCAACGGCAGCACAGATCGGGTTGTTTCTTGTGTTTAACGCAGGGTTTTACTTTGCACTGGCATATTGCGCTTATAAGCTGTCAAAGCATCTTATTACCGCCGGTGATATTATAGCAATAACGCAGCTTGTACGTCAGATTCAGTCGCCGTTTCAGAATATGTCGGGACTTGTGCCGCAGTTCTTTTCGGTGATAGCTTCGGTTGAAAGGCTTATTGAGCTTGAAGAAATGAAAAATGAAGAATCTACCGGAGAAAATGTCGGTAAGGAGATATATTCTAAGCTTGACAGCATTGTTTTTGATAACGTGCAGTTCTCATACACAAAGGACAGCCATGTTTCCGACGTTAATATGGAAATAAAAAAGGGCGAGTTTGCCGTTGTTGCAGGTGAATCGGGAGCGGGAAAAAGCACGTCAGTGAAGCTGCTTTTGGGTATACTGAAGCCCGATTCGGGGGAGATATATCTTAGAACAACAGACGGTAAAAAGCATTTTCTCGGGAAAAATTCAAGAAAACTTTTCGCATATGTTCCGCAGGGAAATCTGATACTTTCGGGAACAATCAGAGAAAACATAGCCTTTGCATCGGAGACGGATAATGAGGAAAAAATAATCAAAGCGGCAAAGATAGCGCAGATTTGGGATTTTATCACTACGCTCGATAAGGGACTCGATACCGAAATAGGTGAGAACGGTTTGGGACTTTCGGAGGGACAGGCTCAGAGAATTTCAATTGCAAGAGCGCTTATGTATGACGCACCGGTGCTGCTTCTTGACGAAGCAACCTCGGCTCTCGATTCTCAGACGGAAGCAGAGCTTTTAAAGGCTGTAAAAAGTATGACGGATAAAACTGTTATTATTGTTTCACATAAACAGGCGGCTTTTGAAATATGCGATAAGGTTGTAAAAATAGAAAAAATCAAGGCTTAGATTATTTTTATTTAAAAGCGTGGTGATGATATTTGGAATATAAGGATTATATGCGGTTAAAGTATTCTTTCGCCGGAAATGCGGAGGGGTTGGAAAAAGAGCTTACCGAGAGAAAAAGGCTGATGACTAAGCTGCCGCTTAAATCAAAAAAAGGCGGCTGCATATGCTTTGTGAATGTGCCGGAAATAAACGAGCTTATAAAAAGCATTGACGGCTTATATGAAAAGATACAGGTCAGAGAGCTTTCGTTTATTTCTGAGGAAGCCTTTGCAAGCTGTACGGTTGAGGGAGCAATGTCAACGCTTCCGGAAACGGTTAAGCTTATGAACGGCAAAGCGCCGGCAGACAAATCGGAACGCATGATAAAGAATAACATCAACGCAATCAGGGAAATTATTGACGGTGATTTTGTGTTTTGTGAGAAAAGCATATATAAGCTTTGGAAAATCCTTACGGACGGGGCGTGCGATAATGAAAAAATTCAGGGAGAGCGCTATAGAAAGGACAAAGTTGTGGTTGCGGATTCTATGGGAAAGATTTATTTTGAAGCGCCGAAATACGAAATGATTCCCGAAATGATGGGACAGCTTTTAAAATTTGACGAAGATACGGAGCTTAACCCTTATATCAAAGCGATAGTAATCCACTATTACTTTGTCTATATTCACCCGTTTTGTGACGGTAACGGAAGAATGGCACGGCTGCTGCTGCATAATACCTTGATTAAATGCGGACTGGAGAAGTATAAAGGCATTTCCATAACGTCCGGAGTGTTGAAAAATAAGACAGATTATTATAAATCTCTCAAACAGAGCGAGAATGAGTATAACGATATAACTTTTTTTATACTTTTTTATTTAAGAACTGTTCTTGAAGTTCTTTCCGACGGTGTTGAGGGATTCGGATACAAGCAGCGCAGAATTAAAATGTCGCAGATGCAGGAAAAAGCGGTAACATATTTGAAAAAACATAAAGGTTCATTTATAACAGCGGAAAAGTATGCCGATATTTATAATGTAACAAGTGAAATTGCCGAAAAAGAGCTTGCAGAGCTTGCGGACTACAATATAGTCAAAATAAGATACGGCGAAGAGTTTACACTGGAATATTATATAAATTAAATAAAAAAAGAAAGGAAGTAGTTTTCATGAAAACAAACGAACTGAAAAAAGCACTTAAAAACGGAGAATTTAACGAAAAAATCAGGTATATGTATGCCTGTGAAGAGGAAAAGGCAAGCTTTTATGCCGGACGTTACGAAGAAATAATCGACGGCTTTGCCGAAGCCTTTGAGTATGAGCCGGAGGAAATGAGATTATTCTCTGCACCCGGAAGAACGGAAATCGGCGGCAACCACACCGACCACCAGCACGGCTGCGTGCTTGCGGCAAGCCTTAACCTTGATGTAATAGGTGCGGTTGCATTAAACGGCAGAGATGAAATCAGAATAAAGTCAAAGGGTTATCCGATGGATATAATCAGACTTGACGAGCTTGAACCGTCCGAATCGGAATATGACAGAGCAAGTGCGCTTATAAGAGGTGTTGTAAGCAAGATAAAGGACATGGGATATACAATCAAGGGCTTTGACGCTTATACAGTTTCAAGCGTATTAAAGGGTTCGGGAATGAGCTCGTCGGCAGCATTTGAGGTTCTTGTGGGGACGATAATAAACGGACTTTTCTGCAACGAAGAAATAGATGCAGTGCAGATTGCACAGATAGCTCAGTATGCAGAAAACGTGTATTTCGGAAAACCGTGCGGACTTATGGATCAGATGGCGTCATCGGTGGGTGCTGTTGTTGCGATTGACTTTGCCGATACCGAAAAGCCTGTTGTAAACAAGGTTGAATACGATTTCACAAAGAGCGGTTACTCTCTTTGCATAATAGATTCGGGTGCAGATCACGCAGACCTCACTAACGAATATGCAGCTATTACGGTTGAAATGAGAATGGTAGCAAACTATTTCGGCAAAGACTTTTTAAGAGAAGTAGATCCGAAAGAATTTTCGGATAAGCTTGCAGAGGTAAGAGCGGCAGTCAAGAATGACAGAGCAATACTCCGTGCAATTCACTACTTTAACGATAATATTCGTGCGCAGGAGGAGGTTGAAGCATTAAAAGAAGATGATTTTGAACGCTTCCTTGACATAGTTAAAAAATCGGGAAGATCGTCATTTATGTACTTGCAGAACGTTTATGCTTCAAGTATGCCGGAGCAACAGGCGGTTTCTTTAACCCTTGCACTCTGCGATGAAATCCTCGGCGACGCAGGCGCAAGCAGAGTACACGGCGGCGGCTTTGCCGGAACGGTTCAGGCGTTTGTTCCGAATGAGAGCGTAAAGGAATTTAAAGAAAAAATTGAAGCGGTTCTGGGAGAGGATATGTGCCATATTCTTTCGATAAGACCTGTCGGAGGAATTGAACTGAAATAATCTCATATAAAATGAGTTTATTTAATTAACACTGAATGTATTTATCGGATTGCTTGCTGCGGCGGCGCACGGACGGTGTTTATGACATCAGCCGCAACGCAAAGCCGTGCAGGCAATTTTTGATTATGCCTAACAGCGGAAAGGAATGAAAAATGCAGGAAGCGGAAAAAGAACAGAATCCGGAAATTTTAAAGGCAATAGAGCTTTTGAACAAAAACGGATACATAGTGGCAAAAATCAATAAGGCTCAGATGGCAATAGCGGAGCTTTGCAATCACAACGATACCAGATGTACCTTTAATCTGCTCGGTATCAGATGTGTGGATCTGCTGTGTGCAAGGGAAATGATACGAGAGCAGGTGCTCCCGTATTTACCGGAGGAAAATGAAGAAGAAAATAAAGAGTAAAGGGCGGTAATTGAAATAAAAGTTATAATAGCGGAAAAACCGAGTCTGGCGCGGAATATTGCGGACGGTATCGGCGGAATGAAGAAACAAAACGGCTATTTCATGGGCGGAGAATATATTCTTACATGGGTTTTCGGTCATTTATTTTCACTTGCTGATATTGACGATTATTCGCCTAACCCGGATGGGAGCAGAAGATGGACAATTAAAAACATTCCGTGCTTCCCGGAGAATTTCAGATTTGAGCTGAAAAAAGATCCTGCAACAAAGAGAATCGATTCCGGTGTGCAAAGACAGTTTGAATTAATTAAAGCCCTTGTTAACAGACCCGATGTTGATACCGTAATCAATGCAGGCGACGCGGACCGCGAGGGAGAAATAATTGTCAGGATATGCGTTGAAAAGGCACTGAGTTCGCCGAAAAGCTTTAAAAGGCTGTGGCTTCCCGACCAGACGCCACAGACAATCCGTGCGGCAATTGCCGATATGAAGGACGAAACCGATTATGTGAATCTTGCAAACGAGGGTTATGCGAGAACCTACATAGATTGGCTCTACGGCGTTAATCTGACAAGATTTGCAACCTTGAAAACCGGCAAGCTTTTAAGAGTCGGGAGAGTTATTGTGCCTATTGTCAAAGCAATCTATGACAGAGATATGGCTATAAGAAATTTCAAACCCGAGCCGTATTTTGCGGTTGTCAGCAAGGCAAAGACAAAGGGCGAGGACGTTGAGCTGACAAGCAAGGAAAAATTTGATAAAAACAGCTTAAAAAAAGCACAGGAGCTGTGCGATAAATATAATACCGCAGGAGCGGCTGTTAAATCGAAGAAAAAGAAGAAAGAGATTTTACAGCCGGGTAAGCTTTATTCTCTTACAAAGCTTCAGAATGTTTTGGGTAAAAAATATAAAATGCCGATGGACAAGAGTCTGAAGCTTGTTCAGGAGTTGTACGAAAAGGGTTATGTGACCTACCCGAGAACAAATTCCGAATATCTTGCGACAGCGGAGCAAGATAAGGTTAAAACGATACTGAAATCTGTTGCCGGACTGGGTTATCCGGTAGAATTTAAATTTAAAAAGACAATTTTTGACGATTCCAAAATAGAATCGCACTCGGCACTGACGCCTACCTATAAAATTCCCGACAAGTCAAAGCTTTCACAGGAGGAATTTATCGTTTATTCTACAATAATGCGCCGTTTTGTAGCGGTTTTCTGTTCGGAGGAATGTGTTACGGAAAAGACCGAAATCAAAATAGATGTCGGAGGATTGGAGCAGTTTACTCTAAAGGGTACTGTAATGAAAGAGCGTGGCTGGACAAAGTATGACGATTACAGCAAAAAGGATAAAATTCTTCCGGATATTGAAAAGGGCGAGGCGGTAAATATAGATTTTAAGCCGGTAGAAAAGGAAACCACACCGCCGAAGCATTATACAATAGAAACTCTCAACAATTATCTGAAAAACCCGTTTAAAGAGGATAAAGCAAAGGCACAGGAAAAGAAAAACAACGGCGAAGAGGAAAGCGACGAGGAGGAGTACAGAGCAATTTTTGAGGGTTTGGAGCTTGGCACCGAGGCGACGAGAACCGGGATTATTGATAATGCAAAAAAGAGCGGATATATTGAGCTTAAAAAGGACGTCTACACAATTCTTCCCGGCGGAGAACAGCTGATTGAAGCATTGCAGAGAATGAGTATCAGTATGGATAAATACAAAACCGCAGAGGTGGGCAAGGCTTTAAAAAAGGTGTTTCACGGCGAATATACGATTGGTGACAGCATATCCATTGCAAAAAAGGAAATTTCCGAGGTGTTCCGAAAAGAAAAGGAGAAACCGGATGGATTTTTCGGAGACATAATCGGAAAATGCCCGTTGTGCGGAAAGGACGTTAAAAAATGGGGAAGAAATTACGGCTGTACCGGATATAAGGACGGGTGCAAATTTTCGGTGAGTACGGTTATATGCTCAAAAGCAATATCCCCGGAACAGATTAAAAAGCTTATGGAAACCGGTCAGACCGATGTAATCGAGGGATTTGTTTCTCCGAAAAAGGGTACAAAATTTTCCGCAAGATTAAAGCTTGAAAAGGACGGACGTGCGATATTTTCATTTGATAACGGGACGGTGAACAGATAATGAAGCGTTTGCTTAAAATTTTAAAAGCCTTGATCGGCATAGCGTTGGCTGCGGTTATTTTTGTTTTATATATAAATGTTTATATGGTTAATTCAGCTAAAGACAAAATCTATGATTTTGACGAAATCGGAAATATTTCGGGAGATTATGACTGTGTGATAGTTTTCGGCGCAGGAGTAAAGCCGAACGGCGAGGCGAGCGATATGCTTGCGGACAGAATGAAAACAGGAATTGCCGTTTTAAATGAGAGAATAACCGACAGAATGATAGTCAGCGGAGATCATGGCAGAAAAAATTACGATGAGGTTCGCACGATGAAGGACTATGCGGTTGCACAAGGTATACCCTCAGATAAAATTTTCAAGGATCATGCCGGGTTTTCAACCTATGATACTCTCTACAGGGCTAGAGATGTTTTTAAGGTTAAAAAAGCAATTCTTGTTACGCAGAAATATCATCTGGCGAGAGCCTTGTATCTGGCTCAGAGTATGGGGATTGAGGCTGTCGGAGTAAGTGCGGATTTAAGAAGCTACCGGGGGCAGAGCTACAGAGAATTAAGAGAATGTATCGCACGTACAAAAGATGTGTTTTCGGCAATCTTCAAGCCGAAGCCCAAATATCTCGGAGAGGAAATTCCGGTGTTTGGAAACGGTGATGTTACCGATGATTGACTGTAATTGAACATGATCTGACTTCGTGATGTAAAATCTAAAAAACAATACGGGCGCAGAGTGACAATCTACTGCGCCCGTTATGTGTTTTAAATTGTTTTACAATCAACTGCTATTTTTAGATGCTGTTCGGATGAGAATTAACATAGGTCAAAAAACGGAAGCTGAAACCTGCGTCCGAGATTTTTTCGGATTGTTCTGTCAATATCCATTCATCGGATTCATCAAGATTGGGCAGAAATTTATCGGCAGGCTTGCAGTCATCGATTTTTGTTATAAAAGCTTTTTCACAGCAGGGAAGAAGCAGAGAATAAATCTGTGCGCCGCCGCAAAGGTAGATTTCTTTATCGGCATGCTTTTTGGCATATTCAAGAACCTCTTCCGTACTGTGTAAAACAGTAACGCCCTCTTTTTTGTATGAGGGATTTTTTGTGAGTACAATATTTTCCCTGAATTTCAACGGTTCGCCGTTCGGAAAGCTTTCAAGCGTTTTTCTTCCGACGATAATGATATTCCCTTTTGTTTTTTCTCTGAAAAATTTCATATCCGCGGGAATGTGGTACAAAAGCTCATTGCCCATACCGATTCCCCATGAATTGTTTACTGCTGCTATAAGTATCATATTAATCTCCGTTCCGCCGCCGTATGCGGCATAAATTTCGCCGATCAGACGGCAATCGGTATCTTCTTTGTAAATTCGTGATATTTGTAGTTTTCTATCGTGAAGCTGTTTTTGTCAAATTTGTAGAAGTCGGTAACCGATTTATCAAGAGTAACGATAGGCGCGCTGTACGGCTTCTGTGAAATGATTTCCTCGATTACCGGAACATGACGGTCATAAATATGAGCGTCGGCTATAACATGAACCAGCTCTCCGGCCTCAAGCCCCGATACCTGTGCCATCATCATAAGCAGTGCCGAATACTGAACAACATTCCAGTTGTTTGCCGCAAGCATATCCTGCGAGCGCTGATTAAGTATTCCGTTGAGAGTTTTTCCGCTTACGTTAAAAGTCATACTGTATGCGCAAGGGTAGAGGTTCATCTCGTGCAGATCTGCGTGATTATAAATATTTGTCATTATTCTTCTGCTTTGAGGGTTATGCTTTAAATCGTATAGAACCCTGTCAACCTGGTCAAATTCGCCCTCGCTGTATTTATGCTTGATTCCGAGCTGATAACCGTACGCTTTGCCTATAGAACCGTTTTCGTCCGCCCACTGATCCCAGATATGCGATGATAAATCCATAATATTGTTGGATTTTTTCTGCCAGATCCATAAAATCTCGTCGATTGCGCTTTTTATGTAGGTTCTTCTCAGTGTTAAAAGCGGAAATTCTTCTTTTAAATTATATCTGTTAACCAGACCGAATTTCTTGATTGTATGCGCCGGCGTACCGTCCTCCCATTTCGGTCTTACGTCATAGTCGGTATCCCAAACTCCGTTTTTCAAGATTTCTTTGCAATTGTTTATAAAAATGCTGTCAGCCTTACTCAATTTTATCACTCCGTTTTGTGTTTTTGGTACGGCTTTATGACGATGCCGCACAACCGAACCGAAAATAATTATATCACATCAATGCTGTGTTGGCAAGAGGGGAGGAGGGATTTTGTGCAATTTACAATAATAATTATCATGTAAAAATGAAAACCGCACATAGTTGTGTGTGCGGTTTTCGGCCGAGAAACATTAATTAATATATTCGGACGGATTTACAAATTCGCCGTTTAAGAGAATTTCAAAATGAAGATGCGGCTCGCTTGTGAAATCGGCAATTGAGCTGCTGCCGGCTTTTGCGATTATATCGCCTGTTTTCACCTCGTCGCCGGTGATAACCTCTATAGTGTCCGACAAATTGGAGTATACGCTAACATATCCGTTCGTATGGTCGATTTTTATGCTTTTGCCCTGTGCGGACTCGTAAACCTCCGAAACTATACCATCGGAAGCCGCATGAATCGCTGCGTTTTCATCACATAATATATCTATGCCGTTATGAGTACGCCAATCGGACAGGGCTTCGTTGTATACAAGCTTATCGCCGGTAAATGCCGATGCAGTTTTACCTTTAACCGGCGCTTTAAATACCGGAACTTCAAGCTTAACATTTTTTGATACAGAAACGCTTTCATCATTGCTTTCTGCTTTAGGAGCCGGCTTTGCGGGCGGCTGCGTCTGCGTTTTTTCGGGCTGCTCGTCTTTTACCTCTATTGTTACCTTCCCGTTCAATGACGGTGAATTTTCGGGTGTGGAGCTTGCTTTTGAAAGCTCTTCGGTTTTAATTGGGTGTTTGTTGCTTCCGGTATCGTCTTTTTTTGTGCCTGCATAGCCTACAACCGCTGCGATAACCGCAAAACAGCATAAGGCTATGTATAAGCCTCCCTTTTCAATCTTACCGTGTCGTTTATTTTTCATTGCGTTTCATCCTTTCAATTGATTGTTTTCGACAGCATTATCTGTTGTTTTTGCCGTTGATGATGCTTTAACGGCTCTATCCACTTGTTTTGTGAATTTATATCTATTTTTGCCCGAAAAGAAAATTTTATTCTGAAAAATATTTTTTTGCCAATTATGACAAAATTGTTTAGTTTTATTATGAGAATTTAACAAATTTAATGTTTGTGTTACATTAGAAAAAATACAGGTTTTGCTATTGTAATTAATGATAAATTGTGATAAAATATAATATATGAGTCATTGTGCTGAACCGAGCCTGCACACCGGGAAAATTTGATGGCTTTATTACGAATTGCCGTGCTGAGTGCGGCGGAATGGAGATAAAATGAATCCGGCATATGTATATCTGCAAATTTATAAATTGTTTGACAATCACACGCCCATAAAAGCGGATTGCGGGAGACTTTGCGGCAAGGCGTGCTGCAAGGGCGATGATTCGGGTATGTACCTTTTTCCGGGAGAAAAAAGCGTTTACAAGCTCCTAAACCCCGAGTGGGCAAGGATTGACGTTTCGGATTTTACTTATAAATTCAACGGAAAAGAAAAAAATGTACCGATATTATTTTGCAGCGGTGAGTGCGATCGCTATCAAAGACCGCTTGCTTGCAGAATATTTCCGCTGACGCCGTATATAAATAATAACGGAGAACTTGAAATAATAATCGATCCGAGGGCAAAATCGGTCTGTCCGCTGTCGGGATTACGGGATATTTCGGATTTTGACCCTGCATTTGTCAAGAATGTGAAGCGTGCATTTGCTATTCTTTCCGAAAATAAGGAAGTATATGCATTTTTGTCTACATATTCAAGAATGATTGATGAATACGCAAGATTTTTTTGATAATGTAAAAACGATATTTTTACAAATACTTTTACTATGTTGTAACCGGGTATAACCTGTCGGTACATATGAATGTGACCGGCGGCTGCTTTCAGATTTGTATTAAGCCGTGTAACGAGCGGCGGAATGGAGAATATATATGAGCAATGATGTAAATAACAATAACTATGACGGAGGTGACGCATACAGCTATCATCCGAGAAATCGCAGAACAACACCGGCAAAGTCTAAACAGAAAGCTGCGGCTGATAAAAAGGGAATAAGCAAAAAAGCCGTTATAATCCCGGCAGCCGTGATTGCAGTGCTTTTGGGCGGAGTTACGGCTCTGTCGATGTCAATGCCTAAAAATAAGGCTGCCGCAAACGTATATGTAAACGATATTAATGTCGGCGGTATGAACGAAGCCGAGGTTGCCGCAGCGGTAAAGGATATGATTACCGAGGATAATGAGTTCACCGTTACCTGTTCGGGCAATACCGCAACACTGTCTGCAAAGGATATTGAACTCAGAGTAGACGGTGAAGAAACAGCAAAACAGGCAATCAACGTCGGAAAGTCGAAAAATATATTTAAAAACGCATATTATGCCATTAAGCTGAGAACCGGCAAGCAGGTAATAAATTTTGTGCCTGAATATAATCAAGAGCTTCTGGATAAAGCACTGTTTGATTTCGGTACAACATTTAACGGTGCATCGACAGGACCGTCATATGATTATTCCGACACAAGCGTTACAATATCGCCGGGAACCCCGGGACAGAATCCCGATACCTCCGAGGCAAGAAAACAGTTTTTGGAGGCGGTGTCACAGGGGAAAACGAGCGATATTGCGGTTAATTTAACCTATGCGGAACCGCAGGTTTTGAAAACCGATGAAATATACGATGAAATATGTAAGTCGCCGCAGGACGCTTATTATGAAAAGAACGACAAGGGCGGAATTTCGATAAAGGAAGAGGTTGTCGGAATAGAGCTGGACAAAAACGATTTAAAAACTGCTGTTGATAAGGTAAATGCCGGGGAAAAGGCAACCGTTCCGGCGACTGTAATCCACCCGGAAAAGACAAAGGCTAAGCTTGAAACAAACCTTTTCAGCGCAACGCTCGGTTCGTATAACAGCGACTTTTCAAGCTCATCCGCAAACAGAGCCGACAATGTGAAAAAAGCCGCTGCTTCGATTAACGGAAAAATTCTTATGCCGGGAGATACGTTCTCTTACAACAGCACAATAGGAAATCCGTCATTGGCAAACGGCTATAAGGTTGCTCCGGTTTTTGAAAACGGAAAATCCTCGCAGGGAGTTGGCGGCGGAGTATGCCAGGTCAGCAGTACGCTTTACTGTGCGGTGCTGTATGCCGATCTCGCCGTTACGGAAAGACACAATCACTCGCTTACAGTCGGATATGTTCCAAACGGACAGGACGCAACCGTTTCTTACGGCTCTCTCGATTTCAAGTTTAAAAACAACACCGATTATCCGATAAAGATAAGCTCTGTGGTAAAAGGAAGAAAGCTTACAATTTCAATTATCGGTGCAAAATATACTCCGTCAAGAAAGATAGAGATTACGAATAAAACCGTATCAACGATAGCGCCTACTTCTAAGGAAACGGTTGATCCGTCATTGCCGGCAGGCACAAGAAAGGTGACATCAAAGGGCAAAAACGGATATGTTGTTGACACTTACAAAACCGTCTATGAGGATGGAGTTAAGAAAAGCTCGAATAAAATCACAAGAAGCACCTATAAGATGACTCCCGAAGAGGTTTCGGTAGGCTCGGGAACATCGGCGGAGACTTCAGCACCGGCAGCTTTGCCGTCCGGCGGAAATATCGGCGGTTTATTGCCTGAGGAGGGGAACAGCGTAATGCCGTCGCAGACGCAACAACCCGAAAACACACCCAATGCGCAGGAAAATTCCGAGAGTGCACCCGCTTCGGAAACAAATCCGCAGTAAACTGTGAAACATAACGGAAATCAGAGCATTAACTGTTAATTCTGTGTATTTTAAAAGCACAGCTGTTGATAAAACGGCTGTGTTTTGCTTTTGCAATGAAATATCGGAGCTTTAGCGGAAGCATTGAAACAAATTGCATTATTTTGTACGGTATAATTGAGCAATATGCCTATATTTTTGGCTTTTTTGTGTATTGTATAATGTGACGAAGTATGTTACAATATAGAAGAAGATAAAAAACAAAACAAAAATCAGTCTTCGGAAAGGATAGTTAGAAATGCATATGTTATTTGAACGAAAGCTGCCGAGCGCCGATGAGATCAAGGAACAGTTTCCATTATCAAAAGCATTGACAGAAAAGAAAAAAATCAGAGATAAGGAGATCGGTGATGTCTTTCGCGGCATTTCTGACAAATTCCTTCTGATTATAGGACCGTGTTCGGCAGACAGAACAGACGCGGTTATAGATTATATGTCAAGACTTGCGGAGGTTCAGGAAAAGGTTAAGGACAAGATACTGATAATTCCGAGAGTATACACAAACAAACCGAGAACAACCGGTGACGGCTACAAGGGCATGGTTCATCAGCCGAATCCGAATGAAAAGCCCGATATGGTAAAGGGACTTATGGCAATACGCGACCTGCACACAAAGGTAATTGAGGAAACAGGCTTTTTCTGTGCAGACGAAATGCTTTACCCGGAAAATTATCAGTATCTTTCCGATATTCTTTCGTATGTTGCTGTAGGGGCGCGTTCTGTTGAGAATCAGCAGCACCGTCTGACGGCAAGCGGAATGGACGTTCCGGTCGGCATGAAGAATCCGACAAGCGGTGACTACTCGGTTATGATGAACTCGATTATCGCCGCAAGACACGCACATACTTTTATATACAGCGGCTGGGAGGTTCACACAAAAGGAAATCCTCTTTCACACGCAATTTTAAGAGGTTCTGTAAATAAGCACGGTCAGTCGCTGCCTAATTACCACTATGAGGATCTCATAAGACTGCATAACGGCTTTGCTGAAAAGAACCTTGAAAATCAGGCGGTAATAGTTGACGCAAACCACGCAAATTCAAATAAGCAATATCTTCAGCAGATAAGAATCTGCAAGGAGGTGCTTCACAGTATGCGCCTTTCAGAGGATATAGGAAAATTTGTTAAGGGATTCATGATAGAAAGCTACCTTGAGGACGGCTCGCAAAAGATTGAGGACGGAATATACGGTAAATCAATTACAGATCCGTGTCTTGGCTGGGAAAAGACCGAAAGATTGATTTTCGATATTGCAGATTTGCTTTAATAGATTAAATGCTACGGCGGCGGATTTTTCGCCGCCGGTTTTTCTTTTGCAAAATACATAAATATTTATAAAAATGGCGGTGTACATATGAGAGGAATCGGAACCATAGTAAATTTTGCAAGTGTAATTGTCGGCAGCCTTATCGGTATGTTCTGCAAAAACGGAATAAGCGAAAGAGTAAGAAGCATAATTATGCAGGCAAGTGGAATATCTGTTATATTTATAGGTGCGGCAGGGGCGATGAGCGGTATGCTTAAAATATCGGACGGAGCAATTACGTCGCAAAATGCTATGCTTATAACGCTTTCACTGGTTTTGGGTGGAATTGCAGGAGAACTTATTAATATTGAGAAAAGACTCGACAGTATGGCGGAAAAGCTGAAAAGCAGAGTAAAGGATAGAGGGGACAGTAAATTTTGCGAGGGCTTTGTTACGGCAACGCTTGTTATCTGCGTGGGTGCGATGGCAATTGTCGGCCCTTTAAAGGACGGTATATCGGGGGACGCGTCAATGCTTTTCGTAAAATCCGTGCTTGATTTTGTTATTATCGTTGTTCTTGCGGCAATATACGGAACAGGAGTGCTGTTTTCGGCTTTTCCGCTGTTGATTTACCAGGGCTTGATTACGATTTTTGCCGTAATGATTGAGCCGTTTATGAGTGATATACTTATTTCGAATCTCTCATGTGTAGGCTCGCTTCTGGTTTTCGGGGTCGGAATCAATCTGACCTTCGGAAACAAAATAAGAGTAGGAAATATGTTGCCGGCTTTTATTGTTCCGGTTGTATACGAAGCTGTGACGAAGCTGCTGTAGGCTTGCCGCAATTTAAAAAGAACGGAGATTTTTTATGAAGAAACAACTTACCTCATGCGATTCCTGCATGAATTACGAATATGACGAAGAATACGAGTGCTATACCTGTATTGTCAATCTGGACGAGGACGAAATGTATCGGTTTATCCGGAATACCGTCAAAAGCTGTCCGTATTACAAAAACGGTGACGAATACACAATAGTCCGCAAGCAAATATGAATAAAAAATAAATTTTACAATATTTAGACAAAAACACTTGATATTGCGTTTTAAAAGCGGTATACTATCATATATGATATTTTTTGCCCATAACGGCAGAATGGAGATAATAATGTTTGGATATGTCAATATATCTCAGGGAAGTATTTCCGAGGCTGACAAGAAGCTGTATTCGGCTTATTACTGCGGATTGTGCAAGAAAATCGGTGAAAAATCGCAGCTTTTCAGATTTACGCTGAGCAATGACCTGACATTTCTTGCGGTTCTGCTTTCTGCGGTTTTAAAAGATGAACCGACAATTACAGATAATTTGCATTGTATGGCACATCCGGTAAAAAAACATTACGAGGTGCAAAAAAGCAAGGCTCTCAGCTATGCGGCAGATATGAATATTTTGTTGGTGTACTTAAAGATATGCGATGACGAAGCCGATGACGGAAAGCTGTCGGACAAGCTGAAAAAGCTGATTTTTTTACATAAGGCTAAGTCTGTTGAGAAAAAGTATTTTTGCGAATCGGAAAAAATAAAATCCGAGCTTGCAAGACTTTTGGCACTAGAAAAAGCAAAATCACCATCGATTGACGAAACTGCGGATTGCTTTGCAAAGCTGCTTGAAGCAATATTTGCGCCGATAGAACTGGGATTTGATGATGAAACACTTTCGGTGCTTAAATGGATCGGCTACAATGTCGGCAGGTGGATTTACATAATTGACGCTTATGCCGATTACGAAAAGGATAAAAAAAGCGGCAGCTATAATCCTTTTATATACGGAAGGCTTGATAAAGCTGAGGTGTCCGAGGGGTTATATCATACTCTTGCGGCAGTTGCCAACGCATATGAGCTTTTAACGGTTTACCGCAGTGATTCGCTTATAAGAAATATTATATTTTCCGGATTACCGGAAAGACAGGAAAGCGTATTAAACGGAAATAATAATAAAAAGTAATTCTGATTTTATAACCGGACAGAATGTCCATATTGATTGACACGGAAAGGAGCGGGTGAGAGATGGATCCTTATGAAGTACTGGGAGTCAGCCGTGACGCTGACGATGAAACTATAAAAAAGGCATACAGATCCTTGGTTAAAAAGTATCACCCGGACAGATATGTCAATACGCCGATGGCGGACGTTGCAAGCGAAAAAATGAAGCAAATCAATGAAGCTTATGATATGATAACAAATAAAAAAAATACATCGTCGCAGGGAGGATACGGTTCGTACGGCTCATACGGAGGGTATAATCCGTTCGGCGGTTACGGTTCGTACGGCGGCTGCGGCACAAACGATAATTACGATTATTCAAAGGTCAGCTTTGATACCGTAAGACGGCTGATTACGTCAAGAAGATTTACCGAAGCGGAAGCAATGCTCAGACAGCTTCCTTTTGATGCTGAATGGTATTATCTTATGGGGGTAATTTATATAAATAAAGGCTGGTACAGTCAGGGCAGGGAATATATCAATAAGGCTGTAAGCATGGATCCGAATAATCAGGAATACCGTTCGGCACAAAACAGCTTTAACAACAGCGGAAATGATTATAAACGTGTGGTTTTCACAAACGGTGCACCTGTATGCAGTATATGCTCGTCGATGTGCTTGTCGTGGCTGTGCTGCAATAACGGCTGCTTCTGCTGCTGTTAACACGTTAATGATAAGCTTGTATGTTACTTGCTTTAACCAATCGAATATATTTGTTGATTTTAATTTATGCCGTAAAATTCGGCGGAATGGAGTTTGGAATGAGTGATAAAAAGGAACAGCATATCACCTCGATAGGCGGGCAGGCAATAATCGAGGGTGTTATGATGAGAGGGCCGTACAAGACTGCGTATGCAGTCAGAAAGCCGGACGGCGAAATTGAGGTTGAGGAGCATAACAATGGTGTTAAAAGCAGACCGAAGCTTTTAAGATTGCCGATAATAAGGGGCTGCGTTAATTTTATTGACAGCCTTGTGATAGGAATGAAAGCCTTGATGTTTTCGGCAGATTTCATGGATATGGAGGACAAGGAGGAAACACAGAGCAAGTTTGATAAATGGCTTGAGGATAAATTCGGGGATAAAATCAAAGACATCGTTATATATGTTTCGATAGCACTGTCGCTTGTTTTGAGTATCGGTCTTTTTATTTTGCTTCCGTCAGCGATTACGGGAGGTCTTGAATGGCTGTTTTCTCATTTTGATTCACTGAAAGCAATGGCTGCGACAAAAACCTTTACAGGCGTATCGGAGGGTATAATAAGAATGGCGATCTTTCTTACATACCTTGCGCTTGTTGCTAAGATGAAGGACATTCAAAGAGTGTTTGAATATCACGGCGCAGAGCATAAAACCATAGCCTGCTACGAAGCCGGGGAAGAGCTTACGGTTGACAATGTGAAGAAATACACAAGATTTCACCCGAGATGCGGAACGAGTTTTCTGCTTTTTGTTATGGTAATAAGTATTTTGGTATTTATGCTGCTTCCGAGATTTGACCAATATGTCAGAATAGTGCAGATCGCTTTGAGAATGTTAACAAGACTTGCGCTTATGCCTGTTGTTGCGGGACTTTCGTATGAGGTTATAAAGCTTGCAGGAAGAAGTAAAAACAAATGCGTCAAATGGCTCACAAAGCCGGGGCTGTGGCTTCAGAAGCTTACAACGAGAGAGCCGGACGGATCACAGATAGAGGTTGCAATTGCGTCGATGAAAGCGGTTATACCCGAGAACCGCGAGGAGGATAAATGGTAATAAGAGATGAGCTTTCAAAAATAATTTCGGAATTTAAGCAGCATGGGAACGACAATCCTATTTTTGAGGCTCATTTAATTATGCGCCGGTATCTGAAAATGTCGCCTATGGAGCTTGTTCTCGAAGCGAAAAGCGAGATTGCGGAGAATGTGCTTGAAGAGATTGAAAATGCGGCAGGGCGCAGATGTATGAACGAGCCGATTCAATATATTCTCGGCTCACAGGAATTTATGGGGATAGAGTTTGCCGTCAACGAATCCGTTCTTATACCAAGACAGGATACGGAAACACTTGTTGAAACAGTGCTGAAGCATTTTACAAACAAGGGCTTTACCGGACTTGATATAGGCTGCGGTTCGGGCTGTATATCTATAAGTCTGGCGCATTATAACCAAAAAGCTTATATGCGAGGAATAGACATTTCAGAAAAGGCGGTAGAAACGGCACAAAAAAATGCAGAGCTTAATAATGTTGAGAAAAGAACGGTATTTGTTCAAGCCGATATTTTCAATTTTGACGCCTACGGAAAATATGATCTGATAGTTTCAAATCCGCCCTACATAAAGCATAAGGATATAGAAACGCTTGATGAGAATGTGCGTATGTATGAACCGCACACCGCACTTGACGGCGGAGAGGACGGACTCGATTTTTACAGACAAATAGTAAAAACCGCACCGCTGCTTTTGAGAAAAGACGGTCTTATTGCCTTTGAGATAGGTATCGGTCAGGAAAATGACGTAAAAGCCATGCTTGAAGAAAACGGGTTTTATGATGTTGAAATAATCAGGGATTTGTGCGGCGTGAATAGGGTTGTTACCGGGAAGAACAGCAGATGATTGTAACTGTGCGTTGTTTTATTTTGTTATAGCATTTCGCTGATAAAAATGAGTGTATTTTTTGTACATTCATTTTTTTATGTACAATTTACAAATTAGTCACAATATATTACAAAAAATTTACAGATACGTAACACATTGCATTTAAAAATATATTATAATACTATTGTATTAAGATCCTGCAAAAGCATTAAAAATCTGATGTTTGCGGAATCAACGGCTTTATAATATCGGCAAAATCGAAAGGGAACTGCAATGAACGAGTACAGAAAATATGATAGTGATTTACACTACGATACCGAAAAATACGAGCAAGCGAGGACAAGCAAAAACACATCGTACAAAACCGTAAACAAGGCAGCCTTGGTTATAATGACGGCTGCGGCAACCGTGGTATTGTGCGTGGTGATTTTTGCGGCTTTGACGGGTCATATATATTCATCGTTCGTGCATATCAGCAAAGGCAATAACACAGACAATGAAAGACAGAAGCATTTGCTGACCGAGGAGGACAACGGTGAGGAAAATACGGAGATTACAGCCGAAAAGCTTCTTGAAAATGTTGTCAACGTATCGGTTAATGTTACCGGAGGTTTTTTGAATAAAACCGCTACGATTTCTTCAGGCAACGGGGTGTTTATCCGTGACGGAGGATTTGTTCTTACAAGCGCATATCTGCTGGAATCCCAGGGAAATGTGACCGTTACGTTATCTGACGGCACGGAATACAAGGCGTCGCTTCTCGGAACTGACAATGAAAAATATATTTCAGTGCTGAAGATTGATAATGAAACAGCAGGCGCCGTGGCTGTTGGAAATTCCGACGAGATGATGGTGGGAAGTAAGGTTATAGGAATAGGCAACAAAATTGCCGACAGTTTTTCAAATCCGATAACCTTTGGAACTGTCTGCGGATATGATTCCGACATTTCTCTCAAAGACGGAACGCTTGTAAATGCTTTTCAGACCGACGCACCGACTCTGTCGGGAAGTATTGGCGGTTTGATGTTTAATTACAGAGGCGAGCTTGTGGGGATTTGTACTGCAAAATATGCCGCTTCATCAGACGTAATCGGATTGGTAATGCCGATTAACGATGTAATAGATGTTGTAAATTCAATTATTGACAATACCTATGTTGAAAATACAAAAAAGCTCGGTATTTCGGCTACAGACGCAGATTACGGAGTTACGATAGATAATGTTCAGAAAAATTCATCGGCAGATAAAGCAGGCTTGAAGCACGGCGATCTGATAATAAAGATTAACGGTGAGCCTGTGAGTACGCTGGCGCAGATTATTAAAAAGAAAAATTCGCTCGAATCCGGCAGTGAGATGGTATTTACAGTTTACAGAAACGGCGAAACACTGGATCTGACTGTTGTGCTTGAATAAAATAACAAAATTAAATCCCGTGTCCATGAAGATACGGGATTTTTTGGTATTATATTATGCTTAAAATCAAAGAGTACCGAAAAGTCTGTCGCCGGCGTCACCGAGCCCCGGAACAATATAACCGTTTTCGTTAAGCTTTTCATCAAGTGCACCGCAGAAAATTTCAACATCGGGATGAGCTTTTCTCAAAACCTCAATGCCCTGAGGTGCTGCAATTATGCATACGAATTTGATGTTTTTAGCGCCTCTCTTTTTGATAAAGTTGATAGCGGCAACAGCACTTCCGCCTGTTGCAAGCATAGGATCAAGAACAAGTACCTGTCTTTCTGCAATGTCGGTAGGAAGCTTGCAGTAGTATTCAACAGGTTCAAGAGTTTCTTCATTTCTGTAAAGACCTATGTGTCCTATTTTTGCGGCAGGTATAAGATCCATGAGCGCGTCAACCATTCCCAGACCGGCTCTCAGAATCGGAACAAGCGCTACCTGTCTTTCAATCTGCTTTCCGACTGTCTTGCATATAGGTGTTTCAATTTCATAGTCCTGAAGCTTTAAATCCTTTGTTGCTTCATAGCCGATAAGCAATGCAACCTCGTGAGCGCACTCTCTGAAATCTTTTACCGATGTATCCTTGCTTCTCATAATTGTAAGCTTATGAGATATTAGCGGATGCGTCATAATATTTACCATGTTATCCATATAAAACTCCTGTCCTTCCGTGTTACATAATATCTCTTTATGAACGGAAAATTTGTATTAAAAATCATTATCTTATATTATACACCCAATAAATCTATTTGTCTATCTTTTTTTCAAAAATTTTTCAAAAAATTATATTTTTTTAAATTTTCCGGCTCTTTGTCAATTTGGAGTGGTATAATATAAATAGAGTCGACAAACACCCAAAAATCTGATATAATAAAAACAGAAAGAAAGGTGTTA
>CAKSIJ010000018.1 GCA_934462715.1 uncultured Clostridia bacterium
GTGCCGGAAATTATCTTGCGGAGAACTGAAATATATGTTTCAAAACAAGAAAAAGGCCTCCGACAGTTCACCGCTACCACGTGCCATTACGATTACCTCTTTTGCTATTTTTTGTGGAGTTCTTTGTAAAGATGTTCGGCCAATGCTTTTTGAATGATTCGGTATTTTTCTGCATCTATGAAAAGATCTTCATACCGTAACGGTACGAAGTGCCATTGAGTCAATATGTATAAGTTGATCAAGCTGTGTTGCCACAGCGACAATCAACAAAATACCGAGTTTTTTCACTCCGCCGATATAGAATTTGCTTGAATCAAATTCTTTGAGAGCCCATGCCTTAATAAATCCGTTGATAAAATCAATCACCATAAAAATAAGCAGAATATTCAGCATAGAATCCATGCCTCCGAAAATGTATGCAAGCGCTGTGCATACCGATGTGTAAAATAGCTTTAATTTCTCCATAATAGTTAGTCCTCCTTAAAAATCTGCAGAGTGCTCTCGCTTGCATCTGCACTGTAATAATGTGTTACCGATATATAAAAAACAGAGCCTGCGGTAAGCAAAAAACTCTGTGAATAAAAATATGAATCGGTCATTGGTTTAAATTCGCTGTCATAAGAGTGGTTCTCGACTCCGACCACTGATACTGAAATCTGCCTTTTTCGCCGTATCCCACATACGGGTAATAATATTTAAAATTTATGTTTGCCATATCGCACCTCAAAAAGTCTTGATTAAAATATCACCGTAGCTTGTGGACGGAGGAATAGAGCCGCTCGTCCACAGTACGATGCTTCGCACCTGTTTTGCTGTATAAGCCGTATTAGATTGTGCCGTAAGCTTTGCAGACATAGTTGTGTCAGAGTTTTTCTTTACGAAATTGGTGTCAACATAATTTTTATTCGCTATTTCATAGTCTGTGCTTGGGTTTTTCACCTTTGCTCTGCCGTTTGAATCACGCATCGTAAGCCTGCTTTAAATGTATTCCGATGTTGTATTATCAAGCTTTTGCTTGTCGGAATAGCTCATAAATCCGTTTGCGTTTACGCTCGCATTTTGATGTGTACTGCTCCAAATATGCTTACTGCAATCGACAAGCGTGACAGGCGGATTTGCCTGCCACGAATTTTGCCCGGTTATGGCTTTTATCCTGTTTGCAAGCCGGTCGAGAACAGCCGGCAGCTTGCCCTTTGCAGCAGAGCTGCCGAGCACACCGACCGCCGACCATTCCGCTCTGTCCTTGTTGCTTGGGTTCCCGTCTGCCCATTCAAAATACTCCGCATAATCGGCAAATGGAGATGTGTATTCCTTATCCGCATGAACACTGCCATCAGAGAGCACCTTAAACGCAAGTCCGGGTGTTTTGATTGCCATACTGTAATATCTAAAATCCTAACAATTTTCAGAGGTGACACAATTGAAATCCGGTCGCTCCATTCCGAATTTGTCCATGATAAGCTTACGCTTAATGCAATCTTATCTCAACCTTAAAAGGGCTCACCGATTCTTCATCACCTATTGAATAACTTATTTTGCCTGTAGCAATATCAAAAGAATCAACTCATATTTCCGAGGACACAGAAACTATTACATTCGAAGAAATAGAAAACTCTGCCCTCGGTTCGGATTTAACATCTGTATCAGCATTGTAAGCACATGATTTAAACAACAATTATATCGTCTATATCGTCAACGGTGCAAAGAGTGTATGTGTGTTTTCTGTGCTGTTTTGTGCTGTCGAACATAAATATCCGTTTTTTACAGTTTGCCATTATAGATTTTCTGACGGCTGTCTGGTCTATATCGTCATCGCTTATAATCCCGTCATCGGATAAGCCCCTGGAAGAAAAAAATCCTATGTCCGGGTTAACATTTTTCAGAAAATCATTGGTCATGCAGCCGACGGTGCACATATCATGCTCATAATAATTTCCGCCTGCCATAATGCAAGGTATGTGATATTTTGAGGCTGCGATAAGGCACTGAACGGAGTTTGTGACAATTGTGATTTTTTTGTATTCGTTCAGTATCGGTATAATATAAAGACACGTTGATGAGGAATCGATAAATACCGTTGCCGAATCAAACAAAAACCCTCTTGTCCGTTCGCAGATTTTTTTCTTTTCGGCTTGGTGCAAAAGCTTACGCGAGCTTATCGGAAGTGCGTCATATTCGCCCGAGTAAACCGCACCGCCGTTGTAACGCTGAATGTAACCGGCGGCGTCAAGCTCCTTTAAATCTCTGCGGATTGTCATTTCGCAAACATAAAGCTTTTCGGAAAGCTTCTTTACCGACATACGCTTGTTTTCCTTTAAAAGACTGATAATTTTGGATTGACGTTCATTTATTACCATGAATATACCCCTTTCAAAAGTTAATGAAAATGTTCAATTTTCAACAATGCGAACATTTATTGACTTTTCTGCATTTGTATTATATCATAAATATATCAATAGGTCAATTGAAAGGGTGTTATTTATGAATTTTTCCGTATATCAGATTATTGTACAGGCTTTGGGGGTAATAGGAATAATAGCGAGCGTTTTGTCATTTCAGTGCAAAAAGCACGGAAAGCTTTTGTTTTTGAGGACTGCAAATGAATTTTTTTTTGGAATACAGTATTTTCTTCTTGGCGCATATACCGGTATGGCAATGAATCTGATCGGTTGCGTCAGAAATCTGATATTTGTCGATATGGTAAAAAAGAACAAAAATACAATACCTGCGAGAATTGCTTTCAGCGTGCTGTTTTTAGCAGGGACTCTGATTACATGGTCGGGAATGAAAAGCATTTTAATAGGCGCTGCAAAGGTTATTTCAACGTTCGCCTACGGAAGTTCAAACACTTTCGTTGTGCGGATTATGGTGTTTATTACAAGTTCAAGCTGGCTTGCCTATAATCTTATGGTAAAATCATATGCCGGGTGCGTGTGCGAGATGCTTACTCTTTGTTCGATAATAGCAGGTATCATCAGAATCGATATTCCCTCAATTGTGAAAAAGAATACCGAAAATTAACGGACCGATTATACGATTCCTCTTGCCTGTCAGATTTCTGCATATTTTTCAAATATGGGGTTGTAATTTGAATCGGTTTATGATAAAATTATATTAATACAATCAGTGCAATTGTAAAGCGGTCGCTTTACGATTTCCCGATTGGTATAATTCTAAAGGAGGGATCTTTTGAGATGAAAAAAATTTTGGCGATGATCTGTGCGGCGGTGCTGATGTTCGGCACGGTGCAGATCCCGCTGTACGCAGCTTTTTCGGTCGAGGAGGACGCACAGACTGCGGTTGATAAAAATATGCAGCTGTTTTTGGACTTGCTTGAAAAAGCAGACATGGACGAAAGCTTTACCAAAGACGATATGGAAAGTCTTGTGTTTAAAGCGTGCAAGTATTCAACGGACGCAACAACCGGCGTCGGTTTTTTTGTGGAGAAGTTTAAAGTGGTAAAACCAACCGCACAAAAAGCCGGGGCAGTGAGCGCAGTGGTCAGCATTTTTATTGATGATGGCGAAGCGGCGTACGAGGTGAAAAAAGAAATCCCGGCAACAGGGAGCAGTCAGTCAGCCGGCGGAATTTCCGTAGATGACGGAAACAATCCGCAAGAGGTTGCAGAACCAACGCCGGAGGAAAAAAAGAGCATTGCTGCCGCCAAAAAGGCAATCAGTGACGCAATCTGGGATTTTGAGGTTTCCAACGATACCTCGGCAAGCGACATTCTTAAAATGGCGCAGGACGCAGTCGGAAAGGACAGCGGTGTGACGGTAACGCTTGAACCGGACGATTTCACAATTACAAAGTCATCAAGTACGGTAACCGGATCGGTTTCCGCAACGCTCACACTGACCTGCGGCAATGCACGGGACGCTGTTCCGGTAGGAAAAACAGTTCCTTTGATTGTGAATGAGCTGACAATGGCGATTGACGAGGACAGACACTTAATCGGAATTGCAATTGACAGCATTGCTTACAACAACCGCATCACACCGGAAATTATACTTGAAAAGGCAAAAGCAGCCGTAAAAAACGGTTCTTCCGTTACTTGGAAAAGCTTTAACAAGAGAAATGCAACATTTCAGGAGGACGGCGAAATTATTGGTTATGTAACCATCACGCTCGGAACTGAAATGCGTGAAACACGTTTTTCCAGAAAGCTTCCGAAAATGTACCGGACGCTGCCGAAGGACAAGCTTTCCGTCAACAAGGAGGAATGGGAAATTTTAAGACTTTCCAATATTGAGCGTCATAAAGCCGGCGAGGGACTGCTGACCATGATAGAACCGCTCCAGGCGGCGTGCGATATCCGTGAGCCGGAAATTGCCGAGATATTCTCGCATACAAGACCGAACGGGCAAAATCCGTTTTCGGCAATTTCGGATTTTTCATATTCAACGGCAGGCGAAAATATCTATAAGTGTCCGGCACCCGGCAGGGCTGTTTCTGGAGCAAATGCGATGAACTCATGGATGAACAGTGATGGTCACCGTGCAAATATTCTTAAATCGGGATATGACTATATCGGTACTGGCGCATATGATAACGAAACGATGGGAACGGCTTTGCAGCTGTTTGCGGGCGTTAACTATCCGATTGTTTCCGTAACAACCTCATCGGGAAAAACAAGCTATATCGATGAGGACGAAATGCAGAAGGATTATCTGATCTGCACTGCGGAAACAGGCTTGGTTTCTTATGTTCCGATTGATATTGAGTACATGACAAAAACGGAGAAAGGCTACACACTGAATCTTCGTGCAACAAATCCGATTTATCTGACAGTCGAAAACGGAACAGCGACGGAAATCGGGGGCAGAAGCAATGAAGAACTGAGATTCACCGATGTTAAGGATAACGATTATTTTGCAAATGCGGTGAAATGGGCAGTGGCGAACGGTATTACAGCCGGAACAAGCGACGCCACATTCTCACCGGCAGATACCTGCACAAGAGCGCAGATTTTAACATTTATCTGGCGAGCTGTAGGTTCTCCGAAATCATCTGCCGCAAATCCGTTCAACGATGTAAACGCAGATGATTATTACTATTATGCCGCATTGTGGGCATATGAAAAGGGCATGGTTTCGGGCAGCCGGTTTGAGGGTACAACCCCCTGCACCAGAGCCTCAGCTGTGGAATATCTCTGGAAAAATGCCGGAGCACCGGAGAGTTCGGTTAACGGAAGCTTTTCGGACGTTTCCGCAAATGCACAATATTCAAGTGCGGTTTCATGGGCAGTACAAAGCAATGTGACCTCCGGAACAAGCGAAACAACTTTTTCGCCCGATGAAATCTGTTCAAGAGGACAGATTGTAACATTTCTGAACAGGGCAATAAAGTAAAAAAAGGAGTAAAATTATGTTTAAAAGATTTTTGGGATTATTTGCGGCAATATGTATTTTATTTACCGCTGTACAGGGAAGCGTATTTGCGCTTGACGAGGACAGAGAAATTGAAGCGGCAAAAAAAGCAATCAAAGACAAAAAGGACACACTGACATTGGTAAATGACATGACTCCCGAGTCATTTTTGTATGATATCAAGCTGATTCTTCCGGAGGGAAGTACTGTTGAGCTTTCATTCTCCAAAGCGTCAGACTATCGTATTTACAACGCAACGAGCGAAAAGGACGGTTCGATTTTTGCAAACATCTGCTTCACCTGCGGACCGTACACACGTCATGAAATGTATGACTTCAAAATTCCGGCATTGAGCGGAGCTTCAGCAGAAGCAAATGCGGATAAAGAAAATCTTGCAAAGGATATTGCGGCTGCAAGAGCGGTTTTCAAAAATATTTCTCTTGATCCGAACGTAACCGCAGAGGATATTCGGAAAATGGCGCAAGCCGCTGTAACAAACGGCAGTACAGTTGAAGTGACGGGCGAATTTACCAAGGTAGATTCCACCGAAACAAAAAAAGGCTCTGCAAAATGCTTTTTAAAGTTTACTTTAAATAAGGAAACAGATACCTTAAAGGTTTATAACACACTCCGTCTTTTGGACGCTTCGGCAGAAAACAAAACAAAAACCGACGAGGGCAAAAACGGAATAAAATTCAACGATGTGGCTGCAAATGCATACTACTATCAGCCCGTACTGTGGGCAGTAGAAAAAGGTATCACAGCCGGAACGAGCGATACTTCTTTTTCGCCTGATCAGACCTGCACAAGAGCACAGATTTTAACCTTCCTCTGGCGTGCGGTAGGTTCTCCGAAAGCAGAAGCCGCAAATCCGTTTGCGGATATAACAACACAGGATTATTACTATGACGCAGCAATCTGGGCATACGGTAAGGGTATGGTTTCGGGCAGACAGTTTAACGGATCAACCCCCTGTACGAGAGCTTCTACAGTGATGTACTTATGGAAAAACGCAGATTCGCCAGAATACGGCGATTTGGGAGCGTTTGATGACGTTGATTCAAATGCGGAATACTGCGAAGCCGTTTCATGGGCAGTGATGAACGATGTTACATCGGGCGTTTCCGAAACGGAATTTGCTCCGGAAGCAATCTGCTCCAGAGCACAGATCGTAACCTTCCTGCAAAGAGCGATTGCGGAATAATTTTGAAATACAAAAGGCGTATCGGCATTGCCGACGCGCCTTTTGCGTTTTTTTGCTTAAAATACGGTAAAAGCGCAAAAAGCCCGTAAAAAAATTATGCTTTCGTGCCTGCATGATGATAATGATTTACGCAAGATAATAAAACAAAAAAATCCGTGAAATTTCTGCAAGCGGAATATGCCGATACTTGACATATTCCGCTGTTTGTGTTATTATATACTATGGAAAACAGGAATTATATTCCGATTGGACGTTTTAAAGACAAAATGATATTTGTCTGACATTTATGCCGTTTTTTTGACGGCGGAACGGAGATTGGCATAAAAAGATGTATGAAATCCTTGATAAAGTTAATTCTCCGCAGGATTTAAAAAAGCTTGGTAAAAGGGAGCTTATTTTATTGTGCGGAGAAATACGCAGATTTCTGATAGATAACGTAACGAAAACCGGGGGACATTTGGCTTCAAATCTGGGCGTTGTTGAATTGACCGTAGCCTTGAATTTGGTTTATGATTTTCCGAGAGATAAGATAGTATGGGACGTCGGGCATCAGTCATATGTACATAAAATTCTGACCGGACGGCGTGACAAATTCGGCGGTTTGAGAAAATTCGGCGGTATGAGCGGATTCCCGAAAACCTCGGAAAGCGAGTATGACTGCTTTAATACCGGTCATGCTTCAACCTCGGTGTCGGCGGCGCTCGGTATGGCCCGCGCAAGAGATTTAAAGAATGAAAATTACAATATAGCCGCAGTTTTCGGTGACGGTGCGATGACGGGCGGATTGATTTACGAAGCGCTTAACGACGCAGGTCACAGAGGTACTCCGCTTGTTTTGATATTAAACGATAACGAAATGTCGATTTCAAAAAATGTGGGCGCACTTTCAAGATATTTGCGGAAATTAAGACAAGCTCCCGGTTACCATAAATCAAAAAGACGTGTTGAGCGTTTTCTGGACGAGCTTCCGATTCTCGGAAGACCGACCAAAAAGGCAATTACGGTATTAAAGGATATGCTGAGAAAGTATGTTATACCGTCAACCTTTTTTGACGATCTCGGAATGGAATATTTAGGCCCGATAGACGGACATAATATATCTGCGCTGACAGGAGTATTGACTCTTGCCAAAGGAATGGACAAGCCGGTGCTTGTACACGTTGTAACAAAAAAAGGCAACGGATATGCGCCTGCCGAAACAAATCCTCAGAAATATCACGGAATTGCACCGAGCGGAATAAAAGCAAAAAACAAAAAATGCTATAAGGATTATTCCGAATGTGCCGGAAAAACACTGATTGAGTTAGCGGATAAAAACAAAAGCATTGTTGCAATCACTGCCGCAATGCCGTCAGGAGTCGGCTTGACAGAATTTTCCGAAAAGTACCCCAATCGTTTTTTTGATGTCGGAATTGCGGAAGAACACGCCGTAACGCTTGCGTCCGGAATGGCAATATCGGGAATGGTTCCCGTTTTTGCGGTGTATTCCTCCTTTTTGCAGCGTTCATACGATCAGATCCTGCATGATATGTGTCTGCAAAAGCTTCATGTTGTGCTGCTGGTGGATCGTGCCGGCGTTGTCGGAGCTGACGGAGAAACGCACCACGGGCTTTACGATATTGAGTTTTTGAGTAATATGCCGTATATGACGGTGCTGTCGCCCTCCTGCTTCAAGGAGCTTGAACAAATGCTTGATTATGCGGTCAACGTACACAAAGGTCCGATAGCAATAAGATACCCGAGAGGAAATACCGAATCGGATTGTATTAATAATTTTGAACCGGGAAAATATAATATAATCGGCAGAGAATCCGAAAACGTGATTATAACGGGCGGAAGAACCGTAAGAAATGCGGAAATCGCCGCCGGAATACTTAAAGAAAAAAATATTGACGTATGTATTATGACATTGCCCACATTATCGCCGCTGCCCGGGAATATCGGAGATGTGCTTAAAAAGGCAAAAAGAATACTGACGGTTGAGGATCATACCAAAGAAGGCGGAATCGGAACAAAAATCGGTTCGGTTATTGCAGAGAATAAATATACTGCGGAATTTTGCACGATAGCCTTTCCGAATGAGCCGATTGTTCACGGTACCGTTGAGGAGCTTGACAAAAAGTACGGACTTGACCCCGAAAGTATAGCGGATAAAATGCTTGGATTATAATCTGTAAAACGTTAGATTTGTGCCGCCTGCACGGCGGCGGAATGGAGACAGTTAGAATGAAAATCGAACACAATTCACAGATGACGGTATACAGAAAGCCGTTCGGTGCAGTCACCTGCGGACAGAGAATCCATTTAAGACTGGGGATTGCCGACGGCGGCATTCCCCATTCTGTGCTTGTACACGGAAGATTTAAGGACGAAATGTATTATTCCAATATGTCCTATGTATTTGAGGTCGGCGGAATGTGCATATATGAAACGGAAATTTCCATGCCAAACGATGTCGGATTGTTTTGGTATTATTTTGAGGTAAACAACAATAACGGAAGATTTTACTATTCATGCCGCGAGGACAGACTGGGCGGACAGGGTGAAATGTACACCGAAAAGCCGGAATGTGCGTATCAGATTACGGTATACTCGGAGAATTTCAAAACGCCGGAATGGTTCAGAGATTCCGTTGTGTATCAGATTTTTCCCGACAGATTTTTTAACGGAAATCAAGACGGAAAGCCGTCCGATAACAGAAATGACGTTATAAGAAGAAATTGGGGAGATACCCCTTTTTACAAGGCTGAGCAATTCGGGGGAGAATATAAGGCAAACGACTTTTTCGGCGGAAATCTCAAGGGTATTTCCGAAAAGCTGACATATCTTGCACAGCTGGGAATCGGCGCGATATACTTAAATCCGATTTTTAAGGCATATTCAAACCACAAATACGATACCGGAGATTATCTGTCGATAGATCCCGCTTTCGGCACCGAGGAGGACTTTAAGGAATTATGTAAAAAAGCGGAGGAGCTTGATATAAGGATAATTCTTGACGGAGTGTTCAACCATACCGGAAGCAACAGTATATATTTTAACAAGAATAATGAATATGACTCTCTCGGAGCGTATCAGTCAAAGGAATCACCTTATTATGATTGGTACAGATTTAAAAACTGGCCGAATGAATACGAAGCGTGGTGGGGAACACTGACCTTGCCTGCGGTTAATGAAAAATCGGAGAGCTACAGAGCGTTTATAAACTCGTCGGAGGATTCGGTTGTAAAGCATTGGCTCAGAAAAGGCTCTTGCGGCTGGCGGCTTGACGTGGTGGACGAATTGCCCGGATTTTTCGTTAAAGAGCTGCGCAAAGCCGTGAAAGAGGTCAACGAGGACGCGGTTATTATCGGCGAGGTCTGGGAGGACGCGTCAAACAAATGCAGCTATGGGGAGCAAAGAGAATATTTTCTCGGCGAAGAGCTTGATTCAGTTATGAATTATCCTCTTAGAAACGCATTTATAGCTTTGGCAAAAAACGAGATAGATGCGGTTGAATTTAACCGGAGAATAATGAGCTTAAAGGAGAACTACCCTAAGCCGGCATATTATGCACTGCTTAACTTTTTGTCAACACATGATGTGGAAAGAATACTGACAGCGGTCAGCAATGCACCTCAAGACAAAGACAAGGATTTTATGGCAGGCTTCAGACTTTGGGGCGAGGAGCTTACAAAAGCAAGAAAGCGCGTCCGTCAGATTATTATAATGCTGATGCTCATGCCGGGAGTGCCGTGCGTTTATTACGGAGATGAAAGAGGTATGCAGGGGTATGCGGACCCGTTCTGCCGCGGATGCGTTGACTGGGATAACTGTGACAGCGAGCTGAAGCTATGGTACACAATGGCAATTGCGCTGCGTAAAAGTTCACGCTGCTATACGGACGGTGAATTTGAAAATATTTATGCGCTGAACTACGGCTATGCCTTTATAAGAACGCTCGGAAATGATAAGCATATTGTCTGCGCAAATTTCGGGAGCAATACCGAATGGTTCAGAATAGATATTGCCCGATTCGGCGTGCATGAGCTTGAAAACGAAATATACGAGGAATACTACAATTCGGAGGACGGTATCTATTATATAGAAATGCCGCCGGGTGAGGTAAAGGTATTTGAGTGCAGAGGATAAAACTAATTGAAAGGTAATGATTAAAACATGACGGATAAGGTCAGACTTGATGTATATATGGCGGAACACGGCATGACTGAAAGCCGAGAAAAAGCGCGTGCGCTGATTATGTCGGGACAGGTGTACATCAATAATCAGAAATGCGATAAAGCCGGTCAGATGATAAATCCCGAAAAGGAAAAGCCCGAGCTTAGGGGGGACGGTTTAAAGTATGTAAGCAGAGGGGGACTGAAGCTTGAAAAGGCTATGAGTATATTCCCGATAACCCTTATAGGAAAGACTGCGATGGATATAGGAGCGTCAACCGGCGGATTCACCGATTGTATGCTTCAGAACGGGGCGGTTAAGGTGTATGCCGTTGATGTAGGCTACGGTCAGCTTGCGTGGAAGCTGCGGCAGGACGAAAGGGTTGTGAACCTTGAAAGGACAAATATAAGATATGTTACGGATGAGCAGATCGGGGAAAAAATCGATTTTGCTTCGATTGACGTGTCGTTTATTTCGCTGAAGCTTGTTCTGCCGGTTGCTTCAAGGCTTCTTACAGAGGACGGAGAGCTTGCTGCACTGATAAAGCCGCAGTTTGAAGCCGGCAGGGAGCAGGTGGGGAAAAAGGGAGTTGTAAAGGATATTAACGTGCATCTCGAGGTCTGCAAAAATGCGCTTGAATATGCAAGAAATGCAGGTCTTTATCCCGTTGGAATAACATATTCTCCGATTAAAGGACCCGAGGGGAATATAGAGTATCTTATGTATGCGAAAAAAACACCCGAAAATGTTAATATAAGCGATGAGGATTTATGGAAAGTCATAAACGAATCACACGGACAGCTTGATAAAAAATAAAAAATAGATTATAAAATTAATATTTTTTAGTTGTATTGATGAAATTTCTTGATTTTGAGCGGTAAATGAAATAAAAGACTTGACTTTAGTGCACTAAAGTGGTATTATACTAATGCAATGATTTTTTCACTGCACGGATAATTGATTTTTACTGCCGAAACGGAGGAATTACATATGGCAAAAATGACGGCTGCTGAAATTATAGCCAATCTTTTCGGAGGATTCTATTATAACTGCCTGATGTTTGTACTGACGCTGCTGATGGCGATACCTTTGGGTCTGATAATAACTTTCGGCTCAATGTCGTCATTTAAACCGCTGAAATGGATAACAAAGACGTTTGTCTGGATAATCAGAGGGACGCCTCTTATGCTGCTTCTGATAATCGTAATGTTTGCCCCGGGAATTTTGTGGAATATTCCGATGAGAAGCAGACTGACTGCGGCTCTGATTGCGTTTGTGGTAAACTATGCCGCATATTTTTCCGAAATATACAGAGGCGGAATAGAAAGCATACCAAAGGGGCAATATGAAGCCGGACAGGTTTTGGGTATGACCAAATCACAGGTCTTTTTCAAGATTGTGCTTTTCCAGGTAATAAAAAGAATAACTCCGCCTATGGGAAATGAAATAATAACACTGATTAAAGATACATCGCTTGTCAGAGTGATAGGAATAGCGGAAATCATCATGTGTTCGGACAGATTTACAAAGTTCGGCTTGATCTGGCCTACCTTTTCAACCGCACTGTACTTCCTTGCCTTTAACGGAATACTGACGCTGCTGTTCGGCTATCTTGAAAAGAAAATGAACTATTATTCAAACTGATAAAAAAGCGTAACGGAGGATTAAAATGTCTATTCTTAAGGTTGAAAATATACGCAAGCGTTTCGGAAGAACACAGGTATTAAAGGGCATAGGCTTTGAAATGGAGCAGGGCGAGGTTATTGCGATACTCGGCTCATCGGGGAGCGGAAAAACAACTCTTTTAAGATGTATAAATTTGCTTGAAAGAGCAGACGCCGGAAAAATATATGTAGACGACAAGCTTGTTTATGATGTTGTAACGGCTAAGAAAATGAAAACAAAGGAATTGAGAGAAATTCAGCTTAATTTCGGACTGGTATTCCAGAGCTTCAATCTGTTTCCTCAGTATACGGTTCTGAAAAACGTAACGCTTGCGCCGAAGCTTCTTGCAAAGGAACGCCTTGACTTTAAGGAACATAAAAACGAAATTTATGCCGAAATTGAGGAAACGGCGAAAAGCCTTTTGACAAGAGTGGGACTTGAGGATAAAATGAATAATTATCCCTGCGAGCTTTCGGGCGGTCAGCAGCAGAGAGTGTCCATTGCAAGAGCGCTTGCGCTGAATCCTAAGGTTCTGTTTTTTGACGAGCCGACCTCGGCGCTCGATCCGGAGCTTACCGGAGAAATTTTAAAGGTAATCAAAAGTCTTGCGGCAAAAAACACAACCATGATTATTGTAACGCATGAAATTGAATTTGCCAAGAACGTTGCGGACAGAATAATATTTATGGACGAGGGAGTTATAGCCGAGGACGGTACGCCGGAGGAGGTTATAGAAAATCCGAAAAACGAAAGAACAAAAGCATTTTTGTCAAAATTTGAAGAATTAAAATAAATTATAACGGAGGAATTTAATATGTATGTAGGAATTGATTTGGGAGGAACAAATATTGCAGCTGGTCTTGTAACCGATGAGGGAAAGATCATCGCAAAGGATTCAACGCTAACCATGCTGCCGAGGGATTACACCGAAATAGTTAAGGATATGGCAGAGCTTGTAAAGCGTCTGATGACCGATAACGGACTTACCGAAAAGGATATAAACGGTATAGGAATCGGCTGCCCGGGATCTATCGACGCAAAAAACGGAGAGGTGGCATTTTCAAACAATCTGAAAATGAATCATGCACCGGTTGCGGCTGAGCTTAAAAAGTATTTTGATTTGCCGGTAAGTATGTTAAATGACGCAGACGCAGCGGCATACGGCGAATATATGATTAACGGAAATAACGTTGATTCGTTTATATTCATCACACTGGGAACAGGCGTCGGCGGCGGCATTATAATAAACAAAAAGGTCTACAGCGGCTTCAACGGCGCAGGCGGCGAGCTCGGACATATCACTCTTGTGCATAACGGAGTACCCTGTAACTGCGGAAATATAGGCTGCTGGGAGGCATATGCTTCGGTTACCGCACTTATCCGCCAGACAAAAGAAGCTATGGAAAAGCACCCCGAAAGCATGATGAACAAAATAGCCGCAGAAGAGGGCAAGGTAAGCGGAAGAACTGCGTTTAATGCCGCAAAGGCAGGAGATGAGGCAGGCAAAGCTGTTGTCGCTCAGTATTGCGAGTATGTGGCTTCGGGCTTGGTAAGCATTATCAATATTTTCCAACCCGAAAAGCTTGTTATAGGCGGCGGAATAAGCAAAGAGGGAGAATATCTGTTAAAGCCGATAAGAGAATACTGTAACGCACACGAATACAACAAATATCTTAAAAAGGTCAGCATAAGCATAGCTACATTGTTTAATGACGCGGGAATTATCGGTGCGGCATTATCGGCAAAAAACTAATGAACTCAAAAAAGCCGTGTATACTGTAAAAAAATACATGGCTTTTTATTATTTTACAATGTGCCGAACGGAAAGGAACGGTCATGATTATGAAAAAAATTCTTGATTCAAAATACGGCTTGCTTATATTTTCGCTTGTCAGCGGAATGGGTTATTTTGTTTTGCTGTTATTACTGCTTGCGAATGTGAAATATTCTTATCTGCTCGGAATATTTTTCTGCCCGGCAGTTGTGTGCGGCAGTGCTCTGTGCATAGTTAAGTATGTAAAGGCATTGCTTGAAAAAGAGGAATACGGAAAAATAAAAAGGATATTTGTGATTCATTCCGCTTTGATAGTGTTTGCGGTAATTATTGCCGCTGCGTATTTTTTATTCAAATAAAACGTACGTTCGAAATGTTTTAACGCACAACAGGATATTTTGAGCATATATGGGAATAATAATTTATTTTATTTGTTAATTCTTGATAATTTCACAATATTTTTTCGCAAAATTATATTTAGGCATTGATTTTTGTAGAATTTTGTGGTATTATAGATAGGTATTTAATACTTTGGGGAATCTGAAGTGAGAATTTAATATTATTTTAAATGTTGTAAATTAGGAGTGATTTTATTGAACGAGCAGCTTAATATTATCAATATCATTGATATGTTACTCAGGCGCTGGGTGATTGTGTTTTTGACGACAATTCTTGTGGGGGTATTTTCTTTTGTATATTCAGAAGTGTTTATCGATCCTGTATATAGTTCTACCGCTTCGCTGTACGTTAATTCGGAACGTCAGAAAGCAAACGATGATATTTCTCAGGGTACAATCAATTCTTCACGTCAGTTGGTTATGACTTATGCGGAGATATTGCAGGCAAGAACGTTTTTGACAACAATTTCCGATGAGCTTGACAACAAGTACACCGTTAACGAGCTTCGCGGAATGATTACAATGGATTCTTTGAACGAAACGGAAATACTTTCAATCACCGTTAAGGGCAACGACGCCGATGACGTTTATAAAATTACAAAAAATATAGTTAAATATGCGCCGGACGAACTGATAAGAGTTGTTGAAGCGGGTTCTGTAAAGGTTCTTGACGACGCAAGCGAAACAAAAACTCCGATTTCGCCCAATATAAGAAGAAATACTTTTATAGGTGTGTTTATCGGTCTTGTACTCGGTGCGTTTATAGTTATTATTCTTGAATTGTTTGATACGAGAATCAAGAGCGGAGATGAAATCAGTCAGCGTTATAAAGAGCCGCTTCTGGGAGAAATTCCTTCTCTGAGCACAAGTCACGGAACTGCCGCTTACGGTTACGGCGGATATGGAAAAATGCCTGCCAAGAAAAATGAGGCATAAGGTTTGAGTGAAATTGCCCGGTTTATCGGTTTTTGCACCGGACGGTACAAAACATACGGTATCGCTCGCTGCGGGACGGCAAGCCTAACAATTTTTCAAGCTTAGTTTTGCGAAAGGATTCGGTGGTTACAAAAATGGATTTTAACATACTGAAATTAATAGGTAAGGTTAACGAAAAGAAAGCAAGGTTCAAGTCTGCGGAGCAGGAGGCTACACAGGCAAGAATTTCCACTATACTCGATAAAAATACAAGCTTTATGATTACAGAGGCGTACAAGGCTCTGAGAACGAATATTATATTTACTCTCAGCGACAAGGGTACAAACTGTAAAAAGATTCTTTTAACAAGTGCAAGCCCCGGAGAGGGAAAGACAACAACTTGTCTTAATTTGTCCATTGCTTTTGCACAGACAGGTTCTAAGGTTCTGGTTATCGGTGCGGATTTGAGAAAACCGAGAATTTACAGACATCTTCAGATTGAAAGAAAGAACGGCTTGTCGGATGTGCTGTGCGGACTCATTCCGCTGAGCAAAGCAATAAAGCACTGCAAGGATTACGGTATAGATTGTATAACGGCAGGTCAGCTTCCTCCGAACCCGGTTGAGCTTATATCTTCGCCGAAAATGGGAGAAGTATTTGACGAGCTTTCAAAAATGTATGATTATATCTTTATTGATACTCCGCCCGTTACATTGGTGGCTGACGCAACTGCTATGTCAAAGTATGTTGACGGTGTTATCGTTGTTGTAAGACAAAATTATACAATTCATGAAACTCTTGAAAGAGCAAGAAACAGTCTTGACTTTGCAGACGCAAAGATTCTGGGATATATCTTGAATGACGTTGATACGATTAACAACAGATACAGTTCATATAAGCGATACGGCTACGGAAAGGGTCTGTTCGGCAAAGGCTACGGATATGGCTCAAAGTATGGTTATGGCTACGGTTACGGATATGGTTACGGTAACGGCTACGGTTATGAATACGGCGGCAATGCCGCACCTGAGATTGATACCAAAACCGCCAATTCAAATCTTGAATCGCACCAGTCTGACGAGGAAAACAAGTATTTCCGTGAAGATGACGACTATGTGGGCGAAACCGCTAAAATGGACGAGGATTATGAAAACCGTATGGAAGAAGAATCAAAGATTAGCCGCAAGAAGAAAAAGAATAAATAAGCATTAATATGTGCAGAAGCCTGCCGCAAAAGACTGCGGCAGGCTTTTTACGCAAAAAAATGCATTTGACATACGGGCTATATTTTAGGATATAACCAATACAGTCAAATGCATTGTTTTGAATCAAAAATATGTAAAATTACGCAGGAATATGTGCGTAGTCAAAGCCGCACTTTTCGAGAAAGGTTTTAGCCATGAGTGTTGCACCTATCTGGTTGGGGTGTATTCTGTCCCATGCGATATATGACGAGTGACGGTATGCGCAGTAATCCTCATACATTTTCTGGAAATCAACAAAGGTACAGTTATGCTTTTCGGCAAGCTTTTTGCATATTGCGGTGTACTCGTCCATTCTTGCGCGCATCCAATCCTGACGGTTTGGCTCAATTATGTATGGAGAAAGGATAAAAATACCTTTAACCTTGTCCTTTGTTTTCAGAATCATTTCTTCAACGTTCTTTTCATACTCATCGGGCATAACCTGTGCATCTCTCATCGGAGGAGTATCGAACTGACGCCAGACATCGTTTATACCGATACAGATTGAAACCCAATCGGGTTTTAAGTCGAGTACATCTCTGTCATAACGTGCAAGCAAATCCTTGCTGGTATTTCCGCTTATACCCGAGTTGGTTACTCGAATAAATAATTCGGGATAATAAGTTGAAAGCATATTTTCAATAACCCTTACATAGCTTCTTCCGGTATTGTCGAAAAGCCCCTCGCCGACAGGCTGTGCGCTTCCCATATCGGTAACCGAGTCGCCTGCAAATACTATTCTGTCATAGTTTTCAAAAATCATTTTGTACATTCCTTTCGTATATTGCGTGTAATTTGTTTTGAAAATTATTAATAAAATTTTCCTCAACAATCGTTATTATACTCTGATTTATAACGAATGTCAATAGACAATAACGATTATAAAACAAAATTTATATATTAATAGTTGCTGCCCTTAATAAGTGTGCCGACACCGGTTTTTGTGAATATTTCAAGCAGCAGACAGTGGGGAACACGTCCGTCTATAATATGAACTCCGCTTACACCTGCGTCTATTGCCTCAAGACACCCGAGAACCTTTGGAATCATACCGCCGTTAATTGTGCCGTTATCCAGCATTTCAACAATTTCTTCTCTGCCGGCTTCATACACTATGTTATCGTCAGCATCCTTGATTCCCTCTACATCGGTGAGCAGAATAAGCTTTTCCGCCGATACCGCTTTTGCAACCGCAGCGGCAACGCTGTCGGCATTTATGTTGTAGCTCTGACCGCTCTTGTCAACGCCTATCGGAGCGATTACGGGAATATATGCATCCTTGCTTATGTATTCAAGAATATGCTTGTCAACATTTACGATGTGTCCAACATATCCTATATCGGTCGGTTCTCCGTTGACCGTGGTTGTTTCCTTTTCACATTCGATAAAAGAGCCATCGATACCGCAAAAGCCAACGGCTTTTCCACCCTTACAGTTTAAAAGCGACACAATCTCTTTGTTGGTTTTTCCGACCAGAACCATTTGTGCGATTCTCATTGTTTCCGCATCTGTAACTCTCAGACCGTTTATAAATTCACTTTTGATATTAAAATCATTAAGTGCTTTTGAAATATCGGGACCGCCGCCGTGTACTACGATGGGATTCAGACCGATATATTTTAAAAGCGTTATATCCTCCATGACAAGGTTTTTCAGCTCATCATTTATCATGGCATTTCCGCCGTATTTTACAACAACTGTTTTACCGGCAAATTTTTGAATGAAAGGCAATGCTTCAATCAGTATACCGGCTTTTTTTATGAGTTCGTCCATATTCAAAGTAATAAACCTCCGTTTTCGGCTTATAAGTAAAAGCCGGCATTTTTTAAGCCTGTTTTTTCATCAAGACCGAACAGAAGATTCATATTCTGAACTGCCTGACCGGCAGCACCCTTGATGATGTTGTCGAGCGTGCTTACAACTACTGCTCTGTTGAGTCTTTCATCAACCACAACTCCTATATCGACAAAATTACTTCCTGCAGTGTGCTTGCTTTCGGGAAGCTCACCGGCATTTTTTACCCTTACAAAAAATTCGTTCTTATAGAAATCCTTGTACAGATCGATTATTTCCTCTGTAGTGTGTTTGCCGTTGAGGTTAATGTATATTGTTGCAAATATTCCTCTTTTTTGCGGAACAAGGTGCGGAGTGAAGGAAACCATGATTTCCTGTCCCGCAAGCTTTGATAATTCCTGCTCAATTTCAGAGGTGTGGCGGTGCGTTGCAATTTTATATGCTTTTGTATTTTCGGTACATTCACAGAAGTGATACGCAAGAGCAAGACCTCTGCCGGCGCCGGTGACGCCGGATTTTGCGTCTATTATAATGTTATCGGGTTTGCCAATTCCGCTAGCAAGCAGCGGAGCTGCACCTAAAATCGAACAGGTAGTGTAGCAGCCTGGATTTCCGATAAGGCGCGCACCCTTTATTTCATCTCTGTGCAGCTCGCAAAGACCATAGACCGACTCCTTTAAAAGCTCAGGGCATGAATGTTCTTCTTTATACCATTTTTCATAAACCTTTACATCGTCATATCTGAAATCGCCGCTTAAATCAATTACCTTAAGTCCCTTTTCTATTAATTTCGGAATAACCGATTTTGAAGCGCCGTGGGGAAGAGCCGTAAATGCAACGTTACATTCTCCGATTTTATCAAAATCAATTTCATTACATTCCGTGTCGAGAATATGCTCGAAATTGTGATAAACCTCGCTTATTTTCTTCCCGCTGAATGAATGTGAGCCTAAAAATTCAATACTGACCTCGGGGTGATTTGACAGTATTCTTACCAGCTCGATACCGGCATAGCCTGTTGCGCCGAGTACGGCCGCTTTTATCATAAAATCATATCCTTTCTTGTTGTGTGCTTTAAATTTTTATTCGTAATCCTTAATGAGCAATGCTCTTACATATCCCTTTGATTTGTCTGTTGAATCGATGTAAAAGCCCCTGCCGTAATAAAATCTTATCAGTGATGTAACCTTTGATCCGGTATGCAGACAGATTTTCTTTACGCCCTTTTTTAGCATGATTCTGTCAACAAGATTCATAATAGATTTTCCGATACCGTTGTTCTGCGAGGTTACTTTTACGCCGAAACGGCTCAGATATGCGGTATTATCGTCAAAAATCTCAACTCTGACGCTTCCCACCGGAATACCGTCCGACAAGGCAATCAATACAATTTTGTTGTCAATGTCCTTTTTGACATCTTCGTATGTTTCGCTGATCGCCGGAGTGCTTTCGATTCCGGCAAGCTCTATGTATTTTACAAACGCTTCTTTCGTTATTTTCAGAATGTCGGGAATGTCGTCATATGTTGCAATTCTTACTTCAAACAGTGATTGATATTCAGTCATGTGGATTCTCCTTTTAGTCTGCCATAAGCGTTGCCATTACGGCTTTCTGAGCGTGAAGTCTGTTTTCGGCTTCGTCAAAAATAACGCTGTTTTTGCCGTCTATAATATCTTCGGTTACTTCATATCCTCTGTATGCCGGCAGACAATGCATGAATATTGCGTCGGACTTTGCGTGAGAGAAAAGCTCTTTGTTAATCTGATAACCCTTGAATGCTTTGATTCTCTCTGCCTTTTCCTCCTCTTGCCCCATGCTTGTCCATGTGTCGGTGTAGACTATATCCGCATTTTTGATTGCTTTGATCGGGTCTTGTGTGAGTAAAAGCTCTGAATTGCCTGCCTTAAAGTCCTCTTTTGCGGCTTCAACAATGTCAGAATTGCACTGATAATTTTCGGGTGTTGCAATTGCACAGTCAAGACCGGTTTTTGCACAGCCGAACATCAGAGAATGAGCCATGTTGTTTCCGTCACCTATGTATGCAAGCTTAAGACCCTCAAGCTTTCCCTTATGCTCATATGCCGTCTGTAAGTCCGCAAGCACCTGACAGGGGTGGAGCAAGTCCGTGAGAGCGTTTATTACCGGAATATCCGCATATTTCGCAAGTTCAAGAACATCGCTGTGCTCAAAGGTGCGGATCATTATTCCGTCAAGCATTCTTTCAAGCACCTTCGCGGTATCATGAATCGATTCACCTCTGCCGAGCTGAATGTCATGCGAGGATAAAAACAGCGGATAGCCGCCCAGCTGTGTCATTCCGACTTCAAAGGAAACCCTTGTCCTTGTGGAGGATTTTGAAAAAATCATTCCGAGTGTTTTTCCTTTCAGAATATGATGTTCCCTGCCCTCCTTTAAATCTTTTTTCAGTTTTAATGCAAGGTTCAAAAGCTCAAAAAGCTCGTCCTTTGTTATGTCATGCAGACTTATAAAATCTTTCATTGTTGTATCTCCTGTTCTTGCCGCAGATACGGCTGTTTTTCATCTCTTTAAAGTGTGTTCAAAACCTTTTCCAATGCGCTGATAAATCCGTCTGCGTCCGATTTGGTTATAATCAGCGGCGGTGCGATTCTTATTGTGTTTGTACACAGACTTGTCAAATACTTGTTTTCAAAAAGACCTTTAAAAACAGCTTTTGAAATATCGGGCTTCAATTCTATACCGATAAGCAGACCGGCATTTCTCAAATCGACTATTTTGTCGGGATAAGCATTTTTAAGCTTTTCAAGAGCGCCCATAAAATAGGAGCTGACTTTTTTTACATTATCAAGGATTTTTTCCTGTTCGTATGCTTTAAACACTGCAATTCCGGCAGCACAGGCAAAAGGATTTCCGCCAAAGGTTGTGCCGTGATCCCCGGGAGTAAATGCAGAAGCGACAAAGTCCTTTGCGCATACAGCACCTATCGGAATACCGCCGCCGAGAGCCTTTGCACAGGTAAATATATCCGGTTCGATACCGTAGTACTGATGAGCAAAATATTCTCCGGTTCTGCCCATGCCGGTTTGAACCTCGTCAAAAATAAGAATAATGTCCTTTTCATCGCAAAGCTTTCTGAGAGAAGCAACATATTCCTTGTCCATGGGATAAACGCCGCTTTCGCCTTGTATAAGCTCGATCAGTATTGCGGCTGTTTTGTCGGTAACGGCTGACTCCATAGCTTTGAAGTTATTCGGCTCAACCTGAATAAATCCCGGAACGAGCGGTCTGTAAGGCTTCTGATACTTTTCCTGACCGGTTGCCGATACAGTTGCAATTGTTCTTCCATGAAAGGACTTATCGAGTGAAATTATTTCGTATTTGTCAGAGCCTTTGTTATAAAAATATTTCTTTGCAAGCTTTATTGCACCCTCGTTGGCTTCCGCACCGGTGGAACAGAAAAATGCCTTATCGGCGCAGGAATGTTCGCATAAAAGCTTTGCAAGCACTGCTTGATTTTCTATGTAATATAAATTAGAAGTATGTAAAACCTTATCTGCCTGTTCTTTAATTGCTTCGGCCAGAATTTTGTTGTTATGACCGAGGGCATTGACGGCGATTCCTCCGAGAAAATCATAATATTTTTCGCCGTCGGTCGAATACAGAGCAATTCCCTCGCCTTTTTCAAACGCAACCGGAAGTCTGTCGCCAAAGGTGTTCATATAGTATTTTTTATCAAGATTTTTTATTTCTTCCAAAGTCAATTTTATCATCCTCTTTCCAAAACTATAAATAATTATACAACTTAATGCATAAAAATGCAATAGTTACATAAACATTATCCGAATTTTTCGTATACTTAATTAATTTTTATGCATCATTTATGCAATTTGTATTCATCTTGCATAAACATATCATTTAAAAAGCTCAAGGTTTCTTTTTAAAACGGCTTTTCCTCTCCATGCAAAGGCTCGGCTTCCGTATAACCGCATAAATTCCTTGTTTGAAATGCCCTCGGGCAAATCAATTGACGTGATAACATCGGAAAATTCGCCGATTTCGGTGTGCGGCACTGACTTGTTGTACGGGCAGATCTTTTGGCATATGTCGCAGCCCCATGCATAACCGCTTGATTTTATTATATTTTTTTCCTGTTCTGTCAGCTCGCCCTTTTTCTGCGTAAGAAAGGATACACATTTGTTTTCGTCAAATTCGTAATTTTCACCGATTGCTCTGCCCGGGCAGGCTTTTATGCATTTGCCGCAGCCGATACAGGCATTGTTTTCAAGCGGCTTGTCCTCATCGAGAAAACAGTCCGTAATGATATATCCTATAAAGGTCATGCTTCCGTATTTTTCATTTATAAGCATACCGTTTTTTCCTATAAACCCAAGTCCGGCAAGATAGGCAAGATAACGGTCGTTAAGGGGAGAGGTGTCGGCGTATATCTGCGCCTTGTATCCGCTGTCGGTCAAAACGGAGGCTGCGGCTTCCATTTTGATTTTTAAGACCCTGTGATAGTCAAGCCCGAGAGCATATTCGGAAATGTTTGTTTTAATACCGGTATAATAAGAAAAAAGGCAGACCGCTATGCTTTTTGCCTCCGGCATAAGCAAAAAAGGATTGATTCTCTTTTCTGTGTCCGGCTCGCATAAAGCTGTTCTGCCTCTTTTATTCAATACAATTTCAAGCTCGCTGAACAATCTTGCACGGACAATCCCTACGGCGCACGCTCCGTGCGCTTTAAGCTGTCCGATCAGTTTTGATTTCATAATAAGGAGTCCAGCTCATCGCAAAATTCATCCTTTGAACGTGCGCCTACAAGCTTTTTCACAACCTTACCGCCGCTGATTATCATTATTGTCGGTATTGAAACGATTGCATATTCCGAAGCAAGCTCGCCCTCCTCGTCAACATTGACCTTTCCGACCTTTATTTTTCCTGCGTATTCTTCTGCAAGCTCATCAATTATCGGCGCAACCATTCTGCACGGACCGCACCAGCTTGCCCAAAAATCTACCAGGTACGGTACGTCGGATTTTAATACCTCGCCGTCAAAGTTTTCTTTTGTCAGTGTAATCATAATGAACTCTCCTTTACATTGCTTTTTGTACAGAGCGAATATCTGCGCCGTGCAAAAAGATTTTCCGGCGGCGGTGCGGATTTTAACATCGCCGCCCGTACTTACATTATTCTGCGATTGTTACGTGTTTATAATGTATTCACATACAGTATAAATTATTCATATTGAGGAATGGACGAGTATATTTCGCTGATTCCCTCAGAGGATAAATCGTCGGTTGAATATGCCGCCGTTTCGGTGAATTTTTCGGAATTGTAGGTATAATCCCTTACTTCACGGAATGAATTTCCGGAGATATAGAGCGATATAAGCTTTTGCTCATCGTTCTTGTTGTATACGTCCGATACGCTCATGTAGGCACAGCCGTGAATACGTTCGTCATATAAATCATATACGCCCTCTGCGGTTTCAACTCTCAATACCCATTCCTGGGTATCGTCCCACATCATTTCTCCTCTGACATCTCTTTGAGCCGAGGTGTATAATGTGATAATATCGTCCTCGCCGTCACCGGTGATGTCTGCCGTATATTTGCCCATCGGCTCCCATGTGCCGACGTCTTTCGGTGAAGATACCACCTTAATATCTCTTGTATTTTTTATGGCTTCGGCTGTGTGTGACGGTTCGGGAGATTGACTCTCTGTTGGATTTGAATTATTCACCAATGAACAGCCGCTGACTGCGGCGCATAGTAACATACCTGTTAATAATAGTGTTTTTTTCATTGCTGTTCATCCTTTCCGTATTTTTAATTCAAGTATTTGTATCTTTATTTTATCATTTTTTTCATAATATGTAAAGTTTTTTCGCAAAAAAATCATAATTAATTATGATTTTATTCATATAAATCAATGTATTTGCTGTCAACCACATTGCATATTGCTTTACCGTTTGTCAGATCGGCAAGCTTTTTAATTACCGATTCGGTATCTGGGATTTTGCAGGAGATATAAAATACCACGCTGTCCGAGTATACGGTATCTTCTATAATAAGCTTTTCGCCCGCCGCAAAATGCTGAAGCTTGCCTACGAGCGAATAGTCAACCTCGCAGGATATTATGTTGCAGAGTGTACGGGTTATTATTTCGGAAAAACCGATTCCTTGTTTTGCACATGAGCCGTATGCATGAACCAGTCCGCCCGTGCCGAGAAGCGTGCCGCCGAAATATCTGGTTACAACAACGATTACATCGACAAGCCCCTCTTTTCTTATCGCATCAAGAACCGGCATACCGGCAGTGCCGCCCGGTTCGCCGTCATCGGAGTATCTGAAAATGTTGTTTTCATCTATTACATATGCATACACATTATGAGTTGCGTCCGGATATTCGGATTTTACCGCTTTTAAAAATTCGAGCGCTTCGTTTTCGTCCGAAACGGGCGATACGCTTGCGATGAATTTTGACTTTTTTTCCGTCAGCATACTTTTTGAATATTTTTTTACCGTTTTATAGCAGATTTTGTTTGATATGGGAACCACCTCATTTATTGTTGCTCGATATAATTTCTCAGTTTGCCGAAGGTAACGCTGTCGGCAAGGAGCGTCAGCTTTGTGCCTGTTTCGGTATATTCTTCTTCAAGCACTTTTTGAGTTGTATGAAGCTCGCTTGCAAGACTGCCCTCGCTGTATGGAATAATAACCGTTATTTTCTGCTTTTTCCCGGGAGCAAGCTCCGATATTGCATCAATCAGCTTGCAGAGCCCCTCTTTCTTTTTTGCCGATATATAAACTATGTGCCTGTTTTTGTCAGCTTCGGCGGTTTCGGGGTAATCGCCTTTGTCACATTTGTTGTACGCAAGAATTTCGGGTTTGCCGATTGCACCTATATCCTTTAACACGTTATCCGCAACATAAATTCTGTTTTTATATTCGCTGTCAGAAGCGTCAACCACATGAACGAGAACATCGGCAACAGCGGCTTCCTCCAAGGTTGATTTGAACGCTTCTATCAAATGGTGCGGAAGCTTTCTTATAAAGCCTACCGTATCGACCAAAAGAACACGTCTGCCATCGGGCAATTCTATTGCTCTTGATATGGGGTCAAGGGTTGCGAAAAGCTTATCCTCGGCAAGCACACCTGCGTCGGTCAGCGCATTCAAAAGAGTTGATTTGCCTGCGTTCGTATAGCCGACAAGCGCAACGGTTATTGTACCGTCTTTTTTTCTGCGGCTTCTTAATAATTCTCTGTGCTTTTTCAGCTCCTTTAACTCGTCAGACAGTGCCTGTATTCTTGAATGAATATGACGCTTGTCGGTTTCAAGCTTTGTTTCACCCGGACCTCTTGTGCCAATTCCGGCACCGGTACGGCTCATAACCGTTCCCATGCCTCTGAGCCGTGGAAGTCTGTATTTCAGCTGTGCCAGTTCAACCTGGAGCTTTCCCTCTCCGCTTTTTGCTCTCATGGCAAAAATGTCAAGTATCAGCATGGAGCGGTCAAGCACCTTGACGCCGAGATAATCGCTGATGTTTCTGAGCTGAATCGGACTTAATTCATCGTCAAATATTACGCTGTCAATTTCGAGTTCTTTTGTTGCGGCGGCTATTTCTTCAAGCTTTCCCTCACCCATATATGTGCCGCTTTCAAGCTCGGATTTGTTTTGTATAACCTCACAAACAACCTCCGCACCGGCGGTTTTTGCCAATTCGTTTAATTCGTGCATGGATTCTTCCGTTGTGTCTGCGGTTGTATCCTTTAAACCGAGATGAACCCCGGCAAGAAGGACCCTTTCTTTTTTTGTTTCTGTTGTCTGAATGTTCATGTATTAATTCCTTATTTATTATCGGATAAAAGCATTGCTAAATAATTACCCGGTATTTTGTTTATTATTTTACTCGTTATGTGATTTTTGACTTCAATATATCATAAAATAACAAATATGTCAAGCTTATCGGCAAAAGATTAATGCATATTTATAAGCGACCCTCGCCCAAACGGTCGTTTATCGGCGCCGAATGTGCATGGCATATCGCAACCGCAAGTGCGTCCGCCGCATCGTCCGGTCTGGGGATTGCGTTTAAATTCAACAGCATTTTAACCATTTGCTGCATTTGCTGTTTGTCCGCTCTGCCGTAACCCGTAACCGCCTGCTTGATTTGCAGCGGTGTGTATTCATAAATGGGAATACCCTTATTTGTTACGTTTGCTATAAGAACACCTCTTGCCTGAGCAACGGCAATTGCGGTTTTTGCGTTATTGTTGAAAAACAGTTCCTCTATTGCAACCGCATCGGGGTTGTATTTGTCAAGATAAACATTTATTTCATCACTTATTATTTTCAGTCTTTCCGAGGTGAGAGTATGAGCCTTGGTTATAATGGCATTATACTCAATCGGGCGAAATTTATTCCCCTTATATTCCAAAACGCCTATGCCGACAATTGCATATCCGGGGTCAATACCTAAAATTATCACAAAAAACCACTCACTTTTTTTAAAAATTTATGTAATTAGCATATTGCATAATTATCCATTTTCGTGTATAATAATAAACACAGTACAGGAGAACCCAAAAAAGAAATCCGAAAGGGCAATTATCGGAAGTTTGCCGAAATAAGTCGTTCGGTGAATTTTCCAAGGCATTATCGAATATCCTTTGAGGGTTGCATAATTATGAAATACATTGTATAATTATGTGAAACTTATTCTGTCACTTATATTTATTTTACAACAAATCCGAAAAAAAATCAAGTCGGAGAGGTAAATAATGTTTTTGACGGCTGTACGAACAGAAATAATTGAACATTTCAACTGTTAAGAATTTTAATTCAGAAAGGAACTGATTCAAATGGCAAAGGAAAAAATAGTATTGGCTTATTCGGGCGGATTGGATACATCAATCATCATTTCATGGCTCAGAGAAAATTATGACTGCGAAGTAATCGCCGTATGCGGTGACGTGGGTCAGGGAAAGGAAACGGAGGGACTTGAAGAAAGAGCAAAGAAGTCCGGCGCATCAAAGTGCTACATAGCTGATTTGAGAGATGAATATGTTGAGGACTTTATATTCCCCACATTAAAGGCAGGAGCTGTATATGAGGGAAAATATCTTCTCGGAACATCTCACGCACGTCCGATAATCGCCAAGAAACTTGTTGAGGTTGCTTTGAAGGAGGGCGCAACGGCAATCTGCCACGGCGCTACCGGAAAGGGTAACGATCAGGTTCGTTTTGAATTGGCAATAAAGGCACTTGCACCTCAGCTTAAAATCATCGCTCCGTGGAGAATCTGGGATATTAAGTCAAGAGAGGACGCAGTAGACTACGCACAGGCACACAACATTGAAATCCCTGTTACAAAGAAGGATTTGTATTCGAGAGACAGAAATATTTGGCATATCAGCCATGAGGGTATGGATCTTGAAGATCCGGCAAACGAGCCGCAGCTTGAAAATCTGTTAAAGCTTACGGTACCTCCCGAAAAGACTCCCGATGAGCCTGAGTATGTAACAATCGGCTTTGAAAAGGGCGTACCGGTATCGGTAGACGGAGAAAAGCTTGCTCCCCGTCCGTTGGTTGAAAAGCTTAACAAAATCGGCGGCAAATACGGCGTTGGTATTGCGGATATAGTTGAGGACAGACTTGTCGGAATGAAGTCAAGGGGCGTATACGAAACTCCGGGCGGAACAATTCTTTACAAGGCATTGGAGGAGCTTGAATACCTCTGTCTTGACAGAGATACACAGAGCTTTAAGCGCCAGGCTGCAATAAAATTTGCTGAATTGGTTTATGACGGAAAATGGTTTACACCGCTCAGAAAGGCTTTGTCGGCTATGGTTGATTCTATGGAGGAAACCGTTACCGGTGAAGTTAAGCTGAAGCTTCACAAGGGTAATGTTACACCTGCCGGAGCAAAGAGCCCGTATTCACTCTACAATGAAGCTATCGCAAGCTTCGGCGACAGCCACGAGCTTTATTCTCACAAGGATGCAGAGGGCTTTATCAATCTGTTTGGACTGCCCTTGAAGGTTCGTGCAATGATGATGCAGAAGAACGAAGATAAATAATCAAAATACTTGGTAAATCAAGTAATATTTACCGATAAAAAAAGTCAAGTCAGGTAATTGCAAAGCAAAAACTGTGCAATTACCTGTTTGCATATTTAGGAATGAAAGGAAAGATTAAGATATGGCAAAGCTTTGGGGCGGAAGATTTCAAAAGAATACCGACAAAAAGGTTGATGACTTCAATTCGTCAATCAGATTTGACAAAAGAATGTATAAGCAGGATATTGCCGGAAGTATGGCTCATGCCGAAATGCTCGGGAAACAGGGGATAATTTCAAAAGAGGATTCGGAAAAAATAATTAAGGGTCTTGAAGAAATTCTTGCTGAAATCGAAAACGGAAGCGTTACCTTTGATATTGACGCAGAAGATATTCATATGAATATAGAAAAGCTGCTTACCGAAAAAATCGGAGACGCCGGAAAAAGACTTCATACCGGAAGAAGCCGAAACGATCAGGTTGCGCTTGACATCAGAATGTACCTTATGGAGGAAACAAAAGAAATAACGGCGATGCTAAAGCATTTGCTGGAGGTATTGTGTGAGCTTGCAAAAGAGCATATAGATACGGTAATGCCGGGATATACCCATTTGCAAAAGGCACAGCCTATTACTCTTGCACATCACTTCATGGCATATTTTGAAATGTTCAAAAGGGATTTAATGCGTCTTGCGGATTGCAGAAAGAGAACGAATGTTATGCCGCTCGGCTCGGGCGCTCTTGCCGGAACTACATATCCTTTAGACCGTGAATTCGTTGCGGAGAAGCTTGGGTTTGACAGCGTAACGTTAAATTCTCTTGACGGCGTTTCGGACAGGGACTTTGTTATAGAACTTGCAGGGTGTCTTTCGATTGTTATGATGCACCTTTCAAGATTCTGTGAGGAACTTATTTTGTGGTCAAGCCATGAATTTTCTTTCGTTGAAATGGACGACGCATTTTCAACGGGCTCATCTATTATGCCGCAAAAAAAGAATCCCGACGTTGCGGAGCTGATAAGAGGAAAGACAGGCAGAGTGTACGGTCATCTTATGGGATTGCTTACCACTATGAAAGGAATACCGCTTGCATACAACAAGGATATGCAGGAGGATAAAGAACCGATATTCGATTCAATTGATACTGTAAAGCTGTGTATTCCGGTATTCTGCGATATGATAGCTACAATGAAGATCAACAGGGAAAATATGAAACAGGGCGCAAAAGGCGGGTTTACCAATGCGACCGACCTTGCGGATTATCTCGTTAAAAAGGGTATGCCGTTCAGAGAAGCTCACGGCGTTTCGGGCAGACTGGTATTTTATTGTATAGAACACGGAAAAAATCTTGACGATCTGACTTTGGAGGAAATGAAAGATTTTTCCGATATAATCGAAAATGATGTTTATGACGCAATCAGTATGGAAACCTGCGTGAACGGAAGAAATATAATCGGCGGACCCGCTAAGGAAAGGGTTGCAAAAGCGATAGAAACGGCTGAAAGCTTTTGCAAGGGCTTTTAGATTCAAATAATATGATGTTTTGCTGTTATACTGTTATGTTATTTTTTGAAAATATAACGTAACTCAATTAGCAAATTATTTCATTATTGTAACAAAACGAAATAATGCACCGTTAAACAGATTGTTGTGCGGTAAAATGACGTCGTATATTGTGACAAATTTATAATAAAAGGCGGGCAAATAGTACAAAATACACAAAACTTATGTAAAAATTGGAAAAACACATATTTTTATAAACTAAAGCCGTCTTGGCGATTATATATATTATGAAATGAATAATAACATAAGCTCTTATTTTATCTTTATTACAATTCAACAACATAAATGTTGTATTATTACAATTATTATACAATTTTTACGAATATGTGCTGAGTTTAAAATGCATATTACATTAGTGTAATAATGGTTGACTTTGGAAAATTATGCTGTATAATGATAGTATAAGAGAGCAAGAGGTTTTGCTTTTGTAAACAAAACGGTAAACGAACGCAGAGTGAGATACCGTACAAGTAATTAAAAAAGAAAGGAAGAGAAAAAATGAAGAACATGAAAAAGACTATCACAACAATCCTGGCAGCGGCAATGCTGATGACTCAAATGAGTGGCTTTGACGTATTTGCTGCACAAAACAGCGGCAAAGGTCGTATAGGTAGTACGACATCGGGATCGGCTCCGGCGGCAACTATCACAGTGCCTCCGACATCAACTACCACAGCGCCTCCGGAAGCTAGCGCAGAACCGCCGGCAACATCTACGGCACTGCCGTCGAATATGCATTCGATTAAATATGAACTGGACGGCGGAAATTACGAAAATGCTCCGACGGCTTATACAGAGGGTACGGAGCTGGAACTCGGAACTCCGAGCAAAGATGGATATGCCTTTGACGGCTGGTACATAGACGCTGACGGTGACGGTGCATATGAGTTAAAAATATCAAAAATACCGGCTGATTTGAAAAAAGATATAACATTATTGGCAACATGGTTAAAGGAATACAAGATTGATTACAGAACGGGCGAGGGCACATTGCCCGAGGGCTGTGTTACAAAATACAAAAAGGGCGACAGTAACATAACACTTCTGACGCCGACCAGGGACGGATATATATTCAGGGGATGGCGTGAATTTGATGAATCAACAAAGACTATGGGAGAAATAATCGAAAAAATCGATACCTCAGCACTAAAAGATATAGTAGTAGTTGCAACATGGGAAAAATCAAATAAAATCAATTATGTGCTCAATGATGGCACAAATCCTGACGGCGCGGTAACGCAGTTCACAAAGGACAGCGAAACGTTTGATCTTCCGACTCCGAAAAAAGATGGTTTCCGCTTTGACGGCTGGTATTCAAACGATGCGTTTGAGGGCGAAAAGGTAACCCAAATTGTTAAGGGAACGGAACAGGACGTTACTGTATATGCAAAGTGGGTTAAGGAATATAAAATCATATATAAGAATATGGACGGCGCAGTTAATTTTGAAAACGCACCACAGACCTTCACCGCAGATACCGAAACAATCGTATTGGGTAAACCGACAAAAGGGGAATCGGAGTTTAACTGTTGGAAGATAGACACAAACAATGACGGCGTCGGCGATACGGTAATCGAGAAGATTGAAAAAGGAACGAAAACCGATGTTACGCTGTATGCGGTTTGGAATGAAGCATTCAAGATTACATACGAAACAAACGGCGGAGTAATGCCGAGTACTGCACCCGGAACATACAAAACCGGCACTGTTACAAAGCTTGTAAAGCCGACAAGAACAGGCTATTCCTTTGAGGGCTGGTATACAGACGAAGAATTTGCGCATCCCATTTCGGAGATAACGGCAAATATGAGCGGAGATATTACCGTATACGCTACATGGAAACGTTATTCGGGCGGTTCTCTCGGCGGTGCTAAGTACTATGTTCATTTTGATACAGGCAACGGTTCAAGCGTATCGGATCAGCTGCTGCAATCGGGCGCTACCGCAAGAAAACCGGAAAATCCGACTCTTAAGGGATATACGTTTGCAGGTTGGTACACGACAAGAGATTATTCCGAAAAATTTGATTTTGACACAAAGATTACCAAAACGATAACTCTTTATGCAAAGTGGACTAAAATTGACGGAAACGATTATGTTGACGATAATTTTGACAAGGTATTGGTTTTGACAATCGGATCAAAGGAAGCAAAGGTTAACGGCAAGACCGTGGTAAACGATGTTGCTCCGGTTCTGAAAAATGACAGAACTATGATGCCGATACGATTTATCGCTGAAAACATCGGCGCAACGGTTAAATGGGATCCCAATTTCAGAATAGTAACAGTTAACTGCGGAAGCAAGCAGGTTGTTATTCATATCAATTCCGATGTCGCATATGTAAACGGCTCGATATACAACCTTGATTCGGCAGCCTATATTGAAAATGACAGAACTTATATCCCCGTAAGATTCCTGTCGGAAGCACTTGACTGCGAGGTTGAATGGAACGAAAGCAACTCAAAGGTTTACATTTTAAAGAAATAACAGCGGAAACGGATAGTTTTAAATATTTAATGCAGGGCAGCCGGCTTAGGTCGGCTGCCCTGTTTGTTGGTATGACGGATTTTGTCGGAAAGTTATTTTTTTGTTAAAATAAATGTAGTATAAAAATTGACTATTATAGAAAAATGTGATATAATATATAATAAAATGGTTACAGAACAGAAAATATCGCCGCAATTGCCGAAAAAACAAATAAATATTTGAATACACCGCTTTTTTGAAAAATAAAAATCGGCAGCGGTCTGACGGATATATACTATACACACTAACAGAAAGGATTAAATACATGAATATTCATAATGTAAATCTGACGGTTTCTGCGGTTCGTTCGGGACAGTACCCGACAAATGGGTTGCCGGAAATTGCCATTGCTGGAAGATCAAACGTGGGCAAGTCCTCAATGATAAACAAGCTTCTTAACAGAAAGTCGCTTGCAAGGGTATCTCAGACGCCCGGAAAAACCGTTACAATTAATTTTTACAACATAGACGATACCGTTCATCTTGTGGATCTGCCGGGTTACGGATATGCGCAGCGTTCGCAAAGCGAAATAAAACGCTGGGGCGCTATGATGGACGAGTATTTAAAAAACAGGGAGGAGCTTATAAAAACAGTTCTGCTTGTTGACAGCCGCCATGCTCCGTCAAAGGACGACCATACAATGCTCGATTGGATAAAGGCATATGACAGCAGCGGAGTGATTGTTGTCGCAACAAAGACGGATAAGCTCAAAAAGAGCCGTCTTGAAGAAAATCTCACTATGATATGGAACGAGCTCAGACTGGACGAAAATGACATTCTTGTGCCGTTTTCCGTCAAAGACGATGAGGGCAAAGTCACGATGTGGGATATAATAAAACTGCTTTTGTCCTCAGACTATGAAGAAGAAAACGAAGATAAATAAAACGCAGTCAGTTAAATCAAGGGTGTGGAAAACGGTATGAAAAAAAATGGCGTACTGATAATATTGTTAATTGCTGCCGCGGCTGTGCTGTTTTACGGCTACAGATATATAAACAGTCCGGTGAAAACAAAAACCGCAAAGCTCGAACGGCTGGAGGATGTTGTTTCGGCAAATGCCTTTATCAGCAGAAACGAGGTTGTGTATTCGGCGGAAACAAGCGGAACTCTTTACAATTATGTGCCGGAGGGTGCAAGAGTGGGGAAGAATATGCTTATTTCCACTGTGTACAGAGGAACGGTCAACGAGGAGCTTGTAAGGGAGCTTAACAATATAGATGTCAAAATAGAAAAGCTGAAAAAACGAGTAGAGCAGAACGAAACGTTTACAAAGGATAACAGCTCTACCGAAAACAAAATAGAAAAGGTTAAAAACGATATAATAACTGCGGCACTGGGCGAAAATTATTCAAAGATTTCGGAGTATAAAAGCTCGATCAATTATCTTTCGGGCGGTACGCAGGATAACGGTGCGGCGGAAATTGCCGATCTGAGCGCTCAGAAAACAAGAATGGAGGCTCAGCTCAGCAATGAGAAAACAGATATATACTCTACAATCTCGGGAGTGTTTTCCGATAATGCCGACGGGTACGAAAGCATTTTAACCCCCGAATCCATATTGAATTACAGAGTGGGCGACTATGCGAAAATCACAGCCGCAGAGGTAAGGCAGAGGGTTTCAAACGAAGTGAACGCGGGCGAAGCGGTCTGCAAGGTGGCAGATAATCACAACTGGTATGTTATGACCGTGCTGCCGGCGGAAAAAGCGCAGGAGCTCAAAGAAAAGAAAAATGTTCTGATCCGTTTTGACGATCTGCCCGGCGAGGAGGTTTCGGCGTCGGTTGAATACGTATCTGAGGAGGAAGCGGACGAAACAAACCGTGTGGTTATTCTCAAAAGCGACAGATACCTCGAGGGAGTTTACAGTATGCGCTCGGGCGCTATGGATATAATAGTTAACAGATATGTCGGCTTTGAAGTTCCGGTATATGCCGTAAGAACAAAGGACGGTAAAACCGGAGTAATGAAGGCTCTGGGAAATTCGGAGATATTCTGTGAATGTGACATAGTATTTTCCGATGAAGAAAACGGAACGGTTATAGTATACCCGTCCAAGGAAGCAAACAAAACCCTGGAGGTCGGCGACAGCATTGTGCTGGGTGAAAAGGTTAAAAAGGAGAAATGACGAATCATGTCCGAAATAAAAACCAATCTTGAAGAAGTAAGAAAAAAAATAAAGATAGCAGCGGAAAAAAGCGGCAGGAATGAAGATGACATAACGCTTGTTGCGGTTACAAAGACCTATCCCCCCGAAAAGATTAACGAAGCGATAGATCTGGGCGTTACGGATATCGGGGAAAACAAGGTACAGGAAATAATGGATAAATATGACAGCGTAAAGCCTGTCAGATGGCATTTGATAGGACATCTGCAAACCAACAAGGTTAAATATATAATTGATAAGGTATACATGATACATTCGGTCGATTCGGTACATCTGATGGAGGAAATAGACCGACAGGCGAAAAAGCATGATGTTGTAATGAAAATTCTGATCCAGGTTAACATATCGGGAGAAGAAACGAAATTCGGTATAAGACCGGATCAGATTGATGAAATGATAAAGTGCGCAGAGCGGCTTTCAAACGTGAAAGTTTGCGGTTTGATGACAATTTTACCTAAAGTTGACAATTGTGTTTCTCTCAGATTACATTTTGTTAACATAAGGCAGATTTATATTGACATATCGCAAAAAAAATATAATAATATTAGTATGCAATATCTGTCTATGGGTATGAGCGGCGATTTTGAGGAAGCAATAGAGGAAGGCTCGAACATGGTTAGGATAGGGAGAGCTGTTTTTGGTGAAAGAAATTACTGTAAAGCCGATAACCTTGACGGATAAATATTCTGCGGGCAGAACCTGCCCGACAACTTTTGGGAGGAAAAGATTAATGAATAACAGCGGAGCATTGTTAGGAAAGATCAAAAACTTTATTGGATTTGGCGGAGATGATTATATGGACTATGAGGACGATTACGAAGAAAATGAATTACCGGAGGAAGAACCGGCAGAAAGAAAGAAATCAAAGACTGCATTTTCAAGAAGAGATAAGGTTGTTTCTTTGAATGGTTCAAGCACGGCTCAGACAAAGATTGTTGTAATAAAGCCGAAATGCTTTAACAACTCGGCAGAGGTAACTCACGAGTTAAGACAAAGACATATGGTAATACTTAACGTAGGCGCTCTTGATCCGGACGAGGCAAGACGTGTTGTTGATTTTGTGTCCGGAACGGTTTACGGTATGGACGGCGATATGCAAAAAGTAACCGGCGGAATATTTATTGCCGCTCCGTCACAGGTTGAGATTAAAGGAGAGGTATCTGAGGACAAAGGCGCCGGCTTTGGTTGGGATATGTTTTAATCGGGCATAATCTGAAAAGGCGGAGCAATTTCTCCGCCTTTTATACATGAGTGACGCATTTGAAGGTTGTTTGAAGCAGAAAAATGGATAACGAAGAAAAACTTTTGTACGCAAAAACAGAGGATTTGTTCAGAAAGTGCGATAAACGCTCGGAGGCACAGTTTTCGTTTTTTTTAAATGAAACGGAGCAAGCCTTTATAAAAAGGGAAATCGGATCAGCATATGGATACAATACAGCGTTTTTCGGCGGATATGAGGGTGCCGGAAGAAAGGTTTTCGGGGTTTTTCCCGAATGGGCTGAAGCCGATAACGGGGATTTCCCGATAAGTGCAGTTAAGATTGTGAACAAATATAAAAAACAGCTGTCGCACAGAGATTTTCTCGGCAGTATAATGTCAAACGGAATAACACGTGAACAGGTAGGAGATATTATTGTTGATGACGATGTGGCTTATGTGTTTATGATAAGCGAGCTTGCCGGGTACATTGCTATGAGTCTGAAAAAAATAGGCAATATAGGAGTTAAGGCAAGCCTTGCGGATTTATCGGAAATCAAGCCGCCGGAACAAAAATTTTTGACGATTTCATCGGTTGCGGCTTCTCTGCGGCTGGACGCAGTAACCGCCGCCATGCTTAAAATCTCGAGAAAGGACGCACATAATCTGATTGCCGGAGGAGCAGTCGGCGTGAATCATTCTCAGACCGAAAATACAAGTCTGATTTTAAAAGAGGGCGATATTATTTCGGTGAGGGGTTTCGGCAGATTCGTATTTGAAGCAATCGGAAACAGAACCGGAAGTCAGAGACTACACATTACGGTAAAAAAATATTTATAGATACATTTGAGTGATTAATTGATAATTTCGGGAATCTCCCGAATATAATAACCCAAACAAAAAATGCAGGAGGAAAATGAAATGCTTACACCGCTGGATATTCAAAAACAAGATTTCGGAGTAAAGATGAGGGGCTACAATGCCGATGAGGTTGATGATTTTTTGGATCTTGTCGGAGCTGACTATGAAAAGCTTTACAGAGAAAACAAGGAATTAAAGGAAAAGGTTATTTTGCTTAACAAGTCTATAGAGGAATATAAAAATATAGAAACCTCTTTGAGAAATGCGCTTTTATATGCGCAGAATACCGCAGAGGATATGAAAAAGAGCGCAACGCAGAAAGCGGAGAGCATTGTACACGAAGCGGAATCGAGGGCAAGGGATAAGTCACAGGAATTGACCTATCTGAAAAATGAGGTTGAAACCTATAAGACGAAAATAAAGAGTTTCTGCAACGGTATGCTTGAAATGCTCGATAAAATGGATTGATGCTGAGATTGCTTTGCAATTACCATAATGCAAATTTAACATAAGGAGAATATACAGACTATGGCTGAAAATCAGGATTACACAAAATCGGTCAATCTGCCGTCTACCGATTTCCCCATGAGAGGAAATCTGCCGCAGAGAGAGCCGGAAACTTTAAAGTATTGGGAGGACATCGACCTTTACAACAGACTTAAAAAGAAAAACAAAGGCAAAAAGCCTTTTATACTGCATGACGGACCTCCGTATGCCAACGGTGACATACACATGGGTCATGCGCTCAACAAGATTTTAAAGGATATTATTGTAAGATACAAGAATTTACAAGGGTTTTATGCGCCTTATGTTCCGGGCTGGGATACTCACGGACTGCCTATCGAACAGCAGGCAATCAAAAAGCTCGGCATTAACCGCCATGAGGCAGGTCCCGAAAAGTTTTGTGAAGCTTGCGAAAAATTTGCAAGAATGCACGTCGAAAATCAAAAAACGCAGTTCAAGAGATTGGGAGTTCTGGGAGATTGGGATAATCCGTATCTCACGCTGACAAACGATTTTGTCGCAAAACAGGTTGAGATTTTCGGCGAGATGGCTGATAAGGGACTTATCTACAAAGGCTTGAAACCTGTTTATTGGTGCCCGAGCTGTGAAACCGCACTTGCGGAAGCGGAAATCGAATATGCTGAGGATAAGACAAATTCAATATTTGTAAAATTTGCGGTTAAAGATGATAAAGGTCTTTTTGAGGGACTTGACAACGTATATTTTGTAATATGGACAACAACAACATGGACTCTGCCGGGTAACGTTGCAATTTCGCTGAATCCGGATTTTGAGTATTCGCTTGTAAAATTTGCAAACGGTGAAATTTACGTGCTTGCAACTGATCTTATCGAAAGCGTTGTAAAAACCGCAAAGCTTGACGAGAATTATGAGATTGTTAAGAAATTCACCGGTAAAGAGCTTGAATATATCGTATGCCAACATCCGTTTATTGACAGGGATTCTTTGGTAATTGTCGGAGATCATGTAACTCTTGACGCAGGTACCGGCTGTGTACATACAGCTCCGGGCTTCGGTGCCGAGGACTACACGGTTTGCAAAAACTATCCCGAAATAGAAATAATTGTTCCTGTTGACGAAAAGGGTTATCAGACAGAACAGGCAGGCGAATTTGCCGGAATGTTCTACGAAAAGTCAAATGCGGCAATTCTTGAAAAGCTTGAAAGCACGGGAAATCTGCTTGCAGTAGAACCGATTGTCCATCAATATCCGCACTGCTGGAGATGTGACAGCCCGATTATATTCCGTGCCGCAGACCAATGGTTTGCATCGGTTGACGCACTTAAGGATAAGGCTGTCGAGGAAATCAAAAAGGTTAAATGGATTCCGCAGTGGGGCGAGGACAGAATCACAAGCATGGTTGTCGACAGAAGCGACTGGTGTATTTCAAGACAGAGAACCTGGGGTGTGCCTATTCCTATTTTCTATTGCGCAGAATGTGGCAAGGAACTGATAAACAAGGATACAATTAAGGCTGTAAGCGATAAATTCCGCAAAGAGGGAGTTAAGAAGTGGTGGTCAACACCTGCTGAAGAAATTCTTCCTGCCGGTACAAAGTGCGAATGTTGCGGAAGTGAGAAGTTTACCAAAGAAAAGGATATAATGGACGTGTGGTTTGACTCGGGTTCATCTCATGCGGCGGTTTGCGGCGAGAGAGATGATTTGGTATATCCGCCCGATATGTATCTTGAGGGTAACGACCAGTACAGAGGCTGGTTCCAGTCATCGCTTCTGACAAGCGTTGCAACCACCGGAAAAGCTCCGTATAACACGGTAATCACACACGGTATGATTCAGGACGGAGAGGGCAAGAAGATGTCCAAGTCAAAGGGCAACTCGATTTCTCCGCAGGAAATAACGGATAAATACGGCGCTGACGTGCTTCGTTTATGGGTTATTTCTGCCGATTACCGTACAGATATGAGAATGTCGCCGGACGCTCTGAAGCAGCTTTCGGAGGGCTACAGAAAGATCAGAAACACGGCAAGATATATTTTGAGCAACATCAACGATTTTGACCCGAACAAGGATATGGTAAGCTTTGAGGATATGACAGAGCTTGATAAGTGGGCAATGCTCAGAAGAAACAAGCTGATCGAAAGAATTACCGAATCGTATGAAAACTATGAGTTCCATACAATCTACGGAGCAACGCTGAATTTCTGTATCGTTGATATGAGTAACTTCTATCTTGATATTCTGAAATCAAGACTTTATACCGAAAAACCGGCGGCTCATGTGAGAAGAAGCGCACAGTCCGCTATGTACATGATTCTTGATACAATGGTTAAGCTGCTTGCGCCCGTGCTTGCATATACCTGTGAAGAAATCTGGAAGTATATGCCGCATTTTGAAGCTGACGATAAAGTAAGCGTTATGCTTAATTCAATGCCTGTTGCCGATGAGAGATTCAACGACAGCGTGCTTGAAGCAAAATGGGATAAGCTGATTGACGTGAGAAATGATGTTAATAAAGCGCTTGAACCGGCAAGAAACGAAAAGCTTATCGGAAAGCCGCTTGACGCTGACGTAACGGTTTATGCCAAAGGCGAATTGCTTGATTTATTAAAGAACGTGGGCGAAAAAGAACTTGCGGAAATCTTTATCACATCAAAGGCAATTATATCGGAGGAAGCACCCGAGGGCGTATTTGAAGGCGATTTCGTTAAGGTTAAGGTTGAAGCTGATCCGCATGAAAAGTGTGGAAGATGCTGGGTACATTCCGAAACTGTCGGAACAATACCGGGATTTGACGGAATTTGCGCCGATTGCGTAAGAAAGCTGACTGAATAATAAATATTTAATTCTGCGGCAATACCGTTTTGAGGATATTTGCCGCAGAATTTTTTTGTAATTTTGACTTTTTGGACTGCTTACGAAAAATTAACAAAAATAACATTGACAAATAGGACGATAAATGTTAATCTATAGATATATACAGTGCAAAGGGCGGTGTTATAAATGTATGAAGAATTAAGCGAGATAATAAAGAAAAGCATAAGTACGGTGTTTTTCGGGGGTGCAGGGGTATCGACCGAAAGCGGAATACCCGATTTCAGATCGCCGGACGGTCTTTACAGCCAAAAATATGACGTACCGCCCGAAACAATTCTGAGTCATACATATTTCATAAGACACACAGATAAATTTTATGAGTTTTATCGCGATAAGATGATTATTGACGATTCGATAAAGCCAAATGAGGCGCATTTGAAGCTCAGTGAATTGGAGAAAAAGGGCTTGCTTGATGCAGTTATCACGCAGAATATAGACGGACTGCATTACATGGCGGGGAGCAAAAGAGTGTACGAGCTGCATGGTTCGATTCACAGAAATCATTGCATGAAATGCGGCAAAGCGTATTCCCTCGATTATATTAAAAATTCCGAAGGTATACCGCACTGTACCTGCGGCGGAATTATAAAACCCGATGTTGTTTTGTATGAGGAGGGGCTTGACGAAGAGTGCGTTGACGGCGCACTTTCCGCTATAGCAAATGCCGATGTGATGATTGTTGCCGGAACCTCTCTGACGGTTTATCCGGCTGCCGGAATGTTGAGATATTTTAAAGGCAGTAAGCTGATACTGATAAATCTTGCCGAAACGCCATTTGATGATAAGGCGGATTTGGTTATAAGGGATAAAATAGGAAATGTTATGAAAGCTATAGAAGTGTAACGGAGGAAATTAATGGGATACAATATAGGAATGATTTCACTTGGTTGTGATAAAAACAGGGTAGATGCCGAAACCATGCTCGGGGTTTTGAAAAAATACGGTCATAAAATAGTGTCAGAGCCTGAAAATGCCGACGTTATAGTTGTCAACACCTGCGGCTTTATAGAATCGGCAAAGCAGGAATCTATAGATACAATTCTTGAAATGGCAGAATATAAGAACGGCAGGTGCAAGCTTATCATTGCAACCGGCTGTCTTGCCGAAAGATACAACGATGAATTGTTGAAGGAAATGCCTGAGGTGGACGCAATTGTCGGTACGGGAGATTATCCCAAAATCGCAGAGGTAATTGAGGCTTGCTTCGGCGGAGATAAGCCGGCCCTTTTCGGAAACAATGAACTGCTGCCCGAGGAGAATCTGCCGAGAGTTTTAAGCACACCATCGTATACGGCTTATCTGAAAATAGCCGACGGCTGTGACAACAATTGTACCTACTGTGCAATTCCGATGATAAGAGGTCATTTCAGAAGCCGAAAAATCGAAGATATTACCGAAGAAGCAAAAAAGCTTGCAGAATCGGGAGTTAAGGAGCTTATATTGATTGCCCAGGATACCACAAGATACGGCAAGGATATATACGGAAAATATGTGCTCGGCGAGCTGTTGGAAAGCCTGTGCGAAATCGAGGGTATAAAGTGGATAAGAGTTCATTATTTCTACAATGAAGCGATAACGGAGGAGCTTGTCGGAATAATGGCAAAGCATGACAAAATCTGCAACTACATCGATATGCCGATACAGCACATCAATAACAGAATTTTAAGGAGAATGGCAAGACGTACCAACAGAGCGGAAATTGAAGAAAAAATTGCAATGCTGAGAAAAGAAATGCCGGACGTGACTATAAGAACCTCTCTTATCGTCGGATTCCCCGGAGAAACCGAGGAGGAGTTTGAGGAGCTTTATGATTTTGTCAAAACGGCCCGATTTGACAGAATGGGGGTTTTTAAATACTCACCCGAGGAAGGAACGCCTGCCGCTGAATTTGAGGATCAGACGGATGAGGAAGTGAAGCAGGAACGTTATGACAGGCTTATGGCTTTGCAGCAGCAAATATCAAAGGAGAAAAATGCCGAAAAAATCGGATCGGTGATCGAGGTTCTTACAGAGGGCTATGACGGCGGATGCTTTTTATATTTCGGAAGAAGCCGTGCGGATTCCATAGGAGTTGATTCAACGGTATACTTTGCGGCTAACGATGATGTGGATTTAGGGGAATTTGTCAGCGTTGAAATCCTTGACGCCGACGAATACGATTTAACCGGAAAGCAAGTATAAAAATCGGATTAAAACTGAAAGGAATGGTTATAAAATGAAATCAAAGCTTTTAATGCTTACTGCGGTGTTTATGTTATTGCTGAGTACGGCGGTATACGCTCAGAACAGCTGCGGTGATAATGCGGTGTGGTCGCTTGCGAACGGTGTGCTTACAATTTCCGGAAGCGGTGAAATAAGCGATTATTCAAAAGAAGCTCCGGCACCGTGGAAGAATAATGCGGCGGAAATAGAGAAAATCAAAATTGAAAACGGCATTACCAAAATCGGAAGCCGCAGCTTCTCGGATTTAACAAGCCTTAAAATTGCGGAAATGCCGCAAAGTCTTACGTCTATCGGTGAACGTGCGTTTTACGGCTGTTCATCAATAAAGAGTATTGACATACCCGATAGTGTGACAAGCATAGAAAACGGCGCTTTTAACGGCTGTGTAAATGCTGCAAGAATTAATATGCCGTCCGGGCTGAAAAAAATAGGCGATTCCGCTTTTATGAATATTCCGAAAATTACGGTTGTTACAATACCCGACGGCGTAACACAGATCGGTGATTGGGCATTTTTCGGAGATACGTCTGTCAAAGCAGTGTATTTTAACGGAAAACCGTCTGTACAGTTCGGTAAATTTGTATTCGGACGCACAGATGAAAATCTTTTGATATATTGTCCGCAGGAGTATGAAGCAGAATGGAAAAACAGCGGTTATTTTGCAAAGGATATTTTGAAATCATTTGATCCCCGAAACAGAATAAGCGTTTATGTGAATGATTCTGAGGTTGTTTTTGACCAGCAGCCTGTTATCATCAACGACAGAACTCTTGTTCCGGTAAGAGCTATTTTTGAGGCTATGGGAGCCGTTGTGGGCTGGGAGGAGGAAACAAACACGGTTGTTTCCGAACGAAACGGAGTTATAATAAAAATAAGCATAGGCGCAGACAGTATGGAAAAGGGCAGCGAAGCTGTTTCATTAGATGTTCCGGCACAGATTATAGGCGACAGGACTCTTGTTCCTTTAAGAGCAATAAGCGAGGCCTTCGGGGCAAGGGTTACGTGGAACGGAAATGACAGAAGTATAGATATATCGCTGTAAAGCAATAATTGAAAGGAAAAAGAGTGGCAATAATTCTTTTTCCTTTTTGATATACAGAGTAAATGAGCATTGTAAGGAGTGGCGGACAGTTGAAAATAACGGAACTGATAAAAAACAGAATAGTATATTTTGACGGCGGAACAGGAACGATTCTTCAGGAAAGAGGATTAAAGCCGGGGGAATCCTGCGAAATATGGAATATAACCCGCCCGGAGGAAATTATAAGGCTTCACAGAGAGTATTTAAGAGCGGGTGCGGATATAATCAACACAAATACTTTCGGAGCAAATCCCGAAAAATTCCCGGAAAACGGAGAGTATTCGTATACCGGGCTTATAGAAGCGGCTGTTAAAAACGCAAAGCAGGCAATTAAAGATGAAAACTTATCGGAAAAATACGTTGCGTTTGATATGGGTCCTACCGGCAAGCTGCTTAAACCGCTCGGAGATCTATCCTTTGAAAAGGCTGTTTCGATTTTTGCGGCACAGGTAAAATGTGCGGTGAAATGTGGCGTTGATCTGATACTTATCGAAACCATGAACGACAGCTATGAAACAAAAGCGGCGGTTATTGCTGCAAAGGAAAACAGTGATTTGCCTGTTTTTGTAACCAACGCATACGATTCAACAGAAAAGCTTATGACAGGTGCCGAACCGTTGGCTATGATTGCAATGCTGGAGGGCTTGGGAGTTGACGCAATAGGTCTGAATTGCAGTCTGGGACCGGATATGATGAGAAATATTGTAAGAACGTATGTCAAATACTCGTCGCTGCCGGTTATCGTAAATCCGAATGCCGGGCTGCCGTCGGTAAAGGACGGAAAGACGGTGTTCAGCTTTGAAAAGGAACAGTTTTGCGATATAATGACTGAAATTGTAAAGGACGGAGCAGGCATAGTCGGCGGCTGCTGCGGAACAACTCCCGAATATATAGAATTGCTGAAAGAAAAAACGTGCGATATAAAACCGGTTAAAGTTGAAAAAAAATCCTATACGCTGATTTCCTCCTACACTCATGCGGTTGAAATAGGAAATAATCCGATACTGATAGGTGAGAGAATAAACCCCACAGGTAAAAAGCGTTTTAAACAGGCACTTGCCGAAAATGATTATGAATACATTCTAAATGAAGCCGTTACACAGCAGGATAAGGGAGTTGACGTGCTTGATGTTAACGTTGGACTCCCGGAAATCAATGAGGTTAAAATGCTCTGCGAAGCAGTTATAAGGATTCAGGAAATATGCGATCTGCCGTTGCAGCTCGATACCTCCGATTATGCAGCTATGGAGCAGGCGATGAGAATATATAACGGGAAACCGCTTGTCAATTCTGTAAACGGCAAGTCCGAGAGCATGGAAAGGATATTTCCGCTTGTTAAAAAGTACGGCGGTACGGTTATCGCGCTGACTCTCGATGAAAACGGTATTCCCGATACTGCCGAAAAAAGACTTGCCGTTGCCGAAAGGATTGTAAACAAAGCAAAGGAATACGGCATAGATAAAAAGGATATTATAGTCGATCCTCTTGCACTTACGATAAGCTCGGACAGCAGAGCGGCGAGAGTTACGCTTGAAAGTATTGAATTGATAAAAAATAAGCTTAAAACGGCTGTAAGCTTGGGCGTGTCAAATATATCCTTCGGCTTGCCAAAGCGTGATTATATAAATGCGTCATTCTTTACGTCAGCGCTTGAAAGAGGCTTGTCCGCAGCTATTATGAATCCTTATTCCGTAGAAATGATGAAAGCGTATTACAGCTTTCTTGCTCTGTCCGGCTATGACGATAAATGTGAAAGCTATATTGAGTTTGCAGCAGGAATAGAAGAAAATGTTGTTGAAAGCGGCAAAAAATCAGCGACACAGGAAAACAGCGATACGCTTCGGGGAGCGATAATAAAGGGACTAAAGGATTCGGCGGCAAAGATGACCTCAGAAATGCTCAAAGAAAAAGCTCCTGCCGATATTATCGATAATGAGATAATACCGGCACTGGATATTGTCGGAAAAGGATATGAGGAAAAAAAGGTCTTTTTGCCGCAGCTTTTAATGAGTGCAGAGGCGGCAAAGGCGGCTTTTGAGGTGCTTAAAAACAGGCTTGCCGAAAACAAAGGCAGTGAACGAAAAAGATGCAAGTTTGTGATTGCTACGGTAAAGGGCGATATTCACGATATAGGAAAGAATATCGTTAAGGTAATGCTTGAAAACTACGATTTTGACGTTATAGATTTGGGAAAGGACGCAGATCCGTATCTGGTTGCGGAAACGGCTCAAAAGGAAAATGCGCCGATAGTCGGTTTGAGCGCTTTGATGACAACCACTGTGCCGGCAATGGAGGAAACGATAAAGCTTGTCAGGGAAAAAGCACCGCAGTGTAAAATAGTTGTGGGAGGGGCGGTTCTGACCGAAGATTATGCAAAAATGGTCGGTGCGGACAAGTATGCCGCAGACGCTATGGAAACGGTCAGATATGCCGAAACGGTCGATTCCGGCATATCAGGAAAATAAAAAATGAGCAAAGATATATGATGTGATGAACCGACCTTTCAATCGTCAGATTTTTTGTCTGACTTTTTCAAGTCGGTTCAATATGCAGTTTATATCCTTGCGCAGTTCTTTAAAGACGTGTGTAAATGTCTTCTATGTAGCTTAACAGCTCATTGTCTGTAAAATCCTCAATGATATGTTTAAATATCGCGGCAGAATCAATTCCGGAGGGCGTGGAGGACGGCTCAATGTCCTCGAATGCGTCCCTCAGTTCATTGCAGGCGCAATCCTCGCATATATGGTGAGAATTGACAACAAACACCGATTTGTCATCACGTCCGCACAGCTCGCACTGCTGCGGATAATCATTTTCGCTTCCATAATTCATGGTTCTTTGTTTTTCAAGCTCATAGATTGCATCATTTGTGTAATTATAATAACTCATAGTACCTCCAAGATGTTATATAGCATTATGCAATTAATAAATGCATTATAACACAGAATTGATAAAATGTCAATAGCATAATGCAAAATATTTAACTTTCGACAAAAAAAGTCTTTTTATGCGAAAATTTTTCATAAAACTATTGCATTATGCTAATATGTGTGTTACAATATAAGTACAGAAGTATCAGGCACAAGGGATTCCGTCGTGCCGGCACAAAAAGAAAGGATTTGAAGAAATGTATGATTTGAAGCTGATAGGTCAAAGAATCAAAGAAGTGCGAAAAGAAAAGGATATGACGCTCGATGACGTTGCAAAAACGGTTGGCGTTGCAAAATCAACAATACAGCGTTATGAGGCAGGGCTTATTACAACGCCGAAGCTGCCGGTTCTTATTTCGATTGCCGGCGCATTGGGGGTAAATCCGAACTGGATAAAGGGAACAAGCAGTGAAAAAAATGCGGTAAAAAAGCCCGATGAGGATAGAGTACCCATACCGGTTTTGGGCGAGGTTTCGGCAGGACCGGGCAAATATGCGGCAGATAATATTACCGGATACATAATGGAGGATATGTCACAGATGACCTCCGATTGCGATTATGTATACCTTAAGGTTGCCGGCGACAGTATGTACCCGGAATTTAAGGACGGAGATCTTGTTTTCGTTAAGTGTGAGCCTGAGGTAAATTCGGGAGAATATGCGGTGGTTATGGTTGATAATGAGATGGGCGTTGTGAAGCGTTTGGTTTACGGAAATGATTATATAGAGCTTCAGTCGGTAAATCCGATGTATCCGCCGAGACGCTTTAATGGAGCGGATATGGAAAAAATCAGAGTATTCGGAAAAGTTAAGGGAATGAAACGGACCTTTTAAATATGAAAAATATAGAAATAAAAATCAGCGGCAAGTTGTCGGGAAAGACCGTTAAAGAGATTTTGTTTGGGGATTTGAAATTTTCGGCAAGGCTTGTGACACGGTTAAAGAAAACAGGAGGTATTACCGTGAACGGAGAAGGCGTAACGGTAAGAAAAGAAGTGCAATGCGGCGATGTTTTAAATGTTGCCGCAGAAGATGAGCCGTCGGAAAATATTGTGCCGTGCGATATTCCTATTGATGTAATTTACGAAGATGAAGATATTTTGCTTGTTAATAAACCGGCAGGTATGCCGGTTCATCCGTCATTCGGGCATTATGAGGATACTCTTGCAAATGCGGTAATGTATAGGTACAGGGACAGAAATTTCAGTTTCCGTGCGGTGAGCAGAATCGACAGAGATACAACAGGGTTGGTTTTAATTGCTTTGAACAGATTTTCTGCGGATTTTTTGTGCAGACAAATGCGGGAAAGAAAAATATCAAAAGAGTATCTTGCTGTCTGCTGCGGCGCCCCGATAAATAAATCCGGGAAAATAGAAGTGCCAATAATGAGAGAAAATGAAAGCGTTATAAAAAGAATTGTTGATGAAAACGGACAATATTCGCTGACCGAATATGAAATGATTTATTCTGACGGTGTATATTCTGTTATACGGGCTTTTCCGCATACCGGCAGAACGCATCAGATTCGTGTTCACCTGTCATATATCGGCATAGCGATTTATGGGGATTTTATCTATGGCGAGGAAATACCTGGAGAACCTATGCGCCTGCATTGCTCATCACTTGGGTTCGTGCACCCGTCAGACGGCAGATATGTGAAATTCAACGCAGAACCTCCGGAATATTTTTTGTCAATGATGAAGTCTGAATAAAATCGCTCATAGCAATACTTTTAGCTCGGGGAAGCGAAGCGGCTGAACGGGAGTGAATGACAATTCGGCGAATTGTCAGAGCCATTCGGTGACCGAACCGCAGTGAGAAGTACCGGCATACAGCACCGCTCGCTGCAAAGCAGCTACTTGCAGGTGATTTTCTTTCAGACTTCAGTTTTGTGCCTTACGGCACAGAAAGGTATGATTATAAAAATAAAGATAAATTAAATTGTGAAAATAAACTTTTTTCGTTATTTTAATGCTTTAAAGACTTTTTTTACCGGTGCTGACTGTGTTTTTTACAAATTGTTTGGTGAATATTTATATTTTAAGCTGCAATTATGACCTTGATATTGTTAAAATTGGCAAATAATAAAAAATGTTGAAATATTTATTGACAAACTTGTCATACTATGTTATAATATATTTCGTTGTCACGGTGATAACAAATTCGCACCATTAGCTCAGTTGGTAGAGCACCTGACTCTTAATCAGGGTGTCCAGGGTTCGAGTCCCTGATGGTGTACCACTTAGAAACCGCTTAAACACTACGTTTGAGCGGTTTTTAATTTTAGTGTGGTAACAAGTCAAGTTGTCATAAGTGGGGTAACGGTGGGGTAACTATTCCAAAAGAGAGATTGTTTTCTGTTTCAAATCGGACGATACATGACTGTGCGTCCTCCCAGCAAAAATGGACACAAAAAAGCTTCAAAAAACGAAATGAATCGCAGTGTTTCGTTAATTCACTAAAACCGACCGCATTTATTCCACGGTTTGCTTGACAAAGAGCCTCTGCCGGCATGATGTACC
>CAKSIJ010000019.1 GCA_934462715.1 uncultured Clostridia bacterium
CCGGTGATGCTGTATGAGAAAAAAGAGATTTATAATACCGGGATTGATTCTGTTTGTTATTGTACTGGCATTCAAGTATTTCCTTTTTATCGGATATGTTCCGAGTGAGTCTATGGAACCGACACTGAAAGCCGGAAGCTACATTATCGGCAGCAGAATTTATGGTGAACTGAAAACCGGAGATATTATAATATTTGAGCATGATGGAAAAATGCTTGTCAAACGCATAGCGGCAACAGAAGGAGAACGGATCACCGAAAACGGATTTACTTATATTGTTCCCAAAGGCAGTTATTTTGTCATCGGCGACAATCGGAATAATTCATTTGATTCACGATATTGGGCAGAACCGTTTATCACATCGAATGAAATTAAAGCTAAACTTTGGATTACGCATAAGTACCGTCAATTTTCTTTTGCAACATGATAAGTTTTGCATAATTATTATTTCTGCCCTTGTATTTTTTACTTGTCTTTACAGAGCCATCATGATTTTTTATCCGGCCTATGTCATCATAATTATTTTGACATTTTCATTCCCTTGCGGTACAATATCATCGGCAGAGGAACTATCGTTAACAGTTGCCGACCGCTTATGCAGTGGGGATTAACCTGCGGTAGGGCGCATACATTCTTTTAACATTCTCCTTAGCATAAATACTTTACTTTTGAAGTAATCAAAGAAAATCAAAAATAATCGCAAAAAATCAATTGACCGTAGCAAAAAAAATGGCATTGAAAAGTGATATGATATAATAACAACGCACTGCACCGAAAAAATAAATGCGGCAATCTAAAAAGACTGCCGCATATTTTTATTCCTTTGATATTTCAATACAATCGTGCCAGCCATTGCATTTTTTTGTAATCTGAAAATGCACCAGCTCAACTTTTTTTTCAGGATACATTTTTTCATCTCCCTCGGGATTTTTTTCAGCCGAGTATCAAACTTACCCTCACTCATCCATTTTAACACCTGTTCCTTGCACCCAGCTTTTAAAGCGCAAGGCGCATAAAGTAATCTTTAAAATCATTTATCATCATTACCGTTTTATCAAAAATGTTTTTACTTACACAGCGATTCATCAAAATCTGCTCCGCACCAAACATTTCGGGCACTTCGGTAAGAATACAAATTCCGCCCGCCGATGTGTGGTGGTCGCAAAATCTCCCAACAAGCGGATTTGCGGTTATTCCCGATAACCCGTCACTGCCGCCGCATTTCAAGCCTATTTTGAGTTCCGAAAACGGAATTTCCGTTCGTTTATCACTGTCGGTCTTTTTTTGCAAAGCCCTTACAATTGCAATACCCTCCGATATTTCATCTTCAACCTCCTGTGCATTTAAAAATTTAATACGTTCTTCGTCCCATACTTTGAGAACCCTTTTGAAAGCACCGATATTATTGTTTTCACAGCCGAGTCCAAGCACCAGAACACCGCCTGCATTCGGGTGATTGACCATACCGCACAAAATTTTCTGCGTTATTTCCATATCGCAGCCAAGCTGCGAACAGCCGAACGGATGAGGAAAATATTTTGCACCCGTCTTTTCCGCAATTCTTTGCGCCGATTTGTTGATACAGCCGACCGTAGTTACAATCCAAACATCATTACGTATACCGACCCTGCCGTTCTTTCGCCTGTAGCCCATAAATGTCCGTTCGTCAGGCACAGGCTTGTATTCAGCCGCACCGTTGAATTTATATTCAATCTTTCCAGACAGGTTAGTTCTTAAATTATGAGTATGTATATGCTCGCCCTTTTCAATATCCGTAAGCGCATATCCTATCGGAAATCCGTATTTTATAACGTTTTCGCCCTTATTAATCCTGCAAACCGCATATTTGTGTCCGTTTCTCGGATTTACTTCAACATTGTCATTTTTATTTATCAGCATACTTCATAACCTCGCTGTACAAAAAACTTAAATCCTCACCCCAAAGCTTTTTGTTTGATAAAATATCGCCGACCTCTGCATTTTTCATGAAGTCCGCCGTTTCCTTTTCATCATTTACCATATCCGTGCGGTAAAAATTAATTAACTGCGCAAACGAAAAAATCAGATTATCGGGCATTTTTTTAAACCGTTTTATATATTCTAAAATTGACGGCAATACACGTACTTTGAATTTGCTGACCGAGTTCAGCGCAATTGATGAAAGATGATGCTTTATGTACGGATTGGAAAAACGTTTCATAACATTGTCGGCATACTCAACAAGTTCATTTTTCGGTAAATCAAGCGTCGGAATAATTTCATCATAGACGCATTTTTTTATAAACCCATTCATTTTTTTATCGTCAAGACACTCTTTTACCGTTGTAAATCCCGAAAGCAGCGCATACGGTACAAACGATGTGTGCGCTCCGTTAAGAATACGAACCTTGCGTGTACGGTAGCGTTCAAGATTATCGGTGAGAATTACATTTAAACCGCATTTATCAAACGGCAATTCGGTGATTTTAGTGTTAATCGGTAATTTATCCTCTATCATATATTTTTTAATCGGTCATGCAATCACATTCTTTATTTAGCCGCACAATTTTTTGTTTCCTCATTGTCTGTGGGGATTTCAGACTTTGCTTCCACACAAATTGCTATTCATTTTTATTTTCTCTTTTTTATGTGAGCATATATGTTCACACTGCAAGTTCACAAACCTCTTAAATCAAGGCTGATAGCTTGATTTAAGAGGCATAATTGTTTAAGAATATCAATACTCTTTTAAGTATTCCTTCGTATTTTCTACCATTTCATCAAACAGTTTTTTTGCGTCGTCAAGCTGTATTGTAACAAGCGGGTCATTTGAAAAAGCAGTAAATGCCAAATCAAGATTTCTTGTCAGAGCCGCCTCCGTTATAATTTGCTGTTCACCGCTTATACGTGAGATAAGAGGATAGATTGTTTCTGGAATTTCACCTGCAAATATCGGCGTAACGGTATTTGCGGCAAAGCGTGCGTTTGTTTCCACCACCGCACCTAACGGAAGGTTTGGTATTTGTCCCCTGTTGGGAAGATTAACATTTGTTACAAAGCTGCCCAAACCAAGCAATGCACGTATTTGATTTACACCGTCTTCGCCCGTTTCGTTCAGTTCAAATTTTTCTTCTCCGCTAACCAATCTTGCGCTTCTCTCCAGTCTTTTTTTCAATCCGTCCTTACGCGAAGAAACCGACGTAAGAGTAAATTTCCACTCGTCCACACATTCAGGGCTTGCAAGATACCACTTTCCCGGGCAAAATTCTGCCAAATGCCTATCACCTGCCGCAGCAATATATCCGAAGCGTTTAAACAAATCAAACTTAACACGATGCAAACAGCTTACATCTTTATTAAACCAATTATCATCCTTGGCATCATTATATCCGTCTTCATAATATTTATCGACAAGCTCCGAATATATCGGGAATAAATCAATGTTCTTATACTGCGCCTTCGTAAGCCATGTGAAATGATTTACTCCGACAACATTTATATCAATATCAGCGCGATTAGGTTTTTCAATGCCTCTTATTTCCGCAGCAACCTTTGCAAGCAGCTTCTGCGTGCCGAAAACCTCATGACAGCATCCGAAAGCTTTAATTTTCGGGAATACACGATATAATGTATTTACGCAAACTGTCATAGGATTTGTATAATTTATAACCCATGCGTCAGGGCAATTCTCTCTTATTGCATTTGCAATCACCTCATACATCGGTACTGTACGCAAAGCACGTATAATTCCTCCGGGGCCCGATGTATCGCCTACAGACTGATAAATTCCGTACTTTTCCGGTGCGTGTACATCAGATTCCATTTCATCAAATGTACCGGGCAGAATAGATATAATTACAAAATCCGCATCTTTCAGCGCTTCATCAATGGTTTTGCACGCTTTATAATTCCATACGGATTTGCAGCCTTCAACATCCTTTATCCTACCGCCGATGATTTCATTATGTTTTGCAGCCTCAAAATCAATATCATAAAGATATACACTGCCGCTTATATCCTCCGCCTGAGCCAAGTCGGACATCAATCCCCATGCCCAGCCGCGCGAGCCTCCTCCTATGTACGCAATTTTAATTTCCTCAACGCTTGTTATATTGTGTTTCATAAAAACATCTCCTCGTATAATAAATGTAGTAGTTTTTAGAGTTCCTCTCCAAGAACTATGGTATAATTGTTTAGATTCTGTGGATTGGTTATCATCTTCTTTCAAAATCCAAAATATTTTTCAGCGTTATTATAACAAATATCTTTAACAAATTTTCCGAGCAATTCCACATCATTCGGATATTCGCCGTCCTCCGCCCATTTCCCGACAAGGCTGCACAAAATTCGGCGGAAATATTCATGACGGGTATATGATACAAAGCTTCTGCTGTCTGTCAGCATACCCACAAAACTTGATAAAAGCCCGAGATTTGCAAGTGCTTTCATCTGACTTTCCATACCATCACGCTGGTCATTGAACCACCACCCCGAACCGAATTGGATTTTTCCTGCCGTCGGTGCTTTTTGGAAGTTACCGAGCATTGTTGCAAGCACATAATTATCTTTAGGATTAAGTGTATAAAGAATGGTTTTGGGCAGTAAGTCCTCTTTTTCAAGCGTATCCATAAGCTTTGAAAGTCCCTCAGCCACCCTGAAATCATTAACCGAATCAAAACCCGTATCCGCTCCTAATTTTTCAAACATTCTTGTATTGTTATTTCTTAATGCACCGATGTGAAGCTGCATTACCCAGCCTCTTTCGGCATATTCTCTTCCGAGAAATACAAGCTTTTCTATAATTTCATCGTTCATTTCATCAACCGCATGGTCTGAAAGACGGCATCCGTTCTCATGAAAATAATCCATTCTTTCTGTAATATCGCTTTTTATTTCATTCAAGTCGGGACGGAACGCAGGCAGAACCTTTGTTTTAAATCCTTTAAGCTCCTTGATTTTTTTATGATATTCAAGTGTGTCATACGGTTTGTCGGTTGTGCAGATTATATCAACGTTTGACATAGCAATCAAACCTCTAACACGGTATTCGTCTCTTTCAAGACATTCATTTACCCTGTCCCAAATATCCTTTGCCGTTCCATCGCAAAGAAGCGTATCAACATTGAAATATCTTTTGAGCTCCAGATGCGTCCAGTGATACATCGGGTTTCCGAGCATTAACGGTACACAGCCCGCAAATGCTTTCCATTTCTCAAAATCGTCCGCACCGCCTGTTATAAGCTCCTCATCTATTCCTGCCGTACGCATTAACCGCCATTTATAATGGTCTCCGCTTAAAAACAAGTCATACGCATTTTTAAATTTATAATTTTCCGCAATCTGCTTTGGTGAAATATGACAATGATAATCAATTATCGGCATATTTTCGGCAAAATCATGATACAGCCTTTTTGCGGTTTCATTTTTCAGCATAAAATCATCTGTAATAAATGTCATAATACCACACCGTCCTTAAAAATTGAAATTTCTTCATATCCGTTTTTTTCATTTTGGGTCAGCTTTCCTTCCGCAGTTTCTTTTACTAAAGCCGTAAGCTCGTCTGTCAAGGGTTCTCCCGAAAGGCATTTTCCTGCGTCAAAATCAATCCATGATTTTTTCTTTGCGGCAAGCTCACTTCCCGTTGAAATTTTTATTGTAGGCACAGCCGTACCGAGCGGCGTCCCTCTCCCCGTTGTAAACAAAATTATATTTGCTCCGGCAGCCATAAGATTTGTAACCGCAACCATATCGTTTCCGGGACCCGTAAGCAAATTCAATCCGCTTTTTTCCGCAGTATCACCGTAGCCGAGAACATCGGTAACAGCGCTTGTTCCGCCCTTTTGAACACAGCCGAGCGATTTTTCTTCGAGAGTGGTAATTCCGCCCTCTTTATTTCCCGGTGACGGATTTTCATATATTTCCTGTCCATGGCGCATAAAGTAATCTTTAAAATCATTTATCATCATTACCGTTTTATCAAAAATGTTTTTACTTACACAGCGATTCATCAAAATCTGCTCCGCACCAAACATTTCGGGCACTTCGGTAAGAATACAAATTCCGCCCGCCGATGTGTGGTGGTCGCAAAATCTCCCAACAAGCGGATTTGCGGTTATTCCCGATAACCCGTCACTGCCGCCGCATTTCAAGCCTATTTTGAGTTCCGAAAACGGAATTTCCGTTCGTTTATCACTGTCGGTCTTTTTTTGCAAAGCCCTTACAATTGCAATACCCTCCGATATTTCATCTTCAACCTCCTGTGCATTTAAAAATTTAATACGTTCTTCGTCCCATACTTTGAGAACCCTTTTGAAAGCACCGATATTATTGTTTTCACAGCCGAGTCCAAGCACCAGAACACCGCCTGCATTCGGGTGATTGACCATACCGCACAAAATTTTCTGCGTTATTTCCATATCGCAGCCAAGCTGCGAACAGCCGAACGGATGAGGAAAATATTTTGCACCCGTCTTTTCCGCAATTCTTTGCGCCGATTTGTTGATACAGCCGACCGTAGTTACAATCCAAACATCATTACGTATACCGACCCTGCCGTTCTTTCGCCTGTAGCCCATAAATGTCCGTTCGTCAGGCACAGGCTTGTATTCAGCCGCACCGTTGAATTTATATTCAATCTTTCCAGACAGGTTAGTTCTTAAATTATGAGTATGTATATGCTCGCCCTTTTCAATATCCGTAAGCGCATATCCTATCGGAAATCCGTATTTTATAACGTTTTCGCCCTTATTAATCCTGCAAACCGCATATTTGTGTCCGTTTCTCGGATTTACTTCAACATTGTCATTTTTATTTATCAGCATACTTCATAACCTCGCTGTACAAAAAACTTAAATCCTCACCCCAAAGCTTTTTGTTTGATAAAATATCGCCGACCTCTGCATTTTTCATGAAGTCCGCCGTTTCCTTTTCATCATTTACCATATCCGTGCGGTAAAAATTAATTAACTGCGCAAACGAAAAAATCAGATTATCGGGCATTTTTTTAAACCGTTTTATATATTCTAAAATTGACGGCAATACACGTACTTTGAATTTGCTGACCGAGTTCAGCGCAATTGATGAAAGATGATGCTTTATGTACGGATTGGAAAAACGTTTCATAACATTGTCGGCATACTCAACAAGTTCATTTTTCGGTAAATCAAGCGTCGGAATAATTTCATCATAGACGCATTTTTTTATAAACCCATTCATTTTTTTATCGTCAAGACACTCTTTTACCGTTGTAAATCCCGAAAGCAGCGCATACGGTACAAACGATGTGTGCGCTCCGTTAAGAATACGAACCTTGCGTGTACGGTAGCGTTCAAGATTATCGGTGAGAATTACATTTAAACCGCATTTATCAAACGGCAATTCGGAAAACAATTCATTATAACCCTCAATAACCCAAAGATGAAAATATTCCGATGTGTTCAGCATTTTATCATCATATCCGAGATTTTCGTCTTTAGGATAACCCGTATTTATTCGGTCAACCAATGTGTTGCAAAAGATATTTTCCCTGCAAATCCACCTTTCAAACTCATTTCCCAAATTCCACAGCCTTACATGTTCGATAATACACTTCTTTAAATTTTCTCCGTTTCTGTCTATAAGCTCGCACGGCAGGAAGATAAAGCCCGAAAGACCGTGTTCAAATCTTCTTTTTAACAAAAGTGTTACCTTTGCAGGAAAGCTTATATACGCACCTTTTTCAGGGCTGTCGTTTTCATCAAAGCATATACCGGCCTCCGTAGTATTTGATATTACGAATCTGAAATCGGGATTTTCAGCCAGTTTCAAATATCCGTCAAAATCCTTATACGGATTTATACAGCGTGAAATAACGTTGATTTTCTTTACGTCAACTCCCTCAACACCTCGGCAAATGTGCGTGTATTCGCAATTCTGCGACATTAAAACGTCGCACATTCCCTTTTCTATCGGCTGCACAACCACAACACTTCCGTCAAAATCAGTTTTCTCGTTTACGGTTTGCAGCATCCAATCCGCAAAGCCGCGCAGAAAACCGCCCTCGCCGAATTGTATGATTTTTTCTTTCATCTCTCTTTCTCCTTTCTGTAATTACTCATCAAATGATTTTTATAAACAAAAATTTTTGTTGTTTTTCCACGAACAATGACGGCACGTCAGACAATTCCCGTTATATATTTCGTACCTGAATTTTTCCGACAACTCGTTATTAAAAATTTCCATTATATCGTTATATCTTACGTTACCGGCACTAAAATCATAGTGATCGGTACAATACATAACATTTCCTTTCCATGCGACATGGATATGGCGAAATGGTGACAAACAAAACTTTTCACCAATTTTTTCACCATGCTCTGAATGAATAAATTTTACGTCAGTATTGATTTTTTTAAGCTTTTCAACAGCGTTCTTTTTTAAAGTCTGATAACCATCTGGAATATTTGACCTCCACGACAATATATCCTTTGCTTCCGAATTAAAACACTTTTTAAACCAAGTGCAATAATCATTAATTTCTTTATCTGTCATATATATCAAATCATGCAAAATCACCTGTGACGGTAACAACTCACCGAAAGCCTGCGGCAATTCTTCTATTCTCTCCAACAATTCATAAGTCAGCACTGTCATAATAATAATTTCAGCATTGCCATTTCTGATTTCAGAAATATTTTCTTTAACTTTTTTAAAAACGCCCTTGCCTCGTATTGAATCGTGAATATCTTCCGGTCCGTCAACGGATATATAATTTTTTTTGAATTTTTGTTTTAATAAATCCCTATATCTGTCAATAAGCACACCATTAGTTACAATTCCCAACTCAAATCCGTGAAAATATAAATACTCCGTAATTTCTCGAAAATAAGGTGAAGCAAGCGGTTCACCTCCCCAAAGCATAATTGACGGCAAACTGCCTTCCATTTTACAGTATTTTGCAATTGAATCAGCCGTTTTTACCCATTCGTCAAATGTCATTTCCGCACCTGCCGCTTTTGAGAAAAAGCCATTTTCTCCCCACTGTCCGCAAAAAGGGCAGCGGAGATTGGTACCGTCCTCAAGATTTTCGGATAAATCGCCGATTATATTCCCCGAATATCCGGGAGCAAGTATATCCCATTTATCGGTGACAAGGCTCAAATCCGCAGGAACCTCTGGTAATTCGTAGTACATGGCAAGCGTACTGCCGAGCAGGTATATTACGCCGTATTTGTCATATGCCGCAGTAGCCTCTCTTTGAAGTTTATAGTGGTAGTAGACGTATTCTCCGACTTTATCGTTTTTCAGACGTGCAATTTTGAAAACAAGCTTTTTGTTGTCCTGTTTTCTTTCCCAGTATTCCTCGGATGCAGGGAATGAATAGTGAAAAATGTCCGTCATTTCGATATATTTTTTGCCGTTCGGAAATGTTGATAATTCTCCTGTCAGAAATTTGTCCGCAACCTCAAAGGGGTTTCCGTCATGTTTTGTTTCAAGATATATAAAATATCGTTTCCGTAGCTTGCTGCGGACATATGATAACCGTTATCTGAGAGTTTAATTTTCTTATCCTTGTTGTAAGCATACAGCATATATCTTTTAATCATTTAATATCACCTTAAATCCTGTCTTAGTATTTGTATTGATTGCTGCGCCGCTGTCTGTCACGGTATAGTCGATAGGCTTTCTGTTTCCGTCAAAATCCAGTTCGTATATTTTCGATATGTTGTTTTTGCCGATTATCATACTTCCGGTTTCGGTGTAGCCTATATACTCGTTATCCTTAAATCCCTTAACAAGCACATTTCCGTCCTTTGTGTATATATCTTCGTTGTTTTCAACGGTAAGTGAGTCTGTTTCCCTGTCATATACGACAACGCTGCCGTCGGAATAATAGGCTTTGTATATATCGCCGTCATTGGCATAATCATCAATTTGTTTATCCCAAAGCATATTAAGCGGCAAAGCCTTTTTGAAAAACACCTCTTTATAGTTCTTTCCGTCATCGACAATATCGGGTACAACCGTTGAACCGCATATCAAATTACGGTAATCATTGCCGCCCGAATACGGGAATTTGCCGTGATATATCATGGCAAGCAGAGGGAAAAAGCTTTCTCTGAAAAAGAGCGTTGAATATCCGACGCCCAATGTCCATGCGTGTGCGATAACTCCGGCAAACGGCTGTGATACTCCCTCGCTTGTGATGTTAAAGCCGTAATTTTCAAATTCCTTTATAACGTCTTTTTTGTATTTGAGCGATTCCTGTGCGACACATTTAACGTGGGGGTCAAAATCATATCTGCGAACCTCCTGGCTCATAACGTCAAGGTGGTATGAGTCCTTTACCGGGTACATTTCAACCGTCTTTTTAACCCTTGCCGCCATTTTTCCGCTTTGCACATACTTTTTAAAACTTGTCATACGGCTGATTCCGCTTACCCATATCCATGATTTGTACATTTCGCCTCTGCAGTCCATTGAAGCAATTTCCGGGTCGAAATAAGGGGTTTCGTCATACATATCATCATAGTTGTCATGGAAGGTTACAATTGCATTGTATTTTCTCGCTTCGGTAATAAGATGTTTTAAATCATCCATTGTACCGCCGTGTTTGTTGAGCGTGAATACATCAGGATAACCTGTATCATGCCCTTCGTGCTGCCAGCCTCTTAAGAGCATTACCTGCTTAATTCCGCCGGTAAGGTTATAAATCATCTTAACTCTCTCCAAAGCGTCATTAAAGGTGTGTACCTCGTCAAAGCCGTCACATTCGATTTGGAAGTAGTAGAACAGTGTTCTGTAATAATCCGCTGATTTAAGCTTTAGGTCTTTTCTGAGGTAATTCAAAAGCTCCTGCTGCGAATCGGCTTTTTTTATTATGTACGACGGATTGTTTATCACCCTTATCGATTCAAGCTCGCCGTACGCTCTTACTCTGTATGTAAGCGTAACTCCGACAGAGGCATACGGTACGTCATTTACTCTGAAAATACTGTGATGAAGCTTATCGTCAAGATAGGGTGTTTCCACAACTGTGAAAGAATTGCCGTCCCTAATAATTCCCACATTCCTCTGATAATATGTCTGTTCATATCCGAAAGAGTAGTTTTCGGTGCTGTCTACACATCTTCCGCTGCCGAAAACGGTTATCATTTTGCTGTTTGCACGGCTTACAAGATTTGGAAACTTAACGTCCAAAAGCTCGTATCCGTACTTCTCGGTCACGTTTACAAGCTCGGTTTTCGCGTCAATATCATTAACCGTCTTTACAAGATCAAAGCTTACATATTCACCGCAATAGCTGCCGCCGTCAAAATAATCGGTTATTATGCTGTCGTCAGCTCTGTTTCTGATGTAAACCTCGCCCTCGTCGCCCGAGGAAAAGGCTTCGTTTGAATTGATTTTGCCAAACTCGAATTTCATTTCCGTTTTGTGGCTGTTTACAAACTTTGGCGCACAGCCGCCGAATGCCGCCTCGACATCTCCCACATAACACCGTTTTGTGTTCTTTCCGTTTGATTCAAATTCTATCGGAACAGCGTCGGAATTTGCAATCCCCACATTAATTCCTAATGAACCGCCGTATAAATCCGGTCTTAACTTCCAGTGAAGTCCGCAGGTGTACACGTTTCCTTTTTTCCAGTGCATCGGCTGCGGATATATAGGCATCGTTACTCTGTAATTTCTTTGGTCACATTCTGGCATATTCATGTGACCGTATAAAAAATCACAGAAAAGGTCAGCCTTTTCTTTGACAGGGTGGTCGCACAGTGCCTCAAAGCTGCACTCTACATACAGTATATCGCCCGGGTATATACAATGAGATGATACCCTTACTCCTACTAATTTTATATTGCTCATTAATTTCCTCCGTTTCACCGCAAATGCGGCTTTTTTTATGATAATAGTTACTCTATTTTAAACCAAGAATATTAAATTTTATATTCATACAGATTGACATTGCCAAGTAATCCGCATGGTTCAAATTTTAGATATTTAGAAAAATCATCCTTACGTTCATAAGCGTTGGTTGTTGAAACAATTACCTTTATTTTATTTTTTCCGTCTACAATAAAATCAGAAATATCAAAGCTATATGGCGGTGATAATTTGAACTCGACATATTGATTATTGATATACAGTCTTACTGCTTCTCCGACTTCGCCCAAATCCAGTATATAATGTTTCCCTGTGGTTAATTCTATCTGCGTATCATACTTCATATCACCTGAAAAATCAGGGAGTTCATCTTTACCGCAAATATTAAATAATTTGTTTGTTCGCTTATAGAATGTATATTCTTTGTCAGACTCTTTTTTTATGCTGATGTCATACTGCAAATTCAGCTCTGTTTTGTCGGATTTTCTTCTGTATACTGAATTATTGCAAGGGCGAAAAAAGCTGACTTTACCACACTACCCACAAAAACTACTGCTGCTGCCGCAAAACCGGGCATTAACAAACACATTGAATAATTTTTTTAATAAAAATGGTCCATATGTTTGACAACTGCAGATTATTATGATTTATGTTTTCATCACAAACTCTCGCTTTATATCACCGTAAAAAATGCTGATTTGTCCGTTTATCTACAACGAAACGGAATTTACCGCGTGTTAATTCTGTTTTTTCGTTGTTGATAAACAATAATGCCCTTGTGTTAAATGGTATTTCAACCGATAAATCAATAAATTTGTCATTTCTCTCCCAAAAAACGCGAATATCTCCGTATATTGTAGTATATGAAGCTTTAAGATATTCCAAATCTTCATGAAAATACGGTTTGATTAAAAATTCACTGAATCCGCCGCAGTCCTTTGGAATGATTCCGCAAAGCCCGGTAATAAACCAAAAATCAATCATTGTCAATCCTATATGGTTTAAAGCACCGTTGCCTTCCCATGTTTCCCATACGGTTGTTGCACCGTTTTTTATCATATTGCCATAGCTCGGATAATTGGTTTGTGTTAGTATTTTATACACCACATCTTGTCTGTTGTTTTCCGTCAAAAGTTCAAACAGGCTTTTTGTTCCGTACATTCCGGTATCGACCTTATAATTATTTTTTTCAAGATTGCTTATTATCCTATCAAGCAGCTTTGTATACTTTTCTCGCGGCACTATTTTACAATGCATCGGAAATACGTCACAGCCTTGAATACCGTATGCGTAATAATCCTTTAGATAAGCGTTATTGACAGCATTTACCGCCGCCTCTCTCTCCTTTGAAAATGCGTCGTTTTTATACCCCGAGGCAGATAACGCCTTATTATAAGTATCTATGCAGCGGATTAAAAAGCAGGTATTTACAAGCTCATTCGGAAGGTACAAGGTTTGCGGCCGATCCCATGTACCTTCCGTTGGCAGAATCCAATCTCCGAGGCACCAGCCACCGTCCTCCTCCTTATTTGCAAGTCCTCTTTCGTCAAGCCTGTTCAAAATATAGCAAATCCACTTTTTCATTGACGGCAGGGTTTCTTCAAGACTTTTTTTATCTCCGTAATGCAGATAAAAATTCCAAGGAATAAATACTATTGCACTGCCCCAGCCTATTCCGCCGCCGCCTCCGTTAAACGGCACTGTATGCGGAACATATCCCGTTTCCTTGTTTTGAGCATCCATAATATCCTTTATCCACTTTTTATACAAGTCGTATGCGTCAAAATTGCACATTAGGCTGTAGGAGGTATTTTGCCCGTCGCCTGTATATCCAAGCCTCTCTCTGTGGGGACAATCCATCGGAATAGCGCCATGAATATTACATCTTTGCGTATTCAAATTCATATTATGTATTTTATTCAATAAATCATTTGAACATTCAAAATATGCATTATCCTTAATCGCAGTATAGATATAAAGCGCCTGCACGTCAATAATTTCAACATCCGGAGCGTCTGTTTGAAAATAACGAAATGCGTGCCATACAAACTGAGGCATAAACTCTTCGGCACCGTCACCTCCGAGTATAAAACAATCCTCCTGAATCTGATTTTTGTCACAATCAATATATCCGACAGTTGAGCTGAAATCTAATTTGCCGTTCTCGTCAAGAGCTTCCGCATAACGAACTCTCACAACGTCCCCGGATTTACCGGACAGCCTGAACTTAACCAAGCCTGTCATACATTCTTTACAGTCATAAACAGTATCTGAAATTTTTGCGGGCTTAATGATTTTTCTGACTTTATCACAAGGTGCAAACTGCGGTAAAAATTCACTTTTCGGAGGTCGCGCCGTCTGTGCGTTGCCGATAATTTCACCGCTTAACCGTGCGTCATGAATCTCTCCGATGAATATGGAATTCTTAACAAGGCTTGACTCCGATACAAGCCATTCTTCATCGCTGATAAGCTCAAAATCACCCGATGTGAGCCAAAATACGGTTTTTAACACATCATATTCAAAAATGCCCTCCGTAACCCGTCCCGTATCCCTGTACATTCCGTTACCAAGCATTATTTCAACGGTATTTTGTCCATCCTTTAACCAATCTGTAACATCATAGGTAAGAAAATACAATGATTTTTCTGTTTCGCCATCGTACGGATATTGAAGCTTTTTTCGGGTGACAACATCATAGTCTGTTCTGCACGGTGCGAAATAATCATCACCGACTTTTTTTGAATTAATCTTTAGAGTAAAGTATCCCAATCCGCATACAGAAACATATGCCTCCGCTTTCTTTTTAAAATAAAATTCTTTTTTGAATATCGGTGCGGTTTTGGTTTTTGCCGTTATCCACTTTGCTTTCCATTCCCCAATTACGGCGGTTACAAAAAAATCCCTTTCGCTTGTGTACGTACCCTTATCGGTTGTTACGCTGACCTGCCAGAAATACTTTTTGTGTGAGGACAGCTCTTTTCCCTCATAGTAAACATAATCTGTTTTGCGGCTTTCAATCCTTCCGGTTTCCCAAAATATATTATTGTCCTTATCAAAAACCCTGATTGAATAAGATCTTTGTATGCTGCCGTCCTCTTCGGTAATTCTCCATCCAAAAAACGGTTTATCGCCCACGCCTATCGGCCTGATTTTTTTATCACATAACAGAATCATAAAATTCCCTCATACCTTGTACAAATTATACTATAACAAATCATCTTTTAAACATTACGTTCTTTTCGTATTCTTTTAAATCGGCAAGCCATTGCTCGTTTGTGAATATATTTTTTTGCATACAATAGTATTCCCACACAGCGTTATAGGGCAATGACCTGAATTCGTCCATCAAGGTAAGACGAAGAGTAAAGTCCTTTTCATCTTCCGCTTTATGCAGCATCGGCACCGGCTCGAGCATAGCGGAGAGCAAGGCTCTTTTTGTTGCTCTTGTTCCGATTGTCCATGCTGCGACTCTGTTAATCGATGCATCAAAATAATCTGTTCCTATAAAAGCATTATCCAGGACTCCGCACCTTACAATTTCACGCATCATATTGTTCAGCTTGTCATCATTTATTACAACATGGTCGGAATCCCAGCGCAACCCTCTCGTTAAGTGTGCCGTAAACTTATCTGAGAATACCATAACAGAGGAAATCTTGTCGGCAACGTTTTCCTCACAATGGAAGTGTCCCAAATCAAGATTCATGATCGTATTGCCGATTCCGTTTGCTCTTGCATAGGCATTATATGATAAATAAAAATCATTTGAGCCGACCGTATATTCCTCAACTCCAACGGCAAAAAGCTTAGGCTCCAGTGCATCGTAAACATGTTGCTTTGAAATTTTCTTTTTAGTGAATATTTCATCAAAGGATTGCTTCATCAGTTCTCTGTATTTCATTCTGTTGGCAGGGATATCCTTCATACCGTCCTGTACCCAGGTATTAAATATGCACGGGCTCCCCTGCTCTTTTCCTATATATTCTGCTATTTCACGAACCGCCTGCATATGCTTTACCCAAAACGCTCTTATTTCTTCGCACGGATTTGATATGGTAAGTCCGTCTGCGGCTTTGGGATGAGAAAAGGTGGTTGCGTTCATATCAAGTCCGACACCGGTTTTCTTTGCCCATCTGACCCAGCCCTCGAAATGTCTCGGAGCGTATTCGTCACGGTCAATTCCCTTTTCGTAATCTTCGCCGTAGCTTGAATGAAGATTGACCTTCAGAGCACCGGGAATGTATGAAATTGCTTTTTCCAAATCCATTCTGTATTCCTGCGGATTTCTCGGTCTGCCGGGATAGTTGCCCGTAACCATAAGCCCTCCGCCGGCTCCAGTTCCCATGGTCTCAAAACCGATAATATCATCACCCTGCCAACAAGGAATCGATACCGGAATAGTATCAAATTTTCTCAGCACGGTGTCAACATCAACTCCGTATGATGAGAAAACCTCTTTTGCGGCTTGATATGCCTTTAAAATTCTTGCTTCATTATTCATTGTTTCTCCCTCTCATTTTTCATAAGTTAAATTTTTGCCCGAAAGTCCGACGTAAGCACCGTTTTTTATCTCAGGCGCATCCTTGTGAGCCATAAGCCATTTATTAACGCCAAAGCACATCTTGTCCTCATTATTTTTGACAGCAAAGTCAAGCTTCGGAGCATTTGTACCCCTCGGCAAAACGCACATGACTCTGTATCCGTCATCATTTACATTCATCGGGGCATAATGAAGTGTGGTTCCGTAAAGCTCGACTCCAACTCCGGCAGGAACCAAGAATGCCTTGCACAAGGACGTATCAAAGCTTCCATTTTCAATTTCGCAAACGCAGCCCAACACAAGAATTATATCATCCAATGTTATGTTAAACTCACTGCTTTTGTGATATTCAAGACAATTTAGCGTTCTGTTTTTACCGTTTACATATCCGATTTGTATGGGATATGAACCAAAACCTCTTTTCAGTATTTCGTCACAAACCTTACACATCTCCAGCTCGGGTTCCGATGCAACGTATTCTATTCCGTCGCCGGGAATTTTTACTTTTAACAGTTTTTCCCTTAATTCGGAAAAATCATATCCCTCAAGCACGCAGCCGTATTTTTTAAATTCAGCATCAGTTATATTGTGTATTTTCATTTCCACAAGCTTTTCTCTCCTTTTATAATTTAAAATGTTAATGGTTGTTCAAAGATGTATTCATGTGCCGTTTCCCGTTTGTGCAGCCTGCCCGATAAGTCTTTTTAAATTTATTTCGTGCTCATAGGAATAACTGTTTTCGCGTTCTCCGTAAATTATTTGTGCAAAGTCAACCATCATGTCATCATACCTTTTATACGGATTAAATCTGAGCTTTCCGGCACAATCAAAGCATGGATTAATATTTTCGCCATTATATGTCACGTTCATATCCGTTGAAAGGAAGTCGGGTTTCATCGAATCAAATATTTCCATAGGCTTGATTTCAACGCTTCCGAGAGTTCCGTTAACAACCAATTGACGACGGCTGAAGCCGTTTATATCCACCGCACTTGAACGAATCACAGCCGATGAATTTTTGTATTTTAACACCGCCATACCATAATCAAGCGCATCGGTATCGTATGCGTGTGTTGCATAGCACATTGGCAAAACCTTCTTTGGTATACCTGCAACAGACAGTGCGATATCAAGCATATGGCAGCCCAAAAATTCCATCATGCCCCCTTTAAACCGTTTTAAACCTTTTACTTCATTCTCGCTCAAACGTATACACATCTGCGCGTCAATGGAATATATATCTCCCAATTCTCCGCTTTTTACAAGCTCAATCGTCTTTCTGACCGCAGGATTAAAGCGGTACATATATCCGGTATGAAATACCAATCCTTTTCTCTTTGCGGTATTCACAAGCCTTTCATACTCACAAAAGCTATCTCCTCCCGGCTTGTCCATATGTATATTAAAGCCTGCATCTGCAAGCATTTGAGCATATTTTGTTGAAGTGCTTTCTTTTGTTTCCACGATTACTCCGTCAATATTTTCAGACTGTAAAATTTCATCAAGCCGCCATACTTTTGTGTCCTTGTATAATTCCGAGTTCAAATTGTTTTTATATTCGCTGTCGGGCTCGCATACTCCCGCAACTTCAAAAATCTCGGGAAGTCCTTTTATACACTTGAAGATGCCGGATGCGTGCGGATGAGTTGTTCCCAATTGAATTACTCTTACTTTTTTCATAAGTATCCCACCTTTTATGCCTCGCTCCAATCAAATAATAAACCTGTCGGAAAGTTTTTATAATCATTTGCAAGGCGTGAATATACCTCAGAACATTCCGAAATCGGGTGTATCTCGCTTATCATTTTTTTAAAGTTAACCTTTTTAAAATGAATTAGTCTGAAAATTGCCTTATAGTCATCTGTGTATGTCCAGAATCCAGGGCGAGAATCATTATCGGGACGCGTATTTGTATGCGCGCCTATGAGTTCTATGCCGGGATAATGTATTTTTCTGTAATAGTCTATGGTAAAGTTTGAATCGCGCGTACATCCGAGAAGAGAAATTCTGCCGTGCCGAGCCATACAATCCAATATCTGATCAAGCGCTTTGCCTGTCCCGGTAACTTCAATTGCGGCATTTATACCTCTTCCATCGGTTAATTCAAACATTTTTATCTCAAAATCGTCCGCAAACGGATCTAATGCATAATCCGCTCCGAGTTTAAGAGCCTTTTCTCTTTTTTCTATAACCGGATCCACGGCTATGACGGGCGTTGCACCCATTGCCGCACAAAACTGCACCGCAAAAAGACCGAGTGTTCCGCAACCCATAACAGCAACCGACTCGCCTGCTTCTATTCTCAGCTTTCTTGCTCCGGATAAGGAGAAGCTCGATATAAATGCCATGGATATTTCATCAAGAGTGATATCATCATACGGAATCTTAAATACCCAATCACGTCTTAACACATGATGACTTACATGACCGCACGCACGCATTACAACTCTGTCGCCGACCATTAAATCATCAACCTCGCTTCCGACCTCCATAACAATTCCCGAACTGCTGTACCCGACTCCGCGCGGCCAAACCAAGACCGTATCCTCTGCCTTAATGGTTGCATTTATATTTATATCGCCTGTTAAATTTGCATACTCAGTGCCGGGGCTTACTGCAGAATATAAGACCTTAACAAGCACCTGATCCGGATTAAGACTAAAATCTTTGTTTTTTTCCTCAACCAAATGGGCGGTTGAATCCCCCATAATCATAACTTTTTTATAATTATCAATAATCATTTTTTACCTTTCCTTTCATAAATGCAAAATATATTTTATGTGCCTGTGCATTATCTCTGTTTTTAAGAATGCACAATAATGTCGCCGTTCCGCATAGCTGCATTTGCACACAAAATGCCCTGTCGGATAATTTTCGGTTACTGAACTTTTAGTACCACTTTGCCAACGCTTTGTCCTTTGTAAAGCAAGTCGTGCCCCTCCTCCGCGGCTGTAATCGGCAAAATTTTGTAAATTGTAGGTTTAATTTCTCCCGTTTCAACCTTTGGCCAGACATTTTCAACAAGTTCTGCCAAAATCCGAGCCTTAACCTCCGGCGTTCTTGAACGCAATGTGCTGCCTATAATCCTCACATTTCTTACATAGATATTTTTCAGGTCAATTTCCGTTTTCTGTCCGGCAAGCGCTGCAATCATTATCCATCTGGCACCATGGGTCAGGTAATGCAGACATTTGCCCATTATTTCGCCGCCGAGACAATCGATAGCGACATCTACGGAACACCCCTTTGAAAACTCGTTTTTGAGGACTTGGGAAATATCATTCTTTGCAGTATTTACAACCAAATCCGCATTGAGATGTTTAATGTTTTTTGCAATTTCATCGGACAATACGGTTGTAATTACTCTTGCGCCAAAAGCCTTTGCCATGGGAATCACAACACTTGCAAGCCCAGACGCACCCGCATTCATCAAAAGAGTGTCGCCCTTTTTGATTTTTCCTTCAATAAACAGGTTCAGATATGCAGTGGCAAACGCTTCCGGCATTGCTGCCGCTTCTGCCATCGTACAGTTTTTCGGTACCGGCATAAGCATATCGTATTTTACATTTACGTATTCCGCATATCCGCCGCCGCCGAGAAGTGCACAAACCTTATCACCAAGCTTCCATTTTGATTTTTTTTTCGCTTTCTCTCCCATCGCTGTAATTTCACCTGATATTTCAAGCCCCATCCAATCGGGACAGCCCGGCGGAGGCGGGTAATCACCCTCTCTCTGCATCAAGTCCGCACGGTTAACCGCCGCATATTCCACCTTTATAAGGCAATCTTCTTCACCCGTCACCGGGTCAGGCACATTGTCCCATCTTAAACTCCGGTCATCATTTACAAGTATTGCTTTCATTTTAAATCTTCCTCTCTTGTTACCTCTATTTTATTTTATTGTTGAAGGGCTTGGGAAGAAACAAAAAGCTCTGTCCTTTTATCCTATTTTACTCAAAGCTTTTCGTTTCTGCCGAGAACGTCATACATTTTATTATTTTGTTTATATCATTCATTTCTCAGACAATTAAGCGTATCAACAATTAATTGCTTATCAAGTTTTTCGTCCATGTTAATTGTATTGCCGGAAATAAGAGCCATCCCTCTTTTTGAAATAAATACATTTTTCCCCATTGCTCTTGCTATTGCGGTAATATTAATTACGGGAATATTGTTATATGTTTTCAAAAATGTTCCGTTTTTTTCTTCTGTGCCAACGTAGTATTTCCCCGCACCCATTGCTCCCCTGAAGGTAATACCGTTGATTGTAAGTTGTGCCTCGTCTTCCGCAATGCTCACCGACTCACCGAGATACTTAAATACTGATTTTGCGGATACATAGGCATTATCCTTTTCTATAAGGGGTAATGCGTCTGTTTTTATCCGTTCATTATTCTTATAACCTGTTGATGAATAAGAGGCTAATATTATATGGTCGGGGTAGTATTGCTTAATCTTTGCAAGCCCTGCGTACTGTGTGTCAAGATACTCTACTTTAATGGCATTTGCATATGTTTTTCCGTTTGTTCCGCTTTGTAAATCAACGGTAATGCCGAGCGAAGTAACTCCCGGAACAATTGCTATTTCTCTCCACCCGGACACCCCCTCGCAAAACGAAATCGTATATTTGTTATTGTAATGCTCTGTCACTAAGGTTACAACAGCGTTATCACAGCCGTCCTCTTCGACGGTTACCCAGATATAAACTCTTGCGGGAGCAATCACCGCCGATTTATCGAACCAAGTGATTTTCCCAGATGTTGTATAAATCGAACTTTTTCTGGAAAAACCAACCTGCTGCGATAAATTCCACTCTCCGGTCCTAGTGCAGTTTTGCGAGTCATAATCCTGATAGGATATTAGTTTTGCTGCATATATATTAGTTGACAAAAAAACGGTTATTGCACATATCAGAGTTGCTAATACTTTTTTCACAATTCTCACCTTCTTCTGTAATCGTTTATAATGAAATACTGCGTATCGTTTAAGACCAAAACCCTCGAACAATCACGCCCTGCTTTTTTGTATGTAAGGATATCTGATGTAGGGTCTGCACTTCTTGTAACGATACCATTATCATATATTTCAACCAGCTGAAACACCGATGATTTACGCATAGTGTTATAGTATCTTTCAAATTTCACACCGATTGACTCTCCCAAATCCACAACATTGGATGTGTCCTGATCATAATTAGACACTGATAAATCTTGTGTGGTAAGCTTTAAATATCCACGGTTCAAATCAACTACATACCCAAGCATAATTCTTGTTCCATTCTGATGCAACTGTGACTGCGTCGCAAGAGGGCGACCTGCAGCCGCACTTATCTTCATAGGATTCTGATTAGGAATATATGAAGCATCATTATATGATATGTAATCCAAAATATCAAACGTATTACCTTTAATAGTTTTTATTGTTCTAAAATCTTCATAGCTGCTCTTTTTTATCTGAAATAAATTGCTCGGAACATCGACAATCCAACCTCTTTTCGCCCCTTCTCCCGTTGGCGGTTGAAGATTTGCGGAGAATACCATTCTGATTAGCGAAAGTTCATTTGAATCATGTTTATTGACGCAAAAAACAATATCGCCTACACTAAGCTTATGTGGTTCAGGTTTGTTATAAAATCCTATAACTTTATCAAAGTCTGATTCTCCATTCTCGTCAACAACACAGAATGATGTTGATTTTATTCCGCTTGCTGTTACAAATTCTGCCTCAACACAAATTCTTTCATCTTCATCAAGTGTAACTTCTCCAACCTTTGTTACAAGTTTTAATTCATTGATTGAAAAGTTATACTCTTCAGCCATCGGTTTCACAACCAATGCTCTTGGAACCGGTATTCCATCGTCCATATAATATGCATATGCTCCCGGACCACGTGTGTTATTTTTTCCGTATCCTCCAAGTCTATCTCCCGATTTCAATTGTGAGAACTCTACTACACCATAGCTTTCATAATTCGTTACGTCATCAGGTATTTCGTATATTTTGACACCTGCTGTCAAAAACAACGAATAAGAAACCATGCCCGTTGCCGAATCATAACTCGAAGAATCATAAGAATTAAAGTACTTTTTATAAAGCTTATCCTCTGATGTTGGTTTACTGTTAAGCGCAATCTGAATCTTTGAAATACGCTCATCGGTATTCAAATAGAACATACATACATCGGAATAACTGTTACCATCTATTATTTCAACTAATTTTCTGCCATCAATCTTTATTGAGTTGTTGTCCGGATCCGTAAATTTCACCTTGTCGGCAAGAAAATAATTAATAAACTCGCCATCCTTACAGTACATCTTTAACATTGGCTCTTCATCATCTCCTATGAATGCCTTTACAAGATATCCGATGTTTTCACCAACAATCTTTCCTTGCTCAATAAAGAAAATTTTTCCGAACATATCAACATAAGCAGTAATGGTTGTGCCGATTTTCAGCCCGGTCAAGGCAGCTGATAAGGAATCGGTAAGGCTATACTCCTCTGCTTCAATCTTGATTCTTCCGCTGCCGGGATTTATCTGTTTTACAACACCGTTTATCTGCCCGTCATAAACATATAATTCCTTGTAGCTTCCATTTTCAATATATGATATGTTTTTTCCTGCGGTCAAATCTTCAAATGAAAGTCTGCTGCCGTCAAGGTTGAAAATATGAACTGTGTTGTCATTCTCATCAAGCTCAAGCTTATATCCGGTAAATTGATCATAAACCGCATACTGATCGTAAACAACGGAGCCTGTGTGCATATTTTTATAGCTCCACACGGAAACGATATCCTGTCCGCCGCCTTCAATCAGGGTAATATTACCGTTTTCAATATCAAACAATGCTTCGTCGTAAGAAGTAATCGCAACACCGTTATAAATAACGGGCAATCCCGAAATGTCTGTTGTCTTTAATCTGCCGTTCTTTTCGTAAGAAAGGATTCCGCCGGTGCAGCTGTTAATATCCTCTGCCGCTATAGTCTTAACCTCATCGTCATCTGTCGGGGTCATATATACAACATCTCCGTCCTCGGTTCGATATGCCTCAACTTTACGTCCAAGCATACTGCCCAAGGGTATGTGTGTTTTATCGCCATACGTTATTGAATTAATTATAACGGAATTGCTCTTTGTTGTATATGGAAGATAAACGGTTGAATTTGCGGTTGCGTCAAGCCTGCCGTCAAAACGGTACAAGCCTATGGCTTCATTTAAAAAGGTGACTCCCTTTTTCGTTTCATAAACCGCTCTGCCGTCAACAACTGCTGTCATTTTAATCATTTCAACATCAAAAAGCTTGTAGAAAATTCTTAAAAGCTGTTGTTTTGTTATTTCCGCTCCCGGGGCAACGCCATTCAGACCGATATTGAGGTCATTTGCGAGCTGTATATAGCTGTAAGACCATATGCCGGGCAACCTCGGATCAACATTATAGGATACAAGCACAATAAAGGTTTTCAGCACTTCTTCACATTTTATATTTTGGTCAGGATAGAAATTTCCGCTTCCGTCACCGGACATGATCCCGAGCCTTTTCAAGGCATATATTGCGTCATAAAATTCATTACCTTGTGAAACGTCTGCAAATTGCTGTGTGACAGTCTGAGTTTGAGCTTCTGCGTACTCCGTATATGCCATGTCGGTATAGAACGCTTTTTCAAATAACGAAGGATTGCGGCTCTCCGCTTTCTCTTCATTGCTTATGATTCCCAAAGCTTCAACCAGGAATTTGGCAAACTCTGCTCTTGTTACCTTTTCTTCTTTTTGTGAGTCAAGATAATCCGCAAGACCGAGTCCGTTTACTACCCTCCAGCTGTGTTCATCCTTAGATAATATCTTTGCGGATACAGGAAGTATTACAAGATTGCTTGTAATTGCAATTGTTATCAATAACGTCAGTATTTTTTTCATCATTTATTACCTCCCATAATTAATCTGTAAATCATAACCGCTGCCTGCGCTCTTGTCAAATTATCAGTTGGATTGAATTTCCCGTTTTCGTCACCTACAATTATACCAGCACGGCTCAAGCTTTCAACATACTCTTTTGCGTATTCCGAAATCTCATCGGCATCATTAAAGGCTTTTTTCTCTCCCTCAAAGCTTCTGCCGGCACAAGCTCTGCATATGAATGTGCAGCACTGTTCTCTTGTAATCGGCGTACCGACTCCGAAGGAACCGTCTCCCATGCCGCTTGTGATCCCGAGTTCTGACGCCCTTGCTATGTACGGAGCATACCATTCGTTATTATCCACATCCGAAAAGCCGCTGTCTGCATCACCGACCTCAATATCAAGTGCTGCAAGAAGTATTTTAATAAATTCTTCTCTTTTTACTGCCCTGTTCGGCTCAAATTTTCCGCCGCCGACACCCGAAACAATCCCTTTGTCTTTCAGCACTTTTATTGCTTCCCTTGCCCACTCAACCGTGTCAATATCATCAAATTCCGTTGAAGCTGTTCCGGGAATATACGGTTCGGGGGCTGACGGCAGCACGAGATTCACTCCTCCGCCGCCGCTGCCGGTGCCCGTATGGGTCTTTTCCGTTGTGCCTCCGCTTGTTGAAACCTCCTTGACGTACTGCTCCATAAGAAAACACATTTCTTCAAAATCACTTGCAGTGCCGTTTAAAAGCTTACTCTCAACCATTGCCCTTTTATCGGCGGAAAGCGCCTTGTATTTCGCAATTTTGACTTTGTTTACGTCGTTATCTTTCAATACTTCTTCAAGTTCCGATATTAAATCGTAAAAATGTCCATAGCCTGCAAGCGATGCATTCTGATTATACACTCCGTTATACATAACGGCTTTTGCGAACATCTCATTAAATGCTTCCAAGGTCGTATATGGGATTTTGCTGCGAACATAGCTTATCACATTTTCTCTTCCTGTTTTTGAAAGAGTATTGTTATAGTGTTTTTGTGCCTTTCCCATCAGTGTTTCGTCATCCCAGATTTTTGTTGTCAGTTTTTTAGTGTCCTGGTCAACCCAACGGTTGAATTCATCGACATTAAATGCCGCAATTGCCGATGCAATATTAAAATTCCTCTTCAGGACGGTATAATCGTTGGTTTTTATCGGATACAGTATTGCAGAAACGCAGTCGTCATAGCTGTCATTATACAACGGGGTTTTCAATGAAAGCAAATCCGCTCTGTCATAAGCCGCCGCATACTCAAACATAGTCGAATCACCGTCAGCAAACAAAGCTTTTTTATGTTCGGGCTCATTTGACGTATTATAAATTTCCTCTGTAAGGGTTTGTCTGTCGGCATCTGTTAAGCACCATTTTTCAATCGGCTGTGTAAGTCCCGAAATATAAATATAGTATCTGCCCGAACCTATCGGATTTGCGAGCTCCAGTGTATGAGTGAACTCACCCTTCCCCGAAACATCAACCTCATCAAAGGCAATAATTGGCGCATCGGCACCCGGTGTATCCTCTTTCTCAATTATCTGAATCATTACATGATCAACCGCCTCCGTCTTTGCATAAACCGTGAAAGCGTCAAGTTCCTGCGATATTTCAACAGCCGGACTCGAAATGCCTTCGGCAAACACTTGAGCTGCGGGCATTATCACCGCAACGGCCGCCGCGAGAAACGCTTTAATACTATTCATATCAATCTCTCCTTTAACTTTACTTTACCGTTTTACGGTCTTATTGTAAGGGTATTTGAGGTGTTGTTAAACACTCCGAAATATCCCGACTTATTAATCGGATATTCATCAATGTAATCAATCAACTCCGTGCCGTTGAGCGCAATAAGCAGCTGTTCTCCGTTACCGACATAACGGGTATTGATTTTGACGCGGTTCCATTCGTTGATTTTAAAGTTGTCCACTGTCTTTATTGCCAGATTTTGCTTTTTCCCGTTCAAATTCTTTTTGAGGATAACCTTGTTGTCTTTAAACACAAGCTGATAATAATCCGTTTTGTTCTCATCATATTCGCTATCGCTCACTTCAAAGATTACGCCCTTTTCTCCGGAAGCATCGGCAGGCAGCATTTCAAACTCAATTTTCTTTGTGCGTTCAAAAATGGTTTTAGAAACTTTTGCTCCCGACACAATATCTATGCTTTCCTTCCCTGACATTTCACGGAGCGCCGACGCAACATCGTTATCTCCCAAAGACTCAGCCGTTCCGAGATTTATATCCGCTCCGGGAATCTCTTTTTGAGAGGTCTTCAAATAAAAGTCTCCGCAATTCAGTTCTCCGCTTCTTTTCGCCGCATCATATATCGAAAAATATAAGTCCTCATAGAGCATATTTTCCGATTCCACATAGTTGAAAACATTAACCCCGTCAATATCCAATACAAGTCTTTGCCCGGCGCCAAAATCAAGAACTCCGAATCTTATTTCGGTATCAACGCCTTTGGGAATTATGTTTTGAAGAGTTCCCACAATTTCATTTGTTTTTCCGTTCCATACCTGAACCTCTATAATGTCAGATTTAATTATAAAGAGATATCCGTATTTTCCGGCATCAGTGCCAAACAAAATTTTTCCCGCATCCTCTTTGGGCTGAAACCCTATTGCCTGCCATTTGCCACCTCCTGCGCCATCGGGAATGTTGATATTCACTCTGAAACAGAAAATTTTATTTCGCTCTATGGGGGCTGCCGTATTGGTATAAACAGCCATGCCCGCCGAGCTTGTATTTGTTAATTTAACACCGTCGGGAAGATATGTAAGCATATCTTCTCCATCTCCTTTTACCCATGAATCCTTTTGAGAAATGATGTTTTCAATCGACGCATATTCTTTATAGACAGTGTTTCCTATATTTTTTATTTCCTTGTCAAGGAGCTTTACCATTGAGTCAATCTCAGTCTGGGCAGCTCTGTCGGTGTCGATGAATTTTTTTGCCTCATTTATATAGAACTTCAGGTTATCGGTTGCCCCGTATGCCACGTTACCCGGCTCGACTCCCTCTTTAACCTTTGCTATCGTATCAATCGCCTTATTGTAGGTTTTTATGAGTTCAGTCTTATCAAGTATGCCAAACTCCTGTGTTCTGAATCGCCTTGCGCCGTCCGAATTCAGCTTCTTTTCCGGATTTTTCTGTGATTTTGAAACAGCATATACTCTCCAAAAATATTCTGTCAGCTCATCATCAAGGTCATCTATCCATGCATAGTTGAAAATTGCTCTGTATTCCCCCACTATTTTCTTAAAATCCTCGTCCAAAGCAATTTCAACGACATACTCATCGGCATTATGGCATGCTTCCCACTGCAAAAATACCGCAGACCCCGAGATTTTAGATGTGTAGTCATAAGGAGAATAGAGTCTGAAATCGGATAGCTTTTGCAAAGCATCCTTTCTGTATTCACTCTCGTATATACCGATATTCTCAAGCTTTATCTCCTTTAGGGTTTCATACTGCTCCGGCAAATTAAAGTCAGGTTTTATTGTGTAATCGTTATTGTCCGGATTGTTGAACATTGCCTTATCCTGTATATCTTTTAAAAACATATTGTCCCAATTTCCTAATCCGAGACTTGTCCAGCCTCTGCCAATTGCAGGAGATTCAATATGGTTTCCATAAAATAAATTTGTATCATACCGCGAGCCATAAGAGGCTCTGTCCTTAACATAGAAGGGTTTAAATATATTTTTATATTTATCATATGCGTCAAGTGCTATAATTGTCGGAAGTTGGTTCTTCATAAAATCCGTATTTGATGCATAAAATGAATTTCCAAGTGCACCATGTGATCCAAGATTTCCTGATGTTTCATTGCATACTATTATATTTGAATGAATTAACGTATCCGGGCTTCCTGACACTTGAAAAGGCATTTCAACATTTCTGAATATGTTATGATGTATATTATTACTTCCAAAAGAGTCATCGTTATACACGCAACAAATATGTCCGGCTGATTCTGATGTTGTGTCAATATCATGAAAATTATTGAATCCAATCTCATTTCCGGCAAAAACAACGCTTCGACCGCAATATACTGCTCCATTATCCTTTGCAACCTTTAACACATTATAAAATTCATTGTTATTAAATTTATGGTCATTTCCTGAATAATATAAAACACCTGATTTGCACTCATGAAACATTGAATTTGTAACACTGTTACCCACTCCACCGACTTTTACTCCTGCATAACATCTTGCTTGTGTTGAAATATCATAAAAAACGCAATTGTTAACTACAACATTCTGCGGATTCAATTCAACAATATCATCATTATCAAGATCCAGTTGTTCATGCATATACTCGTTAATTTTAACTGAGCATACACCATTTGAAATAAAATCACAACCGTCAATGTTGACATTCTTACAATTGTTAATCATATCAACAGCCGTCAACGCACAATGTCTGAATACACAGGAGTAAAAATTCACATAGTCACAATCTTCCATTTCAATAAGTTCTTTACGGTTTTTTTCGAAGGTTATACCTTTAAATGTCACATAGTCGGTATCCTGCATTTTTAATAATACGTTCTCGCCTGCCGCAAGCCTCATATTGATTCCCAGTGTAGAATATGGAGGATAAAAATACAATTTTAAATTTTCATAATCAACATAAAATTCCCCGGGAACATCAAGCTCCTCAATCAAATTTTGTATGGATAATGATTTACCAACCCTAAGTCTATCCCCTACAGTTCCCATCGTTATGGATCCAAAGTCTCTTTCATTCGTTCTTGGTTCTTCAAATATCACCGTATCATTGTCTACATCAAATTTTTTAACAGGAACTTCTACATATGACCAGTCATAGTCAGGATAACCTGAAATGATAGGATGTTCGGCATTTGCCCAGTTCTTCATTCTCCCTTTAGAATCTATTTTGGCAGTCCAATTATTCGGTGCCTCTTTAATTGTCATCCATTCATCCGAACCATTCGGCCATTCGGCAAGACTCATTGAACGCTCGTTAAAATAAAACTCGACATTAACATCATATAACTCCGTTGCAACAAACCCTGTCTTGGCTCCCATTCTTGACCAGCTTCCGGAATTCAATCCGGAAATAGGCGTTTCTGCAGTAAACTGTGTCATGCTTTTTATTCCTTTTTTCTTTAAATCAACCACCCCCACAAAATCTCTTGACTCTTTGGGCAAGCGTTTATACATTTCTCCTTCCACCCTTGCGAAGTCCTCTGTATTTATTGCCGTTGCGCCTGAAATTATCGGTTTTTCATCACCGTATGCCATAAATGTTATCGGCGCTTTTTTTGTTCCGGAATGAATTTTGGTCATTCTGACGGTTTTATCCGTAAAATATTCTCCGCCCCTGAAAATAACATTAACTCCAATATTGTCATTTTTTACCTTTTCCACTCTATCAACTGCTCCCTGCAAGGTCGCAAGCGGTGCGTCAAGGGTTCCTGCTGCCAAATCATTGCCGTTTGGAGCAACATAAATCTCAATTTCTTGTACTTGTGCAAATGCAGCACCTTGCGCAAACAAAGATATAAGTATCGCTGCGTTTAGAAATAAGGCAATAATTTTTTTCATACACTCTCTTCCTTTCTCATTTAAATTCTATAGCATCGTTAACAGGAATCTGTCCGCCGATATTTTCCCACGAAAAATACTTAATGCTGTATTCATTCCCGTCATCAGGCACAAAAAGCTCTAATTTCTGATTTGGTTTATAGTCTGCTATCGTTGTATTAATCAGCTTATTATCTTGGTCATATATTGCGGCAATTATTGTGCCGATTTGTGTTTGCGGAAGGTATACGGGCATTAGGTATACGTTTTTTCCTTTATTATCGTTCACGCCAAGCGCTATTGTACCGTCCTGCGTTCTGATATTCATCATATCATAGTCGTATACGGCTATATCGTCTACCAAGAATGAACTCCTGTCGTCCGGAGCGTCTTCATTCAAAATTGCAAACTTTATATTTTTTGCAAATTCGCAAATTGTATCATTCCTTTGGGTTGTAATAAGCTCATATCCGTTTTCCGTCAGCTTATATGCTTTAAGAGTTGAGTTTTTCCTGTCAATCAGCCATCTGATGTGCACATAATCTTCGGTCATTTCCTTCTCGCTTGCAAGAACAACGCCTCCAAAACTCAGGTTGTATTTTTTATCTTGAGTGATTTGCGCAATCTGCCGGACAAATGTCGGCTTGTCTGAATTAAAGCCATCCAATGCCAATGAAGCAAAAAGCCGTCCGTTATCCGTTTCTTTTTTGACCGAATACTCAATACACAGAACTTTATCACAAAGATTTATCGGTTCAAAGTGAAATTCAAGATAACCATTGCTTGGTTTTCCCTCCTTGAATATCCTAACAGCTTTGTTTCCGTTCGCTTCCTGATGTATATATGCGCCTCCATATCCTATGGTAAAAAGCGTAAATGCATTATCATTTGCGGTTTTTGCGGAAATTCCGGGCTGACATTCTTCAAAATCCGATTTGAAATATGCTCCATCGGTTTTTGTGTTGCCTTTTTTGTTTACTGCAATATAGTCAACATATAGCTCATTTGAAGCTGAGGTGTTTTTAATTTCTATTTCACTCAAGCCATTGACCGCGTACTCAAACAATGTGCAGAAGGAGGGCGAAACGGTATATGTTTGGACTATATCCCCAATCAATTTGATTTCTGCATTGCCTTCAAGGCTGACGCAAACTGCCGACTCTCCTTCAAACGTTTTATCCGGTTTAACGCTTACCGATGCTTGTGCGGGTATATTAAGTCTGCCCTCCGTTGTATCCACCGCAGGCTTGGGTATAGATGAAGTGGAAAAACTGAAGCTGTTAAGAGCTTTGATATCCTCGCTTTGTGTGTTTTTAAAATCTTCTATACGATAATTATATGCTCCGGCATACTCTGTTCTGTCTTTTGCGGTAACATACTGCTCGTTTTCATTAAATATATCGGAAACATCAATTGTAACGGTACCTGCTTTTGACACATCGGGCATTTTGAATTGTGTGATGTCGGCTTTTACGGACGACAGATTGCTGTCCTTTGTCAGAAAGTGGTTGCCGTCACTGTTTGTGCGGATATAACTGTCAAACAAATCTTCAATTCCCTCAATTCTTTTTCCGGTTATTGTAATATCCCAAAGCATATCGGTATTAAAATTATTTGTATATATTCCGTTAGAACAATATCCGTTCGCATTAGGATTATTTTCTCTTGCGCTATAAGTATAAACGAACATTTCAAACGGATAGTCTTCTGTCGAGCTTATTCTCGACAGCTCGCCAATCATCAAATTACCGGAAAACTCGGTATCCTTCAGCTTATGTGCCTCTGCAACGTTGCCGTTGCCCTTACCATTTTCGTCCAGTTGAATTTCCAAATCCTCTACAAGCTGCTTATATGCAGGATACTGATTATACCACTTATCTTCGTCATACCCAGTTTGCTCCCGCATATTTTTTATCCTATTCCAGCAGGCACCCGACGTATTAATATTAATATCATTATTCGGAATTGTCAGCCAATCCTTAACAGTTTCCTCACGGTAGCCTACGGCTCCTCCTTTATAACAGTCGTAGATGAAATTATCTCGTATTTTCGTACCCCTCCCGCCGCCGATGTTTATTGTGCTGCTGCAATCATAAAAAACATTGCCTTCAATTACCGTTCCCGGCAAAAGATCATCCATATAAACCGCAAAAACACCGTCATACTTGTCTTGCATAAAATCGTTTCTGATATTTTTAAATATATTGTTCTTGATTACATTGCCCCAGCAAGTTGTGTTTCCTCCCGCATATATGGCGCCCGAATCATGGCTTTCTGTCACGCAAGTGTCAAAAATATTGTTTTCTATGCTATGGTTATTGCCCTCGAATATAATTGCGTGGCTTGAGTGGTTATAAAAATGATTGTTTTTCACACTTGTGCCAACTCCTCTAATCCGCAAAAACGGTGAGTAGGTTTTTGCAATTCTTCCTCCGTTTGTAAATCGAGAATCATAAATCGTATTTTCACCAGGTGTAAGACTCGGTCTGTCCCCGCCGGAAATATATACGCTCATATAACCAATATTGTCGTACACGTTTTTTGCAAGATCGCACTTTGTTGAATTTTCTATATATACACCACTGCCTCCGATACACGTAAATTTACAATCGGTGATATCTATATTTTCACACAACGTTGCAGTTATTGCAGTTCCTCTGAGCTGTGAAAAGTGAATATTGTCAAACAAAATGTTTTTTGCGCCTGCTTTTATATTAAAAAATCCGCCGCTCATTGAGCTCACAGAAAGCTTCATATCATTGATATTCTCCGGATAATAATAAGCGGCTTTTTCATCAATGTTTATGTAATATTCACCTTTCTTTGTGATTTCTTCGGGAATATTGTAAAAATAATATCTCGAATTAACATTAAATTTAGCAGTTAATAATTTCTGGCTGATTGTAGCTGTTTTATTTTCAGGATTAATTTCCGTAATATCTCCCGGCATAGCGAAATAGTCAGCATATCTGAAATTGAATATTTTTATGTCGTCCGCATTTTCAGACCATTTAAGATTATTACTTGTGACAAATTCGGCGGTTTGCTCATCGATAGTGGTTATTTTCCCCATGTTTTCCCATGTATCGTCGGGCCATCTGGCGCATATTTTCGGAACGGCGTTATCAAACAGCTCGATATCGCTTATAGTATCCTTGGGTGTTCGGGTAACCGAAACATTGATTTCGCTATAATCTTTATAGTTTGATTTTGTTAAAAATTCATTTTGTGCGTAGCCACTCAAATCTATTTTTACAATCTCCCCTATCAGCTCGGCAGGCAGTCTGCCGCCGCAGTCAGATTCATCGGCAACGGAAATCATATCCGGCTCGATTTTATATGAGCCGTAAATATTTACGTTTCCTATACCCTGAAGTTTTAATCCCGAATACGAAGAATCAAGCTCAAGAGTTTTATCAAGATAGTAATCTCCGCTCAGAAGATTTATGCTATCAACATTGATGCCCATTGCTGCATACTTTCGATACATCTCTGCCGCACTATAAATATCAAACGGAAAATCTTGAGTCCCGTCGGCATTTTCGCTTGCTACGGGAGATGCATAGAGCTCTATTCCCTTTGCAACAACGGCATATATCTCAAGTTCATATATTTTATACACTCCTCCCGGCTTTTCGCCTTCAAGCTTGATATATCTGTACTCCGGGGCATCTGCCGGCTTATCAAGATATTTGGTTTCGACTTTGTCGGTAACGTTTGCAAGACCGGATATATCATCAAATCTTAAAATTTCTGTCCACGGCCCTTCCGGACTTGATGCACCGTACAGGGTATTATATCCCACAGCTGTCCTGTAACTGTAATCAAGCGTGGCGCCGCCGATTTTATAGGCAGCTTCCAAATCATAGACAATGAATCCATTTTCTCCGTGCGCCAGTTCCCCCTGATTCATTACGCCTGCAGTTTCGGGATTTCCGTCGGTAATCCAGTCAAGGGTAAAGCCCTGATGATGTGAGCAGGTTTGAGAAACAGGAGATTTCCCCAATATGAGATTTTGAGTCCAATGATAATGCACTGCAACAACGGCATATATCTCAAGTTCATATATTTTATACACTCCTCCCGGCTTTGCGCCTTCAAGCTTGATATATCTGTACTCCGGGGCATCTGCCGGCTTATCAAGATATTTGGTTTCGACTTTGTCAGTAACGTTTGCAAGACCGGATATATCATCAAATCTTAAAATTTCTGTCCACGGCCCTTCCGGACTTGATGCACCGTACAGGGTATTATATCCCACAGCTGTCCTGTAACTGTAATCAAGCGTGGCGCCGCCGATTTTATAGGCAGCTTCCAAATCATAGACAATGAATCCCTTTTCTCCGGGCGCCAGTTCCCCCTGATTCATTACGCCTGCGGTTTCGGGATTTCCATCAGTAATCTTGTCAAGGGTAAACCCCTGATGATGTGAACAGGTTTGAGAAATGGGAGATTTTCCCGCTATGGCATTTTGAGTCCACTGATAACCGTCAAGCACGGGAAAGGTCACTCCCGGTATTGCCGCAAAGGAGGTCGCAGGCAGAATAAGTATCATAATGTACGATATTGTCAGTACCGTGCTTATAATTCTTTTCATCTGTTTTTTCATGATTATTTCTCCATTCATTAATTTTTGTTTTTGGAACTTCTCCGATAATTTCATGCCCGACCTTCCGACATACTTTTGTCACTTTCTTCCAGTCATTTCAAGCTTATCATTTTCATCACTTTATCACCTTTGCTTTTAAAGTTTATTCCTTCCGGCATAAAACCGCTGCCATCGGCTTAAAACTCCGCTCTGAGCAAAAACAACAAATCGGATTCTCTCGATTCGAGGTTTGCCCTGTTCTTTATGTTGATTTTCTTTTTTGCGGGCAAAGCTCTTTTATTTTAAACCTATCTATTTTAAAGCTTACAGCACGGGTATGTTTACTGTCTGTTTTTCACAAATCTTTCCTATTGTAGCATAACCGTCAACCGCATAGATTTTAACTGTATAGGTATCTCCCTGAGTTCTTGTATGATTAAAATCGAACGTGTAGTGCGACTCGCCGAAGCCGTTCGCAATATCTGCCGCTGTAAATGCCGTACTCTTAACCTCAACAAACTTGCCGTTCTTTAACAGTGCCGCAATAACAACTCCGGTTTGTTTTCCGACCTTGTGGTACGTTCTCAGACTCCCCTTCACCGAAACGGTTGCTGTCCCTGCATTCAGTGTCGGCGTCCGAAGCTCATAATTTTTAGCCGTCAAAAATCTGATATTGGCGTTTTCCATAACTTTTGCTTTATCAGGATTTTGAATAATAGGATTAATACCCTTTATTTTTATAACGTATTCACCGCCTTCTCCGATCGACCCGCTCGATATTGAAAAGCCATCACAATCGGTAACGGAATCAGGCAAAACCTCAAAGTCGTCTATTGCTGTCTCCCTGCCTGATTTTATTTGTGAAATTGTAATATTTTTTTTGTTTATATCATTCGGATTGACGGCACAGCAGAACGAAAAGCTATACTCGTCCTTGTCGTATGGTATATCAACATCATTATTGACAATATCGGATTTTTCGAGCTTTGGTGTGACAAAATCACTTATCTCAAATCGGTAAATATAAAACTCAAAAATCAATAACTCATAAACTCCCATGGCCTCCAGCTTTATATACCGATATTCCTCTGGGGCGAATACAACTTCGGGCATACGCCCATTTTCATTAGCCGTAAGCTCAGCGTCTTGATCGAATGTACCAAGTTTTTTCCATGTGCTTTTATCATTTGAACCGAATATTGTTACCTTACCTGTCTTCACTCTAAAATTATATGCAAGCTTTGCTCCGCAAACCGGAATCGACTCTTTTAAATCAAATATCGCATAAGAGCCCTTACCCTGATTCATTAGATATAAGCCTCTTTCGTCATAGTCGTTACCATTAATCACCACTTTTTTATTGTTAGAGCTGTTCTGATGCAAGGCAGACGTTTCAATTTCCACAATATCCTCATTATCCTGAAGATATTTTGAATCATATACAATCTGCTTATTATAAAAAGTATAAACAATGTCCTCGGTTACAACAGATTCATCAAACGGAATATACCCCTCAACTTTATTAATGTCCTTTGAAACAATCAAAGTATACTCATATCCCATTCTCGGAGCCTTAGCCAATTCGATTTTCACTGTTTTTTCACGTTCTCTAAGAGTTATTGTGTAATCCTCATCAACAGTGAGCGGCATTTCTCCCTTGCGAAGCACAATATTGTTTCTTGCGCTATCAAAACTGATTTTTGAGCTGAAGCTCAGAGTGATTTCTTTTTCGGCAAATATTTCCCCGTCGGTAATACTTGAGTACCTCAGCTCCAACGGTCCCTGACTGTTTTTAAAATTGATCACATTATCCTGTGTTCCGTCAGCAAATTTTATAAAGCCGTCTTTTCCTGAATTCAGAGTGTTTTTTACAACCACTTTATAATTTACGTTGTATGCGAGTTCCTCCTTCAAGGTTATATAAACCTTGGTTGCGTCGGCTTCATCAAGGGCAATTGTATAGTCGGAGTAATCGCCGCAAACAAGCTTTGTTTCTCCTTTGTAAACCTCGATGTTTTCCTTTGCACTGTCAAGATTTATATTGTTATCAAAATCAAGCGTTATTTCTCTTTTGGAATAATCTTCATTATCCTTTGGAGTTGTTTCGACAAGATTTAATGATACCTTCAGAAGGGCGTAAACCTCAAGCTCATTTATTTTATATACCCCGCCCGGCTTTTCTCCTTCAAGCTTGATATATCTGTACTCCGGGGCATCTGCCGGCTTATCAAAATATTTAGTTTCAACTTTATCGGTAGCATTTGCAAGACCGGATATATCATCAAATCTTAAAATTTCTGTCCATGTACCTTCCGGGTCTGACGCACCGTACAGGGTATTATATCCCACGGCCGTCCTGTAGTTGTAATCAAGAGTTGCGCCGCCGATTTTGCAGGTTTCTCCCAAATCATAAACAACATATCCCTTTTCTGTCGGTGCCGCAGCCCCCACATTCATAAGTCCTGAGGTTTTGGTATCTCCGTCTGTAATCCTATCAAGGGTAAAGCCCTGAAAATGTTCGCAGGTTTGGCGAATGGGAGATTTTCCCAATACTACACTCTTTGTCCATTCATAATCGTAAAATTCGGGAAGCGTTACTCCCGGTATTGCCGCAAAGGATATTACGGGCAGAACAAGTATCATAATAAGCGATGTTGTCAGTACCATGCTTATACTTCTTTTAATCTGCTCTTTCATAGTTATGACCATTCCTTTCCGTGCCGTAAGGCACAAAACCAAGTTTGAAAGAAAATTGTCCGGGTTGCTGCCCTGCAACGATACTGCTTGCTGCAGGGCAGCGAAACGTACAATTTTATTCAAGCTTGTTTCTCCATTTATTTAAGTGTATTCAGCACAAAAACTCAATAAGCTCATTAGCTTTTCCTTTTTTAAAGCATCGGGCAAGCAAACGCATTTATGTACATCAACTGCTCTTACTCTTCGCAGAATAAGACATTTTTCAAATATGTTTTATGCTAAATCAGACGCTTTGAAGAAAGGACAGAAATAATACTTACTAACAAGAGCAATCGGCAAATTTATTTGCAAAAACTGCGGTCTTGCGGCTGTTCTTACCGTAGAGCCGCAGTTTTTGCACAACTCGCGTCAATAACATATCAGCGGGACATGACTTATGTGCCATTACTCATTAAAAAGTATGTTATTTTCTTTCTCTTTCAAAGCCGCGTATCAATAATAATTAAATCCGAGCACTGCGTGAATCTCAGTCGTCAGCTTCTATTCAAGCGACGTAACGGAAATGCTCTCGGCATTGATAAACGGTTTTAGTCCTGTTTCTCCGCCAAACACAAATGCTTTAACTGTCTGTCCTTCGGTTGCTTCCATAACATCTGCGGCAGCTGTTACATAGTTGCCGTCAAACGTGATATCCGCATTATCAGCCTCTAAAAGCTTGCCTGTTGCGGCATCATAGAGGGCAATATACAGCTTGCAGGTATTGTCGATTCCCGTATCTGCCGCACTTGCCTGCAACCCGAATACGGTTTTATTGTCAATGTTCTTAAAGCCCGCTATTTTGTCAGCCTTTTTAAATATAAGCTTTTCGTAGTTGCCGGTACCGGCATAGGGGAATCTAATTGTTACATCATGGATTCCGTTCAAACCAATATTTGCGCTGCTGTTATTTTGTCCGTAAGTATACCAATCATTGGTATTGGCAGCTACACCCTCCGAAGCCTTAATTCCATCTATCAATATTTCGTACGGTTTTCCGGAAAAGTCTCCTTTTACTCCAAGATACGTTTCAACACATACAGGATTTTTAACATTGCCAAAGTCAACAGCCTTATAAGTCACATAACTGTTTCCTTCGAGATTAACATAAGATGAATGGCCGGCGTTATAAGTCATCCCCGAAACTGTTCCGCGCACGGGCACTTTCAATTCCGTTTCATACGCGTTTATAATTTCAGAAGCCCTGAAAAATTCGACATCAACCGAAACATCTTCCGTTGCTTCAATTATTACTTTAACTGTCTTTACCGCCTTTTTAAAGTTATCAATCGAAAGGTTAACATAAGCTACGGGTGAAGCGTCCTTCAGTGAAGCGCTTGCATATTTTACCCCATCAACCTCGAATGCAACACTGCCGGAAACCGACGACGCTGTTCTGTACGAAACCAGTGCGGGATTTTCATCAAACTTTAATGTTAGAGAATCATTCTCTGCCGTAAAAGTATAGGCATCGCCAAATGCCGGGCTCGATACCTTCTGAAGGGCGTAAACCTCAAGCTCATTTATTTTATATACCCCTCCCGGCTTTTCGCCTTCAAGCTTGATATATCTGTACTCCGGGGCATCTGCCGGCTTATCAAGATATTTGGTTTCGACTTTGTCGGTAACGTTTGCAAGACCGGATATATCATCAAATCTTAAAATTTCTGTCCACGGCCCTTCCGGACTTGATGCACCGTACAGGGTATTATATCCCACAGCTGTCCTGTAGCTGTAATCAAGAGTTGCGCCGCCGATTTTGCAGGTTTCTCCCAAATCATAAACAACATATCCCTTTTCTGTCGGTGCCGCAGCCCCCACATTCATAAGTCCTGAGGTTTTGGTATCTCCGTCTGTAATCCTATCAAGGGTAAAGCCCTGAAAATGTTCGCAGGTTTGGCGAATGGGAGATTTTCCCAATACTACACTCTTTGTCCATTCATAATCGTAAAATTCGGGAAGCGTTACTCCCGGTATTGCCGCAAAGGATATTACGGGCAGAACAAGTATCATAATAAGCGATATTGTCAGCATTGTGCTTATAGCTTTTTTCATCTGATTTTTCATAGACATGACCATTCCTTTCCGTGCCGCATGGCACAAAACCAAGTTTAAAATAAAAATGTTCGGATTATCGCCTTGCGGCGGTCGCTGCCGTAAGACAGTATCGTGCCGAGCAAAAAGCGGTAAAACGGGTAATTTTACTCAAACTTATTTCTCTGTTTTTTACCAATTTTTACAATTTGCAAAATTGCCGGTCTTTTCCGGTTCTCACGTTGATTGCTATTTGCCGTTTGCCGCCAAAAACTCAGCAATCTGCTTTTCATACTCTTCAACAATCTTATCCGAGCCGGCAGCCTTAATTTTTTTGATAAAATCGTCATAGTAAGTTGCCGGATCGGCCGCACCGACATTTACGAAAGAATGTGCGCTGATAACCGTTTCAAGCTGAGAAAGCTCGGTTCTTATGCTCTTTGTATCAATATAAAATCCGCAAAACGGTGAAATGGCGGCAGAATCGTTATATTCTTTCGTCTGTTCCCAAACATCAGGATCATTTCCGTCCTGTACATATTCGTTAAACTGATTTCCGAACACCCATGCTCTGCTGTTGAGAAAGTAATTGCTTGATGTTGCGTCACCTATGTACTTAAAGGTGTTTTCACCTGTCTTTTCATAGTGAACGCCCTCTATGCCGAGCGTCAGCGTATTGAAATATTCCTTGTCTGTGTTTACCAGCTCAATTGCCTTTATTGCAAGCTCGGGATTGTCGCTCGTTCTGCTGATAACCGTAAGCGCCGCACAATCCGTAATTGTGGGTTTCTCAATCATCTGACAAATATTATCTATGCCGCGTGCCTTGAAGATTGTTTCTATACCTGGCTTCCAAACATCAAATGACACAGCATACACTTCGTTCGGGTCACCCTCTGCGCTCAGGATATCAGATCTGATATATCCCTTTTGGTACCACTCATAAAGTCTTTCAACACCCTTTTTGTATTCGGGAGCTTCCCACATGATAGTACCCTTCCAATTACCGCTGTCATCCTGTTTAAACAGGATATTATCACACTTAACATACTCATCGGCATATCCGAATACAAGCGGCATTATCGATTCTCTTAGCGGAGCTAAAGCATATGCGTGATTTGTTCCCTTTTGTGCCAAATATTTCTTGACCTCCTCCAAGTAAGGCTCAACGTCATCCAGTTTTTTCCATTCACGCGGATTGAAGCCGTCAATTTCCTTTAGGAAGTCATTATATACATTTACGCACCGTGCTTTCGCAAGAACCTGATAGTTGGGGACCCCATAAATCTTTCCTTTTACCTTACATAGATTCCACGCATATTCCGGCAGCGAGGACTTCAGCGCGGGCGTTTTTTCCAAAAGCTCATCAAGAGCGATAACGGCTCCTTTTGTGGCGGCATTGTTTAAGGGGTTGTTGAAACCGGCAAACGCAAGGTCGAATTTTTTTGAAGTAGCCATAAAAGTATTCATCTTCTCTTTGTAAGCTCCGACGTCAATCCATTGGATGTGGATTTTTGCACCGATTTTTGCAGTCGAAATTTCGTTAAGTTTTTCTTCTACAAGTGCCGAATCCTTCGGTTCCTTTGTCGGCACAAGCCAAGTAAGCGTCGGAACATCTCCGTCTGAAGATGCCTTTTCATTTTTTTTGCATCCCGCAAGACCTGTCAGCATTGATGCGCTAAGCACCAACGTTATGATTTTGTTAATCTTCTTCATAGTGGTTTCTTCCTTTCTTTTTTGTTCTTTATTTTTTCAATAAATTCATCTGACCAAATCACATCACCCTTTCACTGAACCAACTGTCATACCCTTTGTAAAGTATTTCTGGAAGAACGGGAATATAAAAAGTGCCGGACCTGCAACCAAAACCGCCATTGCCATACGCACGCTCTCTCCGGGAATTTCTCCGTCATCCAACAAAAAGGCAGAACCGCTTTCCTTTAAAAGCTGAAGATCAAGAATTATTCTCTGCATCAAATATTGAAGGCTCGTCAGCTTGTCATTATCTATATAAAGCATACAGGTATACCAATCGTTCCACTTGGTAAGAAATATAAACAGTGCAACGGTTGCCAAAATCGGCTTTGACAGCGGCATAATAAATTGCGTATAAATTCTAAATTCATTCGCACCGTCCATGTATGCCGATTCGATAATTTCCTTGGGAATACCCTGAAAGGAGGTTCTCATCATAAAAACATACCACGGATTGATAAGGCTTGGGATTACATATACCCAAATCGTATTATCAAGATGCAGATACTGTGTGATTAATATGTAGCTCGGTACAAGACCGCCGCTGAATAACATGGTAAAGTAAAAAAAGAACGAGACGGCCTGTCTGCCCGGCGTAACTTCCCTTGACAAAGGGTACGCCGCAAGCGACATGCATATTACCGAAAGCACCATTGACAACATTGAAAACAAGAAGGTTACTCCATACGCTCTCAAAAGCACCTCCGCACGCAAGAATACATATCTATATGCGCTTATATCAAACTCCCGAACAATAAATCTGTAGCCGTATTCAACAATGGAATCTTCACTCGACACCGACACCGCTACCATCAAAATGAGCGGAGCAATAAATATTATGCAAAGGAGTATCATGACAATATGATAAATAATCTGTAATCCTTTTTCATCTCTTCCCGTAAACAAGCTTTTTATTTTTTTCATTACCTAATCTCTCCTCAATTAAAACAGCGAAAGTGAGCTATCAATTTTCTTTGTAACTACATTTGTAATCACAACCATTACAAATCCCACAATTGACTGCAACAAGCCCATCGCAGATGAAGTAGACATATCGCCGATAACCCGCATTGTTCTGTATATGTATGTGTCAATAACATCAGTAGTTTCGTAAAGTCCGCCAATGTCACGCGTTACCTGATAAAAAAGACCGAAGTCTGCACGGAAAATACTCCCTATCTTCATTATGAACAGAATAACGATAACAGGTACAAGCTGTGGAATTGTAACATGAAGCGTCTGCTTCCACTTTCCCGCACCGTCAATTGCGGCAGCTTCGTAAAGCGATGCGTCAATTCCCATCATCGTTGCATAATACAGCACACAATCCATCCCGACATGCTTCCAGACGCTGATAAATATCAAAAGCGGAGGCCACACGTACGGCTCGGCATACCAGTCAACGACAGGCAGCCCCATCGCAGACAGGACATGATTGACATAACCGTTTGTCGGCTGCAAGAACGCATATGCAATATACCCTACAACAACCCATGAGAGAAAGTGCGGCATAATCGCTATGGTTTCATAAATTTTAACCGCAGTTCTGCTCTTTATTTCATAAAGTAAAATAGCAAGCGCAATTGCGGCTATCATGCCCATTGAGATAAATCCCATATTCATAACAAGTGTGTTTTTCGTAATTCTCCAGAAATCATTCGTCTTGAAAAAATAGATAAAGTTATCAAGACCGACCCATTCACTTCCCAAAATTCCCAAGTCATATCTGTAATCCTTAAATGCGATTATGATACCGAACATCGGCAAGTAAGAAAATATGAAAACCAGCGTAACGGGAATAATAAGCATTATCCAAAGCTGAATTTTGTTTGATGATGTTATTTTTTTCTTTTTCACTGTCATCATATTCTCATTTATCACCTTTTGCTTCATCATTAACTCCACTCCGTTTATGCAATTTGTATATATTAATTATAAATCAATGTGCTTTTTCAGTCAATTCTCTATGAAACGTTTTTCATGAGTTTTGACTTCTCTATTTTTAGATTTTTGGTTTTTTATCGTTCCCCGGACGTGTTTTTTCACTTGCCTGAATTACATTGAAGGTAAATTCAGAGAGAAATGCGGAATGTAAAAGTATAATACAGCATCTTTAAAATATATAGAATAAGATAATCAAAAGCAAACAAAAAGGACTGAATCCTCTTTAAATTCCGGATTCAGTCCTCGGTTGTCTTATAATTCTCAATTGTTTTTTATTGTGTTTTATACAGAACCGCACAAATATAATCTATATCTCAAACGGATATATTATTTCCACGGCAAAGCCGTTTTGCTCGTTGTATACGCGCATACTTGCCGATGTGCCGAATATGATTTTCAGCCTCTGATTCACGTTTGCAAGACCGATATGTCTGCCGCTCTTTATCGTATCGATATTTTTAAAGCTTTCGTTAATTTCACGTATTTTCTCCTCTGAGGCACATATGCCACTATTCTTTATGACAATACAAACGTTGTCCCCTTTCCTGCAGATTGACAAAGCTATCACGCCATTTTCATTTTTTTCTCCTGTAAAACCATGCCTTATGCAGTTTTCCAAAATCGGCTGCAAGCTGAACTTTACACACTTTCCCGCCAAAAGCTTGTTGTCAACGTTTGTTATCATTTTAAAGGAATTGTCATGCTTTAGCATCTCAATCTCAATATATTTATGCGCGCATCCGAGTTCCTCCGAAAGGGTGGCGATAAATCCCTCAGAAACCAGGGAATATTGCAATATATCCGACAAAAGAGATACGACCTTTGCCGGAGCACAATCTTTTTTTGTAAGACGAATAATCATCAGGTTTACAAAATTCAGCGTGTTGAAGATAAAATGAGGATTAATCTGGTTTTGCAAAGCAAGCATCTGCATATCTCTCAGCCGACACATATTGACCGCAAATTCCTCATCTATTTTCGCATCCTTCTTCATATTAATCAGAAATCTCTTTCCGATATACCTGTAATCCACCATTGCGTGCTCATCGCTTGCATTATATGTTCCGACACCGTATGCAAAGCCAATCATAAAATTAAACGTTATCACAGAAATTATGTGTGACAGAATAATCGTGGAAATCAGCGCTATCAAAAACAACAGTATTACCATTTCAATTACCATTTTGGTGAGCTTTTTCATATTCTGCGAACCCGAAGAAAACAGCAGTATAAAACCAAAATCGGTATCGGGCACGCAATAATATGTATCCGAACCGCTTTTTTCTATGGCGTACCCGTTTTCCCCGGTATTCTTCAGTATTTTATCAAACGACAGTTTCTCAGGCTTTGCCGTGTCATCGTTCCCCAGCGATATAACCGTTCCGTTTTTGGTAAGTATTGCAGTATTCTCCTTTTCTTCCCTTTTGGTATACAGAATTTTATTGCTTACGTTATCACAGGGAATATTAAAAACAATTACGCCGTCGGCGTTATTAAAATTCTCCACTTTTATCGGAAAAGCTATTGTTATTCCGGTAAAATCCACCTCGCCTTCTTCCCTTGATATCGCAAATTCTCTTTTTGATATGCTGCATTTTTCATCCTTTCTGATGCAATCGTACGCTATCTCCTTTTCAAGCTCCTCATCAACCGCAAACCTGCGTCCGCAGGAAATCACTCTGTCATTTTTTGGCAGGTATATCCATACATTTTCAACAACATCATACTCGTACATATACTTTTGCAGCAAATTTTTCACTTCGACATATTGTATCATTTCGTAAATATTATCCGCGGCGCCCGTATTTTCCTCAAGGAGGGACAAAAATTCCTTTTCCTGCGAAAACTCTATGCTGCTGCGAAACAGTTCCTCCGTATTTGTTTTAAAATTTTCCGCACTCTTATATACCGAACTTGCAAATGCATTTTCATATTCATCATACGTTTTGTTAATATAGAATCCCGAAAATCCAATCGAGTAAATTACAGTGGGCACGCCCACAGCAATGATAATATACTTCCACAATTGAAAAAACAAGCTTCGCCAATGATGATTTTTTACAACGTTAAGTAATCCTTTACACTTCATAGCTATCTTTCCTTACTTCTGTATTCACCCGGAAGGCATCCTGCATATTTTCGAAAAGCCTTGTAAAAATACGGCTCACTCTCATACCCTACCATCGCAACAATATTGCTGATTTTCAAATCCGGCTCATTTATGAGCAGTTTTTTCGCATTTTCAATTCTGACCTTAACTATAAAATCGGAATAAGTCTGTTTCATTTCCTTCTTAAAATAATGACTGATATATGCTGCGGTAAGTCCGATATGTCCTGCCATTGAATTTAAAGATAAATCCTCGGCGTATCTTGAGCCTATATAACTGATAACCCTTAATATTGTGTTCTGCCTTGATTCCGCAAAGCTTGCGCCGAGCTTATTCAGCATCACACGGGCATAATCATTCAAAATCTCAATGCTGTCTATACATTGCATTACAGCTTCATCTATATTGATTTCATCGTCAGCAGCTCCGTATTGCGCCGCCTCGTTTGTAATCAGATTGCAGAGCCTGCGGCAGTCATCTATTGACTTAAGCTTGAAAAATTCTTCAAGCAAATCGGCAAGCTTATCCATTTCTTTTCTGTTAATGTAATACATCATCATTTTTAACACCTGACTGTCGGTATTCACATTACTGCTTTTAAGCTCTCTCAACGAATTTGCGGTGCTTGTCACCGTGATGTCAACATTTAAGCCGAAAACCATGAAAATTTCATAGTTGACCTGTGAAATAAATGCGTCAATCCGCCGTTTGTATTCCTTTGAGCTGTCGATATCAACCGCAATAATTCTGATACCGCTTTTTTCACTCGACAAAACGGAAAAGATGATTTCGTTCATATTTATGGGTATAATCTGTTTGATTGCATAAAAGAATTTTTCGCTTCCGTGTTTCCATTTGGACGCAAAAAAATATGCTATATCGGGTATATTTATATTGATGATGGAGCAACGTCCGTTTGTTATATCTATATCTGTTTTATGTTCTTCGTGGTTCTCGGAGTGTTCGGGCATATCTATATTCCCGTTAAAATACCCAATGATTTTTCTCTGCATTTCCGACACAGCGTCTACATCGGAAATTGCCACGTTTTCTCTCTTTTCAAAAGCCTTCTTTACTTTTACCAAAACTTCGGTAAACTCCGAATAAGAAATCGGTTTGGTTATATAGTAGAATGCGCTGTTTGACACAGCCTCTTTTGCATACTCAAAGTCACGGTATGCGCTTATCAGCACGACCTTTATACGCGGAAACCTTTCGTTCACTGCTTTTAAAAGCTCAATTCCTGTCATTCCCCGCATTTTTATGTCACTGATTATAAGGTCAACGTTATTTTCCTTAATGAACTCCAGCGCCTGCTCTGCCGATGCAAATACTCCCTCAACGGTAAAATCAAATTCCTCGTAATCAATAAAATTTGACATTGCTTTTGCCGCACCAAATTCATCATCAACAATAATAAGTTTATACATAATACACCCTCACATATCATTATTTGCTTTATAGCAATCTCTATGTACATTATAATGTGATAATTATATTTTCAACTCCTCCGTATGTAAATTGTATATATTGTTCTCTGTTTTCGGATTTTTTTGAAATAGTAAAACTGTTCTTTAACATATTTGTAAATGTCAATAAATATTCGGTTGAATTTGCCTGAAATTTATGAAATTGCTTTTATTATTCAAACGGTACACCCCATATAAAAATATACCTGAATACACAAAACAACAATATAATCTGATTGGTTTTTGCGGGGTAAAATCCGGATTTTGCCCCGCAACCCGCAATTATAATATATCATAGAATTGCCGGCATGTCAAGAGCGACTTCAGAGAGGGACGTGTATTTTTAAAAAAGCAAAAAAAGAAAAATTGTTACGTTTTTTTGAAATGTTTATAGCTTTTATTGCCGTGCAATTCGCATAAAATGCAATTTAAACTAATCTCAGGGAATATTTTCCAAAATTTCAGTGTGCTTATATGCTCTGACGGGACTTAAAGCTATATCACATTGGGATATGATTATATTGCACCGCTTCATGTATCTTTATTCTCCGTCAAAAACTCAGGTTAATCATCGAATGTCTAAACCATGTTCGCAGACGTATTTCGATAAAATGAAAAATAATAAAAAAACCGTGCAAAACCTTGATTTTTTTCAAAATGAGGTATAATATACTTATTGGTTTATATTTTTGTGATTGGATAATTACATTGCGACAGAGTGAGGTGTATGAGAGTGTTTATACACATCGGAAATGATGTTGTGGTTCGCAGAGAGGACATTATCGGGGTGTTTGACATGGATAATACAACAATATCCCGTTTCAGCCGCAAATTTTTGGCAAATGCTCAAAAAACAGACAGAATATGCGACATATGTGATGATTTGCCGAAATCTTACATAGTGACAAATTACAAGGGCACTAACAAGGTTTATATTTCCTCTGTATCGTCACAGACAATTTTGAAAAGAACATCTTCGGAAATGGAAATGTCAATAAAAGTGCAGTCAAAGCGGCACTGAATATTGCTTGCAAGTATAATTTAATGATAAGCATATCGAAAAGTCAATCAAGGGTACTTTGACAGTTGATAATAATGATTTTCTGTTCAAAGGAAATTGGCAAATTGCAACAATGAAATAATAATTTAAAATCAGCGGTCGTTGAACCCGCTGATTTTTTACACTTTCTCCTTGTCAAAACGATGTTCATACTCATATATCTCAGATTTGCTTGCCCTGCGTACTTGTAATTTACCGCAGTCAGGGCAACGCTCCGGCAATTTATCCGATTCAAAAGTATATCTGCAAGCATCGCAGGTATACTTCTCTTTTATATCATTCATTTCTATCTGTCCTCCGATTTTTCTGGAAATGCAAGCCATTTTGCACCATAGCTATCCAGTGAAAAACGGTTGCCGCATTCAT
>CAKSIJ010000020.1 GCA_934462715.1 uncultured Clostridia bacterium
GATTCGAACCCACGAGCCGCTTGCGCGACTACCTGATTTCGAGTCAGGGCCGTTATGACCACTTCGATACCTGTCCAAGCAAAAAAAACAAATGTATTCCGAACAATCCGCCGCCATACCATTCTAAGGGAAAACAGCTACAAGCAAGCAAATAAATCCGTGCAACGAAACTATTATACTACAAACTCATATAAAAGTCAACAGCAAATTTACAAATTAAGGCATAAAAAATTAACAAACATCGGCAATCAATTTTGAGATATAATCAACAAAATAAATAATAACATGCCGAAATCACAAAAAATCACGCACAAGGCTCAAAGCTTCAGCAAATCATTAACAACCTCACCTGCGATTATCAATCCCACAACAGACGGCACAAAAGCAACGCTTCCCGGCACCTGCCGTCTTTGATTACAATTTCTTGCAGTTCCCGGAGGGCATACGCAGTTTGATTTACAGCTTATCTCCTTGCTTTCAATCGGCGTCATTGGCGGTTCTTTTGAATAAACAACCTTCAGTTTTTTTATATTTCTTTTTTTTAGCTCTCTCCTCATAACCTTAGCAAGAGGGCAAACTGAGGTTTTATAAATATCGGCGACCTCAAAGCCTGCTGCATTCAGCTTATTCCCCGCTCCCATTGAGCTGATAATCGGAGTGCCGGCTTTCTGAGCATTCACTGCAAGCTCAATTTTCCCTGTAACGGTATCGATTGCGTCCACGATATAATCGTATTCGGTAAAATCAAACTGATCCGCCGTATCGGGCATATAAAAGGTCTTATACTTACGAACCGCCGCATCGGGATTAATATCCAGTATTCTCTCCTCCGCAACATCAACCTTATACTTCCCTATCGTTTTTCTTGTTGCTATAATTTGTCTGTTGATATTTGTAAGGCACACCTTATCATCATCTATAATATCAATTGCCCCGATTCCGCTTCTTGCAAGCGCCTCAACCGTATATCCGCCGACTCCGCCTATCCCGAAAACCGCCACCCTTGAAGCGGCAAGCTTTTCCATAGCGTCCTTGCCGAGCAGCAGCTCTGTTCTTGAAAATTGATTAAGCATATTTCCTCCATTAATAGTTATCCAAAAAATTATGAGTACCTTCTTTATCCTTATATGCAATAATTGTTGCAAGGTTAACATTCTGCACACTTTTAAAAATATTATTTTCAACAAAAGGATTGATTTCCTTAAGCTTTGCAATTATTCTTTTCGTTTCCTGCCTTTTTGAGCCTGTTTTTTCCGATGTCATGCACGCCTCCGATGTGCAGGTGTCCGTAAATTTGCACGCACACTGTATAAAGTGAAGATCATTATAATCTCTCCAGCGCTTTATATCGTCCTCACGGATAAGATACATCGGTCTTATAAGCTCCATACCTTCAAAATTCGTGCTTTTGAGCTTTGGCATCATCGTCTGAGTCTGACCGCTGTATAACATTCCCATGAGTATTGTTTCTATTACGTCATCATAATGATGTCCGAGGGCAATTTTGTTACAGCCCAATCCCTTTGCCTTTGCGTAAAGATGACCTCTCCTCATTCTTGCGCACAGATAACACGGCGACTTTTCAACCGTATACACCGCATCAAATATTGTACTTTCAAAAACGGTTATCGGAATATTTAAAATTTTCGCATTATGCTCGATTATTTCTCTGTTTTCCGGACTGTATCCCGGATCCATAACTAAAAACACAAGTTCAAAATTAAATTTATTATGCCTCTTAAGCTCCTGAAAAAGCTTTGCCATAAGCATTGAATCCTTACCGCCCGATATGCAAACTGCGACTCTGTCATTTTCTTCAAGCAGCTTATACTCATTAATTGCTGCGGCAAATCTTGAAAAAAGCTCCTTATGAAACTTTTTGCGGATGCTCAGCTCGGCTTTTTCAAGCACGGAAGCGTCATAGTCCTCTGCTTCTATTTTTTTTCTAAGCCAGCCGATATATCCCTCTTTAAGACTGTAAGCGGAATATCCTTTTTCGCAAAGCTTCTCTGCCGGTTTAATGCTTAATGTCCCGGACTTACAGTATATTATAATTTTCTTGTCCGTATCGGGCTCAAAATTATCAAGCTTTTCAAGAGGAACGTTAACCGCCCCGTCAATTCTCCCATATTCAAAAGAAATCTCGTTTCTAATATCTATCAGCTGATATTCATCACCGTTCAGCCGATTTAATTCTTCCAAGGTTATTTCCGACATACTATTCCCATCCGTTTAAAATTATTTTTACAAAAATTATAACACAAAAACAAATTTTTTTCAAGTATTTTTAATGAATAAAAATCACGGAACAGGACACAATACAATCAGGATAATCAATGTGCCGGTATTCGGACTGCGGATTTTACGGTTTATTTTAATTTCGTCGGCATAAAAGACTATCCTGTCGGTCTTTTATGCCGTTATATATGACGGTTTTCGTACGTCCGCTTACGAATAAAGGACTGAGGTTATTTGTAAGCGGACGGAAAGGTAAAGGTAGCAAAATGAGTTGTTCATGCGGAAACCCAAACAGCAGCATCAAATGTACTGTACAGCAGTGCAAGCACCACTGCAATTCAAAGGATTATTGCTCACTCGACTGTATCACTGTCGGAACACATGAAATGAATCCGACAAAATCGGAATGTACCGATTGCAAATCATTTGAATTGGCGTAAACACTGACGCAGCAGGCATGAAAGCATAAGCTGAAGCACTTTTAAAGAGCCTTGGCTTTATCGGATTGTGCCAAAGCTCCGCACGATGCGGAGAAAGCCCGAAAGGCTGTGCCGTGCGCAAACGAGCGTGCGGTGCGGCCTTTTTCAATGGATATTTTTTATATTTTAAACGCATTATATGTTAACTAACTGTAAAAACTGTCAATAAACTGCTCAAAATCTGCATTATACCTTGACAATCCTTAAATAAAATGGTATATTATTATTGTATTTTATATCGTAATTTGTATTGTTGTCAAAAAAACAAATCTTTATCTTTCATAAGATTTTTTATCGTTGTATTTCATTATCGCTGACAAAACACAGACAGCTTTACAACTACACAACATTTGCAGAAAAAAAGAAAGGTTAATACATATATGTGGCTTGCAGATAACTGGAAGGATTACCGATTGATTGACGCCGGCGACGGCGAAAAGCTTGAATACTGGGGAAAATATCTGCTCAGACGCCCCGAACCGCAGGCAGTCTGGGGCAAAAACGAAAAAAACATTCTGTGGGAGCGTGCGGACGCACACTATCACAGAAGCACATCCGGCGGCGGAAGCTGGGAGTACAAAAACAAAGAGCTGCCCGAAAGATGGACGGTAAATTACAAATCTCTCACTTTTAACATAAAACCGATGGGCTTCAAGCATACAGGGCTGTTTCCGGAACAAGCCGTCAACTGGGACTGGTTCTGCGGACTTATAAAAAACGCAAACCGTCCGATAAGAGTTTTAAACCTGTTCGCCTACACCGGCGGAGCTACGACAGCCGCACTGTCGGCAGGCGCAGAGGTTGTTCATGTAGACGCGTCAAAAGGCATGGTGACATGGGCAAAGGAAAACGTAATCTCGTCGGGACTCGTTGATAAAAGCGTAAGATACATAGTTGACGATGTAAAAAAATTCGTTCAGCGCGAAATAAGAAGAAAAAGAGAATATGACGCAGTTATAATGGATCCTCCCTCCTACGGAAGAGGTCCGTCCGGCGAGCTTTGGAGAATTGAGGACGAGCTTTATCCCCTCGTTTGCTCCTGCACCGAGCTTTTATCCGATAATCCGCTGTTCTTTCTCATAAACTCTTACACAACAGGCTTATGCGCCACAGTTCTTAAAAACATACTCAGCGTAACGCTTCAGAAAAAGTACGGCGGCACGATAGAAGCCGAGGAAATCGGCATACCGCCGGAAATGTCCGGACTTATACTGCCGTGCGGAATCTCCGCGCGCTGGAGCAGATAAGAACCGCCGCAAAAGGCAGAACAAAATTATTATTACCGAGAGGTTTTTTAAATGATTCAAACCGACAAGCTTTCTTACGCATACACATATACGGACGAAAACGATAACAAAATACGCAGACAGGTTTTTGACGGGTTGTCCCTCGAAATTGAAAAAGGCAGCTTTACCGCAATTTTAGGTCATAACGGCTGCGGAAAATCCACTCTTGCGAAGCATTTCAACGCAATACTTCTCCCCTGCGGCGGAAAGGTTTACGTTGATGGGCTTGACACAAGCGATGAAAAAAATCTTTTTAACGTCAGAAAAAAGGCAGGCATGGTTTTCCAGAATCCGGATAACCAGATAGTTGCGGCAATAGTTGAAGACGAGGTTGCGTTTGCACCCGAAAATCTCGGAGTTGAGCCTGCCGAAATAAGAAAAAGAGTTGATGAATGTCTGAAAACCGTAGGCATGACCAAATACGCAAGGTCCTCCTCGGCAGGTCTTTCCGGCGGTCAGAAGCAAAGATTGGCAATCGCTTCGATTCTGGCAATGCAGCCGGAATACATTATACTTGACGAGCCTACCGCAATGCTTGATCCGCAGGGCAGAAAAGAAGTCATTTCAACAATTAAAATGTTAAACCGAGAAAAGAGCATGACGGTTGTTCTCATAACCCATTACATGGACGAAGCCGTACAGGCAGACAGGGTAATCGTTATGAACAAAGGAAAGATCATAATGGATAATACTCCGAAAAAGGTATTTTCCCATGTAGATGAACTAAAAAGTCTCGGCTTGGACGTACCGCAGGTTACGGAGCTTGTTCATCTGTTAAAACAAAACGGGTTCGATTTACCCGATGATATTATCACCGTAGAAGAATGTTCCGAAGCGCTGATTAAATATCTTATATAAAATCGTGGCAGTAAATTGTAAACGAAAGGATTTGTTCAGCATGATAAAAACAGAACATCTGAATTACATATATCAGCCGGGAATGCCTTATGAACACAAGGCGCTAAACGATGTATGCATAGAAATACCGGACGGAGATTTTACTGCAATTATCGGTCACACAGGCTCAGGCAAATCCACGCTGATACAGCACCTCAACGGGCTTATCAAACCCACAAGCGGAAAAATTTTCATAGACGGTCTTGACATCACACAGCCGAAGCTTGATTTAAGAGATGTACGCAGACGGGTCGGGCTTGTGTTTCAATACCCGGAAAATCAGCTTTTTGAGGAAACCGTTTACAAGGATATAGCTTTCGGTCCGAAAAATCTCGGGCTGAGCGAAGAAGAAATCAAAAACAGAGTTATCGAAGCCGCTCATCTTGCCGGGATTGACGATGAGCTTCTGGATAAGTCGCCGTTCGATTTATCCGGCGGTCAAAAAAGACGCGCCGCAATTGCCGGAGTGCTTTCGATGCACCCGAAAATTCTGATTTTGGACGAGCCGACAGCAGGTCTTGACCCTAAAGGACGGGATTCTCTGCTTGCCGTTTTAACGGAGCTTCACAAAAAGCTGTCAATGACCGTGATATTGGTATCGCACAGTATGGAGGACGTGGCAAGGGTTGCAAAGCACGTTATCGTTATGAATGACGGTGCTGTTTACATGAACGGCACTGTGTCGGAGGTTTTTAAACGAGGTGACGAACTTGTCAATATCGGTCTTAACGTTCCTGAAATCACAAGGCTTATCGCAAGACTTAACGAAATGGGTGCTTCGCTTCCGAAGGATATATACACGGTAAAATATGCCGCACAGCTTCTTGGCGGCGCAATGAAAGGGAAATCAAATGCTTAAAGATATAACAATCGGGCAGTATATAGCCGGAAATTCACCGATACACAGAGCAGATGCAAGAATGAAGCTGATTCTTTCCATTCTTCTCATAGTAGTGCTTTTTTTGCTGAACACTCCCCTATCCTACGGTATTTTTGTCTGTTTCACCATAATGACGGTGCTTCTCAGCAGAGTACCTCTCCCCTATTTTCTTAAAGGGATAAAGCCTATGCTGTTTATAATACTTTTCACGGTTATACTAAACCTGTTCTTCACTCCGGGGAATACGGTATTTTCGTTTAAAGCGCTTATCCTTAATATAAAAATTACCGACAGGGGAATCTATATGAGCATAACAATGCTTCTGCGCCTTACGCTTCTTGTTGTTATAACCTCATTGCTGACGCTTACAACCACTCCCATGCAGCTCACCGACGCAATCGAGCAGCTTTTAAAGCCTTTCGGAAAAATAAAAGTACCGTACCACGAAATCGCAATGATGATGTCTATTGCAATACGGTTTATTCCAACCTTTGCGGAGGAAACCGATAAAATCATAAAAGCGCAGAAAGCAAGGGGTGCGGATTTTGAATCCGGAAATATGGTACGGCGCGCAAAGGCAATGATACCGCTGCTTGTACCGCTTTTTGTAAGTGCGTTCCGCCGTGCCGATGATCTTGCAACCGCAATGGACGCACGCTGCTACAACGGCGGTATTAACCGAACAAGAATGAAACAGATGAAAATGGTAAAATCCGACTATTTAACCGGCGGTATATGTATAGCCTTTTCAGCCGCCGTCCTTATACTGCAAAGCGTTATCGGATAGGCATATGCCGCCCGAGGGCGGCAGAACGGAGAATTTAACAATATGCATAACATAAAACTCACTCTACAATATGACGGAACAGCTTATCACGGCTGGCAGACCCAGGAAAATGCCGTAACGGTACAGGCAACCGTCGAGAATGTAATCAAAAAGCTTACCGGTACAAAGCCGCAGCTTATCGGCTGCGGAAGAACCGATACCGGTGTTCACGCAAAAAAATATATCTGCAATTTTAAAAGCGAAACATCAATTCCGTGCGATAAGCTTCCCTACGCTCTGAACTCGCAGCTTCCCGGCAATATAGTATGTACTCATGCGGAATATGCCGACCGGGATTTTGATTCCAGAAAAAGCGCAAAAGGAAAAACCTATACATATTTAATTGCCAATTCACAATACAGAAACGTTTTTTATACAACAAGAGCCTGGCACTACCGTTACAAGCTCGACATAGAAGAAATGAGGAAAGCCGCCCGTCACTTTTTAGGCACTCATGATTTTATCGGCTTTGCAGCCTCGGGCTTTACGGTCAAAACAACAGTAAGAACCATAACCGATATAAAGATTGATTCAGACGGCGACATAATCAGCATAAGCGTCACCGGGAACGGATTTTTATACAACATGGTAAGAATAATAGCCGGCACGCTTGTTTTTGCCGGTAACGGAAAAATAAAGCCGGAGGATATTCCGGATATAATCGCGTCAAAGGAACGTAAAAGAGCAGGCATTACCGCTCCTGCGTGCGGACTCTATTTAACGGAGGTGTTCTATTAATGAAAAAAGCAGTCATTATCATTTTGATAATTGCCGCATTAATCTGCGGCAGTGTTTTTGCTTACAAGAAATTCAATATACATATTGATTTTATAGATAACTATGCCCAAAATTTTTCCGACAATCTTTTCAACCTAAAGCTTCAGCATGAAATGAAAAAAATCGAAAAACAGGAAAACAGTGCGGATAACACAGTCGATGCGGACTTATCCGAAAGCGGCACTCCCGAAAACACCGACTCTCCCGACTATGCGGATAACACACAGGAACCGGAGGTGTCACAAGCTCCCGATGCAGCGGAGGATTCGGCAGCAGATAACAAAAACGAAAAAACCGCCGTTCCCGGCAAGCATGAAATTTCTTCAAAATCAAGCGTAAAGGTAGTAAAAACTCAAAAGAAGAAAGAAAACGGCGAAAGCGTTGACGTGCTGACAAAAAAGCTTGTAGGGACAAATGCTCCGACCGCACTCAATGATGCGGCAAAGGCACAATACTCACGCTTCCGCGGCGGAATTATCTGCGCACTTGAAAACAAGCTTGTACTGTATGACAAAAACGGTAAGGAAAAGCATACAATAACAACAACGATTTCTAATCCGATTATGAAGGTTACCGAACCATATGTGCTTTTATGGGAAAAGGATTCTCAAAATGCCGTTGTTTATCAGAATAACAAAAAACAGTACTCCGTCACCGCTTCGGATAAAATCCTAAACGGCTACATTGCTCCGACAGGCGAATGTGCGCTTGTTACCGCAAAGCAGTTTTATAAAGGCGAGGTTAAGGTGTATAACAAAAACGGTTCGGAAATATATGCAAGAAGCTTCGGAACCGAAAGCGTTATGTGCGCCGCTCTTTCCGATTCAAGAAAGCTTGCGGTTTCGCTTCTTTCAGCCAACGGGCAGGCAAACTCAAAGGTTGCCTTTTTCGATATAAACAAATCGGACGAGGACTGTGCCATAATATACGAAAATACCGTAATCTATGACATGGAATTTTATTCCGGCAATCTCATAGCCTATGCCGATGACAAGCTTATATCTCTTAAAACAAATGCGTCCGAAAGCTGGGTTTATCCCTATAAGGACAGAATACTCAACCATATGCAAAAGGATTCAAAGGATATACGCCTTTTAATGTTCGACAATCAGAATAATGCCGAGCTGTCCGTAATTTCCTTAAGCGGACGCGAGCAGCAGAAGATAAGCACGGAAGTAATCCCTGATTTCGGTGATATTTGCAGCGGCTACATTTTATACTGCGACGAAAGAAATCTCTATCTTTCACGCACAGATGGAACGCTGCTTGCAAAATATTCCGCTTCACGCGATATACACAAGGCATATTTCCTCGATACCGATAATATTCTGGTTGTATATAATTCAAGTATTGAATTTCTGCATACAGAAAAAGGAGAGTGATTTCTTGTGAATCTTTGTATAATTCCCGATCTTGCCGTAATTGCCGTATTTGTTGTGTGTATAGGTGCGTCTGTCAGGGCAGGAATGGTAAAATCGTCAAAAAACATTTTGTCGCTGATTATCACCATAACGATCATGACAACCTCACACTCATATATTGCGGCATGGCTGTCAACCTCGGGAATCGGGAACAAAATCAGCGAGCAGGTGAGCATTGCCGTTGAAAAAAGATACAACGAAGCTGTCTACGGCAACACAGCCGATTCGGACAGCGGCGGCGAAGCCGACCCGAGCAAGGAAAAAGACAGCACCGGCGGACTTTCTCTGATTGACAGGCTTATCGCAGACAAGTCCGATCAGATCCAAACCGCACAGGATAATTTAAAAGCCGCGGTAACAAAGCAGCTTACCGATTCGGTGTTAAGCTTAATAGCTGTAATTATTCTGTATTTTTCCGTAAGAATAATACTGTTTTTACTTTTCAAAATCCTCGGGCTTGTTTTTGAACTTCCTCTGCTCCGTTCGGTAAATAAGCTTGCCGGCGGACTGATAGGCATTGCCAACGCTCTGTTTATCATATGGCTTCTGAGTGCCGCTGCGGTTCTGCTTTTGCCAGGAGATATGTCGCAAGCCTTAAACGAAGCAGTGCAGAAAAGTATAATTGCAAAATATTTCTTTGAAAACAATATGCTGCTTAAACTGTTAATATGAGCACAAGCAGCACAGATCCATGTGTGTTTACACATTTTCACAGCAGTTTTAATAATTAAAAATTATAAAATACATTAATTTCAATATAAATTATTTAATCTAAAAATAACAAAAACCGAAAGGAAGCAAAAAAATATGCAAGACGGCGTAGCCCTTGAAAGAAAAACAAGAGAAGAATTAAAACAAATAGCAATGGGACTTCAGATTCCCAAAATTTCAGCCTTAAAAAAAGACGAAATAATTGCTTTAATCAGAAAACACAGAGAAGAAGCAAAAGATCGTGAGGCTCAGGAAACGAAAAAGCCGGAAGAAACAAAAAGGAAACGGCCTGCCGACGCAGTTGAGGTCAGCGGTGTTCTCGATGTAATGAGCGATGGCTTCGGATTTTTGCGATTTGACAATTACCAGCCGAGCAGCAGCGATATTTACGTTTCACCCACTCAAATCAGACGTTTCAATCTGAAAACCGGAGATGAAATAATAGGCGACTGCCGTCCGACACAGGAGGAGGATAAATACTCTCCCCTCTTATTCGTTAAAAGAATAAACGGCGATCCGCTTGAAATCGCTTTGAAAAGAAAAAACTTTGAAAAGCTTACTCCGATATATCCGAAAGAAAAGTTAAAGCTTGAAACGGCTGACAGCAGCCGATATGCTTCAAGAATAATCGACATAATCGCACCTATCGGAAAAGGTCAGAGAGGTATGATAGTCGCACCGCCGAAAGCCGGAAAAACAACGCTTATCAAGCAGATAGCTCAGTCAATCTGTGAAAATCACCCCGATGTAAAGCTCATAGTTCTGCTGATTGACGAGCGACCCGAGGAGGTTACGGATTTAAAGCGTTCAATAAACGGTGATGTTATATATTCAACCTTTGACCAGACTCCCGAAAATCACACAAAGGTTGCGGAAATGGTTCTCGAAAGAGCTTCAAGACTTGTTGAGCAGAAAAAGGACGTTGTAATTCTTCTGGATTCCATAACAAGACTTGCAAGAGCATACAATCTGACAGTCACCCCGACAGGAAGAACCCTGTCCGGCGGTCTTGACCCGGACGCACTCATCAAGCCGAAAAAGTTCTTCGGTGCGGCAAGAAACATTGAGGAGGGCGGCAGCCTTACGATACTTGCAACCGCACTTGTTGAAACCGGCAGCAGAATGGACGATGTTATCTTTGAGGAATTTAAAGGAACGGGCAACATGGAATTAAAGCTTGACAGAGCATTGCAGGAAAGAAGAATTTTCCCGGCAATAGATTTGTTAAAATCCGGTACAAGACGTGAGGAGGATTTGCTCACACGCGAGGAAAGCGAAGCCGCATGGCTTATCCGCCGCGAGGGTGCAAGACAGAATCCCGTTGAAGCGACTGCAAGTATTTTGTATCATCTTAAAAACACAAAAAGCAATGCGGAATTTATAAGCATAATAACAAAAATTCTATCAAAAAACAAATAATTATTCAAATAATTTAAAACACAAAGGACAGGGGTTGATTTTTTATGGCAGAAAAATACGGAACGATACCGAAAAGGTTCACAAAGGACTGGTGGTCATACTTTTGGGACTATTACAAGGTACATACCCTTGTTGCGGTCGGAATTATTGCGGCAATTATAATCACGATCATTCAGGTTCGCAGTACACCCAAATATGACTTGTATGTTACATACGTCGGCGATATGTACTTAACCGACGAAAAACAGGCAGAGCTTTCCGAAAAGCTTTCTGCGCAAATTGATGATATTAACGGTGACGGCAAAAAAAGCGTGGGCATAAGCCAATACATTTTTTCAGAGGACGATATAGAGGGCAATCCGCAGTATTTCCAGGCAATCGTAACAAAGGTTCAGCTGACATTTTTGAATGATGATTCAATGCTATTTATTTTTAATGATAAAAATTCAAATTATTTGTTCCAGTCCGACAACCTTGAGGGGGCATTTTCCCCCGTTTCCGAATGGACCGATACCTCCGGCATCGATAAGGACAGGCTTTTTGCCTCCTCCGGCAGCGTCTACGGCGTTCAAATATCGGACAGCGTATTTGACTCAGGAATCAACGAAAAGCTCTATGCGGCAGTCAGAACACCGAGATCGGATTCGGACGAGGGTGGAAAGGCTCGTACCGAAACATCAAGAGAGCTTGCAAAATATCTGACGTTCGGCGAAATTGACAAATAAAAAATTGTATTTTGTTGCAAAAATATGAGTTTGTTTACAAAAAAACTATTGATTTAAAGACGGCTTTATGATATAATTTTATGATAACAAGCATGATGGAGTGATAAGATGTATTCAAGGCTAAATATATTTTGCGGACATTTCGGAAGCGGTAAATCCGAGGTTTCGATAAATTACGCAATTAAGCTTGCCGGCGAGGGTAAAAAGGTCACTGTCATTGATATGGACAACGTCAATCCTTTCTTTCGGTCAACCGACGCAAAGGAAATTCTGGAAAAGCACGGCATTGAACTGATTGCTTCGGAATTTGTAAATTCAAATCTCGATATGCCGACCGTTCCTCAGGAAACAAAAAAAGTGTTCTGCGATACCTCGCGAACCGTTATTTTTGACGTTGGAGGAGATGACGACGGCGCTTATATCTTAGGTCAGTTCAACTCTTACTTTATGCAGGAGGATTACAGCATGACCTTTGTCGTAAGTACCAAAAGACCTCTTACAAAGACAAGTGACGAGCTCTACGATATGGCACAGCGCATTGAATATGCTTCACGCCTTAAATTTACCGGTATTGCAAACAACACAAACCTCGGTTCTCTGACAGATTCCGATACTCTGCTCTCCGATTACGGCGAGATTAAAAAGCTGTCGGAAAAAATGTCCGTACCGATATGTATGCAGTGCGGTACCCCAAAAGCTTTGGAAAAATTACCTGCCGAGCTTCAAAAGAATAAATTTCCCATGAAAATTTATATAAAAAAACCATGGGAATAAAAATTTACTTCAAAAGCAGACAAGGTAATGACTGCCGGATAGCGTTAAATCTCTTTTAAAGCTATCTGTAACAACTATTCAGAAAGGATGAAATGTAATGAACAGAGTAACATTTCGAGAAGACAGATGCAAGGGCTGTGAGCTTTGCGTGGACGCTTGTCCAAAGCATATCATTGCAATCGCAACCGACAGGCTGAACGCAAAAGGCTTCAGACCCGCCGAAATTATTGATCAGGAAAAATGCATAGGCTGTGCATTTTGTGCCACAAGATGTCCCGATGTCGTCATTACGGTAGAAAAGGACATATAGTTTATTACGGTGTGATCAGAAAGGAATGGTAAAAAATGGGTGAAAAAGTTTTAATGAAAGGAAACGAGGCAATCGGAGAAGCCGCAATCCGTTCGGGATGCAGACATTTCTTCGGTTACCCGATAACTCCGCAGACCGAGCTGTCAGCGTATATGGCAAAAAAGATGCCGAAAATCGGCGGTGTATTTTTGCAGGCTGAAAGCGAGGTTGCGGCTATAAATATGGTTTACGGCGCAGCAGGTGCGGGCGCAAGGGCTATGACAAGCTCGTCAAGCCCCGGAATCAGTCTTAAGTCGGAGGGTATTTCATACATAGCCGGCGCTGATCTTCCGTGCGTAATCGTAGACATTGTAAGAGGCGGCCCGGGTTTGGGCGGTATTCAGCCGGCACAGTCTGATTATTTCCAGGCTACAAAAGGCGGCGGTCACGGCGACTATCATCTTTTGGTTTTCGCTCCCAACTCGGTACAGGAAATAGTGTCGCTTGTTGCGGACGCTTTTAACAAATCAGACGAATACAGAGTCCCTGCCATGATTCTGGGCGATGGTACGCTCGGTCAGATGATGGAGCCTGTTGATTTCGATTCCGTCCCCGAAGCTTGTCCGGCACAAAAGGACTGGGCAACCACAGGCACTAAGCTCAAAAGAGAGCATAACATAGTAAATTCGCTCTATCTCTCCCCCGAGGAGCTTGAAAAGACAATTATCGAGCGTCAGAAGAGATATGACATTATAAAAGAAAAGGAACAGCGTTACGAAGCACATGATATTGAGGACGCTGACATTATCGTAACAGCATACGGAACCACAAGCCGTGTTGTTGAATCCGCAGTTAAAACCGTCAGAGCGGAGGGGCTTAAAGTAGGCGTTATCAGACCTATCACTCTCTGGCCGTTCCCCGAGAAGATATTCTCAAAGGCGGCCGATACCGCAAAAGCGTTTTTGTCGGTTGAAATGAGCATGGGTCAGATGGTTGAGGACGTTAAAATTGCAGTAAACGGCAAAGCAGATGTTCACTTCTTCGGAAGAACCGGCGGTATTATCCCGACTCCGCAGGAAATTGCAGAGGAAATCAGAAAAATTGCAGGAGGTTTAAGATAATGGCTACAGTATTTGAAAAACCACACGCATTAACAGACGCACCCTTCCACTACTGCCCCGGCTGTACTCACGGAATCTGTCACAGACTGGTTGCCGAGGTTCTTGATGAGCTTGGCGTTGAGGGTGATACAATAGGCGTTGCACCGGTCGGCTGCGCTGTTATGGCATATAATTATTTTAACTGCGATATGCAGGAGGCTGCTCACGGACGTGCTCCGGCGGTTGCAACAGGTATCAAAAGAGTATTCCCGGATAAAGTGGTATTCACATATCAGGGCGACGGCGACCTTGCCGCTATCGGTACTGCCGAAACGGTTCACTCGGCAACAAGAGGTGAAAATATCACCGTTATATTTATCAACAACACAATCTACGGTATGACAGGCGGTCAGATGGCGCCTACCACTCTCCCCGGTCAGGTTACGCAAACCTCGCCCTACGGCAGAGATACAAAAACGCAGGGAAATCCGATAAGAATTGCGGAAATGCTTTCAACCCTTGACGGTCCGAGCTACATCGCAAGAGTTTCGCTTGATACCGTTCAGAATATTAAAAAGGCAAAAGCGGCAATCAAAAAAGCTTTCCAATATCAGATTGAGGGCAAGGGCTTCTCTCTTATCGAAGTTCTTTCGACCTGCCCGACAAACTGGGGCTTATCACCTCTTGAAGCTATAAAAAGACTTCAGAACGATATGATTCCTTACTATCCTCTCGGAGTATATAAGGATATCGGCGAAAAGGAGGAAAAAGGCAATGACTGATAATATTATTATAACAGGCTTCGGCGGTCAGGGTATTCTGTTCGTTGGAAAAATTCTTGCTTATGCCGCACTTTTAAAGGGCAAGCAGCTTTCATGGCTTCCCTCTTACGGTCCTGAAATGAGAGGCGGTACGGCTAATTGTCACGTTATCGTGTCTGACGAACCGGTAGGCTCGCCGATTATTATAAACCCGAACATCTTAATCAGCATGAACAAGCCGTCACTTGAAAAATTTGAAAATGACGTTGTTCCCGGCGGTACTATCATTTACGACAAAACTCTTATCGACAGGGAAATCAAAAGAGATGACGTTAAGGTTGTTGCCGTTGACGCTACAGGAATTGCAACAAAAGAGGGCAAGGCTCACATGGCAAACATGATTATGCTCGGCGCGCTCTTAAAGGCAACAGGCATATTCACTCTTGATGAAATCAAAGCCGGTGTTGAAAAGGCTGTCCCGGTATCTAAAAAAGAAATGGCAGAAATTAACATGAAGCTGATTGAAGAGGGTTATAATAACTGATAAACACAGCTTTGTTGCTCGTATAATAAAAATATATGCGGAAAGGACGTGCTTCTATGGCAGCGGCTAAAAAGAAAAAAGTTTTGACCTACAAAGGCAAGCCGGTCTACAGAAAAGGCAGTAAAATATTCTACGGCAACCTTGAAGATCCCTTGATTCTTGTACTTGACATTGTTGAATCAAAAAATGTAGGCGGTCTTAAGGTCGGAACAAAAATCAAATTCAGTATTCAGGATAATACTGTTGATGAAGTAGGAACAGGTACAAATTATCGTTCCGGTGAAAGAGAAGATCTTTATAAAGCATTCGACATCGGCTCCTGGTGGCTTCAGGACGCTTTATCGTCTTTTTAATGAACTGTAATGTGTGCTGCAAATGAGCATTTTTAAGTGCTCATTTGCACACCGCTTTCTTTAAAAAATGCAAACAATTTTAAGATCGGCAACAAAGATTAAAAATCGGCAAACATTTTTGTTTTCCGGTTTTTCTTTTTTGTCAGTCACATAAATTAAACGCTCTGTTTCAAATTTGGGGTTGACTTGAGTGCGCCCTTGACATACCGGCAATTTCATGCCATATTATGACTAAGGGCTGAAAGCCGTCTAAATAATACCCAACAGCTTCTACAATAAATGTGCACACCGTATTGATTTCATCTGTATCTGCATATAGACACGGCAAATATAAATCTTTCTTATTTAAAAGAGAATTTATTCTATCCGCATAATAATCAAATAATGTATGCAGCGTGTCCGGAAAATTATTGACGCTCCATCTGATCGGCAAATATAGCTTTTCATCGCTTAACATGTTTTTAAATTCAGAATCAGAAATATCAATAATCATAATATACTTCTATTTTCTGCTTTGTATATCTTTTAAAATCACACTGAACCGGCTGTTACCGTTTTCGTTGCTGAATCTGATATGTTATATCCGTGTCCGATAATATTATACAACATTCTGTTCACTATGCCACAAAAAAAGTGAATAGCAGAAAAAGCTCAGATTATACAATCATTTTGAAATCGAATTTGTGGTGCTAAAACAAATCAAACGCTCTGTTAATAAGCCTTGAACCGTTCTTTTTCAGCCAACTATTACATATGTAATAATCCGGGAAATAACTATATACCAATTCATAAAAGTTTTTTGAATGATTCATTTCTTTCAGATGACATAGCTCATGAACCACAACACTGTCAATCACCTCTCCGGGCGCAAGCATAAGCAGACAATTAAAATTAAGGTTCTTTCTCGCAGAACAGCTTCCCCACCGTGATTTTTGCAGCTTTATTGAGATTTTACCGTAATCAAGCCCCATTTTCTCGGCATAAAATTCAACACGTTTCGGTATATGCAATTCAGCGGATAATTTCAGGCTGCTGATTTCATCGTCCGTCAGCTTTTTAACCTTTTCCGCTTCTTCTTTTTTCAATTTAAGCCTTTGCAAATGCATATCTATCCATGTCTTTTTTAAATTAATAAAATCCTCGATTTCGGAATCCAACGCAAATAAGGGAGCGCGCAGATACACACTCCCGTTTGATTTGATTTCTATTGCAAGAGTTTTTCTCTTGCTTCTGACTACAATAATATTATTATCCACAATTATCTGTACAGCTCTTTTGCGTCAATTACGTTAATATCGGTATCTTCAAGCAGCTTAACCGCGTCCTCGGGCTTATCAACCTTCATGACAACGGTTGCGCCCTTAACGTTTTTACCGATAAACGCATAGGTGTATTCTATTGAAATACCCTTATCCTTTAAAACCTCCAGTGCGTGCGACAAACCGCCCGGCTTATCCTCAACCGTAATTGCAAGAACCTCGGAGCGCTTAACAATAAGACCTTTTTCCTTTAAAACCTCTTTCGTCTTTCCCGGGTCGCTGACAATAAGTCTGAGTACACCGAAATCGGTTGTATCGGCAATTGAAAGTGCATAAATATCAATATCATTTTCGCCGATTGCCTTAACAACCTCAGCAATTTTTCCAACCTTATTTGCAATAAAAACAGAAATTTGTTCAACTAACATATCCAATCCTCCATTCTGCCGTATATACGGCGATTATACCATAATATGTAACATTATTTTCCGATATTACAGCTTTCTTAAATCCAAAACTCTCTTAGCCTTGCCCTCGCTTCTCTCAATTGACTTCGGCTCAACAAGAGTTACCTTTGCGGCAAGACCAAGTACGCTTCTCAGACTTTCTCTTATTGTTCTTTCCACGCTCTCGATAGATTTAACCTCATCAGAAAACATATTATCCGACATTTCAACCTTAACTTCAAGCGTATCGGAGTTGTTTACTCTGTCGACAACTATCAGGTAGTTCGGGGTTACGTCCACTCCCTCAAGCTTCAAGAGAACCTCCTCAATCTGCGATGGGAATACGTTTACACCTCTGATAATCAGCATATCGTCGCTTCTGCCTGTAGGCTTGTTCATTCTTATAAAAGTTCTTCCGCACTTGCACTGCTCCGGAATCAGCGAGCATATATCCCTTGTTCTGTATCTTATAACCGGGAATCCCTCTTTTGTAAGGGTTGTGAATACCAATTCACCGGTTGAACCCTCCGGCAAAACCTCTCCGGTGTTGGGGTCGATGATTTCAACAACAAACATATCCTCATTAACGTGCATACCCTGCTGACATTCACATTCATACGCAACGCCCGGACCCATAATTTCCGAAAGTCCGTAAATATCATATGCCTTGATTCCGAGCTTATCCTCTATCACATGGCGCATATCCTCAGTCCACGGCTCTGCTCCGAATATTCCGGATTTCAGTTTAAGCTTGTCCTTAACACCCATTTCTTCAATCGTTTCACCCAGATACATCGCATATGACGGTGTGCAGCAAATATGAGTTGCACCGAAATCTATCATTGTCTGAATCTGCCTTTGAGTGTTTCCCGATGAAGTCGGTATTACGGTTGCTCCCAATTCTTCAACTCCGCCGTGAAGTCCCAATCCGCCGGTAAAAAGTCCGTAGCCGTATGATACCTGTACAAACGAATTTTCATCTGCGCCCGTTGCTGTGAGCTGTCTTGCAACGCATTGCTTCCACATATGCAAGTCCTTCTTTGTATATCCCACAACAATCTGCTTTCCCGTCGTTCCGCTTGACGCATGAACTCTTACAATATCCTTCATTGGAACGGCAAACAAGCCGTACGGATAATAATCTCTCAAATCCTTTTTGTACGAGAACGGAAGCTTATGCAAATCCTCAACGCCCTTTATATCCTCCGGCTTCAAGTCAAGCTCGTCCATTCTTTTTCTGAACAGCTCAACGTTTTCATACACACGCTTAACCTGCCAAACAAGTCTTTCGCTTTGCAGCTCTTTAATTTTTTTTCTGTCCATACATTCGTATTCTTTTTGATAATATGCCATTGGTAACATTCCTTTCGAGGTGAAATATAGCCGACATCCGAAACGGCAGTTCCGATTGCCGATAAAGTTTATTGTTTTGAAATACTTTCCGGTGTACTTTTCCTTATGTCGGATTTCTTTGATTTATAACCCGATATGATAAGTCCAGCAAGAACGAGAGCCATTCCCGCAATACCGGCTATGCCCATTTTCTCATGCAGAATTGCCGCAGAAAAAATCAGCGTGATAACCGGAATAAGATATATGTATACGCTCGATTTGACCGGACCGAGATGCTTTACCGCTTCATTCCATGTTACAAAGCACACAGCCGACGCAATCACGCCGAGAAACAGTATGTTTATCAGAATTTTCGGGTGAGCCAATGCCTTTACCGAATTGATGTCAAAATCACCAAACAGCATAATCGGCAATATGAAAACCACTCCGTAAAAGAACATATGTCTTGTCGTGCAAAGCACATCTTGATTGCCCTTGTTTATCGCATTTACAAAATTTGTGTACACCGCCCAAAGCATTGCAGAGCCTATTGCCATAATATCGCCTGTCGGCTTCAGCTTTAAAACAATACTGCCGTTCAGGTTAATCATCACAATACCGAGTATTGCAACAAAAAATCCAATAAAAAAGCTCTTATTCATCTTTTCCTTGAATATAAACACCGCAATCAAGCCTGCAAATAACGGCACCGTTGACACTATTATGCTCACATTTGAGGCATATGTAAAGGACAAGGCGGTATTTTCAAGAAATTGATAAATCGTTGTTCCGCTCAGACCTGACGCCATATAAAGAAGCTCGTCCTTAATGCCCTTAAATTCGTTTTTCTTCGGGTGGACTATCCACAGTGCCGCATAACCTAAGAGGAATCTGTAAAAAAGTATTTCCACCGCCGACAGCTCCGTTAAAAGCACCTTTGTGGAAACAAAAGTAATTCCCCAGACAAAAGCCGAGAACAGGGCAAGTATATGCCCTGTTAAACTTTTATTATTCAGCATGATTATACCCCAATTCAAATGCTTTGAGATTTGCTTTAAGAAATTTTTCGGGTACTGTTTTCTTTATTGTTTCAATCCATTTATCGTATGAAATGTCTGTGTTTTTTGCCATAACTCCGATTAATGCAACGTTAACAGCCTTGATATTGCCTGCCTCCTGCGCAAGCTTAAGTGCGTCAACCGAAACAAGCTTTATTTTTTCGGACAGCTTATCCTTGATATTCTCGGGGTATTTTGCAGCACCGGTAATTACTGGCATCGGATCTATACATTGTGTGTTTGCTATCATTACTCCGCCTTTTTTCAGATAAGGCATTGCTCTGTAAGCTTCAAGCATTTCAAAAGCCAGAATTATATCGGCTTCTCCCTTTCCGATTATCGGCGAATAAACCTTATCGCCGTATTTTACATAGGTAACAACGCTTCCTCCCCTCTGGCTCATACCGTGAACCTCTGAAAGCTTAACGTCATATCCCTCTCCGATAACAACGTTTCCGAGTATTCTGCTTGCCAAAAGAGTACCCTGACCTCCGACACCCACTATCATAATGTTTTTTGTCATTGTATTAATCCTCCTTTGAAATTGCACCGAACGGACAAACGTTTACACATAAGCCGCAGCCGTTACACTGAGTTGTATCTATTACAACATGATCATTCTTTATTGAAATTGCCGGGCATCCGAGCTTCATGCACATTTTGCAGTTTTTGCAGTTGTCGCCGATATTGCAGTGTCCTGTATATTTAACGGTTTTAAGCAATGCGCAGGGTCGCTGTGCGATAATTACCGACGGCTCGTCGGCTTCGGTTTCTTCCTTCACAACCTTTTCAAAGTTCTTCAAGTCAAACGGATCTGCAATAACCACTCTTTCTATACCGACAGCTTTTGCAAGCAGTTCAAGGTCAACCTGTTTTGTCGGTTCTTTGCGGATTGTAAAGCCGGTTGTCGGGTTATCCTGGTGTCCTGTCATTCCTGTTATAGAGTTGTCAAGAATGATTACGGTATTACAGCCCTTATTGTATACTATATCAATCAAGCCTGTGATTCCGGAATGGATAAAGGTTGAGTCGCCTATAACCGAAACAAGCTTTTTGTTAAATTCCTTACCTCTCGCCTTTGCCATACCCAATGCCGCACTTACGCTTGCGCCCATACAAATTGTCGAGTCAACGCTTGCAAGCGGAGCAACTGCGCCGAGAGTATAACAGCCTATATCGCCGCTGACAACCAGTCCGAGTTTTTTAAGAACATAGAATGTTCCTCTGTGCGGACAGCCGGCACACATAACCGGAGGTCTTACCGGGATAGCTTCTTCTATTTCTGTATTTTCTGCCGATTCTTCATTGAAAATAGCTTTTTTAATCATCGCAGGGGTGTATTCGCCAAGCATTGTGAATACCTCTTTGCCGATTACGTCAAGTCCGAGAACCTTGCAGTGTTCCTCGATAAACGGGTCAAGTTCTTCAATTACATATACTTTTTTATGCTTTGCGCAGAAATCCTTAATCAGCTTTTGCGGCAGCGGATAAACCATGCCGAGCTTTAAATAGCTTACTCTGTCGCCGAGAGCTTCTTTTGCGTACATATACGAAATGCCCGAAGTGATAACTCCTATTTCACCGTTATTCAGCTCAACAGTATTGAGCGGACTTGTTTCTGCATATTCAATCTCCGAAAGTGTTCTTTCTTCAACAACCACATGACGTTTAACTGCGTTTCCCGGCATCATTACATATTTTGCAATGTTCTTTTCATATTCGCCTATGTCATGCTCAACTCTTTCGTTTTCTTCAACCAAGCCCTGAGAATGTGAAACTCTTGTTGAAAGTCTTAAGATAACGGGAGTGTCAAACTTTTCTGATAATTCGTATGCGGTCTTTGTGAACTCCTTGCACTCCGAGCTGTCGGACGGTTCAAGCATTAAAAGCTTTGCCGCTTTTGCATAGTGTCTTGAATCCTGCTCATTCTGTGATGAATGCATTCCGGGGTCATCTGCTACACATAAAACCAAGCCGCCGTTAACCCCGGTATAGCTTGCGGTAAATATTGGGTCAGCCATAACGTTCATACCAACGTGTTTCATACATGACATTGCCCTTGCACCGCCGATAGACGCACCGATCGCAACCTCGCCGGCAACCTTTTCGTTAGGCGACCATTCCGCATAAATCTCATCGTACTTAACTATATTTTCTGTTATTTCGGTACTAGGAGTACCCGGATATGAAGCAACAACCGTAACTCCTGCCTCATATGCGCCGCGTGCAACCGCAGCATTTCCAAGCATTAGCTTTTTCATGTTTTAAACCATTCCTTTCAATTTATAATTATTAATGTAATTTGTAAGCCACTCTGCAAGCTCTTATATACGCTTCGGTAAAATATGTAACCGACAGTATCACAGCCCTTGAAATGATTCATAAGAGCCTCCGGAAATTCGTCGCCCTCTGTGTTTTCAAAAGCTATTTTAACACCGCATTGTTCTGCCCTGTTTACAAGCTTTTCATAATTTGAAAAACCTGTATCGGACGGCTTTGGTAAATTTTCAAATCCGATCCATGTGTGAGCCACAAGTATGGGAATATTATAGTTTTTGGCATCTTCAAGCGAAGTAAGTAATTGCTTTAGCTCATCGTCTGCCGCATCCTTATCATCGCCCCACATACTTGCCGAGCCGCCGAAAGGAGCATGGAGCGATTGCAGTGTCAAACCATTCTCGTATGCGGTCTTTGCGATTTTTTCAATATCATATTCGGGACTCCATTCGGGAGAAACAGCGTCAAATTTGCAATCGGCAACAATTTTTATAACCTCTTCCGTTTTTACTTTATATGTATTTCCGACCGAAATTCCCAACTTTTGCTTATACATATAAACACTCTCTTAATATAATTGACGTCAGCTCTTAATCTGAGCGGCAACAAGGCTTTCTCCGCAGTATTTTTCTCTTAACTTCGGCTTTTCGATTTTTCCGGTAGGATTTCTCGGAACTTCGGCAAAGATAATCTTTCTCGGTCTTTTATACTTTGGCAAATCACGGCAAAATTCGTTGATTTCCTCCTCTGTACACTCAAAGCCCTCTTTGATTTCGATAATAGCGGCGGATATTTCACCCAATCTTGTATCGGGAAGTCCGATAACCGCAACGTCCTTTATTTTATTGTTCTTTCTTAAAAAGTCCTCAATCTGAACAGGGTAGATATTTTCTCCGCCCGATATGATAACGTCCTTTTTACGGTCAACAAGGAATATAAATCCGTCCTCGTCCTCCATTGCCATATCACCGGTAAACAGCCAGCCGTCCTTTAAAACCTCATTTGTTGCCTTTTCATCGTTGTAGTAACAGGTCATAACGCCGTCGCCCTTAACCGCAAGTTCTCCGACCTCTCCCCTTTCAACGGTATTTCCGTTCGGGTCGCAGATTTTAACCTGCCAGCCGTAGCCTGCTTTTCCGATAGCGCCAACCTTGTGTATATTCTCAACTCCCAAATGCACACAGCCCGGACCTATTGATTCGCTCAAGCCGTAGTTTGTGTCGTACTGATGATTCGGGAAGTACTTTTTCCATCTCTTGATAAGACTGGGCGGAACAGGCTGTGCGCCGATATGCATTAAGCGCCATTGACTTAATTCATAATTCTTTAAATCTATATCTCCTCTTTCGATTGCGTCAAGAATATCCTGCGCCCACGGAACGAGAAGCCATACTATGGTACATTTTTCATCCGAAACAGCCTTAATTATCCATTCCGGCTTTATTCCCTTTAAAAGCACCGCCTTTGAACCCGAAATAAGACTTCCGAACCAGTGCATTTTTGCACCTGTGTGATAGAGCGGAGGTATCAGCAGGAACACATCGTCCTTTGTCTGACCGTGATGATTCTGTTCGGTAAGCGCAGAATGCATAAGACTCTTGTGCTTGTGAAGTATAGCTTTCGGGAATCCCGTAGTACCCGATGAAAAATATATTGCCGCATAATCTTCGTCCGTAAGCTCAATACCCGGGTTTTTGGTCGAACAGTACGTCACAAGCTTGTCATAACTTTCTGCAAATGACGGACAGTTTTCACCCACATAAAAAGTTTGCTGAATGCCCGGAAGTCTGTCACAGATTTCCTCGACACGTCCGATAAATTCCGGTCCGAAAATCAAAACGTCAGCTTCCGCAAGCTCAACGCAATATTTGATTTCATCTGCTGTGTATCTGTAGTTAAGCGGCACTGCGAGAGCACCGGCTCTCAATGCTCCGAAATATATCGGAAGCCATTCAAGACAGTTCATCAAAAGAATTGCGACCTTATCTCCCTTTTTGATTCCTCTGCTCAAAAGCAGATTTGCAAAACGGTTTGCTTTTCTGTCAAATTCTTTCCATGTTAATTCCTGTCTGTACGGTTCATCGGTATTTGACTGAATAAGAGGATATTCTCTCCATGTCATCTTTGCTTTTTCCATTAAATGAGGAGCAAGCTCCACAAGAGCAACATCGTCCGGCTGTTCCTGTGCGTTTCTTGTTAAAAATTCTGTAATTGGCATTGTTTTTTCTTCCTTTGCTTAATATTTATATTATATACTTTTTCAGCCGAAAAGTCAATACCGCAAAAACGGCAATTTATTCGTCCGAAATTAAATATTTTCAAATATAAACGGAACTGCCTGCCGAACAAGCGTTCCGCAGACAGCCGTCTGTCACATTTATATGTAGTTTTTGAACTTCAAAATCAATCATTATCGCCCAATGCTTCTTTAGCCGAAACAAGTACTTTTTTGTCATAGCACAAAAAAGCATTTTCAACCATACTCTTATCGGGGGCTTTTGTAAAGCAGCTTACTACCGGAACTATTATAAGACCGGTAAGCATTGCAAATGCTCCGCAGTTAATCGGCGATTGCAGCAGCGTCGGAAAATACGGCTTTGCAAGCATATTCAAAATCATTATACCTGCGCCGAACACAAAGCATACCCAAACAGAAGTCTTTGTGGCTCTTTTCCAGTACAAGCCGTACAGGAACGGCGCAAGAAACGCACCTGCCAAAGCACCCCATGATACGCCCATAAGCTGTGCAATGAATGTAACGTTGTTTCTGTACTGAACAATTGCGATGATTGCCGATATTGCAATAAACACTACAATTAAGGCTCTCATACACAAAACCTGATTTTTTTCTTTCATATCCTTAACGATGTTGTCCTTAATAACGTCAAGCGTAAGGGTTGAGCTTGAAGCAAGCACCAACGATGAAAGTGTAGACATTGAAGCGGAGAGTACGAGTATTATTACAACTCCCAAGAGCACATCGGGCAGATATGACATCATTTCGGGAATGATTGCGTCCATTCCGAGAGCCTTGACGTCAACGTCAAACAATCTTCCGAAGCCACCGAGGAAGTAACAGCCGCCGGCTACGATTACCGCAAAAAGCGTCGAGATTACCGTACCCTTGCTTATTGCGTCCTCGCTCTTTATAGCATAGAATTTCTGAACCATCTGCGGAAGTCCCCATGTTCCGAGCGATGTAAGAATTACAACGTTCAAAAGTCCGAGAGGATCGGGGCCGAAGAATGAAGCGAACACTCCCGGTGTAGACGATACCGAAGGATCTTCAACCCTTGCCAGTGCGTCAAGAGATGCGACAAATCCGCCGTTCTTACTGAGAATTGCAAGAATAACCGCCACAATTCCGAATATCATTATAAGACCTTGAATAAAGTCATTGATTGCCGTTGCCATGTATCCTCCGGCAATGACATATACACCCGTCAGAACCGCCATAGTGATAATGCAGACCTCATAAGGCACATTGAATGCCATTGCAAAAAGTCTTGACAAACCGTTGTAGAGTGAAGCTGTGTAGGGTATAAGGAATATAAAAACTATAACAGACGCTCCTACCTTTAAAGCGGTGCTGTTAAAGCGGCTGCCGAAAAATTCCGGCATTGTCGAGCTGTTCAAGTGCTGCGTCATAAGTCTTGTTCTTCTGCCCAGAACCACCCATGCAAGGAGTGAACCCAAAAACGCATTTCCAAGGCCTATCCACGTTGAAGCAACTCCGAATTTCCAGCCGAACTGTCCGGCGTAGCCCACAAAAATAACGGCCGAAAAATATGACGTTCCGTATGCAAAAGCAGTAAGCCACGGACCGACAGACCTGCCACCGAGGACAAAGCCTTTAACATCGGTAGTGTGCTTTCTGCAATAGAAGCCGACGCCAATCATGACCGCAAAAAATAAAACCAACAAAATAATTTTCAAAAACATTTTCTTTCCGTCCTTCCATATTACATTAATAAATCCGCACCGCAAACCAGCGGTGAGGTTAAGCGCACCGTGCGCCTGCCGCATACATATGCGGTTCTTCCATGCTTCAAAAACTACAAAAAATATTATATCATAATTTGTCACAAAATGGAAGTGTTTTTTTAATTTTTTTGAATAATTTATTAACTTTAAGATTTTTTTGTGCAAAATGATTAATTATTGATTGCTTATTTATAATTTTTTAGCATTGATATCATCAGATTTTATTAAAATACTTAAAATCACTTGACATTTCGATTTAAATATAATATAATATCCTATGCCGATACGTAATTTTCATCTGCATTTTTGTGCGGTCGCTCTTTTTTCGGCTTTTATCTATGATGCATACCGCCTGGCGGTCAGCTAACCCATAATCAGAGATAATGTCAATGTCCTAAAAATACCGGACGTGCGGAGGTCGCAGAGTTAATTACGGTTTCGGCTTTTTATTAAGTTTTTTCACCGGGTGGCGATTTCAATGCACATTGATGAATTGGGAAAATATATCAGAGAATACAGAATAAACAATAATTATTCACAGCAGGAATTTGCTGAAATTCTCGGCATTTCAAAGCAGACGCTCTCTGCATACGAGCAAGGCACCGCCGCTCCGGCTATGCCTGTAATCATGAGATTTATTGAACACAGCGGCGCAAGTCCGGAGGAACTGACGATTATTGAGGATTACATAAACAAAATCGAAGCTCCCGAAGAACGCAGTGCGGCAATTGAAGCGTTCAGCCAAATCAGCGGCATAACCGCTCTGCAAAACAACAGCGGCAGAACGGAATTTTTCAATGCTCTTATATCAAAGCTCAGAAACAATATTAAGGACGTTTTTTAAAGCTTTTATTTGCCGTAAAAGCAAAACTGCCTCTCTACAGCGGCAGCCCATGAATATGTATTAATATGACAGGGTCAAACCCTGTTTTTATTATACCACAAAAATTTTCAAAAATCAATAATTGTTTTGGTATTTCCAAGAAATTCATTAAAGCCGTAGCTTTCGATTCTCATTTTACCGTTTTCATATATTGCCGTAGTGACAGACGCATTGGTTGCCCACGGTACGTCTTTGATGCCGCCGCTCGGAATATTGCTGACATAAGCGTAAAGCACGCGTATCGGAGTTGCATGAGTGCCGATGCATACGGTTTTTCCCGGATTGCTTTCGGCAATTTCGGTAACCGCTCCGACAATACGCTTTTGCAAATCCATTACCGTTTCGCCGTCCGTGCATTTTGAATTTCCTATATCGGTTTTCCACAATCCGTAATCCTCTGCAAAATCGACGTACAACTCATCATAACTCTTATTTTCCCATTTTCCGGCATATATTTCTCTGAGCCTTGAATCTCTGATTACTTCAAGCCCTCTCTGCTTTGCGATACCCAAAACGGTATGATAAGCCCTTATGAGGTCGCTTGAATATACCTTGTCTATTTTTTCGTTTTTCAGATATTCGGTCAGCTTCTCTGCCTGCTCATAACCATACGGTGTTAAATCCAGGTCTGTATGACCCAAAAATCTTTTTCCCGCATTACCCAAGCTCTGTCCGTGTCTTATAATCAATAATTTTGTTTTCATTATAATTCATTCCTTTCCTCACTCTGACCGAATAATCCAAACAGTTCCGTCATTTTTTTACTGTTTTCCGCTGTAGGCTTTTATAACCTCCATGAAATCCTTTCCGTATCTTCTCAGCTTTGTTTCGCCCACTCCCGATATGTCGAGAAATTCGCTGTCGGTGACAGGCATTCTTCTTGACATTTCCGCAAGTGCAGTGTCCGGAAATATTACGTATGGCGGTACGCCCTTTTTAAGTGCAAGGTGCGTTCTAAGCTTTTTCAGCTCTTCGAATAGCGTAGGTGCGGAGCTTCCTCCGAAAAGTGCGCGTTTTTTCGCTTCTTTTTTCGTAATCGGTTTTTCTTTTTGGGTTATCGTAACCGATGTGCCGTTTTTCAGAACTTCCTTTCCCTCAGCCGTCATTTCCAAAACATTGAATTTTTCCGTGTTGATTCTCAAAAAGCCTTTAGCAATCAGACACTCAATATATTCTCTCAGCTCACGGATATTTTTGTCCGTCACCGAACCGAAGCAGCCCAGTGCGGTTATTCTTCCCGAACCGTAGCCTGTCGGCTCGATTCCCGTCAGAATATCGCAAAGCTTCTGCTTTCCGAAGCTTCTGCCGATTCCCGCAAGCTCATCTGCGGCTATAAGTATTCTTCGTGCATATGACGTTATATCAACCGTGTTAAAGGTCGAAAGACAGTTTGAACAATTACCGCAGTTTTGCGGCACATTTTGCTCTCCGAAGTATTTTAAAAACATTCCCCTCAGACAATCCGTCGAGGTGCAATATCTCACCATATGATTCAAGCGCACAAAATCCTTTTTCTTTATTTCCTCGTTCTCCTCCGGTGTAAGCTGTTCGTTAGGCTCGGTTTTTTCGATAAAAAACTTATTGAGAATAATATCGGACGGAGAATACATAAGATAACATGAGGATTTTCCGCCGTCACGCCCGGCTCTGCCAGCCTCCTGGTAATAGCTTTCTATATTTTTCGGCATATTGTAATGTATTACAAGCGAAACGTTTGACTTGTCTATACCCATTCCGAAAGCGTTTGTTGCAACCATAATATCGGCTTCGTCATTTTGAAATTTTTCCTGATTTTCCCTGCGCTCGGAATCCTCCAGTCCTGCATGATACCTTACGGCTTTAAAGCCCTTATCAAGCAGCTTTTCGCAAATTTCTTCAACATATTTTCTTGTTGCGGCATAAATTATTGTGCATCTGCCGTCATTTTCTCTCAGCAGTGACAAAAGCTTCTGAAATTTATTCTGCACGGTATCAACCTCAAAATAGAGATTTTTTCTGTCAAAGCCGGTTATCAGCTCATAAGGATTTTTAAGTCCCAGAATACGTATTATATCCTTTTTCACCTCAGAGGTCGCCGTTGCCGTAAATGCGCATACAACAGGTCTTTTTTCAAGACCCTCTATAAATTCGGGGATTTTCAGATAATCGGGTCTGAAATCCTGTCCCCACTGCGAAACGCAGTGTGCTTCGTCAACCGTCACCATAGATATATTCACAGATTTTGTAAAATTCAAAAAGCTGTCGGTCAAAAGGCGTTCCGGTGCGACATATATAATCTTGTACATACCGTTCACGGCATTTTCCAAAGCCCTGCGGTACTGCGGATATGTAAGCGAGCTGTTGAAAAAAGCCGCACGCACGCCGTTTTGCACAAGTGCGCTTACCTGATCCTTCATCAGTGAAATCAGCGGCGAAATCACTATCGTTATACCGTCAAGCATGAGTGACGGCACTTGATAACAAATTGATTTACCTGCGCCCGTAGGCATTATTCCGACAGAATCGCGTCCCGAAAGTATGCTTTCTATTATTTCATTCTGACCCTCTCTGAAACCGCTGTGTCCGAAATACTTTTTCAGTACATCTTCCTTTTTAATAATATATCACTCCGATCCCGGCTGCAAATTTTACTTGGATTTTTCATATTGCGCTGACGCACAAGGGCTGTTCCAGCTTTATCTCGTCTGTCTGTTCAAGACCGTTGTCCTTTACACGGAAAACGGTAACATTGTTTCCGGCAATATTTGTGAATATCACAAACTCCCCGAAAAAGTCAAAATCTCTCGGTTCGCTTCCTCCGCACTGATATGTATTTAAAAGACTCAGCTTTTTTCCGTCAAAGCTCAGCTTTGCGAGTGAATCGTGACCTCTGTTTGAAACATATATATGTCCTTTGTGAAGTCTTATTGCGGCGGCAATGCTGTAACCCTCAAAGTCCTCCGGCAGTGCGCTTGCGGTATCGATTAATTCAAGTCTGCCGTCATCATATGAAAATGCCGAAACGGTTGATTCAAGCTCATTTACCGCAAACAGATACCTTGAATCCTCCGAAAAAATCAAATGTCTTACGCCGTGACCACGCGGAGTATCTACAGTTCTTACAAGTTCAAGCTCTCTTGTATATACAAAAATTTTATCCATGCCCAAATCTGTAACAAGCACATATTTTTTATCGGGCGTTACAGCAACAAAATGTGTGTGAGATGATTCCTGTCTTTTTTTATTCGGGCCGCTTCCCTCGTGAACATCAAGCTTATCGGGCATTTTTATTACGCTTCCGCTTACATAGTTCACACAGTATATATCGTTATCCTCCTTGCAAAGGTGACACGCAACAACTCCTTTTGTGGAAATCGGCTCGGTCGGATTTACAAGCGCGAAATCCGAAATCTCTGCGCTTATCATACCGCTCTCACTGCTGTTCTCAAACGGATCGCGCAGTATTATATACATTTTTTCTCCGTCATAAATATGGTACATCGGACTTTTTACCGAAAGCTTATCCAAAAATTCAAGCTTACCGCTGTCCGTCAAATTAAATCTGTATACGCCGCCCTCCGGCACGCATGATGATATATAAATATTTTTCATAATCAACCTCTGTTTCTTATATTTTTATAAACAAAAATTCTTATTGTTCGCAGGAACTGTTTTATTGCCCCAAATATCAAAAATATAATCTCCGCTCTTGAGAATACCTGCCAGCTGATATGAGTCTGTAACAGGCACTTTTGTCACCATAGCGCACATACCCTCATGCCCCGCATGATGAAAATCCGTTCCTCCGGTTATAATTTTTCCGCTTCCGTACACCGCCTTTGCGGCAAATCCGACTCTTGAATTGTGTCCGGGGTGCATATTGAAAACTTCATAGCCGTCAAGAAATTCCAACCCGATCTGCGTCATTCCGTCCCTGAAAGGGTGCGCCTGAACAATAACATTTCTGTCATTTTTATACTGTCTGTAAAACTCCGCTATCCCGATTCCGAGAAGCTTGTTGATTTTATACAGCTCATCGGTATCTATTCCGTAAACAAGATAATCGTTGAAGCTTTCGGAAAATCTTATTTCTGCACCCAAAACAATGTTAAGCCCGTTTTTATCGCCAAGCTCTTTTGTTTTTTCATAGTCTGCGATAATTCTTTCAACCTTTTCCTCGCTCATATCCTCTGTATATACGAAGTGATTGGTAAGCACAACGGTTGTAAAGCCGAGATTTTTATATGCTTCAACCATGTATTCCGGCGGTATTTCGCTGCATTTGCTTGCCGGCTTTGTGTGTGCGTGCAGTTCTGTTTTGAATTTGTATTGTTTGAGCATATCAAGTTTTCCTTTCCTTTCGGTTGTTAACAACATCAAAAAAGCAAGCTATAGCCTGCTTTTTTTCCATTATTTTACCAGCTCATCAACAGCAGCTTTGAGCTTTTCAACCATGTTTGTTTTCTCCCATGCAACTCCAAGCTCTTCCCTGCCCATATGACCATAAGCGGATAACTGCTTGTAAATCGGCTTTCTCAGATCGAGTGCTTCTATAATCGCATGAGGGCGCAGATCAAATACCTTTTCTACGGCTTTTTCGATTATATCATCGGACACACTGCCCGTACCAAAGGTGTCAACCATTACCGAAACAGGTTTTGCAACACCTATTGCATATGCAAGCTGAATTTCGCAGCGTTTTGCCAAGCCGGCGGCAACAATATTTTTTGCAGCCCAGCGTGCGGCATAAGCCGCCGAACGGTCAACCTTTGTCGGATCCTTTCCCGAAAAAGCGCCGCCGCCATGACGTGCATATCCGCCGTAGGTATCGACAATAATCTTTCTTCCGGTAAGTCCGCTGTCGCCCTGAGGACCTCCCACAACGAATCTTCCTGTCGGGTTGACAAAGTATTTTGTATTTTCATTCAAAAGCGACGAGGGGATAATCTTTTTTACTACCTCTCTGATAATATCATCTCTGATTTTATCGAGTGATACCTCCGGAGAATGTTGGGTTGATACAACCACGGTATCAACGCTCACCGGTCTGTCGTCCTCATAATAAACCGTAACCTGTGTTTTTCCGTCCGGTCTTAAATAGTCGAGCGTTCCGTCCTTTCTTACCTCGGTAAGCCTTTTTGCAAGCTTGTGAGCAAGAGAAATCGGCAGCGGCATCAACTCCGGTGTTTCATCGCAGGCATAACCGAACATCATGCCCTGATCTCCGGCACCGGTAGAATTCTCGACATCGTTTCCGCCGTTTTTGTTCTCATATCCCTCATTTACACCAATTGCAATATCGGGCGACTGCTCGTCTATTGATGTTACAACGGCGCAGGTATTTCCGTCAAAGCCGTACTTTGCTCTGTCATATCCTATTTCAAGAATTGTTTCTCTTGCAACCTTTGGAAAATCCACATAACAGTCGGTGGTAATTTCGCCCATAATAGAAACGATTCCCGTTGTACAGGTTGTTTCGCAGGCAACTCTTGCGTCAGGGTCTTTTTTCATAATCTCGTCCAATATAGCGTCCGAAATTCTGTCGCATATTTTATCGGGATGTCCCTCTGTGACAGATTCGGAGGTAAATAACTTTCTTGACATAATATCAACTCCATCGTGCCGTTAACCGGCATATATTTTTTTATGTAATCGGTCAGTGATTGATTTCACGGTCATACAGACATATTATAACACATAATTTTGCAAATGTCTATAGTTTACGAAAAACTCCGACAACTTTTCCGAGAACAAAAGCTTCATCGACAATTATCGGATCCATTGTATCATTTTCGGGCTGCAATCTTATGTGGCCGTTTTCCTTATAATAGGTTTTTACGGTTGCAAACGAGTTGTTATCCACCAGTGCTACAACAATCTGTCCGTTTTCAGCCGACGGCTGTTTCTGAACGATAACATAGTCGCCGTCAAGAATCGCTGCGTTTATCATTGATTCACCCTCGACTTTAAGCATAAATATTTCCTTATTCCCCACAAACTCAACAGGCAGCGGAAAGGTTTCTTCATCATTCTGAACCGCCTGAATCGGGATACCTGCGGCAACCTTGCCGTATATCGGCACGTCTACATATCTGATGTCGGCATATTCTACATTGCCCCCCGGAGCTTTATCCTCCAGAACCATAATCGAACGGTTTTTTGACAAATCTCTTTTAATTTTCCCGTGTTCTTCAAGCTTTTTTAAATGCGCATGAATCGACGCAGTGGAGCTCAGCCCCACTGCCTTGCACATTTCTCTCACAGACGGAGGAAATCCCTTTTTCAGCTGCTGTTCCTTTATAAAATCAAGAATTTCATAATCCTTATCACTCAATTTTGACATAATAATCCTCCATTCGGCAATCCCCGGAATCAAATGCAATTGCAGACGTTCATCTGTTATAATGAACATTTGTTTTTATTATTTTATCACAAAACCGCAAAAAAGTCAAACAAATGTTTTGTGTTTTTTATATCATTCCGTATTTTATGAAAAATACACAATAAATCAAACCAATTTTCCGCAATCCGCACAAACCGTTCCGAATTGTATTATGCCCAATTATCTGTACAGCACCGATACCCTGTCCGACTGCTTCATCCTTCTTGCAAGATACACAACGGGAGTATCTGCCAGAGAGGTAATAATATAAATCACATATGTGGAAATTATTATGCTTACAAGCGTTTTTGCGTCATACACACCCGCAAATGCCGCAAGGTTAAAAAGAATTGCATTCAAAAACTGCGAAATCAGTGTAGCCGCATTATTTCTCAGCCACAAAAAGCCCTTTGTGCTTCCGCTTAGCTTTTCGGTGAATTTCCATATTTTGTGATACAAAAACACATCTGCCGCCTGAACGATTCCGTAAACCACAAAGCCTGCGAGCATTACCCTCGGAGTGTTTGAAAAAACGGTAATTACCGACGGCATTACGGTATCATTTTCCGACGGCGTATACATCAGCCATATTCTTGTGAATATTATAAAGGCAACCGAAACAAATATGCCGGTTTTTACCGCAAGTGCGGCTTCTTTTTTTCCGTAATTTTCCGAAAGTATGTCTGTTGCGACAAACGTTGTCGCAAACATTATGTTTCCGAGAGTCTGCTCCATACCGAAAGCCTCTATAAGTATCATAACCTCAATGTTTGCGGCAATCGTAGCAATCGCGTTCCAGCACAAAACCCCCTTTTTCCCGAACAGATAATATGACGTCAATGTCAGAAAATAGACAACAACAATATTGATTATAAGCATTAATTCATTTGACATAGTAAAAATTCCTTTCTTGTATGTATTCAGCTATCTATTATATATTGTTATTCTTTTTCTGTCAATATACAGAAAAGAATTTCTGACATAAAAGCAAATATTTATAAAAAAATCACAAGGCGGTCAGCCCTTTTGGGTAAACCGCCTTGTGATTTTTTTTATTCCGTATAATCCGAGCCTGCAACATACATACCGGTAGTTCCCGAACCGTCCCGGAAAGAAACATATCCGAGCTGATCCGCTTTTTCACCCGACCGGTCGATATAATATATCAGAACCTTATCCCCTGTTTTCAAAAGTATTCTCGGTCCCAAAGGAGTCGAGAGCAGACCAGCGTCTACAGTATACCACACGTCAGATGTAAGCTTACTTTCATCATTTGAAAAAGTCGCAATTATTCCCGATGACTTATCGGTATAACGCTGAATCTCAAACTGGTCACGCTTGATAACTATATGCATATATTCTACCACATATATCTTGAATTGTCCATCATAAGTGCCGTGTGTAGTACATAATCCTGCTTCGCCATGCTCGTTATACATTGCTACCCATTTAGCAATGTCCCTGGGAGATGCAACACTATATTTTTGACTTAATGCAACATACCCTATATTCCCTTCTAAATATTCTAAAACTATTTTCAATCGTAGTTCCGGTGGATATTTAATTTTACCCATGAAAAAACCCCTTTCATTAGACCTATTTTTGTCCAACAAATGGGGTTCACTTCACAACGGTTGGCGTTACTTTTTATAGTTATTATTAATACAATCAGAGTAATTAAATACATCATTATGTAAGTATATTCCATAAGCTATCACCCCATTTCACGGAGATGATGGCATAACCGCCCGGCTTTTTACACTGTTTTCAATCTTGCCTTTTACATCGGCTTTCGCCGACAAAACATATCATACTACAAATTTTTGCATATTTCAAGTATTTTGTGAAATACGGCAAACAAAATTCATCTCCGGCTAACATAAAAAAGCAAAATACGCATACCGTTTTCAAACAGATATGCGTATTTTACTCATATTTAATTGAAATTTACCGATTTGCCAACAGAGCGGCAAAACAGACTTCTATTTTATTTTTGTATCTTATCTTTTGTTCTTACATCTTTAAGCATATAATTAATTTGCTCCGGAACGGCATAAATATCGCTGTAAGCTTCTATTTCTTCATCGTCCACCGGCGGAATCTGAATCAATCCGGTAAACTCGGTAACGGAAGCTACCGTATTCGGATGAGTAAAAATCACGTGCTCATAGCCCTGAGGTTTGTCTTTTTGCTTATTTTTCATCAAAATCCCCCATTCTGCCGCCATACGGCGGCACAAATCCAAATGTGAAAAAGATGCAAGCAGGTTGCCTTTTGAGAGGTGACGGCATATGCTTATACTCCTAACCCCGAAAAAAGGTAAGATGCGCAGCATATTTTTTGCGTTAATCCCCCCCCATATAAGTATAACCGAAATAAACAGGGAAATCCGGTGAATATATTTGCAATTTATCTGATTTTTGGTCTTTCGCCGAAATATTGATAAACATTACATTTAAGCATACCGTTATACAGCTTCCTTTTTTTGGAAGCTTTTTTTCCGAACGATTTTTCAAAGTCCTCATTTGACGTCAGTATATACATACTCCACTTATCAAGCTTTGAAAAAGCTTTGCCCATAAGAGTATACAGCTCCTTGCACTGCTCTGCGTCGCAAAGTCTTTCGCCATATGGCGGATTGCAGATTATTGTGCCGTATTTCAAATCGGTTGCAAAATCGGCAACATTGCCGACCGCGGGAGCAACCGCATCCGCAACACCGGCGATTTTCGCATTATGAATTGCTATTTCAACCGTATCGGCATCAATATCAGAAGCAAGAATTTCAAGGGGTACGTTCTTTTCCGACGATTTTGCTTCTTCCCTCGCTTTTTCCCAGATTTTATCATTAATCTGATAAAATCCCTGAGATAAAAACTGACGTGTAAGACCAGGTGCAATGTTTCTTTTTATCATTGCAGCTTCAATCGGGATAGTACCCGAGCCGCACATTGGGTCGGCAAGCGGAAATTCATACTTCCAATGGCTCAGATATACCATTGCCGCAGCAATCGTTTCTTTAAGCGGCGCAGCGTTCGACACCGCTCTGTAGCCTCTTTTATGGAGTCCCTCTCCGCTTGTGTCAATCATAAGCGTAACTCTATCCTTCATAACTGAAAACCGTATCTGATATACCGAACCGTTTTCTTCAAATCTGCTTATTCCGTAGCTGCCCGACATGGAATCGACTACAGCTTTTTTAATGATTGCCTGACAATCCCTCATGCTTGCAAGCTGCGATTTAAGACAAAAGCCCGTAACCGGAAACGCTGATTTCTCATCAAGCCAGTCTGACCATTTGACAGCCTTTGTTTTTTCAAAAAGCTCATCAAAGGAAACAGCCGTAAACTCTGCTATTTTAATCAGCACTCTTTCTCCCGTCCTGATCCACAAATTTGCTCTTGCGACAGCTTCAAAATCGCCTGAAAAAGTAACTCTGCCGTCCTCTACGGAGGTAGTTTCATATCCCAAGGCTCTTACCTCACGCGCACAGAAAGCTTCAAGCCCGAATATTGTCGGTATTATTATTTCAAATTTATCCATTATGTACCCTCTCATTTTTTGTAAAAAACAGATTTTTTTCTATCCCAATGCCACGTCCATCGACATCATTATCGTAAATCCCAAAGCGAACATCAGTGTACCTATATCGGAATGGGGTCCCTCCGACATTTCGGGAATAAGCTCCTCAACCACCACATACACCATAGCGCCTGCCGCAAAGCTCAAAAAATACGGCAATACGGAGACTATTACGCTTGCGGCAAGAATTGTTATCACAGCTCCGATCGGCTCAACTATTCCGGACAGCACACCATTTACAAAAGCCTTGAATTTTCCCTCTCCCTCCGCTGCAAGCGGCATGGAAATTATAGCGCCCTCGGGAAAATTCTGAATTGCAATTCCTATCGAAAGCGCAAGAGCGCCGGCTGCGGTAACGGCAGCTCCGCCGGACTGTCTGCCTGCATAAATCACTCCGACAGCCATTCCCTCGGGAATATTATGAAGAACAACCGCCAGTACAAGCATTGATGTCTTTTTAAAGCCTGTTTTCGGTCCCTCCGCAACGCTGCTGTACATATGCAGATGCGGTATTATTTTATCAAGTAAAAGCAAAAACAGTATTCCTATCCAAAAACCGACTGCAGCAGGTATAAACGCAAGCCTTCCCATATTTTCCGAGAAATTCATTGCAGGAATCAAAAGACTCCAGACCGAAGCCGCAACCATGACTCCGCCGGCAAAGCCGGTCAAAGCTCTTTGAAGCGTTCTGTTCATTCTCTTTCCCATAAAAAACACACAAGCAGACCCCAAAGAAGTTCCCAAAAACGGAATCAAAATACCTCTTAACGTTTCAGTACTCACACTTTCCTCCAATCCGCAGAACAGATAAAAAGGCGCAGAAGCTTTAAATTCAAAGCAACCGTGCCGATAATATTTATCAAAATTTTTTAATCTGTATCCGCATGGAAATATTCAATTTTACAGGCAAACGTGCCGCAAGCACAATTACCGTTTCAGCCCTTTTAAAAATGCTTTGGTATCGGCGTCTATGCGCCTGCTTTCAATTGCTTTTTGTATTGCCTTATTATTTACATCTTTGCTCAATTTTTTCCCGGTAAAATAAGGCAGCACCGCGTCATACTGTTTGGCGAGCGCAGTCGCAAAATACCATGCCTGCATCATAATAACATAGTATTCCTCCGATGATACATTTGCCACAATACCGGCATACTCTGTCTTAAAATCATCATCCAGATACAAGCTCATTAAAAGACCCATTGCATATCTTATTGTATATGTTTTATCCGACTTGATCCATTCATTAATCTTTACAATAAGCTTGTCCTTGTTCTTTTTAAAAATTTTCGGCAAAAAAGAATCGCTGGTTGCCCAGTTATCTATGTATGGCAGAAATTTTTCCGTTTCCGAAACCGCTTTATCGTAGTCTTTAATAAATTCAACAAGAAATGCATGAAGATTGTTTTCTTCATAATAAAAATGCGGCAATGTATCTATAAAAGCTTTTGCTTCGGGCGAATCCTTGATTTCCTTTGCAGTTTTTCTGAGTACCGGTGTTCTTATTCCTATTATTTTATCTTCATTTACCGTAGGTATCAGTTTTTTATGAAATTCCTTATATTTTTCATCTGCAAGCGAAAGCAATAATTTTTCAATATCCATTTTCGGCAAATTCCTTTCATTTTTATACAAGGCACGGAAAATGCACATTGCATATATGCCAAATCAGACAAAAGAGGGCTGTTGCGCCGGCAACAGCCCTCTGTAATTTTAATTATTCTGCGTCTGTTTCTTCAGCGTTTTCCTCAGCGATAAATTTTTCAATATCAACCGGAACAACTTCATCGGTAACTTCTTCCTCAACCGGAGCTTCTACAGCAGCTTCTTCCTTAACGGGAGGAGCAATAAGCGCTCTTATGCTCAAAGAGATTTTCTTTGTTTCCCAGTTGATTTCCGTTATCTTAGCTTCAACCTCTTCACCGACTGTCAAAACGTCCTCAGGCTTTTCGATTCTTCTGTCGGCAATCTGAGAGATGTGGATAAGACCGTCAACGTTAGGCATGATCTGTGCAAATGCGCCGAAAGGCATGATTCTTACGATCTTGCACTTAACAACGTCGCCTACATTAAGCTTTGATTTTGCAATAAACCAAGGATCGTCCTCAGCCTTTTTGTAGCCGAGAGAAATCTTCTTTGTTTCCGGGTTGATGTCCTTGATGTAAACGGTAAGCTCGTCACCCTCTTTTACTACTTCTGACGGGTGATTAATTTTATCCCAGCTGAGTTCTGAAATGTGAACAAGACCGTCGATACCGCCCAGGTCAACAAATGCGCCGAAGGCTGTGATTGACTTAACCTTACCTGTATACTGCTTTCCTACTTCACATTCCGACCAGAATTTATCCTCTGCGGCTTTCTTTTCTTCTGCAAGGATTACTCTTGCAGAACCAACCGCACGTTTTCTCTTTTCGTCAAGGTCAATAAGCTTTATCTTAAGCTCGGTATTGAGAAGGCTGTCCAAATCCTGAACGTATCTCAAAGCAACCTGTTTCGCGGGAATAAACACCTGATAATCATTAGCTAATGCAACAACGCCTCCTTTAACCACTTTGATAATTTTAGCGGTCAGTACATCGCCGTTTTCATAAGCTTCCTTAATATGATTCCAGCTTTCCATAGCAACAAGCTTCTTTCTTGAAAGAACAACCTTGCCTTCAGCGTCATTAACGCCTACAACATAAACTCTAATTTTGTCGCCTTCCTTGACAATGTCGCTTGCCTTGCTGTAAGGATCATCGGTAATCTGGTCGAGAGCAAGCTGACCGTTATACTTGAATCCGCCGAGATCAACAATAACTTCATTACCGCGGACCTCAACTACAGTTCCGTCGATAATATCGCCGTTGTTCAGAGTTTTGCTTTCGTACTGTTCAAACAGTTCTGCAAAGTTTTCTTCGTTTTTGATTTTTTCATCCATCGTTGTGTAAACCTCCTCGATAATACTCCCGGGAGTTGAGGCCCCGGCAGTAATACCTATCTTTCTTTTTTTTAAATATATATTCTGAGGAATTTCCTCAAAATTTTCAATAAAATAACTTTCCGGACAAGCCGCCCGGGCAATTTCAAAAAGCTTGCGCGAATTGGAGCTTTGCGCACCTCCGATGACAAGCATCACGTCCGAACGCTCCGCCAGCTTCGCCGCCTCGCTCTGCCTTTCCTTCGTTGCACTACATATTGTATCAAAAACTATAGGGGTTTGGCAAGTGTTTTTTATATTTTGTACGATTTGTATAAAAATATTTTTATTTATCGTCGTTTGTGCGACAATACACACATCACTTTCAGCCAAATTTTGGGGAATTTTGTCCTCGGGTGAATAAGTTATATATGCGCTGCCATCACACCACCCGTTTATCCCTTTAACCTCGGGGTGATTTTTGTCACCGATTATAATTATCTTATACCCTTTTTTATAATGCTCTTCAACTATTTTGTGAATTTTTTTCACAAAAGGGCAGGTCAGGTCGATGTATTTTCTGTTTTCTCTCTCTAACCTTTCTATAATCCTTTTTCCCACGCCGTGCGCCCTTATTATAACGGTTTCATCGCTTTTAGCGTCCTCTATTCGCTCAACCGGTCTTATCCCCTGTTTTTCAAGCTCCGACACCACCGATTTATTGTGTATCAGCTGACCGAGCGTTACGGCTATTTCATGACCTTTTGCAAGCTTATATGCGCCGTTTACCGCTCTTTTTACACCGTAGCAAAATCCCGCTGTTTCCGCAATTTCTATATTCGGATTATCATGCCTTGTTATCTGTTTATTGTTTTCTGTCATGACGGCTCCTTTAATTTCTTCGGTTCGTCAAGCGATCTGAGATTTCTCATAAGCGTGTCGGTAAGCTCCTGGAGCTTTTCGACAGTCAGCTTTTCATCGTAATACTCGTCATAGTAAACAGGCTTTCCTATTGTCACCGTGACTTTTGCCATCCATCTGTATTTTCCGGTAAGCTTAATCGGAACAATCGGAACCTTTGCTTTGTGCGCAAGCATTACCGCTCCCGGCTTTGCGGTCGGCAGACTGCCGTCCTTTACTCTTTTTCCCTCCGGGAACATTGCAACGATTTTCCCCTCGCGAAGCCTTGTAAGCGCTGCCTTTATCGCTCCTATATCTCCTTTTCCCCTGTGAACCGGAAACGCCCCCAAAGAGGTTATCAAAGCACCGAAAAGCTTGTTTTTAAACAATTCGGACTTTGCCATAAACCCCAGCTGACGTGGTGCTGTCACTCCTGTGACTATAACGTCCCAATTGCTTCTGTGATTGATTGCAACAATCACACCGCCCTCCATAGGCATATTTTCCTTTCCCATAACTCTGATTCTGAATATAAACAGCAAAATGAACCTTATCAGAACCTTAACAATATTAAATCCCATGTTTTTCTTCATTCCTTATTATTTGATTTTTCCGTCTGCCGAATTTCGTATTGTTTTGCGGCTGTACTCAGCGATTGTTAATAATATCGCAGATACGGCTGCATACCTCGTCAAAGCTCATGTCCGAGCTGTCCACAATCGTTGCATCATCGGCACATCTGAGAGGCGCAAATTTGCGTTCTGAGTCGTTTTTATCCCTTGCGGCAATATCAGACTTAACCTTTTCGATATCACATTTCATGCCCTTTTCAGTCATTTCCGCGCATCTCCTTTTTGCCCTTTCTTCAACAGACGCAGTGAGAAATATTTTTATGTCCGCATCGGGCAGAACATATGTACCGATGTCCCTGCCGTCCATTATTACAGACTTGTTTGCGGCGATTTTTCTTTGCAGCTCAACAAGCTTAAGTCTTACCGACGGAATAACCGCTATTGCCGACGAGCCTGCCGTTGCGTCCGCTTCTCTGATTCTTTCGGAAACGTCCCTGCCGTTTAAGAATATTCTCTGACCGCTTTCATTATAACCTATGTCTATATTTATCTCGTCCAGATGAGGCGTTATTTTATTTTCGTTAATTTCGATTCCGTTTTCTATCGCATACACGGCGCACGCTCTGTACATTGCTCCCGTATCCACATACACAAGCCCGAGCTTTTTGGCAACGCATTTTGAAACGCTGCTTTTGCCTGCTCCCGCCGGACCGTCAATTGCTATTCTGATATTTTTCAAATTTACACATTCCTTTCATCATGCGTTTATCTCAAAGAAAATTATATTTAAATTATTTATCAGCCAAATCGGGACGAAGCTTTTTTGCCCCTCTTAAATATATGTGCTTAATCTCGTCAAGACCTTTATCACTGTTAAACTCAATTATAACCCTTATGCACTTTGCAAGCGCACCCGGCACCGGAAGCTCGCACATATTCATAAGAGGAACGTTTGTTATTCCCATCTCCCTCACTCTTACCGCAGGATAACACGCATTGAGATCCTGTGTAAGCGTAAAGGTTATGCTTATCATGTCATAGATTTTTACGTTGTTTTTCTTTAATATTTCACCAACCATTTCTTCGGTTGCTTCCCATATTTCATTTTTGTCATTGTTCTCAACCGTGGTTGCTCCCCGTATTGCTCTTACCATGTTGATCTTCCTTTCCGCCGCCATATAGCGGCACAAATTAATGTAAATATATATTTGTCAGAATAATTTCTTGCTGTCCAGAAGCAGTGTTACCGGTCCGTCATTTATTAACGAAACCTTCATATCGGCGGCAAACCTGCCTGTCTGAGTGTATATTCCGCTCTCTGAGAAAAGACAGCATACCTGCTCATATAACCGCTTTGCGTGATTCGGCTCACCTGCTTTATCAAAGCTCGGACGTCTGCCCTTTCTGCAATCACCGTAAAGAGTAAACTGCGAAATTACAAGCACCTCTCCGCCTGCGTCCTTTAATGACAAATTCATTTTACCGTTTTCGTCCTCAAACACACGCAGATTGATTATTTTTTCAACTATATATTTAACATCGGCGTCATCGTCCTCGTCGCTTACGCCCAAAAGCACGGTAAAGCCCCTGCCTATACTTCCGATTATTTCATTGTCAACTCTGACCTGTGACTCCGTCACTCTCTGTACAACAGCTCTCATATGCCTACTCTGCCTGAAGCTCCTCCCATAATGCGTATTTTTCTTCAAGACTTGCATTAAGCTCCGCAAGCCCGTCCGAAATTTTCATAGCTTTTTCGTAATCTGCCGACACCTCCGGAGATTGCAGTTCTTCGTTAAGCTCTGTAATTCTGCTTTCAAGCTCCGCAATTTCATCTTCGGTTCTTTTTATCTTTGTCTGCTTCTTACGTTTTTCAGATTCTATCCTTTTTTGTTCTCTGTAATCGACAGCTGCGGCTGTCTGCTTCTTTTCTTTAACCTCTGTTGCTTCGGAATTCTTGAATTTTTCCGTAAAATAAGAATAATTTCCGTTATACAAGGTCATTCCGCTGTTATCAAGATAGTATATTTTATCCGCAAGCTTGTCAATAAAATATCTGTCATGCGAAACAATAAGCATTGTTCCGTCATAATCGGCAAGCGCATTTTCAAGCGCTTCCTTTGATTCTATATCCATATGGTTCGTAGGCTCGTCCATTATAAGGAAATTGACCTTTTTAAGTATCAGCTTCGCAAGCTCCACTCTCGCACGTTCTCCGCCCGACAGCTTGTTTATTTCCTTAAATACGTCCTCGCCGCGGAACAAAAACGCAGCAAGCGCATTTCTGATTTCCGTCTGCGAAAGCTTGGGGTATTCGTCCCATAGCTCGTCTATCACGGTTTTATCCATATGCAGACTTTCCTGTATCTGATCGTAATATCCTACAAAGGTATTTGCGCCTATATAAAACTCACCGCTTTTCGGGGTAAGCTCGCCCATGATTATCTTCAAAAGCGTTGTTTTTCCGCAGCCGTTTGGTCCGAGGATAAAAACCTTTTCTCCTCTTTTTATAAACATATCGGCATGAGAAAACAGCCTTTTTCCGTCAAAGCTCATCGAAAGATCGCTACATTCCAAAGCAACGTCGCCGCCGCCCGGAACTGCCTTAAAAGAAAATACCGTTTCGGACAATGTTTCCTCCGGCTTTTCAAGACCCTCTTTCAGCTTGTCAATCACTTTCAGCTTGCTTTCCGCCGTCTTTATGTTCTTTTCCCTGTTCCACCGTCTTTGCTGTTCAACCACCGCTTCAAGACGTTCTATTTCCTTTACGGTATTATCATACTTTCTCTGTTGGGTAAGCTTTTCAATCTCTCTTTGCTTTATAAAAAAGCTGTAATTTCCATTTTGCGAATAAAGCTTTCCCGTGTCGATTTCAAAGGTTCTGTTTGTAACTCTGTCAAGAAAATATCTGTCATGCGAAATCACAAGCACCGCACCCTTATAGCTTTTCAAAAAATCCTCAAGCCATTCAACCGCTTTAATGTCGAGATGGTTTGTAGGCTCATCAAGCAAAAGAAGATTTGAACCCGACAAAAGTATCTTTAATAGCGATACTCTTGTTTTCTGTCCTCCCGACAATGCCGAAACGGGCGTTGAAAAATCATCTTCCGAGAACCCCAGTCCCGTCAGTGCAGACTTTGCACGGCTTTTATAATAAAATCCGCCCATTGAATCGAATTTTTCACTCAGACTGTGCTGTCTTGAAACAAGTGCGTCAATTTCTTTCGGATCGCTTGAAATCTCGATTTCTCCTCTTATCATGTCAAGCTCTTTTTCGATTTTTATAATATCGTCAAATACCGTCAAAAGCTCATCATATAGAGTTTTATCAGATTCGTTGCAGGCATATTGGTTCAAATATCCGATTTTTAAATCCTTATTTTTAAAGATTTCTCCGTCCGTTTGGCTCATCTCACCGGTCAGAATCTTAAACAGCGTGGATTTTCCTGCACCGTTGATTCCGACAAGACCTATTTTATCCTCAGAGGAAATATTGAAGCTTACGTTATCAAACAGCACTTCCTCCCCGAAGGCTTTTTTTAAATTGTTTGCATTTACCAATAACATAATTCTATTTTGTATTAATCATCGGGTTTAAATAATTGTTAATAATACTTACTCCATAATTTGCGTCGGGACACCACTTTCCGCCGAGCTGTTCAACGGTTTTGACAGTTCCTGCCCATGAAAGGCTTTTAACTGATCTGTATCTGCCATGCGGCTCTCCCACGGGATTCAGTCCCACATATGCGCACATATGGTTAAAGTGACCTCTAACGCCGTCCTCCGGCGTTGCGAAATCCTCATGATCTTCAGGCAGATCGCCTGTCGCACCGTATTTTTTGATTCCCGCCCAGTTGTTCTGCTCCGGCTTAACCTGTCCGGTATATTTCCCGAAATTGGTTTCCTTTGCCGCCTGGGCATATAAAACGTCCGCTCTTATTCCGGTTAACTCTCCGTACTTCCAATAAAGATCTGCAATATCTATATATCTCTGATGTGCACCTCTGTTCTGCGCCCATTTTTTAGCCTGTTCAAGCGTTGCCACTGATGCTCCGATAAGCGGAGTTGATGACATCTGCTGTGCCGGCTGATGATTTTGCTGTGCGGTATTCTGTTCGGGCTGCTTTGTCTGCTGTTCCTTTGCGTCATATCCGCTGCTTGCGTAATAATTATCAAGCTGCGCTATCTGCACCGCATAAATAAGCTTATAAAGCACCGTACACGCTTCCGCTCTTGTCAGGTATGATTTTGGATTGATCTTTTTATCGGAGCCTGTGATAAAATTTTTCTCATATCCGACAACTATCATGTTATAATACTTTTTGTCTATTTCGCTCCAGTCGGAAAATCTTGAATTAAACTCGTCCGCATGAGCCGCTTTTACGTTTGCAAAGCCTGCCACTCTCATGCACATATCCAAAAATTCTTCACGGGTAACGTTTTCTGTCGGTTTGAAATACTTTTCCTGCTCCGTTACATATTCGGCATACTTTGATATATACCTGTAAGACCAGCGTTCGGGTGAAACGTCCTCATACTCGGCGCTGCCGACATGGTTCATGTTCACTGAAAGCGCCATCAATATCATTTTTGCCATCTGCTCTCTTGTAAGGTTGCTGTCCTCCATAAGATCGCCATGCTCATCTCCTGTTATGATTCCTCTCACTCTGCAAAAATTCACATACTGATCCGCCCAGCCGGTATATGCCCCCGCTGCCGTTCCCATTCCGAATGCCATTGCGGATAATGTCAGCAGCGCAACGGCGGTTTTGATTTTTCTGTTCATAATCGTTCTCCTTTGTAACAGTATAAGGTAAGGTGATTGTAAAATCCGATTTTTTTAATTGACCAAACCGCATACATAGAATATACATTTAAGATTTATGCACTAACAAGCTGCTCAGTTTACAATAACTCTCATTATATCACAACTTTTTTCCATTTTCAACAAATGTATCAAACTTGTAACATTTATTCAAAGTTAATATAATTTTCAGTCTGCATTTTTTATAGAGAGGTGCAAAACGCATGAAATAAAAAGTAAATAAAATATCAACGAAGCCAAATGAAGCAACAAAAGCAAATAATATTAAAAAAAGGTATGGCAAACAAGCCTAACGGCGAAATTCAAAAATTTTTAGTTTAAAAAGCGTTAAATAGCTTTAACATCATATGCTTTGTCAGCTAAAAACGTACATTCCGCTAACGGAAGAAAAGAATTTGCTTTTGCGAGGATTTCGAGTGTTACAGAACTGTCGGA
>CAKSIJ010000021.1 GCA_934462715.1 uncultured Clostridia bacterium
CCCATTACGCCCTTGCCTTGGGGCAGGTGGGATCGCATAAGCTTTACCCATTCATATTTCATAAGGCATTTCATTTTTGTTTCCTCCAAAATAAAAAAAGAGATGCATTTTCACATCTCTTTTTAGTTAGATTTATTTACTGTTTCTTTGTGTTCCCACACACCATATCAATTACTACTTTTACGACAACGTAATTTTTTATCTCTTTATTTCGGAATTTATCGCCCTCCGAATTAAAGACCGTATGCTTCACAAAGTGCTTAAAATCAAGGATTTCTACATATTTCGGTTTTGTAGCAACACTATAGTCTCCACATGCACCGTCTGAGGAAACATATCCACCCCCACAGCATCGGCAGCCGAATAACCGTTATCTTCCAGGTACCTCACATCTCTTGCAAGCGTAGCCGGGTTACATGAAACATAGACAATTCTTTCGGGCGAAGCCTTAACGATAGCGGAAAGAGTAGTTTCATCGCTTCCCTTTCTCGGAGGGTCAAGAATAATAACATCGGGATTTATACCGCTTTCAACAAGCTGCGGAAATATACGTTCTGCCTCACCTGCATAAAAGGTGACATTGTTAACGTTGTTAGCCGCAGCGTTTTTGCGTGCGTTTTCTATTGCCTGCTCCACCACTTCAACACCTGCAACACTTTCAGCCTTATGTGCGGCGCACAAAGAAATCGTACCTATACCGCAATACAAATCTATAACGGTATCGTTTTTACCGATATGCGCCATATTGATTGCGGTATTATAAAGCTTCTCGGTCTGAACCGGATTTATCTGATAGAAACTTCCGGAGGAAATCTCATACTGCATGGAGCAGAGAGTGTCGCATATTGTTTCTCTGCCGAAAATCAGCGTATTCCTATCACTAAGCACAGCATTTGTTTTTTTAGTGTTGTGATTTAAAATAATGCTTTTTATTCTGTCCGAAACAGCCGAAACACAAGCGGCAAGCTCCTCCGCACGGTCAAACTTATCCGCATTGACCGATAAAACAACCATCACCTCACCCGAAAATGCGCCTTTTCTTATAAAAAGCCTTCTGACAATTCCTCTGTGGGAATTTTCATCATAAACCGTTACTTTATATTTATCCATAAAGGACATAACCGCACTTATAATTTCGGAATTAATATCATCTCCGAGGTAACAGTCCTTAAGAGGAATTACATCATGGCTTCTTTCTCTGTAAAAACCGCATACGACTTTACCTGTTTTATCTGTACTGAAAGGAAATATCATTTTATTTCTGTACCGAAATTCATCACCGGCACCGATCATTCGGCTCACCTTTAAATCAATATTTCCTATCCGTCTGAGAGCATTTTCGATAATTTCTTTTTTTATCTGCAATTGCTTTTCATATTCTATATGCATTAGCTGACAGCCGCCGCACTTTCCGAAAACTGGGCAGACAGGCTCTCTGCGATGCTTTGATTTTTTGATAATATCGGTGCATTTTGCATAAGCATAGCCCGGCTTCACCTTTACGATAAGCGCTTTTACTCTGTCCCCCTCTGCAGTCATAGGAACAAAAACGCAGAAGCCGTCAACATGACCAACCCCCATGCCCTCTGAGGTTACGCTTTCTATATCTATTATATACTCCCTGTTTTTTTCTACCGGCAGATTAGAATTTTTCATATTTGTACAGTTTAGCTCCTTTAATACCGATATTCGATAATTGACTTGATTGATTTTAAGATTACGGCAGCTTTTCTGTCGGCTTATCTGTCGCTGTAAAACGAATTAATGCTTATACCGCGCACAACCGTGCCCATATTGTCCTTAATATTCCCCACGCTCTCGCAATATCCGTACACCTTATGCTGTGCCTGCAATCTTCTTTGAATACTTTTTCCCGTATCTATTACCTTGAATTTTACGTTAGTGTCATCTACCGCCGTCATTACAAAATATTCCTCTCCGGTTTCCTCATCTTTAACCAGATCTGCGACCAGTCCGTCCACAGCGATATTTTTTCCAACCAAATCTTCATTTTTGACATTTGCTATATCTTCATAGCCGCAAAGGTTAATATACTCAAATTTTGACGGCAATCCGTATGTAAATTCACCGTCAAAAATAACATTTCCATCCCATGTGTACTTAATTCCACGACCGTTCAGCTGATTATTTACAAATTCTCCTCTTTCTGTCAGAACTCCGCTCGGACTGAATTTTTTTCCGTAACCGTTCAGCTGACCCTCAAAAAAGCTTCCTCTGAGCGTCCAGCCGCTGGATAATGTCATTTCTCCGGTACCTTGAATTTTTCCCTTTGAAAACTCGCCCTCATAAAAGCATTTTCCTTTTTCATCATCATATGAAAATTCTCCGACTCCGTCCGGTACTCCGTCGATCATTTCACCCTTATAATCTCCGCTCACACTTCCGCTCTGAGAATAAATTTTAACCGTAACGCTCGCATCTCCCTCGGTTATTTCACGCATATTGCTGTTATCCGTCATAATATTCAATTCGGAATATCTAATGAATTTTTTCTTAAAAGAGCTTTTATTTTCATATTTTTCCTTAAGTCTTTCAAGCCTTTGTCCGTCCGGCTGCTGTTCGTTTACAGCCGACCTTATTTCTTTATTAAATATCATAATATCGGCAACATTAAGCCCGATAATCAAAACTGCAACTCCTGCAACGGCGGCAGGCAGCCAATTCATTTTGAAATATTCAAAATTCGTATATTTTGCACCACAAAAAGGACATTCTCTTATCCTCGGCGGAACCATCATTTTACATCTGCAACATTTTTTCAAATTATTCACTCTCCCTATTTTTTATGACGGAATTACTGTTTTTTATTTTCGGCAAGATATCTGCGTTTTCTGTCAGATGTATTTTTCAAATACTTTTTAATACCCTCTCTGTCACCGTCTTTAACAAACTTCTCAATCGTTTTCAAGCTGTTGCTGAATATCTCAATCTGTTCTGCCAACGCCTCTCTGTTTTCACAGAACAGCTCGGACCACATTTCCGGATCAAGCTTTGCAACCCTTGTGCAGTCCCTCAGACTTCCGGCACTGTAAGCCTCCGACGAATCAAGACATTCGTTATCGCACAGAGCTGCCGCCACAATGTGCATAAGCTGACTTGTGTATGCAATCATCTTGTCATGGTTTTCCGGATTCGTAACAGTAATTTGTTTACACCCGATATATTTGATTATACTGTTTAAAAGCTCTTTATGCTCTGCGGTATTATTCCTGCCCGGCACTACTATGTAGTTTGCATTTTTAAACAATTCGGGATCGGAGCTTTCATAACCCGACGATTCCTTTCCCGCCATCGGATGTCCGCCGATATAATCTATATCGGAATTTTCAATCTCGTCAAAAATATATCCCTTTACACCGCATACGTCCGTTACAAGAGTATTCTTTTTAAAGGGTGTGCCGTTTATGATTTTTACGGCACATTCCGGGGTTACGCAAAGTATTACAACATCGGCATACTCAGAAAAATCTGCTGCGTCTTTATACCCTTTTATTATCACTCCGTCCTTTTCGGCTTTTTTTATAACCTCGTCATTTCTGTCAGCACCGTAAATTTCGGCATTGGGAAATCCCCTCAAAGCTTTGGCATACGAGCCGCCGATAATTCCGAGACCGACTATTAATATTTTAATCATCTTTTTTCCTTTCATCTAAACGCAAATAATGCATTTTACACATTATCAAGCGTATCAAATTCATAGCCCTGCCCGATAAGATATTCTATTATTTGCGGCAGAGTCTGTGCGGTTACTTTTTTTGCAATTGCGTCATGCATGAGAATTACTACATCTTCCTTATCCTTAGTGCTTTTTTTCAGATTAGCCATCAGATAATCTGCGTCTGGATTCTTTTTTTCGGCATCGCCAGTTAAACTGTTCCAATCACAGTAACGATACCCAGATTCCTGTAAAAGCTGTTTATATCTCTGCTTTGCTTCACCCTTTGAGCCTGCGTTATAACCTCCGCCCGGGAATCTCATTATTTTCGGATAGTAATTGTCGCAGGTTATTTGCTCTATCAGCTCATTTGTTTTATTTATCTGCGTCATAAACGATTCTCCGTCAGCATATAATTCATCATAGTTATGATTGTATGAATGATTTGCAAGACAATGTCCTTCGTCATAAATTCTTCTTGCCACATCGGGATTCTTTTCAATCAGAGAACCGACCAGAAAAAATGTCGCTTTTATGTTATATTTTCTGAGCGTGTCAAGCACAAGAGGTGTAACCGATGTATTGGGTCCGTCGTCAAAGGTTATATATGCTGTTTTCACACCATCGGCTTTAACTGCGTCAACAAGAATGTCGGTATGTTTTTCGGGCGGCTGCGGATAAATGTAACCGTTAAAAATAATTTCGGCGTCCTCTGAGGTTTTTTTTGAGATTTTTGGAAAAATCCCCTTTACACCAAGCACAAAAACAGTTATAATAATAAGAGAGAATATACCCAGGAAAATTTTCCGGCGTATTTTGTTTTTTCTTTCACGCTCACGCAGGTGTTTGCGGAATTCAAAATCGTTGGACACGGCTGTTCGCCCCTTTCCATTAAAAGTGATTTATCGGGCTTTTGCATAGGTAAAACCCGTTTTACGGCATAATGCAGCTTGTTTTGCAATATTTTATACTTTCATTATACTACAATTATCTATATTTTTCAACTAAATTTGCAAGATAATCGGAGGTTATAATGAAACGTAAAATTTATGTAACAATTTTGTCAACAATTGCAGCAATATGTCTGGGAATCTGTATGGATCATATTTCAGATACAGATAAAAATATCCCTGTTTCGACATTCGGCGCACAGTTTGACTCTGTAGACAACAAAGGCTCAGGCTGGGGATTAAAAAAAGTCAAAGGCTCAGAGCCGGAAATAACCGAAGCACAGAAAACGGTACTCAAAAAGTACAATTCGTTTTATATGGATTCGAGCAAGCCGCACAGACTGTATCTCACCTTTGATGAGGGATATGAGAACGGATATACGGCTTCCATTCTCGATACGCTGAAAGAAAAAAATGTTCCGGCAGCATTCTTCATTACCGGTCCGTATGCTAAAAAAGAACAGGAGCTTGTAAGAAGAATGATCAATGAGGGGCATATCGTGGGAAATCATACCGTACGGCATCCGAATCTGCCAAAGCTCGGCAGCGCGGACAGCATAGCCGCCGAGCTTAACGAGATGAACAAGCTTGTATACGATATGTACGGATATGAAATGAAATATATGCGGCCGCCCGAAGGAGAGTATTCAGAGCGTGTTCTCGCAGTTGCACAGGCTCTCGGCTTTAGGACCGCATTGTGGAGCTTTGCATACCGTGACTGGAATGTGAACGATCAGAAAAGTGCGGAATATGCCGTGAATGAAATCGTACCGTATTTTCATGACGGAGCTGTTCTGCTTCTGCACGCAGTATCCCGTGACAATACGCAGGCACTCGGAACGGTTATTGACGCAGCCAGAGCGGCAGGCTATGAATTTTCATCTCTTGACGATATTCCCTCCGAAGCACAGCCGCAGCAGTCATAAAACAGCTATTATATAAAACAAAAGAAAAATTCCAAAATTCAGGAGATACAAAATGGAAAACAAAAACACTCCCAAAACAAATAAGCCGACAAACATTCACAGCGAACACAGAAAGCGTATGCGTGAAAAGCTTCAAACCGCTCCGCAGCTGCTTTCAGACCATGAGATACTCGAAATGCTGCTTTATTACTCCATACCGAGGGGCAATACCAATCCCATGGCGCATGAGCTTCTTTTCCTCGGCAAGACCTTTAAGGGAATACTTGATCTCAGCAGTATACAGCTCAATTCAATAGATGGACTCGGCCCGTCAACCGAAACCTTTCTGACCGTTTTGAGAGAGTTTTATATAAGGCTCGAAAAACAGCGTCTGGACAAAAGACACTTAAAAAAAATAACCATGAAAAACATTTCTGAAAAGCTTCATAAAACCTTTTTTGGAATTAATGAAGAAAAAATGGTTATGTTGACTCTCGATAATGACTGTCATCTTCTGAATACCCACTTTGTTGCATCGGGTAGCGCCAAAGCCTCCCTGCTGTCGCTTCGGACAATCGTTGCGCACGCACTTACCGATAATGCTTCATACGTTATTATTGCTCATAATCACCCAAACAATGTGCTTGCTCCGTCAAAGGCAGATATTGAAACCACAAGAAATATCTGCGAAGCACTTGCAATTGTCAGCGTACCTGTTATCGAGCATTACATAGTAACCGCCACGTCCGAAATCGGCATAATTTCTCAGATGTCGGAGGAATACAGTAAAAAATTACACTGATTGCAAAAAAGGCATACAATGAACATAATAGCCTCATTTGTATGCCTTTATTAATTTATCACTATCTTTTCAACATCCACTTTAAAATATGCTGAATATATTCGTCCCAAAATTCCCAGCAATGTGTACCTTTTGATTCCATGTATACATAATCAAAATCAAGTGACTCAAATTTATCCCTTAGTTTTACATTATCTTTGTACATAAAATCTTCGGTACCAACGCCCATAAACACACGGGGTTTATTAGAGTTTTGATTACATTTTTCTGCAATTTTAAACAAATCTTCACTTTCGGGAATGTCAATGTTTTCCCCGAAAATCGGTATATAAACATTTTTAAAAGTATCTGTCATACCAACAATATCCGCAACCGATGAAAGTCCTGCACAAGCACAGAAACGATCGCAGTTTTTCATTCCGATTTTAATTGCGCCATAGCCGCCCATAGAAAGACCTGCTATATAATTATCCTCTCTTTTATCAGAAACATTAAAAAACTCAGTAACTATCCTCGGAAGTTCTTTTGAAATATATGTATAATACTTATCACCGTATTTCATGTCGGTGTAAAAGCTTTTTGCGCCATTCGGCATAACAACACATATTCCGTACTCTTGTGCATATCTTTCCACCGATGTTCTTCTCATCCATATTGTGTGATCATCGCTCAAACCGTGAAGCAGATACAGGCACTTGTATTTTTTGCTGCTCCCGTTGGAGCTTACTCCTATCTCTCCTGCCGAGCTTCTCTGCGGAATTACAACATTTATTTCAGTCTGCATTCCGAGAACCTCGCTGAAAAAATCCAATTTTAAAAAAGCCATATTTATCCTCCGTTCCGCCGCTTTGCGGCGCAAAATCTCACAACCAAAAAAGTCTTTCCTATTGCAAATGCAGTGCATTTTTCTATAATATACAAGGAAGCCGTAATATCCGGTTTCCTTGTATCAACATTTTAATTCTTTATTCGGCGGCACGAATCTAAATGTGAAAAAGATGCAAGCAGATTGCCTTTTTTGAAAGGTGAAGGCATATGTTTATACTCCTAACCTCGAAAAATGGTAAGATGCGCAGCATATTTTTTCCGTTATCTTTATTTGTTCTCCGAATATTCCTTCGCAGCTTTAATAAACGATGCAAACAATGGATGCGGACGGTTCGGGCGCGACTTAAATTCCGGGTGGAACTGTACGCCGAGATGCCAGCTGTTAGCAGGTACTTCAACCATTTCAACCAGTCTGTCATCGGGCGACTGACCGCAGATAACAAGACCGCTGTCAAGATACTTTTGTCTGTAAATATTATTAAACTCATAACGGTGACGGTGTCTTTCATAAATCAGATCACTGTTATAAATCTGCTGTCCGAGTGTATCGGCAGTCAGCTTACACGGATATAGACCCAATCTCATAGTACCGCCCAAGTCCTCAACGTCCTGCTGTTCGGGCATAAGGTCGATAACGGGATATGATGTGTTCGGGTTGATTTCTGTGCTGTTGGCGTCTTTGAAGCCGAGAACGTTTCTTGCGTACTCAATAACCGCAATCTGCATACCCAGGCATATTCCGAAATACGGAATGTTATTTTCTCTTGCGTATTGTGCGGCATAAATCATGCCCTCGATACCTCTGTCACCAAATCCTCCGGGAACGATGATACCGTCTGAATCCTTCAGATATTCTTCGGCATTATCGGCGGTGATTTCCTCCGAATTTACCCAGTTGATGTTAACATTGGTATAGTTCTCGATTCCGCCGTGCTTCAGCGATTCAACTATACTTATATATGCGTCATGAAGCGCAACGTATTTTCCGACCAAAGAAATCGTAACAGTCTTGTCCTCGTCTTTCATAAGATCTTTAACAACGTTTACCATGTGAGTCCAATCGTCAAGAACAGGTGTTCTGTCATCAAGTCCCAGACGCTTGCAGACCATCTTTCCGAGTCCCTCATATTCAAGCGCAAGCGGAACTTCATATAATGTATCAAGGTCAAGATTCGGAATTACAAATTCCTCCGGAATGTTGCAGAACAAGCCTATTTTTGCCGCAAGACCGGGTTCTAACGGTTTTTCTGTTCTCAAAACTATCATATCGGGCTGAATACCAAGACTCAAAAGCTCCTTAACGCTGTGCTGAGTAGGCTTTGACTTCTGCTCGCCCGAGGTTGTTATACACGGTACAAGCGTTAAATGTATGTACATACAATTCTCTTTACCGACCTCTGTTGATACCTGTCTGATTGCTTCAAGGTAAGGAGTGCTTTCAATATCTCCGACAGTACCGCCAATTTCGGTGATAACAATATCTGTCTGCTGTTCTCTCGCAACTCTGTAAACTCTCGATTTTATTTCATTTGTAATGTGCGGAATAACCTGCACGGTCTTTCCCTCGTAGTCGCCTCTGCGTTCCTTTGTGATTACCGACCAGTAAATTTTACCGGTTGTAACATTTGAGTTTATGCTGAGGTTTTCATCGATGAAACGCTCGTAGTGTCCTAAGTCAAGGTCTGTTTCCGCACCGTCGTCGGTAACGAAAACCTCACCGTGCTGATACGGACTCATCGTTCCCGGATCCATATTGATATAGGGATCAAATTTCTGCATTGTAACATTATAACCTCTTGCCTTGAGCAATCTGCCCAGCGACGCTGCCGTGATACCCTTTCCAAGACCCGAAACAACTCCGCCTGTCACAAAAATGTACTTTGTATTCATTCCTATTCTCCTTGTATTTTTCTTTTTATGGGCAATTACAAACGCAAAAATTCACAACCGCCCATTTTATTTTTTTCTTTGCGTTTTTATTATTCAGCCGTTATTAAAAAACGCGCTACTTTCTATGCCGTTCTACAAATTCCGATATTCTGTTGAGTGCTTCTCCGATATTTTTTACCGAATAAGCATATGAGCAGCGAATAAATCCCTCTCCGGAAGATCCGAATGCATTTCCCGGAACAACCGCAACCTTTTCCTCGTCAAGAAGCTTCCGGCAAAATTCCTCACTTGTCATACCGAGCGATTTAATGCACGGGAAAACATAAAAAGCTCCCTGTGGCTCGAAGCATGAAAGTCCCATTTTATGAAAGCCCTCAAGAATAAATCTTCTTCTGTTGTTGTATTCTCTTCTCATTTCCTCAACATCTCTGTCACAGTTTTTCAGAGCCTCTATTGCGGCAAACTGGCTTGTTGTCGGTGAGGACATAATTCCGTACTGGTGAACCTTTGTCATCGCCTTTATTATCGGAGCAGGGCCCATGGCATATCCCAAACGCCAGCCCGTCATAGCAAAGGTCTTTGAAAATCCGTTTATCACAACCGTGCGTTCCCTCATATCATCAAGAGAAGCAATCGTTGTATGGCCTTGTTCATCATAGCAAAGCTCGCTGTAAATTTCATCAGAAAGAACCATAATATCGGTATCTCTCAGAACTTCTGCAATTGCTTCAAGCTCCTCTCTTGTCATAATCGCACCCGTCGGATTGTTCGGGTAAGGAAGTATCAAAAGCTTTGTTCTCGGGGTTATCTTCTCCTTTAACTGCTCCGGTGTAAGCTTGAAGTTATTTTCTTCCTTTGTTTCAATAGCAACCGGCACACCGTGTGCAAGCACGGTACACGGTTTGTAGCAGACAAAGCTCGGCTCGGGAATGAGCACCTCATCGCCGTCGCTCACAAGGCATCTTATCATAAGATCAATCGCTTCGCTTCCTCCGACCGTAACCAAAACCTCTCTTTTAGGATCATAGGAAACATGATATTTTCTTTTGGTGTAATTGCATATTTCTTCTCTCAGCTCCATAAGTCCGGCATTTGCGGTATAGTGCGTTTCGCCCTTTTCAAGCGAATAAATACCGGCTTCTCTGATTGACCACGGAGTGCAGAAATCAGGCTCGCCCACACCCAAAGAAATCGCATCGCTCATAGTTGCAACCAAATCAAAAAACTTTCTTATTCCCGACGGGGGAATTGTCTTAACTCTGTCTATCAATAAATTATCATAATTAATCATAACGTTATCACCTGTCTTGTGTCCTTTTCATCATCATAAAAAATCAATCCGTCGTCTTTATACTTTTTAAGTACAAAATGTGTTGCCGTGCTGATCACCGATTCCATCGGCGCCAGCTTCTGGGCGACAAACAATGCAACCTCTTTCATTGATTTTCCCTCAATAATGACGCAAAGGTCATAAGCACCGGACATTAAATAAAGAGAATTAACCTGCGGATATTTGTAAATGCGTTCTGCGACCTTATCATAACCCTCGCCTCTCTGCGGCGTGATTCTAAGCTCTATCAGCGCATTGACAAGCTCGGTATCGGTCATATCCCAGTTAATCATAGTCTTATATCCAACTATAATATTATCCTTTTCAAGACCGGCAATTATCGCATTAACCTCTTCTTCTGTCTTTCCCACCATTCCGGCAATTTCTTCTCTCGAAATCATCGGACCGTTTTTTTCCAGTATTTCCAGAATATCAATCGAATCGCTCATATCAGTTTTCCTTTCTAAAGCATATTTTTGCGCATTTTACCGCCGTACGGTAAAATTCCCCTGCAAATTGTTCCCATATATCAGCATATGCGAGCTGCAAAAAATTATTATTCATTTTATTATACTACATATTACAAAAAATTTCTATACCTTTTCACAATTTTCTTAAAAAAAATATTACAAAAAATTCATGATTTTTTTGTAAATTTATAGGCAATGAATAAAAAAAGCATAAAAAATCACAAAATTGCCGCAAACAATCAAATCATAACGGCTCATATTACGGCAAAATAAACTAACTGAATCAAACGTGTCGGCAATATGCTGTCAAACCGCAGCGCCAAACATTATTTTTTATTATTTTTTAACAAAAATATACTCTGCACAATTGACTTTACTTAATTATTGGTGTATAATAACAAAGCTGATTTGTTTAATCGGCAAAATATTGTCCGCTGTGTGGCGGATAATCCTTGCCCGGAGCGATTCCGGGACATAAGTCCATAAGGAGGTGTTTTAAATGGCTGAAAAACTACTTAACAGCTACGAAACAATTTTTATTATCGACGCAGGTGTTGACGAAGAAACAAGAACTGCTTTGCAGGAAAAGTTCACTTCATTGATCGCTGCTAACGGTACTGTTGAGGCTGTTGACGAATGGGGCAAGAGAAGACTTGCTTACGAAATCAACGACAGAACAGAGGGTTACTATATCCTCGTTGACTTCAAGGCTGCGCCCGAGTTCCCGAAGGAGCTGGACAGACAGTACAGAATCACAGACGGTATTTTGAGAACCATTATTATCCGCAAGGAAGACAAATAATGGGCTTAAGGAAAGTGGTGTAGAATATGAACAAAGTAATTTTAATGGGCAGACTTACCCGTGATCCGGAATTACAGACAACGCCGCAGGGTACGCCTGTTTGCAGATTTTCCATTGCCGTTGACAGAAGATTCTCAGGAAAGGACGGTCAAAGACAGGCTGATTTTATCAGCTGTACGGCTTGGCGTCAGACTGCCGAATTTATCGCAAGATGGTTTAGAAAAGGCGGAATGATTGCCGTTGTCGGAAGCATTCAGACTCGTTCATGGGACGACAAGGACGGTAAAAAGCAATTTGCTACCGATGTTATTATCGATGAAGCATATTTCACAGGTTCAAAAGCCGATTCAAACGGCAGCTCGGTATCCGCTGCAAATAACAATTATTCGCAGCCGCAGCCTGCCGCAGGAAATTCAAACGACGCTTCTGCTCCGTTTGACGATTTCGACTCAATGGGCTTTGCTGCAATAGGCGGTTCAGAAGACGATTTACCGTTTTAACCGAATTAATAAAAATTGTAAAAGGAGGTTTTTTAAATGCCTGAAAAGAATGAAAAGCCGGTTAGAGCAAGACGCTCTAAGAAAAAGGTTTGCGTATTTTGCGTAGATAAGGTTGCTTCTATAGATTATAAGGATACAGCCAAGCTCAGAAGATATATCACAGAACGCGGTAAGATCGTTCCGAGACGTATCAGCGGTAACTGCGCAAAGCATCAGAGACAGCTTACCGAGGCTATCAAAAGAGCAAGACAGATTGCTTTATTGCCTTTCGTTGCTGAATAATTTATGCATATCATGTCCCGTTGAAAAACGGGACATTTTTTTTGCGTAAAATTCTATAGCTATGCACTATGATATACGAACTCATTTTTAGCTAAGTAAAAAAAACAGTTTATCAACCATCGGTTGATATTTTTTTTATTAAAAAGTCTTGATTGTTCCGACTAAAATTTGGTATAATAAGTAAAAACACATATAGTCCTCAGAAAGGCTTTACCGATTATGAATTATTCCGAAAAAATACTGTATCAAAGAAAAAAACATGGCTTATCTCAAAAATACGTCGCCGAAAAGCTGAATATAACGGATCGTGCCGTATCTAAATGGGAACAGGGAATATCGTCGCCGTCCGCTGAAAACTATTATCGTCTTGCGAAAATTTTCGGTGTACCGATGGAATATTTCTTTGAAAACGAACCTAAAAGCAACAGCACCGTCAAGAGCAGACCCACAGGAATGAAAAGTCTGAGGGATTTGTATAAGGTTGGTTTGGGACCGTCAAGCTCACATACTATGGGACCGGAGGCTGCCTGTAAATATTTCAAAAGCAAAAACAGCGACGCGGACGAATTTAAAGTGATTTTATACGGCTCGCTTGCCAAAACCGGAATCGGACACGGAACGGACAGAGTTATCAAAAAGACCTTAGGCAATGTCAAATCGACCATTGAGTTCAATTATGATGAAGCGTATATACCGCACCCCAACACTATGGATATGCTTGCATACAAGAACGGAAAGGAAACCGACAGAGCAAGAATCATGAGCGTGGGTGGCGGCAAGATAAGCATTGAGGGACACGCAGAAGCAGAATTGCCCGAAATATATCCTCACACTTTATTTTCGAAAATAGTTGAATACTGCAAGCACAACGGGCTTTCGTTATGGCAGTATGTATTAAAATTCGAAGGCTCTGAAATAAAAGAGTATTTGAAATATATATGGCAAACCATGAAATCATGCATTTCTGACGGACTTGAAGCAGATGGCATACTCCCCGGAGGTCTGGGCGTCAGCAAAAAAGCAAAATACCTTTATTCACAGCGCCACATAGACGAAACTCAGCAGACAAGAGAAAACAGAATGGTATGTTCATATGCATATGCGGTAAGCGAGGAAAATGCAAGCGGAAACGCGGTTGTCACCGCACCTACCTGCGGCTCTGCCGGAGTAGTCCCGGCAGTACTTTATTATCAGCAACAGAAAAGAAATTTCAGCGATGACGATATAATAAGAGCATTGGGAGTCGGCGGAATAATCGGCAATCTTATAAAAACAAACGCTTCAATTTCGGGTGCGGAATGTGGCTGTCAGGCAGAAATCGGCAGTGCCTGCGCAATGGCTTCAGCAATGCTCGGTGAGCTGTTGCAGCTTAATATCGGTCAGATTGAATACGCCGCCGAAATCGCAATCGAACACCACCTCGGTCTTACCTGTGACCCGATATGCGGTCTTGTTCAGATCCCGTGCATTGAAAGAAACGCAGTTGCGGCAATGAGGGCGATAAACTCGGTTAACCTTTCCAACTTCCTGTATACAACGAGAAAAATTTCTCTTGACAAGGTTATCGTTACCATGAAAGAAACAGGTATGGATTTGCGAAGTCAGTACAGAGAAACAAGTGAAGGCGGACTTGCCAAAACATGGCTTGAAAAAGAAAGATAAACACTTATATACGGGGCATGGCTTATGCCTCGTTTTTTTTATCCTCCTGTGACAACAGCTCGTCGTAGCTTACCTTTAAAACACATGAAAGCGCAATTATCTCAATATCGGTCACAAACCTTTTACCACATTCAATCCGCTGAATTGCATTTTTATCAACATCAAGCCCTGCAAGCTGCAAACGGTCTGCCAGTTCTCGCTGTGAAATTTTTAATAATATTCGATATTTTGCTACATTTTTACCACAAACATTATTTAATCCCGTTTCTGATTTGTTAATAAACACATTTTTTCTCCTTTTTTGACATTTTTTCCTACGTGCAGTCGTATGTTTATACTTCAGGCACGGAAAAAGTGCGAGATGCGCAGCTTATTTTTTGTGTCATCTTCCTAAATAGGTGAAATGCATATAATCCTTTGCGTATGCGTCACTCCATGCGTTTCCTCCCCATTCCCAGCCATACTTTGCAAATATTCTGACAACGGCAGAATCCTCGGCAATTGAATAGGGATCTTCACCCGGCTTCCAATAGCTTCCGGTAATGGGAGTTCCGTCCGGCTTCACGTAATAATTTTCGTTATAATTAATATCTATACAAGTACCGTAGCTGTGCTGTGATACACTGCCGCCTGCGGTTTTGCGCCATGAAAATCCGCCGGCATCCTTAATGGGGAACTGCGAGGGATCGTTATAGATTTCGGTAAATATTGACCACACATCGTCAACAAGGTTTTTGTTTACGGTAAGCGTTTTTTGCGAGGCTGTTTTTGTACCGTCGGAATTAAGCCGCCAAACGGGAACTGTAACCTCCTCCATATTTGCCCGTGCTTCCTCCTCGGTTTCAAAATAATGACCGTCGGGAAAAACTTTTTGTTCTTTTTCGTCCATATAAACATAATCGTTCTGACCGTAGGACGAACCACTGTACAGAAAATTCTGCGGAATAGTATATTCTGCCGAAACAGCCGACTGAGAATACGCCATTTTTTCAAAGGTAATCGGGTTTGAGAAAACCTGCATACCGTTATTGAGATATGCCGCAACGTAAACGGTTATATCCTTTTGAGCGGTCATTTGCGTATTGACATTGCTTATATATCTTTCGTTTGTACCCGAGATAACCGTTAAGGTTTCCGTTCCCTCCTGTTTAATCAGCACCCGATAAGAAGCCGCATTGGGAACAGCCGTCCATTCGATAGAAATAATATGTGAAGCCGACATCGTGTCAGAGGTTGACATTATGACAGGACGTGAGTAGCTTGTCCTTGTTTTAGCATATCCTCTCCAAACTCTGTCAACCATGCAGATTGCTTCTTCTCTGGTTGCGCTTTTCTTAGGATTTGCAAAACCGTTTTCATCACCGTTTATTATGCCGTTAGCCGAAGCTGCCGCCATATCCTCAACAGCCCACGAATCGGTCAGCGCACTGTCCTTGTATTGTGCGTTGTATTTGTCGATTTGCTGCTTATACTTTACATAATCATCACTCATTTTATCAAGCAGTCTTGAAATCATGACAGCTATTTCCTGTCTTGTAACCGCATCGTACGGGCAAAAAGTTCCGTTGCCCTTTCCGTTAACCGCACCGAGCTTATACGCCTTTAAAACGGCTTCATCAACCGTGTCGGTGAAAATGCCGTAGTCATAATCGCCGAGTGTTATTTTATTTTCGGCTTCATATATATTGGTAATCAGACGGCAAAACTCGCCTCTTGTTATATTATCCGTCAAATTCATTGAAATAATGTCTGTATTTAAAATTCCGCCTGCATTAAGCTCCGTAAAGCTGTTAAAAGCCCAGTCATTTATTTCTTTTGCATTTGCACCGTTCGCTGTCAGAATTGTGCAGGCAAAAATAATGGCAGCAATATTTTTCTTATTCATCTACAAACCCCCGGTAAATTTCTTATTAAAATCAATTTTTACATCGCTGAATTATAAAGTCAACCGTAAAACTGCCGCTCTGCAATTATCTATTATAACATGATAAATATAATTTGTCAAATTTTAAAATTTACCGAAGCATTTTTCCGAAATCAGAGGTTTTCAAAAGGATTTTCGCTCTCATTTTCCGCAAGCTTTTTTATGTCTGTGAGCTTTTCAAGAAGTCCGGAATATCTTTGAGAGTTTTTATTATTCTTAATCATATGCACAACGCAGTCCTCGCGTCCCACCAGAATAACTATTTGCTTTGCACGTGTCACCGCAGTGTACAGCAGATTTCTGTACATGAGGAACTGACTGTAACGGCAGACCGGAATGATGACAATCGGGAATTCGTTGCCCTGACTTTTATGTACCGTAACGGCATAAGCAAGCTCCAGCTCGTCCAGATTCGCAAAATCGTACTCAACGTTTTTATCATCATCAAAAACAATATCCATTTTTTTGTCAACGGAGGATATTTTTTCGATAATGCCGATGTCACCGTTAAAAATGCCCATGCCGACCTCTCCGTTATCTCTCGACCAGTCTATGTCATAATTGTTTTTGACCTGCATAACCTTGTCGCCGACTCTGAAAATTGTTGTTCCTCTTGCAACCTCGTTTTTCATATAGTCCGGGGGATTCACTTTTTTCTGTAACTCCGCATTGAGCGCAATAACCCCTGCCGTACCTTTTTTTGACGGAGCAAGCACCTGTATCGAATTTACAGGATTGATTTTATATGTCTGCGGAAGTCTGTTTGCATACAAATCCGTAATCGTGGAGGAAATGCTCACAGGCGTGTCACGGTTCATAAAGAAAAAATTCGAGCTGTCATTTTTTAAAATAGGCATTTCTCCTTTATTTATTCTGTGCGCATTAACAACTATCATGCTTTCCTGAGCCTGTCTGAATATATGGTCAAGCCTTATCACAGGTATCACTCCGGAATTGATAATATCCCGAAGCACGTTACCCGGGCCGACAGATGGAAGCTGATCGTAATCCCCTACCATGATAAGCTTTGCTCCCGGCTTTACCGCCTTCAAAAGCGAGCTCATCAGATTTACGTCAAGCATACTCATTTCATCTATAATTATAACGTCCGCAGAAAGAGTGTTTTCTTCATTTTTGGAAAATACAACCGCACTTTCTCCGTCATTCCTCACTACACCCAAAAGCCTGTGAATCGTTTTCGCTTCAATTCCCGAAACCTCGGAAAGTCTTTTTGCCGCACGTCCGGTAGGCGCTGCAAGCGCAACCTTAAGCTTCAGCTTTTTCATCAGCTTTATTATCGTGTTTATCGTTGTGGTTTTTCCAGTCCCCGGTCCTCCGGTTATTACTATGCAGCCGTCGGTAACGGCGGCAAGAACTGCGCTTTTCTGTTCCTCAGCAAGCAGTATTCCCTCCTCCGCCGCCGTTTCGTTCATCGCCCTTTCGGCGTCCTTTATGTTCATTGTAAACTTTTGATCAGCCTGTGAAAGCGAATAGATTCTTCTTGCAATATAAAGCTCCGCCGTCAGCATACTCATAAGATAGCATACGCTTATTCCGTTTACGGTATCGCAGAACATATCCTTTTCAACCGACAGGGCAAATATCGCATTTTCCGTTTCTTCTCTTGTAACCTGCAAATGTCCCGTTGTATGCTCTATCAAAAGCTCCTGCGGCAAAAACGTGTGTCCCGAGGTGTATGCGGCATTCATGAGAGTACACCTGATAAATGCGGCGATTCTTTCGGGCGAATTTTTCGGTAAACCCAGAATGTGCGCCATATTATCGGAGGTTTTAAAGGTTATGCCGTCAATATTGCTGCACAAAATATACGGATTCTGCTTGATTTTTTCAACCGCCTCCGCTCCAAAACATTTATGCACCCTTGCCGCCGTCTTTGCCGGGATATTGAACTGCTGCAAAAATACAACGATTTCCGTTACCGAACGAAGCTTTTTAAATTCCTCTCCGAAGCCTATAGCCTTTGCCTTTGTTATCCCCTTGATTTCCCCCAGACGCTCCGGTTCGTTCAGCAGAATGTCGAAAACCTCCTCCCCGTATGCGTCAACAATCTTTTTCGCCGTCGCTTCTCTTATTCCGGGAATTATTCCGGACGATAAATATTGAAGTATCGCCGCTTTATCTGTCGGAAGAACGGTTCTGTAGTCATACACGGTGAATTGCTCTCCGTAGTCGCGGTGAACGGTCCATTTGCCCCTCATTTCAATATTTTCGCCCACGCTGATATACGGCATATACCCGGTCGCCGCAAAATCTCCTTCCTCTCTGCTCATTATTTCGCAGACTGTATAGCCGTTATCCTCATTCGTATATATAATTTCCGTAACCGTACCGGTTATTGTAACCTGTTCACTGCCATTTTCGTTCATAAAGCTTCCCGTTCCGCCGTCAGTACGGCTTTAAATAATCGTATTTACCGAATATTTTATCACAAAACAACAAAAATGTAAAGCCATTTCTTCAAAAAGGCTGCTTTGCGGTCTTCAGTGTTTTTTTCATTTGCGCATGCGCACAAAAAAAGTCGTTTTTGTACAAATAAAATCTGAAAAATGTATTGCTTTATATAGATAAATGTGCTTTGATAGACATATGATAAACGAAAGAATTATTGCTATGAATTTTTGATTTTTCAAAGAGAGCTGATATATATAATGAAATATTTTGAAATAGATTTAAGCAGTCTGTTAAAGGTAACAAGACTTAATAAAAGCATATTTGTACCTCCGGCAATGCACATAACACGATACACCGAGGAATACATTCTGTATGTTATGGTAAGCGGATATATGTGTCTGGAGCATAACGGCGAGGTGGTTGAACTGTATCCGGGAGATGTATACCTGTTTAACAAGGGCTAATTTCAAAAGCCTTTAAAAGCCACGGAATTTGAATTTTACTATCTGCATTTCGACACCGAAGCAATCAGAGAATTTGAAACAACCGATTATGAAATGTGTGAAGCGGTTCGCCGCCGCAGAGCCGATTTTGTCAAGACTGACATATATGGGAGCAAAAGCTATGATTACATGAAAATAATTCTCAGACAAAAAATTCATATTGACGATAAGGCTGTTCTTGAACACATTACCAATACATTAAAAAACAACTTTATTTCATACGGCTACAACACACCCGAATGGCGACTGGAGATCTCCTCGGCAGCCGCCGGGCTTCTTATGAAATTAGAGGATATTTCTCTTGAACTCTTTGACAGAAAAAATAACAAAAAAAAGCAATCGGTTATATAACACCGCCATGAAAATTGCAGACTATATCGAAGAACACTATAAAGAAAATTTCGGAAGTCACGATATAGAACGTGATCTGCTGATAAGCTTTGACCATGCAAACAGGGTTTTTAAAAAGCATTTCGGCTGCAGCATTATAAGATACAGAAATCAAATGAGAATCAACACCGCAAAAACAATGCTTGACACCAAAAACATGGATATAATAGCGCAGGAAATCGGATTCCGCGACAGATACTATTTCAGCCGCTGCTTTAAAAAGCACGAGGGTATCTCTCCCGAAGAATACCGAAAAAAAATCACAGGCAATCCCAACGAAAAGAGGTCATAACTTGAAAGCAATCGCTAAAAGAACTTTTTTGACAGAAGCATTTTCACGATAAAATCGTCTGTCGGTGCCGTGTCGCTTTTTTCGCTTATGCTTCCGCTTTTGTTTGAAAGCATAATGAACTCGCTTCAGGGAACTGTAAACACCGCAATTTTAAGCGGTTATTCCGAAAATGCAGCGGCTGCTGTTGGCGCTGCCAATACAGTTATAAATGTAATTCTTCTTTTTGGTACGGTTATAGCAATGGGTTCTACCATAGTTATAAGCAACAGTATCGGCGCGGAAAACATTAAAAAGGCAAGTGAAATATCCTTTACTGCAATACTGGTAAGTATATTTTTTGCTTTTGTGATAACTCCGGTCATGCTTCTTGCAAGCGGAGGTATTCTCCGGCAAATGAACCTTGACGGCGAAATTTATGAAAACGCTTTAATATATTTCAGAATAAGGCTGTGTTTCTTTGCGGTTCAGTCGGCAATGTCCGTTCTTCTTGCACTTTTGAAATGCTACGGTTATCCGAAATACACCTTTCTGATAGGATTGTTGACAAATGCAATAAATCTTCTTCTGAACATATATGTAATACACTTTCCGCAGATTTCCCCGGTAACAGGAGTTTCGGGAGTTGCTCTTGCGTGTTGCTGCGCAAACATAATCGGCTTAATCGCAACAATCGTTATAATAAAAAACACCGGCATAAAATTAAAAAAACCGTGCAAAATCAAAACAGTGTTAAATGACGCAGGAGGTATATTAAAGCTCGGTATTCCCTCCGGACTTTCAAGCGTATCCTTTACGCTTTCGCAGATGATAACGACTTCATTTGTTGCATTACTCGGAGATTCTGCACTTTCGGCAAAGGTATACTTTACGAATATACTTTCTTACGTTTATCTGTTCAGCTTCAGTGCCGGCAGCGCAAATGCGCTTTTAATCAAAACAGCCGGATTGGATTGTTACCACGGCTCCGCAAACTGGCATTTGGCATTCGGCGTTAATAATTTCACCTCATACTACAGCTTTGAAGGATTGACGAACGAGGATATACAAAAGCTGAATAGGCACATAGCACGCTGCGGCGAGATTCTGAGATGGGGCAAGCGTGACAGCCGCACCGCAATATTCTACCCCGAACCCGATATGTGGTCGGTATGCAGCGTTGACGTTCATGACAGAGAGTGGAGAGGTGAAAAATTCAAACCTATTACCCAAAACTTCAACGCTCTGACATGGGAGCTGCTTCACAGACAAACCGATTTTGACTATGTTGACGGAGAGTTTATTAAAAATGCAAAAATCGAAAACGGTGTGCTTTGTTACAATGACCGCCGATACACAGATATTATTTTCTCTGTTTTGAACGTTGTTGAAGACAAGGTTGCAAAAAAGATTATTGAAATGGCAGACGCAGGAATCAGAGTTTATATTCTTGACGGAACTGGTGAAATATCAAGAGAAACAGGGAAAAAATCACCTTATGCCGATAAACTTTCGGAGCTCTTAAATTCCGGTGTTGTTAACGGAAACAATAACGGAGATATTTTGAAGATGTTAGGTAACAATTTCCGTGGCAATATAATCAAAACAGACAAATATCAAACAAAGCTGCTCACCCACTGCCGTATAACCGAGGACGGTACAAGAGTGATTTTTGCCGCAAACATGGGATATGATAAGCTTTGTGACAATATAACAGTATGCGGCAGGTATGCAAAGCTTTATGACATAAAGCCCGAGGACGGAACCTTTACAGAGCATGATTTGCGGTCTGCCGGCAGCGAAACAATGTTTCATATCAGCCTTGACGGAATAAAAGCACACATATATGTTCTCGAAGAATAATTTTGTCATAAATAAAATTTGCAGCATCGGATAAGCGGTAATATTAAAGACTGCAAAATGCACACATCGCATTTTGCAGTCTTTTTAAAGCCGTCTTTATCTATTTGCTAAGCATTTTCTTTAAATATATGCCAGTATATGATCCCTCGGTTCTTGCAACCTCCTCCGGAGTACCCTTTGCAACTACCGTACCGCCGCCTTCGCCGCCCTCCGGACCGAGGTCTACTATATAATCGGCGGTTTTGATAACATCAAGGTTGTGTTCGATTACAACAACGCTGTTACCGCTGTCTGTAAGCTGCTGCAGCACGTCGATCAGCTTGCTCACGTCTGCGGTATGAAGTCCTGTTGTCGGTTCGTCAAGAACATAAATTGTTTTTCCCGTGCTTCTTTTTGAAAGCTCTGTTGCAAGCTTAACTCTCTGCGCTTCTCCGCCCGACAGAGTTGTCGAGCTTTGTCCGAGCTTTATATATCCGAGTCCGACTTGTTGAAGCGTTTCAAGCTTTCTTCTTATTCTCGGAAGATTTTCAAAAAACTCCACGCCCTCGTCAACCGTCATATCGAGAACCTCATAGATGTTCTTTCCCTTATATTTAACTTCAAGCGTTTCCCTGTTATACCGCTTGCCCTTACATACCTCGCAGGGAACGTAAACGTCAGCCAGGAAGTGCATTTCAATCTTTACGATACCGTCGCCGGAGCAAGCCTCACATCTTCCTCCGCTGACGTTAAAGCTGAATCTTCCTGCCTTATAGCCGCGCATTTTTGCCTCGTTTGTCGATGCGAAAACCTCTCTTATATCATTGAATACGTTCGTATAGGTTGCCGGGTTTGATCTCGGCGTTCTTCCTATCGGGGATTGATTTATATCTATAATTTTATCGAGCTGCTCTGTCCCCTCAATCGCCTTATGCGCTCCGGCATGAGTTTTTGCTCTGTTTAATTCCTTTGCCAGCTTTTTATAAAGTATTTCATTGATAAGCGAGCTTTTTCCCGAACCGGATACTCCGGTAACGCAACACAAAACCCCGAGCGGCAGCTTTACATCAATATTTTTCAGATTGTTTTCCCTTGCGCCGACAATTTTCAGCCAGCCTGTCGGCTTTCTGCGTTTCTCCGGGATTTTTATAAACATTTGCTTGCTCAGATATTTTCCCGTTATGCTTCTCTCGCACTTTGCAAGCTCCTCCGCAGTACCCTCTCCGACAACCTCGCCGCCGTGAACGCCCGCTCCCGGTCCGATGTCTACAATATGGTCTGCCGCACGCATGGTATCCTCATCATGCTCAACCACAATAACGGTGTTTCCTATATCTCTCAAATGCTTAAGTGTTCCGATAAGCTTATCGTTATCACGCTGATGAAGTCCGATACTCGGCTCGTCCAGAATATACAAAACTCCCGTAAGTCCGGAGCCTATCTGCGTGGCAAGACGTATTCTCTGCGCTTCGCCGCCCGAAAGAGTTCCTGCCGAGCGTGACAGGGTGAGATAATCAAGACCGACGTCAAGCAAGAATTGCAGTCTTGCCTTTATTTCCTTTAAAATCTGCGCCGCAATTATCATTTCCCTGTCGGTCAGCTTTAGGGAATTGATAAATTCCATTTCTTCACGAACCGGCATACAGGTCAGCTCGTAAATATTTTTATCCCCGACCGTAACCGCCAAAACCTCGTCATTCAGTCTTGCACCGTTGCATTTTGAGCAGTTAACCACGTTGATATATTTTTCTATATCAAACTTTGCATAATCTGATGAGGTGGAATGATAACGTCTTTCAAGGTTTGTCACCACGCCCTCAAACTCGCTCATATATGTTCCGTTTCCGTAGTTTCTGTGATACTTAAAACGTATCTTTTCGCCGTTTGAACCGTACAGTATTATTTTTTTGATTTTTTCGGGCAAGTCCCTGTAAGGTGTGTTTATATCAAAGCCGTAGTGTTCTGCAAGTCCCGTATAATACATATGCGCCATGCTGTCCTCGATTTCGGGTGCCGCCCAGCCCGTGCAGTATATAGCGCCTTCAAGCAGGCTCAGACTGTCATCATGTACTATAAGCTCCGGGTCGACCCTCGAAAGCTCACCCAAGCCGTCACATTCGGGACAGGCTCCGTACGGATTGTTGAATGAAAACAACCTCGGGGAAAGCTCCTGCAGGCTGATTCCGCAATCGGGGCAGGCATAGCTCTGCGAAAAAGTCATAATTCCTCCGGCAAGATTTTCTATCATGACAATATCGCCGGTCAATTCAAGCGCAGTTTCTATCGAATCCGCAAGTCTTTGATGCGACAGCTCCGGTTTAATTATAAGACGATCAACAACTATTTCAATATTGTGTTTTTTGTTCTTTTCAAGCTCTATATCCTCCGACAAGTCATAAAGATTGCCGTCAGCCTTTACTCTTACATATCCGCTCTTTTTTGCGTTTTCAAAAACCTTTTTATGCTCACCCTTTTTACCCTTTACAACAGGTGCGAGTATCTGGATTTTAGTTCCGTTTTCAAGCGATGTAACAGCGTCGGTAATCTGGTCAACCGTCTGTTTTTCAACCACCTTTCCGCACTTCGGGCAATGAGGCACTCCGACTCTTGCATACAAGAGCCTTAAATAATCGTATATCTCCGTAACCGTTCCGACGGTAGATCTCGGATTTTTGGAGGTTGTCTTTTGATCTATGCTGATTGCGGGCGAAAGTCCCTCTATCAGATCCACGTCAGGCTTGTCCATTTGCCCCAAAAACATACGGGCATAGGAGGAAAGCGATTCGACATATCTTCTCTGTCCCTCCGCATAAATCGTGTCAAAGGCAAGCGAGGATTTACCCGAACCCGAAAGTCCCGTCAGCACAACAAGCTTTTCCCTCGGTATATCAAGCGATATGTTTTTAAGATTGTTAACTCTCGCACCTCTTATTTTAATAAATTTATTCATATTTGTTTATCAACTCCTCAACGATAAAAAATCATTTCTTATCTTTAGCGTTTTTAAGCTCTTTAATTCTGTCACGCAGCTCCGCCGCTTTTTCAAATTCGAGGTTTTCAGCCGCCGTTATCATCTCATCATTGAGATTTGCTATCATAACTTCAAAATCCTCCTCCGGCATTATGCTTAAATCTTCCTCCGCAAGCTCTATCGTTTCGATAGCCTTGCGCACGTCCTTAATTACCGTTTTCGGAACAATTCCGTGCTTTTCATTGTATTCGTTCTGAATTTTTCTTCTTCTTTCCGTTTCGTCTATCGCCCTCCGCATTGAACCGGTAATTGTATTTGCATACATAATAACGGTTCCGTCCGCATTTCTGGCTGCTCTGCCTATCGTCTGGATAAGCGACGTTTCGCTTCTCAAAAATCCTTCCTTATCGGCATCAAGAATCGCAACCAAAGAAACCTCGGGCAGATCAAGACCCTCTCTCAAAAGGTTGATTCCGACAAGAACATCGAATTTACCCATTCTCAAATCTCTGATAAGCTCGGTTCTCTCTATCGTTTTAACCTCGGAATGCATATAACGCACCTTTATTCCGACACCCGTTAAATAGTCTGTCAGATCCTCCGCCATTTTTTTGGTAAGTGTTGTAACCAGCACTCTTGAATTGTTTTCGACTCTCTTGTTGATCTCCCCTATCAGATCGTCAATCTGAGTGTCCACAGGACGGATTATTATCTTCGGATCAAGCAGTCCCGTTGGTCTTATAACCTGCTCGGCAACCGCTTCGGCGTGTTCCTTTTCATATTCTCCCGGCGTTGCGCTTGTGAAGATTACTTTATTGATTTTGCTTTCAAATTCCTCAAATTTCAAAGGTCTGTTGTCATATGCACAAGGCAGACGGAAGCCGTATCCGACAAGTGAATCCTTTCTTGCCCTGTCGCCGTTATACATCGCCCTTACCTGCGAAACGGTCACATGGGACTCGTCTATAATCATCAGAAAATCCTCGGGGAAATAATCAAGCAGAGTATACGGTGCGCTTCCCGGCGCTCTTCCGCTTATTATTCTCGAGTAGTTTTCAATTCCCTGGCAAAATCCTATTTCTCTGAGCATTTCAATATCGTATCTTGTGCGCTGTTCGATTCTCTGCGCTTCGATAAGCATATTTTTATCCTTGAAAAATTTTATTCTTTCTTCAAGCTCCTTTTCAATCGCAAGTATAGCCATCTGCATTTTGTCGCCGGTTGTAACATAGTGGCTCGCAGGAGTTATCAGAACGTGATTTCTGTAGCCGATAACCTTTCCGGTTACAACGTTGATTTCCGAAAGCTTTTCAATTTCATCTCCGAAAAACTCAACTCTCACGGCATTTTCGCCGTTGTTGGACGGGAATATTTCAACAACGTCCCCTCTTACTCTGAATTTGCTTCTTGTAAAATTAACATCGTTTCTTTCATACTGAATCTCAACAAGCTTCTGAAGCAGCTCGTCCCTGTCCTTCGTCATGCCGACTCTCAAAGAAATCATTAAGTTTTCATAATCCTCCGGATCACCCAGGCCGTAAATGCACGATACGCTCGACACAATCAGCACATCTCTGCGCTCCATGAGCGCAAAGGTTGCAGAGTGCCGCAGCTTATCTATTTCATCATTCACCGAAGAATCCTTTTCGATATATGTGTCGCTTGACGGTATATATGCCTCCGGCTGATAATAATCATAGTAAGACACGAAAAACTCAACCGCATTTTCGGGGAAAAATTCCTTAAACTCCGAATACAGCTGTGCGGCAAGCGTTTTATTGTGCGCCAGAACCAATGTCGGTTTATTGATTCGCTCTACGATATTAGCCATAGTAAAGGTTTTTCCCGAGCCTGTTACGCCTAACAGCGTCTGCGCTTTTAATCCGTTTTTTATTCCGCTGCACAGCTTATCTATAGCCTGCGGCTGATCACCCATTGGTTTGTAGTCCGAAACAAGCTTAAAATCCATATCGAATATTACCTTTCATTTGTTTCATATAGCTTTCATTAAAATTACCGGCTTCTGCCGCTGTACGGCTGATAAAATATGCAATCGGTCTGCCTTTCGAGAGGCGACGGCGCAGTTTTACTCCCCGCTCCGAAAAGAAGTAATACGCACAGCATATTTTTCACGTTTCAATCAATAAGCATTATACAGCATCGTAACCGCTTCCGCTCTTGATACCTTATTGTTCGGCTTTACCGTCAAATCGTCATATCCGGAGATAATTCCGGCATTATTTAAAGTCTTAAACGCTCTTACAGCCCATGACGGTATCTGTGCGCTGTCCGCAAACTCCTCTGCGTTTGTATCGAGCTTATCCGGGAGAAGTCTTGAAATTATCGCCGCAGCCTCCGCTCTTGTTATTTCTGCGCCCGGCGCAAAATACAGACCGTTTGTTTCCTGTCTGCCTGCGATGATCCCCAGATCATAAGCCGCCGCAACATATTTCCATGCCCATGCCGGAATACTTTCCATATCAGCAAAACAGCTTAAATCCGCATTTTCATAAGAGATCAAATCAATACCCAAGGTATTTACCGCCATAACCGCAAATTCGGCACGCGTTACTTTGCCGTCGGGCTTGAAAACCGATTCTCCGTTTTCGTCATAGCCTTTTACAACTCCCATTTTGTTCATATATGAAACTGTTCTTCCTGCCCAGTGACCCGACATATCGGAAAACCGATTTTCCTCCGGTCTTGAAATCTGCGACAGCTTGTTTACATTTGAATATCCGTTATCAAGCGCCGTAACCGCAAGAATCTTGTAGTTTTGGCTCTCAAAGCCGTCGCCCTGTGAAAAGCTTGCTCTTATGTGGTTTGAGTCAACCGTTTCGGCAGAGGACATATCAAACTTTTCTCCGTCTATTCTTACATACGATTTTGTTTTGCTGATACTTCCTTTATGCGAATACATATCCACAATAACCTTGTTATCCTGTACCTTTATCTCGCTGTAGGGATAATCGTTCGGGTCATAGGCTTTTTTTGTGCCTATTATTTTAAAGCTTCTGTCCGTTCCTCCGGCTTTAACCGTAAGCACCGCCTCACCGTCAAAGCTGTCGGAAATCACAAGCACACCGCTTTCGTCTATCGAAACACCTGCGGAATTTGCACTCCAGCGATATGCGTCATTTGACGAAAGGAGCTTTGTACCGTCAAAGTAGCTTTCGGCTTTAAGGTGCACGGTATCTCCCGAATATACGTCTATCTGCGTAAGCTCTGCATTGTTTTCCGCATTGAACAGTCTTATGTTTTCCGGTGTTATAACCGTTTTATACGCCGCAGCCGCAGTCAAACCGTCCGTTTCCGCTTTTACCGTTACATTTCCCTCACCGAGTGCGGTAAGCTCTCCGTTTTCCGATATTGAGCCGTACTCGTTTGTGCTGTACAAAACGTTGCCATGCTCTGTTTTGTAATAGTTTTCGTCAACAGTCTTGACATCAAGCGGAATTGTGCTTCCAGACAAAATACTTCCCGAATACGGATAGATATATGCCATTTCCGATTTACCGGTCGGTTTTGCGGCATTTCTTATAAATATAAAATTCGTCACGTTTCTCAATACACCCTCTGACGGCGAGTTCAGAATGACCGTATTATCACAGCCCGGATAAACTCCCGCAATAGTGGTCGAGCCTCCGCCGTCAAGATTCAGTGCGTTAACGCAGCCAAGCTCCTTTAACCGTTTGGCAACGGTATCCTTTCTTGCGCCGTAGCTGTAGCCCGGCTGTCTGCCGTCTATAACATAAAAGATTATGTTACCGTCCGCTTTTATTCCGACTGCCGTTCTCGGGCTTGCTCCCTTTTCAAGACCGTCTGCAACCGCTCCGTTTATGAGCAGCCTTTCTCCCTCGCTGCCCAGTCCGTTTACGGCTTCATTCCAGATCTCGTTTCCTGCCGCGGTCTTAACTCTGATTTCTTCGCCTTTGTACATGGTATTGATAAGAGTAATTGCCCACTGATTTCCTTTGGTGTTTACCGACAGCACATACTGTCCCTGCTTTAGCTCAACAGGCTTGTCGGAGGTGAAAATTTCCCCGACTGTACAGGTAAATTCCGAACCGACCCTGACCTTATCCGAAACATTTTCAAGAATAACATTAAGCGTTTCCGTTGTAACTCCGGTTTCCTTTCCGAAATCGGGCGTAAACAGCGTAAGCATTTGTGTTTCGGGAGATATAAGTTTATTTATGTGAGGTATCTGAAGCTGATAAGCCTCGCCAAATTCGGCATTTGTTTCTATATACATATCCTCGATAAATGCCGTTGAATCACTCTTGAAGCCTATACCGGGCAGAGTTCTGTTATCCTTTGACGTTACGGTTCCGTCTGTTATAACGTGTCCCATCGGTATACCTGTCTGAAATGAAAAATATGACGCATTAATGCCTATCATAGGTACCATTTCGTTGTTTTTCATGTACTCTGCAGCTTCTTGGGCATTTCTTTTTCCGTATATGCTGCCGCCGGTCATAACGACAGGAACAGCGGAGGTGTTCGGTGTATATTCCGCATAATATTCGCTCTGATTTCCCACTCCGTTCTGATCCGATAAAAATTTGTTATAGTGAAGCCACAATCCCTGACCCACCGGCAGAGATGAGCTGTCCTTTAATGTTCCTCCCAAAACGGAAGCTTCTGCGTTTGAAAACAGGAACACTGCGCATGAAACAAGTGCTATTAATTTTTTCATAATTATTCCCGTATAATAACCGTTTTATTATACTTTTCCTTTCTGTATTTTTTATAAGTATTCAAATATATATACGCACGGCAGAGTTATCTGTTGCGGAAATATATACTTTTAAGTCCGTAGAAAACAAGATTTTCCTCCAAATGCAAATTGTGAGAACACATCGGGATAATTTTTGAGGCATAGTTTCCAGTTGCAATAACCGTCAGCTTTTCACCGTACTCATCATCAAGCCTGTCTATTATTCCGTCCACCATTGCTGCCGTTCCGTTAATAAGTCCCGACTGAACCGACGACGCACTGTTTGTGCCGACAAGCTTTTTGGGTGGAGTTATGCTCACCTGCGGAAGCAATGCGGTTCTTTTCGTCAGCACGTCAAGCGTTGTGCCGACTCCTGCGCATATTATCATTCCGGCATATGAAGCGTTTTTGTCTATAACGTCAAAAACCGTAGCCGTTCCGAAATCACAGATTACTATCGGCGGTTTATATTTTTCGAGCGCCGCAACAGAGGTTGCCACAGTGTCCGCTCCCAGCTGCGCCGGATTGTCTATATTTATTTTAAGTCCCGATTTTATTCCCGGTCCGACAACCACCGGTGCAGAGCCTGATATTCTGACAGCCGCCGTTCTTATACTCTCGGTCAGCTCCGGAACAACGGAGCATATAACCGCTCCGCTTATATTCTTTGACGATACCCCGTAAAGCGAGCATATCTGAAGCATTTCAACGGCATACTGATCGCAGGATTTTTTTATATCGGTAACGGTGTCCGATACAAACACCAGTCTGTTCCCCTCAAAGCATCCGAACGAAATGTATGAATTTCCTATATCTATTGTAAGCAGCATATCGGTTTCCTCTCCTCGTAAAGCAACATTTTCGCCCAACTAACATTATACATTGAATTATACACCAATTTTTCTTTTTTGTAAAGAGAAAAAGCGAACAAAAAGCGAACAAATTTTTACATTATATTGAGTATATTTATATTAACGATGAAATAAACAAAAAAATCCCTCTGCCGAAAGTTTTTACATTTGCGGTTCTAAAAACCGTTTTTCAAAAATAAAATGAGTATATAAAAAAACAAACAACAAACAATTTACAAAAAACCAAAGACAGGAGCTGTTTAACGTGAAAATATACCGTGCGTCTTACCCTCTTAACGAGCCGTGAGCAGCACAATATACCGCTGTTATTTAATAAGACAACCCTTTGTTTTCACGTTAGATTTGTGCCGCTGTACGGCGGCGGAATGGAGGATTAAAATGATAATAGTAAACAACAATTCAATTGCGCCCGGCCACCCGATAATACGCTATTTGCCAAAAAGGATTGCCAAAGCGTTTTTATCGGTTCGGCTTGAAAAAATTGAAGAGATAAGACTGAGACGCGGGCTTCCCGTCATGCTCTACGGCGACAGTGTTCCGTTATATGTAAGCGAACGGGGAATGATCCAAAAATCACCGATTGGTGCGCTTACCGTAACAGGCGATGACATTACCGAAGCAATCGAGCTTATAAGCCAAAGCTCAATGTATGCGGCAGAGGATTCGGTCAGAAACGGATACATAACGGTGGGCGGCGGCAGCCGAGTCGGAATATGCGGCAGCGCAGTTTTGAAAAACGGCAGTATCTACACCATAAAAAACATAAGCGGTCTTAACTACAGAATTTCAAGAGAAATATACGGTGCGGCGGATTTGATAATGAACAGTATTTTCAGAGAAGGGCAGGTTTTAAACACACTTATAATTTCCCCTCCCGGCTGCGGCAAAACCACTTTGTTAAGGGATATTGTGCGCCAGCTAAGCTCAAAGGGGCTTAAAATATCGGTTGCGGACGAGCGTAACGAAATAAGCGCTCTGACAAACGGAATATGCGGCTTTGATCTGGGAAATTCGTGCGACATTCTCGAGGGTGCGCCCAAGGACGAAGCCATGACGGTTCTGATCAGGTCAATGGCGCCGCAGGTAATCGCAACCGATGAGATAGGCTCTCCGCAGGATATTTCCGTTATCAAACGCGCTATCCGCTCGGGAGTCAGCGTTCTGTCAACAATACATTCCGATTCAAGGCAATCGCTTTTGAAAAAGCACCCCGACATTGCCGATTGCTTTGACTGCTTCATAACGCTCAGTCACAGAAGCGGTCCGGGAACGGTTGAGGAGATTTACTGTGGCAATTAAACTGTTCGGTGCGGTTCTGGTTATGCTGTCATGTATAATATTCGGTTTTTACCGCTCGTCAATTCCTTTAAAGAGAAAAAAAAGCCTTGCCATCATAGATAACGGGCTTGAAATCCTTGAAAACGAAATCGAATTTTCATGTGACTATATTGATGTCATTTTGTCAAGGATTTCGCAAAACACCGGCAAATCCGCCCTTTTTGAAGAATTTGCGGCAAGCGATAAAAGCATACCTGTCGGAATCAGATGGAAAAATGCCGTCATGAAGTCCAAAGCTCCGCTGTGCCTCAGTGAGGCGGACTGCGAGGTTTTAATTCTTCTCTCCCCTGAGCTCGGCATTACCGGCAGAGACGCACAGCTTAACAGTATACGTCACGCAAGAACCTTATTAAAGCTGAGAATACGTGACTCGCAAACCGAATGTCAGACCACAGTAAAGCTTTACAGAGGTCTGGGGGCGGCAGCCGGTATATTTCTTGCGGTTCTTCTTTTTTAATATCCGGATACACTGAAAATAAAAAAACAGAAATATAACAGGAGAAAAATATTATGAATGTTGATCTCATCTTCCAGATTGCCGGCGTCGGAATAATCGTTGCCGTCTTAAATCAGCTGCTGACCAGAGCCGGCAGAGAGGAACAGGCACTGCTTACAACAATTGCCGGGCTTGTGGTTGTTCTTTTTATGGTAGTGGGTCAGATCGGCGAATTATTCAATACCATAAAGCAAATATTCAACTTCTGATAAAGGCGGCTGATATTATGACAATTTTTTCATATGCGGCAATAGGAATAACCGGCGCAGTTTTGGCGGTTACGATAAAAAAGACTCATCCGGAGATTGCCACCGCAGTTTCGCTTGCAACCGGACTCATTTTAATGCTCGGCTTGTGTACAAGTCTTGCCGATATATTCAAAAACTTAAAAAGCATAGCCGATTCAAACGGAATCAGCGGAGAGTATCTGTCGGCAGCGGTCAAGGCGTGCATAGTTGCCTATGTCACGCAATTTTCGGCGGAGCTTTGCAAGGACGCCGGCGAAAGCGCAGTTGCAGTAAAGATTGAAATGGCAGGAAAAATAACCATAGTGCTTATGGCTCTTCCCGTTGTTTCCGCTTTTATCGGTTCAATATCAGACTTGCTGAATAATATATAACCGCAATCCTATTCAAAAGCATACATTTGCCGAAAGCACATAAGGGGAAAATCATGAAAAAGTTAATCTATACAATAATCATAGCAATACTGCTCTTCTCCCCCATCGTTTTGGCGGAGGATTCTTACACATCCATTCAGGGAGAGAAGCTGTTTAACGATACAGTGAAAAGCATTACAGAAGGAAGCTTTTCGCTTCTTCCGGGAGATATATTGAAATACATATACGATACGCTGATTTATGAAATCCGTTCCTCCAAAGGACTGATTTTATCTATTTTCATGACTGCTGCGGTTTCCGGTATACTCAGCACGGCTTCAAACGGCAAGGGTGCTTCGCAGGCTGCGGAGTTTATGTGCTACTGTATTATTACAACTGCCGTTGTCAGGCTTATATGCATAACCGTAGGCTACGGAACAGAGGTTATCGGCAAAATGTGCGAATTTGTCACAAAGCTTGCTCCGATGCTGAGTATTCTTTTGATTTCAAGCGGTTATTCAGCTTCCGCAGCTGCGTTTTATCCGGTATTCTCATCATCTGTATATTTCATCAGTCTTATAACCGAAAAATGCATTGTTCCGCTTATATATGCCGGATGCGTTATCAGTATTCTGAATAATATCAGCTCAAGAGTTCATCTCAACAACTTCAGCAGACTGATAAAATCGGTAACGCAATGGCTTCTTACCGCATCGCTTACGATATTTACCGGAATCAATGCAATTTACGGTTTCTCCGTGCCTGCCGCCGATACCGTTGCAATGAAAACAGCAAAGTTCGCAGTCGGAAGCATGGTTCCGGTTGTCGGCGGATTTGTTGCCGAGAGTATCGACACCGTTATGACCGGCGCAAAGCTCATGAAGAGTGCGGTAGGAACGGCAGGGATAATTGCACTTGCCGTAAGCTGTGCCGTACCGATAATAAAGGTCAGTGCCGTTCTTATAACGCTTAAAGTCAGTGCGGCGATAATCGAGCCGATGAGCGAAAAAAAATATGCCGATATGCTTTCCGAAGCCGCCGAAACGCTCACGTCTGTATTTGCCATGATTATAGCCTCCGCACTTTTGTTTACGGTCACAATCGCCATAATAATCGGCGCAGCAAAATAACGGAAAAATTAACTAAAAAATATGCTGCGCATTTTTTCACGCTGAGATTTGTGCCGCCACACAGCGGCAAAATGGAGGATTATTATGAATACATACCTTTTAAACCTTACCGGTGCGGTAATAATCACCGTTGTTCTTGAAATACTTTTGCCCGAAAACTGGAATAAGTATACCAAAATAATCACCGGTCTGATCATCATAAGCGCAATTGCATATCCGATAAAGAACAAACTCAATTTCAGCGTTTCGGACAGCCTGCCCGGCTTTGAAGAAATATCCGAACAGGGAGAAGCCTACTCAAACAGCCTTATATCCGACGAGCTTGCCCGAAAAATCAATTCCGACTGTGAGGAACGGATTCTGACCGAATACAATGTAAGTGTCAAGGGTTTATGTGACGTTTCCGTCAATTCGGATAATGATATTACCGGCGTGCGCCGTATCACGGTAAAGGGTAAAATACCCCATTCCGCCGTTGACAGAATCAAGGAAATATACGCTCCCGAAGAGGTGATTGCAGATGAATATTAAAAAACTTGCAAAATCTTTGAATATCAGGCATAACGGAATACTTTTTATAATATTATTAGTTGGGGCAGGATTAATGCTGTTTCCGTCTATAGACAAAAAAGACAGCGAAGCTCCGCCACAGACGGCTGAATATTATCCGAACGATGAGGAAAAGCTTGAGGGTATTCTTTCCGAAATCAACGGCGTCGGCAAGGTCAGGGTAATGATTACCTACTGCGGCGGAAATGAGTCGGAAATTGCATATGACGCCAATACCGAAATATCTCGCCGGGGAGAGGGTGAAAACACAGAAATTACGGAAGAACGCACCGATAAGCAAGCAATAACGTCCTCGGGCAAACCGTTTGTCAAACGAACGGTTTACCCCGAAATAAAGGGTGCCGTTGTGGCTGCCGAGGGTGCCGCAAATGCGGAAGTCAGGCAGGAAATACTCGATGCGGTAACAACCTCTTTAGGACTTGCTCCGCACAAAGTATATGTCGGTGAAATGAAGCATAAACTTAAATAGGTAATTGTAAACCTCATGTTTTCAATTATAAAAAACCAAATGAAAGGATTGAATTAAATGTTGGTATTAAAGAAAAAAGAATTGGTTGCCGCCGCTTTGGTGGTACTTATCGGAGTTGCCGGGTATCTTAACTGGTCTTATCAGGATACGGTGCGTGTTACCGACGGTGCCGACTATATAGAAACAGGCAAAAAGCTTGGTGAGGCACAGTATGTAAACGCCGACGCCGATTCCGTAAGCGAAACAGACGATAACACAATTGCAAAAGCCGATAAAAAGGACAATTCAAAAAAAGCGGCGGAAAATACAGATTCGGGCAAAAAAGATGATTCCGCGGACAAAACTGCTAAATCCTCCTCCGATTATTTCTCCCGGGCAAAAATAGAAAAGGACAGCTCACGTTCAAAAGCACTCGAAATTCTTAATAAAACCGCCGAAAACGAAAGCTTTGATGAAAATACAAGAATCAATGCACAGCAAAAAATTCTCGATATGGCTTCAAATGCCGAAAAGGAAACAATAATCGAGGGTCTGGCACGCGCTAAGGGCTATGATAAAATATCGGTTTACATAGAGGGCGAAAGCGCCGATATAGTTGTGGATAAGACGGATTTTTCAGATAAAGACGCAGGTATAATCAAGGAAATTGTAGCAGAACAGGTCAATGTTGCTCCGAGTAACATTAAAATTGTAACTCTGAAATAAAAATGCTTGATAACGCACGGTGAATCCCCCTCAGAGCCGAGGGGGATTCCGTTTATACAAAAATCATATTTTTGTTTTAATACTTTTTAATTTGAGCTCCCCCTTTTTTCGGCACCGGTCAAATCCCGGCCGCTGCTTATTAAAAGTTTTTTCAAAATATTATTGCCATTCATTGTGCGCATACACCTTTTGACGCAAACATACTTACACATATTATTGCACGCACATAAAAATAGATAAAAATTCACAATTTTTACATAGGATATTATACATATACTTAAAAATAAAAATAAAATGTAATAACATCTTGAAAAATGTCGCATTTTATGATATAAATATATATGTAATAATTTTTAAGTATATGCAGAATTTGTCTTTTTGCACATATTTATACAAGCTTGTTGAGGAGGATTTTATGGATAGCAATAATTCTACATTTGGTAAATTAACAATTATAGGCATGAAGGGCTGTGAAGAAATCACGGACAAGGTGGATTACTACCTTAAACAATTCAGAAAGGATTACGATGATACTTCCACATACATTGTTCATATCAACTGCCCCAGATTCGGAACGGGCGAGGGTAAGGGTGTAATATGCGAAACCGTAAGAGGTCATGATGTGTTTATCATATGTGACGTTTTCAATCACGGGGTTACATATAAAATGTACGGCAAAGAAAATCGCATGAGCCCGGACGATCATTATCAGGATCTCAAAAGAATTATAGCCGCAGCAAGCGGTAAGGCAAGAAGAATAACCGTGGTTATGCCTATGCTTTACGAGGGCAGACAGCACAGAAGAACATCAAGAGAGTCTCTTGACTGTGCATGGGCGCTTCAGGAGCTTGTTTCTATGGGTGTATCCAACATAATCACCTTTGACGCACATGACGCTCGTGTTCAGAATGCAATACCTCTGCACGGCTTTGACGATGTTCAAACCACATATCAGATGATTAAGGCTCTTACAAGAGCAATTCCGGACATATCTTTCGATAAAGAGGATACAATAGTAATATCACCGGACGAGGGCGGCATGAACAGATGTATGTACTATTCATCGGTATTGGGAATAGACTTAGGTATGTTCTACAAGAGAAGAAACTACTCCGTGGTTGTTGACGGAAAAAATCCGATTGAGGCTCATGTATACCTCGGACGTGACGTTGCCGGCAAGGACGTTATGATTGTTGACGATATGATTTCGAGCGGAGAATCGGTTTTGGATATTGCAAAAAGATTAAAGTCGCAGGGCGCAAAGCGTATATTTGTATTCACCGCATTCGGTCTTTTCTGCAACGGTCTTGAAAAATTCGACGAAGCATACGCAAACGGTGAGATAACAAAGGTATTTACAACAAACCTTATCTACCGCACACCCGAATTGACCGAAAGAGAATGGTATTATAACGTTGATATGTCAAAATACATTTCAATCCTTATAAACACTCTTAACCATGACGAAACTCTCAGTCAGCTTCTTGTTCCCGTTACAAGAATCAAGAAATTGCTTGAAAAAAGAGAAGAAGAAAAAAATATGAGCTTATAAGCTTTGGGCATTGCAAATTATATGTAATTTATCAATATTGGATTATACACATACGGCGGAAGAATTTTCCGCCGTATGCACAATTCGGATCGAGGTATGGTTTGATGAGATTCAGCGAAAAGACGCTTTCGAGCAAAACCGTCTATGACGGAAAAATTTTTGAAGTATGCACACAAAAGGTTCTGCTTGACGATAACAGCACTGCGGTGCGCGATGTGGTAATTCATCACGGCGGCGCCGGGGTTCTTGCGACAGATTCCGATAACCGTGTTTTTCTTGTCAGACAATACAGAAAGGGCGCAGAATGTGAAATGCTTGAAATTCCTGCCGGCAAGCTTGAAAAAGGCGAAGATCCGAAAGCCTGCGCAGTAAGAGAGCTTCGTGAAGAAATCGGTGCGGAAGCGGACAGTATCGAATTTCTCGGCAGCTTCTTCCCCACTCCGGCATATTGCAGCGAAAAAATTCATATATACTTTGCAGCCGGTCTGCATCTTAAAGAACAGCATCTTGACAAGGGCGAATTTCTGGAAATTGTTAAAGTTCCTTTTAAAGACGCCGTTAATATGGTCATGTCGGGTGAAATAACCGACGCCAAAACAATAATTGCATTGCTAAAAGCAAATGAAATGCTTAAATAATAACATACAAATAAAGCACATACAAATCAGATAACGGATAACGGTCTTGTATGTGCTTTTCATATTTTAATATTTAATGTCGCAGTCCATACACAATAACTTTGACAGATTTCTATTTTGGGGGAATCTGTGGTGTTTCATCATTTCTGTGTGTGAATTTGAAAAAGGCGTGTTTCTTCGGCTTTTCAAGCTTTTGGTACATGGAACACTTTCTTCCTTTACAGCAGCTGAGGTAAGGACATTCGGGCGAGTTTTTGTCAAGCTCATAGGTGTATTTTCCCGTTTTGCAACGAGGGCACAATTTTCTTCTAAACATTTATTTCCTCCTCCTTGTCAGCGGTTATCCCTCTGCCTGTTTTGTGCCTTGTCCCCGCAATCAGACAAAACACGCACAGCGAAGCTACACTGCCGAGCATCGCACCGCCCAAAAAAATCAATATATCTTTCATAACATTCTACCTCTTAAATCTGTGTTGTCATAATCAATTGTCGTTTTTCTGCGATATGAGCGATGAAAACACCGGGAATGTTTCCGTCACCTCCGCATATTACTTGCAGTCCTCCCACTTGATTTCAACGCCGTTGTCGTTAAGATAATAGTTGTGCGTAATTGTCGCCTCAAGGACTGCGGTGTAATGCCACTTGTCTTTTTCAAGGTCGTTGAACGGGTTGAAGTCAAGCGACTTTACATACGGCTCTGACGGATTTCTGCCGAGAATTTTATTTATAACCGTCATAACTTCCGCACGGGTAATCCGGTTTTCAGGTCGGTATGTTCCGTCCTCATAGCCCTGCATAAGTCCCGAAGCGTTAAGACTTAAAATATCCTCATACGCCCAATGTGATTTATCAAGGTCGGGGAACGGATTTTCTTTATCCGTTTTTTTGAGCTTTGCAAAACGCTTGATAAGCGCCGCAAACTCGGCTCTTGTCAGATTGTTTCCCGGCTTAAATTCGCCGTCGGGATAGCCGTAGACAATATCTTTATCCGACATATATTCAATATCGTGTGCAGACCAACGCTCCGTACTCACGTCCGGGAACGCTTCGCCCATTGCAACAAACGGCTTTTCGTAATCGTGATTTACTATACGATAGAGAATAGATGTCATTTCCTCTCTTGTAATTTCGCCGTCGGGCTTAACGCTGCCGTCGGGGTAGCCGTTAATATATCCGATATGAGTCGGGTGCTCCGTTCCAAAAATATCCTTTGTGTATTTTCGTGTATTGTCTATTGTAGTACGTCTGCCTCCGCCGCCGGTGCGGATCACAGTCGGAACGGTGTATTTATACACGCCTGTTTTTCCGTAAACCTTGTCCGTGCAAAGCTCTTTTCTTTCGTCTTTACAATATACGCACTTTCCGCAAACGCTTAAATATACAGCCTTTACGGTTACGGCTTCATTTAAGGTCTGTGTTTCGCCGTTATAAAGCTTTCTGTTCTCATTGCTTTCAATGCTCGGCACGCTGCCGTCCAAAGTGTAATAAAGCAGAATGTTTTTGTCGCCCTCGTAGTCGTTTATAATTGTGTATGCCGTTCCTTTCGGAAATTCCACCTTATCGCTGCCGAGCGAGGTTTCGGGGACATTCAAATGCACAAACTCAATCGGAAAAACTTCCTTGCTGCCTGTGATTTCGTTTCCGTTCCTGTCGGTCAGCCAAGCCGTAATTGTAATTGACATCATAGTCTTGTTTACCATTATCGGCATATTGTCATAAATCATATCATCGGGCGATTTTACGCTGCTCTGCAAGCCCTCCTGTGTGTAGGTGTAGAAATAATGTATCACCGTATCGGGGCTGTGCGTTTTGAGCTTAATTCCCTTTGCATATTCGCCCGTATCAAGAACATCTGCGCTGATACGGCTGACATCATACGGAGTGCCGACAAACACTCTGCCCGTTGCCGCACCCTCCGGCTCTATGATGTAATAGTTGATTGTATTCCTGCTCACTCTGCCGGTTTCGTTATTTACCACATATGCCTTAAATGACATAGTGTGGTCTATATATCTTTTCTGATTCTGATATATAACGTCCTGCTTTCCGCCGTTCTCACGATACCAAATCGTGTAGTCTTTGTCGGTTGGCGCACGGTCGTCAAGCTCTATCATTGTGAATTGATTTTCGCTCGCTAAGTATCTTCCCGACGGAAGCGTGATAATCGGAGCAAGCGGCACAAAGTTATATACATAGCTTATAATTTTGCTGTAATTGCCGTTCTTTTCACTTCTTATCTGCAATACGGTGTCATTCTTAATCGGTATTTCGTTGGTGTAGTCAATCCAAGTTGCGCCGTTGTCGGTTGTGTATTGAATTGTGTCGCCTTTATTTAAGGAATACAGCTTTACAAGCAATAAATTGTTGCTTTCGTCCGCTTTTATTTCCTCATATTCGCCTGTTTCCTTGTCGGCGTAGGGCGGTGCAAGCGTTCCTGTATCAGAACTTAATTTATAGGTGTATCTGTTCTGTTCGCTTTCGATACCGTCAAGCTCTGCGTTGATGTTAAGCACCGCCGGTGCGGTTATCGTGCCTGTGTTCTGCGTTCCCAAAGGCTCTGTGCAAGCCTCGTCTTTATATGCGTTTCCCGTTGCGGTGTCGATATAAAAGCTGCTGTCCCCGCAGATAAATTCATTTTCAAAGCCGTTTACATCATATTTCACCGTACAGCCCTTAACTGCACTCACGGGAACGACAGGGAGCGTATCGCCGCTGATTACGGCAGAGGGGGCAGCTTTCGGGGCTTCGGGTGTTACGATATATTCAAATATACCGACGTCGCTTTTTACTCCGAACGCATTGACCGCTACCGCCTTTATAATCGTGTGTCCCTTAACGGTTATCGGTACTATCGGCTTGCTGTCAAAATCAAATTTATTTGTCCCTGCCGTACCGGGTACGGGATCGGCTGTGAATGTTCCGTCATAGCTTATTGTATAATAGATTTCCGTTCCTGTCGGTATGGGCATAAACTTTGTGGAAAAACCTATATCGTCGCCGATTTTTCTTATATAGTTTCCCGGTGTTAAAGTCATAAGCGGTCTTGCAGGCTTTTTATTTACAATGTCATAGGTCTGCGTAACCACTCTTGACGGCGTTATTCCGTCCTTTATTACAACCGCTTTGACAACGGTGTAATCGTTAATTGTGATAAGCGCCGTGCTGTACTCGTTCTGTGCTTTCTTTCTTGTATTGCTTGTCAGCGGATCGCTGCCGTCAGTCGTGTAGTAAAGTTCATAGCGGTCTTTTGTATCATCGTTACTGTCCGTGCAGAAAACAGATATTTCGGTCGCCTGTGTAAACTGTGTGCTTTCCGGCACGAATTTCGGCGGCTGCGGTCTTATTTTGTAGGTATAGGGTGGCTCTTGTTTTTCATGAGCAATTCCGTCCTTATCAACGGCACGCACATAAAGCTCTGTGTCCTCTTTAAAGAGCAGAGTTTTTGTGTATGATTCCCAAGTATTTCGGACGTCCGTACTGTATTCGATTGAGATTTCCGGGTTATTTGCCGTCAGCGTTACGCTCACGCTTCCGTCATAAACTCCCGACGGATAAAATGCTTCTATATGATAGTCATTGTACCCTGTGAAAACATAGTAATATGATGAAATTTCACTCCAAAGTCCGTCATACATCGCTGCGGCACGAAGCGTTGTATCTTTAGCAAGCGGAACGGGAGAAATGTACTCACGTCCGTAAACGGTCGGATCGCTGCCGTCTGTGGTGTAGTATATAACGGCATTTTTTGTAACCGTTTCAAGCGTTACGTCTATTGCCCTGTCAAAGTCGCCCGACGGCTTATCTGCCGTTACCTTTGCGGGCTTAACTCCGAGATGATATTCCGAAGCATCAGATTTTTCGCCTGCCATATTTACGGTTATAAGGCGCACGGTGCATTTTTTATCAATAGCGATATACGGATTTTGTCTTTGAATTTCTACCCATTCGTTTTCGGGATTTGTGCCGCCTGTGATATTCTCGTCCGATATATCGGAAAATGTATAATAAACCTTGTTTGTATCTTCAAAATTTTCAAAAATCTCTTTGTCAGAAACATATACCCTAAAAGCACTGTACTCACTGTAAATGTTCGGTATCACCGTTTTTGTGCCGCTTTCGTCAACAAAAAGGTGCGGTGCTTTCGGAATGATTTTATATGTATAGCTGACCTCCGAGCTTGTCTTGCCGTCGGTAATACGCTTTGCATAGCAGATTATCGTTGTTGTGGTAACAATTTCAACGGGTGTGCTGTCGTCATACAGATAATAATTGTTACCGCCGTCGGTTGAATACCAAATTTCGCAGCCGCTTTCCGCAGACAGCTTAACATCCTGCGTTTCGGTATAGCTGCCCTCGCCGGGACTTGCGACAGGCGCGCCCGGTCTTGTTTTATCCTTTATAATGATATTATGATAACCGCCGTTTACAACATTATATCTGAAGGTCTGATTTTCCAATTCTCCGCTTTCGTCCTTTGCAAAAAGCTCCAAGCTCTCGCCTGCCTGACCGTTTTTGATATAATTTCCTCTGTCCTCTGTATCAAAAAATACCTGTGTACTTCCTGTTTTTTTAGGCTTTAAGGGCAATTTACAGAGGTTATACCAAAGCGTACCGTCCTTTTTCTGCGGAAGATAAATTCCGCTGAAAAGTACCGTAACATAAGCGGAATTATAGCTTTTGCCGTTTATGCCGATACCGCTTTCGCCGCCGTGACGGTAAAGATAATATCCGGATTCGCCTGTTTCGCCCTCCGATACAGTTTTGTTCGGAACGGTGCAGTCAATCGGTGAATCGGGATTCGTTCCGTCCGCCAATTCGAAATATGCCGGGTCATAATAAATTGTTACACTGTAACCGTTCATATCGTACTGCGGTTCTTTATGCTCGCCATTCTCAAACAACCCCTTATTGGGGTTATCAACAGCAAAGTAAATGTCCGTGGGCTCGTCAGTATAGATTGTACTTCCCGTGACGGTTGCCGACGGGGTTTCGCCTTGTGCGTGTATATATAAATTACGGCTTGTTTTATCGGTATCATCTGCCGAAGCAACATTGCCGGGTATACCGGAGCAGAATGTCACTGCGCTCAATAAAAATGATAATAATCTTTTCTTTGACATATCTCGTTTTTCTCCTTTTATGTATGTAATCTATTAAGAGAATTTATCCCCTTTCAAAAGGCATAAAGCCGGTTCATGCCCTTTGAAAGAGGAGCGGAGCGAATCCGCTCTCTCTTTTCAATCGTCAATTAAATTAGTTGTTCCATGATGTGAGAACGATTGAAATATCCATCATATCGATTTTACCGTCACGGTTCAAATCATACTTTGCAAGCTTTTCATATTTAGTAGTGTCCATTGTTTTGTCTGCATTGAAGTATGCAACTACTGCCGAGAGGTCATAGATATTGATAGTTCCGTCCTTAATAATGTCGCCGGCGAGGAAGTTTGTTTTTGCTTCAACATCGTCAACAACTATTGTTTTGTCAGTCATAACGTTGTTCCAGAAGTTCATTGTCTTGTCCTCTGTCATAGTAACGGTATAGCGTGATGTTCTGTAGCCTGCACCCGATACGGTTACTGTGTAGATTCTGTCTTTTGTGAGGTCGGTCTTAATCTGATACGAAGCAACCATAGCGCCGTTCATCGCTTTTGTTATAGCGGTATTTGCAGCGTCGCCGAGCTTGTATTCCAATACTTTTCCTGCAAGGTCGCCGCCGGAAATTGCAACGGTCATATCCTGATATGCTTCTGTGTTGTCGCCTACATTGTGCTCCATAGCAACGTTGACTGTAAGCTTCTGTGTCGGAACCTTGATTTCCGCGTCTTTAATCATATTGTCATCTTCGCCGATTATTTTTAAAGCGCCTTTACCTGATTCACCGGTTGTAACAAATTCGGTAACAAGGTTGTCTGCCGTTGTTGTAGCCGTTGCTTTTCCTGCTGTTGCTTTAAATGTGAATTTACCGAAGCCATCAAAGGTAACTGTACCGATTGTGATTTCGCTGCCGCTATCGGGACGGTCGGTATCACCAAAACCGTCTTTTCCGTCATAGTAGAATACATATTCGTTATTATCCGGATAAATTGTGCTCATTCCTTTTGCGGTTTTGATTGCATATGTCATATTCGGATTGTCCAAAGCAAATGTGAAATGAACAGTGTTAAGTCTGTTGATGTCTTTGCCGTCACCGTTTAATACGATGTCATACACTCTTTCATCATCGGCGTGCTTTTTAAAGGTAAGCTTTAATGTGTCAGCACTGTCGTCTACAGCATACTTGCCGTTAACAAACTTCGGTGAAAAACCGTCCTCGCAATAATCTGATACATCTGTATTAAAAGTACCGCCGGAAATCTTTGCGCCGGCAGGCTCTCCCGTTGAATTACCGAACAGATTTGTACCGAAATCTCTTGCAAC
>CAKSIJ010000022.1 GCA_934462715.1 uncultured Clostridia bacterium
GCGGAATTCAGTTATTGTATGGCATATATCTTTGCAAGCGGATCAAAGATTTTGTTTTCGGGTGATGATATGACAACTTATACAGACGAACAAATAAATCTCATTAACAGATTAAAGGATTTAGATAATGATAATATATATTTTGAGAACGATCAATTTGAAATTTGCCATAATAAAAAGTATTATGTATTCTTAAATAGTACGGAAAATGAAAAAAGCTTTAACATAAATTGTGCGAAAATGAGTGACTTTTTTGACGATAGCGTGGTTTGCAATCCTATCAATGTTTCGGCACATAGCGGAAAAATAATTGAGTTGATATATTGATTTTCGTATGATAAAAATTTGGCATTGTCAATAGTTGGGGCAAGATCAAAAGGGGGCAATCCCTCATTTTGTGTAAACCTCAAGTTTGACTCCAAAATGATGGTATAATCTAATTAATTTTTGTGGGCTGAAAGCCGGTTTTAGGCTTACAGCCCATAGCTATACTATAGCACAAAATTGACGGCATGTCAAGGGCGCCCTTGTAAGAGGGCACGGTTTTTGAATGAGTGAACAAATTATGAACAAATCCAACCAAGCACGATTTTATCAAGATAAGTACTATCTAATAAGCATCTGAATTGCTTGTCTGTAATACTTCCTTTAAAAGTTTTTTCACTTTTTAATATATTTAGGGCAATTTGGCGTATAACATTAAAGTTTTCAGCCGAATTGTCCTTTCTTGCTCTGCTTTCATCTTCACGAAATGCCATATCCAAAACCCAATGAAGTTTATTTTCAATACTCCAATGATTTCTTTTATGCTTCATTATCTCGGCTGCCGTCGCACCTTTGCAGCTATACATAAAATAGTGATTTTGTTTTGATTTATGACTATTCTGCTCAATCTCACAATATATTGCTCCTATTCCGTTTATACCATTCCATTCCTCTTTTCCGGTCAGCCAGCCAATTTCTTCGGAAATAACACAGGTTCGTGTTTCTATTCGACCATGCGCTTTTTCAACAGTTTTGTGATAATTACTACTTTCTATAACACTTTTATCATTTCTGATATCATCAAGATACAGTTTTGCATCTCTAAACAATGTTTTTTGATTGTCTTTTAACGATAATATATAATCAGCATTTTTTGATATGATTTTTTCGGCTATATTTTTCTGTGTCCCCATTGCATCGACGGTTATTATACATCCGCTCACTTCAAGCATATCAAGCAATTTGGGAATTGCAGTTATTTCGTTACTTTTTTCATCGCATGCTAATTGTCCCATAACAAGTTCACATTCACTTGAGAATGCGCTGACAACATGAAGCGGACGCTTTGTTTTATCCTGCGTTCTGCGTGCTGTTTTTCCGTCAATTGCTATAACTCCGGTTAACTCTGAAACTACACTTTTATTCACAAAACAAGGTATGCAATTTTTTTGTATCTATCTCTTTTATAATATTTCTAAATGTACAAGCATCAGGTATTCCATACTCAAGTTTTAAAAATGTTTTTAACCATTCTTGCTTGCTTTTCCCAAACATTTCGACCTTTGCATACGATGTTGCACCACATATTACGGCTAACAACATAATGATTAAAACTTCATGCAAAGGATACATCACACTGCGTGTTCTTCGAGTATCTTCAATACCTTCTAATACTTCTGATAATGCTAATTTTCTCATAATAATCACCGTTTTTATTTTATTATCTCATAAAATTCATATCTGTGATATTATTTTTTGCTAACATTTTGTTTACTCATTCAAAAACCGTGAAAAATTTACAAGAAGCCCTTGCAAAACCGGCAAAATAGGTGTATAATCAGATATTGTTGTCGGATTCCTTTGCTTTTTGGGGGAATCTGCAAGTTATAAAACAAAAAGGGCGGAATTATTATGAAAATTTTATCTATAGGCAACAGCTTCTCCGAGGACGCACAGCGGTATCTTCACAGCTTGGCGGCTGCCAATAACAAAGACTTAATGTGCGTCAATTTGTATATAGGCGGCTGTCCCTTAGAAGCGCACTACATAAATTTAACCGACAATGAAAAGAGTTATGATTTTCAGGTGAACGGAGTAAATACAAACCTTAAGGTTTCTGTAAAGGAGGTCATAAAAAGCAACAAATGGGATTATATCACCTTGCAGCAGGCGAGTCATTTAAGCTTTGATTTCAACAGTTATGTGCCGTATATCGAAAAAATAAACGAATGGACAAGATTAAGATGTCCCGACGCAAAAATATTGCTGCATCAAACATGGGCATACCCCGAAAATCATGAACGGCTTTCCGAGGTCGGATTCAGTACGACAAAAGAAATGTTTTCCAAAGTAAGGGAAGCTTACGATATGGCTCAAAAAACAATCAATCCCGACGGAGTAATCAGAAGCGGTGAAGCAATGCTTGAAGTCTACAGCGCTTTTCCCGATATTGTTTACCGTGATCAGCTTCATGCAAGCTACGGTTTCGGAAGATATTTATTGGGCTGCGTCTGGTATAAGACTTTATTCGGCGAAAATCCAAAGGTGCATATATCTAGCTTTGACGAGCCTGTCGACAGTAAATATTTGCCGCAAATAAATCAAATTATAAATCACATTTGCAATGTGAAATAAGAATAAAAAAATGCAATAAAAAAAGTATCAAAGTGCATTTTCAAAAAGTGTTTATTGTGCTATACTTTAATATGCAATTTTTAAATCGGTAAAATCACAGCAAAAATGCAAAAATAATAGCATTTACAAGGTTTGGTTTGCTATGATATAATGAAAACAAAAACATACCGGGTAAATGCAAAATGCAAGTTTTACAATTGCCCCAAAAGCGGAAGGTAGTGTAAAGTAGCATATGAAAAAAGAAGTGTGTGAAAACCTACCGTCACCCTTGACAGCTTAGGCAAAACAATGCTTGAAATATTGTGCCGACGGTGAGAGACTCAAGAACAAATTGAATTTTTACCGTCAGCAAAAACAGTGTAGCATTGTTTTACCACACTGTAAAGGGCAAGCAAAATCAAAGATTTTGTGACTGACTTTGCCTCGGGTTCAAAATCTAAGAACAAATTATGTGTTAGTTTGCTGTGATTGAATATTTGCAACGGTTTTCTGACCGAGATAAATAAGCAGCTGCCATTTGCCCGGCATAGTATCGGCACTTTCGAGAATATCGACTTTGTTAAGTACCCGATAGCTGTTGAATTTATGCGGTCTGAGGAAATTGTAATAGCAAACCCAGAGAGCAACGGCATAGTTTGAACCGTCAAAGTTATCATAACCGCAGGTACAGCGATAAGAAGCTTTAAAGGTTCTGTTAAGCCGTTCAATCATTTGCTTAAACGGTCTGAATTCTTTGGGAACCGCGTCATCATTGCTTAATCCGATTACTTGAGTAATATCAAAATTGAGAGGATTATCCTTGTTTAAAGCAAACTGCTGTGCAGCCAAAGGATAGGCGGGGTATCCGTCAGCGATAAACTTAAATGTTTTTGGGAGCTTCACAATATTCTTAAAAGCCATACGCATAGCTAAAATACAGGGTCCGACACCGCAGTTATCAGAAACTATGTAACCGATGATTGAACGGGAAACAGCGTCCATAATAAGCCAGAGATAACCTTTAACACCTTTGACTTTTATGTATGTTTCATCAGCGACAAATGTGTCGGATTTGGGATAATTGAAGTTATCCGTAAAAGGCTTAACAAGCAAAGCGGCGGTTTTGGCATAGTTTGCAACCATGGTATGAGATATACTGATATTGTGAATATCACGCAAAGCCTGAGCGGTTTTTCTTAAAGATAAGCCGAGATTGACATGATATGTAAGACACAAACCCATAATATGAGCACTTTGTTTTCTGAAACGCAGAGAAGACGCATTTTTAGGCAATGAACTAATGTCCATCTTGAAAAAGTCAATGTTGAATTCTCTGTATAAGTAATGAAGCTTGTATTTGTTTTTGCCGTATGGCTCATCAAGGTCTTGTTTCTTAACCTTTTTGAGGTTTTGGAGGTAATAGGAGCATTTCTTGTTGACGCATTTGTGAACGGTAAAATGCTTGCGGTCTTTTTGGGGAACAAGAATATGATTGCAGTAAGGACAGCGAAGAGAGTGCGGTTTTGTAAATCTTGATTCTTCCGAACTGAACTTGTTTAAGCAAACTTTGCAAAAAAAGCTGACCTTTGGAACCGTTGTTCTTGTAGAGATATTCCTTGGGAGCATTACAGCAAGGGCAAATGGTGTCATCGGGTATGTCGCAGGGTTTACAGCGGTTAACCGGCTTGATATCGACACCGTATCTTTCTTTGATGTAAGGTATGTAATCATAGTAATGCCATACTTCGTGTTTAACGATGCGCGGAGGCTTATCGATTTTGAATTTTTGATATTCGGGCGAATGAGAATCATCAAAAGCAAATTGCCTGAGAGGTATAAATTTGCAGATAAATTTAAAAAGAAATAAAATTATTTGCAAAAGGTATTGATTTTGTACAAGTAAATAGTGTATAATAGAGTTCATAGCAATAGTCTCCTTTTGGACTGTTTATTTAATTGTTGTTAGCAACTCAATTATACAGCATGCTATATTTTTATGCAAAAATCGTGAAACTTCCTTAAAATTAAGGTTTTAACGAGAGTTAAAATATATAAAACGGGGTGTCTGTTTGACACTACCAAGCGGAAGAAAATTAAATATTGGGGAACAGCGGCGGCAGAGGGTGTACCGGGGTTATTCTGCGACTGTGAAATTTGCAAAAAAAACCGGGAGCTTGGCGGACGAAATATAAGAACAAGAAGTCAGGCAATTATCGATGACAGGCTTTTAATTGATTTCCCGGCAGACATATATGCACTTTTTAAAGTACAACCTGCCGATGACAAAAAATCAAAAGCTGTATCATAACACATTCGCATACAGATCATCTTTATCCTGTTGAAATTGAAGTACGCAGAGATGGTTTTGCGCACATAGACAATCGTGAACCGCTGACCTTTTATTCTGCAAAAAGCGGATACGATATGCTTGCCGGCGTTGTAAAAAAAATACAGCATATCCGAAAAAGATATAAAGCTTGTTGAGATTAAACCGTTTGAGGAATTTGAAACGGAGGGCTATAATATTATGCCGATCAAGGCGGAACACGACGAAAAGTCCACGCCTGTTGTGTATGCTGTCGAAAAGGACGGAAAAAGCATATTCTATGCCAATGGCACAAGCGAGCTGTGCGAGGAAAGTATGAACACACTGCGCCGCCGTAAAAAGCCGTTTGACGTCATTTCGCTTGACTGTACCGCAGCGTTCAGGGACATAACATATATAGGTCATCTTAATTTGAAGCGATGTATTAATGTAAAAACACAATTTTTAAACGATGGCATTGCCGATAAGAATACCGTTTTTGTGCTTAATCATTTTTCCCACAACGGAAACGCCGTGTATGATAATTTTCACATATTGCCGGCGAAAACGGATTTTTGGTATCATATGACGGTATGGAGCTTGAGTTTTAATTTAATTTGTGATGGTGTAACAGAAATCATGAAGCAATGGCAAAGCTATATTTGCAATTGCCTCATAATAATGAGTTAAGGAGCTTTGTTAATGGAATATAAAAATATAAACTACACAAACAGCACCGATTTTTATCGGTCGTTGGATATTTTTATGCCCGATAATCCAAGCGGCAAAATCCCCGTATTTATATATTTTCACGGCGGCGGATTGGAGTCGGGAAGCAAGGAGGAAATCGGTGCGCAGAGATTTGTTGAAAACAATATCGGCTTTGTATCGGTTAACTATCGCCTGTATCCCTATTGCCGGTATCCGGATTATATTTGGGATTGCGCTTTGGGTGTAAAATGGGTAATGGAAAACATCGAACAATATGCAAATGTTTCCGAAATATTTATCGGCGGAACCTCTGCCGGAGCGTACATAGCCATGATGCTGTGCTTTGACCGAAAATACCTTACATCCTGCGGCGTTGATTTTAATAAAATAAGCGGATTTGTTTTCAACGCCGGACAACCTGCCGCTCATTTTAATGTACTCAGAGAACGAGGTATCGATTCGAGAAAATGCATTGTCGATGAATCCGCACCGCTGTATCATATCGACGAATACAACAATCAGCCACCTATGCTTATCTTCTGCGCAGACAATGACATGGTAAACAGATATGAACAGACGCAGCTGTTAATCGGCACTCTTAAATGTATGAATTACCCGAGTGAAAATATAAGCTTTGAGCTTATGAAAGGTCATTCTCATTGCGATTATATTAACGATGACGATTTGTTTGCCGAAAAAATAGTAAGATTCATATTAAACATAACAGATAATTGTAAAATGTAAATTTTACAGTCAACTGTATTAAAAACACCAAGGGAGATAGATAAATAATGTCGGATTTTTTTGAAATTGCCATGCTGGTTTCTTTTGGAATATCGTGGCCGATAAATGTAATTAAATCAATAAGAACCAAATCAACCAAAGGAAAGAGCTTGGCTTTTCTGTTAATGATTTTTGTGGGTTATATATTCGGTATTACATCAAAGCTGATGTCATCGGATTTTAAATGGTACGTTATGTTCTTTTACATACTTAATTTACTGATGGTAGGATTGGATATAGTGTTATATGCCGTGAATTATACAAGAGAAAACCGGGCGATCGGCATTAATTTATAAATTGCATAATAAATATTTAAACAATCAACCAGCAGAGTTTAAACCTTCGCAAAAAACAACGAGGTACAGACATACTCCCTAAATTATATCTGTACCTCGACTCAAAAAATTCTGCGGCATTTCAGAACTTATGTGCCGCAAAAATCAAATTAAAAATCTAACGATTTCACAAAATTGTGTTCATAAAACCGTTTTCAAAAAATTGTCAACCTCCAGATTAAACTCGGTCGGCCGCTTATTCGCAATAAAATGATTTCCTTTGACAAACGTCAGCTTTACATTCGGCAGATTTTCCGCAATTTTCTTGGTATGAGATTCTTTAATCATATCTTTCGTTCCGCAAATAACAAGCGTAGGTGCAGTAATCTGTGACAATTCATACGGCTCAATATTCGGTTCGTTCACCATTAAGCCGAGCATTTCGGCATTTCTTTTGGCTTTCTCAGATTTTTCTGCAAACCTCTTTGCGATTTTGTATCCTATCTCAATCGGAATTTGCGTTGATCGTTTTACACCTTCAGGGTTAAGATTTCCGCCGTTCAGTATTAAAGCCTTTACCATGTCCGGGTGGTTCATCGCAAATTTCATTGCAATGTTTGCACCGTCCGAAAATCCTAAAATTACCGCATTTAAAATTTTATGCGATTTCATAAAATCATATAAATCACAGGAAAATTGTTCAATGGTAAACGGTTCATCACCTCTCGGGGATTTGCCGTGACCTCTTGTATCCAATGCAATTACACGGTATTTTCTTTGAAAATACTCTATCTGATATTTGAAATATGAACCGTTTTCACCGTTTCCGTGCAAGAATATAAACGCTTCTCCCGTTCCCTTTTCCCGATAATATAATTCTGTGTCCATTCTTCTTCCTCATAAATTTAGGTTTGTTTTGCAATAATTATACCACATAAGCAATAAAAAAGCAATCGTTTCCAACCGCTTTCTTAATTTTTACAGTTGATTTAGTATCTTCAAGCTCCGAATAAGGGTTAGATGTGCGCATTTTAACCGCTGACATACGTGGGAAAGTAAATGCACGCAGGTTGCTCTTATGCAGGAGCACAGTCGTACATTTGTACTTCATGCTCCGAATAAGGGTAAGATGCGCGTATTTTAATTGCTGACACTCGTGGGAAAGTAAATGCGTGCAGGTTGCTCTTATGCAGGAGCGCAGTCGTACGTTGGTACTTCAAGCTCCGAATAAGGGTAAGATGCGCGCATTTTCTTTTCCACGTCAGCGTTCTTCTCGGAAATATGCCAACCCCAGCGATGCAGGTGGGTGATTTTCCTTTTTATTTCTCACGCTAGTGAGTATTAATACCAAAATTGTTACCACATACGGCAGCATATTAAAGATTGCAACCGCACTTCTGCTCAAACCCGATATATAGGAGTAAGCGATATAGAGTCCGCCGAAAACGAAAGAACCGAGGATACTTACGTTCGGGCGCCAGAGAGCAAAGATAACAAGTGCGATAGCGAGCCAACCTCTGTCACCGAAGCCGCCGTTAGTCCACGAACCGCCGGTATAGTCCATAATGAAATACAGACCGCCAAGACCGGCAATGATACCGCCCACGCAGGTTGCTATATACTTATACTTTATGACATTGATTCCGGCAGCGTCTGCCGTTGCAGGATTTTCGCCTACCGCTCTGAGGTGCAAACCACAGCGCGTCCTGTTCAAGAACCACGAGGCGATTATGGCAATTATTACCGCAACATAAGCAAGAAAGCCGTAGGAGAAGAATATTTTGCCTATTGCTCCCAGGCTATCGGCAAAAGGAAGTGTTGTTTTATAATAATCTGCGGTAAGCTTAACCGAGAGATTACCTCCGCCGGACATGATTTTTGTAAGAGAGCCCCCGAAGAAATCACCGAAGCCCACACCGAAGGTAGTTAAGGCAAGACCTGTTACATTCTGATTTGCTCTGAGGGTAATTGTCAGGAAGCTGTAAATCAAAGCGGCAAGGAATGAGCCGAGAATCGATGACAGCAGCGGAATAACTATGCACCAGAAAGGCGACGGAGAAGCGGTTGACTGCTCATATATATACGCACCGATTACGCCGGCACTGCCGCCCATGTACATAATTCCCGGAATACCGAGATTCAGATTTCCGGATTTTTCGGTAATAATTTCACCGGTAGAGCCGAACAAAAGCGGAATACCCTGTACTATTGCTTTATTTATTATTGTAGCTATCATGCTTTTATTCCCTCCTTGTTTCTTCCTCTCACGTTGATTTTATACTGAACAAAAAATTCACTTCCGATGATAAAGAACAGAATTATACCGGTTACTATATCCGACACGCTTTCATTTAGCTGGAATGCAGTTGCTATTTCGCCTGCCCCTCTTTCAAGGAATACTATCAAAAATGCAGTCAGAGTCATGAAAACAGGGTTGAACTTTGCAAGCCATGATACCATGATTGCAGTAAATCCCATACCGCCGACAGTATTTGTGTTTATCGTATGGTCGGTACCGGAAACGAGCAAAAATCCTGCCACACCGCACAAAGCGCCCGAAAGAGCCATAGTTCTCATAATCACCTTACGCACATTTATACCGATATATTTTGCGGTATTTTCGCTCTCTCCCACAACCGATATTTCATATCCGTGCTTACTGTAACGAAGATATATGTACATCGCAACCGTAATAACCGCAACAATTATAATATTAAGCAAGTATTTCTGTCCGAAAATTGCCGGCATCCAGCCACCCATAGTATCTCTGTTGATAACTCCGACTGTATTTGAATCCTTCGGATTTTCCCAGAATACTATACAGAACGAAACAATCTGCATTGCCACATAGTTCATCATAAGAGTAAACAGCGTTTCATTGGTATTGAAACGTGCCTTGAAGAATGCGGGAATCAAGCCCCATATCATCCCGGCTGCAATACACGCAGCAATCATTATCGGGAAAAGCAAAGCCGGGTGCATGGTATTTCCCCAGTATATCATACACGCAGCAGCGGCAAGTCCTCCTACCAGAGTTTGACCCTCTGCGCCTATGTTCCAGAACTTCATTTTAAAAGCCGGAGTTACCGCAAGCGATATACAAAGCAAAACGGCAAGCTTTTGCAGCGTGTTCCACACCTTTCTCGAAGATCCGAAGGTTCCGGCAAACATCGACTTATAAACGCTTATAGGGTTATCTCCTGTAAGAAAAACTATAACAAAGCCGCTTATAATCAATGCAAGCAGAATTGCCGCAGCTCTGATCAGCCATGACTGATACCACACGGGCTGATCTCTTTTTACTATTTGAAATTTCGGTTCACGCAAATGCTTTTCATTAGTCTTCATCGTTGTTTTCCTCCTCATATGATTTGGTCATCATCAAACCGATTTCTTCTTTTGTTACGCTTCTTGCGTCAACAATTCCGCTGATACGTCCGCCGCAAAGAACCATAATTTTGTCGCAAAGCTCCAACAAAACATCAAGATCTTCACCGACAAGAATTACGGCAACTCCGCGTTTTTTCTGTTCGTTGAGCAGATTGTATATCATATAAGAAGAATTAATATCAAGACCTCTGACGGGATATGCCGCCATCAGCACGGTAGGAGAAGCGGCAATTTCTCTGCCAACCAGCACCTTTTGCACGTTACCGCCCGACAAGCGTCTTACCGGAGTTGTCGCTCCCGGAGTTACAACTTCAAGCTTTTCGATAATTTCCTCGGCAAGAGTTTTGGGAGCTTTTCTTTCAACAAATACGGATTTGCCCTTTCTGTAGCTTCTGAGCATCATGTTATCTATAATATCCATGTTGCCGACAAGTCCCATACCCAGTCTGTCCTCGGGAACAAATGAAAGTCTTACGCCCATTTCTCTGATCTGGAGCGGAGTTTTATCACGGAGATTTTCCGCTTTGCCTGTTTTGGGGTCATTATATGTTATTTTACCGTTTTCAAGATGCTGCAAGCCGGCAATTGATTCAAGCAATTCGCGCTGACCGCTTCCGGCAATACCGGCAATACCCAGAATTTCTCCCGAATTTGCGGTAAAAGAAATATCCTTCAAAACCTTAACTCCCTCACGGTTCAGGCAATCTATATGTTCTATCACAATTCTTTCCTGCGGATTTTCCGGCTCTGTTCTCTCGATATTTAGTGCAACCTTTTTTCCAACCATCATTTCGGTCAGCTGCATTTCATTTATATCCTTTGTTTCCACAGTTCCTATGTATTCGCCCTTTCTTAAAACAGTCACTCTATCCGAAAGAGCCATAACCTCGTTAAGCTTATGGGTTATTATAACAATAGCCTTGCCGTCATCACGCATTTTTCTGAGGATTTTAAAAAGCTTTCTCGTTTCCTGTGGAGTCAGAACGGCTGTAGGCTCGTCAAGAATCAGAATATTTGCTCCTCTGTAAAGCACTCTGATAATTTCAACCGTCTGTTTTTCTGATACCGACATTTCATAGATTTTCTTATTGGGGTCGATCACAAATCCGTACTTTTCACCGATTCGCTTTACCTCCTCAGCTGCTGCTTTCATATCAAACTTTTTCTCGTCCTTAAGACCGAGAACGATATTTTCGGCGGCGGTAAAAACGTCAACAAGCTTAAAGTGCTGATGAATCATTCCAATTTTATGTTCAAATGCGTCCTTCGGCGAATGAATCACAACCTCCTCGCCGTTGATGAAAATTTGTCCCTCATCGGGGAAATATATACCGGAAATCACATTCATAAGCGTTGTTTTTCCGCTTCCGTTTTCTCCGAGAACCGATAATATTTCACCGTTTCTGACAGACATCGAAACATTTTTGTTGGCAATAATATTTCCGAATGTCTTTGTTATGTTTTTGAGTTCTATAGCAGGCGCAGTATTCAATTTATTCCCTCCTGTTACTTTTAAATAACTGCATTTTTTATTTTACAGTTAAAAATGTCCTTTTTATTTTGCTTTCAAAAAAGCATAAATCATTTTATCCCGCGTTTATATTTAATGCTTTTTTCAAAGCAGAAACGGGTTCTTCTTTTAACAAAAAGCAGGACCCTTTCAAAACAAAATACCCCGGAGAGTGCGTCGTGGCACACTCCGGGATTTTATTATTAAATTACTTTATTGTGATACCGTCGATATCTATATCAAAATACGGAGCCGAACGCATTTCGGATTCGTGGAAATATCCGTCCGAAACAACCTCTGTATCAGGTGTAAAGTCAGCGTCTGAATCAACGTCTGCTTTGTACTCTTTAAGCTCTGCACCCTTAACGGTAAATGTCTTTGTATCAAATATCTTCAATTCGCCCGAAACGATCTTAGCCTTAACCTCGTCAAGCTTTTCCTGTGTACCGGCAGCGGCTACTTTATCGTTAAGACCGAATACTTGTACAACATCGTCAGCAACGCCCTTGCAGAAATCCTGTTCGATTGTCTTGCCCTCTGCAACCGATGTGATGATATGTTCAAAATACGGCTCCCAGTTAATCTTTGAAGAAATCAAAGCAGTGTTTGGACCCCATTCTCTTGTATCGAGGTTATATGAAACATCGGGTACGCCTGCTTCTTCACAAGCCTTAGGAGCGCCCTCTGAGTCTGCGTGCTGGCTGATAAGTACGCAGCCGCCTGCGATAAGTGCGTTAGCTGTTTCTTTTTCTGCAGCTATATCAAACCATGAGTTTGTGAACTTAACGTCCATTGTTACCGACGGGCAAACAGATCTTGCGCCGAGGAAGAACGATGTGTAACCCGACTTAACCTCTGCATAAGGATAAGCTCCTACATAACCCATCTTAGCCTGTTCAGCCGTAATGTCGCCCTTTTCGATCATTTCGTTGAGCTTAAGACCTGCCGCAACACCGGCAAGGTAACGTCCCTCATAGATTGAAGCGAATGCATTGTAGAAGTTAGGAAGCTTTTCCGTATGAGCCTTTGTACCTGTTGCATGAGCAAAAGTTACGTTTGTAAATTCCTTTGCTGCCTGAATCATGAAATCCTCATGACCGAAGCTGTCTGCAAATACAAGATCACATCCTGCGTCTGCCAGATCGGCTGCCGCTTCGTAACATTCTGCGGTTTCCGGAATGTTTGTTTTGAACATAACCTGATCATCTGAAAGACCGAGCTTTTCTTTTGCGGCATTTGCAGCGTCCATGAAGTTCTTGTCATATGTTGAGTTTTCATCATGCAGGAATATAAAACCTACTTTTATATCCTTTAAGCTGCTGTCAGCTCCTGCCGTTGCCTGTGCGTCGGTTCCCTTTTCCGTCTTGCTTCCGCAGCCTGCTGCCGAAATAAGCATTGATGCCGCCATCAGCATTGCCGTTAACTTTGTGATTTTTTTCATCTGAAAAATCCTCCTCTTAAAATTTTTCGATATTTTTTATTTATTTAAAAGGCTTTCGCCTGATAAATCAATCTCTGAACACTACGCCGCCGTCAACGCTCATGCTGTCGATAATTGCGAGTGATTCAACTCTGATACCCTTATCCCTTATTTCCTTTCCTCCAACCTGGAAGCCCTTTTCGATTACTATTCCGGCTCCGACAAGCTCTGCCCCGGATTTCTCTATTATATCGGCAAGTCCCATAAGAGCGCAGCCGTTTGCAAGAAAATCGTCTATAATAAGCACCTTATCCTCCGGCTTTAAAAAGTCTTTTGACACCATAACGTCATAAACACGTCCGTGAGTAAAAGACTGAACTCTCGAAGAATAAACCTCTCCGGCAATGTTTTTGGTCTGCGATTTTTTCGCAAAAACCACCGGAACATCAAAATACTGTGCAGTTATACAGGCAATTCCTATTCCCGAAGCCTCAATTGTCAGAATTTTGTTTATATCCGAATCTGCAAAGCGTCTTTTAAATTCCTTGCCTATTTCATTAAACAATTTTATATCCATACAATGATTAAGAAAGCTGTCAACCTTTAATACGTTTCCCTCTCTGACAATACCGTCTTTTTTAATTCTGTCCTTAAGTATCTGCATAATCTAAGCCAAAAGCTCCTTTCAGCATATGTATTTTATATTTATGTAATTGCAGAACCTCTGTTCCGCAAAATATCCGAAAACTCCCGAAAACGAATAAAAGACAAAAAACCAAAAAGAGCAATGCACAAAACACCGCTGCCGTAAAATTTGTCTTTCGATAAAATATTAATAATTCATTAACGCAATATTAATATAAATATAATAGTATACAATTCGATATTTTTCAAGCTACTTTGACACATTTCAGCAAAAAACATAAAAATATTTTTTATTTTGCGATTTATTTGTATCAAATGGCACACTGCGTCAACGGATTAAAAGAAAAATTTATTTTACAACAAAATAAACATTGCCGAAAACTGTTGTAAAAATCGTTTTAAAATAGTGATTTTTTTATCAAAATATATGTATATAGTTCTAATATTACATTATTTTTACATTATCCCTTTACCTATTGACTTTTGTGTATTTTTAAAATATACTGTCATGCGTTACGGAAGAAATTGTAGAATATGAGAAATAATTTTCTTCGGGGAGCTGATTTTATGACAGTGAAAAACAAGGTAAAAAACAACGGGAAAACAAAAGACACGGGCGCTATCAAAAAGGAGTATGCGGGCTTCTGGAAATATATGTACAAATATATGAAAGAATACCGTTCCAAGCTTACGGTTACAATGCTGTTTGCCGCAGTTGTAGGTGCGTGCATAGCGATACAGCCGCTGGTAATCAAATGGATAGTTGACGGCGGAATATTAAACGACAGCTTAGCTGTCGATGGTAAGCTTCAATATATCGCTGTAATGTGCATGATATATGTAGGACTTGGCGGCAGCAGAATTTTAATATGGCGGTTTGCGTATGTAAATATGCTGCAGGCTCTCGAGGGCTCGATATTCAACCTGCGTTCCGATTTCTTCTCTCATGTTCAGAATATGTGCATGAAATTCTATGACAGAACCTCGGTCGGCGAGCTTTTCAATTACATTATGGGCTCGCCGATTGTCAACATCAAGACATATATGCAGCAGATTTTCATAAGCGTTCCGTACCAGTCGGTATCGCTTGTAATATCGGTTTTTGCATTATCCTCTTATGATGTCACGCTGACTCTGATTATGCTTGTAACGGCAATGTGTATGGCTCTTTTCAACTTCATGGCAAGAAAGAAAATCAAAACGCTGTTCAAGGACTATATCCGCGCGGAAACCGAAGCAAGCCATTACATAAACGACGCTTTGCAGGGAATGGACGCAATAAAGCTTTATTCCATAGAAGAAAATACGCTCAATTCGTTCAAGGGCTTTGTTTCCAATATGTACAAAAAGGGCGTCAAGGCAAGCATTGCACAGACAAGTGAAAACTTTAAGCCGGAATTTATAAATTATCTGGGAACCGCAGTTATCTACTTTGTCGGAGCAATTTCATGTATATCAAGAGGTATGTCAGTAGGTACGCTTTATGCGTTTTTGTCGAGTATGGGTACAATACTTGCAACGCTCACAAGCTGGCTCACGATAGGGCTTACAAAAAGCACCGCCGAGGCAGGACTTTACAAAATTCTGCGTATTCTCGATATGCAGACCACTACGCCCGAGGTTGACACTGATCACGTAAGAAGCGTAGAGGTCGAACGTACCAGTGCTTTGTCGGGCAACAAACCGTGTATTTCTTTTAAGAATGTAACGTTCGGATATGACAGCCGTCCGATTTTTAAAAATTTCAGCTGTGATATAAACTATCACGAAAGCGTTGCGCTTGTCGGCGGAAGCGGCAGCGGAAAAAGCACCTTCACCAAGCTTGCAATGCGCCTTTATGACGTTTCGGAGGGGAGCATACTCGTACACGGACGTGACATCAGGCAGTATCATCTTCATGATCTGCGTGTTACTTTTGGAGTTGTTCCGCAAAATCCATTCATATTTCACGGCTCTATATGGGATAATATTATAATAGCAAGACCGAACGCTTCAAATAATGACGTTATGAAAGCAATGGAGATTGCGCGCGTGCATGAATTTGTAAATGATCTGCCCAACGGCTGGAACACAATTGTCGGTGACGGCGCACTTAATCTTTCCGGAGGTCAGAAGCAAAGAATAGCAATCGCCCGTGCGGTGCTCGGCAACCCCGATATACTGATTTTCGACGAAGCGACCTCTGCTCTCGACAACATTTCGGAAAGACATATACAGCAGGCGATGGAGGAGCTTATGAAAACGCACACCGTAATTATCGTTGCTCACAGACTGTCAACAATACGAAACGCAGACAGAATACTTGTTTTCGATAAGGGCAAAATTGTCCAGGAGGGTACTTACGATCAGCTTGCCGCCCAAGACGGCGAGTTTAAATCACTGCTCAACGGGCAGTAATCAAAAAAACAAACCGATACGGTTTAAATAAAAAACAAGCATTTTCAAGGAGGAAATTTAATGGAAAGAGAAAAATTCGGATCAAGGCTCGGGTTTATACTTATATCCGCAGGCTGCGCAATAGGGTTGGGAAACGTATGGAGATTCCCGTACATTGCAGGAAAATACGGCGGTGCCGCATTCATACTTTTGTACCTTGCGTTTTTGGTACTCTTCGGACTGCCGATAATGACAATGGAATTTGCGGTCGGCAGAGCAAGCAGAAAAAGCATAGCGGATTCTTTCAGAGTTCTTGAACCGAAAGGTACAAAATGGCATTTGTTCGGCTTTGTCGGCATGGCGGGCAATTATCTTCTTATGATGTTCTACACCACCGTAACCGGTTGGATTTTCGCTTATCTCTTTAAGATGATAAGAGGTGATTTCGCCGGTCTTGACGTTTCCGGAATAGACGCTCAATTCAATGCCCTCACGTCAAATCCCCAAGCACTCATCGGTTTTATGATTCTTACTGTTGTTCTGGGATTTTTAATTTGCTCGATGGGACTTCAAAAGGGTGTTGAAAGAATCACCAAAGTGATGATGATAGCGCTTCTGGCTATAATAACGCTGCTTGCGGTTCGTGCCGTTTCGCTTCCGGGCGCAGCAAGCGGAGTACGCTACTATCTTGTTCCCGATTTCGAGAAAATGGTTTCGGACGGCTTCGGCGAAACAGTCTTTGCCGCATTGGGACAAGCGTTTTTCACATTGTCGATAGGAATGGGTTCAATGGCAATCTTCGGGAGCTATATAGATAAGGATAAACGTCTTTTGGGAGAATCGCTGTCAATATCGCTGCTTGATACATTTGTCGCTTTCATGGCAGGCTTGATTATTATTCCGTCAAGCTTTGCTTACGGCGTTGAACCGGGCGCGGGACCCGGACTGATATTCGTAACCCTGCCGAACGTATTCAACGATATGCCCGGCGGCAGAATCTGGGGAGCTTTCTTCTTCCTGTTTATGCTGTTTGCGGCAATGTCGACCGTAATAGCGGTTTTTGAAAATATCATATCCTTTGCTATGGATCTTGGCTGCAAGAGCAGAAAAAAGGCTTGCCTTGTAAATACGATTGCCGTAATAATACTCTCGATTCCGTGCGCCCTCGGATTTAATCTTTTCTCGGGAATTGCTCCGCTCGGCGACGGCAGTACAATCATGGATCTTGAGGACTTTATCATAAGCAATAATATTCTCCCCCTCGGCTCGCTTGTATATGTGCTTTTCTGTACATCAAAGAAAAACGGCTGGGGCTGGAAAAACTTTATTAACGAAGCAAATGAGGGAAACGGAACAAAATTTCCGAATAAGCTTTACTTTTACTGCAAATACATTATGCCTGTAATTTTGATTATTCTGTTCGTTCAGGGATATATTTCAAAATTCTTTATTTAATGATAGTTTTTAACAGACTGCCGGCAAAATCCGGCAGTCTGTTTTTTTATTTCTGTGAAACCTTGATTAATGTGCTTTGATTTTGAAAACTACATAATTTTTCTGCGTCACAAAAGAATAATTTTGTAAAATTATTCATAATTTGTCACTGACGCTCCGAAATATTCTCATTTGCATTGACAATATGCCGTGTTTGTGGTAACATTTGTTACAGCAAAGTAGAAAGCAATGCGTCAAGTGAGGCGGGAACGGGAAGTTGTCCCGCTTACGAAAAGCCATAACAGGCTTGCGGTATTGTTTTCGCATTCCGTTGCTGCGAAATTGATATTGTCTTTTTGTTTCATGATACCCTTTTTGCAGTAATACTACAGAAAGGATTTTTTATTATGAAAAACAAAAAACTAATCAAAAACACACGCATACTCTGTAACATTGCCATGCTCACTGCCGTGGCTTTCGTACTGGGTCTTTATTCCGTCAGAGTCGGACTCGGTATAAAAATGTCCTTTAAATTTTTGCCGGTATTTATCTGTGCTGCTCTATACGGTCCGATTCCGGGCGGAATCTGCGGTGCTGCTTCCGACGCCGTTTCGTATATCATAAACCCCGTGGGCGCATATTTGTGGCAATATACGCTGATAGAATTTTTGTACGGTCTTTCTTTCGGAGTGTTTTTTAAAAACTCCTCAGGCTTAAACAAAACCAATATAATTAAGGCGTTTATATGCATAACCTTAAATACCGTTCTTCTCAGCATTTTTGCGAATGCATATGTCCTAAAGGATTTGATAAACAGAGGCTACATTGAAACAATAGTATACCGTATGCCCTCAACGCTGGTTAATATGCTGCTGAGATATGTCGGCATATTTGCGGCATTAAAAATCATGCCGGTTTTAAGAAAAGCCGCAGGTATTGAAAATAATTCCTGCCAATCCTTTTAAAATATTGACAAAACGGGCATAATTTGATATTATATACGTGTAAAACATAACTTGAATAATAACGGAGGCATAATTATGGCCGCAGACAATATAAAAATTATAGCGCAGAACAAAAAAGCAAGACACGATTATTTTATCATAGAAACTCTCGAAGCCGGAATCGAGCTGTTCGGCACGGAGGTTAAATCGGTAAGGCTCGGAAAGGTTAACCTTGCGGACGCCTACGCTTCTGTAGACCGCTCGGAGGTATACATTAAAGGTATGAATATAAGTCCGTACGAGCACGGAAACATTTTCAACCGCGACCCTTTAAGAGAGCGCAGACTTTTGCTGCACAAGAAAGAAATAAGAAAGCTTATAGGTCAGCTTCAGCAGCAGGGCTACTCTCTTATTCCCCTTTCAATATATCTTAAAGGCTCTCTTGTAAAGGTCAGCCTTGCGGTTGCAAAGGGTAAAAAGCTCTATGATAAGCGCGATGATATTGCAAAACGTGATTCTCAGAGAAATATCGAAAGAATAATGAAAGACAGGCGCAGCGCATATTGAAATGCGCTGTTTTTCATGTCAATTTTAAGCTTTAACCGCCTTAATTTTGAACAAAATATTAATATATGAAAAAGCGGTTGACAAAGTCTTAAAACAGTGATATAATACAATACAGCACACAGTGTGCTGAAGATGTGAGGCGGCAGGTGTATAAATGAAAAAAAAGGAATTTATCAAGGACGAGATGTCCGATGAAATTATAAAGGTTGCTCAAAAAATGGCAATGCAAAAGGGCGCTCACGAGGTGAACGTCAGCCGTATTTTGAAAGAAATTGGAATAACAAACCGAGTATTCTACAACCGTTTTCCAAACATTAACGAGGTTCTTGAAATAGTTTACAAAAATGCGGTAATAAAAATGCACGGCAGTCTGAAAGCCGAATATGACGAAAAAAAAGATTTTTTCGACTACATCATGGATGTTGCGGTTAAGGTTTTAACCGATACATACGACATAAAAATGCAGTTCAGCAGATATATGTTTGAGCATGATTCTCTTACACGCTCCAACTGCGAATGGTGGACAGATGAAATCGAAAAGCTGATAGACTATGCAGCCGCCAAAGGAATGGTAAGAAATATCGATCCGAAAAAGCTGAGCTATACCATATGGTGCTTTTGCAGAGGGTTTAACATAGACGCGGTAATCCGAAAGCTTTCAAAAGAGGAAGCGGTTGAATTTTTCAGATACGGCTTCGGCTGTCTGATTGACGGCGTAAGAATAAATTCAAAATAAATACTTTGACGGAGAAATCCGTTAAAATATTTTTCAGCACACCCTGTGCCGGAAAATAATAAATATACTTCACAAAAAGAGAGGACGGCTTGGATATGAGCATAAGAATACTCGGAACAGGATTTTATGTTCCCGAAAGAATCGTCACAAATGATGAGCTTTCACAATATGTTGAAACAAACGATGAATGGATTGTGCAGCGCGTAGGTGTGCATGAACGTCATGTTTCGGAAAACGAAACGGCGGTTGATTTTGCTGTCAAAGCTTCGGAAAACGCAATAAAATCCTCCGGGATAAGCGTTGATGAGATAGATATGATAATTGCGGCAACAATATCCTCCGACGATATATGCCCTACGGTAGCCGGCGCAGTCGGTCAGCGAATCGGCGCGCATTGTCCGGCATTTGACGTCAATTCTGCGTGCAGCGGATTTTTGTTTGCACTTGATACTGCCGTTTCATATATGACAAGAGGGGGAATAAGAAATATTCTCGTTATCGGTTCGGAGCGTCTGAGCAGACTGCTTGACTGGACCGACAGAAGCACCTGTGTTATTTTTGGTGACGGTGCCGGTGCCTGCGTCGTATCGCAAGGCGACGGTTACCTTTCCTCAAGACTTTTTACACAGGGCGGAAGCGATGTTATAGAAATTCCTGCCGACTGCGGTGCTTCACCGTTTTTCAAGGGTGAAAAACGATCTCCGTTTATATTCATGGCAGGTCAGGAAACATTTAAATTTGCGGTAAACAGAATTGTCGAGGACGTTAAATACGTTGCGGACAAAGCAGGAATTTCACTTGACGAAATAGACCACGTTGTTCCCCACCAGGCGAACATCAGAATAATAGATTTTGCTTCAAAGCGGCTCGGTATTCCCAAAGAGAAGTTTTTCGTAAATATAGATAAATACGGCAACACCTCCTCTGCAAGCGTTCCGATAGCTTTGGCGGAATTAAACCGGTCCGGCAGGCTGAAAAGAGGAGATATTGTTGCAATGGTAGCTTTCGGCGGCGGATTGTCAAGTGCTGCGTGCATATTAAAATGGTAATTATAAAATAATTATAAATACAATATTAATTTTAAAGGAGAAATGGAAAATGACACTGGACAGAGTAAAAAAGGTATTGGCAGAGCATCTTGAAATAGATGAAAATGAAATCAGCGAAAGCACAACGCTTGAAGATATGGGCGTTGACTCACTTGACGCAGTAGAAATCATCATGGAGCTTGAAGATGAATTCGGTATCGAAATCCAGGCAGAGGACGCAGGAAAATCCGTAAAGGAATTTGTAGATTATATTGATTCAAAGCTTGCGTAAAAACAGCAATCGGGCAATTGTAATCCAACATATTGCAATTGCCCGAAAATGTTCATTAAAAAAATACATGAAAATGTGCCGCAATCATTAAAGCATATGTCAACGGCATTTTTCACATTGTGATTTGCACCGCCGCACGGCGGTGAAACGGAGGATTAAAAGCAATGCTGAACACACCAATTTGTGAAATGCTCGGGATCAAATATCCCGTATTTCAGGGAGGAATGGCTCACATATCGGACGCAGAGCTTGCAGCTGCGGTTTCAAATGGGGGCGGACTCGGAATCATAACCGCCGCAAGCGGAAACATAGACTATATCAGTGAACAGATTGATAAATGCAGAACCCTTACAGACAAACCTTTCGGGGTTAACGTCATGCTGAGAGGTCAGAACATTGAGGCAATTGCCGCCTTGCTTGCCGAAAAAAAAGTCGCTGTTGTAACAACGGGAGCAGGCAATCCCGACAAATATATTAAGCAATGGAAAAAAGCCGGAATCAAGGTCATACCGGTAGTCGCTTCCTCATCGCTTGCAAAGCTTGCCGCACGCGCCGGTGCCGACGCTGTAATCGCAGAGGGCGGAGAGTCGGGCGGTCATGTAGGCGATCTAACAACTATGGCTCTTGTTCCCCAGGTATGCGACGCTGTTGACATTCCGGTAATCGCCGCCGGCGGCATTGCAGACGGCAGAGGTCTTGCGGCGGCATTTATGCTCGGCGCACAGGGAATACAGGTAGGAACACGTTTCCTTTCCGCCGTTGAATGTAACATAAGCCGTATATACAAGGAAAAGGTTTTGAAAGCTAACGATACCTCAACAATTGTAACGGGGAAACGTCTCGGTCACCCTGTGAGAAGCCTGAAAAGTCCGTTTTCAAGGGCATATGCAAAAGCGGAATATACTCAGATTTCCGATGATGACCTCGAACAGATGGCAGTAGGAAGTCTCAGAGCCGCAGTATGTGACGGTGATGAAAAGAAAGGCTGTTTCCTTGCAGGTCAGATCTCGGGATTGGTTAACAAGGAGCAGACCTCTGCACAAATAATAGAAGAAATTTGCACACAAGGTGAAAATATATTAAAAGGAGCCGAAAAATGGGTAAGATAGCATTTGTATTTTCCGGTCAGGGCGCTCAATACAGCGGTATGGGAAAATCGCTTTACGAAACAAGCAATGCCGTAAAAAAGCTTTACGATGAATGTGAGGAATACCGCACAGGCACAAAAGAGCAGTCCTTCTCCGGAAGTGATGAAGAATTAAAAATAACGTCAAACACGCAGCCCTGCTTGTATCTTGTTGATCTGTCGGCAGCACTGGCACTGAATGAAAAAGGCATATATGCCGACGGAACGGCAGGCTTTTCTCTCGGTGAAATTGCCGCACTGGCATATTCGGGAGCATATTCTTACACCGATGGCTTCAGACTTGTAACAAAAAGAGGAGAACTGATGAGCAGTGCCGCTTTGGATGCCGATACTTCAATGATGGCTGTTTTAAAGCTTGACTCAAAAACAGTATCGGATTTGGCTTCGGAATTTGACGGCTTATATGCGGTAAATTACAACTGCCCCGGTCAGGTTGTCGTTTCCGGTTTGAAAAGCCGGATGCCGCAGTTCTGCGAAAAAGCCGCACAGGCAGGAGGACGGTGTGTTCCTCTCGCCGTAAGCGCAGCTTTTCATTCGCCTTTCATGAACAAAGCCGCAGACGGTTTTTCGGAGGAACTGAAAAAATACGATATAAAAGCTCCCGAAATTCCGGTTTATTCAAACCTTACCGCACAGCCGTATGAAGAAAGCGTTGCAGATGTTCTCGGCAATCAGATGAAAAGTCCCGTCAGATGGCAGGAAACGATCGAAAATATGATAAAAGACGGATATACCGATTTTATCGAGGTCGGCGCCGGCAAAACACTGAGCGGTCTGATTAAGAAAATATCCAAGGAAGTCAGAGTATTTTCGGTTGAAGACAAGGATTCACTCGAAAAGACGTTAGCTTCGTTTTAATAAAAATACTTGTGAAAACAGCCGTTGCAGACAACGGCAGAATGGAGATTAATATGAGAAGAGTTGCAGTAACAGGAATGGGAGCAATAACTCCGGTCGGCAACGATGTCGGCACTTTTTGGAACAGTCTTACGGAGGGAAAATGCGGAATAGATTTAATTACACATTTTGACGCTTCGGAATATAAGTCAAAGCTTGCTGCGGAGGTTCGTGATTTTGAGCCGGAGAAGTATATGGATAAAGCGGAAATACGAAAATCGGACAGATTTACACAGTTTGCGGTCGCCGCAGCCGCACAGGCAATCGAGGACAGCGGAATAATAGATAACATAGATTCCGACAAGCTCGGAGTATATTTCGGCTCGGGGATTGGCGGCTTCGATACGTTTATCAACGAACACAACAACCTTATTGAAAAAGGGCCGCAAAGAGTTTCTGCAATGTTTATTCCCAAAATGATTTCCAACATTGCAGCCGGTCATATAGCAATAAAATATAAAGCAACAGGTCCGTGCCTTTCGTTTTCAACCGCTTGCGCAACAGGAACAACAGCAATCGGCGAAGCATACAGGGCAATCAGAGGCGGATATGTTGACGCAGTAATTGCCGGCGGAGCGGAGGCGACAATATCGCCTCTTGCCGTAGCCGGATTTATCAACTGCATGGCACTGACAAAAACAGCGGACAAAACAGCCGCTTCAATTCCGTTTGACAAAAGACGCAGCGGCTTTGTAATGGGTGAGGGCGGCGGTGCTCTTATTCTTGAAGAGTACGAACATGCAAAGAAAAGAAACGCAAAAATCTACGCTGAAATCATCGGCTACGGAAGTACCTGCGACGCTTTTCACATCACCGCTCCCGACAGCAGCGCAGTCGCTTCGGCAAAAGCAATTTCCGATTGTTACAAGGAATCGGGCGCAGACACGGCTGCCGATAAAATCTATGTAAACGCACACGGCACAAGCACGCCGTTAAATGACAAAACCGAAACAAAGGCATTAAAAAATGTGTTCGGCGATGACGCTTACAAGCTTCATATCAGCTCAACCAAATCAATGACGGGTCATTTGCTCGGAGCGGCAGGCGCAGTTGAAGCGATTGCGTCAATCCTCGCTCTGAACAACGGCATCGTACCTCCGACAATCGGTTACAAGGAAAAGGACGAGGAATGTGACCTTGACTATACGCCGAATACCGCAAAATCAACAGAGCTTGACCTTGCAATGTCGGTATCGCTCGGCTTCGGCGGTCATAATGCCTGCATAGGTTTTAAGAAAGCAGATAATTAACTTGAGATTTATGCCGCCGTACGGCGGCGGAACGGAGATTAAAATTGAATAAAGAAGAAATAAAAAAAATCTTACCTCACAGAGATAATATGCTGCTTCTCGATGAAGCGGAGCTGATAGACGGAAAAGCTCACGGAAAATTAAAAATAAACGGTGACGAATGGTTTTTAAAGGGGCATTTTCCCTCCAATCCTGTTGTGCCGGGCGTTATTCTTTGTGAAATACTTGCGCAGTCAACCTGTGTGTGCCTTAATGATGAAATCGAACCGGGTCAGCTTCCGCTCTACACGGGTCTTGACAGAGTAAAATTCAGACACCCAGTAGTTCCGGGAGATACCTTTGAAACCGAATGTGAAATAACAAGAGTGAGAAAGCCCTTCTATTTTGCAAAGGGCAAGGGCTTTGTTAACGGAAAGCTTTGTATCAGCGCGGAATTTTCCTTTGCCATAACCGATAAAAAAGAGGTCTGATAAGCTATGTACAAAAAAGAATATTTCTTTCGCTACAGCGATATAGACTGCTGTGAAAAAATCAAGATCAGCACCATAATAGATATTTTGCAGGATATTTCCATATTACATTCCGCCAATGCCGGTTATCCGCGAGATACTCTTGTATCCATGTCAATTGCATGGCTTCTTTTGGGCTGGAGAATCAAATTCATTTCTCCGATAGACAAAAATCTTCCGATCGAAGTATCTACCGGTATAATGAGCGTGCAAAAATTTGAAGCGCAGCGAAAGTATGAAATTCACCAAAACGGCGAATGTAAGGTTATCGCAACAGCGGTATGGTTTACCGTGAATCTCAAAGAAATGAAGATAATCCGTCCGCCTGAGGAAATATATATGTCATACGAAAACATAACAGAACCGGACAACAGGCTTGAATTTACAAGACTTCGTCCGAAAAAGCTTAAAAACAGCATAGGCAGTTTTAATGTCGAACGCAGAGATATTGACACCAACAAGCATATGAACAATGTTCGTTCCGTAGAAGCCGCTCTTGATTTTCTCCCCGAAAGCGTCGATATAAAAGAGCTTTGGGTTACTTACCGCCGCTCCCTGCACGCAAATGAGAATATCGGTGTTTTTGCGGAGCAGTCGGACAAGAAATATTTTATCGAACTCGTTAATTCCGCCGGAGAATCCGGAGTCTTATTAAAAATCATTTTATAAAAACTCATGTGAAAGCACTGCCCGATTCTGCGCCAGTGCTTTTTAAAATTTACCGTTGATTTACGGCAGAATATGTGCTATAATTAAATCACATATTACAAAAGAATATCCGGAGGTTCACATATGGATAAATGGTTATCGTGGGCAATTGAAATTCAAAGTCTGGCTCAGTCCGGGCTTGCATATACCGACAACGTATATGATATAGAACGATAAAAACCGGCAGACAATGTTTGATTAAAACAAAACCGGTAAATCCCCAATCAAATACGGGATTTACCGGTTTTTTCAACAGTCCTGATTATATCCTTTTATCATTTTTTCAGATTCTGTTCTATAACCATATCCTTAACCTTTAAAAGTCTTGTTGTATTGCTTCTGTCAGCCTCGTCAAGCTTCATTGAAATGTACTTAATTGTATCCTGATAATTCGGTATCATGACATATTCCAAAGCGTTGACGCGTCTGCGTGTTTTTTCTATTTCCGAAGCGAGCATCTGAGCTGATTTTTCACATTCGGCAAGCCTTAACATATCGGAAAGAGCCTCGGAAAGCAGCAAAACTGCCTTGTCAAGGTCTGCCCCGGTATTCACAAAGCCGTATGAGTATATATCGGTAACAGAATCGGTTTTTGTTTTCACCTCAAAGGTCGGAATGTTCACGCTCATTACGTTCCTTTCGCCGACTTTAAGCTCTACTCCCTGCTTCGGCATAAGCAATGCGGAAACAAGAGCCTCTCTCTGCATTACCGCACCTGCAACAGACATATATTGATTCGCCTTTTTCAGCTTTTCCTCAACATTTTCTCTCAGAAGCTTATTTTCTCTTACAATATCCAAAAAGCGCCGCATAAGCTCATCACGCTTATCCTTTAAAAGCTTGTGACCCCTCAAAGCGGTGGAAAGGCTTTTTTTAAGTCTTGTAAGCTCCATTCTTGTGGGATTAACATTTAACTGTGCCATACAAACCTCCTTTCAGCCGCCGATTGCGGCTTAAATACTAAAAATACAGATTCGCTATTGCACTTATTTTCCGTAATACTCGTCAAGATATTCGTCCTTGATTCTCTTAAGCTCACTTCTCGGCAGTATCGACAACAGCTTCCAGCCGATAGTAAGCGTTTCCTCAATGGTTCTGTCGGTTGTATAGCCTTGAGATACATATTGCTTTTCAAACTCATCCGCAAATTTCGCATAAAGCTTATCAACGTCAGAAAGTGCGGCTTCACCGAGAATTACCATAAGCTCTTTTGCTTCTTTACCTCTTGCATATGCCGCAAAAAGCTGGTTCATGGTATTTGCGTGATCCTCTCTTGTCTTGCCCTTTCCTATACCCTTATCCTTAAGTCTTGAAAGCGACGGCAAAACGTCAATCGGAGGAGCAATATTTTTTCTGTAAAGCTCACGGCTCAATATAATCTGACCCTCTGTAATATATCCCGTAAGGTCGGGGATCGGGTGGGTTTTATCGTCCTCGGGCATGGTCAGAATAGGAATAAGAGTTATACTTCCGTTCTTTCCCTTTAATCTTCCGGCACGTTCATAAAGGCTCGCAAGGTCTGTATACATATATCCAGGATAACCTCGTCTGCCCGGTACTTCCTTTCTTGCCGCCGATACCTCTCTCAATGCGTCCGCATAGTTTGTTATATCGGTCATTATTACAAGCACGTGCATATCCAAATCAAACGCAAGATATTCAGCGGCGGTAAGCGCCATTCTCGGCGTTGCAATACGCTCGATTGCAGGGTCGTTTGCAAGGTTTACAAACAATACAGTCCTTTCCATTGCCCCCGTACGTTTAAAATCTTCAATGAAGAAATTAGCTTCTTCAAACGTAATGCCGATAGCCGCAAAGACAACCGCAAATTTATCATCTGTTCCGACAACCTTAGCCTGTCTTGCAATCTGAGCCGCAAGATTTGCGTGCGGCAAGCCGGAGCCTGAAAAAATCGGCAGCTTTTGACCTCTTACAAGCGTATTCAGACCGTCAATTGCAGAAACTCCCGTTTGTATAAACTCCTCCGGATAATTTCTCGCCGCCGGATTCATCGGCACGCCGTTTACATCTATTCTCTTGTCCGGAATAATTTCCGGTTTTCCGTCCTTTGCGTGTCCCAGACCGTCAAATACTCTGCCGAGCATATCCTCCGATACGCCAAGCTCTATTCCGTGTCCCAGAAAACGCACCTTACTGTCTGCAAGATTTATTCCTGCGCTGTTTTCAAACAGCTGTACCAAAGCATCGCTTCCGTTTATTTCAAGCACACGGCAGCGGCGTCTTTCGCCGTTTGATAATTCAATTTCACCCAATTCGTTATAGGTTACGCCCTCAACATCACGTATAAGCATAAGAGGACCGGCAACCTCCTGAATTGTGCGGTATTCCTTTGGCATTTTGCATCAATTCCCTTCGATATATTTTCACTGACTATCGGCTATTATTATTCTTCAGCCGTTTTTTGAACCTCTTCGACTTCTTTATTCAGTTCATCCTTTATCTGACGTGCTTCTTCGGGAACCTTATCCTCCGGAACATACTTGATTCTGCCGATACGTTCCCTTACAGGTACATCAATCAGCTTGTTTACGTTTGCTCCGTTATCAACGGCATCGGTCGCAGTATCAAAATAATAAAGAACAAGCTTCATCATTTCGCATTGCTTTTTGAGCGACGCATAGGTATCAACCTCATGGAATGCGTCCTGGTGCAGATAGTCCTCTCTTATCGAGCGAGCCGCTTCAAGCTTTAATCTGTCGTGCGCATTGAGCGCGTCCATACCAACAAGCTTAACTATTTCATCAAGCTCCGCTTCGTCCTGAAGCAATGCCATAACCCTGTTTCTTAAATTCATCCACTCGGGATCGATATTTTCACAGAACCATTTTTCCATCATATCGAGATACAGTGAGTAGCTCTTAAGCCAGTTGATTGCAGGAAAATGACGTCTGTAAGCAAGAGATGAATCCAGTCCCCAGAATACCTTTACTATTCTGAGAGTTGCCTGTGTAACAGGCTCGGAAATATCTCCTCCCTGAGGAGAAACAGCTCCTACAATGCTCAAAGCGCCCTCTCTTTCACCGCCGATAGACTTAACTCTTCCGGCTCTTTCATAGAACCCGGCAAGACGGCTTCCCAGATATGCGGGATAACCCTCCTCGCCCGGCATTTCTTCAAGTCGGCCGGACATTTCTCTCAAAGCCTCTGCCCATCGTGATGTGGAGTCTGCAAGCAGTACAACACTGTAGCCCATATCTCTGAAATATTCGGCAATTGTAATACCGGTATAAATAGAAGCCTCACGAGCCGCAACCGGCATATCCGATGTATTTGCGATAAGAACGGTTCTTTCCATAAGCGTTTTGCCGGTTCTCGGATCCTTGATCTCCGGGAACTCATTTAAAACGTCGGTCATCTCGTTTCCTCGTTCTCCGCAGCCTATATATACCACAATATCTGCGTCAGCCCATTTTGCAAGCTGATGCTGTACAACCGTTTTTCCGCTTCCGAAAGGTCCCGGAACAGTACCGACGCCGCCCTTTGCAATCGGGAACAAGGTATCTATAACTCTCTGTCCCGTTACAAGCGGAATATCCGGCGACAGCTTTTCGGTATAGGGTCTGCCGACACGGACGGGCCATTTCTGCATTAAGTAAAGCTCCGTTATTTTTCCGTCGCTGCCCTTAACCTTGCCTATAACCTCCGTAACCGTGTAGCTGCCCGAATTAAGCTCAATAAGCTCTCCGTCAACCCTCGGCGGTACCATTATTTTATGTTCAACAACGGCAGTTTCGTTTACCGTTCCCAGAATCATTCCGCCGCTGACCTTATCACCCGGCTTTAAAGCGGCTGTAAATTCCCATTTTTTATCTCTGTCAAGAGCAGGAACGCTTATTCCTCTTTGCAGATTTGTTCCTGCCTTTTCCATTATTGCGTCAAGCGGCCTTTGAATACCGTCATAAATACTCTTTATAAGTCCCGGTCCAAGCTCAACGCTCAAAGGACTTCCGGTTGAGATAACCTCTCCGCCGGGTCCGAGTCCCGATGTTTCCTCGTAAACCTGTATCGACGCCTCATCGCCGTGCATTTCTATTATTTCACCTATAAGACCGTAGCTGCTTACTCGTACAACGTCATACATATTAGCGTCACGCATATTTTCAGCAATAACCAGAGGACCGGAAACCTTTTTAATTATACCTTTACTTTCCATTACTATACTGTGCAGCTCCTTTCAAAAGAGTCTATCGGACGGCTGCGGAAATTTTCGCACCGCAGACTGCCGAAAAATTATCATCTGCCGGCAGATTATTAATTGTCGCCGAAAATAATATCGGAACCTACTGCCTGTTCAACATATTTCTTTACGTTTGAAATTCCGAATCCCGTTGACCCCTTGCAGGACGGAATCGGGATAATTGCCGGAGTCTGTTTTTCTTTGTATTTTTCAAACAGCTTCGGCATTTTTTCTATATATTCCTCGGTGATATAGATTATTCCGTATATACCGTCGGCAAGCTTTTTGAGCGTTACTTCGGCTTCTTCAAGGCTTTCAACCGGATAAGTATCAAGACCGAGCGCCGCAAAACCACAAATGCTGTCATAGTCACCTATTACTCCGATTTTATACATACATATCACGCAGCCTTTCCGAAAGTATATTTACCGGCACGCCGTTGAGCTTGCCCGAAAGAATTATTCTGACTGCCTGAAGCTCATATTCTTTGGCGATAAGAAAAGCTATTATAGGATCAAAGCCAAAGCATTTGCGCTTTGCTTTTTTGATATATTCCATTCTTTTGTTGTCACACCAAAGTTCAAAATCCGATAATGACTCTTTCAGCTTTTCCGCCGCTTCGGGATAGCCTATTGAAGCAACCGCGTCACAAACGCTGTCAAAAGACGAAAGTGCGGCTTCGGTAAGTCTTTCATAATGCGAATCCTTGTTTTTAACCATTGCGGAGCTTATAAAGTCCTTGCTTCTTCCGACCGCTCTTGCGGCTATTTTCATATTTGCTATAACAATATTGAGGTCAACCCAGCCGGTCAGAAATTCATTCTTTTCCTTATCTGCACGCTTTTTCATTTCCTCAAGGCATTTTCTGTCGGCGTAAACCTCCGCTTTCTGCCCGTCATGAGTTTCGGTAATTATTTTATACGCCCGCTCACAAGCTTCGCTCATAAATTTGGGAAGCTCGGAAAAATCCGTATTTTTTATTGCGTCGCATATTGCCTGCGGATCTGTTATGCATGGCTTAATTATTAAATTTTCCCAAGCAGTATCCGTAATAACCGCTTTGAGTACGGTTTTCAAATTGTGAAAATCATTCTTATAAAGCAGAACGTCAAGCGGCGCACCCGCCGGACATACCTCTCTTGCCTCGCTCCATGCATATTCAAGCTCTTTTTTTATCAGACCGTCAACGCTGTCGCTGTCCGAGCCGTTCTTTGAAAAACCGCTGTCATGAATCAGCTTTACCGCGTCCTCATAGCTTTCGCTGTTTAATATCGCTTCAAGCGTGCCTGCGGTAAGCATTTTATTTTCAAGTGTTCTGATATATGCAACTGCATATGTGTAATCGGTATCTTTCAAGAAATCACCCCTATTCGGCAGCGTTTACGCACGCATTGACTATATCCGTAAGCTTACTGTGCTTATCCTCAAAAATACTGTCAACAGAACAATTGATTTCTATCTTGCCGCATCGGATTATGAATCCCGAATCAATATCTGCGGTTTTGTCCGAAATCGTCAGAGCTTCCTTTGATATTTCCTTAATGTAGGCGGTCAGCTCCTTGTCAGCAAGTTCTTTATCCTTTTTTGAAAAAATCACTTCGCCGTTTTTGCCCGGCACGGAATTTTTCAAAAGGGTTTTAAGTATTTGCACATACTCATCTGTACCGCAGGCTTTGATTCTGTTTCTCGCTTCCGCAATAATATTGTTGATAGCGGCGCTTTTCATTTCCAAAAGAATCCGTTTTTCATTCTGACGGTCTGCCGATTCGCCCATTTTAATAATTCTGTCACAGTCGGTCCGCAGCTTTTCCTGTGCTTCAGACCGGATTTTTTCGTTATCAATTTCCGATTGCTTAATTATTTCAGCCGCCTCCGAACGTGCTTTGCCGATTATTTCATCAGCCTCGGAGCGTGCCTTTTCCTTAATGCGTTCGGTAATTTTATTCAGTCCGTCCATATCAATCTCCATTCCGCCGCCGACGGCGGCATACTCTTTTAAAATTATTATCTGATGTTAATAACCATTAAGAATGATACGATAAATCCGAGCAGAGCATATAACTCTATCAAAGAAGCCGATACAATAGCCTTTGAGCTTTCCTCGGGTCTTTTTGCGGTAAGGTTAACGCCGACCGCACAAACTCTGCCCTGTGAAACGGCACTGAAATAACCGCCTACAGCGATAGGCAGACACGCTGCAAGATACTGCAAGCCCGTGATAACGTCGCCTACAGGCTCGCCGCCGAGAATACCTGTATTAAGCATAACCATAACGCAGACGATAAGTCCGTAAAGACCCTGTGTACCCGGAAGCAGCTGCAAAACAAGCAGCTTACCGAACTTGTTCGGATCGTCCGCCAATACCGCACCTGCTGCCTCGGAAGCAATACCTACTCCTCTTGACGAACCCATACCTGCCAGAATAACAGCCAAGGCCGCACCCAATACCGCATAAAACATACCAAAATTCATTTTAAATCCTTCTTTCTTTATTAATTGTTATTTGAAAAATTATAATACTTTGTTTTCATTGAGAACGGATTGAACTTTCTTCCTCCGCCCTCATAAAATTTCTGATAAAATTCAACATACTGCAAACGGTTCGTGTGAACATATGCACCCAGACAGTTTATTGCAAAATTCAGAGCGTGTCCGAATATTGATATTACGATAAATGCAATTGCACCCGTAACCGTTGCTCCTCCGAGCGAGCCAAGAACGTTTATAACTGACGCTATAACTCCGGTTGCAAGTCCGAGAGCCATAAGTCTTGAATAAGAAAGTGCGTCGCCGACATAGCTTGTTATATCATAAAGACTTAAAATTCCGCCGAACAGCTTTCCGAAAATGTTCTTGCTTTTTCTTCCTCCCGTCACCAGAAGTCCTCCGAAGCCGATGATACAAAGTGCCGCTCCGACAGTTTTCAAGATATTGATTCCCGCCATGCTTCCGGCATATGCCGATATTCCCAAAAGCCCGATAATCCAAAATCCGGTATCGCACACAGCGTCAAGCTTTTCTCCCTTGCGCCATGTCATGTAAAACTTGATACACAAGCCCGTCAGAATATGAATCACTCCGAATGCAACGCTGATTATAAGCAGCTGCAGCGGCTTCTCTGTTGGGTTTAAAAGCACCGGCTTAAATCTCATGGGACTGTTGAAGAACGTTTTTGCAACGGTATCTATCAGATCTCCGAAAAAGCTTCCGTACATTATACCCCAAAAGGTTGTTGATACTCCGCAGAAGAAAAACATTCTGAATTTCTTTCTGCTGTCTCTTTCAAGCAGCTTGCCAAAGCCGAGTATTCCGCATACTATCATCATCATAAGTCCGTATCCGGCGTCGGAAAACATCATTCCGAAGAACAAGTAGTAGAATACTGCCATTATCGGGTTCGGATCTATATCGTCCGCCGACGGCATTGCATAATCGCTCGTTATTCCCTCAACGGGAGCTGCAAAAGCGTTATTTGAAAATGCTGCCGGAGCTTCGTCCCTCGGACACTTTTCAAGCTCTGTCACCACTCCCGGCATTTGCTCTAACTGCTCGGTCAGCTTTTTTGCCGCTCTTTCCGGGACATACGCCACTATTATGAAAGTGTTTTCCGTTACGGCGGCATGAGAAAGCGCTTCATACTTTTCCCGCCGCATAACAAGATGATCATAGAACAGCTCAATTTCCTTTCTGTATTCGCCGAACGATATAATCTCCTGTTTAAGCTTTTCATTATCCCGTAGGATTTTTTCTTTATCCTCCTGTAGCTTTTCATACTTCTTTTTTGTAGTCCTGTGCGAAAGGCTGAAGGACGGCTCGATAAAGCCTATCGACCTTAGAAAGGTGTTTACTTCATTTTCCTTTTCCGCAGGATATAAAAACCATAAGCACGTCTGTTGCTTTGTTGAGCTTAATATTTCAAAGTATATATCATCAAAGCCGGCCTCCTTTGCAAGCGACGTTATGCTGTCGCCGTCAAGCTCACCGTCCACTGAACCGAGCTTTGCCTTTACCGTCTTTGTACCGTGATAATTCATCGGCACATCCAGCTTCATATAAGGAGTTATCTGCATTTGTTTAATGCTGATTTTTGAAATACTGTCCTCGTTTGTCTTAATTGTTTTATATGCCCTGAGAATATCGTAAATGTGTTTGTTTACTCTGTTTATTTCCTCTGAATCCATGCTGTAATGACTTTCATCGCTTTGAATTCTTTTCTCAAACAGGGCTTTCTTTTCGGGTACATATTCCGCGAGTATCTCCAGAGCCTTTGACGCATCGGCTATATAGCCGTTAAAACCCGAAATGCTTTTTGCGGTTTCCTTTCTGCCGAGTCCGTAATCCTCGGCGTGTGCGTCGGCAATTTCAACGCTTTCGCTTTTATGCAGAAACTCCAGCACATTCTTTCTCTGCTCGGATAAGCCGTATATATGCAGCTTATCCATTTCAAGAATAGCCAAGCTATCACCTCCATATAAATACATTCTTTAGCCACGTGCAAAACTCCAAAGATATAGAGTTTATGCGGTTTTACGGACGTGGCAAATCCGTTTTGTCACTATAAAAAGAGTTTTTGTCCGCAGCGGTAATTCCGTTAAAAATCTTAATACAATTGCTCATATATCGCTCTTGTCGATTGCAATTGCTGCCGTTGTCACTAAGAAAGATGTTTCTTATCGCAGTGTAAAAACTTTAAAAGACTTGCCTGACTTTTTTTAACTGAAAATTTTTGAATTTCGCCGTAAGGTTTGTTTACCATACCTTTTTTAATATTATTCGCTTTTGTTGCTTCATTTGACTTTGTTGATATTTTATTTACTTTTTATTTCATGTGTTTTACACCTCATTCAGGAAGTATTTTTCAGATGTTACGGCTGTAAAATTGCTTCCATTACCTTTTCAATTGCCGTTTCTTTCTTTTGAAAAATTCGTTTCTTTTCCGATTCGGCTTTGTCCTTTGCGGCATTTTCCGCCAATATGCTTATGTCATTTGCCTTTTTTTTCGCATCTGCCAACGCCTTATCATATTCCTGCTTCAACGAATCCTTCAGCTCCTGTTTCGACTGCGCCGCCTGCTTTGAAGCGTCTGCGGTAATTTCCGCCGCTTTTTTCTCCGCTTCTTCGAGCATCTGCTTTGCAGCCTCTTCAGCACGCTTGATTTCTTCAATTGCTTCCTTTGCCATAAGCTACCCCCTCAGTCATAATCGGATCGTCCGAATGCACGAAAATCATGTGTCCGATTCGCTATCCGACATAGATTGTTAACATTCTGACAATCTTATTGCTTATATTATAGCATATTTTTTCCATTTTGCAATAGTCAATATTAATATTATTGACCAATATTGAATATTGTATGTCATATTTGAGCTTTAATCAACAAATATTTGCAAAATGACAAGTATTTTAAAAAATTCTTTATATCTGTAATTATACCAATAACGGCTCAAAAAGTATAGAGAATTTTCCTTTTATTTTTGATTTTTGGAAAAAATAAACAAATCTCCCCATGTACTATCGTCAATTGTTATAATGCGACCAAAATTTGATTATTGCTTGGCACGCTGTATTCTGTATACAAATCTTTCCGTAAAAGCAGACGGAAAAATCTTTGAAAGAAAATGTACAAATTTTATTTGCAGCGACGGCACTATTACCACCCTGCCATTGAACATTTTTTTCAGAGCATACCCGGCAGCATATTTCGCCGTAACCGAGCCCGCTCTGAATTTAACACCCGCTACCGTATTAAATTCCGTATCTACGGGGCCCGGACACAGAACAGCCACTCTGACCCTTGATTTCTTCTTTTTTAATTCGTAGCTCAAAGCCTGAGTCAGTCTTAAAACATAAGCCTTTGATGCATAATATGACGAAAACAGAGGTCCCGGGAAAAATGACGCACTTGAACCCACATTCAGTATATAGCCCGAATTTTTTCTTACCATTTCACGATAATAAAGCTTTGTCAGAATATGAAGCGCATATATATTGACATCGAGCATATCCAGTTCCTTTTCAAGCGATGTTGAATCAAATTCTCCGAACACCCCAAAGCCTGCATTGTTAATAAGTACATCAATATCCTTGTGCCTGTCAAAAAGCTCCCGACAATCATCCTCCCTGCCGAGATCGCATACACATATCTCAACGCTTCTGTCTTTCAGCTTTTCTTTGATTTCACAAAGCCTGTCTTTTCTTCTTGCCGCAATAACAATATCATACCCCATGTCTGAAAGTCTGTACGCAAACTCTCTGCCTATCCCGGAGCTTGCTCCTGTTATCAATGCTTTCATATTTTCCCTCCATCTTTTCACAGCAGATAACCTTTTATAATCATCTGCCGTATTATATCCGATTTTTAACATTTATTGTATTTATTATACTCTTTATTCTGCTAATTTGTCAATATAAATAGTATATATTATATGCTGCTTACTTTTTATCACAACAGAAGTATTGCAATCAATGTTAAATATGAGTATTTTTAATTTTTTACATTTTTTTATCAAGCAACGCCCCGATGATATCACAAATGTACTTATTTGACTCTAAAAATATGAAAAATTTTTATAAAATTCAAAAAATAATTATTCTTTTATTTTTTCTATTGACATCTGTATTATTTTGTGCTATAATCTATATTATTGTTGGATATGCGCCAGTAGCTCAGTTGGATAGAGTGTTTGGCTACGAACCAAAAGGTCGGGGGTTCGAATCCCTTCTGGCGTACCATAACGATATTATCCGAACTCTTTATATTCGGAATAATGATAAGACTCCACAGCAGATAACCTCTGCCGTGGAGTTTTGCTTTTGTTATTCATGCTCCCTAATATACTTTACAACCTTTCTCGCCAGCCAATAAGCATTAACATCTTCCTTTAGTTTCTCAACCCACAAATCGGAATTGGAAACAATCCCCCTGTGCGCCAATTCCCAAACGATGTCATTAACCTCGGTCAGCTCGTCATCTTCAATATACCTCTTAACGCAAATCAACCCTTTGTTTTTCAGCTTCTCTGTGCTTTTCTGCCCCTGCCTCATCTTGCAATAATCACTCATAACCTTAACGGTACCGCCGACCCCCGAGCCATGTCCGAAAATCTTCCCGTCACCGATATACATTTCAACGTGACCGACACCGTCCGTTCTGCTGTTATCCTGCCCTCTGAAAAACAATAAATCCCCCTTTCTCATATTTTTTTCATCGGGAACGCCGTTGTT
>CAKSIJ010000023.1 GCA_934462715.1 uncultured Clostridia bacterium
TTAACACCTTTCTTTCTGTTTTTATTATATCAGATTTTTGGGTGTTTGTCGACTCTATTTATATTATACCACTCCAGTTTCGGATATACCCAATACCCCCAAACAAGCCGAGCATACCCCCAAAACAAAAGAGAGCGTACAAGCGTCTGCACCCGAAAACACTCCAAAGTTGCAAAACAAGCCTACCGCACAGGTTAAGACCAAAGAAGCATACATCAAGTCACAGAAATTACAAAAGCCTGAAAACACCGCCGATACAGTAAAAACAAAGCAGAACTATATCAACGCTCACCAAAATGCGGAGATTAAGCAAAAACCGAGCGTATCGACACCGAAAACAAGGAAAAATACTTCTACTCCTTCCTCTGCTTTACCCAAAACCAAAGAACAGGCGGTTAAGGACGCACGAAAAATATATGTGTCCGAAAAGCTGAAAACAAAGACTGAAGCTGAAAAATCGGCAAGTAAAAATTATACTGCTGATATGCCGAAACAAGATGCGGAGCTGATAAGAACGGAAACTTCTGCACCGAAAGCCAACTTCACCACAGATACCGCATTGCCTTCAAAATCTATGCCCAAAACAAAGGATAACTACATTCATTCACAGGGCAAGTCTACCGCCGACCTCATAAAAACGCCGGACAGGTCAAAGGTAATGCCAAAGCAAAACACGCATACCGTTACAAGAAATGTGTCGAATAATACAAAACAGGCGGTCAAAACAAAGGACAGCCTGTTGAAAGGCACAAGCAAAGCCGTAAAAACAGGTAATTCATACATTGGCAAATCTGCAAAGAAAAAGACCGTTAAAACGGCAAAACGGGCGGCAAAGACGCAGAAGGAAATCACGAAAAAAGCGGCAAGGCAAGCTGCCAAACAAGCGAAAGAGGTTGCTCAGAAATCTGCACAAGCCGCAAAGGCTGCCGCAAAAGCAACTGTTAAAATTACAGTTAAAGTCGCTCAAATGGTAGCGGCGGCAGCAAAAGCCATTGTTTCGGCGCTTGTCGCACTCGGTGGCTGGGCGGTGCTTTTGGTCGCTCTTATTATCGTAATCGTTGTTGCGGCAATAGCGGCATCACCGTTCGGAATATTTATTTCCGATGAAGCGGCAGACAATGACAGTATTCCCATTTCCTCTATCGTTGCGGAATGTAATATGGAGCTTTCAAACAAGCTCGATGACATAGAAAATGCCGCAGCCGCCGACCGCAGTGAGATTATCGTAGAACAGGCAAATTGGGACTTGGTGCTTGCTGTGTTTGCCACAAAAATTGCAGGCGTTGAAGATGACACCGTTCAAGATGTTGTCGTTATCACAGAGGATAAAAAACAAAAGCTCAAAGGTGTGTTTTGGGATATGCACGAGATAACCTCACGCACCGAAACGGTTACAAGCGGCGATACTTCCGAAAAAGTTGTATATATCACAATTACAACCAAAACAAAAGACGATATGATTTCAAAATACAATTTCACAAGCAAGCAACAGGAGGCCTTAAATACTCTTTTGGAACAAGACGAGGTTTTAATCTCGGCAACACAGTCGCTTGCCATATCCGATGCTACCGCACAGGATATTTTGAAAAATCTGCCTGAAAGCCTATCGGCAGAGAGAAAGAAAGTAATCAAGGCGACTTGCTCGCTTGTCGGCAAGGTCAATTATTTTTGGGGCGGTAAGTCCTCTGCTATCGGTTGGGACTCCGAATGGGGCAAATTAAAAACCGTATCATCTGAGGGCAGTAAAACAACCGGAACAAAAAGACCGTTCGGACGTGACTGTTCGGGATTTGTAACTTGGAGTTTTATCAATTCCGGCTTTTCGGCAAACGCTATCGGACACGGAACGCAGGGGCAAATTGCAAAGTGCAGCCGTATCTCGTGGAGCAACGCACAAGCCGGAGATTTAGCCTTTTACGGTGATTTGTCTCACGTCGGAATTATAGCCGGAAAAGATACAAACGGCAATATTCTTGTTATCCATTGTTCGAGCAGTAACAATAATGTTGTCATAACCACAAACAGCGGCTTCGGCTTTGCGGCACGACTGAGCTGTTATTAAGATTGGAGGAAAAATAAAAATGATTTTTAAGAAAATATTTATAGGCATATCGCTTATATTGTCATTATCGGCTACGGCGGCATTTGCAAGCGAGCTGCCGTTTGATGATGTAACGGAACAAACACCGTATTATTCTGCCGTTGACAGGCTTTATAATATGGGCATAATCAGCGGCTATGAGGACGGAACACTCAAACCGAACAATAAAATATCCGTAGCCGAGGGCATTACACTTGCTGAAAAGCTGTTTGAAAATATACATATTCTGCCAAAAACAGAATTGCTGCCTTGGAGCAGTAAGATTCCACCCTATATACGCAAGAAGTAGAGGATGCCAAATGGCATCCTTTTTTGGTTCGAACATTTACAGTGCGTATCATTTGATGCTTACAAACATTTACAGTGTGCATCATTTGACGCTTACTATGATTTTGACCGTCTTTTAAGAACTAATATCAGTAGGCTGTTTAAGTAACCGTTTTTTTTATTGAAGTAAAAGTTTTTCTACAGAAGTAATCGTTTTTTTACTGAAATTCAATATTAAAATGTACCCTGCAAAATAGACACGTTAATTGTTTGAATCCACAATAACGCATCCGGTCGGGATGAGCTGTGCTTACAGCAAAGGAAGGAATGGGGGTTCGGACATATTCTTGAACTGTTTTATGGTGTTAATCCAAGACTATATCTGCACCTCCAATTCACGATAATAGCCATGTAATTTTTAAAAATTCGTCGCGAGGTTCGAAGAAATCAGCCATAAAAAAGTCGGAAAATGATACTTAATATGCAAATTAACGGTATTTTAGGGTTATAAACAAGTCTATTAATGATATTGTGTAAAATGCCATGATAGGTTATAATTTAAATATACTCGGATGTTGGAATTGCATAGAAATAGAAAAAAACGGGGTGTCAAACTTGACACTACCTATAAAAAAGGAGGAGATTTTTAATGAACAAGCATTTTCGGAAAATCATTTCCGTGCTGATGACTCTTACAATGCTGATTTCAGTTAGTCCGATGATTGTATCGGCTGACACAGCACAAGAGTACAAGGTAGTATGGATAGGAGGATCATTCACAGAGGGAACTGCGGGTGTAGATGGTGACAGGAGCAAATGTTTTGCTTCTCTTGTAACGAAGTGGATGAACGAAACCGAGTATGCCGGAAAAAATGTAACAGTTACCGGTATTAACAGCGGTGTAGGCGGAACGATGTCACCTTACGGACGAATGAGATATGAAAAGGACGTTCTTGCTTACAATCCCGATTTGGTATTTATCGAATACAACGGTAACGATGCCGAAATCGGAAATTATCTTCAGACTGCTTACGCTATGGAGAGCATTGTAAGAAGAACAATGACGGCAAGCCCGAAAACAAAGGTTGTTTTTCTTGAAAGACCTGAGTGGACAGCACCCGATAAGGCTGCAACAGCGCAAAAGTATCATCAATTGGTAGCGGATTATTATGATGTTCCGCTTATAGACATAACAAATATATCGGAGAATGTTCCCGACGGAGTTTTATCGGACGGCTCTCACCCTAATGAAAAGGGTCATGCGGCTATAGCAGAGGGAATAGAAAACTGGCTTACCGAAAATGCCGTAAACTATCCCACAATGAAGTTGCTGCCGTTAAATCCGTCATATACTCCGATAATTCCGGTATATCATGACGCTAAGGATTATATGGTAGCAGATCAGACATCAGGCTGGTATGTGAACTGTGACGGACAACTTCAATCCGATAAACAGGGTGATGTGCTTACCCTTAAATTTAAAGGCGACGCATTTGCGTTCCCTGGAGCATCGGGCGGAACAGACGCTGTAGGTTATTATGTTATAGACAGCAGCATTAACAGCGATAACAGAGAAGAAAGCGGTTTGCAGGGATCAATCTTTAACCAAGGACATTGCAAGGGCTACTCTTTGGGACTTGGGACAGGCGAACACATTATGAAAATAAAGAATAACTACAGTGCGTCAAGCTCTTCGGAATGTAAGTTTGTTCTTGATAAAATTATTGTTGACGGTATAGAAAATGATAATTTGACATCTGTTGAACCTGCAAACTATAGCGTTTTCTATGACAAAATTACAGATGATCAAACTTTCAACTGGTATACTTCGAAATGTACCGATGGAGGCGGTGTCGTTAAAAATGAAGGAAGCTTTGCAACTATGTGGCTGCAAAAGCCGAGCAGGGGTTTGGCAATGCAATCAAAAGGGTCAAGATTGGAATACACAATACCCGAAGATATTGGTGCTGTAGGTTCTGTATCATTCAGAGTCGGTGCAAATACCAAATATAGTGAAACAAATCCGCTTATGAACGTTTACGCTATTGATAAAGCAAATAAAGAAACAAAGCTTACGGTTCTTCCGGGAACAGTTGTTAAAGGACTGGGAAATAACACAAATCCCGGCTGGACAACCTATGATTTTGAGGGATGCGGAATACCGTCGAGAACCCAAAAGCTTGCTTTTGAATATTTATCGGTAGAATATGGTGTAGCACTCAGCAATGTAAGATACACATACGGAGCGTCAAGCTTTGAAAAAGTAACTATGGAGCTTAACCCAAGAACATTTGTCGGTTCTGAGGAACAGGTTGTTGTTAAGGGTTACAATTCGGACGGAAGCAGATATGACCTTTCAAATGCCGATATTGTATACTATACTTCTGATACGGATATAGTTGATGTTAATTCAACAACAGGTGTGGTTAAGGGTAAAGCGGTAGGTATAGCTACGGTTAATGCAAAGGTAACAGTAGGAGATAAGACGTTTGAAAAGTCCGCAAAAATCGAAGTGTATTTAAATGAAAACATAACATCATCATGGTTTAGTATTCCGAAGAATACATATATTGTCGGAACGAGCGGAAAGATTGATTTTCACGTTATCATAAACGATACAGAATATGTTGATAAACTTAAAGTAAAGTATGTATCGGATAACACAAAGGTTATTACAATTGATGATGACGGCAGCTTTAAGGCTGTGGGAGCAGGTACGGCTGTTATAACACCGACAGTTGGAGCTATTAACAAAAAATATTCGCCGATTACAATAAAGGTTGCGGCGTCAAATACAAGAAAACACAGCTTTGTTGATGATAATACAAGCGGAAAATATACAGTAGCTAATATGAGGACCCCATATTCTTCTTACAGAGATGTAAAAATCGGTTCAGAACTGTATGCGTGGACTATGGGATGTGACTACAACAATGTATCTATAACGAATGGTGGATTCAAAATCGGCGAGGGTGCGGGAACTGCTAAATTTGCCGCATTTGTATACAAGCTTGACAACTTGTCCGATAAGTTTGAATTTGACTATATCAATAATCATAGTTGGGCTGCTGATCCGAGCATTTTATATTACAGTGACGAAGAGTATACGTTCACAAACGATCAAGGGGTTGTATATGATTTTAATGACAACAATACGTTGACATCAATTCTTACAAATGGTTTTATATACAGCGGACGTACAGATGACGGAGCAATTATTGTTCATGACGGATGGGTTGAAGATAAAAAAGCCAATAAAACTACTTTATCAGCATCGGATTATGAATACTTGTTAAGTTCCGATATTCCGGACGGAGCTAAATATGCACTTGTGTTATTCGATTACGGAACAACCAAACATCCCGTTCAAAACACGATGATAGGCGCAGAAATAACAAGCAAAATTGAAATTGCGGCAGTTGAACCTATAGGAGATAACAAGCTTGCGGTAACATTTACGGGAGCTGTCGAAAATCCGGTAATTACATCATTTAAGGTGAACGGAGAAACTGTTGACGCTGCTATTGACAGCTACGATGCAGATACATATACTCTTTATGTATCGGGAGTATATGAAGGCGGTATGGTAAGCATAACCATTGATGGCATAGGAACTAAAGAAGTTACAATTGACACTGTTGTCGATGTTAAAGTTACAGACGAGGACGGCAAGGAAATATCCTCACTGACTACCGGTCAGACAAGTGTTAACGTGACCGCAGATGTCAAATATTCAAACGATGAAAACGTACAGCTGTTTGCCGCATACTACAACAAGGGAAAGCTTGAATCCGTAAAAAAAGCAGCAGCCGTATGCCAAAACGGAAAAGCAACCTTGAATTTAAATATGGTTTTTGATTCCGAATCAACAGAGGAAAATAAGCTTAAGGTATTTTGCTGGAAAGAAAACCTCAAGCCGATTACCGACGCAGTTGAATTAAACACGGAAATCGCTAAAGAGATATTGGATGCGTTATATGGTTCGCAGCTTGATAAAGGAATGTTTGATGTTTTGAAGATTTCGGAGTTTTATAATAACAAAAAGGCTGCCGCTTCGGTAACGTTTGACGATGGAATACTTGCTGCCGCAGAATACTATAATTCTCTGTTCAAAAAGAACAATATCCACGGAACGGCTATGCTTGTAGCCGATTGGGTACGGGAAGAGAATATTCCGAAATGGCAGGCGTTGTTTGATGAAGGCAACATAGATTTGGGAAATCATTCAAAGGCTCACAATATAAACTACAACGCAGCTTCGACAACAGACGAGGAAATAATAGAGGATATAACTGGCGGATATAACAAATTAAAGGAAATGTTCCCGAATGAAGAAATCATCACGTTTGCATCTCCGTGGACGCAAACCAATAGTTTGGTAGCGTCAGAGGTTAAAAAACATCATTTTGCAAACAGATGTGCCGGTTACAACGGACTTGCAAGCTCATCGCCTAACGAACAGACAATGCTGAGTCTGCCTGCGTTTGTTGCACAGAAAACTCATACAACAGAAGACTTCAACAGCAAAATCGATACGGCAATCGCAAATAAGCAATGGTTTATTTACCTGCTGCACGGAGTAGGAGGAACGGATACATATGATATTAACAGAGAGGTTTGCGCCGAGCATTTTGCATATTTGAGCTCTAAGGCAGACGATGTGTGGGCAGGCTCACTGAGTGAGGTTGTGAAATATATCTACGAAAAGCAAAATGCCGATGTGTCCTGCAATTGGATGAGAGAAAATGCTATGAGCATTTCCGTTACCGATTCTCTGGACGACAAAATATTCAACTTCCCTCTTACAATAAAAGTGAACGTACCGTCGGGCTGGAATACCGTTGAGGTTATTCAAAATGGTACAAGTACAACGGTAATCGCCGGTAACGAGGGTGATAAGAATTATGTATACATAAATGTCATTCCGGACAACGGCAGAATTTTAATAAAGAACAAATAATGGCAAATTAAGGCTTTATGCGTGCGAACATATCAGTGAATTTCACGGTTCAATGATATGTTCGCTGTTTTTATCTAATAATCCCAAAGTGAATTTTTGATACTTTTTATATTAATAATTTATGAAAAATTGTCGTGTAGCTTGGGAAAATCAGCAATAAAAAAAGTCAGAAAATGATACTTAATGTGCAAATTAAGGGTGTTTTAGGACTGTAAACAAGTCTATTAATGATATTGTGTAAAATGCTATGATAGGATATAATTATAATATAATTGAATGTTGGAATTGCATAGAAATAGGAAAAAACGGAAAGCTATCAATACATAGTATTTGTTAACTGTCTGTAAGGAGAGCGTGTGTGAAAATGAAAAGATTCGGGATAGGTCGGAAAACGTTGTTTAACAGTGAGCTTATAGACTTTATCTTTATCGAATACGGCTGTGATGAAGGGCAGCATACGCATGATTCGACAGAGGTGGTTTATATAGTCGGCGGAAACGGAGAGGAAATTGTAAACGGAAACGTAATAAAGGCAGAGGCGGGAACTATGATAATAATGAACAAAAACTGCATACACAGTTTTAACAACACGGTGCCTTTGAAATATTACAATATTATGTTTTCGCCATTGCTTCTCGGAGAAGATATGGACTCGGATACGAATTTTTTTAAGACAATATTCAAGAAAATGGGTTTTACAACCGAAGTAGAAACCGATTACATCTGCATTCATTTCAAAGAGCCGTCAAAGCGGGCAAAAATGCAGGAGTTATTTCGTTCCATAATGCGTGAGGGGGTCAAAGGTGAGCAAGGCAGCTTATATGCCGCAAAGGTAAAACTTGAGGAAATATTGCTCATGGCGGCAAGAAATTATGAGAGCAGTAATATCCCAAACGAGTACAGCTCGGTTTTTGGAGCGGTGATGGAATATATCGATGCACACTGTACCGAAAAGCTGATGCTGCCGGAGGTGGCAAAACGGTTTGGATATGACAAGGATTATTTCAGCAGAATTATCAAAAAGAATTGTAATATGAGCTTTAAACAGCTTATTATAAACAAACGAGTGTCCAAGACACTGTATTATGTCTGGAATACCAATGAAAATGTGGAAAGCATAATGGAGAAATGCGGATTTACAAACAAAACGTTTTTCTATAAGACTTTCAGCAAAATTGTCGGGCTGCCGCCGAAAGCGGTACGAGATATAGCGAGAAATTACTACGCATATATGAAAGTATGTGCGAAAATGGACATCGAGGAGGGTGAAAACGAAAACGATGAAGAAGACGTAAAAAATAAAAAGAAATAATCGATACGAGTGCAAAATAAAATGCATACGATATTAATTTTAATGATTATTTAAGCGAAACGCAAAACTCCGTTTTCATTTCGCCTGAATATAAATTAATGAAAGGAGAAAAATTAAAACACAGCCGTGTCGGCAAAAGCTGAGCGGAATGTGCGGAAATTTTAAAAAGGTTATGGAAAAAGCAAAGGTAAGCGGAAAAGCAAAGATAAGCAACCAAAAAACATCGATGGTAAAAGACAATATAGAATTTGCTCTTATGACATTGCCGGGGTTTATACTCTTTATATTGTTCAATTATCTTCCGATGTATGGGGTGATAATTGCGTTTAAGGATTTTAAACCCCTAAAGGGAATAATGGGAAGCGAATGGGTAGGACTTGAAAACTTCAGATTTTTCTTCACCTCCCAGGACGCATTCAGAGTAACGCGAAACACATTGCTCTACAACGGAACGTTTATAATACTTGGTATGATACTGCCGGTAATATTTGCGCTTATGCTGTACTTCTTAAGGAGCAACATCGGGCGTAAGGTGTATAACACTGTGGCGATACTGCCGAACTTCCTCTCGGCGGTTATAGTGGCATTTATCGTGTACGCACTGTTTAACTCACAGTACGGAGTTGTAAACGCGATGATGGAAAAGCTCGGAATGCAGCCGATAGAGTGGTATACGGAGCTGAGGGCGTGGCCGTTTATATTGGTAATTGTCAAACAGTGGATGACAATAGGCATGAGCTCGGTGCTGTATTATGCGTCACTTGTGTCGATAGACGATTCGCTGTTTGAGGCGGCGAAGATAGACGGAGCGAACACATTTACAATATCGCGTAAATTATGTGTGCCTCATCTGAAGCAGATAATAATCATTCAGGCGATACTTGCCGTAGGCGGCATATTCGGCGGCGACTTCGGACTGTTTTATCAGGTACCGAGAGATCAAGGTGTTCTGTATCCGGTAACCGATATAATCCCAACATACATATTCAGAGGACTGCAAAGCGGTTCGAGCCGTGATATGTCAATATCGGCAGCTGTAGGCTTGTTCCAGGCGGTAGTGGGAATGCTTCTTGTAATAATTACCAATGCAATTGTATCCAAGGTGTCACCCGAGGACAGCTTGTTTTAACGGAAAGAGAGGTGAAAGATAATGAATAAAAAATTTACACCGGGACAGGTTATATTAAATATTATTTTTATTGCAATATGCCTTGCCTTTATAATTCCGTTTATACTTGTTATTTCGATTTCGTTCTCGGACGAGAAATCGATAATACAGTACGGTTATTCACTTCTGCCAAAGGTTTTCAGTACAGAGGCATATGGGGTAATATTCCGAAATCCGCACACTATACTGACCGCATATAAGACAACGATAATCTTTACGGTTGTTACAATGATACTGGCGGTGTTTATAATGGGACTTATGGCATATCCGATTTCACGACCGACATGCCGGTTCAGAAAGTTCCTAAGCTTCTTCATATTTTTTACAATGCTTTTTAACGGAGGACTTGTACCGAGTTATCTGATAAATACGAAGATGCTGCACTTGGGAAACACAATGTGGATATACATTTTGCCCGGTATAGTAAGTGCATGGAATATAATCATCATAAGAACTTTTTATCAGGGACTGCCGTCATCGCTTATGGAGGCGGCAAAGATAGACGGTGCGAGTGAATGGAAAACATATTTTAAGATAATAATGCCACTTTCCGTTCCGGCATACGCAACGATAGGCTTTATGGTGGCATTGGGAAAATGGAACGACTGGAATACCGCGCTTATATACATACAGAATCCGGATTTGTATTCTTTGCAGTATATGCTCCAGAAGATACTCAGAGAGGCGGAGTTCTTAAACAACGTTGCCTCTGACGGTTCGGGACTGTTCCAGAATCAGCAGACACCGACCGAGAGTATGCGTTACGCAATGGCGGTTCTTGCGGCAGGACCTATGATGTTTGTATTCCCCTTCTTCCAGAAGTATTTCTCAAGAGGTCTTACAGTCGGCTCGGTAAAGGGGTGATGTACAATCTGCCGCATATAAGGCGGTAAGGGAGAGTGTGCGGACATGGATGATTTCGTGATTTGCATATTCCCGGGCAAATAAAAAAATAATCATAGAAAGAAGATGAAGCAATGAAAAAATCAAAAAGAATTTTAGCGGCTTTAATAGCTGCGGCGGCGATTGCTTCGCCGTATTCGGCAGTGTTGGCGGAAGAGGAATCGGTTAAGACAGCGCCGGAGACGGCAGAGGCAAATGCACAGGCGGCATATGCCGATTCCGCAGCGGTCGGCGCACTCGATGCAACGGTTACATACTTTGTAGCCACAGACGGAAACGACAGCAACCCCGGCAGCATAGACGCACCGTTTGCAACGATAGAAAAGGCACGTGATACGATACGTGATCTTAAGAAAACAAAGGGACTGCCAAAGGGCGGAGTAACGGTATATTTGCGAGGGGGTATCTATGCCCGATCCACATCTCTTGAATTTACGGAGGAGGATTCCGGTGATGAGGACGCACGTATTACATATATGTCGTACCCGGGCGAGCGTGCGGAGATAACCGGCGGAGTTGAGATCCCCGGCGGAGATTTCAAGCCGGTAACCGATCAGGAGGTACTTGACAGATTTTACCCCGATGTACGCAATAAGATAGTCAGTGTAAATCTTAAGGACTACGGAATTACCAATATGGGAACATGGACATCGGGCGGAGTAGAATATGAGGCATGGGAGCGTGCCGGAGAATGTGACCGTAATGCTGTGCCGGGACTTATGTTATTTGCCGATGATACGCCGCTTGATATAGCAAGAGTCCCCAACCGTGTGGCATCGGGTGAGAACAAAGGTATGTGGGACTATTACGAGGTAGGTCCGGCATCTAAGATAAAAGGGGAAACGAAAGACACGGGACTGACTTTCCCATACACCGATGACCGTGTCGAAACGTGGAAAACCTATGAGGATGTAGCCGTTTACGGTTTTTGGGGTACAAGCTGGAAATTTGAATCATCGGCAATACTTTCGGTTGATAAGCACCGTGACACAATAACTCTTAAGAATAAGCTTGGAGGCAAACCGGCAGAGGGACGAAGATATATTTATCTCAATGTTCTTGAGGAGCTTGACTCGGACACGGAGTATTACATAGACAAACATACAGGCATACTGTATATGTATGCACGTGACGGACTTGCAAAGGAAACGATAGGTGTCACAAATTTCGGAACCGACACAAATAAGGACTTTCTTGTATACCTTAACGGCGCGTCAAACATTACGCTGAGCGGACTTGATATTACGCTTGCACGTACAACGGGCGTATTTATGAGGCACTGCGAAAACAACCTTTTATATGACTGCGATGTTAAGAATATTGGCAGAACAGCTGTTGCGATCGGAGCACACACCTATGGCACAAGAAGCAAAGGAAGCCGCGGACTCGGCGCCATATACGGCACGGAATATATGAATTATGCGTTTGACATAATCGACCGCGACACATACGTAAACGAATGGAAAACGCATAACAACGGAATTGTAAATTCGAGGATAAAGAACACCGGCTCTTACGGAGTGTTCATGTGCGGCGGCGATATTGTTGAGGTTGAGCGCGGCGATAACTATATGTATAACTGTGATATTTCATATACAGGCCGCTACGAATCCGCCCTTTGTATGGCGATTGATATTTCCGGTATGGGCAATACCGTAAGCCATTGCTCTGTCCACGACAACCCGGCGTCCGCGTTTCAGTTTAACGGCTGCGAGTTGATTATGGAATATAACGATATATACCGCAACTGTATCGACAACTCGGACTATGGCGTGTTCTATTCCTGCGGTTGGATAAACGAGCATAATCTCGACACTCATATACGCTATAATTATATACATGATGTGACTAACACCCTTTATTTAGGCGATGACCTTGTGCCGGAAAACGGCGTTGCATTAAGACATGCGGTATATAACGATAACTGCCAGCCGTTTCTTGAGGTTCACCACAATGTACTTGCCGATTTGCCGTATGGATTGTATCAGGCATCGGGACCTGAAAACAACTGGTATGACAACGTATTTGTAGATGTGCTAATCCCTATGGCTTGTTTCGGTAACAACGGAGTTGTGGGTTCGCTTAGCGCCGGTAACGGTCCGTTTAGGTATGTTGGATATACCAACTTTATTAATCCGGTATTTACCGAGAACGATAAGTTCAAGGAGCGTTTTCCGCAGTGGGAAAAAGTTCGCGAGGAAATGCTTGAGAGGGGCTCCTCGGCATGGAAGCCCGCAAGCAAAATTACGGGAAATGTGTGCATATGGTATAACTATCCCGAACGTTTCGGCACCGGTCTTTTTGAACAGAGTATATACGTTCCCGGCGAGGTTGACGGAGAATACTGTACTATTGAAAACAACACATATACTAAAAAAGATATAGGTTTCGTAGATATAGCAAGCGGAGACTACAGATTTAAAGATGACGCGAAGATATTCGAGATAAATCCCGAGCTTAAGAGCATAGACGTTTCAAAGATGGGATATAAGAATAACCGTTACAGCGACATAATGGACAGCAGCCTTATAATGAAGGTGGGCAATTCAAAAGCATACGCTTTCGGAGAAACAACTCTCGTTGACTTGTCTGACCCGCAGATAAAGCCGTTCATAGAAAACGAATCAACTCTTGTGCCGGTTCGGTTTATCTCCGAAGCGTTCGGCGCAAAGGTTTCGTACGACGAGAGTGAAAAACTCGTTTCGATTAAGTCGGACGACACTGACATACGTTTAAAAATCGGCGAAAACACACTTACGGTAAACGGTGAAGAAAAGCAACTCGGTACAGCAGCCGGTATATACGGAGGAAGAACCTTTATTCCTCTGCGAGCTGTAAGTGAAGCACTCGGAAAGGAGGTATTCTGGGATAACAGAGGGCTTATAATTATTTCCGAAAAAGGAAGTACTGTTAGCGCCGAAGCAGATGGGGATGCGGTTGAAAATATACTAAAGTATAATTTTAATTAATGCGTGCCCGACTGCGCAAATATAAAATAAAGGTAAATATTTAAGAAAGAAGGACTTTTTATGAAAAAACAGATTTTATCATCGGTAGTTTCTGCGTCAATGCTGCTTTCACTTTGCAGCTTCAGTGTAAACGCACAAGAGTCATTGACAATTGTAAATTATAATGTAATGTCAAACGCAATAACCCTTGAATTTTCGGGAGATGTTACCAGTGTATTAGCGTCGGTAACGAACGGAAACAACACAATTTCCGCTGATGCTGAAAAGGTAGGCGATAATTCAAAGGTATGGAATTTAAAGCTTAATGACAAAATGGATATAACAAAAAAATATATCCTTGACTTTACCGCTGTGCCGTCGGATGCTGCCGCATATAGCGCACTGTCCGCAAGGGAAGCGATTACATTTGATGTTCTCTGGAACGATGATTTTTCATCATACGAATCTATTGAGGATGTAAAGAAAAACTATTCTCTGAGAAATGATGCATATCAACCTCTTACTGATTGGAGCTCTTTTTCACTTGATACTGAAAATAAAAGAATTAAAATAGGAAATAAGTCAATGTTTCCTAATGGATTTGGTTATGGTACATCACATGGAAAGTATTATACAATGGAAGCAGATATGTACGAAGTTCAAGACAATTCGGCTCAAATTTATTATTCAACATATGTTGCCGGTGGCGGTGCACCGAATATACTTTTGTCAAGAGACATGATAAGACAGTCTAATCTGCCTGACGGTCCCGGTACAAAACTTACACAGCCGTTTACAGGTAAAACGCTTCAAAATGTAAATTACACCGTACCGGCAAATCCGACAATTACAATATCAACAATGAAATATCTCAATGCTGATACGGAAGCTCTTGAAATCTCAGTTGATGGCGATACTGCTGTGTATGAAACCGGTACATTTAATTTTACTTTTGACAAACGTTATGTAGCCATGAAATCATTTTGGTCCAGTTTTTATCTTAACGGTCTTAAAATGTACAAGGCTGCAATGCAGGATGTTTCGGAGTTTGGAATAGACAGCTATGAGATAACATCAAAGTTTGTCAAGGTAAACCTCACCGGCACGCCGGCAACCACTCCGAATGTAAGCGTTGTATCTCTCGGCGACGCCCTTGCGGTTAATACCACGGTATCGGACAATACGATTGTTATTAAGCCGGCAAGCGGTTCATTCCCGCTTGACAAGGAAATACTTGTTTCAATACCGGGAATATCGGACAGCTACGGACAGACTGTAAATGTAGACAAGAAATTTAAGCTTACAAGCCTTTTGACAGAGGATTTTGAAAGCTATACCTCATTGGAGCAGATGACAAAGTATTCTGTGGCATTCAGCAAAGCTAAGCAGAGAATTTCCGTGCCGGAGGCCGCTGCGAGTGAGGAGTATAAGGATCTTTTTGCCATAAATACAGAGAGTGACGGAAATCACAGACTGCAGTTTAACACAAAACCGTCAGACTGCCTTGCATACTTTACATTTTTCCAAGCATATCCGCAGAGACTTAACTGGAAGGACTATATTTTAGAGTTTGATGTTGATACAGATATCAGAGACGACCGTAACCAAAAGAAATATGCAATGACTATAATTCAGACTGCGTCCGGATATAACTCAGCTACAGGAGAGCTTTATAACGGAGCCTGCAAAAACGCAATGCTATTTGAAGCAGCACACCAATCGGATCTTGAATGGAGTAACATCGGTTACTACAAATTCGGCCCGAAATCTGCAAGCGGCTGGGATTATGCATACAACACGACACCGCAGGGTGAAGTATCATTTATCATCGGACCTCAGAATGATAAAACAATTGCATATTTGAACAATGAGGTTTTATACAGCGATACATATACACCCGGTTCGAGCAATGAGGGCGAATTTGCTTTCGCAAGCAATGCCACCACTGCGGGAAATACACAGTATATAGATAACATAAAGGCATACAAGGTAGAGGATCTTGCCGCAAGTGAGGTATACGTAAAGACAGCGGCAAAATCCGGTAACACCGTAAGCGGTAAATTGTACGTGGTAAATCGTGATAACACCGTAACCGTTCCGACTAAGGCAATTGCCGCAGTATACGACAGCGACTACACTCTTATAGGTGCAATGGTGATTGATGTTACGGCTGATCAGGCTGCCGGCAGTGAAATCGATTACAGTGTATCGATTCCCGAAACAACGGAAGCCGATACCCTTACGGTACGTGCATTCTGGTGGAGCGGACTTGATACTATGTTACCGAAAGCCAACAGTGCAAGTAAAACCATAAATTAATTGAACCGGGGCTGTTGCTTAACTTAGTCGACAGAGGGGGTGCCGCCTTGCGGCGGCGCCCGCCATAGCTCAAAAGGAGAAAATTTTATGAAGAAAAAAATTTGTACACTGCTGCTGACATCTGCGCTGACTGTTGCAGCCGGATTTCCGGCAGGAGCGGAGGAATATTACAATATTGCTTACAGCGACAGCAAAAATGCTGTCGTAACGGTTAAAGGATGCCTCGGGACCGATGCAGCGTCAAAAAATATTACAATAAACATCAAAAGAAACGGCACAGTTATTTCATCGGCGGCGGCAGTAACCGATTACAGAGGATGTTATGAAACCGAGTTTGATTTCCGAAGTGATTTAAGCAGCTGCGAGGTTACTGTGGGATATGATTCATCGGTAAAAACCGCCGAAATAAAGGATGATAAAGCTTCGGACGAAAATGTACGTGCGCATATAACACAGGATAATGTAATATGCGTTGAGGGCTTTTCAGAGGTAAAGAATGTCGGAGACCCGGTGAATATTCTGCTTGTAAACAAGTCCTCTGCCGCTGTGGGCAATTTTGACTTAAGCGGCGGCGCACATATAGGTGCCTGCACAGTAGACAAAAATGGACATTTTCTCTATAAATTCACATTCGGCGGTGATGATATTTCAGCCTATCGTCTGCTTGTCTGCACCGATGGTGGTTCGCCCCGAGAGGTTGCCATAGACAAAACTCAAAGCGAACAGACATTTATCAGCCTTTCGCTTAAGGACGATAACGGGAATCGTGCCACGCTTAACGGCTCGGACTACACAACCGTTAAAGCTTTGGTTGACTCACGGCGTTCGGGCAAAACAAAGGCAAATTTATATGCGGCATATTATGACGAAGCCGGACGGCTTATCAGTGTTGACTCACATGTTAATTACAATTTTGACTTTGGTAAAAACGGAGTTATAACCGTTGACGATTTTCTGCCGAAAATTCCGAGTGATGCTCAAACAGTTAAGCTTATGGTCTGGGAAAACGGAAGTCTTAAACCGTACGGTACTGTTGAAGCGTACTCAGACAGCGAACAGACATCGGCGGAGAAATATTTTTATGTAGCGCCCGACGGCAGCGACTTTAACGACGGAAGCTTTAACAGTCCGCTTGCGACACTTTCGGCGGCAAAGCGTGCGGTGAACGAATATATAGACGCAAAGGGAATGCCCGAAAACGGAATTACGGTTTATTTCCGCGGCGGAACATACCCGATAAGCGATATGGTTGAATTTACAGTCGCAGATTCGGGAACGGCGGAAGCGCCTGTAACGTATGCGGCATATAACGGTGAAAAGGTAGTTTTTGACGGCGGAGTTCATATTCCGTCCTCTGCGTTCACATCTGCGGCAAATACGTCGATTTCAAGCCGTATCCCAAGCGTAAATCCGGTTTACTGTGTCGACCTTAAGCAATTCGGCATTTATGATTTTGGTGACGGAGATGATAAGGCATATTCGGCGGATTTTATTGCTGATTTGGAAGTGTTCTCAAAGGGCGAACCGATGGTTACGGCACGTTATCCGAATGTAAATGCGAAAGGCGAACAACAATATTTGCTAAGCGGCACAAATACTAACGGCGATAATTATTCGCTTATCAGCTATACCGATGAAACGCTTGAAAATGCGGCAAGCTTTGACGGCGCATTCATTGAAGGCTGGCTTAAAAACGGTTATGATTACCACGGCGCAGCGATACTCGACGTTGACAGGGAAAATAATACCTTTAAGATTGGTTATAACGGAACCTTAGATAAAGAGGTAAGATATTTTATAAAAAATATCCCCGAGGCTCTCAATTCGCCGGGAGAATATTATATTGACCGAGGTACGGGATTGTTGTATATCATTCCGAACGGAAGTATTTCCGATGCTGATATAACCGTCAGCGTGTTCGGCAAGGATATTTCACAGCCGGTTATTAAGACAAACGGAGCATCATACATCAATTTTAAGGGCTTTACGATTACCGACTGCCGTGCCGGCGGAATATATATTTACGGCGGAAAGAACATAAGCGTTGACAGCTGTGAAATTAAGAATGTCGGCTATTGCGGAATAATTGTCGGCTCGGAAATGCGACACGGTAAGTTCCTTACGGTAAACGGTGCGAATGTATATTCGTCCTCGTTCTATAATCCGAGTTATGAAAAGAGCAGTGGACACAGCATAACAAATTCAAAGATTTATGATGCCGGAGAAAGTGCGGTAAAGCTTGTCGGCGGCGACAGAATAAATCTTGTCGCAGCAGACTATACATTAAGCAACTGCGAGCTGCACGACTGCGGCAGATTGATTAAAGACGTACCTACGGTCGATGCCGTCGGAGTGGGAATTACAATAAGCAATAACAAAATTTATAATGCTGCTTGCGCAGGAATAACAATGGGCGGTAACGATATAATTATCGAGAAAAATGAATTTTACAACTGTGCCAACGAAACAACGGATTACGGAACAATCTATTCCTGCGGATACGAAGGTGCGGAGATACAAGCAGGCTCGGAGATAAGATATAATTATTTCCATGATGTGCTGAGAGAGGTTGAGAATATAGTTAACGGAGCTTTTTCTTCAACACCGTTCAGACCTGCCGTATATAACGATTACTGCGACCCGTTCCTTGACGTTCATCACAATTATTTTGAGAATATGCCTATCGGCTGCTTTAATGCCGGCGGTTGGGAGAACAACTGGACGGATAATGTGTTTAAAAATGCCGATATTCCTATGCTTGTGCAGTGGAACAATCTTCTGCACGCATCTACGGAAAACGGTAACAAGCTCGATAAATTGTTTGACAGTCTTTCAACGACGGAATATAAGATGCTGAACATCGAAAGCGGCATATGGAAAGCAAAGTACCCCAAGGTTGCCGAGGCTAAGGAAAAAATGAAAGCATTGACCGGGGCAGAGGCCGCATACCCCAACAGTGACATTAAAAACAACATTGCATTTTTCCTCACCGAGCAGTCAAAGGCTTCTTTGGAAAAAATCAGTGCCGAACCGGAAGCAAGTGACACTGATGTGATAAGAAGAACAAAATATCTTAACAAAATGATATTGCTTCAGCATTATCCGAACACTGACCAGAACAAGTTTTTGAAGGATAGGGGAATAGACGCAAATATTTATACCGACAATGAAACCGAAACCACTGTAAGCGCAGCTCTTGCCGGCAAGGGTATCGCTGTTTCGGAAATAGGTGTTAAATAACAGCAAAAAATAAAGAAAGGATACAGATATGAAAAAGACAATTTCAATTTTACTCACTGCAGCTCTTCTTATCTCCTGCGGCGCACAGTCATTCGCCGAGGTTGCCGAGCCGCAGCAGCAATTGACTCAAAATGCGGAAATTACACCGATTGAGTTTGAAAGCTATACAGCTATGCGATCCTCGCTGTCGCTGAAATTCACCAAGGACATCAATAAGGAAAATTTGGATTTACTGTCCCTTACGGATGAAGACGGGGCAGAACTTGAGTTTACAGCCGAGCTCGCAGAGTCGGACAATTCAAAATTAAACATAACGTTTGCCGAGCCGCTTGAACTCGGAAAGCAATACACACTCTCGGCTCCGTTTATAGCTGATGCGGCAAATGAAAGCATAGCAGCGGATTTTTCCGTCACGATAACGAGCGAAGAGCTTTACAGCGATGATTTTGAAAGCTATGACGATAACGAAAGCTTTTATGAAAATTATTTTTTCAGAAGAAATGACGGACGAAACTATAATATGACAGACGCTTTAGATTTGGAGGCAGCAACAATAGAGTCGTTTAACGGCAGTAACAGATTAAAGCTGAGTAAAAAAGCGGCAGTCAGCGAAGCAAATGATGTATTTCTTGTCCCGAAAGTGAGCGACGAAAAAGCATTTCAAGATTATATTCTTGAATATACAGTGTCAAATGCCATGAGCGGAGCATATTCTTGTATGGCATATCAGGGCGCGACTGCATATGGCGGATACAGCCTTACCATAGATAAGAGATACACCCCCGATACTAAAAATTATTGGATTTATCTTGAATATCCGTCATACGCAAATCCTACTTTGTTCAAGGAAATCAAAACAGATGATGACATAAGATTTACATATGTTATGAACGGATCGAGAACGGCAGGACATTTGTCGGTTTATCAAAACAACGATTGTATACTTGATAATTTTGATATAAAATACAACGGAGATTACGGAATTTTCGGATTTAAATATATTAGCGGCAGTCCGGTATATATTGATGATATTTTTGCGTACAAGATAAACTGTGATATTGCCGCAAGCCCTGCGGTACTTGAGCCGATTTCACCTGTGCTTTCAACCGAGAACTTTGCAATAGGAAGCAATGTTGTATGTGATTTGGGCGATTACAAAAAGCCTGACGGTGTGAATTTGTGTTACGACTGGTACACAAGCAAAAACGAAAAACAATATCCCCAAAGTGACGAAGAATGGGAAATGATTTCGGAGGACGGCGGAGATACGTACACAATCACGAACGAGAATAAATATCTCAAATGTATTGTTCGCAGAAAGGTAGGGGGAATAGTACTTAACGAATACTCCACACCGGTACTGTTTAAGCCGGTGCCGCCGCAGATAAACGTTAAGGACGGCAAGCCCGTTGCGGAGATTACGAAAAATGACGATGACACATTAAGCGTATCATATGAATACATAGACGCAAACTCCGACCCCGAGGACGGAACAACCATCGAGTGGTACACCTCGACCGACTTAAGCACAAGCAAGAAATGGGAGCTTAAGAAAACGGCTTATATAAGTGAAAAAAGCGAAAGCAATGATTTTGTTTTTGACGTAAACGGAATAATCGACACTTTTGTGAAATGCGTGATAACCGTGCGTTCCGAGCATGAATCGGAAGCACCGGCACCTACAGCTGACCCCGAGGACAATCCAAGCGCTGTTTCCGATGAAGACATATACACCGGAGAACCGGTAGAGCTTTATTATACATTGCCTTTCAGACCTGTTGCTTCGAATATAAAGATAACCGGAACTGCCGAGGAGGGCAAGGTTATTAAGGCAATATATACATATTATGACGAAAACGGCGATACTGAAAATACGGACAAAACACAAATAATATGGTACCGTGTAAACGGAAGCGCAAAATCGAAGATAGGAACGGGAGTTACATATGCCGTTTCCTCCGCAGATGCGGGATATTCAATTAAGTGCGAGGTAACACCGTATACAGATACATTGCCTAACGAGGGTGAAACGGTATCGAGTGCAGCTGTATCTGTGAAAAAAAGCAAGTCGTCAAATTCAAGCTCGTCTACCGGCGGCTCAACTTCGGGAATATCGGTGAGTAAGGACTTGGATACGCTGGCAGGAATTTTAAACAATCAGTATGCCAATAACAGCACATTTGTACCGATTCCGGAGGAAAAAGAAACTTCGTTTATCGATACAAAGAATCACTGGGCAAGTGATTACATCGAAAAATTGTATGCAAAAGGACTTGTAAACGGTCGTGACGGCGGGAAGTTTGAGCCGGATGCGCCGATAACGAGAGCTGAGTGGCTGACCCTGCTTGTGCGTGGTGCACAGATTGATACAAATGATGTAAAATGGCAGAACTGCTTCTTTGATGTTGACAAAGACGAGTGGTATGCTCTTGATATTCAGGCGGCATTCGACCTCGGACTTATAAGCGGTGACAGTGACGGCAGATTTTCACCTGATGAATACATAACAAGAGAGGCAATGGCAAAAATGCTTGTTGATGTATATGAATACATTATCGGCAGCGATATGGACGATTCATCGGCACGTTCATTTGCAGACAATGACACAATAAGCGCTTGGGCTGATGTATATGTTAAAAAGGCATCGGCATCCGGACTTATAAACGGTGATGATAAAGGCTGTTTCAATCCCAAGAACGACACAACACGCGCAGAAGCGTCAGCGGTGCTTTCGCGTATGCTTGAAATGACAGAGGAGGATTAAAGTGAAAAAAATAATCGGTATATTTATGGCACTTGTGATGATGCTTACGAGTCTTAACCTTGCGGCAGCTGCCGCAGACAGCTCGGCATCGGACAATTCAGCCGTATCGGACAGATATATTGAGCTTTTCAGCTCACTGGGAGTTTTTTCCAAAACATACAACAGAACCGACAGCATAACAAGAGCGCAATACGCTCAGATGCTTACAAGACTGCTCGGTTACGAGTACAGGCTTTCCTCAATGCGCGGAGTAGCATATTCGGACGTTGCGGTTGACTATACTTTTTCAAAGGAAATCAACCTTATGAATGTTCTCGGTATCATGATTGCTAAGGAGGGAGATAAATTCTGCCCCGAAGATAAACTGACAATGGATGATGCCGTTGCAAGTATGGTAAGGGCGCTGGGTTATACAACCGTAGCCGAAAAATCCGGCGGCGCACCCGATGGCTACAATAAGGTTGCGGATATGCTCGGCATACGCAAGGGTATTTCCTCAAAGCTTATGACACCCTATGCCGCAGCAGGTGCGGTTGCGAGATTGTTCTACAATTCTCTTGATGTTGAGATACTTTCTTACACAAACGGAATGACTATTTTCAAGGATTACCTTGAGCTTGAACGCGGTACAGGTCAGGTTACTGCCGTATACGGTATGTCGCTTATAGACGGAACAGTGCTTGAAAACGGTGAAATAATGATAGGTGACAGGTCATTTGAAACCTCTCTAACATCGCTTATGTCATATTTCGGCTGTACGGTTGAATACTACTGTCATGAGGACAAAAACACCGGTAATTATACGCTGACATATGTACGTCCGCTCAAAAAAAGTGAAGAAGTGACAGTTTACAGCGCTGATATAGAAGATTTTGAGGATAACAGACTCTATTATTCTGAGGAGGGTAAAAGAAATTATTCGACACTTCGTATTTCAAGTGACGCAATAGTGTTGTATAACGGCAGAACGGTTGCGTCATTGGAGAGCAAATATATACCGAAAAACGGTTATATAAAGTGCATATCCACTGAGGGCGGTCAACCGTATAATATTGTTATAATATTTGATTATCAGAGCTTTGTTGTTGACTCTGTTTTTAACGGCGGCATAAGCTTTAAATACGGAAATGCATTTAAGAGTACGAACGGTAACAGCTACACAACGCTTAATCTTTCGTCCGACAACTCAATCATCGAAAGAGACGGAAACTATATACAGCCTGAAGCAATATCAAAAAATGAAGTTGTTTCGGTAGCATTTTCGGGTAAGACTTATTACATAACCGTTTCAAAGGAAACGGTAAAGGGTGTTATAAGGCAGATCGATTCCGAATCAATGACCGTCAGAATAAACAGTGATGAGTACGTTGTTGATGAAACCTTTGCCAAGCTTGTTGACGGCGGTGCAGAAGGCACAAGGCCGTTTGCGTCAAATCTGAACGCAACATTCTATCTTGACCTTGCAAACAGAATTGTCGGAATGACGGTTGCCTCCAGCGATATGCGCTACGGCTATCTTAAAACAGTAGACGATGAAGCGTATACCGTAAAAATATATGATATTAACGAAAGAGAGTTTGTCAAGTTTAACATTGACAAGAATTGCAAATTAAACGGTGAGAAGAAAACTCAGGAGTATATAGCAACGGCGCTGCTGGAATACAGGAATGAATGTAATTCAAAGACAAGGTATGACAGCAATGACACGATTACGGATTTGGTGCCGCCGATTATAAAGTTCAGAACAAACGAAGATTTTGATCTTTCCGCAATTGTGACAACCACATACACTCTTGCACCGGCAGGTCAGGCACCGTCGGCAGGTCAGGTAGGACGAGATGTCGCGCCGAGTGATGATTTTATCATTCTTTCCGCACCATACGGCAAAAAGATTTGGGACTTCTCCTACAACATATTTACCTCGTATCAGTCCGACGTGGGAAATGTCCGTGCGGCAGGCTTCCCCGGAATGCAGCTTCCGACCGACGGAAATGAGGAGGATTTTGATGCATCGACTGCTGTGCAGTCAATTATGCCGAAAACGGATAATTTGGGCTATAGTGTAATTATTTACGACATCGACTTTGAAACGGGTACACCGGGCTTTGTTATATATGTAGCTGAGGCCGGAGGAACTAAGGTTGAAATAAAGAACCAGCTGTACGGCGTGGGCAGCGTTAGTGACGCTGTTGACGAAAACGATGAGAATTGTATGTGTCTTGAGCTTTATCCCGCATCAACGGCAATAGAAACAACAATGTATACAACCGGTGATGATAGAGTTGTCGAAGCGTGCCGTAACCTTAATAAGGGCGATATTGTACAGATAAAGACCAATTACAAAGGGGTAATAACGGCGGTGACGAAGGTTATTTCATATAGCAAACCGGATGATTACACTACAGCAACCTATACCTCCTCAAACGGCGAACAGTTTAAGCGTCATGATGACGGTACGGTTATGTTCTTCTCAAAATATGTATCGAGCAAGTATATAACGAACGGAAACATAGGCACTATTGCAAAGTTTGCTGTTAATGACACAAAATCGGGAACGCCGTTCCTGCAGACAATAACAGGAAAAGGCCTTATCTATGACGGATCGCATTTCTATCGCGGCGACTCTGACAACATTGCAAGGGATGACTGGGTATTCGGAATAGGATTTATTGAAAAATGCTCAAATTATGTGATATTCAAGTATAATAGGCAGCAGTATTCGGATAACGACCAATTTATGTCAACTAAATAATAATTTCCGCCGGCCGCCGCGTGCGGCGGCGGAGAAAAAACAAATAAATTATGCGGCTGTAAAATTTACAATTGCCGGAAAATATTAAAAACATTTCAAGGAGGAAAACAAAATGAAAAAACAAATTGCAGTTGCGCTTGCCGCAATGCTCACACTTTCCTGTGCCGCCGGCTGCGGCACAAAAAACGCCTCGGACGGCGGTGAAGTCACACTGAAAATGACGTTGGCGGGTCCCTCGGGACAAAAGGACGCTCAAAAGGTTTTTGACGAAGTTAACAAGAAGCTCAAAACCTATGAGGGATGCGAAAACATCACGCTTGACATTAACATAATCGAAGGTTCAGACTATAAGCAGAAATTTCAGCTGTGGCAGACAAGCGGCGAACAGATGGATATAGTCCAGACCTACGGCCTCAATTACGGCGATCTCGCAAGAGACGGAAGCTTTGTCGCACTGGATGATTATATTGACGAAAGCGAAGCCCTTAAGGGTGCGTTCCCTGATTATGTATGGGATTATGCACTTGTTGACGGATCGAAATATTATGTGCCATCGTATCAGATGCTTGCAAATGTTGACTATTCGTTTGTAACGCCCAAAGCTCTTGCGGATAAGTATATGGATGTGGAGAAAATGCAGAACGTCATGAACTCCGCTGAGATTTTTAACGATTCCTGCTGGGACGTACTCGAGGAATACCTCGACACGCTTGCGGCAAACGGTGAACTGAAAATGGGATATAAGCCCCTTGATTCGCTCACCTTTACACTCCAGAAGGGCTATGTTGACGTGGGCAACAGAATGATGATGAAAAAAGACGACCCGACTCATACCGTATATTACATGGATGAGGTACCCGACAGACTCAACGACTTCAAGAGACTTTCGCAGCTGTACAAGAAGGGTTATATAAGAAGCGACATTGCAAGCGTTGACGGCTCCGACAATATGGTCGGTTCACCCGATGGATATACTCTCTGGCACAGCGGTTTCAGAATGGACGAGGAGCTTAAACAAAAACAGAGAGATACTCTTAAGGAAAAGTACGGATATGAATTTCAGGAGATTATGACTAAGGACTACGAAGTACTGCCTAACGGAAACGCTGCCGGAGGTATGGCGATAAGCACATTGTCAAAGCACCCCGACGAGGCGTTTAAGGTAATCGAGCTGTTAAACTCCGAAAAGGGTAAGGACCTATACCGCCTGCTTGCGTACGGTATCGAGGGCGAGCATTACACAAAGCTTGACGAGAACACAATCGAGCCTATCGGCTATACCGGTCAGGCGTCATCTACGGCAAACTACGGACTGTGGGCATGGAACAGCGGCAACACTAAGTACGGTTTCAACAAGACGGGCGAAAATATGACGGGCGACAGGCTTGACGAGCTGAACAGCAATGAAGATTTGTATATTTCACCGCTTACCGGATTTGTACCCGATACAAGCACGATAGCATCGGAAATCGCACAGATGAATACCGTATTTGAGGAATATAAGGATCTCAACTGCGGTAACAGACCGGATGTTGAGGCAACGTATAACGAATACATGGCAAAGGTTAAGACTGCCGGTATGGAAAAGGTTAAAGAGGAAATGCAAAAACAGGTCAATGAGTTTTTTGCTGACAAGAAATAAATTAATGATTATAAAACGGGTAACGGGTTATCCCGTTGTCTGTTTTTTCTGAAAAAATAACTTTTTAGGCAGGCAAGATATGATATATTATATAGATTTTAAGAACGGAAGAAAAGAAAACAGCGGAACAGATGAAAATTATCCGATAAATTATTATCGTGAGCTTGAATTAAACAGGGGAGATACGGTCCTTTTTAAACGAGGCACGTTTATAAGAGATTGTTTGTACAATAAAGACGGCATTTCGTACGGAGCATACGGCGAGGGGGAAAATCCCACCTTTTGCGGATCTGTTAATTTGTCCGATCCTACCGTTTGGGAGGAACGGGAAAAAAACTTGTGGAGACCGCGTGTTGAGCTTAAAACAGAGGTGTGCAATATTGTTTTTGACGGCGGAAGCTCTTACGGAACCTTGCGTTACAGTAAAAAAGACTTGATCGCCGACGGTGATTTTTTCGACAGCCGCGGTGGCTGTGGCGAGGGAAATATAAATGACACTGAATTTTTTCTGTATTGTTCGGTAAATCCGGCACTGAAATATTCGGATATTGAATGTGTGTTGAGAGTTCATCGTTCCCTTGCCGAGATGGGCGAGGGTATGACATTTTCCGATTTGTCATTTATAAATAACGGTGTTCATGGGATAGCCGGATTAAACCCGGCAAGAAACATACATATAAAAAACTGTACTTTCAGAAATATAGGCGGAAGCATATGGAGTAAAAAGAATCGCATTCGATTCGGAAACGCCGTAGAGTGCTGGGATGTTGCGGAGAATATTGTTGTCGAGGACTGTGTTTTCGATAACATATACGATTCAGCGGTTACTCATCAGGGCGCGTATAAGTGTGTGCCGGCAGTGAATTTTATCATAAGGAATAATGTGTTTAAAAAATGCGGTATGGCGGCATATGAACAAAGAGACCTTATGCCCGAATATGCCGAATTTTCGGACAATATCTGCACCGAAGCCGGCGAGGGCTTTTCAAAGCTGGGCGAAACCATGCCGCGCCGTTCGGAAATCTGGCCGCAGCCTATGGGACATCACATTTTTCTGTGGCGCATAGAAAACCCGACTGAAAACGGCATAATAAAGATTGAGAACAACAAATTCGGTTCATCGCCCTACGGCGAGGCGATTTATTCGATTATTTCACCGGATGCCGAGAAACAGCTGAAGCTTTCGCATAACGTGTTTTCGGGAAACACCTGTTCAAAGAAACGCGGAAGAGATGCAGTCAGCTTTGTATAACGCAGTATATTACGTAACGGAGCTAACTATATAAAAGTCAAGTAGTTTTTGAAAAAATATAGTTTAGCATGAACATTGAAAAATAAATAATTGTGGATTTTGCGGCATGGCAAACAAGCCTTCAAAGGAAGGCAATTTTTAAAAGATAATATTTAATGCTTGCTTACACCAAAAGTTCAGAACAGAATTGCTGTCCTGTGGTTAAAAGGTGATAGATAACTCTTAGGAGTTTTCTGATGCAGTGCCCTTGAGCACATCTGTGACCTTTACCCTCAGCTAACTTTTTGTTGTAATAAGTACGAAAAACCTCGTTATTGTTGATTACAGGCAAAATAATCTGATACAGAGTTTTTCGCAAATATCGTGAGCCTTTCTTTGTAATAGCTGTATGCTGTGCCATAAACTGACTGGATTCATAATGGTAAGGGGCAACACCTGCAAATTTAATTATCTGAGATGATTTTTGGTAGTTGCAAATGTCTCCTAATTCTGCTATAATAGAAGTACCGGAAAAATGCGAAATGCCCGGTATTGAAAGGATAGTAGAGTTGTTTTTGATGGAGAACTCTTCTATCCTTTTATCTATTTCAGAAAGTTGTTCCTCCAGCAACTCGATTTGACATACGAGATGGTGTATTTGAATTTCTTCGGCAACAGATGGTATGCCAACAGAAACTTTGGCAGTCGTTTTAAGCTGCTCAGCAGAAAGAGATATTCGACCACCTCGTCCTTTGAGTTCAAAACATTTACGAATATTGCGAATATCAGCATTTGCAATAGCGTTAGCAGAAGAAAAAGTTTTCAAAACGTTCATGTAAACAATTCCGTATTTAGAATTGAACAATGAGTTGAATTCAGGGAATACAATATCAATGCATTTCTGAAGACGGTTTTTGTAAATGTTCAGTTCTTCTTTCAGATTGTGATGATGACGGGTTAACTGCTTCTGCTCATAGAGATCAAATCGGTTTACTTTAGTAATGCGATATGGTTTCTTGCGATGATTGGAGGAAATCACATCGCAAATGGTAATGGAATCAAGAGTATCATTTTTGGTGATACCGCCTTGAATTTTCCTTGTAAGGTCAGTTGTCGTGGGGTTGATGAGTGCAACAGTATATTGGTTATCAAGAAGATATTTAAGCAGAGCAAAATGGTAATGCCCGGTATCTTCCATTCCGATAAGAAGTTCCGACTTGGCATAGTTGCTTAGCTTTTGGATGAGATACAAAAATCTGGTCTGATTGTTATCAAAAACAGACGGATTTAAGAGTATTTCACCGGTTCCTTTGTCAATTATGGAAAAAGTGTGTTTGTTTTTACCGATGTCAATTCCGACTAAAATCATGGTAATGCATTCCTTTCGTAATAAGTTGTAATGTGTTATCCACAACACTTGCTCCGTAAAACCTGGTACGAGATACGAATTCAAAGACTCATCTAACTAATCATTACTGAGAAACAAGGTGTGGTGAGAACCTCCTTGAAGTAGTCAAAGCCACAGGACAAATATATCAAATCCACATTACTTATTTATATAATACCAATAAACTAAACCGTAATCAACCACGGATTAAAAGGTTGATAGAAAGGAGAAAGGTATAATGCAACGACCGTTAGATGAGTCAATTACATTATACCAGGATATAATACCATGAAAAAACTATTTATTTACTCGACCGAGCACGCCGACCTTGTATGGCGGCGCTGTTTCGACAGAGATTTTACTTTTAAGGGCAGAAATTTTGTATCCTATGCAGATATCGAAGGGTATTTTATTAAAGATAACATAGAATTTTGCAGAAAATACGATGAATTTCGTTTTACGGTTGAAAGTCCGGCTATGCTGAAAAAATTTCTTGAGAAAAACCCGGATTATGAGGATGAAATTAAAAAGCTCATTTCCGAGGGCAGAATTAAAATGCCTTTTGCCGGAAACAACATTGTTGACAGCAATCTTATATCGGGAGAGGGAATAGTCAGAAATTTCCTCTACGGCAGAGAGTATCTTAAAAACAATTTCGGACACGTTCCCTATGGTATGGACAGAAACGATGCCTTCGGAAATACTGCGCAGCTTCCGCAGATTGCGAGAAAATTCGGTTCAAAGTGGATTTATCACATTACATACAGTACCCCTGACAATCTTTATTGGCGGGGACTTGACGGCAGTACCGTCCTTGTATGGAAGCCGAAGAGTGTAGGCTATACGGGCGGCTATTACAAATATCCGCCATGCCCTGCTTGCGGAGGACACCGCGATAAGGACTGCCCGGTATGCGGCAACAGACGAATAGATGTTGAGTTTCTTGAAAAAATGCGTGTCACACTGCCCGATAAGCTGCCCGATTTTGACGATACGATACCGCCGTATATTTACTGCGGCGGCGAGGAAATACTGCCAAGTGAGAGCGTTATTAAATGGGCACGAAATCATGCGGACGAGTACGATATACAATTCATCGATTATGACGATTATCTGCCGTATATCTCCGATATGATAGAACATTCCGACAATCCGTCGGAGAGTGAAATTCATTCATCGGCGGAAATCAATGCCAACAACACCGGCTGTTATGTAACGAGAATTAAGACAAAGCAGACCTTAAGAGAAAATGAAAATCTGCTTACTGCGCTTGAAGCTCTTGCCTGTGCGGACGCACTCAAAAACGGCGGATATGATTATGAAAAGATAGAGGGCATATGGGAAAAATATTTCTTCACCGCTTTCCACGATGCTGTAACGGCAACTCATATTGACGCGGCATATGATGAAATAATGGACACCGCCGCCGAAATCAAGTGTGAGGCACAAAGCATGGCAAATGATTTGCTTAAAAATACGGTAAAAGAAAATGACAGAGTTATAACTATATATAATCCGTACGGCAGCAGCGTGTCAAAGGAGGTTTTTGTCAAAGTAAAAACCGATGACGATATACGCCTTGTTGATGAAAACGGAAACGAAACAGATATTTGCAGCTATGAAAAGAAGGACGGAGAGGTGACTTTGTCCTTTTGGGCAAGAGGCTTAAAGCCGTTTTCGACAAACGTATACACTATCGTAAAAACCGATAAGCCATTTAACAAGGAGGAAACTGTTCTTTGCAGAATGAGCGGACTTAAGGGCAAGCCGGTTCTGACCGATGTTACGGCAGACGAAAAAACAACTGTATCAGAAAATGAAACGGTAATTGAAAATGAATTTTTCAGAATTATTGCGGTTGATAACGGTATCAAAGAAATTTTTGATAAAAAACTAAACACGATTATATCAAAACAGAGCGAATATATGGTCGGCGAATGGATTCTTGAGCATGACGAGGGATCGCCATGGTCTACTCTTTCGCCCGATATGCGAAGACAGGCTTTGAGCAAATACACAAGACTTGTTAAGATTACAAAGACAGACGGTGAGCAAAGACTTGATTTCCTCATTCATCCGGGGGATATTGAGGGCTACGGCGTTATGGCGTTTGATATAAACTACAGCGTCAGCCTGAAAAAGAACTGCGATATTGTCTGTTTCTCATCGGACGTAAGATGGGATACGCAGAATTACAGACTGAGGATTGCCGTCCCCGTAATCGGCGAGACGAGAGATTTTTACGATATTCCATACGGTGTAATTGAGAGAAAACCGTATAAACCCGAGGTTGTCTGGGAGGATAACGCGTCAAAATGGGCGAGTGCGGCAGGCGATTATCCGGCAATAAATTGGGCAGGTGTACAGACAAACAGCTACAGCATTGCCATGTTTAACAAGGGTACACCTTCATACCAAATTAACAGTGACAGCAAAGGAAACGGTACGATATATCTCAGCGTTTTAAGAAGCCCATCGGTCGGCTCATACCTTCACAGCCCGGTGGAATACACAATGACAGACTATGACGGTATGCGCGATGCCGGAGAACATCATTTCGAGTACGGTATAAAGGCATACGCCAAAGGCTTTGATGAAAATGACGCGGTAACGGACGGAATTGCATTTAATTCTCAGCTTTGTACCGTAAACGGATATGCCGATATTGCACCCTTGCCGGTATCGGAATGTGACGGCGCGAGAATTGCGGCGGTAAAGATGTCCCAGGACAGAAAAGGACTTATTGTGAGAATAAACGAATATCACGGAAAGAACGGAAGCGGCAGACTTATTCTCCCCGAAAGCATAAACGCAAAGGCAGTATATTCGTGCGACCTCAAGGAGGACAAAGAGCAACAGCTTGCTATAGACGGCGGCTCGGTTAAGCTTGACATTAAGCCGTTTGAAATTAAAACTCTGTATATTGAGCTGTGATAAGCCTGTATTTCAAACAACTAAACACTAATAAAATATTTGCATAACGGAGAACATTATGGAACTTAGTATAAACAAATTAAATTTCGATTTTGAGTTGGAACTCAAGAATATGTTTTACAAAAATTATCCGATAAAATATTCAAGTGAAGAAAGCACAAAGGATAAAATTGTTTTTAAAAATGATGAAATCAAAGCAAAGGCAAGTCTTAAGCTTTTATGGGGCGAAATTCCTTGTGTATCGCATTTGACGTAAGCACCGGCAATTTCGGCGGCTGGGATATTAACAGACAGTTCGCCGCGTATGATTCGATAACGCTTAAGCTTTATGACAAAAACGGAATAAATAAAATTATGGGCGGCAAATTTGATTTGGGCGTAAAATCTGATTGCTGGACATGCGCGTTTCATGCAAACGGCTTTAACGAGTTGCCGGAGCGTGTCGCGTCAATGCTGATGAAAAGCGATGATACTTATTATCATATAATGCCGCTTTGCCAAGGCGATTTTAAAGGCGAGCTGAAAAACAGCGATGACGGCGCTTTGAGAATAACGTTTTCGCCGTACAGAAGCGGATATATGCGCATAAACGGCTGTGCGGCGATTATTTCGTGGGGCAGCGATCCTTATAAAACGGTGCGTAACAATATCGCAAACGGATATGAGGCTTTGGGCTTAAAAAATGCGATGACCGAAAATAAGCGATGCAGTGAGATTTTCGACTATCTCGGCTGGTGCAGCTGGGACGGCTTCAGAACCAATGTAAGCTCAGAGGGTTTGTACGGCAAAATGCGGGAATTTAACGAAAAAGGCGTGCCTGTAAAGTGGGTTCTCATTGACGACGGCTGGTATTGCGAGGATGATGACAGAAGAAAGATACGGGATTATAAAGAGGTCTCGGAAAAGTTCCCCGAAGGGTTAAAGGAATTTGTCAAAACATCAAAAGAGAAATACGGGATAAAATATGTCGGTATGTGGGAATGTTACGGCGGCGGTTGGAACGGTGTTGACCCAAGCGGTACGATTATGTCAAAGCACGCCGACACGATTGATATTTTCCCTGACGGCGTTGTGTATCCGAAAACAGACGAGGCGGGCGGATTTGTCTATTGGAACCGCCGGCACGACTATTTGAGCCGCTGCGGAGTTGATTTTTTGAAAATCGACGTGGAAAACGAAATGGAATCGTGTATGCACGGGCGTAAGGCTGTCGGCGAAACGGCTCGTGAGTCCATAAAAGCAATGGAAGCGTCTGTCGGCTTGTACTTTGACGGCGCGTGCATAAACTGCACCGGTATGGGGCAGGAAGCACTCTGGAACAGAAACGTAGGTATGGTAAACAGAAATTCCGAGGATTTTATATGGAACGATGTCAAAACAATGAACGGATTTGTGAACAGCAATATATTTAATTCGCTTTATCACAGCTATTTTTCAGTTCTCGACTGGGATATGATGATGAGCGATTCGCCTTCAACAAGAATGAATACCGTCCTTCATGCCATGAGCGGCGGACTTATGTATTTATCTGACAGAGTGGGCGAAACAAATCCCGAAACAGTTCTGCCCTTCTGTATGTCGGACGGAAAATTACTTAAATGCGACTGCGCGGCAATGCCTGCGGAGGAGAATTTTTTCGTTGACTCGCTTACGGAAAAATACGCGCTTAAGGCTTGGAATATATGCGGACAAAGCGGTATTTTGGGGCTGTTTAACGTGTTTACGGGCGAAGAGGAGATTGAGTGCGAGTTCAAAATAAGCGATATTCATAATATCAATGGAGATAAATTTATTTTATACGATTGGTTCGGCAAAAAGACGATTGTTTCAAACCGCGATATGGTACATAAAATTTCAATAAAGCCTTATGAAGCGTTTTTGTTTATAGCCGTACCGATAGAAAACAATATTGCAATTCTCGGTGATAAGGAAAAATATATTTCACCGGCAGTTATCGAAAAACGAATAGTAAACGATGATACGCTTTCGCTCGTCCTAAAGTATGGCTGCAAGCTTAGCTTTTATGCCGAAACCGAGCCGTCAATAACGATTAACGGTAAAGCCGCAAGGGCGCTGAAAGACGGGGATATATATATAGCCGACTGCTCGGATATAAGCGGCGAAGTGATTGTCACCGTTACGGTGTAATCAGAAAACAATTAAAAAACAGAATGAATCGTAATAATTCTTTCATTTTGCCGAGTTTGGCACATTCAGACGAAAACTCTATGTTTGCGCCGATGTCGGCACAGTACACATACCGCCGGAGGCTTGTTGACAAGCAGACCGTGGAATAAATAGCGGGTGTAAAATAAAGTGCATAAGTGTGCCCTCCCAGCAAAAATGGACACAAAAAAGCTTCAAAAAACGAAATGAATCGCAGTATTTCGTTAATTCACTA
>CAKSIJ010000024.1 GCA_934462715.1 uncultured Clostridia bacterium
TCAGCAACCATTTTTTGCACTCTGTCCCATAGTTCACGGTCAATGATAGGCTCGTGAGTTCCCTCAACAATGTACCATTCGCTTTTGGGGCGTGGTTTATTCTGCTTTGTTTTATACGACACGCTGCCGTATTTTCCTTGTACCATATTTCCGATATAAATTTCATTTACCAGCATGTCGGATATAGCAAAATATTTCCACAATGTACTGTTTTTTGTCTTTGGCTGCTTGTATCGCAGTCCGTGCAATCTTTTGTATTCTGTCGGGTTTGGTATGCCCCTGTCATTAAGCAGTCTGGCAATAGCTGTTTTTCCATAACCCTGTGAAAAAAGGGTAAAAACTTCTCTTACAACGGCGGCGGCTTCTTCGTCAATAATCAAGTGCCCCTTTTGGTCTGGGTCTTTCTTATATCCGTAGAGTGCAAACGCACCGATATGAAAACCGTTTTGCCGTCTGTTTGTCAAAACGCTTTTAATGTTGTCTGACATATCCTCCAAATACCACTCATTCACAAGCCCGTTTATCTGTCTTGACTTTTTATTACCCTTATTGGCTGTATCGGCATTATCAACAATACTTACAAAGCGAATACCCCATAATGGGAATAAGCCGTGTATATACTTTTCCACCAATTCAAGCTCACGGGTAAATCGTGATTGGGTTTTGCAGAGTATGACATCAAACTTTTTATTTTCAGCGTCAGCAAGCAAACGGTTAAATTCAGGTCGTTTTCTATCTGCGCCTGCGTAATCGTCATCGCTGTAAATGTTGTAAACGTCCCAGCCCTGTTCCATAGCATACTGTAACAACATTGCTTTCTGATTCTGTATGCTGTTACTGTCGTCTGATTCAAATTGCTTGTTCCTATCTTCTTCGGATAAGCGGCAATATAAAGCAACTCTCATTATTCTATCTCCTTTGAGATAGGACAAACCAACTCTATAAATATATTAATAACGAATCTTTTTTTGGTTTGTCACTACCTGTCGCTAAAATTTAGCAGATTTGGTTTTTTCCAATTTATTTATAAGCTCAATCCACTTTTTTGTGAATTGAATTTTAGTTGTAGTGTTTTCACCGCCTTTGAAAACACTTTTACATATCGTTTTATCGGTCTTGTTTTCGTCCATATTGGTTAGCCTCCTTTTTGCAATAGCTAATACAGTAATATGAACAGCAGCAAGTCCATTATTACAACATAAATTAACGACAGTCTGACAGCCGGCGGCACGGCTCGCGGAAAATCCGCCATCAGCGCCGGTCTTATGCGACTGCCAAACGCAAAATACAAAGGGTTCGACTCTAACCGATATACAGATAGGATTTATTTGAAATATTTCTGCATATTACACACCGTAAAATGTGGATGAAATTATTTTTATTGCTCAAAATGGTATGATTTATATAATGTTGTAAAAAATAATCAGAATTGTTCCTATGAAAAATCAAAAATGCGCCTTGCGCTGTTGTGTAAATAATGGTAAAATAAAATTATAATGAAAGAAGAGCGGAGGAGTTGTATGTATAGACTGATTGTGGTCGATGATGTCGAGGCGGCACGTGACCTGCTTGCGGAATGTATAAGGAGAAGCAAGCCGGACATTGACGTTATAGGCGTTTTTGCGGACGGCGGAGATGTTATTGACTTTTTAAAAGACAACAGTGTTGACATAATAATAACGGACATAAAAATGATCGATAAATCCGGACTGGATATTGCGGAATATGTTTATCGGAATAAATTAAAAACCAGCGTTATAATTGTCAGTGCGTATGACGATTTTGAGTATGCAAAGCAAGCGATAAAATTCGGAGTGTTTGAATATTTGAATAAACCCATCGATATTTTTGAAGTTGACGACGCTATAGACAGAGCGATAGAAAATCTTGTGAGAAATGAGGCAGAGGAAAAGAACACGTCCGAAACGTATACAAACAGCAAAATGTACTTTTGGGAGGAAACCGTTCTTGAAAGAGAACCGGTAAAAATTGAGACATTCAAGGCGCTTTATCCAAAGCTTGACGAGAATAATGCGTTTGTATCGTCTTGCATACTTAATATTAAAAATTACAGTATCTATAAAACAACCAAATGGAATTACGAAAGTGAAAAGCTTATTGACGCAATATGCGGAATTATAAGACTGACGCTTAATGATATGAGTGCTTATGACGTTAATTTTGTTAATCTGAGAAACGGAAAAATACAGATAATTATAATAAAGGAAAATGATGAGCATATTGATTTCAACAAGGTTCTTTCAAACATTGTAAGTATGCTGAAGCTGGATGTGGAATACTACAATGTTATTGAGTCGTGCAAAATACCCGATATTAATACAAAGGTTTATTTTGGAAACAATGAGATGCCCGGTAAAATAAATAAGCTTTTTGATGATTCGGAGGACTCTATAATACAGTGCGTGGAAAAGGCAAAGGAGTATATATCGGATAACATAGAAAATGATATTTACCGTGAGGAAATATCAAATTATGTGGGGTATTCCGATTCATATTTTGCAAAATGCTTTAAAGAGCGTGTGGGAATGTCGATTAATAAATATATACAAAGTGAGAGAATAAAGCGTATAATACTTTTGCTTAACACCGATATGAAAATCAAGGATATAGCAAGCAGAATGAATTACAGCAATGCAAAGCAAATGGGACGAAGCTTTAAAACCAACGTCGGAATGACGCCTGAGGAATACAGAAGAAATGTTATCAGAAAAAATGTCAGGGAGTGATGCAGGTGGGTATACGTTTCAATGAAAAGGTTATTGCCGATTGGAAAAAATACGGAGTCAAAAGCGTGTTTTTTCTTAATTTTATAAAACTTTTTTCGGTGGTACTTTGCTTTACCGCAATAATTGCCGGGTTATATATGTATATTAATGTCGAGAATGTAAAAAAAGAATATACCAACATAGGAATAACCAATGCACAGAAATTAGAGGAACGGCTGGAAAAGTATATAAACGACGCAAAAAAGGTTGCGGGTAATTTGATGGTTGATACAGACGTGAAAAGTCTGATTTCGGGCATATATGTTTTAAAGGATAAGGCAAATATAGACACAGGTATATCAAATAAAATATATTCATACAAAAATCTGAACAATGAAATAAATTCCGTATATATATACAGCGAAAAAACGAAAGAGCTTTTCAGTGAAAAGGGAAGCGTTCACGGCGAAAATGTGAAGAATATGGAATGGATAAATGCCGTTAAAGCGGAAAGTGAAAGAAAAATCAAAATAATAGCACAGCAGCAGGATGAAGTAAAAGTCATATCAGCGATCGGGCGGTGCAATGTGGATGGTGCAGTCGGCTATGTTACCGTCAATATAAACGTCAGCGCAATTCGTGACGAGATTCTTTCAAATTATGCATATTCACGGCTTACGGACAATAAGGGCGAAGTTATATTCAGCACAGATTTGAACGAATTTATGCAAAAGAAAGAATTGTTTGACAGCGATTATTCAAGGTTAATCGACATGGACGGAAAAAAATATGTCGAGTGCGGATATGTTATTGAAGATATGGATTTAAGAGCAGTTGTGCAAACACCGATTGACAGCTACAAAGGCATCTCAAATACAATTTTGATGGGCTCATGGTTTTTGGTTATGTTTATAATTCTGCTTGGCGGAATTATAAGCGTTATATTTGCCGGTTACATATCCGTGCCGGTATCCAATCTGAATAGGCTGCTGAATAAATACGAAAAAATGGACGCTGACACATCGGAGCGTGAAATAGACAGCATAACACGCAGCATTATAAAACTGATAGACGATAATGAGTTTCTTAAGGAAGAAATCGATAAGCGCATGACGGAATATAAAAAGCTTCAGCTGACATCATTACAGACTCAAATGAATCCTCATTATCTGAAAAATACACTTAATGTGATGAGTCTGAATACGATAATGGAGCACGGCCCCTCCGACAGGCTTGTAAATATGCTTAAAAACCTTTCATCGTCCCTGAACTATTCGATTAATACCGATAAGGTATGCGTCAGTATAAAGGAAGAACTGGACTTTTTCGAGTATTACAGAAAAATTATAGGCTACAGCTATCCGAGTGTGAGAATAAATGTGTTTGCAGATGAGGGGGTAGAAAATTACAAGATCCTGCGTCTATGTATACAGCCGCTGGCGGAAAATTCTCTGCTGCACGGATTGAAAAGCAAAAAATATAACGGCATCATCGATATATACATTAAAGATGCCGGAGAGAATATAAGGCTTGAAATCGCAGATAACGGAGAGGGTATAGAAAATCCGGACGAACTGATGAAAAAGCTGCATGAGGATTTGCTTGAGGAAAGTGGCGGCAGTAAAATAGGTTTAAAGAATGTTATTTTAAGATTTACCATATTTTTTCAGGACAAATTCAGTTTCGATATTAAAAGTGAAAACGGAAACGGCACAAGAATTTTGATTATATACCCAAAACTGATTTAAAAATCAAAATTGGGACTTGAATAATCAAAATTGCGCCTTGTTTATAAAAATCCCAAATGATATAATATTTATAGAAATATAAAATTGTATTGTGAGGGATTTTTATGGAATTACAACAAAAAAAGACGAAAAAAAACGTAAAAACCAATAAAATCGGCAGCTTTAAGGATAATTTTGAATTATTCACTTTGGCTTTGCCGGGTTACATATTATCACTTGTATTTTGTTACCTGCCCATGTTTGGTATTATTATAGCCTTTAAAAAATATAACCCCAACATAGGTATACTTCAGAGCAAATGGGTAGGGTTTGACAACTTTAAGTTCTTTTTTCAGTCAAATGATTTTTTCAGACTGATGCGAAACACAATAGGTTACGGAGTACTGTTCCTGTTTCTTGAAAACTTTTTCAATATCATTGTGGCGTATGCCTTTTATAACGTAAATAAAAAGAGTGCGCTAAAGTACTATCAGACAACTTCGATTCTCCCGAATTTCATTTCGATGGTATTGATTGCATATATAGTGTATGCGTTTTTAAATCCGATAAACGGCTTGCTGAACCGCTTCATAGAAAGCATGGGCGGCACGGGCATTGACTGGTACTCGACTCCGAATGCGTGGATATTCATTCTGCCAATCGTTCAGGTATGGAAAAACGTGGGTATGGGTGCTCTTTTATACTATGCCTGCATGGTGGGAATCGATGAGTCTTTGTTTGAGGCGGCGGATTTGGACGGAGCGTCTAAGCTGCAGCATTTGTTGTATATAATAATCCCCGAAATAGGAGCGCTTTTGGGATTGAAGCTTATTATGGGAGTCGGCGGACTTGTAAGCGGCGATTTCGGTTTGTTCTATCAGGTGCCGATGAATGTGGGAACTCTTTATCCGACAACGGATATTATAAATACATATGTATTCAGAGCGCTGCAAAGCGGAACAAATATGGAACGTACGGCTGCAGTGGGACTGTTTCAGTCACTGGCGGGAACGGTACTTCTTGTTGCCACAAATACAATAGTTAAAAAGGTATCCCCTGAAAACAGTATGTTTTAATTAACGGCGCATGAAAGGAATGTTAAAACTATGAAGAAAATATCCGTATCAAGAATTATATTACACATTATATTGATTGCAATGAGTTTGACATATATTTTACCGCTTATACTCATGGTATCAATTTCAATTTCATCGCAGAGCGATATTGCCGAATTCGGCTATAAGCTCATACCGAAGCATATAGACTGGCAGGCGTACAAGCTTGCGCTTGAAAATCCTCAGCAGATAATACAAAGCTACAAGATAACAATATTATTTTCCGTATTGGCAACTGCGCTGGGTATGGCTGTACAGAGCGCAATGGCATATCCGCTGGCAAGAAACTGTTACAGGCTGAAAGGTTTTACTCTAAAGTATCTGCTTGTTACAATGCTGTTCAGCGGAGGACTTGTACCGACTTACATATTGACAACAAAGTATCTGCATCTGGGAAACAGCTTTTGGGTATACATAATTCCATCACTGTTCAGCGCATGGAATGTTATACTTTATAAAACTTTCTTTCAGAATCTGCCCGACGGGCTTATAGAAGCGGCGAAAATAGACGGAGCAAGCGAATATTCGATTTATTTCAGAATTGTACTTCCGCTGTCAACTCCTATTCTTGCAACGCTCGGCTTTACCGCATTGGTGGCAAAGTGGAACGATTGGAATACAACGCTTCTGTATGTAAGAGAATCAAAGCTCTATTCGTTGCAATACCTTTTGCAGAAGATTTTAAGGGAAACGGAATATTTAAAAAGTCTGAGCAATACGGCAGAGGGCGCATTAATGGATTCGGATAATCTGCCGTCCGACACATTAAAATATGCAATGGCTGTTCTCGCAGCCGGCCCGATGCTTATAGTATTCCCGTTCTTCCAAAAGTACTTTGCAAAAGGTATGGTTGTGGGCAGTGTGAAAGGGTGATGTAAAAAAATAAAAAAACAAAACAGTTTTAAAAATCAAAAAAAGAAAGGTGATTGGTAAAAATGAAACTGAAAAGAACAGCCGCAGTTCTTGCGGCGGCTACAATGGCAGCGTCGTTTTGCGGCTGCGGAACAAACGGAAAAATTCAAACAAAGGAAAAATCGGACGACATACGTTTGAAGTACATCATGCCCGGTCCCACGGGACAGCAGGATCAAAGAATGGTATTTGATAAATTCAATGAGAAGCTGCATGAAAAGTTCCCGAAAATAACGGTGGACTTTGAGATAATAGAACCGTCGGACTACAAGCAGAAGTTTTTGCTCATGCTTGCAAGCGATGAAAGGGTTGATATAGCGGCAACATACTGTCTTGATTATGTAAGCGATGTTCAGAACGGCTCGTTTATAGAACTTGATGATTTGCTTGACGAATACGGCAAGGAAACAAAGGCTGCATTGCCCGACTGGTTATTTGACTACATGAAGGTGAACGATAAAATTTACGGTATTCCGGCATATCAGCAGCTTGACACACCGTATGCGTTCTATCTGCCTAAGCAGTATGCGCAGTATTTGGATATAGAAGGATTTAAGAATGCGCTGTATACAAATGATTTTGAAAAATCATATGAGCTTGTAGACTCGTACTGCAAAAAGCTTTCAGACGAGGGCAAGATTGCTTACGGAATAGACGTATCGCTGATACCGTATCTGACAGATGTATATGAAACAATTAAATATCCGTGTGCAGTAAGAAAGACGGACAGCGGAAAGTATGAAGCATTTTATCCGTTTACGGACAAAATCTATACTGATTTTTACAAATGGGCAAGATCATGGTATGAAAAGGGATATATCAGAAAGGACGTTCTGACCGCCGATAATACGGGCGAACAGAAATTCAAGACAGAAAACGGTTATGTTATGTGGGGCGACCAGACAAATCCGATGATGACCGATAAATACGGAGAAAATTTTGAGATAATTCCTATTCATAATTATTATAAAGTTCCGGCACAGTCGGCAGCGGGCGGAGTTGGCATTACAAGTATGTGCAAGGAGCCGGAGGCTGCAATGCAGGTGTTGAATCTTTTGCACAGCGACAAAGAACTGTACAATCTGATTACATACGGAATCGAGGGTACTCACTATAAAAAGACAGGTGAGGAAAGCATTGAAGTTGAGTATGAGGGTACGCAGGCAAAATCGACCGATAAATACGGTTTGTGGAAATGGATTATCGGAAATACAGAGCTTTCATACATGACTCAAAATGATTCTGAAGCAATGAAAAAATGGGTATTTGAAGACGTAAACAAAGCCGAAAAGAGATCGGAGTTTATAGGCTTTGTGCTCAATACCGAAAATATTCAGGACAAGCTTGACCAGGTAAATGCCGTTGCCGGTGAATATTTCAATGCGCTGTCCAACGGAACAAATGCCGATTGGGAGGCTAAATTTGAAGAATTTAAGAGCAAGGCAGAGGCTGCCGGAATTAATGATTGTCTGGCAGAATGTGAAAAACAGGTCAATGAATTCATTGAAAATAAATAATTCAAAATCAGAGAGGAGAATTTTTTATGAAAAAAAGTAGGCTGTTATCTGTTATGCTGTCGGGAGCTATGGCACTTTCGGCGGTGAACGTACCTGTTTCGGCAGATACGGATAACACAGTAACAAAAACTTATTCACCGTCAAACTGGCTGGTACGTTACGGCGGTCAGTATTCAATGACAGAAATGTCGGAAGTGTCTGTGAATCAACTTGGAGAAGATAAAAACGGCGTGACAAATAAGTATATAAGAACAGATCAGGACGATTTGTACAGTCAGTATACCATTGCGTCGCCCGATATGTTAAAAAGCCTGACAATCAATATTCCAAAGCTGAAGCTTGCAAGAGCGTGGGCAGAGGGAGCTGAACAGACAGAGGAAAACCTTGAAGACGCTATTATGGGAATGAGCTTGTATTATACAACAACAATGAACGAGTTGCCTGCGGACGGAGTGTATTACACATATAATAACGGCAGTGAAGACGTTACAAAAGGCGGAACAAAGGAGGAGGTAGAGGCTCTGCTTACGGCGTGGCAAGATAAGCTGTTTTTCAACAGAGAGAATGCCAAAGTTCTTATAGATAAAATATCACCGTCAACATTCGGAATAACGGACGCACCGTATACAAATAACGTAAAAAAAGCTTATGGTGTGCAGACAACTAAAGTGTATGATGTCAGCAAGGATATTACAGGTGTTGTTATTGATGACTTGAAAGCGGGAGAAGAGAATAATCAGGTTAAGCTTGACGTTATTTACGGACCTTCCAAAACTTACGGAATATGGGAAAAAGCAAATAACTACTATGTTGACAATGTAACTTATCAGAAAGACGCAACACTGACGGCTGTATACGATGTCGACAAAATCGTTGCTGATGTAAATACGGCGCAGAACGCTGCTGAATTAAAAGCAAAGGTTGTTGAATATGCTCCGCTGTTTGATATTGATGTTACACTGCTGAGAGACGATATTCTTGAAACAAAGCTTGCGTCATATGTAGGAACAAGCTTTACGGCAGATTCATTCAAGACTGTGCTTGCAACATTAAAGCCGATTGATTCGTCATATAATACGCTTGACCTTTCAAGCGTGTTAAATATGGACGTTATTGCACCCGAAGGCTCGGTTGTTGAAAAAAGCTTCGCTAAAGGCTATGGAGCAACAATACCGCAGATGTGGAAAGATAGAGGATATGCCAACGGAGTAATAAAGGCACAGAACGGTGTACCGTTCGCGGTAGATGAGGCGGGATTTGCCGCAGGAGTAAAGGACTCAATAATGTTGGAAAATGCCGATCAGGAAGCGGTAACGGTTCAGGCATCGGGCGAGAAAGCTGAAAAGCTTTACATAGCATGGGATGCGAAAGACTCATATGACGGTACAGCAATAAAGGTAAATTATGCGGATGGAACGAGCAAAACATATAATTTGAATGTATGCGGTCGTTCGTGGCAGAGCGGCAGCAATCCTAATTATGCCGGAGCTGTAATGGATAATGTGTGGTCGTACAATTACGCAACAACCGAGAACAGCGACGGCAAATATGTTGTCGAGCGTAAAGATGGTGTGACTGCCGGCTTGGGAATGTTTTTTATAGATTTGGATACAACAAAAGTACCGGTATCGTACGAATTCAAGGCAACAAGTCAATATTCGTCAATAATTTATGCAATTACCGAATCAACAATGTCAAATGCAGATATGCAGGCGGTAATCGAACAGGCAAGAACTCTTGAATACGTTTCAACAGCCGAGAACGCAGAGCTTGCAAGAAAGGCATATTCATACGCGGAAGAGCTTGTAAAACGTAACGTTGCGCTCCAATCGGATTTTGAGGACATTGCAAAACTTGTTAAACAGGCAGCCGCACAGGAAAACGCATATCTTGACATCACCGATAAGCTTGACAGCGATATTATAGTAAGCATTAAAGACGGAGAAAATACAAGACCGTCAGACTATAGCGGTAAGGACAACTTCCTTATTCAGCCGATTGCCGATACAATTGTATTGAATGCACCGTCAGATAAGTCATTTGCGGATTATGAAACAGGTTCGATATTTAAGGTTACGGGAAATAAGGGCAACGGAAACGATTCGATTAAGATTGCATCTGAGGCTGCCGGAGGAACAGGTGTAATATTTGCTCTGGACGGAAAAATGCTTAAACACATTTCATTCCTGATTGACAGCGCTAATGAAGAAGGCATTGACGGCATAACCGGAAGCGGTGCGGAAGCGATTGTAAATTATACCGACGGAACAAGCGATACGATTTCAACCGTTTTAAGCAAAACAAATACATGGTATACAGGACAAAAGAGAGCAAACATAGGAATAAGCTACGCTCATTATGATTCGGAAACAAAGACATATAAAGACGGATTTACCGGTGATTATCCGCACAGCACAGGCGCTACACTGACAGCATTAAGTTTTGATTTGGGCGGATATAAGCAGGCTGATGCATTGAATGCCGAATCATACAGTGCATACAAAACCGTTAAGTCAATAACTCTGCTGCCCCACGCAACAGCAAATTATTATGTTCTTGCGGCAACAACACAGGCTTATTCAAATGATGTGCTTGTTGAAGCTATGAAAACCATTGACAATGTAACAGAGGTCAGTGATGTAACAAAGGATAATGCACAGGACGTTATAAACGCTGTAAATGCAATGGAAGAACTTTATAAGAGAGCATATTTATCAAAAGAAGAATATGAGGGTTGTATACCGCTGAAAGACGCAGCAGAAGCAATTCAGGGCAAGACAATACTGAAGTTCACACCGTCTGTTGACGTGAGCGGAGATAATGCGGTTGCAAATCTTGAGTACACAAATACAACAAATAAAGCACAGGACTATGTATTGATTATTGCGGTATATGACAGCAATAACAAGCTTGTCGGAGTAAACAGCAAAAACGGAACGGCAAAAGTGAATACGACCGATTCCGATTCCGTAAGCATTGCAAAGCCGTCGAACGCTGCAAACTATAAGGCTTTCGTATGGGACGGCATTAAGACAATGAAACCCCTTGCGGTAGATTAAAATTAATTAAAACATCAAATTTCACGGGGCGGCTTGCGCCGCCCTTGTGAAAAATACAAATGGAGGAGTTAAATATGAAGAGAGGTTTTCTTAAAGCATTAAGCCTTGTATTGGCATTATCCGTCATTCCTTTCAATTTTGCTTTTGCACAGGAAAATTTGGAACAGCGGATAAATCTCACGTTTGACAGCGATATATTTATTAAACAGTCAACAAAGAGTATAGGAAGCTCATATTTTGATAATAAGCCGTATTATGACGGAGAAAAATATCCGTCCGAAATAACTATAGGCGGCATGACTTACAGTATAGACGGTGATATGGACTCTAAAAAGGTCGACGCTTTGGCGGTTGACAATGAAGATGTAACGATTCACATAAATAATAATGCCGTAAAGCAGATAGGGCTTATAATGGTTTCAAGGGAAACTTCGGCTTCCGATAAAGTAAAGATAAAGGTAAACTACGAATCGGGAGTAAGCCAAGAGTATACTGCCGACTTGTATAACATGGAAACAGCTTCTGATAAAGCAGATGACGGACAAAATCCGATTGAAGTCATAAAGAAAGGTGCGAGATCATATCTGCCGACGTTGGATACAAGCAGAACGGTATATTTGAACAGTACCGTTATAGATTTGTCGGAAAGCTTATATAAAAACGTGAAAGTGCAGTCTGTTACGCTTTCGGCAAAGGATTATAAATATTACGTTATTTCGGCAAGTCAGATTAATTTCTCACAGTCTGAAATTGATGAACAGACTAAAGAACTGATACGGGATACATACGCTAAATACATTAATTTAAATTATCTGCAGCTATATGACGGAGAAAACGGAACAACCATAGACGGAGCAAAGGAATTACAGTCAGCACTGCTGGCACAGATTGGAAATATGCCTGAGGCAACGCACGAAAATATTGACAAAATAAATATGCTTACAGAGGGTGCGGAGCTGTACAAAGAAATTTACGGCTATAAAACCGAAATTGAAAATAATGAGAATAAATATCTTGACATTCCGAGCGATTTTGACGATTTGAGCGATACCGAGCTGACAGCTGGCGATTTTGCGGAACTCGAAAGACTGCTCGGACTGTATGAAAGCTATGAAAAGGCGAATATCGAACGTCTTGATGAGCTTACAAAACATTACGACTTGACCAATAAGGTTGATTACAAAATTAATACGGAAAATAAAAGTAAGCTTCAGTTGCTTTACAATGCCTATAAAAAGGCGGCGTTAAAGGACGAGCTGAAAATAAAGATAGATAAACTGTACGGAAATTATATTGATAAGGATATATCAGAAATAACCGATAAAGACGAAAATAATTTAAAAAAGCTTGTTTCATATTTTGATGAGGCAGACGAAAACAAAATAGTATTTAATGAATATAAGGCAGATTATATAAGGCATCTGCTTAACGATTATAAAAAGTATATCGGCAGCGAGAATACAATCCCAACCGATATAAGCAAATATTACAATGTTGATATGCTTGCAAATCCCGGTGAAAAAGCCGATGCGGACACATGGTATGAATGTGCCGATAATCTGCGCGGAGACAAGTTTACAACAAAGGGCAGTTATCATTGGGGAATAACAAACTATGACATCACGACAAATGTGCTGACAATGCCCGAATATGAATATGTGAGAACCGAAACGACTGACCCGAATACGGAAATAACATCGGTGAAATATCCGTTCACAAAGACGGGAAAAAATATTGATTTTATTATTCCGCAAAACGGATTGACGGCAGGGAAGCTTGACGCAATGCTTGTTAAGTCGGGAACGTCACAAGGTGTTACAATAGATTTGAGCGGCGGATTCAGTGAAAAAATATATCTTCTTGCGGCTGTTGCAAATATGGCAGAGCTAAAACCGATTGTAAATTATACGGACGGTACAAGCAACGAGATTTCGGTAAGGGCACATTCAGCGGGTCAGGTTGTAAACGAGATAAGAAATCAGCGCAATACATATCCCGATACTGCAGCAAATATAACGTCGGGAGATTACAAAGACTATAATATGGCAAAAACCGGTGTAATATATGCGCCTGACGAAAATACGACAAACGGATTTGTGGTTTACAGCATAAAGACAAATTCGGAAAAACAGTTAAAGAGCGTTACACTGAATGGCACATCCGTAAATTATACGGTTATAGGCATATCCGAAAAGCCCGTATCAAACAGCGTTATTACCGAAAGAGTAAACGAACTGTATGATGAAGTTGTGATAGGCGGAAACAATGACATAAAAAAGGTGTCGGATTTGGTTTTGAACTATAACGAGGCAAGAAAAAGAGGATTGTATTTTGAAAAGGTTGACGAAGCTGTAATGGAACAGCTTTCAGGCAAGGTTTTGACCGCAGAAATCAGCGCAGCACGGTATGATAAAAACACAGTAAAAGCAAAAGCTGAATTTTCGGTTCCCGTTACAAAAGAAAGTGCGGAGAAAAATATAACGGCAAAGCTTGACGGTGTTGCGGCTGACGGAGTAACAGTAACCGTAAGCGGCGATGGAATGAGCGCCGATATTGAAATTCCCGTAACACGCAGGGGTATTGAAAATCTGACAATCACTGCAGGCTCGCAGATTAGCATAGAAAAATATCCCGATATAAAAATGCTTAACAGCTGCGAAATAAAATTGAGTATTCCGCCCTATATTACCGCTGAAATGAATGAAAATTCCGTTACGGTAGTAAATAACTCGCAAACATCGCAAAAGTATTTGATTTATATTACCTCCGAAAAGGACGGTAAGGCGGTTAATGTATCAAAGAAAATCGGAAACATCGGTGCAGGCGAGGAAAAGACGGAAATGTTTATGGCTGCGCAGGAAACACAGCAAAATGCAGCGGTTCTCGATGCGGATACCTTTGAGCCGTTATGCGAAATAACCGAGCCGGCAGCGGCAGTTTCGGCAACTGATCTCACCGCCGATTACAGACAGCCCGAGCTTCTGCTTGAAAATGATACCGTGAAGATATGCGGTTTTACACCGTCAAAGACAGAAAGCAGGATAGTTGTTCTGGATATAGAAAATGCAGAGCAGGCGCCGCTTTATACCGGCGAAACAATGACAAACAATGACGGATATTTTGAATTTAATATTTCGCTTAATACCGACTTGATAAATGCGTCCGGATATTTGAATATAACGCTGGGCGGCGATGATTTTACACAGCCGTACAAGAACAGCGTCGTTTATTTCCCGATAAGCGCTGACAGAACAAATGTAGTAAATGCGCTAAGAAATGCGCCCGATGTAAACGGTACGGAACAGCTTTTGGAAACAGCGCAAAAGGCATTGTCGCTTAATTTTGCACCGTTTGCGGAACTTATGAAAGATTCACAGACAAAAAGTAAGCTTGCAAAGAGAGTTTACGGTATAAGAGGTTCAATTCCGTCAATTGCGGAAAGCGACAGTGACGATACAAAGCGCAAAGCAGTGTCGGCGGCACAGAAGCTGATTAAGCAGCAAGCTGTTATTGAGGCAATGGAGTCGGGAAAAAATGAGTTATTTGCAGGTGATACGGGACTGTTGTATAACGATGTTATGGAATATTCGTCAATTGATAAAAACGGCGTGAATTTATATAACATTTACAAAAATGATTTGTCATCTGACGGAATGGCGGCTGTTACAAAGGATTTGTCAGGCAAGAGTTATTCGGATATTGGTGAAGTTTATTCGGAGCTGGCAAAATCAATTATACTTAATACAATAAAGTATCCGAAGTATACGACCGTTTCAAGAGTTAAAAAGGTTTTGACAAAAGCAAATGCAAGTATTGTGAAAATCGATATAAGCAAGTATTTGAATTTAACGGATACATCAACAGCCGACAGCTATATTGCAAATATGAATCCGTCGTCACTCAAAGACATAACGGATTATATTTCTACTCTTTCATCGGGAACTTCGGACAGACCGGGTTCCGGCAGCAGCGGAAGCGGCGGCGGAAATGTTCCGACAACTCCGCTATGGAACCAGAAAGAGCTTGAAGAACAAAATACAAAAAATGACGGTTTTAATGATTTGCCGAAAGACCACTGGGCATATAATGCGGTATATGGACTGAAACAAAAAGGCATAATAAACGGCAAGGATGAAAACAGCTTTAAACCGAACGACAGGGTTACAAGAGCGGAATTTGTAAAAATGGTGTGCATAGCCAAAAATATTAGCGGCGGCATTAATGTTGAGTTTTCGGACGTACTTGACAGCGTATGGTATGCGCCGTATGTAAAAGCCGCATATGCTGCAGGAATTGTAAACGGTATATCACAAACGGAGTTCGGAGCAGAGATTCCTATATCAAGACAGGATATATGCGCTGTTTTATATCGTCTTGCAGGATCACCGCAGGCGGAAAAGGCAAGCTTTGATGATGCCGATACAATATCGGATTATGCACAAAATGCGGTTGGTTATTTTGCCGGCAAGAAAATTGTGAACGGTTTTGAAAACAATCGTTTCAAACCTTTGGAATATGCAACAAGAGCACAGGCTGCTGTTATAATTTATAATTATCTTAATGCCGAATAACCGGGAAAGGATAGGTTACATACATGAAAAAACTATTATCATTTATATTGACAATCTCAATGCTTTTATCCGCAATACCCATATTTGCCGACAGCTTCAGCGACGTTGAGGATTCGGTGGCAATTGATGTTGTTAGCGGCTTGGGTATTATGAACGGAAATACTGACGGAACATTTTTGCCGGACGATAATTTGACAAGAGCCGATTTTGCACAGATTATTGCAAATATTTATCATTACGGTTCAACGGACGATGGTATTACCGAATGGAAACAAAGCTTTTTTGACGGAGTACTTGAAGAAACCGATTTAATTCCCGAAGATGTAATGAATATGACGACTGACGATATATTCGATGATGTTTCCTCAAGCAGCGAAACATACAAGGCTATTGCGCTTGTAAACAGCCTTGGAATTATGGTCGGAGTGGGAAACGGAAATTTTGAGCCTGACGCAAATGTTACCGTTGAACAGGCACTCAAGGTTATCCTTACGATGATGGGCTATGGTTATCAGGCTGCGTTAAAAGGCGGTTACCCGAACGGCTACAGAGCTATTTCGTCCGAAAAAGGTCTGACCGATGGAATTGACAATATTTCAAAATATGCAACAAGACGTGATATTGCACAGATTCTTTATAATGCGCTTGACGTTGAGCTTATGCAGTTGGTTACCGAAGATGGAAGAATATCGTATAAGCAAATAAAGGGCGACACATTTTTGACAAAGCTCCTTGAGATTGATTCAAAAAACGGAAGAATTACGAATAACGGTAATACAAGTCTTACGGAAGCAGAGTTGCCGTACGGAGATTTTATCATAGTCAACGATCAAAAATATATGCTGAATGACGATATGCAATATGCGTCGGAATATATAGGCAGAAGTGTAAAATATTATTATTCGATCAGCGATGACAATGAGGGAGAGCTTATATATGTACGCCCCGACGGTAAGGACAATGCCGTAACGTTTGACATAAACGATTTTGAAAAGTACGAAAATTCACAGATCGTATATTTTGATGGGAACAGAGATAAAACGGTAAACCTGAAATCAACGCCGTTTGTTATTAAAAACGGTGCGGCATTATCGGAATTTTCCGAAGATGATTTTAAGTTTAATTACGGAACGGTGACTGTTGTAAGACCGCAGAAAGAAAACAGGGCTGATTTGATTATAATCAAAACGATGCAGAACTTTAATATAGATTCGGTCGATTCGGCAAATGAGATAATATATTCCGCGTCATCTCCGATGGGAAAATCTCTCGACATAAACACAGATAGCAAAAGAGTAACGGTTTACAATTCAATCGGTGATAAAAAAGGAATCGAGGCTTTGTACAGCGGAGCGGTAACTACGATTTGCTATGGTGAAAATGTTGTTGAAATATACATAAGCGAGAAAACCGAGCAGAATATAAAGGTTGACGGAACAAAGACGAATGATAATGACGAATATGTTATACATTCGGGAGATAAAGAATTTATAATATCGAAGGATTATACAGACATGGGCGCTGAGATGCCCAAGCCGGGGCAGACATATAAATTCAAGCTTGATTATCTCGGTAATGTTGTCGGAATTACGAACGTATCTGCCGACTACGGCGTTGCGTTTATGAATAACGTAAAGACATACGAAGATGACATCGGTAATGTTGTAAGAATATCGTATTTTGATATGTCAACAAGCAAATATCAAAGAGGCTATCTTGCGCAGAAAGTGAAGATAATAAACACAGACGATTCTTCAAAAACATATAATCTCGGGAAAGCGTCAAATGCCGCATTTAATCTTCTTGACGAATACATTCATAAGGTGATTGACGGCAAGAGCGAAAGAGTCGGAGGTATGTTCAGATACAAAGCAAACGAGGACGGCGAATTTACCGAAATAGAGCTTGCAGGAGTTCAGGAGGATTCAAGTGATGATTCATCAAGATTGGTTGAAATAAAGCTTGACGAGAGCGGCTCGAATCCGCATATGTATAACGGAAACTCTGTTATAGGCGGAAAGGCGATTGTTACCGACTCAACAAAATTCTTGCGCTGCGATTACCGTGCAAGTAATTTTGACAGCGATGCCGGATATTCGCTCTCAAGAAGAAACGAGTATCGGGAGGGCGGTATATATGATATGCGCTTGTACTCGACCGTGAAAAATTCACCGGTTGCGGAATATGTAATTCACACAGCGGATGCAGCAAGCGGAATAACAGTTGACAACGACCAGAAAATCGGCATAATAACGGATATGTACGAAGGGCTTAACGACGATGACGACGGAGCAATGTTTGTAAAGATGGGAACAAATGATTACGAGGTTGAGGACGGAGTTTTTGACGTCGGCAATGTTAAAAATGTACAGGGTGCAACATATTATACAGACGGTAACGGAGCTCGGCATGATTTTGAAATAGAAACAGGCGACATAATCAGATATGCCTTAAACAGCGACGGCAGAATTAACGAGATTCAGCTTCTGTATGACGCAAATGCCGATTACAGCTCGGGAATTACGATTAATTCAAAGGTATACAAGGGCTTTTCAAGTCACGGTAATATTGCCGGCTGTGTAGACGGATATTATGAAGACATTTACGCGAATTCAAATCCGTTTGTCAAAGATGAAAAGGGTGACGGATTTTCAACGGACGCATATGCTTGGACATACTATAACGGAAATATGCGTGTTATGATAGGCAGTGTGTTGAGAGTAGGTTCGGGGTATATAACCACAACGACAAGAAACCTCAAAGAAAATCCGGGAACAGTTACAAACGGGTTTGACGGCGTTTATACGACAAACCTATATAACAGAACAACATTCACATTGGTAACGGTAAGCGGAAGAAATAAGGTAACCGTTTCAACAAACAGCACATCGGATTTAAGATCGTATCTGTCTGCCGGCAGTGGCTGCGACAAAATAATAATAACTTCAAGACTTGGCGGCGCCGTAAATGCGGTGGTATACAGATATGAATAATGAAATGAGGAAAGGAATGATGTATTTATGAAGAAAATAAGACTGATTTCAATTGCGCTTATTTTTACTTTTCTTTCTCAGATGGCGGTTTTTGCAAAGAAAAACACTCTGTACTCCGATAATATCAAAATGATAATGTGCAGCGGCGGAAAGGTTGCGATAACCGACAAGGCTGATACTGTTCTTGCAGTGCCGCCGTATACGGATAACGGAAATGTTATGCTTCCGGCGAAATATTTGCTTGAGGGCTGCGGATATGATGTTGAGGAAAATGAAAATACACTTACAGCAAAAGGAAATAAGTCAATATCAGTTACGGCGGACGGCAGTATTACCGTGGACGGAAAATCGGAAAAGCTTACAGCGGCAGAGAATAAAAACGGTGAATTGTTCACATCGGCAGATATTTGCGATTATATCGGCAAGAAGTACAACATTACCCAGAACGGACTGTTTGTAATGTTTGAAAAGAACACAGAAAGCTTTGACGAGAATCTGTTGTTAAGACTTCAGGGTATTTATATGTCGCCGGACGGAAAGGGGTCGGCAGGTACTGTTAATGCACCTGTCGGCACTCTTGATGAGGCAAAGAAGCTTGCGGCAAAATATTTAAGGGAATACGGAGAGGATTACCCTGTACATATATTTGTAAAGGGCGGTTTGTATCATTTCAGCGAAACGGTTAAGTTTGATGATGAAATTTTCAATTCCGACTTGAACAAGGTTGTTTCCATTGAAAGCTATGATGATGAAATGCCGCAGTTTACGGGAGCGCAAACGCTTGACACGGCGGATTTTATCCCTGTGAGCGATCCGTACACCTTGGCAAGACTTCCCAAAGAGGGCAGAGGAAAAGTAGCATATATAGATTTGAAAAAAGCGGGAATAGAGCAGCTTGAAAACAAGGCTAATGTATTTAATTACATATATCTTAACGATATTGAACAGACAAATGCGAGGTGGCCCAATAATGGAGAAGCAACTGTATTTTCCGTTCCGCAGACTAACAGCTTTACATTTTCCGAGGCTGCGCCGACACGGTGGACAGAAGCGAAAAACGCATATGTATTCGGGCATTTTTCAAGCTGGCGCTGGGAGTGGCATCAGGGAATAATAAAATCCGTAGACCCTGCGACAAAGACAATTAACATTGTCGGAGCTAACGGCAGTGAAACGATGAGATCATCGGCGTCGGGAACGGGATGGTATGCGCAGAATCTTCTTGAAGAGCTTGATATGCCGGGCGAATGGTATGTTGACCAAGAAAATATGCTGCTTTATTACTATCCGCCGTACAAGCTGAAAAATCAGAAGCTTGAAATTATGACGTGCAATGATACTCTTATTGAATTTACTTACGGCAAGAACATAAGCATAAAGGGAATTAATTTCACAAAGTGTTATCAGGGATTGCTGTTTAAAGGCTCACCAAAGAATGTTACAATTGATAAGTGTAAATTTTCACATCAGCAGGCATACTATGCCGTTCAGTTCCCAAACGGCGCAGGTACGCTTAATGTAACTATAACTAACAATGAGGTATATAATCTGTTCGGTGCATTCTGTTATGTAAAGACCGGAAATTTAGGAAGGCTTACAGACGGAAATTGCCTTATTAAAAATAATGTAATTATACAGGTTGCGCAGTACTATAAAAATGCCGGGGCAATCTGCGGCCCGTATCAGGTGGAAAATTTCGGCAGTGTGGGAACAACGGTAGAGCATAATGTCATACAGGATATTCCGGGCGGCGCAGGAGTCGGACTGGGCGGAACTCATATAAAAATTACAAATAATGAAATCGTAAATGCCGGTAAGTATATGAATGACTACGGTGCGATTTATATGGGACGTTCAAGCTCGTATTTTGATACCGAAATAGCGTATAACTTCCTGCATAATTTTAATAACAGCAACGACTATAAGGGACTTTACAACGATGACGCATTTGCCGGAGCTTATTGGCATCACAATATCATGGTTGATATGGAAAGCCCGTCAAACCAAGCGCCCGGATTTAATACAAGATATATGTATAACATTTCGGTAAACTGCGCAAAGGACGGAATAAACGGTTCAAGAAAAAACTTTAACAACGGCGAGAGAATCAAGTACGGAGGAACTGACTGGAAAGAAACCGAAAAGCTTGTAAAGGAAAATGAGGATGTATACAAGGAACAGTATCCGCAGATATTCGACTGGCTCGAAAGAAAAGATGATGAGGGTTGGTACAATGTTTGCTGGGACAGCGTATTTTTCGGTAATATAGGAATCAATTGCAGCAACGGTACCGGTTTGGTTGGCGAACTTTCCCAATACGGTGCAAAGGAGATAGAGCGAAACGGCAAGGCATTTTCGATTGAAAATCTTAACGGAACAAGCGAGGGAAATCCCCGTTACGATGTATCGGAGGAGGACGTGTTTATTGACCCGAGTCATCAGAATTACAATTTAAAGCCGGACAGCGAACAGGCAAAGGCTTATCCCGAATTGCTCGATATTGATGTTGAACAGATCGGACTGACAAGCGACGCACAATACCTGCTGCAAAAGCCGGAGCACGGCTCGCATTTGGTTTATCCGACAAACGGCATTAAAAACATAAATGCAGGTTCAATCACTTTTTCATGGGATCCTGTTAAGGGAGCAAGCTTTTACCGTCTTATAATAGCAACGGATTCAAAGCTTGAAAGTGTTGTTTATGATAAGGAATTCAGAGAAAACGGAAATACGAACAATGTCACGGTAGAGGGACTTTCAAACGGTAAGGTATATTACTGGAAGGTTGTTGCAAAAAGCGTGACGAGGCAGAATCAATTTGAGATTGATTCTATAGGTGGTCCTTATGCGTTCAGAACGGCTGATAAAGATACTCTGCAAAAGGATAATATCCGTTTGGCAATAACGGCTTATGAAGCTTTTTACAATGACGATTTACAAAGCAAGGATTATAAATTTGACGAGGAATTTATAAATTATGCGGGCGAGGTTCTTGAACGTGCAAAGAAAGCGTTTATATCAGCGTCAACTCAGGAGGAGCTTGATTCTCTTGAACAGGAATTGTATTATGTAATTAAAAAGTCACCGTTTTTTATGAACATTCATTATGAGAATGTAAACGGAATTTATGACAGCGGCGCAAAGTGGGACGTAAACTACAGCGGAAAAATTTCGGTGGATTCTGATAAGGTTTTGACGTTTTCTTCAAATAATGAAAGAGCAGACGCAAAAACAGAAATTAAGAACAGAAATTCTGTATTATGCTTTAAAATGAAGCTTGCAAATCTCGGTACATCGGCTGGCGATTATCAGGGCTTTGATATAAAGATGAATAAAAACGGATACGGTTATCTGATGGTAGTCAAGCATGATATTATCGAATGGCAGAGAATCGGAAGAACGCTTACAGAAATTCCGAACGATTTCATTGAGGCTGACAAATGGTATGACGTTATGACGGGCGGTATAAATACCCCAAACGGAGTACTGCAATTCTTTAAGGTTGACGGAAGAATTATATATGCGGAGCTTGACCAGACTGCAAATCAGACAAGAGATGAGGGATATTTCAATATAAGAAAGAACGGCAAGGGAAGTATACAGCTAAAGGATATGGAGGAAGTGCCGCAGGACGGAATTCTTATAGATGAAATTCTTGAAAACTTTGAAAATCCCCGTTCCGCAAAGCACCTGCAAACGCTTTTGATAGGCTCGGGCGATACGATGGAAATAAGCGATTCAAAATTATTTGCAACGCTTGATAAATCAAAAATAGCCGATGTGCTTTTTCCCATTCTTCAAAGCAGAAAAATATCCGCTTCAAGGTATGATGTTTCCGAATATAAGAAAATCCTTACGGAAGCGTGCGTTGTTGCGGGATATAATCAGGGACTTGCGGAGCTGCTGTTCAGAAACAATACCGATTTAATGTATAATGATATTATAAAAGCGGATTTGATTGATGAGAACGGCGTTACGATTTATAAATGGTACAATGATATGAGTGACATATATAAGGCTAAAGCCAATAACGCTATGCTGAAAGGAAACTGCGGAAGCATTGAAGAATTAAGACGGCATATGGCAAAATATATGATTACTTATGTTATAAACGCTTGCTTTAACAGCCATGCAGGGCGTTCCGATTATATTTCCGAGGTTCTTACAAAAGAAAATGCGGATTATGTCGGTTTGGAAATAAACGATTATTTATCACTGACTCCCGAACAAAAGCTTATTGCGAACAACTACATCGGCAATAACGGAGGGGTAAGCGGAGATCGCTCGTTTGATGAACTTGCGGAGGACATTCACACAGCTGTTAAGAACTTAAAATAGTGGTTGTTAAGATTTAAACAGATTGACACACAGTTGAGCTGCTGCATTAGTGCAGCAGCTCTTTACAAAAAAATGGAAAGGAAGATAGTTTTGAAAAAAATAATCTCATTAATAATTGGTGCGGCAGTGCTGTTTCAGACTTCTGCGACAGTTACATATGCGGAGGGAACCGATGAAATTCACGTATCCGTTTACGGCAGTGACAGCGCAGACGGAAGTATAGATAAGCCGCTGAAAAGCTTAAAGGGAGCGGTTGAGTATATAGAAAATAATAAAGACAGGCTCGGAACTTCGGTCAACGTACTGTTTCATGAGGGAAAATATAATATCTCATCGACAACGGAAATAACCGGAGATACGTTTGGCGGTACGGTGACATTTATGCCGTATAATAATGAAAAAGTTGTGTTTTCAGGTGCTGCGGAGCTTGCACCAAATAAATTTTCAAAGGTTGAAAATGCGGAAATACTGCAAAAACTGCCACAGAAAGCACGCGGAAAGGTTATGCAGTTTAATCTTGAAAATGCGGGAGTGTTATACTCGTTAGATGACAGTACAATTCCTTATATGTATGTAAATGACATAATGAAAACAACCGCAAGATACCCGAATGAGGGTCACTTAAAAGCGTCAAAGGCAAACGGCACAAAAAGCTTTGAGTGCGATGACGAAAAAGCTTTAAAATGGGGAAATGCAAAGGATTTAAGAGTTATAGCGTCAAGCGGAGCAACATATTTTTGGTATCCTTTAAAAGCTTCTGTTGAAGGAGCTGTTATAACGGCGGACAGAACAGTGAGAAAAAATGCCGAGTTTTGGGCAGAAAATCTTCTTGAAGAGCTTGATATGCCGGGCGAATATTTTACAGACCGTGAAAATAACATTTTGTATTATTATCCCGATTCGGATATGCAGAACGCAGAAATAGAAATCACGTCCATGATGTCAGCCGCCGTAAGAATAAAAGAAGCGGCAAATGTAACTTTTGACGGGCTTGAATTTGATAAATTCGGCTCAGAGGTATTTAGTATTACCAATTCCGAAAATATAATTATTAAAAATTGTGTTATCAAATATTCGCAGGGCGACAATACATTGTATTTTAGCGGATGTAATTCAAAAATTACCGATAACTATTTTTACGGCTGCGCAAATGCGGTTATAACATTTCATGGCGGGGAACTGAAAACTTTAAAACGCGGAAATGTAGAGGTGTCAAACAACAGAATATCAATGTGCGGTTTTTATGGCAGAAATTCGATTATATCATCAGGAAGTGCGGCAACGCAAATTACGTCAGACTTCGGAAATAAAATAGAAAATAATATCATTCAGGATTGTATGACGTTTATGGGCATAAGCTGCAACGCAAACGATTATACAATTAACGGTAATGAAATTATAAATCAGGGATATTATATAGGAGACGGCGGAGCAATTTATATGGGGCGAAGCAACACGAAATACGGAACGGAAGCCGCATACAACTACATACATGACGGTCACAAGGGTGACAGCAATTATTTTTACTGCGGCTTGTATTCCGATGACGGCTACGGAAATTCCTATTTTCATCATAATGTGGTATCGGATATGTACATGGGCATGATTCTCAATTCCGGTATGAATTGCAGATTTAACAATAATCTTATGATAAACAATACTGCAAGCCCGAGCGGCATAAGCCGTATGGCATCGTGGTCGCCCGATTCGGGGGCTCGTGATACAGGAATGTCCTCAACATTTCTTAATGAGGTTGAAATGTTGCTGAAAAGAACAAGCTATGGCAATGTTGTGGCTGAACATTATCCGTACTTAAAGGATACACTTTCAAGAAAACCGTATTTTGCACCGTGGGATACGGAAATTACGGGAAATGTATCGATAAACTGTGGCGGCAGCTTTAGCAGAATATGGCATCCTTATTATAAGAGTGACGGAAAAACTCCTGTTATTGACGGCGAGGCTGAAATGATAGCTAAAAATCCCGATGCTTGTTATTATACAGAATTGTATAGCGGTTCAAATTTATTTAAGGGATATGTTGTTGATGAGTACAAGCTTTATGCAAAGAAAATAACAAATGAAAACGGAGAAGATTTGAACGCAACAGTTGCCGGTAATCCGAAGCTTGACTATGATGAGTCTTTGTTCAAAGACGCAAAAAACGGAGATTACACACTGACCGATAAATTCAGTTCGGACGTATCAACCGTGAATGAAATAGACATGAGCAAAATGAGTATTGTGTCAACAACAAATCCGAATATTTATAAAACCCCTGCCGACAAGGTCAGATTGATAAATGTTCAAAATGCGGGCACTGATACGGAATTTGTATGGGAAAGAACGGAAAATGCGTCAAAATACCGTCTTGTGATCTCAAAGGACAGTGGATTTAATGACGTTGTTTATGATGAAACTATGCACGATACCGGCGAGGCTTTGGTGAAGAAAGTTAGCCTTGATGCGTCAACACAATATTTTTGGAAGGTTGAGGCATACGGAATAGCGAAAAATGACAGATTTACGGCGGTAAGCAATGTTGCATCATTTACGACAAACGCAGACAGTGCTTTGTATAAAGAAAGCTTAAATTATGCTGTTTCTTTGACTGATTCAATGATAGAAAAATATAACGGCGGTTTGATTGAATTTTCAAACTCGGCAATTTCCGATGAATTGAAAATGAAATCTGTGGAGATGAAAGAAATATTGAAAAATACTGCGTCACAGCAGGTTATTGACAATGGCGAACAGGCACTTTTGAATTTGCTGGTTAGGGCAAGGGAGTGTATGACTGCGTTTGACATTGTAATAAAAGAAGTCAAGGCTGAAGAAAGCAGCGATGATGTTTCTGTGGTATGTGCCGGCGCAAAGCCGAATACACTTTTGTCAGTGCTTGTGACAAATCCCGAATATGATATTTATAACGTTCCGGAAGAACTGAATTTAAAGGCTGTTCAATACAGTGATACTGTTTTGGCGGATAATGACGGAGTTGTGAAATTCAGCTTTAGCACAAGAGTTGACGGCGAGGACAGAAGCGGTTTGTATACTCTATATGTAAAGGGTGCAACCGGTGAAATTGTTTCAAAAACTTACAGTTACGGTACGCTTTATGCAGGTGATATTACATATAAAAACGCACAGGGACAAACGTTTGAAACGTTGAAGGAGTGCGGCAGCGGCGAGGTGACAATGTCGTGTCTGATACAAAACAACACCTCCGAACCGATTGCACCGAGCATTATAACGGCATTTTACGATAATGGCATTTTGATGGGAGTAAAAATAAACATATCCGATGAAATAGCTGCATTCTCATCAAAGACTGTTGAGTGGAAAGCAGACGTGAATATTGATAAAGCGACATCTGCAAAGGTTATGTTCTGGGATTCGCTTATGTCTGTGAAACCGCTTACAAGATGCAGAATTATTTATGAATCGGCAAAATAGTATAAAAATTGAACCGAAAGGGAGAAATGTATGATTAATAATTGCAGGATTTAAAAAACCGGTAATTACCGCAACTGAATGTGTTCTGCGTTTTTTGCTAAGTTGTTTTCCGGCATAATAAAACAAAATTAAGTAAAGTTCACAAACCACCCACTTAATTTTTATTATTATTTTACATTTCGCCCTTATAAATAAACGGACAATGTGTTAGAATTTATTACAATAAGGGAAAATGGGCGTCCCAAAGGGGGCAAATTCCTGATAAAAAATAGAAGTGATTAATGAAAGGAAATATAAAATTATGAATATAAGGGTAACAAACGGTATCGAATTGGAAGAAGCTCTCAAAAACAATACTAACCCAGACGAAGATTTAAACATTTCAGCCGCACCCGGCACATATGAAATATGTCATACGCTTAATATAGCAAGGAGTAACGTATCGGTAACCGGTGAAAATAATGCGGTAAAATTAAAAGGCAGCAAGACCATCAGCATTGATAATTTGCCGATTGTCAATAATATTGTGACCGTAGATTTGAAAGAACACGGAATTAATGACGCAGGCAAATTCGGTCTGGGGCCTTTCGATGATTTCTGGGAGATTTATGATATTCCCAAACCTTATATGACGGAGTACGGACCCGGTATGGAGGTTTTTTGCAATGAAAAAATCATGCCGATAGCAAGATATCCGAAAGACGGATTTATGCGTATAAAAAAGTCGCTCGGCGATACTCCGATGAGTTTCAGAGGAAGGCAGAACGGTACTCTTGAAGGTAAATTTATACCGAACGATGATATTGTGAAAACTTGGGACGATTATAAAAATATATTGCTTATCGGATATTGGAGCAACGACTGGGCAACACAGCGCCATACGATTGAGAGCATAGACAAAAACACAGGTGAAATAGATGTGACAAAACCGTATCACTGCTTCGGCTATCGTGACGGGGAATGTTTTACGGAAAAAGATGGTGGTAAGTTTTATGCTATAAACGTTAAAAATGCCGTTCAAAATCCGGGAGAGTGGTATATCGACAGGGAAAATATGGTTTTGTATTTATACCCTTACGAAAATCAGAAGTATATAAACATTTCTTGCGCCGATGATTTGTTTTATGCCGATGGAGTAAATAATATAAAAATTTCGGGCTTTGATATTTCCGAGTGCAGAAAATCGGGAATTATGCTTGAAAACTGCTCGGATGTTTTTATTTCCGGCATTAATGTAAAAAATGTCGGCGCATGGGGTATTCTTGCCGAAAACTGTATGAATACTACAATACAGAAATGTGAAATATCGCAGACAGGCGGAGGCGGAATCGGCGTGAACGGCGGTGACAGAAAAAATCTTGTTTCTTCGGAAAACATAATCAGAAAATGCACAGTTCACGATATTTCGAGATGGTATAAAACATATATGGCGGCACTTGATATATCGGGAGTCGGCTGTACATTATCGGAGAATTATGTTTATGACGTCCCCCATTTCGGTATCGTATTTGCGGGAAATAACCATATTATTGAAAAAAATGAAATAAAAAATGCCTGCTACGAATCAAATGACGCAGGTGCAATTTACAGCGGCAGAAACTATACATACTACGGAAATATAATCAGATATAATTATCTTCATGATTTATCGGGGTGTGATAACTGTGGTTGTATCGGTCTGTATTTTGATGATGCGATGTCATCGGCTGATGTATACGGGAACGTATTTGCCAATATCCCGTATATCGGACTGCTGTTGGGAGGCGGACGTGATTTTAAAATTCATGACAATATGTTTATTAACTGTAAGATGTCAATAATGTATGACCAACGTGCAGCAGAGTGGAAGTCACTGTATCAAAGACTGACTGACAGGCTTAATGAGGTTGACATTTCAAGCGACACATGGAAAAATGCGTATCCTTCGCTTTCGGAGATAAGAAATAACGATATGTTTATGCCAATCGGAAATTCTATTACGGGAAATACCGTTATAGGCGGCGATGGATTTGCACTTCAAAAGGAAAGCCTTATTGATATTACAATAATTAAAAATAATAAATTCAGTATGCCGCACTTTCCGGAACCGCATGATAAATATCATGACGAAGGCTGGTTTTATATTAACACAATGCAAAATACCGGTAAATCCGGTATTAATTGAATACCACAAAGTTTTTATATAATTAAATATTAACGGTATTATTAATGAGTTCGGTATTGTTTCGGACTCATTTTTTTAGTTTCATAGAAATTCGTTCGTTGTTGCAGTAATCAATATATATTTTTAATTCATCAATGAACGCATTAACACTATCAAATTTTGCACTATAAAACATCTCAATTTTTAATCTGCAAAAAAAGTTTTCCTTAACAAGAGTTAACATAACAATTTTCGCTTTGTTATAGTGCAATAAAGAAAAAATGCGTTTTCAAAATATGTTGGTTACACAATAAAAAATACGTTCAACCGGCGTCTTTATGCAGATTTTCGGGTATTAAGAGTGGCTTGTCCTATCGTATATTTTTATAAAAGGTTGTTCTTACAGGATCGTACCATCTGCTGCCAAATCCTCATACAAATTTGTCAGAGCATCGCCTGTAACGGCGATTGAAGCAGCGTTGAACGGAGAGCCTTGCGCACTTTGCGGAAATACGCTTGCTCCGTTATCAGCATAGTATTCGGCACTGTTCATTTTGAGCCACTCTTCGGGAGGTGCGCCTTTTGAGAGCTGAGTTACAAGCGCTCCAACCATTTCCAGATGACCTAATTCTTCGGTACCTATATCGTAATCAAAATGCTCCTTTTGATAAAAATGACATAAAACTTACCGAAATACCTGTATTTGAACGATGTTTAAAATATGGAACAAGTCCTGATTATATACCTAAAAAAAAACAAAGAAAAACTTGAGATGATAGTTAATGTTAAATTATATGCTTAATAAAGTTGAAAATCAATAATAATGGTACGTTTTATTTTTGTGGAAAGGAAGTGAAAACCTATGTCAATACAATTTGAATACTTCTACGGAAGTCAAGCGGAGCAGTTTTCGTTTTACCGTATTCCAAAAATCCTATTTACCGATGAAACGCTTTCCGGAAT
>CAKSIJ010000025.1 GCA_934462715.1 uncultured Clostridia bacterium
AGCATATTAAATCCCTCCTGTAGTTTTAGTTCTCAATTCCATTATACAGGATTTGGAGCAAATATGCTCGCTTTTTTGTAAATATTTTTCTATACCCCAACATTTATTATAGAGCCATACTTATTTTATCAGTTTTATGTCTTTTACCACAGGATAGCCGCAGAAGCTCATATCTCCGATGATTCCGTCAACCACAGCGTTTATCGAGGTTTCAAAAGCGTCTGTATTGACGTCGATAATCGTGGGATCTTCCGGAAACATTATATCGGCATAGAAAGGTGATGAGAAATTCACAATTATCTTCTTTTTCTTATCAAACAAATGCGATGCCCATATCATCATCATTTCGTCGCCCCAGGTTTTTTGCTCGGTATCGACCGCAAAAATAACAATATTGTATTTATCCTGCAATTCGTCAATATCGTCCTGCCAGCACACATTGAACTCCTCGTCATATATCTTTGTTAAAACGTCACAAGTAAAGCCTTTTTTCTCAAATGCGTCACAAATCAGATTGGTTGTATCCTCTTTTTCTGTTACGGAAAGAATTAATATTTTTTTCATTTCCTTGCTGATAGGAATCAATCCGGCTTCATTTCTTCTCAGGCAGATTCCGCGTCTTGTTATGTCTTTTGCAATTTCGTTCGCAAAATCGGCATTGGGTTCGTCAAAAGATTTGTTATTTAAAGCGTTTTCTCTGAGCTTGCGCATTTTATCTATTCTTGATAATGCGTCATCAAGACGGCTCATGGGGATTTCTCCGCTTTCGATCGCTTCCGCAATAGCGTCCGCCGCTTCAATCGGAGGCCACAAAAGCCAGTCAGCGCCTGCTTTGAATGCCTGAACGGTTTCTTTAACCAAATCGCCCGTTGCCATACCGCCCATTATAAGTGCGTCGGTTACAACCGCACCCTTAAAGCCGAGCTTATTCTTCAAAAGCTCCTTTGTAATTTTTTCGGAATATGTAGCTATCGGATAAAAACCGTCATGGCGTTCGTTATCAAAGGAAGCGAGAGTTATATGAGTTGTCATAACGCAGGTTGCGTTTTCCTTGAACATTTCCGAATACACATAGCCGTAGCTGTTCATCCATTCGTCAAGACCGAGAGTGTTTTCTCCGGGGGCAAGATGCATATTTGTGCTTGTTTGAGTTCCGAGTCCCGGGAAGTGTTTAACGGTCGCACATACACCCTGATCCTGAATACCTCTTACAACCTGTCTGTATAATTTTGCGGTTAACACGGGATCGTCGCTTGTTGCGAACATCTTCATAAATCTGCTGAAATACATATCTATGTCGGGCCAGAGAACCCAGTCCACACCGTTTGCATTTTGCTGCATTCCAATCAGCTTGCCGTAATTGTATGCGTCCTTTTCGCTGCGCGTGCCGCCGAGAGAGCGTGACTCGATTCTCTCTGTCTGACCGGGCAGAGGTGTGGAATCAGCACATATAAATAAAGGAATCTGGGAATATTTTTTGCACTCGTTAAGTCTTTTCGGATATGTGCGCAGACTCATTTCGGTTCTGTTTTCTATGTCAGGATCTTTCGATTCGGAATAATACATACCGCCAACCTTGTATTTTTTAAAAAATTCCTCCGGTCCTCCGTGCTTGTTTATTTCGCGTATCGTTATGACAAATGTCTGCATAACCTTTTCTTTCAGTGATAACTCATCATAGTTAATTCTGTACTTCATGTTTTTTGTCCCTTTCGTTTTATTTTGTACCTTGCCGGAGCGTTTATGTATTATATATCCGGCTTGAGTTTTCATATCACGGTAATTATAGCACATCAAATACAAAAAATCTACCCTTATTATATAATTTTTTTGACTATTTTTGTATTTTTTTATATTCGCAAACCAATCTGAAAAAACAGCTGTATAAAATTTGCCAAATAATACAAAAATATTACTTTTGCAATATGGGTATTGTATATTCGGAATATTTGTGGTAGAATATATAATAAGCGGTTAAATTTCATAACCGCAAAAACACTTAATGTACCGAGAGGTACGGAAAGGATTGATTTTATGAACAAAAAACTTATCGGTCTTATAATGACCGCATCATTTGCAGCAGGCCTATCGGGTTCCGTGTTTGCCGACGAGGAGGTTCACCCTACTGTCAAGGTGAATGACAGAGTTATTGCATTTGCGGATCAGGAGCCTGTTATATCGGAAAACGGCGATACTCTGATTCCGGTCAGAGGTGTTCTTGAAGCAATGGGTGCACAGGTTACATGGAACGGCGAAGAAAGAAGCGTTATGGTTAAAGCTAAGGACAATATAGTAAGACTTCTGCTGAAGCTTGACAATCCGGTAATGACCAAATACACCTTAACAAGCGTTACAACGGTTGATTCCGAAGAAAAAAACTTAACCACGCCGCCTACGCTTATGAACGAGCGTACAATGATTCCGCTGCGTGTAATAAGTGAAAATCTGGATGCAACGGTTGACTGGTCGGATGCGGACAAGCTTATAACAATTCAGACAAAGGAATATAAAAAATACATAGCCTCAAAGACTGTTACGGAGGAGGACGGCACAACAACCGAATACAATCCGTCGGAAAGCCTTTTAAAGCTTTATATCGAAACGGACAAAACAACTGCTGAAGCGGGCGAAGAAATTACGGTCAGCCTTAAAGCTGCAAATACAGGTTTGGTTAAAGACTACAACAAGTACAGCGGTATGTCGGCAGGCATTATATTTGACAAAACAAAGCTTGAAGCGGTAAGCCAGAAGGCTGTGGTTAACGGAACCGAAACCGGTTCTGTATTGGGTGCCGCCAATCCGGACTTTTTGGGTAATTCGCTGAAGTATGTATATATAGTTCTCCCGGGTGCCGATGATGTTGATACAACTCTTGCCGACGGAACTATCGCAACCTTTACATTCAAGGTGCTGACAGACGGGGAAACAAGCTTATCGCTTTCGGACAGAATCACTTCTATAGGATATGATACAACATTCCTCGTGGGAAATGACGAAAGCAAGAATTATAATTTTGATAATTCTGAGGAATTATATATTGACACAGCTCCCATAATAATAAATGCAAAATAATATTTCAATATGACGAAAATTGTGTGCAAATTATTAAGAAAATGAAAATAGTTATAAAAAGCACAAAAAAAATTGACAAACATATTGACATTTGCAGGTAAAATAATGTATAATAGAAAAGTAGTCTAAAGACTTAAAAGTTTTTCATCAGACATCCGGAGAAATGACCAACCGGAGGGAGGGAAAAATAAATGTCTGAAATTCGATTAAAAGATAATGAATCATTAGATAGTGCTTTGAGAAGATTTAAGCGTCAATGTGCAAAGTCAGGCGTTATGTCTGAAATCAGAAAGCGTGAGCATTATGAAAAACCAAGCGTAAGACGTAAGAAAAAATCTGAAGCAGCTCGTAAGAGAAAGTTTAAATAAGGAGACAGACTTATGTCACTGAAAGAAAAGCTGGCAGATGATTTAAAGTCTGCCATGAAAGATAAAAACGTTATCCGTAAAAATGTTGTGCAGATGGTTCGTGCCGGTGTACTTCAGATTGAAAAGGATAAAAAGGTTACTCTTGACGATGAGGGCGTACTTGATGTTATAGCAAAACAGCTTAAGCAAAGAAGGGACTCTCTGCCGGATTATGAAAAGAGCGGTCGTGAAGATCTTATAGCCGAACTGAAGGCTGAAATGGATGTATTGATGGAATATCTGCCCAAGCAGCTTACAAAGGAAGAGCTTGAGGAAATTGTCAGACAGGCAGTTGAATCGACAGGAGCGTCTTCCATGAAGGATATGGGCAAAATCATGGCTGAGGTTATGCCGAAAACAAAAGGCAGAGCCGACGGTAAAATGATTAATGAGATAGCTAAAGCTATGTTAAATAAATAAAGAGAGCATTGCTCTCTTTATATGCTTGTGTAGCACAGTCGGTAGTGCAGCGCATTCGTAATGCGCAGGTCGTCCGTTCAAGTCGGATCACAAGCTCCAAAAATCGGCAAGCACTTTTGTGCTTGCCGATTTTTAATTCTTCACTCTTCGCTATTCCCTAAAAAATTGCCGATTTTGGAAAGCAATAGGAAATAGAATAAGTAATAGGTAATAGTGAAAAGGGAAGATGTAAGGAACAAACTCGCTTTGGCGAGTTTGAATAATGATGTGACCTTTTTCGGGTTGTACCTGCAGTGCGTTATCACTTATATTTAAAACAATAATAAAAAAATTAAAAAAACTGTTGACAAAGTAAATATTTGGTGATATAATGTGTTTTGAACAAAGATGTTCATCTATGGGCATAGTGCGCCCCAAAGATGAGCGTCTTTTTTTCATCTTTAATTGTTTTCCCGATAGTTCGGGTATATTTAAAAGGGTAGTTAAATTACAATTACCTTAGACATACGGGGTTAGATTACCGTACGTCTGCAAAGATTTAATAATCGAAAGGAATTGATTAAAATGAAATTGCTTGAGGGGCAGATACGAATCCCGTCCGGCTGTGCTATTTCGGCAGTCATATCAAGAGAGGGAAAGAAAATGACCGGCGAAAGCATAATCGAAAGCATGAAACCCATGCATGACAGGTCGAACGGACTCGGAGGCGGTTTTGCAGGTTATGGAATATATCCGGAATACCGTGAATATTACGCACTGCATATTTTTTATAACGATAACGCTTCAAGAACCGAATGTGAATCTTTTTTGAAGGACGGCTTTGAAATAGTAAAGGCTGAAAACATTCCAACCAGAAAAATACCCGAAATAACGGACGCACCCTTGATATGGAGATACTTTGTAGCACCGCTTGCAAGCGTACTGTCTGCAGCGCAGCTTGACGAAAAGGAATTTGTTGCACGTACGGTCATGAAAATCAACACACAGCTCAAAGGCGCATATGTTTTTTCGAGCGGAAAGAACATGGGAGCGTTCAAGGCTGTAGGCTTCCCGGAGGACGTCGGAGTTTTCTACAGACTTGACGAATATGAGGGTTATTCATGGACTGCGCACGGCAGATACCCGACAAATACCCCGGGCTGGTGGGGAGGCGCTCACCCGTTTGCGCTTCTTGATTATTCGATAGTTCACAACGGAGAAATATCCTCCTATGACGCAAACCGCAGATTTATAGAAATGTTCGGATACAAATGCACGCTTCAGACCGATACCGAGGTGATCACATATATTGCCGATTATCTGATACGCCGTCAGGGACTTACTCTTGAAGAAGCTGCTTCGGTAATTGCTGCACCGTTCTGGAGTACAATTGATTCAAAGCCGGAGGCGGAAAAGCAAAAGCTTCGTTATTTGAGAACCGTATTTTCAAATCTGCTGATAACAGGTCCTTTCTCGATCGTGCTTGGTTTTGAGGGCGGACTTATGGCACTCAACGACAGATTAAAGCTTCGTTCAATGGTTGTCGGCGAAAAGGACGATAAGGTATTTATAGCGAGCGAGGAAGCGGCAATCAGAACTATGGAGGAAAATGCACAAAGTATTTATTCTCCGGCAGGCGGAGAGCCTGTCATAGTCAAACTGAAGGAGGGCACATTCTAATGGGAATCAATTATATATATCCGGAATTTGAGGTTGTAAGAAATGACAGCCGCTGTATCCGGTGCAGAGTTTGCGAACGACAATGTTCAAATGAGGTACATACATTCGACGCTGACGGAAACGTAATGCTGAGTGACGAATCAAAATGCGTAAATTGTCAGAGATGCGTTTCGCTGTGTCCGACAAGAGCTTTGAAAATAGTTAAAAGCGACTGCACATTAAGAGAAAACGAAAACTGGAGCAACGATACCATAAAGGAAATATACAAACAGGCGTCGAGCGGCGGAGTTCTTCTTTCTTCAATGGGAAATCCGAAACCGCTGCCGGTTTACTGGGATAAAATTTTAATAAATGCGTCACAGGTTACAAATCCGTCAATCGACCCTTTGAGAGAGCCTATGGAAACAAAGGTATTTTTGGGCAAAAAGCCGGAAAAAATCGAACGTGACGAAAACGGAAACATAAAGACAAAGATAACGCCGCAGCTGGAGCTTTCAATGCCGGTCATGTTCTCGGCTATGAGCTACGGCTCGATAAGCTACAATGCGCATGAGAGCCTCGCAAGAGCCGCAAAGGCGCTCGGAATATACTATAACACCGGCGAGGGTGGACTGCATGAGGATTTCTACTGCTACGGAGAAAATACAATAGTTCAGGTTGCGTCCGGACGTTTCGGCGTTTACAAGGATTATCTCGAAGCCGGTGCGGCGATAGAGATTAAAATGGGACAAGGCGCAAAGCCGGGTATCGGCGGACATCTGCCGGGCGCAAAAATCGTCGGAGATGTTTCAAAAACAAGAATGATTCCCGAGGGCTCGGACGCAATTTCTCCGGCACCGCATCATGACATTTATTCAATAGAGGACTTAAGACAGCTTGTTTATTCTCTGAAAGAAGCTACGGAATATAAAAAGCCGGTTATAGTAAAGGTTGCCGCAGTGCATAACATCGCGGCAATTGCAAGCGGTATCGCAAGAAGCGGTGCGGATATTATCGCAATCGACGGTTTCAGAGGCGGTACGGGAGCGGCACCGACAAGGATAAGAGATAATGTCGGTATTCCTATTGAGCTCGCTTTGGCGGCTGTAGACCAAAGACTCAGAGATGAGGGTATAAGAAACAATGTTTCGCTGGTTGTCGGAGGAAGTATCAGAAGCTCGGCGGACGTTGTAAAGGCAATCGCTTTGGGTGCTGACGCTTGTTATATCGCAACCTCGGCACTGCTTGCTCTGGGCTGTCACCTTTGCAGAACCTGTCAGAGCGGCAAATGCAACTGGGGTATCGCAACGCAAAGACCCGAGCTTGTAAAACGTCTGAATCCCGATGTCGGCAGTGAAAGACTTATAAACCTTATGACCGCATGGAAGCACGAAATAAAAGAGCTTATGGGCGGTATGGGTATCAATTCGATTGAAGCGCTGAGAGGTAACCGATTAATGCTTCGCGGCGTAGGACTAAACGGAAAGGAGCTTGAGATTCTCGGTATCTCACACGCAGGAGAATGAAAAGAGTATTTGTTGAAGAAAAATGGTGTCTTGGCTGTCATTTATGTGAATATAACTGTGCTTTTGCAAATTCCGGCGAAAGCGACATGGTAAAAGCGTTGAAAAACGCTGTGATACACCCGAATATTCGGGTTGAGTCGGACGATAAAATTACATATGCGGTATCATGCCGCCACTGCACAGATCCGCTTTGCGTAAAAAGCTGTATTTCCGGCGCTTTGTCGAAAAAGGACGGTGCGGTATTTATAGACCATGAAAAATGCGTAGGCTGTCAGACTTGTATATTGGTTTGTCCTTACGGCGCTTTGTCATTGGGCGACAAGGGTGCGGTGCAGAAATGCGAGCTGTGTATTAAGAATACGTGCGGCGAGCCTGCCTGTGTTAAAGGCTGCCCGAACAGAGCGATAGTGTTTGAGGAAAGGGGTTGATTGTCATGAATAAATATGTTATTATAGGTAACGGTACTGCTGCAGTCGGCTGTATCGAGGGAATAAGAAGCGTTGACAAGGACTCCGGAATAACGGTTGTATCCGCAGAAAATCATCATGTATACTGCCGTCCGCTTATATCTTATTATTTGGAGAACAAAACTACGGTTGAAAAGATGAAATACCGTCCCGATGATTTTTACAGTGTAAACAACTGCAAGGTTATATACGGAAAAAAGGCTGAAAAAATCGATAAAGAAAATAAAAAGGTTGTGATTGACGGCGGAGAAACGCTCGATTACACCGCAGTCTGCATAGCAACAGGTTCATCACCGTTCGTACCGCCCTTTAAAGGACTTGAAAGCGTTGAAAAAAAGTTTTCCTTTATGACTCTCGACGATGCACTTTCTCTTGAGGAAGCAATAACGCCCGAATCAAGAGTGCTTATTATAGGTGCAGGACTTATAGGTTTAAAATGTGCAGAGGGCATTGCCGAAAGAGTGAAAAGTATTACAGTCTGCGACCTTGCGGAAAGAGTTCTGTCAAGTATATTGGACGATGAATGTGCCGCACTGATGCAGAAAAAGCTTGAAGCTCACGGCATCGGCTTCATGCTAGGCGACAGTGCCGAAAGCTTTGACAAGAATACCGCAGTAATGAAAAGCGGTAAAAAGGTTGAATTTGACATTCTTGTGCTTGCGGTGGGAGTAAGAGCGAATACCTCTCTTGCGAAAGACGCGGGTGCAGAGGTAAACAGAGGTATAGTGACCGACTTACATATGAAAACAGCGGCTGACGGCATTTATGCCGCCGGCGACTGCTCCGAAAGCTATGATATATCGTGCGGCATGAACAGAGTCCTTGCAATTTTACCGAATGCATATATGCAGGGCTTTTGCGCAGGGCAGAATATGGCAGGAAAGGAAAGCGTATTTGATACGTCGATTCCGATGAACTCTATAGGCTTCTTCGGACTTCACGCAATGACCGCGGGAAGCTACTTTACCGAAAAGGACGGCGGAGAAATGTATGAAGAAAAGTCTGACGGAAAAATCAAACGGCTTTATTCAAAGGACGGAGTTCTCACAGGCTTTATCATAATAGGAGATACGGCAAGAGTCGGAATTTACACGTCTTTAATCAGAGAGAAAACGCCGATTGACAGCATAGATTTTGAAATGATAAAAAAATATCCGTCATTATTGCCATTTGGGGCAGATTACCGTAGACAAAAGCTCGGAGGTGTGGTATAATGTTAATTGAAGCTGAAAAAACAGAATATGATGTTTTGAATGAAAAAATCAGAGAATCGGAAAATGACTGTGAAATAACAGGATGTTGCGGTCAGAGATTTATCGGAGCGGGCACGGGTGATAAAAGCATAAAAATCACAGGAGTGCCGGGAAATGCTTTGGGAGCATATCTTAACGGCAGCAATATCGAGGTTTTCGGAAACGCTCAGGACGCAGTCGGCGATACCATGAATGCCGGAGAAATCACAATTCACGGCAACATAGGCGACGCTGCCGGATATGCAATGAGAGGCGGCAGAATTTTTGTTGAGGGAAACGCAGGATACCGTGCCGGCATACATATGAAAGCATATAAGGAAAAGCTTCCGGTTATGGTTATCGGCGGAAGATGCGGCAGCTTTCTGGGAGAATATCAGGCAGGGGGCATAATTATTGCTCTCGGTCTTAACAAGGACGGAAAAGAAATTGTTGGTAATTTCCCATGCACAGGTATGCACGGCGGAAAGATGTTTCTGCGCTCGGACTGCAAAAACATAAAATTCCCCGACAGAGTTCACGTTAACAAAGCAACCGATGAGGATAAGGAAGAAATCAAAAAATATATAGATGAATTTTGCGAAAAATTCGGCTATGCTTCTGAGAAAATAATGGATTCGGAATTTACCGTAATCACACCGGACACAAAGAATCCGTATAAACAGATGTATGTTGCCAATTAACGGCAGATACCTCTTGAAAAAGACAATCGGGAAATGTAAGAAAGGAACGGGTTAAAATGAATTACTCCGCTAAAGAAATAATGCAATATGTTGATGAAGAGGACGTTAAGTTTATACGTCTTGCGTTTTGCGATGTTTTCGGACAGCAAAAAAATATTTCAATAATGCCGGGCGAGCTTAAAAGAGCGTTTTCGTGCGGAATTGCAATCGATGCTTCGGCAGTGTACGGTTTCGGCGGAGAGATTCATTCGGATCTGTTTCTTGTACCCGATCCGTCAACGATTACACCCTTGCCGTGGCGCCCGGAGCATGGACGGGTAATAAGGCTTTTCTGCAATATAAAGCATCCGGACGGAAAGCCGTTTGAAGCCGATACCAGAGCCATTTTAAAAAAGGCTGTCGATATGGCGGAAGCAAAGGGGTACCGTTTCACCTTCGGTTCGGAGATTGAATTTTATCTTTTCAAAACCGATGACAACGGCAATCCGACAAAAGAACCGTATGACAATGCCGGATATATGGATATTGCCCCGGCGGATAAGGGAGAGAATGTCAGGAGAGAAATATGTCTTACTCTTGAAAAAATGGGAATACGCCCCGAGTCCTCGCACCACGAGGTAGGACCGGGACAAAATGAGATAGATTTTAAATTTTCAAGCCCGTTAAAGGCTGCCGATGACGCAGTGACATTTTGCAGCGTGGTGAGAACCGTTGCTGCAAGAAACGGTCTTTATGCGGATTTTTCGCCTAAGCCTTTAAAAAACAAACCGGGAAACGGTTACCATATTAATATATCAATAGAAAATGGAGAAAAATCCGATCTGATACCCTATATGGTTACAGGTATTCTCGAAAAGATTTCGGATATAACGCTGTTTTTGAACAGCGTTGAAAGCTCATACGAAAGACTCGGAAACAATAAAGCGCCGGGATATATAACATGGTCAGCAGAGAACCGTTCTCAGCTGATAAGAATACCGGCTGCCGAGGGTGACTACAGGAGAGCGGAGCTGCGCTCGCCCGACCCATACGCAAATCCTTATCTTGCTTTTGCGCTGTTAATCCATGCCTGCGTATACGGCCTGGAAAAGCACGAGCTTCCTCCGGAGGCCGCAGATATTAATATGTACGAAGCGGATTATGAAAATATCAAGAAGTATAAAAAGCTACCCGCAACTCTTAGTGAAGCTTTAAAAACAGCAATGGCAAGCGATTTTGTGAAAAATATAATTTCGGCTTCGATAATTAAAGCTTATTCGGAAAAATAGTGTGCAATAAAGAACAACAGTCGCAAATCTGAATTTGTGTACGGAATAAGGAGGGAGCATATTGCTGTTCAGAGAATACACTTACAGCGTTCTTATAGTATCGGCGGTTGACCGTTTTACGGAACAGCTTGAAAAAATGCTGCCCGAAAACGAATACTATCCAATTGATAACGTAAAAAGCGTTGGTGCGGCACGGCGTACGCTCATCAATAAATCCTACGATATAGTACTGATAAACTGTCCGCTGCCGGACGAATCGGGAGAAAAGCTTGCAATAGATATAACCGAGAATCCACACAGCAGCGTGCTTATGTTTGTAAGGGGAGAGGTATATGAGGAAATCCTTGCAAAGGTTATAGATTACGGAATACTGACCCTTGCAAAGCCTGTGTCCGCAACTATGGTCAATCAGTCGATGAAACTGATATATGCAACTCAGGAGCGTTTCAGAGGCTACGAAAAAAGGACTGCGTCGCTTGAAGAAAAGATGGAGGAAATAAGGATTGTCAATAAGGCGAAGTGGGCGCTGATTGAAAACCTTAAAATGAGCGAGGAGGACGCACACCGATATATAGAAAAACAGGCAATGGACGAAAGAACAACCAAAAGAATTATAGCGGAAAACATTATAAGAACATACAAATAACAGTTATAAAAAATACGGTAAAATATCACCGTAAAGGCAGAGAGGGAGTGTCGGTTATGAGCAGCTTACATGAGGAATGCGGTGTTTTCGGAGTTTTTTCGAAAACACCCGAAGCGGTTGCGGATATGACATATTACGGACTGTATTCATTACAGCACAGAGGACAGGAGAGCTGCGGAATTGTTGTAAACGATGACGGAGTATTTGCGTCCCATAAGGATTTGGGACTTGTGAGCGAGGTTTTTACAAAAGAAGCTCTTGAAAAATTTCCGAAGGGCAAAATTGCGGTAGGTCATGTAAGATACGGTACTACAGGTGCGGCAAACAGGAGAAACTGTCAGCCGATAGAAGTAAATCATAATAACGGTAAAATGGCGCTTGCGCATAACGGCAATCTGAGTAACGCTTATGAACTCAGAAATAAGCTTGAAATGTCGGGCGCTATTTTTCATACCACAAGCGATACGGAAACGATTTGTTACATAATAACGAGAGAGCGGCTCAGCGCACCGTCGATTGAGGACGCTGTGATAAGAGCGATGAAAAAGCTTGACGGCGCATATTCCATTGTTCTTATGTCGTCAACAAAGCTTATCGCCGCAAGAGATCCTTACGGATTCCGCCCGCTTTGCTACGGAAGAACAAGTGACGGAGCATATATAGTTGCGTCGGAAAGCTGTGCTCTTGAAAGCGTGGGAGCGGATTTTATACGGGAAATAAAGCCGGGTGAGGTTTTGGTGTTTTCCGATAACGGAATAAAATCATACACAGACCATTGCGGCGAAAAGCCGAAAAGAATCTGCATTTTTGAGTATATTTATTTTGCAAGACCGGATTCCGTAATAGGCGGCGTATCGGTTCATATGTCAAGGATAATGGCAGGAAAGATACTTGCCCAAACTCACCCTGTTGAGGCTGATGTCGTTATCGGCGTTCCGGATTCGGGCATTGACGCAGCGCTCGGTTATTCGGAATATTCCGGTATTCCTTACGGCATAGGTTTTATAAAAAATAAATATGTCGGCAGAACCTTTATTTCGCCGGGACAGGACAACCGACTGGATAAGGTCAGAATCAAGCTGAATGTGATAGCGGAAACGGTTAAAAACAAAAGAGTGGTTCTGATAGACGATTCGATTGTGAGAGGAACAACAAGCGGCAGAATTGTCGGCTTGCTCAGAAAAGCGGGTGCAAAGGAAATACATATGAGAATTTCCTCGCCGCCCTTTATGAATCCATGTTATTACGGAACGGATATAGATTCTAAGGAAAATCTTATTGCGTGCCATTACTCTGCGGAAAAAATAGCAGCAGTGATTGGTGCGGACAGTCTGGGCTATCTTCCGGCAAACAGACTTTGCGAGCTTATAGGAAGTACAGATTACTGCTGTGCGTGCTTTGACGGAAATTATCCGACAGCCGTTCCGCAGGAATCGGGCAAAAACAGATTTGAGGGAAAGCTGTCAGAAAAAAACGATAGCCGAAATCCGTCTTTTTCTGTTAAAAAAGCATAAACAACAAAATACCTGCGCATTTCCGAGAACCCGTTTTGCTGCAACGGGTTCTTTTAAAATGCAGCGGCATAACCGAACCCAAACGCCCCTTCATACCTTGTTTTGCTCTAATCGCTGTTCTCCGACAGTATCTGGTCTGTTTTGATCCTCAGCAAAAGAAGCATATCAAGCTCCTTTAAGGTAATGTCAAGACCCTCTTGGCTGAAAAGATACAACATTCTTGAAAGATATTCGAGCTTATTCATATCGTTTTTGCAAAGAGCAAGATTTTTAAGCTCCGCTTTAAGCTTTTGGTTGGTATCCAATTCGTAGTTGAATTTAAGCACCTTATTGAACTTTACCTTTCTTTTTCCGAAAAGCAATATTATCACCTCCGAGCCGATAGTATGCAAAGACTCAATTATCTTTTATGTTACTGTAATTATAACAAAAAAACCACCCTTTCGGATGGTTTTGACATGATTGGTCGATTTAAAAGCACAATTGGTCTTTTTTTAAGAATTCAGTATAACGCAGACTGTTAAGATTCCATTATCAAGGCTGTACTTTATGTTGCCGTCATATTTTCGTATTGCCGAAAGCATACTGGCTATTCCGATACCTCTGTTTTTAATCATATTGTTCTCTATGGAGATGTCGCTTTTGCATGGGTTGCTGCACACGATAACGGTTTTGTCCGCAACAGTTCTGATATTAACATTTATCTCTCCGTTGGATTTACACTCTATACAGCCGTTTACGGCATTTTCCAAAAGATTCGACAGGACGGCAACGAAATCCATATCAGATATTGCCGTGTTTTCCGGAGTATCGGCATTGACCGAAAACGGGATTCCGTTCTTTTGGGATTTTGTGCAAAAGCTGTTCAAAATGGCGTTAACGGTGATATTCGGGCAAAAATCATTTAATTTTGGGGCGCTGAGGCTGTCGTTATATTCCTCCAGATAACTCAGAGCTTCACGAATCTCGCCCTTGTTCAGCATGGACGCAATATTTTGATTATGATGTCTGAAATCGTGACGAACAGTTTTTGCCGACAGCTCATTTTCCTTTGCAGTTTTAAGCTGTCCCTGCAAATACGCTACGTTTTGATTAATCAGCTCGGTATTGCTTTCGTCTGTCATAAATTGTATTGTACCGAAAATAACCCACAGAATCGAGCCGTAAATCAGAATAGCCATTGCAAAAAACGGAACGTATTTATGTATGTGCACAAATTCGGAATGAAATATTACCAGAAACAGTGCAAATATTATAAGGAACAGAACCGAAACAACCGATATGGAATACCACGTTTTACGGCGCTTACCGGATACGGCTCTCACCGATGGACGCAAAAAGCGAAAATATAAAAAAGCGGTAGGAATAAACAAAACGGTTCTTATAATATTCCTCGCATAATATATTACGATTTCCGATGAATTTTTGAAAAATATACTGCACAATATCAGAGAAACGCACACGAATATACTGAATACGTTTGCGTAGCTGATGAACAGAAAAATCTTTTTGCAGGTCGGATCGGCTGAGGTCATCAGAAAAACAAAGAATGACATAACAATCGTACTTGTAAACGCTGTGGCATAATATACGGAGCTTTCCCCGGATATGGCATAAGACAGCATTGAAAGACACACAAATGCGGCGCAGAAGGTTGAATAAATAAGTATTGTTTTGCGTGCGGAATATTTAGGCTCGGTCATTGCCCAAAAGGAAATCAGGTGAGAGATTCCGAGCAAAACCCAAGCGGCAAGCATATGTATCATTTTTTCATTGCCTCCTCACGGTAAAAATCAAAGTACAGCTCGCGAACATCGTTTCTGAGCCGTCGGGGTACCGGTATGTTTTGTCCGTTTGTCATAACAAGCTCGGTCTGAAGAATACTCTGTACGCATCTCAGATTTACAATGTACGAAGCTCCGACCGATATGAATCCGTCAACACCGAAAAGTAAGCTTTTCATGTCTGCAAGAGCGGTTCGTGTTTTGATGCTTTTCCCGGATTTTAAAAATATTTCAACATTATGGCTTTTGGATTCCATATACATTACCTGATATAAGTCGATACGGTATATCTCCCGTCCGCACGTAACAGGCACGAATAAACGTCTTTTTCTTTTCTCGATTACTCTGTCAAGCGTGTCGGTGAGCCTTTCTTTTGTGAACGGTTTTGTCAGATAGTCGTTTACGTGCAGAGCAAACGCTTCAACGGCAAAATCGGAGCTTGTCGTCAAAAAAATAATGTCGGTATTATCCTCGTTTTTGCTTTGAAGTTCCTTTGCGATTTCGGTTCCGAGAATCCCGGGCATACAGATGTCAAGCAGTGCAATATCCGGGACGCCGTTTTTATTTATGCCGTCAAGCATATCGAGAGGATTTGAAAAACAGCTGATTTCAATAAAAAGCTCCGAATGTACTTCGGCGTATTCCGTTACAATTTGTCTTATTTTTTCAAGCTCACTTTTCTGATCGTCGCATATTGTGATGTTCATTCTTAAAGCCTCCCTTTGACAGCCGGATATGAGTCCGGTTTTTTCACGCAGCTTTTTGGTAATTATATCACATATTTTTCGTTTTGTCATTACCCGAAATGCGATTTTATATTTTTCGTCGCAATGCACAATTACAGACAGCAAATGACAGTCACTATATTGACGTAATACGGAAAGTGCGGTATAATTATGAAATAATTGATAATTTTTCCGTATAATGATTGAAAAATTATGAATTATGTTATATAATTATAATAATTTACTAATCACTGTCTTACGGCACTGAAAGGAATGGTTATAAAATGAGTCTTGCAAAAATCAAGTCTGCCGGGCTGAACGGAATTGACGGATACATAGTTGACGTGCAGGCTGATATAGTGAACGGTATGCCGGGATTTGAAATTGTCGGGTTGCCGGACGCAGCGGTCAAAGAGGCAAAGGAAAGGACAAAATCGGCAATAAGAAACGTAGGCGGACAGGTTCCGGCGAAAAGAATTATAATCAATCTTGCGCCCGCCGCATACAAAAAGGAAGGCTCGGTTTACGATCTGCCTATGGCTGTTGCAATTTTATGCGCAACCGAGCAGATTTGGATAGACAATCCGGAGGAATATGCTTTTATCGGAGAGCTTTCTCTTGACGGGAGCGTAAACCCGGTAACGGGAGTTTTGCCTATGGTTATATCCCTCTACAATCAGGGAATAAAGAAAATATTCGTTCCGAAAAGCAATGCCTCCGAGGGAGCGGTCATTGACGGCTGTACGATTTATCCGGCTGAAAATCTTAGAGATGTAATAGACCATTTTACCAAAGTGAAGAAAATCAAGCCCCACAGCGTGGACATCTCATCTATATTGGCGGAAAGAGCAGACAGCTTACTGGATTTTTGCGATGTTAAAGGACAGGAGAGCGTAAAAAGAGCAATCGAGGTGGCGGCCGCCGGGAATCATAATATACTGCTCATCGGTTCTCCGGGAACAGGAAAAACAATGCTTGCTCAGAGAATAGGCACGATTTTGCCCGATTTAAGCTTTGATGAGGCTTTGGAGGTTACAAAAATACACTCAATAGCAGGCGCACTGCCGGCGAATATGCCGCTTATAACAACAAGACCGTTCAGAAATCCTCATCACACAATATCTGCGGCAGGACTTTCGGGCGGAGGAACGGTGCCGAGGCCGGGAGAACTTTCCTTGGCGCATAACGGCGTGTTGTTTCTGGACGAGCTGCCCGAGTTCAGACGTGATGTTCTGGAGGTTATGCGGCAGCCGTTGGAGGACGGAGTTGTTACCATTTCAAGAGTTAACGCAACCTTGACATATCCGTGCAATATGATGCTTGTGGCGTCAATGAATCCGTGCAAATGCGGATATTTCGGCGATGCACACAGAAACTGCACCTGTACCGAGCAGGATATACATAGATACAGAAGCCGCATTTCGGGTCCTTTGCTTGACAGAATAGACATTCAGGTTGAGGTTGAAAATGTCAACTATGAGGATTTAAGCTCCGAAACAAAAGGAGAAAGAAGTGCGGAAATAAAGAAAAGAGTTGACAGGGCAAGAAAGGTACAGCTTGAACGCTACAAGGATTACAAGATATACTCAAATTCACAGCTTGACGCAGGACTGCTTCAGCAATTCTGTCATTTGGGAGAAAAGGAAAACAAGATATTAAAATCCGCCTTTGATAATCTCGGTTTGAGTGCAAGAGCACATTCGAGAATTTTAAAGGTTGCAAGAACAATTGCGGATCTTGACGGAAGCGAGGATATACACGGCAAGCATCTTGCGGAGGCAATTCAGTACAGAAGTCTTGACAGGAAGTTCTTCAAGGGAATATAAAAGGGGTGTTGATACATGAAAAGAAGCGTGCTTATTGTAGAAGATGAGGACTTGATGAGAGAGGTTTTGAGAGATTATTTCAGCGACGCCGACTACGAAGTCAGCGAAGCAAGGGACGGAATAAAGGCAATTGAACTTGCGGAGGAATTTGAGTACGATATCATTCTTCTTGATATTATGCTCCCGGAGCTTGACGGATTTTCGGTTTGCAGAAGAATCAGAAAAACGAAGGACACCCCGATAATCATCATTACGGCGAGAAGCGATGAGGACGATAAGCTGATAGGCTACGAATTGGGAGCGGACGATTACATAACAAAGCCGTTCAGCCCGAAGGTGCTGCTTGCAAAGGCAAACGCCCTGATAAAGCGTGCGAGAGGAAGCATAAGAGGAAGCGACAATGAGGTGTCGGCGGCAGGAATAGTGATAAATCAGGATTCGCACACCGTTACGATAGACAACGAATACATTGAGCTTACTCCGAAAGAATATGAGCTTTTGATTTACCTTATGATAAATAAAGGCAAGGTACTTTCGCGCGATGCACTTTTATCAAAGGTGTGGGGTTACGATTATTTCGGAGATTTAAGAACGGTCGACACGCATATCAAAAAGCTCAGATCAAAGCTTGGAGATAAAGCCGTTCACATCAAAACGCTCATAAAGGCAGGCTATAAATTTGAATAGAACTTTCGGATAACGTGAATAATAAGCTGCGCATCGTACCTCTTTTCGAGGATAGGAAACATACGCCGACACCTCTCAAAAAGGCAGCCTGCTTGCATATTTTCTGCGTTAGATGCCGCTGTACGGCGGCAAAATTGAGGATAAAATGCAAAACGTGCATTTTATCCTGTTTTGTATACAACGGGCATAAGGGGTGATTTTATTGAAAGGATTCTGGAACAGGCTTTCCATAACGAGAAAAACATTTTTAATATTTGCGTTGGTTTTTATAGCCTTTTTTACCATCTGGATGTCGGGGCATTTCTTCTTTTTCGGGAGCTATTATGAAAACATAACGTCAAAGGCTTTGAGAAATTCGGTAAAGGAGCTGGCAGACGAATATGTGACTCTTGACAGTGGCGAGAAAATAAAAGAGGCAATAGTAAGGTACGCAAATAACGGTGACGCATATTATTCGGTTCTGAGCGAAAACGGAGATATTCTTTTTATGGTATCGTACGAGCTGGTTATAAAGCCGTCGGACGGCGGAGAGAATATGAGGTTTTCTCTGGACAATGCAATTCATGACGAAAGCTTTATCAAAACAAAATTTGATGAGGATTCCCTGATTACCGTAACATATGCGGTGTTTGACGACAACAGCGCAAAAGCCAATATTTATTTCCCGGATTCAATTGAATACAACGGCAAGACGTGGAAAAACAATTTCGGACGGCCGGGAATCAGACCGCCGGACTCGGGTGCAAGAGAGCAAAAAACTCCCAAGCTGTTAAGCGTTACCGGGAAAATTGTATCTGTAACGCTGCCGAATCAGCAAAGCTCGAGATTTTCCGTTCAGAGAAATGAAGCGGCTGCTGTTTTGATGAATTTCAAAGAAAAGCTTTTAACGGGATATTCACCCAAAAACGGATTGAACGAGGAATATATTTTCAATGAGTTTTCAAACAATAACGAGTATTGCGTTGCCGTGAGAAAAATTACAAAAAACGGAAATGACGAATACATATGCGGCGTACTGCCGATGAAAAATATATTTGAAGCCATTTCCGCAACGAGAGGGTTTACGGTAATTCTGTTTTTACTGATGCTTGTGTTAATGTGCTTTGTTGCGTGGATTTTTTCTCATGCCATAACAAAACCGATAATCGAGATAAATAACGTTACAGAAAAAATGAAAAAGCTTGACTTTTCAAAGAAATGCACCGTAGATTCCGGCGACGAGCTGGGCAGGCTTGCGGAGAATGTCAATGAAATGTCCGATAAGCTTGATGAAACGATAGGGGAGCTTGTTGAAGCGAACAAAAAGCTTAAAAAGGATATAGAACGTGAAAAAATGCTCGAAGAACAGAGAAAGGATTTCGTTGCGGCGGCTTCACACGAGCTGAAAACACCGCTTGCGATTATCAGAGCATATTCCGAGGGGTTGATTGACGGAGTGTTCAAAAACAGGCAGGAGCATTATTTAAAGGTTATCATAGAAGAAATTGAAAAGATGGATAAGCTTGTTGTTGACATGATTGAAAATTCAAGACTTGAGGCAAGCACAATGAAGCCGGAGCTTAAAGAGCATGATTTGTGCGCCTTTGTAAATAAGATTGCACAGCGTTTTGTTTCTCCGTGCAAGGCGGAAAATATAAAAATAGAAATTGATATACCGCAAAAGCAGATAATCAAATGCTTTGACGGTACGCTTATAGAACAGGTGCTGACGAACTTTGTAACCAATGCAATGAAAAATACTCACGACGGAGTTATAAGAGTAGGGGTAAACGATTTGTGCGTGTGGGTGGAAAATGACGGAGCGCACATACCGGAGGACGAGCTTGACAAAATCTGGGACAGATTCTATAAGGTGGATAAGGCAAGAAACCGCAGCATCGGGGGAACGGGACTGGGCTTGTCTATCGCCAAAAACATTCTGCTTCTGCATGGGGCGGATTATAAAGCGGAAAATACACCTAACGGGGTAAAGTTCAGCTTTTCGTTGAAATAAAAGAACACCGTCCGACTGCGGCAATTGCAATCGGACGGTGTTTTTTGACATTAAAATGATTTTTTTTGTAACGGCTCAGAATGATTCCGTTTCTTCGACCGTCACGTTCGGAGTGCCCGAAGCTTCGGCTTTCGGGATTGAATCTGCAAATTTCTTTGCCTCATAGAGCATAAACAGAGGCCATGACGACGGACGTTCGGTGGATCTGTAGAACAGCTGGATATCATTGACGTCATAAAAAATTATGTCGGCTTGATAAACATTCTCTATTGTAGGCTTTATGGGATCCGATTTTGATGTTCCGTAAGGCATATTGTAAAGCTCATCAACCGACGCTTTATCGGTTATCTTGACGGAATTGTCGCCGTGATTAAATCGAATGGTTGCATATGCAATCTGCTCGGGAGTCACCCTTTTTTCGGGCAGACCGTACTCGTTCAAAAGTGCAAGAGTGTTCTTAAAACTGTCGGTTATACCGATTGTTACCTGATCTGACATTTCTGTTCCGACTCTCTTATATTCTTTGCCTTTTTCGTTTTCGACAGGGCGCATATAATTGATTGTTATCTGAATCGGTTCGGAACCGTTGTAATTCATAACCGTTTCTGCGTCTGCCGACATGACATCTTCTTTGAGCGCTTCAAAAATTGCTTTGGATTTTTCGTCATTTTCGTAGTATGTTGCGAAAAGCTTGTTTTCTCCTAAAATTCTTGAATCGGTTACATCGATGCTTGTAATTGTTTTTGTAAAGTCACGGAAAATATAGTATTTTTCCAAACGCATTTGTTTTGTTTCAAAAAGCGGCTTTAACATATCGTACTGATCATCGTAATTAACACTGTAACGTCTTGTAACGGTTTTGCCGTTTTTCAGAGTATACGTTATCGGAAAAATTCTGTATGCCCTTATGTTTCTGTTATCGATGAGATATTTGTGAAGCGTTCTTACATTTTCTATATCCGCAGAATCGGTAAATTCCGTTTCCTTAGGGTTCATCGGCTCGGAGTAGTAATATGGTTCTCCGTCATTGCTTCCGGCATAGTCTGCTTCAAAGTTGCCGTTATAGTATGCGCCGTAACGTGAGTCGGTGATATCCGGCGTTATTCTTACGGAAGCTATATCAGAGGTTTTCGGAATACGTCTTTCATAACCGGTTAAGTCAAAGCGGAATACTGCCCATACCAAAACAACCGCAACAATGTATATCGCGCCGGGTTTTACCACACCTTTTAATGTAAAGGCTTTTTTCGTGAGCATATTCGATATTATAACGCCGATCAGACCGAACGGCAGCAGGAAGAATACCGTATGTATTCCGAGCATTTCCATGAGATAGAAATATCCGAGCAAGCCCAAAAACATCGATACGCAGCCTATAAATATCGGCTTTAAAAATTTAAAGGCTATTATATCTCCGTGCGCTTCAAGATTTCTGAATCTGTACAAAAACCAAGAAGCAATAAGCATAACCGCCCAGATTACAGCCAGCCATTTCATAAACGGCATTATGCAGTCAATTCGTGTGGATTGCATGGTTACCATGTTGTTGTAACTCGGCATACCGAAAATGTTTTCATTAAGAAAACATTTGAAAATTATTTCGGTATAGTACGGAAATGCGGCGAAAAGTCCGGTAAAGGCAATTGCAGATATCGGGTTGCCCGTTACCATATTTCCGAGAGTTCCCGCTGAAGTGAAAATTGTTATGTATATAAGCATAACAAGCAGGTTTTGCCATATCATATGCGGCGTGGCATTGCCATAGCAGAGTGGTGATGTACGGTATGCACACAAAGAGGCTGCAATTGCACTGCAAATGATTGTCGGAACAAGTATCAGTGCATATATTGTGAAAATATGCGTTATGTAATGCGCCTTTCTTTTTATCGGAAATGCGTGCATACAGGTTACCGAACCCGGAAAATCCAGGTAGGAAAAAAGGATTGTCGGCATAACCGCCGAAATTATGCAGGCGATTATTGTCATCATATAAAAGCCCTCAATATCGTTGTCGGTTATAATCGGAAGAATGCCGAAGGTCAGAAAGCCGACAAAGAATATCACCGCAACCCACCAGAAGCGTTTTAAGTTCGCTTTAAAAAGCGTTGTATTAAAGTATGATGTTTTCAAATTCATATCCCATACCTCCTAATTCGTAAATAAAGACCTCTTCGAGAGTCAGAGGGAGAATGTCCAGAATTAACGGCTTGTATGCGCTGATTGTTTCTTTCAGCTTTTCTGCGCCGCCCTTTGCGATAAGGGTTACAACGCTGCCGAATTCCGAACGGTGAAGTATATCAATTTTTTTCGATAAATCCTCGGGAAATTCTCCGTTGAATGCAATTTGTATTTTGTGTATGTTACCCTTTACGTCGTCGAGTGACTTCTGTAGCACTACCTTGCCGCCGAACATTATGCCCACATGGTCACACACGTCCTCGAGCTCTCTCAGATTATGACTTGAAATAAGAACCGTAGTTCCTCTTTCGGCTACGTCCGAAAGTACAAGACTCCATACGTTTCTTCTCATTACAGGGTCAAGACCGTCAACCGGTTCGTCAAGAATCATCACGTCGGGGCGGGTGCATATTCCCAGCCAAAAGGCAACCTGCTTTTGCATACCCTTTGACAAACGGCGAATTTTTCTTTTGTCATCGATTTTAAATATGTTTTTCATGCTTTCGTAGCGTTCCCAGCTCCATTTCGGGTAAAGCTCCGAATACATTTTTGCCGCAGCTTTTATTGAATATGTGGCATAAAAGAAAAGCTCGTCGCTTATGTAAATTAGCCGTTCCTTAATTTTTGTGTTTTCATATACATTGTTGTAGTCGATAAGTATTTTTCCGGAGTCCGGCTTGTATATGCCGCACAGATTTTTTATTATTGTGGTTTTACCTGCGCCGTTCGGACCTATAAGACCATAGACAGAACCCTTTTCAACCGTCAGGTTCATATCGTCAAGTGCCTTAAAGCCGTCAAAGGTTTTGGTAACACCGCTGACTTCTATCATACTCATGTTTTATTCCTTTCCGCGCTTTGCGCTTTAATTAGTGTAGTAGCTGTCTATTACAGACGTCAGTTCGGACTTTTTGACCCCGAGATATTTAAGCTCATGAACTATGTCCGACATTTGCGAAAGCAGAAGCATGCTTCTTCCTGTGCTTTTGTCAGGCATCCGTACAAAATATCCCTTTGCCGGCTTTGCAAAAATATATCCGTCCGATTCCAGCTGCTTGTATGCCTTTTGTATTGTGTTCGGATTGATGGCAAGCTGTGAGGCAAGCTCCCTCACCGACGGCACTCTGTCATTGTCCTTTAAATATCCGCCAATTATGAGCTCTTTCATTTTTTCTGTAATCTGCTCATACAGCGGACGTGAATCTGTCGGATTTAAAATAATCATTGCGTATCACCTCCCGTATCAACTGTATTAATACATATAATACAGTATAATTTTGGATTTGTCAATAGTTTTTTAAAAAATTTTATTAAAAATGTTTTTTTACAGAAATTATTCGACCTTAAAAATATTAAATATGGTATTTAAGCATATGTTTTTGCAGAACTCTCTTATTGTATATTTATCTCTTGCAAAGCATTTTCGCAAAAATATAGTTGAAACGTAACAAAAATAATATGTAAATTGTAATTTTTTTCAAAAAACAGTTGATAAATTCAAGAATAAAAGGTATAATAGATATAATATGGTCTTAGTAGGCGTTGCGAAAGAAAATGCGCACATCTCACCGGTATTCGGAGCTTGAAGTATATACATACGACTGCGCTCCTCATAACGGCAATCT
>CAKSIJ010000026.1 GCA_934462715.1 uncultured Clostridia bacterium
AAGCCGGCACGCTTGAGCCATGATTTTAGAGTTTCAACACATATACCGAGTTCGGCGGCAACTTCCTTTGAAGGTCGCCCCTGTTCGGTAACCATCTTGATCTCGCCACTCTTGAATGCATCGTCATAACGAGGTGGCATTGTTCCTTTTTTGATTGACATATAAATTCCTCCTGTGATTTTGGATTTGTTTGTGTCCATTTCATTATATCACACTTTTTTCTGTCCATCAAATCTGGGAAGACGGCAATGTGTATATCTGTCCTGAAAGAAATTATCTTGAATATGTAACCACAGACAGAAACGGTTATAGGAAATATACGCAAAACGAAAAGAGAAAATCGAGCGTAGCTTTGCAGAATCAAAAGAACTGCATGGTCTACGCTATTGCCGTATGCGCGGAAACGAAAGAGTTTCCGAACAATGCTTGCTTACTGCAGCGGTACAGAATATGAAGAAGATTGCAAATATCCTTTGGAAGAGGGATTTGAACTTTTTATCGACAAGGATTAAAAATTTAATATGTATGACAAAAACCCACCTGAAAATGGTGGGTTTGTCAGTAATCCGAGCGCCGCCGAAATTCGGCGGCGCTGATTTTAACCCTTATCTTGTAAGGTAATTATAAATTGCGGTCATGGCTTCTGCTCTTGTGAGCATTTTATCGGGATTGAAATTGCCGTTTTCATCTCCGTTAAATACCTTTAAGCCTGCAAGAATACTGATATATCCAACATTATCCTTTACGTCCGGGAACAGTGAGTTGAATATGCCCGGTATCTGAGCGTATTTTTCTCCGCCCATTGCTCTTACCATGAATATAGCGGCTTTTTCTCTTGTCAGCGGTGAAGAAGCTTCGCCGTCGTCGGCTCTGATTATTTTTTTGTTAACCGCCCTTTTGTAATTTCTTGCAGTATCCAAGCTGCTTGCTCTTAAGATTATCGGCGAATTGTCCACGAATGCCGATACCAAAAGCGCCGCATATTCCTCCTGGGTTATGATTGAGTCGGGCTTTAATTCTCCCGATTCAAAGCCGATTCCGAACTTTGCAAGCTCGTTTATTGCTTTTTCCGCATAATGACCCGATATATCGGTATATACCGGAGGATTGTTTTCGGAATAATCATCATCTAAAAGCTTTCCTGTTTTTGCGTCAAGTCTGCAGCCGTATACGTCCTTTAACATATATCCGATCCTTACCGTATCCGGAGACTTGATTTCTTTATTCTCCGGATCTGAAATTGTCGGTATATAGTACATATTGAGTTCGGTCTGCTCTTTCAGCTTTACAACAGCCTCGGCTTCCGAGATAACGCCGTCGGGTGACGGAAAATCTATTTCGGAATAATCCAGTCTGTAATTTGTCAGCTTCTTTGTTGTCGGATTTATACCTATTGTAACCTTATCGTTTGAGAATTTAATTCCGTTCACGTATCTTGTATAAACAAGATAATTAAAGGTATTGTCAATTTTATCGTCCGGTTTGTAATCCTTTGCGGAATTTTCTCCGAAATGCTTCGGCGCAACCTTTAAAAGCAGCTCATCAGCGGCATTTTTAAGCTCATCGTCCGATAATTCTTTTTCATCGGAGGCCGGCTGATAACCGCTGTTCCATGATATAAGCTCTCCGGTCTTTGCATTAATCTGTGCCCATGCATATCTGAAATCATCATCTTTATTGTTGCTGAAATACATTCTGTAATAATACTCGTCTGTATTTCCGTTTGTGCTTTTATAGCAATAGATGTTATTCAGTTTCATATCGGGACCAAAATCAAGCGCGGAATTATCTCTTACAAGCTTTTGCGCCTCTTCCTCCGAAAGAAGTCCCGAAACGGTATCGAGTTCCTGAATTTCACGTTCTGTCAGTCCACTGTCGCCTTCCGCAGATTCCATTACTTCCGCTTTCATCATGGCAGAAGCACCGTTTTCTTTGTAGCCGTAATTTCTTACCGCAATATCCTCGACCTTTCCGGTAAATGCGTCAATAAATTGATTGGATTTCATTTTCGGAGAATAAATCAAAACCGCAGATACCTTTCCGTCATTATATTCTGTTCCGTATTCAAGCTCCATTCCGGCATTTTTGCCGAATGAATCCCATGCGCCGTCAACGTTCATAGCTGCTTCAATTTCCGGAAATTCAAGATTTTCGCTATAATTAATATAGAAGTTTATCAGCTTGCTTGCGTCCTTGTTAACCGTAACGCTTCCCTCGTTGTCATAAACCGGAACTCCGTTCTCTGTTCTGACTACGCCGAATGAATAATTATTATCATAAAGGGATTCGGTTCTGTTATACTTTTCAATGCGCAGGGACGGATAAATATCCGGGTTCAGCGCTTTGATAAGCTCCTTTGCCTTTGCAAGCGCTTCATCGCTCGACAGCTTATTCATCGTCGGCGAATTGTCGCCCCGTTCGTAAATAGTTTCGTCATAATAGTTATAATTTGTAATTACTCCTCCGGGCGATACTGTGATTCTCAGACTGCTGTATTTTTCGTCCCCGTTATTTTCCCATTCAAACGAGTAACGCTTTTCGCCGTTTTCATCATATGTATTGGCGTTAAAATCCTTATAGTTCTCTGTGTCGGGGATTCTGCTTTTAATTCCCGACAAAACCTTTGTCAGCTCCTCCGTGTCCTTTGCAAAGCCCGGTATTCCCTGTGAAAATACCATTACCCCGGCAATTATTGCCGATAGCGTTTTTTTCATTTTACTTCACTTTCCTTTCTTCATTTTATTATCATTTGTTATTTAATTCGTCGGTTCTTCCGACGTTGAATACGCTTTCTCCCTGACTGTAAGGCGCAACAATTCCTCTTTCGTAGGTAATTACAACCTCCTCACGGTCATTCATGTAAAAATCCTCGTTTCCGCTTATACCGGTAAAACCGCCATCGCCGATATAATACTGAACATTTTCATCTTCTTTCATTCTCTGTTTCATTTGAGATGAAATATTATCGTAAAGCCTTTCCTTGTATTCCGGAACATCCGAATATACATCGTCCAGGGTTACAACGCTTTCTTTATTTTTATCCACGGTATAGTGGTTTGAAAGTTCATCAATAAATCCGACATCCGCAACAGCGTCAACACGCACCGAATAATAATTATCGGTATCCGCCATAACCTCATAGCTTGCCTTTACCTCGGGCATATCGGCAGCCGAATCCTCAGCAGCCTCTAATGACATTTTCATGCTCCGCATATTGCTCACATAATCGGTTACGGACTCGCTTTGCTGTACTGCCGTATTTTCGCTGTCCGCTCCGGCATCGTTAACCGCAGCCGCTCCGCTTGCCATTGAAAACATCACAGTATCTGCCGAACCCTTAGCAGAAGCAACATATGCCGTATAATGTCCATCAATATAATCGTTTGCCATTATATTCAGACTTTCAAGAGCCTTGCCTATGCCGTCTGCCGCAATTTCCAGATATTTATATCCGCTGCCGTCTGTATCTGCGGCACTCATCGATTCGGTGTCGGCTTTTATATCCGCTTCCTTTTCGTTTTGCACGGGCTTTCCCGTATAGGCGATGCTGTAAGCAGTATCGCTTTGCTTTGCTGTCGGATTTTGACTTCTTTTCTTTGTGCCGGCGGTGCTTTTTCCGCTTTCGGCGTTTTTATTTGTTTTTATATTTTCAGATTTTATTTCAGCCGCAGATGACGTACTGTTTTGCTTCTGTTCGGTGCCCGCTTCGGCGGTTTTCACCTCCGGAGCTTCTGTCGGTTTTTCGGAATTGTCCGGATTTATTTTGCTGCCGTCGTTAACGCTGATTTTATCCGTCAGCGCAATATTGCTTTTATCATTGCCTTTCTTATCCGAAAAATATCCGCCGTTAACCAAAGCTCCCACACCTACCGCAACAACAGCGGCGGCAGCGGCATATTTCAATCCGTTTACCGGAAAATATCTCACTTTTTTCCTTGCGGAAATTTTTCTCATAAGCTTTTCGTTTAATTCTTTCGGCACTTCGGTATCGTCCGCAAGCGCCTGTCTTAAAATTGCTTCAAACTCAGAATCCTTCAATTCCATACACCTCCAATCTTTCCCTCAGCAAGGTTCTTGCTTTATGTAATCTGCTTTTTACCGTCCCTTGAGGACACTTTATTATTTCGGAAATCTTTTCCACCGACAAGCCGGAATGATAATAGAGAATTATCGGGACCCTCATTTTTTCGTCCAGCTCGTTTATGCATTGATTCACCGTTTTGTAAAGCTCCTTTTGCAAAAGCTCCTCCTCCGGCGTATTGCGGTCGGCGGCAGTGCTGTAATTATTTTCATCGTCCAGCGAGTCTGTCGGCGCTATACGGTTTCTTCTTGCATATTTTCTTTTTTTGTTGTTCCACAGTGAAACAGCGATTGAAAGCAGATAACTTTTGGGATTGTTGTTGACGTCAATTCTTTCGGCCGCATCCATTGCTTTCAAAAATGTGTCCTGATAAAGCTCCTCGGCATCAAACTCGCTGTATGTAAGCTTTCTGCAAAAATTGTATATGTCCTTGCTGTGCTCGTCTATCAGGGTTTCTATCATAGATACGTCCATTTTTATCCCCCTTCATCTTTAATATAGTCGCAAACATTTTTACGGTTCACAAAAAATGTTAATTTATTTTATTATATCAGATTTATTTTATCTTTTCAAGTAAAATATGGAAAAATCCGCATTGTTTTTGAAAGATATTTCCTTTTCTTGCTTTTGCGGAACGTTTGTGATATAATACATTCAAATACGGCATGAAAGCGGAGATAACCATGAAAGAAAAACGAGGGTTGTATGTACACATTCCTTTCTGCATAAAAAAATGTGCCTACTGCGATTTTGTATCATGCAGCGGAATGGAGAGATATTTTGACGAATACATCGAAGAAATCGAAAAAGAAGCAAGCGGTTACAGCACAGAAACGGTTGATACGGTTTTTATCGGCGGCGGAACGCCCACCGTTCTTTCCGCCAAGCAGCTCACAAAGCTCTGCTGCGGCATAAAACAACATATAAGCATTTCGGATAATGCCGAATATACAATTGAAGCAAACCCGAAAACGCTTGACGAAAGCAAGCTTGAAGCAATCAAAAAATCAGGCATAAACAGAATAAGCATAGGAGTGCAGTCTTTCAATGACAGTGAATTAAAGGCGGTCGGACGTATTCACAATTCAAAAGAAGCTGTCAGAACAATCGAAAAGGTAAAAGAATACGGCTTTTGCAATATAAATCTTGACATCATGATGAATCTGCCGAATCAGACAGACGAGAGTCTTTTAAGCACTCTTGAAACGGCGGTTGGTCTTGAGCCTGCGCATTTATCCTGCTACAGTCTGATTCTCGAAGAAAACACTCCGCTTTTTGAAGCTTACAAATCGGGGAAATACAAAGAACCGGATCAGGAAACAGACCGCAGACGTTATCACATGACGATTGATTTTTTAAAAAAGCACGGCTATAACAAATATGAAATATCAAATTTCGCAAAGCCCGGCAAGGAGTGCAGACACAACATAAAATACTGGAGCTGTTCGGAATATATCGGTCTGGGAGCTGCGGCTCATTCTTATTACAAAGGTGAAAGATTTTCAAATACCGATGATATAAAAAGATACATTTCCGGGAATCACAGAAGCGGCAATGCTGAAAAGCTTTCCGAAAAAGACAGAATCTCGGAATACATGATAATGAAGTTAAGAATGACAGAGGGTGTAAGCGAAAAGGTATTTTATGAAAAATTCGGAAAAGCAATAAAGGATATATATACCGCACAGCTTGAAAGCTTTATAAAAAAAGGTCTTATAAAGCACGAAAACGGCTTTTATTCCTTAACAGAATACGGAACAGACATATCAAATTATGTAATGTGTGATTTTCTGATAGATTAAATTTTTGTTAAAATTTCAAAAAATACTATCCAATATAAAAAAAATGTGTTATTATAGTATTATACTTACAATGGTAAAATAGGCATAATATAAGAACAGGCGCAAAAGTCACGGAGGAAAGAAGGATACATATGAACAAAAGAATGGATATTGACAAGATACTGATAATCGGAGCAGGAGCGGTAAATGTCGGCAATTCGGGAGAATTGGACTTTTTCTGCCGTAATGCCTGCATAACGCTGAGAGAAGCCGGTTACAAAACCATACTGGTAAATCCCAATCCGGCGTCGGAGGCAACGGACAGCGGCATTGCCGATAAGGTATTCATAGAAGCTTTAAACTCCGAAAATCTTATCAGAATAATCAAAGCGGAAGCCCCGGACGCAATCATACCGACCTTCGGTGCCGCCGCAAGTCTTACCCTTTGTCACGAGCTTGCCTCCTCCGGAGTTCTCGATGAATATTCGGTAAAGCTTCTCGGAACACCTTTTTATGCGATTGAATGTTCCCAAAACATGATAAAATTCAAAAATGTTATGGATTCGATAGGAATATCCACGCAAAGCTTTTCAAATGTCACCACCATAGACAGAGCTTTTGAAGCGGCTGACGCAATCGGTTATCCCGTTGCGGTTCATCCCGAATACAGCCTTTCCGGCAACTGCGACAGCATTGTTTACAATTCCGACGAATTAAGAGGCATTATGCCCGAAGCTCTGAGTGCAAGCACTATCGGAAATGTGGTTATAAAAAAAGCATACCCCGACCGCAGAAATTATGTGCTGGAGGTACTGCGTGATTTGCGCAACAACATAATAACGGTTTCAACAATTGAAAATCTTTATCCGCTTGGGGTTCATTCAGGCGATTCCGTTTCGGTTGCTCCCGTTCAGACCTTATCGAAAATTGAGCTTTCAGTATTGAAAAAGTATGCAGAGAGCATAGCGGAAACAATGCAGATTATCGGCTTTGCCGACATCAGATTTGCAAGAGATACAAAAAGCGGCGAGTTTATAGTAACAAGCGTAAGCCCGACAATCACCTGCACCACCTCGATTTCGGCATTGGTATCGGGAATCCCCATGGCTGACGTATGCGCAAAGCTGTGCATGGGAGAAAGCATGAGCAACATTGAATTTGAAAACAAACCTCTTTGCGATTATGTGTTTGATTATGACGAGGTATTTGTAAAGCTTCCGAGATGGCCTTTTGACGTCTATAAGACAGCCGATAACAGACTCGGTGCGACAATGAGAGCCGTTGGATATGTTGCCGGAGCGGCAAGAACCTTTAACGAAGCGCTTCAAAAGGCGGTCAGATCCCTGCAAACCGGCATATACGGCTTGGGCATGAGGGACGAGCTTATCCGCAAGCCGCTTTCAGAGCTTATATCAAGTCTTGTAACTCCGAGAGCCGATATGCTGTTTACTATCTATGAAGCCCTTAAAAAGGGTGCTTCGGTATCGGAAATATCGGAGATAACCGGAATAGACGAATACTTTATTCAGTCAATAGCCGAAATTGCCGATATCGAAAAGCGTTTGTTAAGATACAAAGGCAAGCTGCCTATTGAGCCGCTGCTTATCGAAGCCAAAAAACAGGGCTTTTCGGATAAATATCTTGCCGATTTCCTATGTATTGAGGAGGCTCAGATAAGAGAAGAAAGAACTGAAGCCGGAATCATTAAAGGCTGGGAGGCTATCGGCGAGAATCAGAGATTTTCAACCTACACTCATCATGAGCAAAGAACCGTTTCCGACAAAAAGAAAATTATTGTTATCGGAAGCGGAGCAAATAAAATAGGTCAGGGCATGGAATACGATTACTGTGCGGTAAAGGCGGCACAGGAGCTTAAAAAGCTCGGCTACGAAGCAATCGTCATAAACTGCAACCCCACCGCCTCCTCGGTATCGGCAGGCATATACGATAAGGTTTACTTTGAGCCGATAACACTCGAGGATATTTTAAGCGTTTATGAGCTTGAAAAGCCTGAGGGAATAATAGCCGAATTCTGCGGCGGCGATGTCGGCGGACTGATAGACGAGCTTGAAAAATCCGGAGTTAATATACTCGGTGCGAACGCCGAAACCGTCAGAATTGCAAGCAATGTACACAGCTTCGCCGAAGCAATGGCAGAGCTTAATATATTGATTCCGCAGTCCGAGGTCAGCGGCGACATGGAGGAAGCGATTGCTGTTGCCGGTCAGATAGGCTACCCCGTTTCGGTTTACCGGATTAACAGCAAAAATTCAAAATGGGAAACCTTCTACAGCTCGGGCTTATTCCTTGACTACATAGAAACGATCGGCGTATCGGAGGACAACCCGATTATAATAGAAAGCTTTTTGAAGCACTCAACCGAGTGCGAGGCGGATATTGTCACAGACGGCGAGAATTATTTCATTCCGGCAATCATCGAGCATATTGAGTCCGCCGGTGTAAATTCGGGAGATTCCGCCTGCCTGATACCGGCAAAGAATATTTCCGAAAGCTTCTGTTCACTTATCGACAAAGCGGCTCAGAAAATTGTTTCACAATTAAAAATGAAAGGCTTATTAAACGTACGCTTTGCGATAGACAGAGATAAGATGTATCTTTTGGGCGTAACCGTAGGTGCGTCAAGAACGATAGCTGTTGAAAACAAGCTTTTCGGCACAGATATGACCGCCGAAGCCGTAAGAGCAATAGTTGCCGGAGAAAAAACAGGAAATCTTACAACCGAAAACAATGTCTTGTGCGGTGTGCTTGAGGTTGTGTTCCCGTGGAGCGTTTATCCCGAATGTGATCCTCTGCTCGGCAGAGAAATGTATTCCACAGGAATGGTTCTCGGTATAGGAAAAACAGGCACAGAAGCCTTTATCAAGGCACAGGAGGCAACAGGCTTGCCCCTGCCGAAATCGGGAACTGTATTTATCAGCGTTAACGATTATGATAAATCGGAGCTTGTTGAAGTCAGCAGACATTTCCATAATTCGGGCTACAAGCTTGTTGCCACAAAGGGCTGTGCAAAGCTGATTGATGAAGCCGGTATTCCCGTCAAGGTTATCAAAAAGCTTTACGAGGGCAGACCGAATGTATTGGATCTTATGATAAACAAGCAGATTCAAATCGTCATAAACACTCCGACAGATACCGAAAGCGTTGCCGATGACAGCTACATCAGAAAAGCGGCGGTTAAGCTTTCAATAGCGTATATGACAACCATGTCTGCGGCAAAGGCCGCCTGCGGCTTGTCTTAATACCGCACAAAAATTCTCAGGTTAAAAATACATTTTCACATTACAATTTATGCCGCCTTACGGCGGCGGAACGGAGGGATAGACATGAAAAAAAGAATTATTGCATTATCCGCAATTGCCTTTACACTGATTACCGTCAATGCGGCAGCAAAAACAGATGAAAGCTTTAATGTATATACAGCCCGTACGGAAAACAAAATAGTAAAAATAGAAGCCGATATTCCTGATGGAAACGCAGTTGCCGTAATTTACAATTCCGACGGAGTTATGTATTCGGCAAGTCCCGTAACGATTAAAAATCATGAATGTAAAACCGATATAGATTATCCGTCAAACAATTACAAATTGAATCTGTATTACGATATAGGATCGGATTCGTTTCTCACGATAAAAAGCGATGAAACAAAATATATTCCGCAGGATGATACAAAGCCGGAAAAACCGGATGAGAATCCGTCAAAGCCCGACAGCAATCCGTCAAAGCCGGACGATAATCAAAACGGCAATAACAATTCCGGAACGAACCCGGGTATTTCGGAATCGGCAAAAATCGGCTCAGTTGCGGTTGTGAAAGACAGCGGAACGGAATATGACAGCGATTCCGATAAGGTTATTTCATACATTGACGTTCTGTACAACAATAAAGAAATAAGAATAAAGCTTGATGAAGATTTTAAAATATCAAATGCTGCGGAATCCTTATCCTATATGATAGGAAAAAGCGTTACGGAGCTTGAAAAGGGCGATATTTTAGGCTTGGACGCAAATCTTTCGGGACGCCTGTACAGAATAAATCTTTTATTCAGAGCGCCGCAGACAGACCCTGTTTCGGACGGCGGAGATTCCTCCTTGTTCGATTTAACAGATGACGGAGTAATGTTCGGTCTGATACAAAACAAGCCCGTTTCACAGGTTCTGGTACTTTACGATAACACAGGAAAATCCGAAAATGCGGTATATACGGACATTGAACCCGATACTGTCGTTTACTTTTATGACGCTTCAAAAAAGAAGGACAATTTAAGAGTCGGAACAGCTTCCGAAATCTTTAAGTCCTTTATTCCGTCAGCCGATTATGACGATAATGACAATATAACCAATTGGTCTGAGAACTGCACGCACAATTACGCCTTTGTGCGCACCTATAATGATTCTGTGGTAAATATTGTAGTATATGAAAATTATGAAATAAATTAAGGAGTATTCAATGAAAAAAACAATATGCGCCGTCATGGCGTCATTAACACTGCTTTCCGGCTTGGTCAGCGCAAGCGCACAGGACGGCATAAAATTAAAAATCAACGGTGATATTATCAAAACCGATTCTGAGCCGATAATCGTAAATGACAGAACTCTCGTTCCGGTACGCGCCGCAGCTGAGGCTCTTAACTGCGATATAGCATGGGATTCCGAGAACCGTGCCGTAACCGTTTGCGACGGAGAATATCTGTATTTTATGTGGATTGACCGTCCAAATATGTTTAAAACCACATCTGCGGTTCTAAAGGACGGATACAAAGCGGACGTTGCCCCTATGATTTACAATGACCGTACCATGATTCCGATAAGAGCGGTTGCAGAGCTTTTCGGCGCAAAGGTGGACTGGCTCTCCGGTGAGAAAACAGTCACAATAGATTATGAGGCAAAAGAAAAAGCACAGGACGGTATTGCCGAAGCATTTTCGGCATATACTAAAGCCATGAGCGAAATGTATGACGAATACAGTGACTATGCTTTTGACAGGAAAAATATCGTAAATGCCGAAATAGAGCTTGAAAACGGCGGAATTATAGAACTGGAGCTGTATAAGGATATTGCTCCCCAAAGCGTTTCAAACTTTATCGGGCTTGCCCAAAGCGGTGCTTTTGACGGCAAAATATTCCACAGAGTAATAAAGGATTTTATGATTCAGGGCGGAGCCTTTGATTCCGACGGAAATTATACCGACTCAAAAAGTATTCCGGGAGAATTTTTGGCAAACTCATATTTTAACCTGCTCGGTCATGACAGAGGTGCGATTTCCATGGCAAGAACAAGCGATCCCGACTCCGGCTCGAACCAATTCTTTATAGTCCACAAGGCTTCGGATTTTCTTGACGGAAATTATGCCGTATTCGGAAAGGTTACATCGGGCATGGAATACGTTGACAAAATTGCGGAAACAGAAACTGATGCCGATGATAAGCCTGTTGAAAACCGGGTTATAAAAACCATCAAAGTTAAGATATGACAAAAATTTATTATTAATTTTTTGTGAATAAAATAATAAACAAGAGTTACATTATTGTTTATTATTGCTCACAATCAAGCAAAAATGCGGTATCAGAGAGCGTAAAAGTTAAATATTTATTAAGAAAACGCCCTATAGCACCGAAAATTAAAAATTGACATGACCGTAAAAATCTGATATAATTAACATAAATTGTATATGCTGCCGTCGGCGGCATGAGCATTATATCAGATTTTTTTATTTACCGGTAATTTCAGACCTATTGCTTTACATCAGAAATAGTCGTAAAAATTCATTTTACAATTACCCGGTTTGATTTTGGAAAGGAGATGATTGGATGTCAGTCAAAAATTATTCGATGATTACACCTAAAATTTACACCCTGTCGGAGCTTTGCATGGAAAACAGCAATATCGATCCGAAGCTTTACGAGGTACACCACGTTAAAAGAGGCTTGCGTGATATTGACGGCAAGGGAGTTGTTACGGGGCTTACCGAAATATCCACTATAATATCCTCTAAAGAGGTTGATGGAAAAACCGTTCCGTGTGACGGTGAGCTTTATTACAGAGGTATCAACATAAATGACCTTGTAAACGGCTTCACAAAAGAGGGTCGCTTCGGTTTTGAGGAAACGGTATATTTGCTTCTTTTTGGCTCGCTGCCCGATAAAAAGGCTTTGGCGGACTTCAACAAAATATTGGTAGACTATAAAATGCTTCCGAAAAATTTTGTGCGTGATGTTATCATGAAAGCACCCAACCAGGATATAATGAACTCACTTGCAAGAAGTGTGCTTACCTTATATTCGTATGACAAAAACGCAAACGATTTAAGCATACCGAATGTTTTAAGGCAGTGTATTCAGCTTATCTCCAACTTCTCGTCGCTTGCGGTTTATGCGTACCAGGCATACAGACATTTCATAAAAGGCTGCGGACTATACATTCATAATCCTGATCCCAAGCTTTCAACCGCTGAAAATATTCTGCGCCTGCTTCGACCCGACAAAAAATTCACCGCACTTGAAGCAAGGCTTTTGGATCTTGCGCTTGTACTCCACGCAGAACACGGCGGAGGAAACAATTCGACCTTTACAACCCACGTTGTAACCTCGTCCGGAACAGACACCTATTCGTCTGTTGCTGCTTCTCTTTGTTCTTTAAAAGGACCGAAGCACGGCGGTGCAAACATTAAGGTTAAGCGCATGATGGAGGATATTGCCGAACACGTTAAAAATTATGATGATGAGGACGAAATTAAGGCTTATCTCACAAAAATCCTCAACAAGGAGGCTTTTGATAAGTCCGGCTTGATTTACGGTATGGGACACGCTGTATATTCCATTTCCGATCCGAGAGCCGCAATATTCAAGCAGTATGCCGAAATGCTGTCTGAGGAAAAAGGCAGACACGAGGAATACAACCTTTACAAAAACGTGGCAAGTGCCGCAACAGAGGTTATTACCGAAAAGAGAAAGATTTATAAGGGTGTAAGTCCCAACATCGACTTCTACAGCGGTTTTGCGTATTCCATGATGGATATTCCCGATGAGCTTTATACACCGCTGTTCGCCGTTGCAAGAATAGCCGGTTGGAGCGCTCACAGAATTGAGGAGCTTATCAACACAAATAAGATTATAAGACCCGCATATTTATCCGTTGCGGAAAAGAGAGATTATATTAAACTGTCTGACAGATAGCAAAAAAATTGACAGTGCTGATTTTTGAAATCGGCGCTGTCTTTTTTTCATTTTGAAAATAAAAATTTTAAAAAATTGTTTTTTTGTTGTTTTTACAACATACTTATTTCCGATTTTGCGATAAAATTTACTCATAAATTAAACAAGCAATAAGCTGTCGCCGTATGGTGACGGAACGGAGGTCAAAATGGAAAGAAAAATCATAAAAATAGACGAAGAAAAATGCAACGGCTGCGGAGCTTGCGCTTCTGCCTGCCACGAGGGTGCAATCGAGATGGTAAACGGCAAAGCAAAGCTCACAAGAGAGGACTACTGCGACGGACTGGGCGATTGTCTGCCGGCTTGTCCCACAGACGCAATAAGCTTTGAGGTCAGAGAGGCTCCGGCATATGACGAAGCGGCAGTTCTTAAGGCTAAAGCGGAAAAGGCGCATAACAAACAGGGCGAGCCTCTCCCCTGCGGCTGCCCCGGCACTCATTCAAAAACCATTCACCACAAGGAGGAATGTACTCAAAGCAGTGCCGAAGCGGCTCATGTACAGAGCAGACTTTCGCAGTGGCCTGTGCAGATTAAGCTTGTGCCTGTCAACGCACCGTATTTTGATAATGCAAAGCTTCTTGTTGCCGCCGACTGTACCGCATATGCATATGGTAATTTCCATGAAGAATTTATCAAAAACAGAATTACCTTGGTCGGCTGTCCCAAGCTTGATTCGGTCGATTACACCGAAAAGCTTACCGAAATAATCAAAAACAACAGCATCAAAAGCATTACGGTTGCAAGAATGGAGGTTCCCTGCTGCGGCGGAATTGAAAATGCCGTTAAAGAGGCAATAAAAGCAAGTGGCAAGCTTATCCCGTGGCAGGTGACTGTCATTTCAACCGACGGGCAAATAATCGACAATTAACAGCTTGACAGTTTTATATCGGTCACAACCTGAACGAACCCTGTTTAAATGACTTTGTTTTATCCGTCAAACAGGGTTCGTTTTGTTTTACATAACTTTCAAAAAAATAACTTACCAGATTCTCTTTGTATTTACATCATCGCAGATTCTTTCGATAAACTCGTCAATGCTCATAGCACCAATGTCGCCGTCCTTTCTTGAACGGACGGAAACGGTGTTGTTCTCAATATCCTTATCGCCGATAACCAGCATATAAGGAACTTTTTCAAGCTGAGCCTCACGAATCTTATAACCGATTTTTTCCGAACGGTCATCGATCTCGATTCTGATAATTCCGGCAGCTTCAAGACGTTTTTTAACCTCATAGATATAATCGAGGTGTCTGTCAGCGATTGCAAGAAGCTTAACCTGAACCGGAGCGAGCCATACAGGGAATGCGCCTGCATATTTCTCAATAAGCAGAGCAAGCGTTCTTTCATAACAGCCGATAGACGTTCTGTGAATGATATAAGGATTCTTTCTTGTTCCGTCCTTGTCAACATATTCCATACCGAATTTTTCGGCAAGCATCTGGTCGATTTGAATCGTAATAAGTGTGTCCTCTTTTCCGTGAACGTTTTTAATCTGTATATCAAGCTTCGGACCGTAGAATGCGGCTTCGCCGATACCGATTTTGTAAGGAATCTGCAAGTGATCAAGAATCTTCTGCATTACACCCTGAGCCTCGTCCCACTGCTCCGGCGTGCCGATATATTTATCTCTGTCCTCCGGATCCCACTGCGAGAATCTGTAACTTACGTCATCTGCAAGTCCCAATGTTTCAAGCATGAACTTTGTAAGCTCAAGACAGCTCTTAAATTCGTCCTCAAGCTGTTCCGGTGTACACATAAGATGCCCCTCGGATATTGTGAACTGTCTTACACGGATAAGCCCGTGCATTTCGCCCGACGCTTCATTTCTGAAAAGAGTCGAGGTTTCGTTTAATCTCATCGGCAAATCTCTGTAGGAGCGTCCTCTGTTAAGATATGCCTGATACTGGAACGGACAGGTCATCGGACGGAGCGCGAATACCTCCTTATCCTTTTCGGGATCTCCCATAATAAACATACCGTCCATGTAGTGATCCCAGTGACCCGACAATTTATATAAATCCGATTTTGCCATAAGCGGAGTTTTTGTCAGCTGCCAGCCTCTCTTTTGTTCCTCGTCCTCAACGAATCTCTGCAAAAGCTGAATGATTCTTGCGCCCTTTGGAAGAAGAATCGGCAGACCCTGACCTATAATATCCGATGTGGTGAACAGTTCAAGCTCACGTCCTAACTTATTGTGGTCACGCTTTTTAGCTTCTTCAAGCTCTGCAAGATAAGCTTCCAGCTCATCTTTTTTAAAGAATGCAGTGCCGTAGATTCTCTGGAGCATTTTGTTCTTTTCGTTTCCTCTCCAGTAAGCTCCCGTTGCGCTCAACAGCTTATATGCCTTTACCTTGCTTGTATATGCAATGTGAGGGCCTGCGCAGAGATCTGTAAAATCTCCCTGCTTATAAAAGGATATTGTTTCTCCCTCGGGCAGCTCGTTTATAAGCTCCGTTTTGTAGGGTTCGTCCTTCATAAGCTCCAAGGCTTCATTTCTCGGAAGCTCAAATCTTTCGATTTTAAGATTTTCCTTTACGATTTTTTTCATTTCCTTTTCGATAGCTTCGAGATCCTCGGGGGTGAAGGTATGCTCCGTATCAAAATCATAATAAAATCCCGTATCGATTGCAGGTCCTATTGCAAGCTTTACATCGGGGAAAAGTCTTTTTACCGCTTGTGCAAGAATATGCGAAGCGGAATGTCTGAGCGTGCGAAGTTCATCGTATTCTTTGATTTCACTCATTTTTTTCTACCTCTTTCTTTTAAATTTTCGGAGCGTAAAAAACACCCCGAAGCTGCAACATAAGTTGCAGACTTAGGGGTGCAAAATTCTTAATTTTACACGGTTCCACCCTAATTACGGAATTAACCGTCACTCAATTTATCCCTTTAACGCAGGAAATACGGCGATACATACTCGGCGTTTGCCTTTCAATATGCGACTCCAAAGTGGTATTCGCCGTGATTCCGTCAAAGAACGCTCTCAGCCTCAGCGCTCTCTCTCTTTTGACATCATTCACGGTTACTGTCTTTTTCTATGTCTTTAACTTATATTATGACACTTTTTTTTCTGTTTGTCAAGTATTTAAATAAAAATTTTTAATTTTTTTATCGTATGCATAAGACTTAAAATCCGTATGCAAGCTAAAATACTGTCAAAAGCCAAATAATTTAGCAGAACAGTCCCGAAATAAATTCGCCGATAATTTCCGTAAGGCTCTTTTTTGCTACCGACTCGCCTGCCGTCAATTCTACCTCGCCTATTTCGTTGCCGTCAAATTTAAAGACCATATTCCCCACAACCTGCCCCTTTTCTATCGGTGCTTTTATGCTTTCCGGCAGAAAAAGCTCTGTTTCGCACGAACCCTTTTTACCTTTTGGAACAAGGTATGAAAAATCCTGTTTCGGGCATACGCTTATGCTGTCCTTGACACCTCTTTTAACGCTCATCGTGCCGACGCCGTTATCTCTCTGAGCAAGCTTATCAACGGCATAATTTGCAAAGCCGTAATCAAGAAGCGCTCTTGCGTCAGAAAATCTGTCATTTGAGGTTTCCGCCCCGAGAACAACCGCTATCAGCTGCATATCATCTCTTTTGGCGGCAGCCGAAATACAGCATTTCGCCTTTGAGGTAGAACCGGTTTTCAATCCGTTTGCCCCGGGATAAAATCTTATAAGCTTATTCGTGTTTGCAAGGTCATACTGACCGTTATGCATTTTATCCGTCCATATTGTCGTAAACTGAAAAATTTCCTCATGCCTTAAAAGTTCTCTTGACATCAGAGCCACATCTCTTGCGGTTGAACAGTGTCCGTCCTCGTCAAGTCCGTTTGTGTTCAAAAAGTTTGTGCCGCTCATTCCAAGCTCCGACGCTCTTTTGTTCATCTCGGCTACAAATGCTTCGGTGCTTCCCGAAAGATATTCCCCCATCGCAACGCAGCCGTCATTTGCTGAGGCAACGGCTATTCCTTTGAGCATTTCATATACGCTCAGCTCCTCGCCGGCGTCAAGAAACATTGTAGATCCGCCCATGGACATCGCCTTTTCGCTTACCGGAACCATATCCTCCATTGTGATTTTTCCGCCGTCAATTGCTTCGCAGATTAAAAGCATTGTCATAATTTTTGTAACGCTCGCAATCGGCAGCTGCTCGTCGGCATTTTTCTCATACAGCACATTCCCGGTGCTTTGTTCCATAAGAAGCACCGATTTTGCACTTGTTTCGGGCGCGCCGTTTTCGGCAAATACGGGATTTGAAAACAAAAGAAAAACAGCACAGCATATACAGATTATTTTTTTCATAAGCCCACTCTCCACAACTTTAATATTTGATAGGTAATTTTCAATCTGTTAATATACTATGCCGTTTAGATTGTTTTTATACTTTGGCATACGAAGTCCATTTCACGCTCCGCAGCTTATTTGCCCGATTTTAATCTGCTTATCTCATGCGATGTAAGGTATCTCCATCTGCCGAGAGGAAGATTTCCCAGCACTATATCTCCGATGCCTGTTCTTTTAAGTCCCGTAACCTTACAGCCGACAGCCTCCATCATCTTTCTTACCTGGCGGTTTTTGCCCTCGTGAATTATTATTTTAATAACCGTTTCACCCTTTTCGGCTGAAAGTATTTCAACCTCCGCAGGCGACGTTTTGTAGTCCTCAATCGTTATACCTCTGCGCAGTGCGTTGATTCCCTTCACGGTAATTCCGCCCTTGAGCGTAACAACATAGGTTTTATTCATATGAAATTTCGGATGTGTCACCTCATATGTAAAATCTCCGTCATTTGTTAAAAGCAGAAGTCCCTCGGTATCGTAGTCAAGTCTGCCGACAGGGAAAACCCTTGCTTTTATTTCTTCCCCAATAAGGTCGATAACCGTCGGGCGGTCGAACTGGTCATTTACTGTCGAAACATATCCTACCGGCTTATTGAGCATAATATAATACTTTTTAATTTCCGGTTTTATTGTTTTTCCGTCTAACGACACACTGTCCGCACCGATTTCAACCTTTGTTCCGAGCTCCGTTACAACGGTGCCGTTAACGCTGACTCTGCCCTCGCCTATCATCGTTTCCGCCGCTCTCCTTGAAGCCGCTCCGCTCATTGCTATATACTTTTGCAGTCTTACAATTTCTCCCATGTATTTATCTCCGTATCGTATTATTTCGGGTGTACGTTTTACCAACCGCTCACTTTAATATTTGAACACGCTAAAACGGGCGGTTAACCCGATATTTTCATTTTACAATTATTATACTATAGTTTTATAGTTTTAGCAATATCTTTTTTAATTTTTTAATCAAACCGTACTTTTTATTTGTTTTTTTCTTTTGCACCGTAACATCTCTGTCCGCAACAAGATCCACACAGGCAACGGTTTTTTCTCCGATTTTATATTCGGCATAACCGATTTTTTCCCCTTTATATATATTCCCGGACGGTTCGCTTATTGTGTGAAGAACAACATCGCATTTGCTTCTTCGGCATTTTTTGTCAGAATAGCTTACCTGTTCCGCAGCCACCCCGTTCAGTCCGCCGTATTCTCCGGAATAGCTTTTCAGTATTTCTCCCTTTTGAGTAACGGCAACCGATTCGGTTTCTTCAAAGCCGTAATCGAGCATTTTTTTGTGATCGTTCCAATCATCTGGCGCACCGAGGGTTACGGCAATAAGTTTTACTCCGTCCTTTTCCGCACACGATACAAGACATCTGCCGGTTTTCTTTGTAAAACCAGTCTTTACGCCTATACAGCCGTCATAATTCCATAAAAGCTTATTATGGTTTTTAAGATAGCATACCGCTCCGCCCGTTGTTATCTGCGATTGCTTAGAGGATACTATCTTTCGGAATTTTTCGTTCTGCATTGCATAAGAAGCAATTAAAGCCATATCGTGCGCCGTTGAATAGTGTCCTTCCTCGTCAAGTCCGCTCGGATTTTTAAACGATGTGTTAACTGCCCCTATTTCCCTTGCCTTTTTGTTCATCATACCGGCAAAATTTTCAACGCTTCCCCCGGCAAGTTCCGCCGCCGCACACGCTGCGTCGTTTCCCGAATTTAAAAGCATACCGTACAGCAGATCCTCTGCATTGATTTTATCTCCTGTTCGCAGATAAACAGAGGAGCCCTCCTGTGCCGCCGCATTTGCCGATACATATGCCACCTCGTCAAGACCGCAGTGCTCCAACACCGTTACCGCAGTCATTATCTTTGTAGTACTCGCCATACCGCGGCGTTCCTCTCCGTTTTTTTCATAAATACATATACCGCTGTCCGCAGTCATGAGATAGGCACATTCTGCCGATAAATCAAGAGCCTTAACCGGCATATCCGACAACAACACCATAGCCGCAATAAATATTACCGTTTTTTTCATAAAATTCTCCATTCCGCCGCTTTATGAACGGCACAAATCTTAACACGAAAAATGCAGGCTTTCTTTTTGGCAATAGGAACATATGTGAATGTTCCTAATCACCGCACAGCATTTAACTATCCTATATTTATGATTTTAAACCGCAATAAATACATAACATGCCGCCCGAAATATACCGGAGCTGTCCATCCCTCAGCATATGACATATTCGGCGGTATGAAATAACGGGCTTTTTGTACATCTTGGCACTTGATTTTCAGTCCGTATAGTGTTATACTTTATTTAAGAAATTCTAAAGCTGTTGCTTTGCGGTTAAAATGTGCGGAAATAAATGTTTTCTGTGTTATTTCGATTTATACGGCGGAACGGAGGATTAACGTGAATATATTCGGTCATTTTAAAACCATAACAAAACACCGTCATCAGGTCATAAGGAACTGCTTCAAGGCAGGGATAGGCTTTCAGGGGTTGTTTCATGATCTTTCAAAATATTCGTATACCGAATTTTCGGTCGGAGCAAGATACTACCGCGGATATAAAAGCCCCAATGACGTTGAGCGTGAGCTTTACGGCTATTCACTTGCATGGTTGCACCACAAGGGCAAAAACAAGCACCATTTTGAATACTGGTATGACTACGATACAAAAACAAGAGAAATAGTTCCCGTGGAAATGCCGCTTAAATATTTAAAGGAAATGCTGTGCGACAGGATTGCCGCAAGCAAAATATATCAGGGCAAAAATTACAGCGAAACTCATCCGCTGGAGTATTTCAACAGCGGAAAAGCGAGAAAATATATGCACGAAAAAAATGCGGATTTAATGGAGCAATGGCTCACAATGCTTGCCGAAAAGGGCGAAGATGAGCTTTTCGGATATATACGCACTCTCAAATAACACATATCTATGTTCTTTTAACGGTTTTGATTTCTGTTGTGTTACACAAAAAGAGCAAAAAATCAGCGGTTCAACGACTGCTGATTTTTTGTACTAATTTCTTTACGAAATAGAACTTTTGAGTGATAATCACCGTATAATCGCTTTACAAACATCAATCGGAGCAGCCGCAGCGAGCCGAAGCTGAAGCGACCGAACAGGTTGAAAACACCTGCTATTCTGCCGTTGATACTGTTTACCAAAAAGGTAAACATTCAGAGGAAAACAAGTTAAAGTAACACCGCCGAAAGTGAAAACAAGGCAAAATCAAAATGCAGATACACCGCCCATACCTCAAAATTACAACATTTCAGAGATGCAAAACAGGCAAAGCAAGCGGCTCAAAAGGCGGCACAGGTTGCAAATGCAACCGCAAAAGCGGCTGTTAAAATTACAGTTAGAGTCGCTCAAATGGTAGCGGCAGCAACCAAAGCTGTTGTTTCCGCACCTGCAGCACCCGGCGGCCGGGCGGTCCTGTTGTATGGCTATGCTATTATTTTTCCTGTGCATACAGTGCCGCAAAATTAAGAAGCTGCTTTTTTGAGGAAACGCCGAGCTTGCTGTAAATATTGCCGTTATGGTATTTAAGTGTACTCTCTTTAACTTCTGCAATCTGTAAAATTTCAGGAACGGTTTTTCCCTCCAGATAGAGGTCAAATATTGTTCTCTCCTTGGGAGTAAGGCTGCGTAAACCCGAACAGAAATAATCATAATCATCCTGTATGATGATATTTTTATGCTCTTTCATCAGACGCTTGTTTTCGGTTCTGATGCGTTCAATCTCGCTTTGCAGACTCTCGTTTTTTTCGGAATGCTCATCGAAGATTTTTTGATATTCGTTATCCTTTTCGGCAAGAAATGCAAAAAGGTCGTCAATTTCCATAATACCGCTTTGACTTTCGTCGGAATATGTCTTTTCGGATTGCTTTATTTTGTCAAGCGATTTTTTTATCGGAAGGATAAATCGTTTTGAAAAATACAGGCTAAGGCTTAAAACAGCAAATCCCAAAATCAGAATTATGAGTATAAGCTGTATGGTGTTTTTCGTTTCCAGCCCGGAATAATCCGCATACGGCATCATAACCGTAATCGAATAAGGTGTGTTTTCGGAATAAAGAGTTGTGTTTCTCGTCATGCCGATATATGCGCCGTATTCATTTTTTAAAGCGACAAGACCCTTTTTCAGCGGCTTGATTTTGAGGGAATCCTTAGGTGCAAGAAAATATCCGTTTTTTGCTCCGCAGCTTAATCCCTCTTTGATATTGATTTCTTTATCGTCCGAGCGGGAGAATATGCAGGTTATGTGCGGAAGTGTGGACGGCTGTGCGTGTGCGGACTTAAAAACGCTTTCGTTTACTTCAAAGCCGCAGATGCCGTAAACGCGGCCGTCGTTGCCTCTGATAGGAAGCGCTACAAGCATAACGCGCTCCGATGTCCCGGGAAGTGTTATAATATTACAGATGTGAGCGGCTTTTTCAATCTGCTCGGAGGTATCCGAAAAAACTTCTTCAAAATTCGGGAATACCCCGACGTCAAATTCCAAATGCCATTTACGATGAGGCATAATGCCTTTGTTTATTGCAGCCTTCACATTTCCTCTGTAAAGAAGCATTGTTTCCTTGTCCGTTGTTCCGAATGTGTCCCGGTTAAGATACACACCTGCTTTTGAATCACTTACACCGGTTTGAGATGCGTTAATCATAATAAAGGCACCGGAACAGCTTGCCTTTAACAGCTCGTTCTTCAACAAATCAATATAGCGTTCCTCAAGAGCATTGATATGCAAAGAAGAATTTTGAATGCCTCCAAAATCTGTATTTTCCGAATTAAGATATTGCTCGGTAAGCTGCGCGGCTTTTTCGGAAAGCTGTGCGCCGCGCAA
>CAKSIJ010000027.1 GCA_934462715.1 uncultured Clostridia bacterium
CCTTTTTGGTGTTATAATAATACGCAGAAAAGTTATGTATAATACATTTCTTTACCACATAATATCGATTATGTGGTGTGCGAATTATTTTTTTTGACTTGGTTTGTAACGATTGTAACACGGCTTGTAGAATGTGTTACAAACTGAGCGGAGGTGGATTTCGGTGCGTGAACCTTCAATGAATAATATTCAGAAGGATGAAATTTTGAAAAAGTGTTTTGCGTATTTTGTTGAACACGGTTTAGAAAGTGTATCTATGCGAAAAATGTGTGTCGAAACCGGAATGGCAACGAGCAGTGCTTATTATTGGTTTGGTAATAAGGACGGAGCAATACTAAGCGCAACTGAATACGGGCTGAATCGTGTGGCAGATATATTGTTTGATTATGTATATCAATATATAGATAATCTGGAATGTATCATTATAACATTTTCGGAATTTATTATGAAATATAAATCTCAGCTGAGGTTTATATATCAGGTTGTAACAAGCCAAAAATACGGCGACGAAATCAGACCGATAGCCAACAGGCTTACGGAAATATATGACCATTATACGGCGACGATAGCAAATCACTTTGGCTGCAAAAAGACAGAACTTCAGCCTTATGTATATTTGTTTATATCCGCAGTTTTGGATTATGTTATCTGGCATGATAAAAATAAAATGGAAATTGAATTAGCCTGCATTTACAAAGCGGTAACTGATTTGATAAATAAAGATAAGGGAGGCGATGATGTTGCCGGAAGGAATATTTAAGTATGAGCCTTTGTGGAGCGAATGGCATATCGGGGAGCTTATAGGCAAGGGCAGCTACGGCGAAGTCTATAAAATATACCGTGATGTCGGCGGAAAAAGAGAATATGCTGCTGCAAAGTACATATCCATTCCGAAAAGCGAGCAGGATAAGGAGCTTGTGTACAGCAAAGGCTTGGCAACTGATGAAGAATCATTAAGAAGTTTTTTTGAGACGAGAGCAAATACCTTTTCAAGAGAAATTGACTTGATGATGAAGCTCAGGGGCAGCGCTAATGTTGTAAGATATGAGGCACATTTGAAACAGGAGAAAGCAGATGATGTCGGCTGGGATATTATCATAAGAATGGAGCTTTTGACATCACTTGAAAAGTATCTGCGAACAAACAGCTTCAGTAAAAAAGATGTTATCCGTCTTGGTATAGATATTTGCGGAGCAATAGAAAGCTGCCAAAAAGAAAAGATCATTCACAGAGATGTTAAAACGGAAAACATTTTTATAGATGCAGACGGTAAATACAAGCTTGGTGATTTCGGTGTTTCAAGAGAAGCACAGGGTACCACAATGGGAACATTAACCGGTACTGAGGATTATATGGCACCGGAAATTATGCAACATAAAGAGTATAACAACAATGTCGATATCTATTCAATCGGTATTGTTATGTATAGGCTGCTTAATAATAACCGAATACCTTTTTTGCCGGCTGAAGGACCGATTAACGATAATGACATAAGCGTTGCTTTAAGCAAGCGAATTGCAGGAACGGAAGAAATTCCAAATCCGAAATTTGCGGACGGTGAGCTTGCACGCATTATTAAAAAAGCTTGTGAAAATGACCGACACAAGAGATATTCGTCGCCGAAACAAATGGCAGATGAACTGAAAAAGGTCCTTGAAAATACGGAAGACATCACGGTTTTAAGCCCAAGGAAAAAAGTAACAAAAACTCCGACAGGCGGAACCGTGGCAGATATTAAACGGAAAACCACCGGCGGATGTACCGTTTCGGAATTACCCACAAATGATATGGGAGGAACGGTTACAGATATTCCGAGCAAAGGAACTGTATCGGAGTTTTCTGACAGGCAAACGAGCGGCTCGGCGAGGGATGCCCCCAAAAAGAAAAAAGCATTCATTTTGGCAGCAACTGCTATTGTAGTGTGTTTGATTGCGGTGGCGATATTTGCATTTATGCCAAAATCAATTCCTGTTACCGATATTGCCGGGTTGCCGGAGGAAGCAATTTCTATGGCGATTGGTGATGAAAGAGAACTGACTTATGAATTATCACCGACAAACACGACCGATGAAATAAAATTCGAGTCATCGGATAAAGAAATTGCGGAGGTAGACGACAACGGCAAAATAACGGCGCTGGCAGAAGGAACCGTACAAATAACCATAAAGTGCGGCTCGGTTGAAAAAATTGTTGAGGTTAGTGTTGCAAAGCAAAAAATACCCGTAACGGCGATAGAAGGTGTTGAAAATTCAGCTGTTTTGGATGTTGGAGCAGCTATCACGCTTCACCCGATTGTTATGCCGGAGGACGCAACAAATCCACAGGTTGCATATCAAAGTTCAAATGCAGGTGTGGCAACTGTCGGACCTGATGGCGTTATTACAGGCGTAAGCGCCGGTACGACAACAATTTCGATAACCGCTGACGGTGTTACAAAGGAAATGACGTTGACGGTTAAGGCGAAGACACCGGAGCCGACAAAAAAAGTTGAGGAAAAAAGATGCCCCACTTGCGGCAGTACGGCTCATACAGTACACCCCCAAGAGGTAAAAAAGTGCCCGGTATGCGGCAGCACTTCGCACACAACGCATCCAACCTGTCCGGTGTGTGGAAGTACATCGCATACAACGCACCCAACTTGCCCGGTGTGCGGAAGTACATCACATACAGTACACCCAACAGAACCTTCAAACGGGAAAACAGGTAACTCTAATTCGTCTGATGATATACATGATGATTTATGGATCAGATAAAACTATAATTGAAAGGAATAAATAATATGAAAAAAATAATTACATTTTCTATTACGATAGGCATTCTTTTGATGTCGGCAATAACATCATTTGCAGCGACAGATGTTTCGTTAAAGAAAGATGGTGCAGAATATACACCAATTAGATATTCGTTTACAAACTACGACAGCAAAATGGACGTAGAAAACAAATACCACGCAAGCATTGGATATACGCCTAAAGGGGCAACAAGCTATAATAATGGTAAAGAAACTATCAATGATTATGATCAAATTGCTATAACCGTGTATGATGACACGGATTTAGGTAGAGCTGTAAGGCTTCAATGGTATGAAAATGGAGAAATAAAAGTGTTAGGTTATGAATTTACTATTGACAGAAGTAATGAAAAACCATTATCTTATGACATCGGAATGCCTGTTGATATCGGTTACTTTTTGAAGAATTTTGATAACAAAGTTTTTGTTGCTGTTCCGGATCCTTTAAGCGGCGGCGGTCGTGTATTTGTTACCGACAAAATCGTACAGGAGATTGAACGTTTCCTTTATCCGCAGCAGGATGACAACACATACAATGACGCATATAGTGAAGCTCGTCTGCAATTTTTGGCAGAGATGCGCAGCTCTATATACTCGAATTTGAATAAATAACAGAGAAAGGAAGAATTAATCAATGAAAAACTATAAAAAGCATTTGGCACTTTTATTAACGACAGCAATGATTTTTGTTCAGGGAAGTATTGTATTTGCGGACGGTGAAGATAACGAAACTGTTACACCGGGCAATGAGGTTGTCAGCGGTGTTTCTGACAATAACAATGCTTCAGATGAAACAGCAGCACCCGGCGAAACAGCAACACCCGATGAAGCAGTTCCGGGAGAAGAGAGTAAAGAAGATAATAATGTTGTACCGCAGCCGCCGATACCGGCAGTTACTTCTATAGCACTTGAATCTAATGAAAAATATCCTTTCCAAACAAAAGAGTTTGGTCCTGTTACAAAAACTTATGTTTCATTGCGGCAGTGTGCTGAGTTACTCAACGCTGCGATAGAGTGGCAGGAAAGTGATAAGAGTGTACATATCGTTAAAGGCAGCAAATATTTGCGTCTTGTCATTGATCAGCCTACATTTAATGTGTATGATTTCGATTTTAACGGTAAATTGAATATGAAGAAAGGAACGGAATATTCTCTTATAACCGATGAAGAAAAGACAATGTTGCTTAACGGCGGATTAACAGGCAATGAGATTGCTCCCATTTTGACAGATATTAATGGCGGCTCCACATATTTGCCTATCCGTGCGGTTGCAGAAGCACTGTTTGGCGTGAAAGCACCGAATGGAGCAGAAACAGTGGCTTGGGTAGACGGAGTAACAACCTTTAATATTTCAAATGATGAAATGGCTGCTGGAAGCTGGGATGATTATTTGGCAGAACGTTTTAAGGACGGAAGCATTCCGTTGCCGGAGATAGGAGCAGAGCCGGTAGTAGAAAAAGGTTCAGTATCTGTAAAGGTTAAAGGAAACTTTGAAGGTGCTGACCCGGCATTGGGCGACGGTGTTGTTGTAACGCTTGACGGAAAAACACAGACAGCCGCAAACGGCGGTGCTTGCACATTTACAGAAGTAAATGCAGGAACTTATACATTAACCGTAAGCAATATTCCGGAGGGTTACACAGCAGCGGAAACAACAGTTACCGTTGAAGCAGGAAAAGAAGCAAGTGTTTCAATCCTTCTTGAAAAAGCAGCAGATGACAAGGATAATGACAATAAGGACAACGGTGAAAATTCAAAATCCGATGATCAGGAAACGCAGAAAAAGGACGAAACAAAAGATAATGCCGGCAGCGAAAATAATGTCGGCGGTGCAGCAGAAAACGATGGTAAATCGGGAGATGCCGCAAACAAATAATAGGTATTGAAACGGGGACGGGAGTTTTTATGGCGTATATAATACGAGTTTATTACAATGATGAATTATATAGCATAGATTTGTCGAAGTATAGCCGTGCAACAATCGGTTCCGGCGAAAACGACACAATCCGCTTAAACGCCGGCGGCTTAAACGGCGGGCACATTACATTTGATGTGTCCGCAGACGGCTGCGAGATAAAGGCAAAGAAATTATTGTACCGTGAGGACTCCCGAATGACCCGTGACAGTCTTGAAGTGGGGGCAACATATGTACTTGAAACCACCCCCGAAATATATATTGCAGTTCACCCCAAACAGTCGGATTCTATGAAAACGGTTTGGCTCGGCGAAAACAAGGAAATTACAATAGGCAGAGATTACAAAAACAGTATTGTGCTTAAAAATATGAGAACATCTTCCCGACACATTATGATTTACAGTGTGGGAAACGGTTATATGATTAAAGATTTAGGAAGTAAAAACGGAACATATGTAAACGGCAGAAGAATTGCCGAAAGATTGCTAAACAGCGGAGATATTATCAATATTTCCGTATATAAAATTAACTTTGTAAATAACACGCTTTCTTTTGATAATGTGGGTGATGACATAGAATTTAACATTGCAACACATACAAAGGAAGAAGATTATATAGATACTGCGAATGAATTAAAAGACAGGTCAAAAACATTTTCTTTATTCGGAGAAAATGAGGAAGCGGAAATCCCGAAAAAAGGAACAGTTTCGCTTTTTGACTGATACCCCGAAAAAGGAGGGAGAGCCTGATGAACAGCATAAAATTTTCAGCTGCGGTTTGTTCGGATAAAGGACGCATAAGAAACAATAACGAGGATAATTTTTATTTTAACGGAACGCATTTAACCTCGGAAAACCGTGATGAACATAATTTTTTTGAGGATAATCCGAGCGGCAGCGAAATTATGTACGGTGTGTTTGACGGAATGGGCGGAGAAGCACTTGGAGAAGAAGCGTCGCTTATTACAGCACAAACCGTAAAAAAATATCATGATAAGCTAAAAGGCGGCAGGATAAAAGATAATAAATCTGCAATTTTAAAGTCAATATCCGATGCGAACACAAAGATTTGCAATAAAATTGTGGAATCGGGTGAACGCAGAATAGGAACTACCTTTGCTATGCTCAGCATTTCTGATGATATGGCACAGGTTTATAATGTCGGCGACAGCCGTGTATATCTTTACAGAAACAAAAAGCTGACGCAGATTTCTGTTGATGATACAACGGCACAAAGGCTTGTGAATATGGGTGTCATCACAAAGGAAAAGGCAAAAACGCACGAGGATAGACACAAGCTGACGCAGCATCTTGGAATATTCGCCGACGAAATGATTGTTGAGCCGCATATATCCGAAAAAATAAGGATAGAAAAAGGCGATATGTTCATTTTGTGCAGCGACGGTCTTACCGATATGGTGGAAAATGAAGAAATACAGAGCATTATGCGAAAATCCGGCGATAGCCGGACTGCTGCCCAAAGCCTTGCTGAAACGGCACTTAAAAACGGCGGCAGAGATAATGTAACGGTTACGGTTATTTCGGCAGATACAAAGTCGCTGAAAAAAAGGCAGAGCGGCTCAAAGGGAAAAATAGCGGTTGGCGCAGTTATTCTGGCTCTTGCGGTCGCTGTTTTGGGGATTGCGATAGGAAAAATTTCAACCAAACCAAAAGAACCCAAGTATATTGCGGCAACGGACATTACGCTTGATGAAGGCAATTACAAGAAGGTGCTTAGTGTAGGGGAAACAGCAAATCCTACGCCGCAGCGTTTCCCGGCTGTAGACAAGGGAAATAATGAAACGGGATTGACGGAATTTCACTATGAAAGCTCTGATCCGAGTGTTGTTGAGGTCAACGATAAAAACCAGAGTTACACCGGCTTAAAACCGGGCAAAGCAGTGATAACGGTTTCAATGGATCATGCAAGCTGCACGGTTGAGGTTGAGGTAATCCGAAATGCCCAAGAAATTATGGCAGAAGATGTGAAGCTGAAAAAAGGCGAAAGCCGTATTTTGGATTACAAACTGCTGCCCGACGGTGCAAAAAAAGAAGTCGAATTTTCTTCGTCGGATAATGAAATTGCAACGGTCGGCAGCGACGGTAAGATAACAGCTGTTTCAAAGGGCACGGCAAATATCACGATAAGTGCCGGAGAAATCAATAAGACAATTAAAGTGATTGTATCAGACAGTGAAAATAAGCCGGCGCCGAAAACGACAGACAAACCAAACGACAAAGAAAATACGAAGGAAAAAGAGTCTGTTGTCAAGCCAACGGATGAAGAAAAAGATATTGATAAGCAAAGTCAGACAGAGGATAAAAAGGAAACAGACAAACAGAATAACAACAATATGAATAATGAAAATGAATAAATGAAATGCGGAGGTTATTTGCTATGGATATGTTTATAAGAATTTATTACAAAGGTCACTTTAAGGACATATCCCTAAGCAATCATCAGCGACTTTCAATCGGAAGTGATGTAAAAGAAGGTTTTAGTATTCCCGATTCCGATTTGAAAAAAGAGCATATTAAGTTTGTAAACAAAAACGGAGTGTGGGAAGTATCGTGTATCGGCGAGGTCCTGATGAACGGCAGCAAGGTAACGCACGGAACTCTTATTCCGGAGCAAATCTTTGTTTTAAGCCGAAAAGACCGTATTTCTATGATGGTTATTTCCGAATACGAACAAAACGGAATTGAAGAAAAGCTGCCGGATGAACTTACAATAGGCAGGGGCGAAAAGAACAATGTTGTTTTGGACAGCCCGATTGTATCCGGTAAACACGCAAAAATCAAGCGAATGGGAACAGACTATCATTTGATTGATATGGGCAGTACAAACGGCACATATGTAAACTCAGAGGCAATTAAAGAATGTGTACTTAAAAACAGAGATGAAATTGTAATCGGCGAAGCTAAATTCATATTCGGCGGCGACAGTCTGGAAATTTTCGGAGTGAACAACAATATATCCGTTCATAAATCTGCGCCGAAACCCAAAAACATTAAACAAAGACCGATTTATAAGCGGTCGCCGAGATTAAAGCTTGAAATGCCGAGCGATAAAATAGATATTCAAAATCCGCCGTCAATCGGGTCAAAACCGGATATAAATTGGATAAGTGTTTTTACATATCCGATTATAATGCTGATTCCGACGGTAATTGCTTTTGTAATGACAGGCTCTTTACAGATTACGGGAATATTTGCCCTCGCTATGCCGCTTTCGGGTATATTGTCGCATCGCTCACAAACCAGAAAATACCGAAAAGACGAAAAACTGAGAATAGAGAAATACAAGCAATATCTTGCGGACACACAGAAGCATATTGACGATGTTCACGCAAAACAGCTGCGGGCGCTCTGCTCGGCAAATCCAGATACAAAGGATTGTGCGGCGCTTGTAAAAGAAATGTCGCCGAAAATGTGGGAACGCTCGCCGCTTGATGATGACTTTATGAGTGTCCGTATAGGTAACGGAAAGGTTCCGTCTGTTATTGAAATTAAGACGCCGAATGAAATTTTGTCATTGCACGAAGATGAACTTGCAAAGGGTGGACAGAAAATCGCCGACGATAACAAATATGTTGAAAATGCACCGATTTTGTGTGATATACGGAATAACTGTATGGTGGGTGTTGTCGGCGACAGAAAAAACACGGTTGCACTTGCAAAAAATATCGTGATGCAGGCAGCAGCAACACACTCATATGAAGAATTAAGAATTGTAACGGTATTCCCGTCAAAAGAGTATTCCGAGTGGGAATGGATAAGGTGGCTGCCGCATTCATTTGATGATGGCAGGACATTCCGGTTTATGGCTTCAAACAGTATGGAGGTTTCGGAGCTGTGCCGCAGGTTTGAAGATATTGTTAAAGAGAGAAAAAGCGAAATAGAAGAAAATTCATACGGCAGAAAAACAATGCAGCTTCCGTATTATCTGTTCATTATTGCCGATGATGAAGATATTAAAAAACAGGGAATTATGAAAACCCTGCGTGCGTGTGAGTATCAATTCGGAATGGGCGCAGTTATTCTGACGCACAGCAAAAACGAGCTGTATATGGAATGTAAAGAGATAATCGAACTCAGAAACGGCAGCGGCGTTATATATAATGCGGAAAATTCGGGTGAATTTGAAGAATTTAATATAGACAAAGTTGACGCAAAGAGCTTTGATATATTTGCAAGGGCAATGGCGCCGATTCGTGTTGAGGAAAAGGCGAAGGCAACCGCACTGCCGTCCTGTGTTACATTTTTGGACGGATACAATGTCAAAACTCCGGATCAGATTCCCGTTGCGGAAAATTGGAGAAAAGCTTTGCCGTTTAAGTCAATGTCTGTGCCGGTGGGCATCAGAGAAAACGGCGAAAAATTTATGTTTGATATATACGAAAAAAAGCACGGACCGTTTGGCTTGGTTGCGGGTATGGCAGGCTCGGGTAAATCCGAAATGGTGCAGTCGTGGATTTTGTCAATGGCGCTTGCGTTTTCTCCGAGCGATGTGTCATTTATACTGATTGACTTCAAGGGAACAGGACTTATTCAGCCGTTTGAGGGATTTCCTCATCTTGCCGGTACAATTTCGAATCTTGATAATAAAATTGACCGTAATCTTATCGCACTTCAGTGTGAATTGACAAGACGACAGATTATATTTAATAAATACGGCGTGCAGAATGTTACGGAATATCAAAAGCTGTACCATGCGGGAAAAGCTGATGAGGCTCTGCCGTTCCTTATTATTGTAATTGACGAATTTGCAGAGTTTAAGCTGCAGTTCCCGGAGTTCGGAAACTTTATTAACTCACTTTTCCGAACAGGGCGCTCGCTCGGAATGTATAGTATCTTAATGTCGCAGAAAACAACGGGAGTTGTAACAGCTGATGTAGAAGCAAATGTTAAATTCCGTTGGTGTTTGAGAGTTGCGTCTGCATCAGACAGTAAGGATATGCTGCACCACGGCGATGCGGCTAAAATAACAGTGCCGGGAAGGGCATATATTCGTGTCGGTGACGATGAAATTTATGAGCAGGTACAGTCATTTTGGAGCGGCGCACCGTATAATCCGAACAAAAAGGATAAAATGACGGTTGTTCCCAAGGTTTCGGGCATTACCTTGCAGGGCAAGCGAATCAGCTACAAAAACAGAAATAAGACAATGGGAATTGACTACGGCTTAAAGGAAGAAATTAAAGAAATAAACGCTGTTGTGGATTTTCTGAAACAATATGTCAAGGAAAACGATATTGCCGAGTCTAAAAAAGTATGGACGGAAAAACTGCCGGATATAATCGGACTCAATGAAGTAACAGACTTAAAGTTCAACGATACCGGCTGGGAGGGAAATGACGGCGAATTAAATCCCGTTATCGGTCTTATTGACGATCCGAGAAATCAATCACAATATCCGGCAACAGTCAATTTTTCGGAGCTTGGACATACGGGTATATACGGCGCTCCGGGTGTCGGCAAAACAACACTTTTGCAGACGCTTATTATGTCAATCTGCTGCACATATTCGCCCGAAGATGTAAATGTCTACATAATGGACTTCAACACGGGCAGTATGGGAATGTTTGCAGGATTTCCGCACATTGGCGGCGTTGTAAACGACAGCGATGAAGAAAAGATGGATAAGCTTGTTAAGCTGATTTCCAAAGAGCTTGACACGAGAAAGGAAAAGTTTTCAAAGCTGAGCCTCGGAAACATTAAGGCATACCGTGATGCAACAGGAGAAAAACTGCCATATATCGTGCTTGTAATTGATAATTTTGGACCTATGTTTACGCTTTATCCCGAAACGGATATGTTTTTCTTAAATCTGACAAGGCAGGGTGCAAGCTATGGTATCTATATTGCGGCAACAGGCAACAATCCCAACGCACTTACATATAAAATCAGCCAGAATATAAAAAATTCTGTTGCGCTGCAAATGATAGATAAAAGCGAGTATCAAGGCATTGTCGGCAAAACAAACGGACTTGAGCCGGATAATGTGGACGGCAGAGGTCTTATAAAAACGGATGTTCCGCTGGAATTTCAGACAGCGCTTCCGGCACCGGGAGAAACGGACAGCGACAGAGTTGCCGCAATCAAAAACATTGCTGCGGAAATGAACAGAATCTGGATGGGTAACCGTGCGGCGCCGATACCGATTATGCCTGATATTATTCCGTTTAACAGTATTTCGGCAGGTAAAATCACGGTCGGTCTATCAACGAATGAGGTATATCCGCTCGGAATTGATTTTGATGAAACACATTATATGGTTATTTCGGGACATAAAGCGTCCGGCAAGAGCAATATGGTAAGCGTTATTGCAAAACAGATGAAGTCAAATTATAAAGACAGTACTGTAGTTTTATATGATACGGAAAATGTGCTCGGCGATATACGAAATACGGTTGATAAGTATTTCACTCTGGGCGAGGAGCTTGACGGCTTTATGGCACAAACCGTGTCCGAGCTGCAGCGCAGAAAGGAATTGCACGAAAGCGGAGAAGCACACGAGGCGTTTGCTCCGATTGCAATTTTGATTGACGGTCTTAAAAAATGCTATGAGGCGATAGACGAAAAAACGGCGAAACGGCTTGAAGCAGTTATCAGACTGGGAAAAGGACTTAATGTGTACCTTATTGCATCGGAGGACGCAGAGGAACTTGGCAAACTCTCAAGTATGGGCAATACAATTTCAATGTTGCTTGTTAATAACAAGCTGTCAATTTTGCTCGGTAAGACATTTAAGTCGCATACGGTATTTTCCGGCGATCTTTCATACAGTGAAGCCGAGGCAAAACTCGGTGAATTTGAGGGATATATTTTAAAGAATGAACACGCCGAGAGGTTTAAGGCGATGTTTGCAAAATAAAAAAGGAGGATAAAAGCATTGGATAGCTGCGAATTAAACGCAAAAGAAATTATGTGCATAGCGGCAAGCCTCGGCGCAACCGAGCTGTACGGCATACCCGACAGCTTCGGCGGAATGAGTGAAGCTGCTTTGAGTCATGAGATTTTGGGTGTTCAAACCACCTTGGAACGCAAGGGATACTTAAAAGAAAATTTTGACGGGGAAACCTCATTAAGCGGCGATATCTTAAACATTGTTGAGATTTGCGCAAAGTGTGAAAAGTTTATCGCCGTTGATAAACAGCTGCGGCATAACACACAGGAAGGTATACTTTTTTACATAAAAGACGCAATGGCTGTTATGGCGGTTAAAGACGGTGAGAGCTATAAACTAAAAGTTTTTGATACCTCGAAAATATCGGAAACTGTTTTCGGGCTGATTAACTGGAAAAATAACGGGGCAGAGGAAAGGTATAATTACAGAATATCAAATAAGACTCTTGAAAAGGCAAAAAAACTGAAAACCCGTAATGCCGATGATGCGGCATTAAAGGAATTGACATCTGCCGGAGCAGATGCAAAGACGGCAAAAATTATTGTGGGCGGCTTTGTCGGAGATGAGGATTTTTATTCTTTCACCTTTGCGGACTTAAAAGCCGAAACAGATAATGTTGACAACATTATGTATATAATGACCGCAGGGGAAATTATCCGCCTTAAAAGCATAATGGAAAACGAAGAAGATGTTGTTTATTTTCAGAACGCAACCAAGGAGGGTATTCAAAGCGAAATGCGGGAAATGCTCAAAAAACTCAACATCAGCCGTGAGGTGTTTGAATAATGGACGATATAATCGTAACGCTTTTGTTTTCGGATGGCTATGAGCCGGTAGATTTGGAAATCCCGGCAAAGCTTCGAATAGATGAACTTGAGGACAAAATACTTGAATCGTTAATTGAAATGGATTTTGAACGCTTTGGCGGCGTGAAAAAAATAAATTTAAGCTGCGGCGGTAAGGCTTTGGAGCCGGATAAAACACTTGAAGAATACGGCATTTGGGACGGAAGCAAACTGACCGTTTCAGAAAGGAGAGTATAAAAATGGGACTTATCAGTATTGATTATTTGGACGCAATCAGGCAGGCAAATAAGCTGAATAATGCGGCGGAGCAGTGTGAGAATGCTGAAAGAGCTGCTTCCAAGGTATATGCCGAGGTGTGCGAAAACTGGAGCGGAGAGGCGGCAGACGCTTTTAAGGTGAAAATTGAGGAATGGAAAAAGGAAAATAAGCGTGTTATGGAAGAATGCAGGGATATTGCACAGCTTATCAAAATGGTCGCAAAACAGATTAAGGAAGCGGACGAGGCTGCGGCAAGAACAATGCAGTAAAATACGCTTTCAGATAAAGGATGTGAATAAAAGTGGCTGTGATTGTTTTAATAAAAGGTTCAGCTTCAAGCATACAAAAACAAATTGAATGTATGATAACTGAAACAAATTCTGCAAAAAAACAAATCACTTCAGCAATGAATGGCTTGGATTTTGAAGTTGCATCGAAGAAAAATTTACAAAGCAGATTAAAAGGACTCAAATCATCTGCTGAAAGGCAGGCGGAATTGGGAAAGCAATATAAAGATGCTTTTTTAAAGGTGACGGGAAATGTAGCTGATACAGATAACAAATACGGCAATAAATCAAATTCGATTCTTGATAAAATAAAAAAATTTGCCGAAAATAGCGTTGGCAATATAAAAAACTTGTTCGTAAAAAGCAAACTTATAAAATATGCAACAACAGCCGGATTGTTTTTAAGTAGCGACAGTGTTAATAAATCATCTATTAGTTTATTGGATTTTGCAAAAAAAGCAGGACATATAGGTGTGTTCTTATCATTAGCAGAAGCTGTTGTAAAAGGTGGAGCTGAAAATATTGCAAAAGTTTTTAAGTATGGATATAAGTTTGCCTCTGGGCTTATGAAAGATGCCAAAAAAATCACTACGAAGCAAATGTGGAAAAAGAAGATACTTGGTATCGAAGACTATTTCAAGGAAAAGTTAGAAATTTCCACGAGCGGATGGAAAAACTATTTATCAAATGCATGGGCTGACAAGAATAAACTTACAAAAAGCACATGGATTGGCTTGGTTTTAGATGGCTTTGTAAATGGTGTAAAGAATTATGAAGAATTTGGGGGGATAACGACAAGAGCAATTGCTGAAACGATGGTTGAAACTGCGTGGGATACGCTTGCTATAGCTGCAACAACGGCGGCAGTTGCAGCAACAATGGCTGCCGTAACAGGAGGTGCTCCGGTTATTGCTGTAGCAGTTGGAACAATGGTTGTAACAAATGCTGCTGATGCAGTGGCAAATTGGATTACCGGAACAGATAAAGGACTGACGGAGATTGTGTCTGATGCGTTGATAGACACAGCAGAAAAAATTGGTAATGGTATTCCAAAAGCAATGCAGAAATTACGAGCGGATTGGACAAAATGTTTTTGTTTTGCATAATAACGATTTAGAAAGGATGGCTGAAAATGATGAATTTATTACCAATCGGAACGATAGTGTTATTAAAAAATGGCGAAAAGAAGTTAATGATTTACGGTGTCAAGCAAACAAGCATAGAGGATAACAAGGAATATGACTACATAGGAGTAATGTACCCTGAAGGTTTTATTGGCGCGGAACATCAGTTTCTTTTTAACAATGAAGATATTGCTGAAATCTTTTTTGAAGGTTACAAGGATAACGAAAGAGAAGTTTTTATTTCAAAACTTTCAGAATTTTATGAGAAAAAATAATTTGGGAGGCGAGATGAAAAATGCCAAACATTATGTTAAAAAAATCTTCAATCAGCGCAATTTCGCGGCAGATTGAAAGAATGCAATCCGAAACAGAGGATGCGGAAAAGAAAATCCGTTCAGCATTAAACGGTCTTGATTTTGAAGTTGCTTCAAAGCAGAACATCAGAAACTGTCTTAATAGCCTTATAACATCAGCCAACAGACAGGGCAATTTATCAGGACAGTATAAAAGTGCATTTTTGAATGTAACAAATTCCGTTACAGAGGGTGACAGCAAATACGGCAACCGGTCGCAGTCGATACTTGACAGAATAAAATTGACACTGCGCACAGGCGGTGAAAGTTTGCATGATTTTCTCTTTCGCAATAGAATACGAAAAATTATGTCTTTAACGGGGGCATTTATAGTAGCCCCGGTTTGTGTTATCACTACGATAGATATCAAGCTGCTGGAAAAAATGGCGAATATATCAAAAAATTGGTTTGCCACGACGGCTTATGCGGCAGATAATGAACCGATAGTTATAGGTGTAGATCCTACAAAGGTAAAGGAAAATAACAGTACGACCGAAAGTAATAATAACTCCGGAAATACTGATACAAATTCTGCACCGGCTGATAATGTTCCAAATGAGAATGTGCAGACAAATGGTAATACCAAAGGATATACAGGCTCATCAAGAGATGTTTCCGGCGGAGCATACGGAGATTACAGCGTTGTAAACGGATTTGATGAAAAGTATGTGCTGAATCAATATGACTATGACTTGCGGCAATCGGACGGTTCAAACGGCGGTTGCACATCAACATCTGATGCAATGGTTGGAGCATTTAAGAACAATCGATATTATAATCCGGAGGACGATTGGCCGGGTCCCGGTCATGGTGGTGCCAGATGGACGCACACCAAAAGCATTGAAGGAAGCAGTTCGTGGTCTGCCGGACGCAGATATACAGAAATATATAATCAGGTTAATAGCGGTAATGCAGTAGTAATAAGAGTTACCGGACATTCTATGGTTGCAATCGGCGTAAAAAACGGCTGTGATCCCAACAATATGTCAGCAGCGGATGTTTTGATTGCCAATCCCGGAACCGGTAAAATTTCGAATTTGCAAGAGTATTTAAGATCAAGCAGGCGACAGTTAGATAATTCGTGGTCGTTGCGTGTTGCAAAGTAATTTGTGGAGGTGATACATATGGCAGATCAGATTTTGGTTAATCCAAGTGATTTAACAACAAAAAGTAATCAGGTACGGCAGTATAAGGAAAGTCATCACGACATTATGAACAAAATCACGAATCTTGTTATGACTTTGGGAGAGGTTTGGCAGGGTGATGCTCAAAATGCGTTTGTAAGCAAATATTTAAGTATGCAGCCGGTGTACGACAGCTTTGAGGAAGCACTGGAAGAGTTTGCGGCTTTAATGGAAAAAGTGGCGGACGAAATGATGAAAACCGACCAAGCCGGAAAAAACATAATTAATTCAATCTATTGATTTATGCAGCGAGAGCTGAATAAATAAAAAAATTTAAGGAGGTCATTTAAAATGGCAGTAATTCAGGTAACGCCGGAAACTTTGAGACAGAAGGCAACGGATGTTCGTACATACAAAGGCGAACACGATGACGTAATCGCAAAACTTAAAACATTGGTAAATGGTCTTAATGAGACATGGAAAGGTGAAGCGCAGGACGCATTTTTGGCTAAATTCGAAAGTATGCAGTCAACCTTTACAAACTTTTCCGAAATGCTTGAGGGGTACGCAAAGCTGATGGATACAGCAGCAACGCAGCTCGAAAACACAGACCAGTCATTGAAATCAACTATGACGAATTTTGGTTGATAAAGAGTATAGCAGCACCCCGGTTTTGCGGGTGCTGCTATTTCTGCTATTTAACGGATAACGAATAAAAATAAAGTCAGAAATGCAAAGGATGGGTACGAGAAATGTTTCATCGAAATTATAAATTAAGAAAAAAATTTTTGCCGATTATATTGTCTTTTTTTGTGATTGCGACTGTTGCTGTTTCGGTTGAGGCGGCGACGCAAACTGATTGGAAAAGTTTATATAAGTCAAAAGTTCAGCAGATAGAAAATGAGTACCGGCAGGAGAAAAGAACAAAAGATGATGTTTATGACACACTTTTTTTCTCATTGCAGGATTTCAATTTTGATGGCATTCCCGAACTTTATCATACACTGGTTAAAACGGATAAGGAAGGCTATAAACTCCAAGAGGGCAGCGAAGAAATATATTATATAAAAAACAACAGGGTTGTTCTCGGTAAAATCGAAAGCCACAGCACTCTCGGTCTTCTCCCTGATATAATTGATAACGGCAGTTTAGATAACGACAGATGGCAGTTAGCAGTATACAATACAGAAAAAGAAAAGGCAGAATTTATTACAAAAGATAATGTAACTTTCGGTAGAGGGATTACATTATCGGCATTAAGCTTTGATATAGATAAGGGTGTTCTTAAAATATCCGAAATTAGTTCTCTGTCGAAATGTGAAATAATCGGTGCAGGATCGTATTATTCCGTATCACCAAAGAAAAATAGGGATATATGGGATTGGGAAGCGCCGTATATTGAAAAAACAGAAAAAGAAGCAAACAATTCGGTAAAACAAAGTGAAAAGGTTGCCACAGACTGGAATGGGGCATATAAACAGTTTATCGTGGATAAGAAATATGCAAATACAAGACAAAAGTTTTATACTGAAAACAGTGATAAAATATTATTCGGATTATATGACTTAGATGGGAACGGCACGCCGGAGCTGATTATAAAGAACGGTGCTGCCGAAGAAAATAACATGGTAAATTATGCGTATACCTATAAAAATAAAAGCGTAACTTTTTTAGATAAAATAGGTGACAGAGATTCTTCTTTTAAGTATGTATCCGGTTTTCCGGGACTTTATTGGGAAAGCGGCAGTAACGGAACCTATATCGGATATTACTTTACCTTGAAAAACAGTACGCTTAATAAAGAAAAGATTTTAGAGGAAACGCTTGAATATAAAAATTCAAAGATGAATTATAACGAAAAACAGATAACAAAGGATAACGCTCTTTATAATGCGTGCAAGAAAGCGGAAAGTATGCTTCCTATGTATAATGCAAATGAAATAAACAGTATGGGCTGGGACACGTTTGTTTCGGAGGCGGTTAATGAATATTCGTATTTATATGATGATGTGAACAGCAAAAGCTGGTGCTTTGATGCTGTAAAATATGCGAGAGATAATAGCTTAATGAGCGGAACATCACCAAATCTTTTCGAGCCTGACGGTGAAATTACAAGGGCAATGGTTGTTACAATTCTTTATCGAATGGAAAAAGAGCCGAATACAAAAAAGGTAAGTTATAAAGATGTTGAAAGCGGAAGCTGGTACGAAAATGCGGTGTCGTGGGCAAGTATAAAAGGAATTGTAAACGGGGTTGAAAAAAATCTGTTTGCCCCGGACGAGAATATAACAAGAGAACAGCTTGCCGCAATACTTTACAGATATGCAAAATATAAGGGATTGAATATAAAAGTGGATAGTGAAATAGTGAAGGAGTATATAGATAATCAGTCATTGTCTGATTACGCTTCAGATTCAGTAGGTTGGGCTATCGGAAACGGTTTGATATCAGGTACTGATAAATTGCATATAACTCCACAGGGGAATGCAACAAGAGCGCAGGCGGCAGTGGTATTATACAGATTTTGTACAAATTTAAGAAGATAGGAGATGGAAAAGTGGATATAAGTTATTATAAAAATACGAACCTATAGACGGAAAATGGTATATAACCAAAGAGCTTGGAAGCGGCTCGTTCGGAAAGGTTTTTGAGGTGGAAAGAAAAGATTTCGGAAA
>CAKSIJ010000028.1 GCA_934462715.1 uncultured Clostridia bacterium
GGAATGATCCCCGGAATATGGCTTGAACCTGAGGTTATGGGAATAGACTGTCCGGCTCTAAAATATTTTGACGACAGTTGCTTTTTTGTCCGCCACGGAAAAAGGGTGATTGATCACGGAAGGTATCATTTCGACTTCAGAAACAAAAAGGTTACGGAATATTTAAACAATGTTGTCGACAGATTAATTTCGGAATACAATATACAGTATTTTAAATTTGACTACAACATAGACGGCGGCGCGGGAACAGAGATTGACAGCGACAGCTTCGGTGACGGACTTATGAAGCACCAAAAGGCATATCTTGACTGGGTAGACGGATTGTGCGAAAGACACCCCGGATTGATAATCGAGAACTGTGCAAGCGGCGGGATGAGAATGGATTCCGAAAGTCTGCGGCATTTTTCGCTGCAATCGTTATCGGATGCAGCGAGCTATGAGCCTACCGCCGTTATTGCGGCAATGTCCTCAACAGCGGTTATTCCCGAGCAGGCTCAGGTATGGGTTTTGCCCATGAAGGAACATACCGACAGCGAAATAGCGTTCAGTATGGTAAGCGCCATGTTCCGCCGCCCTGTCCTTTCGGCTGAAATTCCGTTTTTATCGGAGGAACAGTTTGAGATAGTAAAACACGGAGTTGAATTTTACAAGTCTGTAAGAAACGAAATACCGGGGCTTATCCCCTTCTGGCCTCTGGGTGCGGTTAACTTCGAGAACGATATTATTGTAAACGGATATAAAGGTGAAAATCATTCATACATCTGTGTCGGCAGGCTTGCCGGAAACGGAGAAATAAAAATTCCGATATCCGAAAATTCCGCAGAAGTTGTTTATCCGACCGAAAGCAGCTGCAAATGCTCGGTTTCGGATAATGTTCTGACAATTTCACTGAATGAAAAATCAGCGGCAGTCATAAAGGTATATTAAAACAATTACCCCCATACCGAAATTCGGTATGGGGGTAATTGTTTCAGAATTTATCATACAGCATTTTGTTTTTTATCATTTATCCCCCGGTAAACCGTAACGGCAAAGCCTAAAAGCATAAATGCGCTCCACATGTACACAACTCCGTTCCAGCCTATTTTCCCCATAACGGATGAAATCATTACATTTGCCGCCGATGCGCCGAAATAGCCGGCAAAATCAAGCATACCGTTTGCCGCCGACACCTTACCGGTATCGGCAAGACTCGGGATATACACGCTCCATATACGCGCCGAAACGCATGCGGAGAAAAACTGCGCCGCCGTAAAAAGTATAATATTCAAAACAGGAGAAGCCGCAAAATTCATTAACAAATGCCCCAATGCCGCCGCAAGGAAAAGAACTCTCATAAGACGCATCATATTATCCTTAAACAGTCTGAGAATCACAAGGCACAAAAACGGACACACAAACTTTATCATTGATATGACGCTGAAAATCGTATTGGACAAATTAACTCCGAGCCTTAATCTTTTAATCAGTTTTTATTTTACATGAACACAAAAATACTGTAAATGATAATTAATTGCTAAAATGAAGCAATTGCGCTGAATATTCGTTTCCCGATTGAACACGCAAAATTTCTGTGGTACAATGTAAAAAATTCAGAATAATACTGAAAACTTAAATACTTTCTACGGAGGTAACCGACATGAAGAAAGCACACATAGTAACGCACACGCACTGGGACAGAGAGTGGCGATACCCGATTTGGGAGAACAGGCAGTATCTTGTTGATATGATGGATGAATTGCTTGAGATTTTAGACACGCAGCCCGATTACTCCTGTTTCCTTATGGACGGGCAAACCGTAATGATAGAGGATTATCTTGAGATGCGCCCCGAAAACAGTGAGAAAATCCGTGGCTACATAAAATCGGGGAAAATAGACGTCGGTCCGTGGTACACGCTGCCGGACCTATACCCCGTCTGCGGAGAAAGCCTGGTAAGAAATCTGCTCACGGGTGACAGACATGCCAAAAAGCTCGGGCGCCGTTTAAACGTTGCGCATGAATCCTTCGGCTGGGGGCAGACCGCGCAGTTTCCGCAGATATACAAAGAATTCGGGCTCGACTTTGTTGTGGTTGCAAAAAACGTTTCCAAGGACAGATGCCCGAATTGCGAATTTCTTTGGGAAGCGCCGGACGGCACAAAGGTTTTCGCAACACGGCTCGGCGAGCACGCAAGAGCAAATTTTTTTATGAATGCTTTTCTTGCAATAACCACAGACAAGGACTATAATTCCGACGAATACTTCATGAATCTCGGAAAGGACGGTCAGGTTTACCATGAAGCCGACAGCATGGGATTCTGGGAGGATTATTTTGTAATCCGCGATAACGGATTTATTCATGACAGCCGTATAAAAACGGCAATTGAGCTTGCATGGAAATCTATGAACGATACCGTAATGCCGGATATGCGCGTTCTTATGAACGGCTCGGATTCCTCAACCGCACAGCCGCAGCTTACGGAAATCGTCCGCCGCGCAAGGGAGCTGTTCCCCGACTTGGATTTGCAGCTTTCAACGCTGGAGGAATATGTTCGTGATTTTAAGGCGTCGGTTGATATAAGCAAGCTCCGCACAATCAAGGGCGAACTGCGCGACGGTCCTGCATATAAGTGCAGCGCAAATGCGCTCTCGACAAGACCCCTGATTAAAATTCTTAACAAGCGCGCGGAAAATATGCTTTTCAAAGTTGCGGAACCGCTCTCGTGCATGGAAGAAAGGTATAATAAACCGTTTCTTGACAAGGCGGTAAACTATCTGCTGCTTTCTCATCCGCATGATTCAATTAACGGAGTAACTCAGGATAAAACCGCTGATGACACTATGTACAGACTTTCCCAGGTGCTTGAGCTTTCGGAATCCATTGCCAATACAGCCTGCAAAAACATCGTGAAAAACGCTGATTATTCAAAGTATCCCGACGACGCAATAATTCTCACTGTCTTTAACACGCTTCCCTACGGGAGAAACGAAACGCTGCGTGTGTACATTGATTTTCCTCAGGATATGAATGTTTGGGATTTTGATATGTTTGACGGTGATAAAATGCTTGAAAAGCAAATTATATCGCGAAAAGAAGTTACAACCCCCGTATCGAATCTTCACACCAGACCGCTGCCGTATCTTGTTGACCGATACGAAACCGTTGTTAAAATCGATAATATTCCGCCCATGGGATACAAAACAATTTACGCCGTGAAAAAAGCGTCGCTTAACAGAAAAATGTTCTTTTGGCATGATATGAGGAAATTCAACGGAAGCGAAATTGCCAAAACTCCGAGCCTGCTTGAAAACAAATATATAAAAGCACAGGTAAATCCAAACGGCTCGCTGACAATAACCGATAAGGAAAGCGGAAGAATATACCCCGCTCTCAATTATTTTGAAGAAACGGGAGACCGCGGAGATTACTGGATTTACTACCCCCCGTACCACAACAAAACCTATACGTCAACAGGAGCCTATGCCGACATATGGTGCGAAGAGAACACTGCACTCTCCGCAACCGTATGTGCAAAAATAACAATGCGCGTTCCGGCATATGCAGTTACCGATGAAAGCATGGTACGCGGAGAAAGCCGCCGCAGCGATGAAATGACCGATATTTCAATCATAACAAAATATACCCTTAAAAAAGATGAAAAAGCCGTTGAAGTTGAAACTACCATTGATAACACTGCCAAGGATCACAGAATGAAAGTGATATTTGATACGGGAATAAAGACAGGTCTCGCAAAGAGCGCAGGTCATTTTTATGTTGACGAGAGAAGCACAATCCCTCCACAGGGCGAATACTATCCCGAAATGCAAACACTTCCGAAAGGATATTACACAACTCTTGAAGATGAAAACGGCGGCTTCTCTTTCATCGACAATTCCACATGCGAATACGAAGCCGATGAAAACGGCAGACTTTCCGTTTCACTTTTCAGAGGGGTGAAGAATATAATCTGCACAGAATTCAGAAGCGCCGGTGTGTTTCCGCATGAAAACGGAGGTCAGAGCATGGGTAAGCTGGTATTTAATTATATGCTTTACCCGTTCTCGGATAATCGCACCGCTATGCTCGCCGAAAGGATGAGCGCTCCCGTAAAAGCTGTGCAGACCTCCAAGGGAACAGGGAAAAATCCCGATGCGGCGTCCATGCTCGAAATTCCCGAAAAACTTGTCCTCACGGCAATGAAAAAAGCCGAGGACGGCGACAGATACATAATAAGATTTTACAACCCGACATGCGATACCGTGCGCGGCAGCATAAAAACAGTATTTAAAAATGCTGTGCGCCTCAATCTGAATGAGGAAGAAATCGGAGCAATCGATTTGAATAACATCGAAGTTCCACCCTATAAAATTATTACAATCGGAGCAGAGAAATAATGATGAATGAAATATTAAGAAATGACTTTTTTGAAACAGGAAAAGACGGAGTGAGAAAAATTCTCACTCCGGACGATAAAAAAATCGACATAGTTGAATTTGATGACAAAAAGCTTTGTTATGTTAAAAGCGGCATGGGTTACCCTGCCATATACCCGATGCATGAAACGCACTTTGATCCGAAGGCTGAAGCCATACTTATGGATTTGGACGGAACGAGCGTTCACAGCGAAGAATTTTGGATGTGGGTTATCGAGCGCACAACCGCACGTCTTTTGGGTAACGATAATTTTAAAAGAGAAGCTGAGGACGAGCCGTTTATAAGCGGACACAGCGTTTCGGAGCATTTGAGTTATATGATTGAGAAGTACGCAAAAGGTGAAAGTCTGGAGCTTGCGCGGAAGTATTACTTTGAAATCGTAAATCACGAAATGAACGAGATATTGAACGGCAGAGGAAAAAAAGACGCATTTACTCCCGCCCCGCATCTTAAGGAATTTCTCACTGCGGTAAAAGGCGAAGGCATTAAAATCGGGCTGGTAACGAGCGGTCTTTATGAAAAGGCAATGCCGGAAATAATATCGGCTTTCAAGCAGCTTAACATGGGCAATCCCGTGGATTTCTATGATGCAATTATAACTGCCGGTCAGGCGCTCCGCCCCGGGCAGACAGGCACTCTCGGCGAACTTGCTCCCAAGCCGCACCCGTGGCTTTACGCCGAAACTGCGCGCGTGGGGCTCGGTATACCGTTCGAAAACAGGCATAAGGTAATCGGAATTGAGGACAGCTCGGCAGGTGTGGTTTCAATTAAGCTTGCAGGCTTCAGCTGCGTTGGCATTTCGGGAGGGAATATCGAAAAATCGGGAATCGGAGATATGTGCGATTATAAGATAGACGACCTTACGGAAATGCTTGATATCATTTTATAACAACAAAAGGCGGGACCTGAATGGAAAGCATAATTTACGATTCACCGCAGTACAAGCGGTCAAGGGTGGCGTACGCCGCACAATGCACGTTTGAATATTTTGTTTCACTGCTCGTTGCTGACGCATTTTTAGCAAAGCTCCTGTCCTCAATGGGTATACGCGATTCTCTGATAGGTATAATATCGTCGTTTATATCGCTTGCGTTTATATTTCAGCTTCTGTCGCTGTTTGTCACAAGCTTTCCGGTAAACAGAAAAAAGACGGTTATTTCGTTTAACACAGTAAGCCAGCTGATGTTCTGCGCGCTTTACATAATCCCGTTTCTGCCGTTCGGGAAGGAAATGAAAACGGCGCTTCTGATACTGGGGGTTCTGATTGCCTATGCCGGGCAGTACGTTGCGGCCCCGATACTCTATCAGTGGGCAAATTCGTATGTTGACCCCGGGCACCGCGCGGAATTTTCCGCAATCAAGGAAATGATTTCGCTGTTCCTCGGTGTGGGCTTCAGCTCAGCGCTCGGCTATATCATCGACCGTTATGAGGGGCTGGGGAACATAAACGGAGCGTTTTTGTTCATCGCCTCGGCAATGCTTGTTACAGCAGCTTTAAACTTGGGCTCGCTCATGCTCATAAAGGGCGACGGCGAGAAGCAGCCGGCAGCTCCGCTTGACGGAATGATAAAGGAAACGCTCGGCAGCAGAAAATTCCGCAAGCTTGTGATTCTGACAATTCTTTGGGATTGCTCGCGGTATTTTTCAATCGGATTTTTGGGAGTGTTTAAAACAAAGGACTTATTATTATCCGTCCTCGCGGTTCAGATAATTAACATGGCAGGGCAGATAGGAAGAATGCTTCTTTCAATCCCGTTCGGAAGATATTCCGACAGAAAGGGTTTTGCAAAGGGATTTGAGCTTGCGGCGCTCATTGCAGCGCTCGGCTTCTTTGTAAATATCTTCATAACGCGCAAGCTGTGGTTTCTGATAATCGTTCAGTCGCTGTGCTACAACGTGGCTTTGGCAGGAACAAACCAGAACTCATTTAACATAACCTACAGTTATGTTAATCCGCGTTATATTTCGCAGGCAATGGCGATAAAAAACAGCATCGGCGGCATATGCGGCTTTGTGTCGGCTCTTGTCGCCGGGAGAATCATGTCTCATATCCGCGCGGCGGACAACATGCTTTTCGGCTTGAATGTGCTTCCGCAGCAGGTGCTCTCTGTAATATCGTTTGTGCTTGCGGTGGCGGTTGTGCTGTACATAAAGCTTGAAATAGAAAAGGAAAAAATAAAGCTGCAATAAAACATACAACAAATTGTAAATAATTTTTGTGGTATATTGTACTCATAAACAAACTTATGCAGGGGAAACCCGACCTTTAGAATTGATACAAACGATGCCGAAAATGCAATTAAAACGGGTAATCTGTTTGTTAAAGGCAAGGGCGGACTTACAAGGTATGTGCCCACTAACAAAAGCATTGAAATTGTGCTCAGGAACTCACTTAAAGACATAAAACGCGGAGAAAAGCTGTTTGTGAGAAATTATGAAAAAACACATCTTGCAATGAAACGGCTTCAGTGTTTTATGGCATATCACAGAAAAGAATTTACAGAAAACAGAATTACATTTCGCGGGGGCAATCCCTCATTTTGTGTAAACCTCAAAATTTACTCCAAAATGATAATATAATCTAAGTTTTTTGTGGGCTGAGAGCCGGATTTCGGCTTTCAGCCCTTAGCTGTAATTTAGCATAAAATTGCCGGCATGTCAAGGGCGCCCTCGTATGAGGGCGTGCATTTACCCTTGATTTGGCGGCTTTTTTATGCTACTGCGGTAATCTATCGGCAAAGAATATTTCAAGCTGTGAGTGGATTTGTCCCCAGTCTTTGCGCTTGCCTGTCCACTTTTTCGTAATGTCTATCATTGCAAGATATAGCATTTTTAAAAGACTGTCATCGGTCGGAAATACGCTTTTATTTTTTGTAACCTTCCGAAGCTGACGGTTAAATCCCTCTATCGCATTCGTTGTGTAAATCAAGGTTCTGACCGCCTCCGGATACTTGAAATACGTCGATAAATTAGCCCAATTTGCCCGCCACGAAATAGCTATTTTAGGATATTTGCTGCTCCATTTTTCATCAAAGCTATCAAGCTCCGAAAGTGCAGTTTGTTCGTCAACCGCCGCATAAACCCTTTTCAAATCAGCCATTAATGCCTTAATATCTTTGTATGATACAAACTTTGTTGTATTGCGGATTTGATGGATTATGCACTGCTGTATCTCTGTTTTAGGATATACTGCTTCTATTGCGTTTGTAAAGCCGGTCAGCCCATCAATGCAGGCGATCAGTATATCCTCGACACCGCGAGCTTTTATACTGTTTAATACCGAAAGCCAAAACTTTGCGCTTTCATTTTCGCCAACCCACATTCCGAGGACTTCCTTTTGTCCTTCCATATTGATTCCGATTGCGATATATACAGCCTTTTTGATAATTTGTCCTTCACTTCTGACGTGGAAGTGTAT
>CAKSIJ010000029.1 GCA_934462715.1 uncultured Clostridia bacterium
ATTATACAGGATTTGGAGCAAATATGCTCGCTTTTTTTGTAAATATTTTTCTATACCCCAACATTTATTATAGAGCCTAATTGACTGCATACATAACCTCGTTCAAAGAACCCGTTGTGCAGTTCAAAGAAGCGAGCAATGTTATTTTGGACGGAGTAAAAATCGAAAACGGCGGCAATGACGGTATTTTAATTGACTCGTCAAAGGATTGTACCGTAAAAAATGCCACGGTTAAAAATGTAAGCGGAAACGGAATCAGAGTTCTTAATTCAAAAAACATCGATATTGATTCCTGCGATATAAACAATATCGGTTTGAACGGAATTTATCTTGCCGGCGGCGGTACGTTTAAAACGCTTACATCGAGCGGAAACGTTGTGGAAAACTGCGATATTTATACGGTGGGAAGAACCGCACCGGTCGGCAATCTCGGAATTCTGACAAGCGCCGAGGTCGGAACAAAAATAATTGGCAACAGAATACACGATACTCCGCATGATGCAATAAGACTTACAACCTCAACGGAATGTATTCTTGAAAACAACGAAATATACAATGCGGTAAACGACACATATGACGCAGGAGCAATCTATACCGGCGGTTCAACCTATGTCGGAACGGCAAACGTTTACAAGAGCAATTATCTGCACAATATTTATCTAACATCGGACGCCAAAGGCGGTGCGGTAATGGCGCTTTACTGGGACGACCAGCAGAGCGGAAATACTGCGGTTGACAATATTTTTGACGATAACCAGTTCTGTATGCTTGTCGGCGGCGGTGACTGGAACACGGTGGAAAACAACATATTCTATAATTCAAGAGCGAGCCTGACCGTTGACGCCAGAGGCGAGGGCTGGCAAAAGGCGGCAGACGGCGCGGCGATGGTGTCGGGATATGAGAGTGCAATCGGAGCAGGCAACAAGGTCTGGGAGGAAAAATATCCTTATACAACAAAGATGTATAATTACGGAAAAGAAAATAATATGACAAAAATCAGCGCTCCCGATGAAAATGTTATTAAAAACAATATCATGATCGGAACGCCTGTATTTTCTTTGGCGAGCAGTGCGGTTGAAAATGCCGTTGAAGTCAGCAATAACGAAAGAAAAGCAGATGATTTTATAGCGTTTGCGGATCCGTCAAATTATGATTTCAGCTATGAGAAATCATCGGCACCGGCAGGATATGATTATATTGATTTTTCTCGGATCGGTATTCAAGATAAAAATCCCGGAAAGCCTGTAATAATCGGACCGTGTGATGGAGCTTCCGATATTGAGGGAAACAATACAGTTCTTTCGTGGAAGGATTCAAACGGCGCAGACAGCTACAGAGTAAGAATTTCACTAGATAAAGCTATGAAAGCATTGGTTTACGATGAGGTTGTAAAGGGCAGAAGCGTTCAGCTCGATAATCTGAAATACGGAAAAACCTTCTATTGGACGGTTCAGCCGATAAAATCGAGCAAGTCGGAAACAGACGGCATTGTGAGTGATGTCAGCTCGTTTACAACGTCAAAGACGGAGAAAAAGGACACAACAAAGCTTAATAAGCTGCTTACATCTCTCGGAAACGGCTGGAAAAGAGTTACCGAGGGTAACAGACCGGGTATGTATAAGGAGGGCGCAATCAATGCGCTTGACAAGGTTGTTACCGAGGCTGAAACGGTATACTATAACAATGCTTCTAAAATGTTTACGGTTAAAAATGTAACAGCAAAGCTTCAAAATGCAATTAACAGTTTTAATGACGCATTAAACGTAGAAACGGTAGAGCTTGGAGATTGGTTAAAGGATAAACAAAACTGGACAGAAACTGCTGTTGATAAAATCGACGGCGACGTTATGCATCTGCTGAACACAGTAGACGGAGGCAATGCCGGTTATACCGGCGCACAGCTGTCGAGAGGTCAGATGCTGAAGTTCAAGATGAAAATAGATTTGACGAATTTCCAGATGTGGGCATTCAACGCAAACGATCCGACAGGATATGCATGGGCAAGAACGGGATATTCGGTTGTCGTGAAAAGAGACGCTTTTGAAGTTCAAAGAAGAACGGTCAAAAACGGTTCGGAGGTAACAGACATTATCAAGACCTTTAAAAATGAAGAAAGTATCATGACCTCCGATGTTTGGCATACAGTTGAAACCGGTGTTTTGTCAACGGTTATGGGACCGAGAATCATAGTAAAGGTTGACGGAAAAACAGCCGTAGACTACATTGACGAATCCGAATACGTTGTCGATGAATTGGGATATTTTATATTCTCGGAATCTTCGGGCGGAATCGGAATGAGTATAGCGTCATCATACTATGAAGAAAAATAACATAAAAAAGATGCGGCGCATCTTACCTTTTTTCGAGGTTAGAAGTATAAACATACGCCGTCACCTTTCAAAAAGGTAACCTGATTGTATCTTTTTCACGTTGACGGCAGAGCAGAAAGAAAAAATGAAAATCAGATAACGGATATACGTTTATTCCGCGCACGTACCGCAAATGTATGGCTCGCCGTGCGGAATGAACGTAATTCATTTATTCTGTTTTATATGAAATTCATCTGCACGTGAACAGAAAGCAACGGCTGTAAATTAAAAAATATTTCGTACATTTTTGTGTTGATTTAATCGAAATAAAATGATACAATTTAATTGTAACGATCATTTACTCGGTTGAATTATCGAAAATCACTGATTTATTTAAAACGAGGGGTAATATCATGTATTCAATGATTATAATTGATGATGAAATTTTTTCAATTAACCATTTTAAAAAACTGCTTGATTATAAAAGTATGGGCTTCGATTTGAAAGAAACATTTATAAATCCGCAGGAAGCAATGGAGTACATAAAGAAAAATAAGGTTGACGTAATTGTTACCGATATAAAAATGCCTGTTGTTTCGGGAATAGATATTGCTTGCTACTGCTATTTCAATCTGCCGGAAACAAAGGTGATTCTTTTAAGCGGTTACAAGGATTTTGAATATGCATTACAGGGTATTAAATATAACGTTTACAGTTACATAAACAAGCCTGTAACGAGTGCAATTCTTACACAGACTTTTTCTGAATTGTATACCGTCCTTGCAAATCGTCGGTTTAAAAATCAGTTTCTGACAGATTCCGAAAATAATGCGCTCAGAAATTGTTTTATGAAAATAATATCCGGGAATACAAACGATATAGAATCTGATATTAAAACGCTGAACAATATGGGCTTTGAAATAAGCTTGGATTCGTCGCTGATTGCAGTATTGTCAATATCGGTTAACAATGCCGAGGATTATAACGCAAATGTCTGGAAGCACCGTAAGGAGCAATTGGTAAGCGCTTTGGAGCATTTAGTCAACAAGGATTATCAGTGCTGCTATTCGGGACTGACATTTTTCCATAATGAAGGCTTTGAGGTATTCTTTATATCAAAAAAAGGTCTTTCCAACGATACCTTTAAGCAGTTCCTTGACGCTTATGTTGTTTCAATGCACCAAACGCTTCTCGAATGTCTTAAAATGGATACGGCAATCGAGGATATATTTATAAGCAAGAATATATCGGAGCTTGAAAGATATTACCAGACTCTTGAAAGCAAAAAAACAAATTCCGATTCGACGGATAAAAAGCAGATTATGTCCAATGCGGCAAGGTATATAAACGAGCACTATCATGAACATGTCACGCTGAGTACGGTCGCTGCATTATCGGGATTTAATCCAAAATATTTTTCAAAGCTTTTTAACGAATATTTCAAAATGGGCTTTGCGGATTATCTGCAAAAAATAAGACTTGAAGCTGCAATAAAGCTGCTGACGGATTCCGATGTGAAAATAACCTCGATACCCAACAAGATCGGACTGTCGAGCTTTTCGACCTTTGCAAAAAACTTTAAAAAATATACAGGTTATTCGCCGTTGCAGTATAAAGACAAATTCAGAAAGATGTGATTTGTATGAAGAATTTTGACTCTTTTTTTAATCAGCTGTTTTCAAAGCACAAGCCTACGAACTTGTTTTGGGAATATATAAAGCACATTATAACAATCATAATTATACCTATTTTGCTTCTTAACGTCATGTTTGTATTGCTGATTTTTAATTCCTACAACAATGACGTTAAAAATCACATTCATTCGATTGCTCAAAAAAATGCGATTACTCTTGATAACATATTTTATAACATAGATACATACTATAAAAACTGCGTTTCGGATAACGACATTACACTGCTTTTGAATAACTCCGTGTTCATAAACAATTCGGTCGGAAATTTTCCGATTGTCAATGCAACGGAGGACGCAAAAAAGCTGAACGATTACCTGAATTGCATTGATTCGGTGTATATTTATACAAAAAAATTAGATTATGTCTATGGACTGATCGGCAAAGCACCTGCAAAGTTTGAAAAATTTAAGGATAAAACCTGGTATGAGGAATACCTCAGAAGAAATTCATCGGATTATGTAGCCAATGTGAGCTATAATAATACCGATTATCTTACTTTTTGCTATAATCTGGGGAATCCGTCATACAATCCCGGTATTTTGGTTATAAAAATACCGGGTGACAGGCTTATAAAACAGTTTGACCTTGCAAGTAGCAAGTCGGAAGCGTTAAAGCTTGTTTCCAATATAACAAATGATGATATTTTAAAATACAATAATGATAACGGACGGAAAAAAACGGAATACAGCATTGAGCTTGCGAATTATCCGGCAACCCTCGTCTATTCGGTGTCGGACCGCAATTCTCATGCTCAAAGAATAATGAAAAGTATTTTATTTGTTTTGATAGCCTTGATTACTCTTATACTTGCCGTTATTTTAGCATTTATATTTTCTAAAAAACAGTATAACTCCATAATTTCGGTTATTTCCGCAATCGAAGATCCGTATATAAACGATCGTAAGGAAGCGAGCAAGCTATACAGCATTATTGAAAAAACCGATTATGAATTTCCGCAAAAAAACATTGAGGACGATCTTCTTGATAAGATAACATTATTGAAAAAAGGACAGCTTATAGCATTGCAAACGCAGATCAATCCGCATTTTATGTATAATACTTTGTATATGATTTCGGCTTCAATTACCGAACATAATAAAGACGATACCGATTCTATCGATATGATAATGCTTTTGGCGGACGTGCTGCGTTATGCGCTTAAAACGGAGCAGTATATTGTTACGGTTAAGGAAGAAACGGACGTTTCAAAATCGTATGTTACGATACTGGAGCTTCGGCATGGCAATTCGTTTTCTGTTGAATGGAATATTGCCGACGAGGTGTATTCGCTCAATACTCTCAAATCATTGCTTCAGCCGCTTATTGAAAATTCATTGGAACACGGAATCCAGCTGCTTTACGGCAAACGACGGGGGAAAATAACGATTAATGCGTATACACAAAATGATTTACTTTATCTTAACGTAACGGATAACGGCGTCGGTATGCCGGCTGAAAAGCTTTTCGAGCTGAAAAATATCCTGAATGACGATTCGATATTCAGAAATGAAAATGTGGGATTAAAAAACGTTGTAAGCAGAATAAAGCTTTTGTTCGGCGATAAGGCCGGAATAGATATAAGCTCCGATTCGGAATGTACAAGCTTTACAATATATCACCCTGTAATCGGAAAAATTGAATAAATTCGGTGCGTTTAAAATTCTTTGTTTATTTCAAAATCCATTTGTCGGTCACCGCAAAATTTATTACAAAACTTAATGAGAACTGCATATTGGCAGTTCTTTTTTTCCTATATGAAAAAATGCTGTTTTATACAAAATTATTTTTTATCAATTTCCCTGAACTGACCTGTTTTATTTAATCAAAATGATATAATCAATTCAGAAATAATAAAATAGACTTGATAACCGATTAAAAAAATCACATTAATGCTTTTGGCGGCAACTTTGCTTGCAACATCAATAAGTGGCTACGGCGAGAAGCAGAAGCAGCGGACAGCGGAGGCTTCGGTACTGACAATGTACATGATCGGAAGCGGACAGGCGGACTTGCCGTTGATAATGAAGAAAGTGAAAGAGATATTAGAGCCAAAGGCCGGCGTAAAGCTTGACATGATTTTAATATAAACGTAGCAATAATTATGGGCGACGGTATGGTATCGCAGGGTGATTGCACCGCAACCATGCTTGCAATAAGCGTAACGAGCAAGCACCACAAGTGGGTTGACGATGACCACATTAAGCTTATATTGATGACTATAAGCAAGCAAAAAAGCAGGTAGAATTACGTAATAAATTAGTCGATAACAAACGTCCAAAACGAGATCATAAAAATTAATACTGTTATCAGAGAACTCAAATAAAACAGCAATTAAATTCTTTGTATTTTGCTGAAAGGTTCAAATTTTGCTAAATAGTTGAATATGCGAAATTGTATCATTTATTGAGTGCAAAGACAAATAAGAACCTCAAGGTTGATAGAAACCTTGAGGTTTTTGCTTTGTATTTAGGTTTCAAATAAACCTTTTGCCTGTGCGGTTTTCGGAATACATCGTGTAAAAGTGCTGCCAAGCGATAATGTTTTCT
>CAKSIJ010000030.1 GCA_934462715.1 uncultured Clostridia bacterium
CCGGCACCGCCGAAAGCGCTCACAGCCTTTCCGACAGTCAAAGCCGCCACCGCATTGTCCGCCGCCGATGTAACCGCACTGTATGTAAGCCTTAATGTGTCATTTTGGATAAGGTTTGTGGTAGCCTCTCGCTCTGCCTCTCTCGCCGCACCTGCAACATATAAAGGATCATAAGGATCAACCTTTCCGGTAATTGCGGATTTTGCAACAGCCGCTACGCCCACTGTTGAAACAGGTACGTAACTTGCAATCGTTTCGGCGGTAGAAATATAAGGGTGTTCCTTTCCTCGCTTTTCCGCTTTTTCCATTTCGGCATTGGCGGAACGCTTGCGTAAATCGGGTTCTAACATATCGTAATATTCTTTTGCCGCCTTTTCTCCTTGTTTGTTATAAAGGTATATATAATTACGCATTTCGTCCGGTGTTGCATGGGTTAAAAATTTTCCGGCATTGTCTGTTTCAAGACTTATATTTTTATACTTATCGGATTTGTCCGTTTCCGGGCTGAACCGGCTTACATAGTATTCGTATATATCGTTGGCTTCACTGCGAAAATACGGCAGTTTTTTCTCCGCTTTTGTCGACCGCTCCCAATAATCAGGCTCATTCTGTAACCCCGAATATTTCGCCTTTACCTCCTCCGCCTTTTGCCTGAGGTCGTTTTCATTTAACCAAATTCTGTACTGCTGAAGCCTTGCGTCCGATTCCGAAAGGTCATTATCAAGAAGCTTCTTTTTATCTGCGGTTACACCGACCCTGTCATACATGAGCTTTGTTCGGCTGTTTTTTAACTCCTTGTTTCTTTGCTCCTCGCTTTGCAAAAGCCGATTAACATCATCAGACGTAAGATTATTCATTCTGTTAAATAATTCATACTGTGAAACCGAATTGTCGGCCTGTAAAAACTTTCTCGCTTCATCAGCCGCTTTTTTCGTGTCATTTGCTGTCTTTTTTGCTTGCAGCTCCCTGAGCCTGTCGGGGTTTTTGTTAAGATTGATTTTTTGCCCTGCCGGAGATACCGGAGAAACCGACCTGATCTTATCCGATAAGCTCGCCGCTTTTTTATTCGTATTATCCTCTTTAAACCTCTGTGCATACCCCGAATTGGGTGAAACGGATTTAATTTTGTCCGTGATGTTAATGTCCTTTTTCGGTGCGGCTTTCACATCGTCAAAACTATGAGAATACCCAGATAACGGCGCAATCTCTTTTGTGTCTTTTCTGACATCGACGTTCTTTTTGTTATTGTAAACTTTATCCTTGTAAAATTTCTCGCGTTCCTCGCCTGTCCGCGCACCGCGTTTTTTCATTTCCTCTTCAATTTTGGCATAATAAGGATTGTCCTTTGATAGTTTTTTTGTAGATGTATCCATTACATAATTCCTTTCATAGTAGTAAATTTTACAATTGACGATTGAATCGTCAATCATCAATCGTCAATTGTCAATCATCACAATGCCGTTCCGCTGTAATACTCATGCGACAGCGAATAAAGCACAAACCCTCTCCCTTTAATCCTTATTCTGAAATGGTCTGCACGTCTGGGAATAACCGGCAGCACATAACTTTTCTTGCTTCCGGGAGAAAGTGTTTTGATAACATTCCAAACCCTGCCGCTCTCGTTTTTCTCACTGTCATAGTTAATATCAATCTCCACAGTACCGCCCTGTTCAATAGTAAACCTCAAATACAGTTTGGAAACAGCTTTCTTGTCGGGGCTGTCGCAATAGTAGTCCCCGAACTCAATAAAACTTTCCTTTTCCTCCTCCGCTCCGCTGTAGATAACAGGGTAGGGAAGCTCTCCGGGATTCACACAAGCCAATTCACTGCCCGATAACATAAACAGCCGCCTTTTATACATCATGTAGTTTGCGACCTGTTTTTCGTCCTCAATGCACCATTTTCCGTTTGATGTGTTAAATACAAATATCTTATAGCCGCTCGCCGTCTGCGCCGATAAATAATATCTCGTTCCGTCCGACCCGGCAACACCGTTTTCCAATTGCTCGTAAAAATCAGCCGAAATATTGTCGGTTATGCCGCCCGAAAACCGTATCACTCCGTCGGGGGATAAATAGAACGCTTCGTCCTTTATAACGACAACAGACTTTTCCGACCCCGAGGAAACCCCCGGCACGTCATACGTCTGTACGGTAAAATCGGACGGATTCGAGCCGTATACCGAATATACCTTGTTTTCCTTGAAAAATATAGGTCTGTCCCCGAGAGATACGCAAGCCGTGAAATCTCCGGCACTGTCAAACGGTTCTATCGCCCATGAATTATCCGCAACACCTGCCGCACCCGTTTCAAAATAGTTCCAGTCGCCCGGTGCGCCGAAAGCGGAGCAGTATATTGTTTTCTTGTCGCAGCCCCAAACACGATTGCTTGCGGCGCATATGTGTGCAAGCTCCGGAATGGAATTGTATATTTTAAGCCTTGAAAGGTTCTGACATCTGCCGTCTATGTCGTTAAGCACGTTAGCCGTAAAGGTGATTTTCTTTGAGCCTATCGACTTGATTGTTCCTGTAGCCTTTTCGGTCTTGCCGTCATTGTATTTAAATACCAAATTCACCGTGTCGCTTGCCTTGAATACGTCAAATACGGTAAGATTTTCACGGCCAAAGGTTATGCAGTCCGCCGATATATCATCAATCATATATCCGTCCGTCATTCTCCTTTGCGTTATGCCGTATTCTTCAAATGCCGTCAGCTCCTTTGTTTTCGTGTTGAAATACGCTCTGTCGGGAAGTATGAAGATATATGCGCCTGTCTGTGCAAACTCTTTTTTCCCGGGTGTTATCTCTCCAATATATTCGTTGTCGTAATAAAAACCGCCCTTATCGTCCACATAATAGAACTTGTCCCCCGAGCCGACAGCGCACAGGGTCGGGTTTATGTCCTCATAATCGTAGGTTTCAACAGTCGTTTCGGTAGTTACGTCATATCCGTCCGCAATGTATTCAACCCTTGTCGTAGTCGTAACCTCCACGTTAACGGCTTTTTGAATTGTGGTTTGCTGTGCTTCTCGGTACACTGTGGGATCGTCCGTAACAGTGGTTTGAGTGTCGGTGTCGATATACTTGTACATGGTAAATGTAAGTCCCGAATAGTCCTGTGTTACCGAAATAGCGTTTCTCGGCTTAAATCTTATAGTTCCCGATCCCTTGTAGCCTGCTTCGGTAATGATGTCGGCTTGCTTAAATTCCTCGGGGCAGTCCCCCGAAAGACGGAACTTATTGTTTAATTTAAAATCACCTGCATACAGAGTACCGCCCGAATATGCCGTTGAAAGCCTTGTCAATCCGACAGCATAGCCGTCATTGTTCTTTTCAAGCGTTACCCCCTCAAACACCTGCGGAGTGTCCTCGTAATTCATCGTTTCAACCGTTACCGTGGTTCTTTTTTTATATCGATTCTGCGATGTCCTTTTAACGGTTGTTTTTGTATACGCACTCGGGTGTTTCTCATTGCTTAAAAACGCATATGTAACTGTGGTGTCGGTTGTCGGTGTGCTTTTATACTCCGTAACCGTTGTATGCTCCGTCAAAGGCTGTTCCGCTCCCCTTGCAAGCCTTGTTACCGTTATTTCGGTGTCATGAGCCGTAGGGTCTGCGTTCTCGGTCACTCCCTTAAAGCTTGCGTTTGCAAAGGTTATTTCCTGTCTTGCGTCATTGTATTCCAAAGCGATATATTCCCCGGGGTTCGCTCCCTCTGTTTTTATTCTGTCCCCCGATTTAATCAAGCCTTTAATACTTCTGTCAATACGCATTTTTTTATCGCCGCTGAAGCTGTAAACGCTGCCCTTATATAAAATTATCCTCGGGTTCGGCTTTACAATCTCCCTTTTCGCTCTCGGTGTGATGAGAGGGAAGATGTTTGCGGTGATGTTCCTCATGTCATAAATATCGCCGTCTTTAGCGTACAGCGAATGCTTGTACCCTCCGAACCGAACCTGTGTTTGTCTTACTATCTCATCACTGTATACCATATGTGGAAATTTCATCTTGCAACACTCCTATCTATTGTGTATTCGTTTCGCTTACTATCTTCCTTATCCGCTCGTCAAGCTGCTTTTTTCCGTACTCCGAAAGATTTTCCATGCTTATGTCCGATAAATCCGAAGCCGCCGCCTTGATAAGCTGCCGCAAAAGCCGCTCGATGTTGCTTATCCTCTCGTCATAGCTTGCTCCGCCCAGGGTAGGGCGGAGTCTGTTTGTACTTGTGTTCTTCAAGTGTATCACCTCTTTTTGGTTGAATAATCCATTATATCATCAATATATCTGCTGTTTTTTGCATACTGCTCCTTAGCCTTTGAATCAATCCATTTGCCGTTTTTCGTTCCTTTTTTATAAAGCTCTGTATTCTCTTGCATAAGTGTGTCAATATCATATTTCATTGTCACATAATCCTTTGCGGTGTAAGGTGTATCTTTCGCCGTTCCGCTCTCCGAAACAGCTCCCGATGAACCGCTCGTTTTACCGCTCGTTTTCTTCTTACTCGACTTCTTGCCGCTCGTTTTTCTCTTGCTCGACTTTGACGCTTCATATTCCGCCTTGCTCGTAAGAATCGGAGTTCTGCCCTCGTTTTTCGGGTCATATCCGCTCGCCGTGTACCATTCGTCAAGAGTTTTCGGCGACCCCTGTCTTATCTCGGGGCTTCCGTAAGGGTACGAATATACGTCCGTGTTTTCCTTTTCCTGTGAATCCCTTGCATATGCGTCATATGCGGTAAGATAATCTCTGTAGTTGTTTTTGTCTATCTTTTCATTCACCAGCCGCCCCGAGTTTTTAATCATCTGGTCATAAAATTCCTTGCCCTTATCCGTCAAAGCTTCACGTCTTTCACTATCGACCGTTTCGGGTTCGGCTTTTACCTCTGTACTCGGTTCGGCTGCGGTGTTCTGCGCCGCTGTGTCCGCCGCATTTGCCGTGTCCTGTGCGGTGTTTGCCGTACTTGCGGTGTCGGTCTGCGGTGTGGAGGTCTGCGCCGCCTGCGGTGTTGCGGCTTGCTGTTGCTGTTGTATGGTCTGTCCGCTGTTGTCCGCAGCTGTCCTGAACTGTCCGTTGTTCGCCAGGTACTGATAAAAGCTCGGATAATACTGATTGCCGACAATCGGATTTGCTCCCATCATCGGGAAACTGCCGTTCATCTGAAAATTGCCGCTCCCTGGATACGCTGTAAGATAGCTCTGAAAATACGGAACACCGCCGTTTGCGCCGCTCTGCGGATAGTTAACCGGCACAAAGTTCCCCGTTCCGCTTGCCGCCTGTCCGCTCGCCTGACCCTCTGTATTGCCGTCGGTCGGCTCTTTTTCGTAATTGACGTAATCGGTAAATGCGTTTCCTTTTCCGCTCGAGCCGCCGTTGTAGCCTGTAGTTCCGTGTCCCGGACCCGAAGAAACCCCGAATGGGTCGGTCGGTGTGTACATACCGCCGTTCATAAGCTGATTGAAAACCTGCATATCTCCGCCGCTCATCTCCCAAAGTCTTTGTGTTTTCATTGCCGCTACGTCATTTTCCGAAAGTCCCCACTGCGCCATTTCCGCACTTGACGGAGTGTAACCCATGGAAATCTTTTCCTTTAACATATTCCATTCGTCCGATTTTATGTTCTGATTAAGCTGTGCGCCCTGATATGCCGTGCTCAAATCCGCATTGTCCGCATTTCTTCCCCTGAAATAATTGTCGCTGTTCAATGCGTCATAGTTGTAAGCTCGGTTCAGATCATCATAATACATCTGATACATAAAATCTCTGTTGCTTTTGGAAACGTCCCAATCATGATTGCGCTGGTCAATGAATCTGTAGTGTTCGTCTTGGTCTGCTGTTCTGTACATACCGTACAGATCCTTTACATTCTGCAAACCGTCCAGATACTTATTGTACGCAAGATTATAAAGCTCCGGTATCTTGTCTGTCAGCTGCTGTGCGTAGTAGTTCGAAGCCTGCTG
>CAKSIJ010000031.1 GCA_934462715.1 uncultured Clostridia bacterium
CATGCCGCCTTTGCCGCCGCACTCATACCGGCACCGCCGAAAGCGCTCACAGCCTTTCCGACAGTCAAAGCCGCCACCGCATTGTCCGCCGCCGATGTAACCGCTCCGTATACAAGCCTTAACGATTCATTGTTTATAGAATTTGTAGAAGCCGCTCTCTCTGCTTCTCTTGCTTCAACGGCAACATATAAAGGGTCGGTAACGTCAACCTTTCCGGTAATGGCGGACTTTGCCATTGCTATACCGCCCATTATTGAAGTCGGGACGTACTCTGCAATGGTTTGCCCTGTGGATTGTATAATATGGTTTTTGCCTTTTTCCTCTGCCTCGTCTAATCGTTTCTGCCTCCAACGCTTTTTTAAATCATAGTCTATTGCTTTTAAATAGTCCTCTGCCGCTTCTCTGCCCTTTGTGTTATACAAATAAATGTAATTCGTCATTTCGTCACGTGTTGCCGTTTCCGCAGAGTGTTGTATGTTTTTTTGATTTTCACCGCCATAATATGATTTTGCCGGGAGTCCTTTAAGCTCCGAATTGATTTTAGACGTAAAGTATCTGTATGTCTGATTTCCGCCGACATCTTCGGCATTTACCGCATGCTCCCAATAATCGGAATTGTTTTGCAATCCGCCATACTGTTTTTTTACTTCTTCTGCCTTTTGTCTTAAGTCATTGTCGGTGAGCCATATTCTGTATTGCTGTATCCTTGCGTCCGATTCCGAAAGGTCATTATCAAGAAGCTTCTTTTTATCTGCGGTTACACCGACCCTGTCATACATGAGCTTTGTTCGGCTGTTTTTTAACTCCTTGTTTCTTTGCTCCTCGCTTTGCAAAAGCCGATTAACATCATCAGACGTAAGATTATTCATTCTGTTAAATAATTCATACTGTGAAACCGAATTGTCGGCCTGTAAAAACTTTCTCGCTTCATCAGCCGCTTTTTTCGTGTCATTTGCTGTCTTTTTTGCTTGCAGCTCCCTGAGCCTGTCGGGGTTTTTGTTAAGATTGATTTTTTGCCCTGCCGGAGATACCGGAGAAACCGACCTGATCTTATCCGATAAGCTCGCCGCTTTTTTATTCGTATTATCCTCTTTAAACCTCTGTGCATACCCCGAATTGGGTGAAACGGATTTAATTTTGTCCGTGATGTTAATGTCCTTTTTCGGTGCGGCTTTCACATCGTCAAAACTATGAGAATACCCAGATAACGGCGCAATCTCTTTTGTGTCTTTTCTGACATCGACGTTCTTTTTGTTATTGTAAACTTTATCCTTGTAAAATTTCTCGCGTTCCTCGCCTGTCCGCGCACCGCGTTTTTTCATTTCCTCTTCAATTTTGGCATAATAAGGATTGTCCTTTGATAGTTTTTTTGTAGATGTATCCATTACATAATTCCTTTCATAGTAGTAAATTTTACAATTGACGATTGAATCGTCAATCATCAATCGTCAATTGTCAATCATCACAATGCCGTTCCGCTGTAATACTCATGCGACAGCGAATAAAGCACAAACCCTCTCCCTTTAATCCTTATTCTGAAATGGTCTGCACGTCTGGGAATAACCGGCAGCACATAACTTTTCTTGCTTCCGGGAGAAAGTGTTTTGATAACATTCCAAACCCTGCCGCTCTCGTTTTTCTCACTGTCATAGTTAATATCAATCTCCACAGTACCGCCCTGTTCAATAGTAAACCTCAAATACAGTTTGGAAACAGCTTTCTTGTCGGGGCTGTCGCAATAGTAGTCCCCGAACTCAATAAAACTTTCCTTTTCCTCCTCCGCTCCGCTGTAGATAACAGGGTAGGGAAGCTCTCCGGGGTTTACGCAAGAAATCTCATTTCCCGACAGCATAAACAGCCGCCTTTTGTACATCGTGTAGTTTGAAACCTCTTTCTCGTCCTCAATGCACCACTTGCCGTTTTGCGTGTTAAATACGAATATCTTATATCCGCCCACAGTCTGTGCCGATAAATAATACCTCGTTCCGTCAGTTCCAGCAACGCCGTTTTCCAATTGTTCAAAGAAATCTCCCGATATATTGTCCGACATTCCGCCCGAAAACCGTATAACCCCCTCGGGTGATAAATAGAAAGCCTCGTCCTTTATTATCACAATAGACTTTGCCGACCCCGAAGCCGCTCCCGGCACGTCATACGCCTGCAATGTAAAGTCTGCCGGATTCGATCCGTATACAGTGTACACCTTGTTTTCCTTGAAGAATACAGGCTTATCACCCAATGTCACACACCCCGTAAAATCTCCCGAACTGTCAAACGGCTGTATAGACCACGAATTATCGGCGACCCCTGCCGCTCCTGTCTCGAAATAGTTCCAGTTCCCCGGCGCACCGAACGCCGAACAGTATACCGTCTTGTCATCGCACCCCCAAACGCGGTTGTTTGCGGCGCATATGTGCGACAGGTCGGGTATTGAATTGTATATCTTGAGCCTTGTGAGATACTGTATACGCGCGTCAATATCATTTAATACATTCGCCGTAAACACTATGGAAGCGGTCTTAATTTCCTTGATTGTTCCGGTAGCTTTCTGCACTTTGCCATCGTTGTAAGAAAACTCTATGTTAACCGTTTCGCCTGTCTTGAAATATGTAAGTATCTCTAAATTACTTCTTCCGAATACAATGCTGTCGCTTGTAATATTGTCAATCAGCCACCCGTCCGCCAATTCTCTTTGTGTTATCTTCCTATTGGCAAATTCCGTTAAGGTTTTCGCTTTTGTGTTGAAATATGCCTTGTCGGGAAGTATAAACAAAAACGCACCCGTTTCCGCAAACTCTTTCTTTCCGGGAGTTAGTTTGCCGATGTATTCGTTATCGTAATAAAATCTTCCCTCGCTGTCAACATAATAGAATTTATCCCCCGAACCGATTGCCGAAATCTCCAAATTTTCATCAATGAAATCAGCTGTTTCAACGGTTGTTTCGGTTGTAACATCATATCCGTCCGGAATATATTCAACGGTGGTTGTTACCACAATCTCGCCGCTGTCATCGGTTGTTACGGTTCTTGTCTGTGATTCTCTGTATACTGTCGGATCTGTAGTTACCTCCGTCTGTGTGTCGGTGCTGACATATTTGTATACCGTAAGCGTAAGATTCGGATAGCTTTGTTTGGGATTGGCACGCGTCCCCTTTGCCCGAAAGCGTATTTCTCCGCTGCTTTTATATCCTGCAAATGTTATAATCAAAGGCTCTTTGTAGTCCTCGGGGCAATCACCGGTTAATATTAATTTGTTGTTCAGCACAAAAGACGAAACGCTCAGAGTACCGCTCGGGCTTCGTGCAACATCAACACTGTCATATCTTGTCCCGTCGCTTGCTATATACTGCTCCTGCAGTGTGCAGCCCTCATATACTTCGGGTTCTTCGTTGTATATAAACGTATTTGTCACAACGGTGGTTCTTTTTTTGTATCTCTTTTCCGATGTTATTTTTACGGTTGTTTTCGTGTATGCGTCCGGGTGCGAATCGTTCTTTAAAAATGCATATGTAACGCTCTCGCTCGTTTGCGAATCGGATTTAACCGTTGTGTTCACCGTTACATCGGTTGTTATCTCTCCGCTCCTTGCAAGTCTTGTTACCGTTATTTCAGCGTCATGTGCGATAGGGTCGCTGTTTTGGGTGACCTCCGTAAATGTTCCGGTTGCAAATTTTATCTCGTCATTCGCCCCGCGGTACACATCGGCAATGTATTCGCCCTCGTTTGCTCCGCCCTCTATTTTTATTTTGTCCCCGTTCTTTATCATGCCCGAAAGATTTTTATCAAGCCTTAGTCTGTTCTCGCCGCTGAAGCTGTAAACATTCCCCTTGTATAAAATAATCTTTGTGTCGGGCTTAACAATGCTTCTCTTTGTTCTGGGAGTGATAAGAGGGAAGATATTTGCGGTAATGTTCCTCATATCATAAATATCCCCGTCATTCGCATATAACGAATGTTTGTACCCCCCAAACCTAACTTGTGTCTGCCTTACAATCTCATCACTGTATACCATGTGCGGAAATTTCATAAAAACTCCTCTCCTTTCGTTCAGCGTGAGGCAAGCCTCACACTGAACACCTTTTCACTCTTCACTTTTCACTCTTCACTCATTCCACAGTGCTTTTTGCTATAATCTCACCGATTCTCTCATCAATCTGCCTTTTCCCATATTCCGAAAGATTCTCCATACTGATGTCCGACAAATCCGCAGACACCGCTCTTATAACCTGACGTATAAGCCGCTCCAGCCTTTCAACTCTCTCGCCCAAATCCTCGCCGCCCAAATCAAGACGTACTCTGTTTATATTTGTGCTTTTCAAATAAATCACCCTCTTAACTTTCTGCCAAAAAGAATTTCAAGCCTATCGACATTGTCCTGATATTCTCTTTCCATTTCTTTATCGATCCATTTACCGCCTTTTGTACCTTTCTTATATAAGTCGGTGTTTTTTTGCATAATATCGTCCTGTATTTCTTTAATTTGAATATAATCCTTTGCGTCATATGGTACGATTTTTTCTTTAAATGTACCGCCCGATGACTGATTACTGCCCGTCTTTTTGGAGGATGACCTTCTTCCCGATGTTCTTCTTCCGGAAGAAGTTCTTCCCGAGGACTTCACAGGTGCAGCCGATAAAATCGAAGTTTTGCCCTCGTTTTTCGGGTCATATCCGCTCGCCGTGTACCATTCGTCAAGAGTTTTTGGCGACCCCTGTCTTATCTCGGGGCTTCCGTAAGGATATTTGTAAATATTATTTTCCTCCTCTTTGCTGTCCCACCTGTCGGCACTGTAGGCATTGTAAGCGTCAATGTAGTCCCTCTGGTCGTTTTTCTCCCATTTAAAATTACCCATGTGACCGTCATTTTTCACAAGCTGATCGTATATCGCCTGACCTCTTTCGGATAAAACGTCACGTCTTGCACTGCTTTTTTGTTCCTCTTTTGCCGGGGTCTGTTCTGCTGTTCCCGATGTGTTTTTCTCTGTGTCCGATGTGACCGTTGAGCTTGCCGACTGTGCCGCCTGCGGTGTTGAAGCTTGATTTTGCTGCTGTGCGGTGTTTGTCGGCTGCTGTGCGGATTGCGGTGCGGCAACAGCCGGCTGACTTTCCGCATACGGGTTGTTTACCTGTGCGTACTGATAACCTCCCATAGGATAGCTTGTCTGTACATACTGATAATTACCCCCTTGTCCTTCGCTCGGTTTTTTTTCATATTTCATGTAATCGGTAAAATTATTGTTTCCGCCGCCAGAGGTACCTGTGTAACCGGCAGTGCCGTGTCCCGAACCCGAGCTTACTCCGAACGGATCTACCGGAGTATACGGACTTCCGCCAAGCATAGCTTTGTATACTGCGCTGTCCTCTCCCTGCAATAACGCCATATAATTTTTCATGTATGCCACGTCATCATTGGTCATGCCTGCATATTGCATTTCCTCCGGTGTTGGAGTATAACCGTATTGCATTGCTTCAATTATGCTGTTTCTCGTATTTCTGCGTTCCTCATTACTGAGAGTTGTAGCGTCTTGATTAAATTTCATGCCCCACTGATACTCATTAACCTTATCGTTGTATACATTTCTGTCATATTCTTTTTGCCATTGTTCGTTGCTGTCGTTGCGTGTATCGTCCAAATACTTGAAATACCTATTGTCATAATTCTCCTTATAGGCATAATCCCGAGCGTCGGCATAACGGTTGTAACCCGTGTCATCAAGTGTTTTATACAAATTCACCAAATTAAGATCATTATTATAATCGTCCCGGTACTTATTGTACGCAAGATTATAAAGCTCCGGTATCTTGTCTGTCAGCTGCTGTGCGTAGTAGTTCGAAGCCTGCTG
>CAKSIJ010000032.1 GCA_934462715.1 uncultured Clostridia bacterium
TCGGGTAAACACAAGCCCTGCAAAGGCAAAGCGCTGTTTGGGACGGTTTTCGCACCCTTTTGCGGAAATCGGCAGGCAGTACGAAAATAAGCAGGTGAAAAGGACGGGGTTGCAAATGCACCCCGTCCTGCCTCACAGCGGACGGCAACGCCGACCGCAAAAGGGTTTGTCGCACTTCTGCCCCAACAGAACGATAGGGGTTGTAAAACCGCCCGAAATCCTGCTGTCGGGGTTATGATTGCCCGAAACCGCCGTTATTACAGGAAAAAGCACGGGGTTACAATAGGCGTTGTACCAATTTAGAAAGGAAATATGAGATGTTTGAGAATAAGAAAAAATTTGCTCTGTGGATGTATCCAGATACGCTGGAAAAGATAGGAGAAATCTATCGGGAGGACAACTGTGAGAGCAAATCCGAGTTTATAGAAAAGGCGGTCAATTTTTATATAGGATACCTGACATCAGAGGATAAGAAAAGCTATCTGCCGAACGTGGTTACCTCGACGCTCAAGAGCATTGTGGCAGAGAGCGATAACCGTCAGAACCGTATGCTCTTCAAGCTTGCGGTTGAGATTGCTATAATGCAGAACCTCGTTGCCTCGTCACAGGATATTGACCGTCTTGCCCTTGAACGCCTGCGCGGTGAATGTGTAAAAGAAGTCAAACGGCTGAACGGCAACTTCTCTTTCGAGGACGCCGTCTACTGGCAGAAAGGATAATAATGCATGGCGAAGCTGATCACCAAGTTCAAGTATCTGAAACCGAATGCCCGAACGAGCGCCGGCGGCTATGCAAAATATATTGCAACAAGAGAAGGCGTGGATAAGATAGATAAATCCTTTAAGCTCGCACCGTCTTCCGTAAATCAGCAACAGCTCATTGAAAAAATCCTTACTGACTTTCCCGACAGCAAAGAGATGTTGGAGTATGAGGACTATCTCAAAGAGCCGACAGTTGGAAACGCTTCGGAATTCATAACCCGCGCCCTCGAAGATAACTCATACGAGGTGATGCAGACCAAGACCTACGCTGACTATATCGCCACACGACCGCGGGCGCAGCGCTTCGGAACACACGGACTGTTCACTGATGATGGTGTACAGATAAAACTGAATGAGGTGTCGGATGAGCTTAATAATTACGGAGGCAATGTATGGACAGTCATTATTTCTCTTCGCCGTGAGGATGCCGAACGGCTTGGTTACAATGTCGGTGAACGGTGGCGGGATATGCTTCGCACACAAACAGCGGCTCTCGCTGAAAACTTCAAAATACCGATGGAGCATCTGAAATGGTACGCGGCCTTTCATAACGAATCGCACCATCCTCATGTGCATCTTATGGTGTATGCGGACGAGGGCATCAAGCCGTACCTCTCCAAGCAGGGCGTGATGAATTTGCGCTCGGCATTTGCAAATGACATCTTTGCCCAAGAACTGCTCTGCGTATATGAAAAACAGACCGAGCATCGAGATGCGCTTCGACTGCAAAGCCGTGAAGTGATAGCGGAAATTGTTTCAAGAATCAACAGCGGCACCTATGATAAAATACAATCGGTTACTGTCTGCGGAAAGCAGGAAAATATATAAACACAAGAAGAATGCACTTTCAACACTTGCGAAAAGGATGAAAGCAGATGAACTATAGAGAAAGCGTTAGAGATATATCAATTGATACGAAAACAATATTACAATTTATAAACGGTAAGGATATATCAGGTACGGTTATAGATTTCTATGGCAAATATATTTTCAGAATATCCGAATTAACTATAACAGATTCGGAGCATAGTGTTGAATTAAAGTACATAGACAGAGATTTAATGCAGGATTTGTATTTGAGTGTTCTTGAATGTTTGCCGAATTTGAGAAGGAATATAATAAGGAACATGGATGCAGAAGATGATTTTTTAATAAAAATCAAGGCATGATAATTGAGTGCTGCGAGCGATCTTCGACACTTTCAATGCGCAAATATCGAAGCTTTCGATAAAATTTTATCGAAAGTATTGACGGACTGTTTACCGGGTGATATAATGGCATTAAGAAAAGTGTACGAAGGTGGAAATATGTCTATTCCAATCAATATAGATGATTTAATAAATCAAAGGGTTGTTGAGTCAACACGCATAGAATTTAAGAGTGACTGGGATCCTAACCCGATAATTCACAGTATATGCGCCTTTGCGAACGATATAGATAATGTTGGCGGTGGGTATATAATTATCGGTGTTGAGGAAGAGAACGGAAGTCCCGTATTTCCCGTTAAAGGAATAAAGCAGGACAGAATAGACGGAATTTTAAAGGAGCTTATAGGATTTTGCCATTGTATTGAGCCTCTATACAACCCTGTGGTTGAACCGATTTTGTTTCAAGGTGTATATATTATTGTTGTTTGGATTACGGGCGGCTATGGAAGACCATATAAAGCGTCGAAGGATGTATTCACAGAAAAATCCAATAAGCTTTACTATATCAGAAAATTCAGCAGCACTATTGTTGCTTCCTCAGAGGAAGAAAAGCAGTTGTTTTATGTTTCGTCGGATATTCCGTTTGATGACCGTGCTAACCTTGCGGCAGATGTTTCAGATTTGGATATCGGACTTATGCGCCAGCATCTAAAGGAAATAGGAAGCAGCTTGTATGAAATATCTCTTAAAGAAGATGCATTGAAAATTGCAAAGGATATGCAGTTGCTATCCGGACCGGTTGAAAATATTAAACCGCTGAATGTAGGAATACTTATGTTTTCTGAGCAACCTGAACGGTATTTCCGTTATGCGCGGATTGAGGTTGTGGATATTCCGGATCCTACAGGCACCAATATGGTGGAAAAGGTATTCACTGGACCGATTCAAAGACAGCTAAAGGATGCCCTGGCATATATTAAAAACTATATATTGAAAGAAGCTATAATTAAAGAATCCGATAAAGCCGAATCAATAAAAATATATAATTACCCGTATGCGGCAGTTGAAGAATTACTTTCTAATGCTGTTTATCATCGTTCCTATCAAATAAATGAGCCGATTACCGTGAGAATAACCCCGCAGAATATTTCAATAACAAGTTTCCCCGGATTCGACAGAAGTATTTCGGATAAAAGAATTTCGGAATATGACATAACTTCGCCTATATACCGAAACAGACGAATCGGTGATTTTTTAAAGGAACTTCATCTGATTGAGGGGCGAAATACCGGTTATCCGACTGTGCTTAATGCACTTCGCGATAACGGTTCACCGTATCCGGAGTTTGAAATGGACGAGGGCAGAAATTATCTTACGGTTAAGCTTTCGATTCACCCGTACTTTTTACCGAATATGATAATCAGTCCAAAAAAATTGGAGTACCGTCAAAGAATAATAAACGCTTTAGGTGATGGGAAAATGTCATTAAACGAATTGTCTAAAGCAATGGGTTATAAGGGGATTACTACTAAATTGTCATTTACGGTAGATGATATGATAAAATCCGGCGTCATTGAAAAAGTGATGGTGGGAGCGTATGCCAAATTGCATATTCCTAAATGATTTTTCGCTAACAGGATATATGAAAACGACAGTGATTATTTTTTAATAATTGCTGTCGTTTTTTACTTAAGGGGGGAGGTTTTTCGGAATATATTAAGACTATGTATATAGAGGGCGCAAGAAAAGCGTCTTATGAACCTTGAAAAATATGCCTATGGGCATTATAGAAAGCATACTGTAAAACGGCAGGGGAGCGACGTTTGCTTAAACGCAGAAAACAAAGGTATGACAGCCTTTGTCCGCGATGATCCTTTTAAAAGACACTTGCCGTGGGCTTGGACGGCAAGCGGGCAGAAGTCAGCCCGCTGCAGTATGTCCCTGCGGAGGGGCTAAATACTCCGTCAGTTAAACAGAGTGTTGAAAAACAGGAGTGTAATTATAATGAATGCGGCAAATAACGGTATTTTAAAAAGATTGCTCGGCAACCAAAATCTCACGGTATCATTTTCCGAGGAAGAAACAGGGGATATTAAGCTGTTCAATAAGGTCATATAGGTGGGGAACGTCATCTACCATGTCGAACATAAGATTTTCGTAGCCTCGTAGGTCGCACAACTGCAAAAAAGTATGTCCATGACGCAAACTTCCGTAAAATGTACCGCCGCCATCTTTAATTATTTTCCATTCTTTTTCAAGCGTTGCCCAATCTACGGGATAAAGTCCGTTGCATGTTTCAGGATCTGGGATTTTCCAGCCTGTGCCGAATTTCGACCAATCATCTAACGGATGTCCGATAACCGTTCCGGTAATTCCGTCATCTGCTGTAGTCCATGTGCAGCCCATAGGGTCGGTAAAAGGGGAGTCTTTGCGGGCGACGGGAGAATATTCCGGCATCCAGTCTGCCGACGGACGTTTGAAATTCGGAAATAAAAAAGGATGGCTTTCCATCATATGCTTACAACCAAACTCATAAATCCCGAAATAATGACAGTGTTGGCCAAATGCGGTCACGGAGATAAAATACTTATATCTGATGCTAACTATCCTCTTAATTCCAAAAGCGGTGATGCCAAAAAGGTTTATTTAGCACTTGAAAAAGATTGCCCTACCGTAACAAAGGTTTTAGAGGTTTTAAAAAGTGTAGTAAATTTTGAAAAGGCTGAGCTTATGATGCCTAATTCAGATAAAGAACCCGAAATTTTTGAAGAGTTTAGAAAACTTTTGCCTGAATCAGAATTTGCAACTTTAGGTAGATATGAATATTATGACGCTTGCTGTGAAAGTGAGGTTAAACTTGCAATTCTTTCGGGAGAAAGCAGAACTTTTGCTAATATTTTGCTGACCATTGGTGTGGCATAATGTTTTATTGGAAGTCTCCTAAAATTAGAATGTTATTCTTCACATTATATATATAATTAGAACGCAAATTGCAATAGCAAGTTGAAACAAAATTAAAATAGCAGTGACTTTATGGTAGAGGACTTTGGATTTACGAAGA
>CAKSIJ010000033.1 GCA_934462715.1 uncultured Clostridia bacterium
CAGGTACGCCAACGGCAGTTGCACCCCTTACACCTCCAACAGTTGTTTTGCTTTCGCTTGTTTTTCGTCATATGCGGCACGGTCAACCTTTCCTTCAAGCATCAGCCAGTCGCCGTAGTCAATATCCGATGCCGTGCCTTCGCGGACGGTGTCGCTCTTTTTAAGAACCTTGCCCACCGTTTGCAAAATAATCTTCAAATCACCGATAAACGTAATTCTGTCAATATACCGCAGGTCGTACTCGAACTTCTGCTCCCATGTAATGTTATTTCTGCCGCTTACCTGCGCTAAACCCGTAAGACCCGGTCTTACCGTGTGCCGCGTCCTCTGTGCATCCGTCATAAAAACCATGTCGCGCACAAGCTGTGGTCTTGGTCCGACAATCGACATATCCCCCATTGCAATATTCAAAAGTTCCAAAAGTTCATCGAAAGATGTGGAACGAAGAAACTGACCATACCTATTAAGCCTTTCACTATCCGGTAAAAGTTCTCCGTCAGCATTTTTCCTATTATCCATTGTTCTAAATTTTATCAGTTTAAAAATCTTTTCTTTGCCTGTTTTTTTGTCAATTATTCCGGGTCTTGACTGTACAAAGAACGGATTTCCCTTCATCGCAATTATGCCGAGTACCGTTAAAACCATAAGTAACGGAGAAAGAATAATCAGTGCAAGTAACGACAGAATAAAATCAAGTGCCCTTTTAAAAAACTTTGCATACATATATGTAACTCCTTATAAAACCTAATTAAAACAGCTCTTTATAATCTCAATTACTTTTGTCTGTTCTTCTTCTGTCATTTTATTATCGCTCGGAAGGCAGCAGCCACGCTCAAAAATATCCGCGCCGACATCCGTTACACCGCCTGCGATATAGGCATTTGTGCGGCAACGAAGCGTCCCTTCTCTGCCAACAGCTTCGTGCATACGGTACATCGGCTGCATATGCATCGGTTTCCATATTGGTCTGCCCTCGGCATTGCAGCGCGCAAGCGTTTCAAGAATTTCGGTCGGACAGGTTTTGCCCTTTTCCTTTATGTAAAGCGCCTTTGAATCATCCCGAACCTGCTTGCACATATATTCCTTGTCAATAATCATAGCCGAAAGCCAATAGTTCGGCTCACTGCCCTCTGTTATCGGATTCATCCGTACTGGTAAATCTTTGAAACCCTCACAATAACGCTCATAAACCGCTTTTTTCTGCACAATATGTTCTTCTAAATATGAATACTGCCCTCGAATAACGCCTGCCACCACATTGCTCATGCGGTAGTTGTAGCCGACTTCCTCATGCTGATACCACGGAGCATTTTCACGCGCTTGGGTTGACCACTTGCGCACTTTATTCGCCACCTCAATATCATTGGTAAGCAAGCAGCCGCCGGCAGAGCCTGTTATAATCTTGTTTCCGTTATAGCTAACAGCGGAGTAATCCCCAAACGAGCCACACTGCTTACCGTTAAGCGTTGCGCCCATAGCTTCCGCAGCGTCTTCAACGAGCAGTGCGCCATGTTTTTCGCAGATTTTCCTAATTTTATCAACTCTGCCCGGAAAGCCGTAAAGCTCGGCATAAACAACAAGCTTTACATCCGGATACATCTCGAATGCTTTTTCCAGAGCCACAGAATCCATGTTCCAGCTTTCTGCTTCTGTATCAATAAAAATTGGTATGCCACCCTCATAAACCACAGGATTAAGCGTCGCGTCAAATGTCATATCCGAGCAGAATACCCGTTTGCTTTCGAGTGCGCCGTGACTGATTTCCGGTTTTCCGTACAATTTTTCGCCTGCGGACTTTATGCAAAGATGAAGCGCCGCCGTGCAGGAAGAAAGTCCCACTGCGTACCTCATTCCTGCTTTTTCGGCAGCAATACGCTCAACCTCATTTATATTTATGCCGACAGTACTCATCCAGTTGGTTTCATACGCCTCTGTCATATATTTAAGTTCTTCACCGTGCATAGTCGGTGTGGCAAGCCACACTTTTTTTTCAAAGGGTTTGAATTTCATGTTTTCCTCCATAGATTTTCTTTAGCCTAAACGTATTGGTTAACGAAAAATAACAGGCTTTTAATTTATACAGCACGACCCCTTAATTCGTCATTCTGTATTAGTTTGCCGTCAGACACATTAAACACATCGGCTGCGTCCGTGTTTTCCCAAGTCATTCCTATACTCTCAAGCCGTTTTATCTGATTGCCGTTTTCGCCGTCCGATTTTAACCGTGCCTTATTTTTGCGCTGATTTTTCAGCCACCGACCTATGTGCAGTCCGTTTTCGTCTGCATAAGCCGCACCGATTTCAATGTTTCCGTAAGTCATATAATACTTTTCGCAAGCGGAAAAATATGTTTCCCAACTCCTCGCCGCCGGAGATAACCAATCCATACCGATTTTGTCAAGGCGCTCCGTTCTCTCCTTTGAAAGCGTCCCCTTTGCTCGGTTGTTTCTCTGCGTGCGCAGCCATTCTTTAAGAGAATAGCCGTCGGCGGTTTTATATCCGGCAGGAACATCAAGATTACCGTGTCCGTTAAAATAAATTTCCGCTGACTTATACAGTCTTTCCCACTGTTCCTCCATGGGATTCCAGACCATTCCGATACCATCAAGGCGCTTTTTCTGTGTTTCGGTTATTTTCTTTTTTCCGGACGGGTATTTGTAATTATTCCTTTGATTTGCAATCCATGCGCCGAGTGCATAACCGTTTTCGTCCGCATAGGACAGCGGTATATTAAGGTTTCCGTGCGTCTTGTAATAGCTTTTTGCACGCAAAAAGCCTGTTTCCCATGCGTCAGCATAGGTATCCCATACGATACCGACCGATTTAAGCAGCTCGGTTTTTTCACCTGACAGCTTTCCGTCCTTATAGTATCGGCGTTGCTTTTGCAGCCATATATTTAGTTTTTTATCATTTTCCGACGCGCTGCTGCCAATGCCCGATATTTCGCCGTGCATATCAAAATAGGCTTTCACCTTGCGGAAATACCCGTCCCATATCTCATCATACTTTTTTTGGATGCTTGACTCCCAGTCTATATTAAGGGTTTCAAGCTGTCTTACATATTCGGCAGATAATTTGCCGGCTTTGTATTTTTTCTTTTGCTCCGAAAGCCATTTGCCGAGCCAAATTCCGTTCGTTACATAATTGGTGGACATATCCA
>CAKSIJ010000034.1 GCA_934462715.1 uncultured Clostridia bacterium
GAACAGGAACACATTATCCATATATCGCAGACGGAGCAGGCTGGGGTATTATTGAAGATACCTGCCCGGGCAAACTTTTGGATTATATTAAGCAGATTGACGAAACGGGTGTTTTGCCAAAATTTGAACCTCATAGTATGCCTTTTTGCACAGCAGGATGGGATTATAGAAGATTCGACATAAAAACTATAAATGCTTTGCTTAAAGGCGAGATTCAGCAATTACAAGATGCTTATGAGGATTTTGTGGAATGAAAACTTTATGATGTTGGTAGCAAAGCGAATTATTAAGATTAAACTCTTGTTAAGGTAGCAAGAGGAATTATTTATGAAAGCAAGATGGTGTCATGAAAAAATATTTATATGATGATTTTAAGGAACAATATTATAGAGAATTAGAAAGGAAGGAAAATTATAACAATAAAGTAGGAATAATATTGACGCTTTATTCATTAATCAGCATCCCATTAGTTTATTGCATAGATAATATTAAAAATATAATAACTCAAAACTATTTATCAGTAATTTTTTATATATTGTTTGTCATTGCTGTTATTGCATTTGCAATATCAATTATTTTTGCAATAAAATCCGTATGGGGCTATCGGTATGAATATATTCCATCACCCAAAGATATTGATAAATTAATAAAAGATACTGATTTATATTATGAGGAATATCGTAGTTATTTTTCACAAAATCGTATAAAGAAGAAAAATTACATTGAAAAAAGAAAACAAGAAGTTATGTATGAATATTATAGAGATGCAACAACTAATAATTTACTTAAAAACGAAGAGAAAATAAAAAATTTTAACAAATGGACATATGTAATGGGCATTTTTGTGATTTTTATACTTAGTTCTTGTGTTTTATTGCAGTTTCTGGGTATATCCAAAGAACCAACAAAAGTTCAAATAGAAAATACAACTATGTATATAGGGGAGGTGAAAAATAATGAGTGAAGAAAACAAAAAAGAACAAAACTCTGTTCCGACACCGCCACCGCCACCATCAGCGCCACCATTAAGGGCTTTAAATGAAACCTTTTCACAAAAAGAAAAGACATCAAACGATGGTAATGATAAGAAGTAATACAAAAAGCACAGTCCACATGGCTGTGCTTTTTGTAAAATCCCCATTTTATGCGGCTTTTAAGAACCTCTGTTTGCTGTATATCATATGTATCGACGGAGCGGACGCCTTCAGGCGGACGCCGAAACGGCTGCCTTGTTTTACAATTTCCGGCTCTTCCAGCGTAAGCTCGTCAATCGACGGCGATACTATACCGTAACCCTTTCGGCTTACCTCCTCAAGCGCTCCCGCGACCTTATCGTACTTACGCTTTACCTCTGCCATGTCGCCGAGCAAACGCATCAGCGACTCCTCACCGTCTATCGCAAACCCTGTTGTTTCCTCCACTACATTGTAGAAAAGCTCCCTCGGCGTGATTACCTGCATTGAAACTGTACCCTTGCCCATATCTACACACGCCGTTCTTACGCTGTCAACATACTCGCACTCGCAAAGTGCGTCCGCGAATTTCTGCACGTCCGCAAGTTTTTGCGCTCCCTTTGCCGCATCGCATACGAATTTTCTTAGTCCTGCTTTCAGCCTGTGCTCACTGTCGAGCGCGTCAATCCACTCCGGAACCGAAATTCCTATCTCCCTCAGCGGGAACTCATAAAGCAGCTGCTCAATTATTTTATTCACGTCGTCATAGTTAAGCTCCATACAGTTTACCGCAACAACCCGCACACCGTACTTTTCCTCCATACTCCGTCTGCACTCCTCGGTTTGCTCTGAGTACGGATTCAACGTATTAAGCACAACAATAAACGGCTTGTTTATCTCCTTCAGCTCGTTTATCACCCGCTCCTCTGCCGGCTCGTAGTCCTCGCGGTCAATCTCTGTTATGCTGCCGTCCGAGGTCACCACAATCCCCACCGTTGAATGTTCGCAAATTACTTTTTTTGTTCCGATTTCCGCCGCATCTGCAAACGGCATAGGCGTTTCCGACCACGGCGTCATAACCATTCGCGGATTATCGTTTTCGATATATCCGAGCGCGCTGTCCACAATATATCCGACACAGTCTATAAGCCGTATCTTCAGTGAGGTGCTGTCGCCCATACTTATCTCGACCGCCTCGTTCGGTATGAACTTCGGCTCGGTTGTCATAATCATGCGCCCGCCCGCACTCTGCGGCAACTCATCCATTGCCCGCTCCCTCATGTGCTTGTTCTCAATATTCGGAATCACCATTAAATCCATAAATCGCTTTATAAAAGTTGATTTTCCCGTGCGCACCGGTCCTACAACGCCGAGATAAACGTCACCGCCGGTCCTTTCCGCAATGTCGCTGTACACATTATACTCTGCCATTCTTTATTCCTCCCTGTTTGTTCAGACTGCCGCTGCCCGACAGTTCGTTACCTTGTACATACTATGCGTCACAAGTCGGAAATATGTTTTTTTGTGATTTTTTGCAGGTACTTTACCAAATTTATCGCA
>CAKSIJ010000035.1 GCA_934462715.1 uncultured Clostridia bacterium
ACTTAACATCACGCTTAACCTCATATCCACGCTGTTTTAATATTCTCCAAAACTGCTCATATGTATATGAACACTTGATAATTTCATCGAGTTCGTCTCTTATCTGTCCTCTTACAGTCGGTCTGCTTTCCTGTTCGGCTTTCCATTCTGCATAGTTTTTACCCTTGCCGGGATTCTTGATTACAGACAAGCCATATTCTGCACAAATTTTGTCCGACTTCGCTCGCATAATCCAATATGCCTTGCTTCCGCCTCTGAATTTCTTTCCATCCACAAAAGAAACGGAGTTCAGGCAAAAATGATTGTGAATATGTTCGTGGTCAAGATGCGTTGTAACAATCACTTGGAATCTATCGCCCCACAGACGCTCCGCAAGTTTAATGCCGATTTCATGTGCCATATCGGGTGTAACCTCACCCGGCAGGAAACTCTGATAGCCGTGATAGGCTAAAATTTTATCTGTTTTTCCGAATTGCAGTTTTGTCATAACCATTTGGTCACGGGCAATGTTCGGGGATAAATTTATCCCCGAAACATAAACCTTATTATGCGTCTTTGCTCCGTCTTCAGCATAATCTATTACATCCGTCAAAGCTTGAAGCTCCGTATCGGTATATCTGCTGCCGTCTGTCTTTTCCGGATTTGTAACATAATTTATCACGCTGTCAAGCCGACCTTTTATAGACCAAATTCTTGTAGTAGCCATTTGTCATCCCTCCTTTCAGATGTGAAAACAGCCTTGCTGATTTCTATAATAAAGCCGTTTAACTTCCGAACATTTTCTTCATAAGCTTTAACATTGATAAAGCCTTTTGAATTTGCGACCTTTGCAATCTGATTTAGGCTGTTTCCGATTGCATTAAGTTCCCGTGTCATATTATAAAAATCTGCCGTCGGTTTTTCTTTCGGAGTTGTTCCCATAATCAGCATCCTTAAATATACCTCTCTCGGAACACCCACTTTTTCAGATGATTTTATTAAACTCTCATATTCCTTATCACTGAGCCGAAGCATAATTCTGTTGTTTCTCGCTCGCATAAAAATTCTCCTTTCTGCATTGGGGTATTAGGGGCAACGCCGCTAAAACGGAGAATTTGGGCATCCAAATGCTATGCTTGTTAGAACAAAGTTCCTACTTTATACATAAATCAGTTCGTGATTTATAACCTCTATCGCAGAGGCTTTGGCATTGTTCATATGCCCAACCCATTCCATTTGTTGCGTTGCTTTGTCGGGAGCAGTTTGCTCTGCCGCCTTTATAAATTGTTCTAAAATTGCTTGTGCCTGTTCATCAACCTCGTGCAGATGTTCAAACAGTTTTCCGGTCATTAAAAGCGTGCTGTATCGGCACGGTTTGTTTGTTTTCAGATAATGTTTTCTTAATCTGCCGAATTGTCCGATTTCGTATTCACATTGTGGCACTTCAAAATCAGGCAAATAATAATCGCCGCATCGAACATACTCAATTCCGTTTTCAATAAATCTGTCTTTCATAATTCAATCCTCTCATTCTTAATCGTTTTACGGGAATGTGCCACATTCCCGTTTGTGCAGTTAGGGTAAAGTCAATATCTGAAATCCTTATGCATACCCACTGCATCAAGATATTTCTGCCTTGCTTGCTCCTTTGCCTCGTCAGTATCCGCTGTTTTATATTCGGTGTAATAACTCCGTCTTGAAATAGCATCAAGCTTTTGGTCAATGCCCTTTTTAATATCCCGGTAAAGCTCAAACAACTCATCGTCACCAACTTCAAATTCATCGCCGTAAAAATATTTAATCATCTTCACAAACAAGTCTTGCGTAATTTGTATTTTCTTCATATC
>CAKSIJ010000036.1 GCA_934462715.1 uncultured Clostridia bacterium
TAAATAACACACTCTGCTTTTTCAGCATATTTTAGTGAAAATATCTTCTTTCTTTACGCACGACCATTCTGCAACATCAAGTCTGCCGCAACCGTCGTAGTATTCTTTTTTTAAGGTTACACCATCCGGCAGAACCACAGGTTCATTTGTTACATTGTCAACAGCAAACATATTATATGTAACTCCGTAATTATCCAAAAACAGATGAACAAGGTCTCGCATATAGTGAACTCTCGCCAAAGCATTTCCCACCGGTGAAATTTTAACTTTGCCCGTTTTTTCGAGCATAAGACCTGCCCTGTTAAAATCGTGCGGGAATGAGTAATACTCACCTGATTTATTAGGTTTCGGCTGATAATCCGTGAGAATAGCCTCGGTAAGCGAGCCATCGAAATTTTTTATTCTGACCTTTTTTTCGACAGTGTGCCTGTCCTTAACATTGAGCAGATATTCCGCAAAGTGATGTGTCGTGGAGTTAACCCAGGTAACTCCAAGAAGTATAACTTTTGCATTAAGTCCCAGCAGCTTTCCAAAGCTGCTGTCAATGTCAAAAACGCTGTAATACGGGTCAACATTTACTATCTCCTCGGCACGCTTACCTATTGCGGAAAAACTGTGCCGGTATGCTGTGCTCCTTTTTGCGCCCGGAGTTGTCCTTATTGCCTCGCTTATCGCTCCCATTTCGGACTTATCGTTTAATACGTCAATAATCGGTTCACTCTCCGCCTCCTTCGCAAAGCAAAAAGCAGGCGCAACAACAGTGCCGTTTTTCCCTACTGTTTCAATAAGAGCGTTCGCAACGCTTCTCGCCCCGCCTACAACATTGCCGATAGGTGTCATTGCGGAGTGAATAAGCACTGTATCCCCCTCGCAAATCCCGGCATTTTTAAAACCGTTTAATAAATCGCTGTATGTAACTGTTTTCATAACCAATCCCCCAAATCAAACCTTAATTTTAATTATGACTTTTCTCATTCTTTTGCCGTCTACATTACATTCCGGTGCGTGAGCATCAAAAGAATGAACGATATAAAAGTCACCTTTCTCTAACTTTATAAGATTACCGTCGGCATTGTAAAGCCTGTAATCCTCCTCTTTGTTATATTCGGTTATGGGAGTGCAAAGCTCGGTTTTTTCATATCCGAGCACTTCTGTTCCCTCTAACATATAATGCAAATCAATGTATTTTTCGTGAGCTTCGTACACCATATCGTCGAGACTCTTAGGCTGAATGGTATTAATCATTGCATATACATTTTTCCCGTCAATTTCATAATCGCCATCGGTCTTTTCGCCGATATTTAAAATAAAATCAATCGCCATATCAATATTGGCACTCAAACCTTTGTAAGTTTCAATACTTTTAATGTTACCTGTTATCATAATATCCTCCTAACATACTGCAAAAAATATTGCTGCATATCCTAAACCGTAATTATTTTTTAATACACTGCTTTCTATCGTTTATGTCCGGATAAGCCGCAACCGCAAAACCCAAAACCATAAACAAGCTCCACATATATACAAC